>NZ_JAKNRW010000010.1 GCF_023072615.1 Pseudomonas violetae
CCACGAGCCTCCATTGCCCTGGTGCGCTGCGCCCGGGCCCGGGCCTTGTTGCGCGGCGGTGATTTTGTGATTCCTGATGATATAAAAGGTTGCGCCCTGGCAGTACTGCGCCATCGGGTACGCATCGCGCCAGAACTGGATATCGAAGGGCTGGACGTGGATCAGGTACTGCGCCAACTGCTCGATCAAGTGCCGGCACCGCGACTGTGAAACCCTCGCGCCTACTGCTGATCTGGCTGGCACTGCTGCTGGCCATTGGTATTGCGCTGGGCACTTTACGCGTACTGGGCCTCGCAGTGCCCGCCAGCCTGACACCGATCAGCTGGGGATTGCTCCTGGCTCTGCTGATGCTGGCAATACTCGACGCAGTCCGCGCCAAACGCCAACCGTCGCCGCAGGTTACGCGGCACATGCCCACGAGCCTGGCGTTGGGGCGTTGGAGCGAAGTTCGACTGGAGGTCGAACATGCCTCACCGCAATCACGAATCTTTCAGCTGCACGACCACGCCCCCGATGGCCTGAGCGTCGAGAGCCTGCCACTGTCGGTCGAGCTTCAACCCGGACATCGCAGCCAGGTCAGCTATCGTGTACGCCCGTTCAAGCGCGGCCACTTCAGCTTTGAACACTGCGAAGTAAACCTGGCGAGTCCACTGGGCCTGTGGACCGACAAGCGCTTGTTAACCCTTATCGACAGCACCCGCGTCTACCCCGACTTCGCCCGCCTCTACGGCGGCCAACTGCTAGCAGTGGACAATTGGCTCAGCCAGCTCGGCGTGCGTCAGCGGCAACGGCGGGGGCTCGGCATGGAGTTTCATCAACTGCGCGAATTTCGCGAAGGCGACAGCCTGCGCCAGATCGACTGGAAAGCCACCGCGCGCCAACGCACACCGATTGCCCGGGAATATCAGGACGAACGCGATCAGCAGATCATTTTCATGCTTGACTGCGGTCGGCGCATGCGCAGCCAGGACGGCGAACTGACGCACTTCGATCACGCCCTCAACGCCTGCCTGCTGTTGAGCTATATCGCCTTGCGCCAGGGCGATGCCGTTGGCCTGTGCACCTTTGCCAGCGATCAGCCGCGTTATCTGGCACCGGTCAAAGGCAGCGGGCAGCTCAACGTATTGCTCAATGCAGTTTATGACCTTGATACCACCCAGCGCCCTGCCGATTACCAGGCAGCCGCCAGCCAGCTACTGGCCCGGCAGAAACGCCGTGGCCTGGTGGTGCTGGTAACCAATCTGCGGGACGAGGACGATGAGGGGTTGCTCAGTGCCGTTCAACGCTTGAGCAAACAGCATAGGGTGCTGCTGGCAAGCTTGCGCGAAGAGGTGCTCGACCGGGTGCTGCAGACCCCGGTCCAGACTTTCGAGGAATCACTCACCTATTGCGGTACGGTGGACTACATGAACTCACGAGCCCGGCAACACGAGGGATTGAGTGCCCATGGCGTTCCGGTGGTGGATGTCCGGCCGGGGGATCTGGGCGCGGCGCTGGTGACGCACTATTTAAACTTGAAGCGCAGTGGCAGCACCTGAGATACCCGGCGCCTGTCAGGCCGAGGCCGGCAACGGCTGAAAACTGAAGTACTGCCTCAGAGCACTGACCAGTTCCCCATATTCCGCAGGCGCGCTCTGCAGGCTGAAACCGGCATCGTAATGATGGGGTGTCGCGTCTTCATGACACCACAGACAACATCCCCGCACATCAATGATCTGCTGGCTGCCATCACTGGCCGGGATCTTGAGACGCAAATCAAAATCCGCGCCGACCATCATGGGCAACTGGCTAATCAACATCAGCCCGTCCTCGGACACGTTACCCAGGAATCCAATGGGCTTGTCAGTCACGCTGTTAAACACTTTCAGAAAATACGGCAGCTGATGCCGTTCGATCCGGCGGTCGGTGAACATGCTGAATTCGCTATGCCAGGCCCTTAAGCAGAGCCGCACTAATGCTTCGGAACGGACCTGCCTGTCTGGGCAATGGGTACGCTCTCCCCGATCCTGGTGCGACAGTCCGTGGACCGCTGCCGCTTACTTCTGCCGATCACAGGTGTGACGCTGGCCTGGAGACAGGGCCCCAGACTCGAGCCATTGGACTATAGCTCACCGGCGTCGGTGAGCCAGGTTTGGGATGACAAGTGCAATCAGAAACGGGTCGCACGCACGGCGCTCGTGCTGCGCAGCGGGTAATGGCCCAGTGACTGTAGGGTCTCCAGGCGAGCACGGGCGCGGAACGCGTATTCGCTTTGCGGGTACGATGCAACGATGAATTGATAGGTTTGCGCCGCATCGACAAACAGTTTCTGCCGTTCCAGACACAAACCGCGCAACATCGACACTTCCGGCCACACGTAAGGCCGCGCGCGGCTGGCGCGCTCGACTTTCGACAGCTCGAGCGTCACTTGCTCGCAATTGCCCCGGTCGTAGGCACTGTAGGCGTTATTCAAATGATGGTTCATCGACCAACGGGTGCAGCCCGTGACACTGAGGGCCAGGGCGGCTATGAGCACGAATCGCATTAGGGTTCTCCTGTCTTGAGCTCTGTATCGACCCATCGGCGAAAATCTTCAGCAATGTTCGTTTCATGAGACAAACGAATAAGTAGTGCACGGGAACAATGACTACAACCGAAGAGCATAGTAGCCTCACTCAGCGCTTGAACTCAGGAGTCTTTGCATGTCCGTCCGTCGTACCAAAATCGTCGCTACCCTTGGCCCGGCCAGTAACTCGCCGGAAGTTCTCGAACAGCTGATTCTGGCTGGCCTGGACGTCGCCCGCCTGAACTTCTCCCACGGCACCCCCGACGAGCACAAGGCTCGCGCGAAGCTGGTGCGGGACCTCGCTGCCAAGCACGGCCGCTTTGTCGCGCTGTTGGGAGACCTGCAAGGCCCGAAAATTCGTATCGCCAAATTCGCCAGCAAGAAGATCGAGCTGAAGATCGGTGATCAATTCACCTTCTCCACCAGCCATCCCCTGACCGAAGGCAACCAGCAGATCGTCGGCATCGACTATCCGGATCTGGTCAAGGACTGCGGCGTGGGCGACGAGCTGCTGCTCGACGACGGTCGTGTGGTGATGCGCGTTGATACCGCCACCGCCACCGAGCTGCACTGCACCGTGATCATCGGCGGCCCGCTGTCGGACCACAAAGGTATCAACCGTCGCGGTGGCGGCCTGACTGCACCGGCCCTGACCGAGAAAGACAAAGCCGACATCAAGCTGGCTGCTGAAATGGAGGTTGATTACCTCGCCGTTTCCTTCCCGCGTGACGCGGCGGACATGGAATATGCGCGCCAACTGCGCGACGAAGCTGGCGGTACCGCCTGGCTGGTGGCGAAGATCGAACGCGCCGAAGCCGTGGCGGACGATGAAACACTCGACGGCCTGATCAAGGCTTCCGACGCGGTGATGGTTGCCCGTGGCGACCTCGGAGTGGAAATCGGCGACGCCGAGCTGGTCGGTATCCAGAAGAAAATCATTCTGCACGCTCGTCGCCACAACAAGGCAGTGATCGTGGCGACCCAGATGATGGAGTCGATGATCCAGAATCCGATGCCGACCCGTGCCGAAGTGTCCGATGTGGCCAACGCCGTGCTCGACTACACCGACGCCGTAATGCTGTCGGCTGAAAGTGCTGCCGGTCTGTACCCGCTGGAAGCTGTGCAAGCGATGGCGCGCATCTGCGTCGGCGCGGAAAAACACCCCACCGGCAAGACCTCCAGCCACCGTATCGGCAAAGAGTTCACTCGCTGCGACGAGAGCATTGCGCTGGCGACCATGTATACGGCCAACCACTTCCCGGGTGTAAAGGCGATCATTGCGTTGACCGAAAGTGGCTACACGCCGCTGATCATGTCGCGCATTCGCTCTTCGGTGCCGATCTACGCGTTCTCCCCGCACCGCGAAACCCAGGCCCGCGCGGCCATGTTCCGCGGCGTCTACACCGTACCGTTCGATCCGGCTTCGCTTGAGCCACACGAAGTTAGCCAGAAGGCGATCGACGAACTCGTCAAGCGCGGCGTCGTCGAGAAAGGTGACTGGGTCATTCTGACCAAGGGCGACAGCTACCACACCACCGGTGGCACCAACGGGATGAAAATCCTGCACGTGGGTGATCCGCAGGTCTGAGTAAGCGATTGCTACGAAAAAAACCGCCATGTTAACGGCGGTTTTTTTTCGTCTGAAAAAGGGTAAAAACCCGCGTTAGCTGTCAACTCTTACAGTAGATGGATACGCCAAACCATGACTCACTAGAGGCCTGCCAGGATTGATGCTTGGCACCCAGAGAAATGCTTTGCCTCTAATGGAGCCAGACAGATGAATACGCAGAACGACAGCAGCACAGGTGAACTGGACCCCCACTTCGGTGAAAACGGCTTCGTGCCCATGCCTTCACCTGACCCTGACTATCCAGATTTTGCTTCACGAGTAACCGCCATCGGCCCAGACAATAGGATATATATTGCGGGAGAAGCGGCGCAAGGATTGAACTACTCGATCTATACCTTGACCCGACTAAATGACGATGGGTCCATCGATACCAGCTTCGGCGAACAGGGCCATTTTCATGATTATTTTTACCGGTCTGACCGCTCTCACTTCTATGCCGAACAGATTATTTTCAAGAATGACAGAATCATCCTGACCGGTAATTTGTTTTACCAGGAAAATGGTGTGATGAACGCTGATAAAGCTGCCGTTCGCTTTTTATCCAACGGCACGCTTGACGAAGAATTTGGAGAAAACGGGAAGTATATTTTTCACTTTCCTGGCAATGATATCGCGGCGTCTGGCTACAACGAAGAGCGCCTGAAGATTGCCCGATCCAAATGCGCAGCGCCCGCCCATCCCAACCAATTTCAGCCCAATTCACAGGGAGTTTGCTCGCTCCAGAGCGATCACATCATATTGCTCCACACCACAGGCACCTTTGAATGGACGGACTCACTCATCATCCGCCTGACAGAGGACGGGGCCCTTGATCCAACATTCAATGGCTCCGGGTATGTCCGTGTCAATTATGACCAATTTTCCTTCCTCGAACTTTACAGTGTGTCAGTCGACGACACAGGAAATTACATCAGTGCAGGCAGCGTCCGAGCGGATTACTACGCACAACCGGAGTTCATCATTCTGGTAAAACACGGACAAGATGGCAGGCTGGATACCTCCTTTCAGCAGGAAGGATTCTTGCAGATTCAAGATGAAGACCCAAACTATGGATTACGACTTATAAAAACCGTGAAACAGCCTAACAATCGCGTTCTGTGCTTAGGTTTCAGGTTCTCTAAAGTTTTTGGTGAGCTTTCCGGTTTTTTGATAAGCCGGGAAGCAGACGGCTCCAGCAACATTCAGTTTAATAGAGGAAAGCCTGTATTCACCAACGTAAATACCGCCACGACCTTCTTGATCAACGCCGACTTTTTGCCCGGCGGAAATTTATTGGCCACTGCACTTGTCGATGTAGTATCGCGCGAACGCCATTACGCAGTCGCTCGTTTCTTGCACAACGGGGTTATTGACGAGGACTATGGAAATGGCGCCGGGTGGCTGGTTTACAGGGCGGCGAAAAACTTTACCCTCGAAGCGTCAACCATAAAAAACAACAAAATCATTTTTGCAGTGGATGATGAATACGACAGTAAAATTCACCGCGCTATTGCACGAGGCCTGATGCCCTGATTACGAGCAGCACTATGTGAATGGAGGTTGTTATCTCAACCGCGAGACAGGAAGACGTCGGCCAGCAGTTGATTGCGCGGCAGCCCCGCCAGGTACAGGCGCCGGGCAAAGGCATCGACGCTGTCGGGCGACCCGCAGAGTAAGGCTTGGGTTTGCCGGGAAACAAGGCGCAGTTGCGCTAAAACCGCGGGCAACTCGGTCGGCGTCCACAGTTCGATGCTGAGGTTCGGGCGACTGGCGGCCATGGCTTGCAGGGGTTTGGCCAGATAATGCTCACCGGCGTCATGGGCGAGGTGAATAACCCGGATGGCGCCCTGGTGATCCTGCCGCAGGGCTTCACGCAAGACGCCGAACAACGGGCCCAGCCCGGTGCCGGCGGCCAGCAGCCAGAGTGGCCGGGTGTGCCAGTCGGCGTCGTAATGCAGTGCGCCGCCACGCAGTTCACCCAGTCGCAACGAGTCGCCAATCTGCAACTGACGCGCGGCATCACTGAATGCGCCGGGTTGGCGGCAATCAAGGTGAAACTCCAGAAAGCGGTCTTCTCCCGGCAGGCTGGCGAGGGAGTAAGGCCGCGCCACGTTACCGGCCCACAACACCAGATGTTGCCCGGCGCTGTAGCGCAACGGGCGCTGAGGTATCAGACGCAAACGCAACACATGGCTGCTCAACCAATCGACGGCGACGACTTCGGCCGGGCGGCCGTCCTGGTGCGGGTCGAAGGCATGCACCTGCAAATTCTCGATCACCTGACACTGGCACGCCAGGCGCCAGCCTTGCTGACGCTGTTCTGCACTCAGGGCATCAGGGCGGCTGTCACTCGGCAATCCTTGCGTACATTGCACCAGACATGCATGACAACTGCCGGCACGGCAACTGTAGGGAACGGACACACCGTGTTGATTCAATGAATCGAGCAGGTTGCTGCCCACTGGCACCGACCAACGCCGCTCGCCAACCCGTAACTCAGGCATCGGCGTTCTCCCATGCCGCCGCGCAGCGATTGCGCCCATCGCGCTTGGCGCGATAGAGCGCCTGGTCAGCCCGGTGCAAGGCGTCATCGAGATCGTCACCCAGCTCAAGCAATGTCATACCCGCCGACAGGCTGAGATGGCTGACACTGATGCCTATCAACTCCACGTCGGTAAAGGCGATGCGCAGCCGCTCGCAACATGAAGTCAGCCGTTCGGCATTGCAGTCAGGCAGCAGCACTACGAACTCTTCACCGCCATACCGGGCCAGCACGTCACCTTCGCGCAGACAGGCGCTGGCGACGGCAGCAAAGGCCTGCAGCACCTGGTCGCCGGCAGCATGGCCGTGGACGTCATTGATTCGCTTGAAGTGATCGAGGTCGATCAGGGCCAGGCCATGCACGACATCAGCATCCATCGTGTCCAACTCGCGGGTAGCCAGGCGCAGGAAGTGCCGACGATTGAACAGGCCAGTCAGTTCATCGGTGGCTACCAGGTTTTCGAGCTGGCGCATCATTCCGCGCAGGGTGTCCTGGTGCGCCTGCAAGGCAAAACGGCGCTGGCGCATACGTTGTCGCGAAGCCTGGACATAGCGGGCATAGAACACCAGCCAGATCAGGACGATGAACAGCAGGCAGACCTGCAGGACGGCGAGTGCCGGGTCAGCCAGCTGAAAATGGTAACCGTCCCATAGCGTGATAGCGCTGAAACTGAAGAACACCAGCAGCGCGCAACGAATAAACGCGTAACGCGACAGATGGAACAGGCCAAACAGCAGGACCAGTACGTAAAAGACCAGGAACGTGCCGCGAGCCTCGTCCAGGTGGGCAATCAGCCAGGTTTGCCAGCCCAGTCCCAGCAGCACTTGCGCTTCGGTCAAGCTGGGGTCGGGAAGGCGCTGGTTGCGGCCGCTGTAAAAAAAACCGAACAGCGCCACCTGACTGATGACTACAAGCGCACTGCCAATGACGACACTGGCAAGGGGGGCATCGTAATAACCGGTAAAAAAAGCCAGCCACAGTAGCAGCAAGGCCAGGGCATAGGTACCGGCGGCGAGGGCGAAGCGTTTGAGTAAAAGTCGTTGGATGGCGTTATGGGTCAATCGTTGACTCACCGTGCGAAAAAAACGCTGTTTGAGTGTCCTACTCTACAGTCCGGATGCCACTTTAGTGGCGAGCCGGATAAATGACCAATCAATTCTAAGATCAAAAAACTGGCGTCAAAACCATGACTCGACATCCCGATAAATCCTGTCTTACGTAACGCCCGCATCCTATGCGACCAACGAATGACCTCTGCCGGGTGTTTACCAAACCGAGGCGCGGTATACTGCCGCGCCTTTTTAGCGTCGCGCCAGCAGCCCCGGCGTGCCTTGAAAGGTGCTTGCAACCGACCGATGCACCCAAGCTGCAAGCACCTTATTGAATGTTCCCGTCTTTAAGAGGAGCGCGACTCATGACCGTGATCAAGCAAGACGACCTGATTCAGAGCGTTGCCGACGCCCTGCAGTTCATTTCCTATTACCACCCCGTGGATTTCATCCAGGCGATGCACGAAGCCTACCTGCGCGAAGAATCGCCAGCGGCCCGTGACTCGATGGCGCAAATCCTGATTAACTCGCGCATGTGCGCCACCGGCCACCGCCCGATCTGCCAGGACACCGGCATCGTCACCGTGTTCGTCCGTGTGGGCATGGACGTGCGTTGGGATGGCGCTACCATGGGCCTGGACGACATGATAAACGAGGGCGTACGTCGCGCCTACAACCTGCCGGAAAACGTCCTGCGCGCCTCGATCCTCGCCGACCCGGCGGGCGCTCGCAAAAACACCAAGGACAACACCCCCGCAGTTATCCACTACTCCATTGTCCCGGGTAACACCGTAGAAGTGGACGTGGCGGCGAAGGGTGGCGGCTCCGAGAACAAGTCGAAGATGGCCATGCTCAACCCGTCCGACTCAATCGTCGACTGGGTCTTGAAAACCGTTCCTACCATGGGTGCCGGCTGGTGCCCACCGGGCATGCTCGGCATCGGCATCGGCGGCACCGCCGAGAAAGCCGCGGTAATGGCCAAGGAAGTGTTGATGGAGTCCATCGACATCCACGAGCTGAAGAAGCGCGGTCCGTCCAACCGTATCGAAGAGATGCGTCTGGAGCTGTTCGAGAAGGTCAACCAATTGGGCATCGGCGCCCAGGGTTTGGGTGGCCTCACCACCGTGCTCGACGTGAAGATCATGGACTACCCGACCCACGCCGCTTCGTTGCCGGTGTGCATGATCCCGAACTGCGCAGCTACTCGTCACGCGCACTTCGTGCTCGACGGTTCCGGCCCGGCCTCGCTGGAAGCGCCACCGCTGGACGCCTACCCGGAAATCGTCTGGGAAGCCGGCCCATCGGCCCGTCGCGTCAACCTCGACACCCTGACCCCGGAGGACGTGCAAAGCTGGAAGCCGGGCGAAACCGTCCTGCTTAACGGCAAGATGCTCACCGGTCGCGACGCGGCGCACAAGCGCATGGTCGAGATGCTGAACAAGGGTGAAACCTTGCCGGTCGACCTCAAGGGTCGTTTCATCTACTACGTCGGCCCGGTTGATCCGGTGCGCGAAGAAGTCGTGGGCCCTGCGGGTCCGACCACCGCCACGCGGATGGACAAGTTCACCCGGCAGATCCTCGAGCAAACCGGCCTGCTGGGCATGATCGGCAAATCCGAGCGCGGCCCGACCGCCATCGAAGCGATCAAGGACCACAAGGCCGTCTACCTGATGGCTGTTGGCGGCGCGGCTTACCTGGTGGCGCAAGCCATCAAGAAATCCCGCGTGGTGGCTTTCGCCGAATTGGGTATGGAGGCGATCTACGAGTTCGACGTCAAGGACATGCCGGTGACCGTTGCGGTAGACAGCAAGGGTGAGTCGGTACACATCACGGGTCCTGCCATCTGGCAGAAAAAGATCAGTGAGAGTCTGGCGGTGGAAGTGCAGTAAGCATTTCAGACATGTCTAGCAAAGGCGACAGGTGTCATGCTCCTGTCGCCTTTTTTATGGCTCATGCTATGGTGCGCGCCCACCGTCCCCGTGTGTAACGCCCAGCATGCTCGAGTCATCTCGCCCCCTGCGCCTGACGCTCTACTCCCTTGTGATTGTTGCCGGCGCCATCATCGCTGCCACCCTGGCTATGCGCCACGCCGAGCGTCAGGCGCTGGTAGAGGACGCTGCTCGCGCCAATCAGCAACTGGGCTTGTATGCGAGCTCGCTGCACACCCTGATCGAACGCTACCGCGCCCTGCCCGCCGTGCTGGCCCTGGACCCGGAGTTGCGTTCGGCACTCGAGGGGCCGTTGACCGCCGAACAGCAGGACCTGCTCAACCGCAAGCTGGAAAAAATCAACGGCGCAGCCGAGTCCTCGACCCTGGAACTGCTCGATCCCACTGGCCTCGCCGTGGCCGCGAGCAACTGGCGCCTGCCCAGCAGCTACGTCGGTCACAACTATGGCTTTCGCCCCTACTTCAGCCAGACACGCACCCTGGGGGCCGGGCGCTTCTATGCAGTGGGGGTGACCAGCGGGATCCCCGGTTACTTCCTGTCCAGAGCAGTGACTGCCGACGATGGGCGATTTCTGGGCGCCATGGTGGTCAAGCTCGAATTCCCCGAGCTGGAACGAGAATGGCGCCAGGGCAGCGACACACTGCTGGTCAGCGATGCGCGCGGGGTGATCTTCATCGCCAATCAGCCAGGCTGGCGGTATCGCTTGCTCAAACCGCTGAATGACAGCGATCACGCCGAACTCAAGGCCACCCGCCAGTACGATAAGCAGCCACTGTCGCTGCTGAAGTATCAGCCCCTGCAAAGTTTCGACGACAACAGCCATCTGATGCGGATAGATGGCCCGGACGGCGAACGTGATTACCTGTGGGAATCCCTGCCCCTGGCCGCCGAAGGCTGGACCCTGCACCTGCTCCGCCGCCCACAGGTCGCCTTCGAAGACAGCCGTACCGCCGCGCTGGCGGCGGCCGGGTCATGGTTGGCACTGGTGTTCCTGCTGCTGTTTCTCAATCAACGCTGGCGCCTGGCAAAGATGCGCCAGCGCAGTCGCGAAGAGCTCGAACGCCTGGTGGAAGAGCGTACCCGCGACCTGCGCACCGCCCAGGACGGCCTGGTGCAATCGGCCAAGCTCGCCGCCCTCGGCCAGATGTCTGCCGCCTTGGCCCATGAAATCAACCAGCCGCTGACCGCCCAACGCATGCAGCTGGCGACCTTGCGCCTGTTGCTCGACCACGGACGGGTAGATGACGCCTACAAGGCACTCAAGCCAGTGGACGACATGCTGACGCGCATGGCCGCCCTTACCGGCCACCTGAAGACCTTTGCCCGCAAGAGCCCCAGCGGCCTGCGCGAACGCCTGGACCTGGCGACCGTCGTTGATCAGGCGCTACAACTGCTCGAAACCCGCCTGCGGGACGAACAGGTGAGCACAGTACTGCACCTGACGCGGCCGGCCTGGGTCCGTGGCGACTCGATTCGCCTGGAGCAGGTGCTGATCAATCTGTTGCGCAACGCCCTGGACGCGATGCACGACAAACCCTGCAAGCGCCTGGAAATCCGTCTGGAAGATGATGAACAGCTGTGGCGCCTGACCGTGTCGGATAACGGCGGTGGCATCGCCGAAGAACACTTGGCAAAAGTCTTCGATCCGTTTTTCACGACCAAACCCGTCGGTGATGGCCTGGGCATCGGACTGGCCGTATCCTTTGCCATCATCCACGAATCCGGCGGGCGCCTGAGCGCGGAAAACCAGGAGCTGGGCGCCGCTTTCACCCTCACCCTGCCGATAGACCAGGAGACCCAGGGCCCATGCTCAACTCAGTGATCGTCGTCGACGACGAAAGCAGCATTCGCAGCGCCGTCGAACAATGGTTGAGCCTGTCTGGGTTCGAAGTACAATTGTTCAGTCGCGCCGAAGAGTGCCTGGCGCAGTTGCCCAGGCACTTCCCCGGGGTGATTCTCAGCGACGTGCGTATGCCCGGTATGACCGGCCTGGAGCTGTTAGCCGAGGTCCAGCGGCGTGATGCCGACTTGCCGGTGATCCTGCTGACCGGCCACGGCGATGTTCCGATGGCAGTGGACGCGATGCGCGACGGCGCCTACGACTTCCTCGAAAAACCCTTCAGTCCCGAGACGTTGCTTGGCAGCCTGCGGCGCGCGCTCGACAAGCGCCGGCTGGTGCTGGAGAACCGAGCCCTGCATAAACAAGCCGACAACCGCGCCAAGCTGGATGCCACCCTGTTGGGCGTATCCCGGGGATTGCAGACGTTGCGCAGCAAGGTGCTGGATCTGGCGGCATTGCCGGTCAATGTATTGATCCGCGGAGAAACCGGCAGTGGCAAAGAGCTGGTTGCCCGCTGCCTGCACGACTTCGGGCCTCGGGCCAGTAAGCCCTTTGTGGCGCTCAACTGCGCAGCGATCCCCGAGCAACTGTTCGAGGCCGAACTGTTCGGCCACGAAAGTGGCGCGTTCACCGGCGCCCAGGGAAAGCGCATCGGCAAGCTTGAATACGCCGACGGCGGCACGCTATTTCTCGATGAAATCGAAAGCATGCCATTAGCCCAGCAAGTGAAATTGCTGCGAGTGCTGCAGGAACAGAAACTCGAGCGCCTGGGTTCGAACCAGAGTATCCGCGTAGACCTGCGGATCATCGCCGCGACCAAGCCCGACCTGCTGGACGAAGCCCGAGCAGGGCGTTTTCGCGAAGACCTGGCCTACCGCCTGAACGTCGCCGAGCTGCGGCTGCCGCCCCTGCGTGATCGGCGCGAAGACATTCCGTTGCTATTTGAGACCTTCGCCCAGAGCGCCGCCGAGCGCCTGGGCCGTACATTTCCACCGCTGACCGGCGCCCAGTTGAGCCACTTGCTGAGTCATGACTGGCCGGGCAACGTCCGTGAACTGGCCAACGTTGCCGAGCGCCAAGTGCTGGGGCTGGATGAGCCGGCCCTGGCGGGTAGCGAACCGGGACAGTCACTGGCAGCTCGACAGGAGGCTTTCGAGGAACACTGCCTGCGGGCGGCGTTGACCCGGCACAAAGGCGATGTGAAAGCGGTGCTCGAAGAGTTGCAGCTGCCGCGTCGGACCTTCAATGAAAAGATGCAGCGGCATGGGCTGACTCGCGAGATGTTTTTGTAGCGTCTGGATCGGCCTCTTCGCGGGCAAGCCCGCAAGTTTTGTGGCCGAGCACATATCCGTGGTCCACCTTGATCCCTGTGGGAGCGGGCTTGCCCGCGATGAGGCCATTGCTGCCAATACAAATCTACAAGCTGATAAGCGATTTTCCGCTCACCCCCCATTTTCCAATAAGCGGTAATCCGCTTACCCACCCGTCCAAACCCCTCTAAACCGGCCCTTCCCTTGTTGGCACAGCTCCTGCTATAGCCCCGGCAGGCTGCGTTTTAATGCGCTCAAAAAAAACAATTAGATTAAGGATCCTTCAATGGATAACTCCAACACCCTGCCCGCAGGATCGGCTGCCGTGCCGGCCAAGCCTCGAACCACCTCCAGTCGCATCAGATCGATCTTCAGCGGTTCGGTCGGCAACATGGTCGAGTGGTACGACTGGTACGTCTACGCTGCGTTCTCGCTGTACTTCGCCAAAGCCTTTTTCCCTAAAGGCGACACCACCGCACAGCTTCTGAATACTGCAGCGATCTTTGCCGTGGGCTTCCTCATGCGTCCGATCGGGGGCTGGCTGATGGGCCTATACGCCGATAAGGTCGGCCGTAAAAAGGCGCTGATGGCGTCGGTTTACCTGATGTGCTTCGGCTCGTTGGTTATTGCCCTAAGCCCGGGCTATGAAACCATCGGCATCGGCGCACCGATCCTGCTGATCTTCGCTCGTTTGCTGCAAGGCCTCTCGGTCGGTGGCGAGTACGGTACCTCGGCCACTTACCTCAGCGAGATGGCGACCAAGGAACGTCGCGGGTTCTTCTCGAGCTTCCAGTACGTGACCCTGATCTCCGGCCAGCTCATTGCGCTGGGCGTGCTGATCGTCCTGCAGAACATCCTCACCACCGAGGAGCTCTATGCCTGGGGCTGGCGCATCCCGTTCGCCATCGGCGCGCTGTGTGCCGTGGTCGCGCTCTACCTGCGTCGCGGCATGGAAGAAACCGAGTCGTTCACCAAGAAAGAAAAGGCCAAGGAAAGCGCCATGCGCACGCTTATGCGCCACCCCAAGGAACTGCTGACCGTAGTTGGCCTGACCATGGGGGGTACCCTGGCGTTCTACACCTATACCACCTACATGCAGAAGTACCTGGTGAACACGGTCGGCATGAGCATCTCCGACTCCACCACGATTTCGGCGGCCACGCTGTTCCTGTTCATGTGCCTGCAACCGCTGGTAGGCGGGCTGTCGGATAAAGTCGGGCGCCGGCCGATCCTGATCGCCTTCGGCGTCCTGGGTACGTTGTTTACCGTGCCGATCCTGACAGCCCTGCATACTGTGCAGAGCTGGTGGGGCGCGTTCTTCCTGATCATGGCGGCGCTGATCATCGTCAGCGGCTACACCTCGATCAACGCGGTGGTGAAAGCCGAACTGTTCCCGACCGAAATTCGTGCACTGGGTGTTGGCTTGCCCTACGCGCTGACCGTATCGATTTTCGGCGGTACCGCTGAATATATCGCGCTGTGGTTCAAGGCCAGTGGCATGGAAACCGGCTACTACTGGTATGTGACTGGATGTATCGCAGTGTCGTTGCTGGTGTACATCACCATGAAAGACACCCGCAAGCACTCGCGCATTACCACTGACTGACCGTCACATTCAGGTCGGCTAAGCCGGCCTCTTTGTCGGAACGCCGTCCGGAGCTTGCTCGCTCCAGGCGGCGTTACGACGCCCCCCCCCAGATCTATCAGCTCAACTCGGCAGCCGCCGGCTTCGCGTACCTGTTCTGCGCGTAGGAAGCACCCGCAATCATCACCACCAGAATCCCCGCCAACACCAGCGAGGAGCCAACCGTACCGAAATCCAGCCCACCCTTTCCATGCGGCTTTGTCAGGAAATCACCTAAGGTCGCGCCGAACGGCCGGGTGAGGACAAACGCCAGCCAGAACAGCAACACCGATGAAATCCTGGTGAAGTACTTGAGCAGCACCACCACCGCAATGGTCGAGCCGATCAACAGCGCGCCACCGGCAAAGCCCAGGCCCGAGTCGTCGGCCAGGTAATCGCCCAGTGCCGTGCCCAGGGTGTTGGAAAACAGAATCGCCATCCAGTAGAACATTTCGCCACGGAAGGTCTGGACCTTGGTCACGTTCAGCGAATCACCGCTCAAGCGCCAGGCGGCAAAAATCCCGATCAGGATGGCAATCAAAATCATCGAACCGGTGGCGTAGCCCAGACCAAGGGTCCGATCCATGAAGTCCGACATCGTGGTGCCCGCCGTGCTGGTCGACAGGATCACGATCCAGTACAGCACCGGTTTGTAGGAGTTGGACATCAGTTGGGTGATCAACGTCAGCACGAACACGCTGATCAGAATCAGCGAGCTGATGGCGTAGCCGACGTTGAGAGTCATCGACAGCAAATCGCCTGCGGTCTCCCCCAGGGTCGTCGCGCAGATTTTCATCACCCAGAATGCGAGGGTAATTTGAGGAAGTTTGTTCATCGAGGGTAAAGCTCCAGTGTGCGTGGCGGCCGTTTCTTGGTTTCGCACGCAGACTGGCGGGGGCGCGGTGAAAAATAGGTAAGGGCTTTATGAAAAATCTGTCACTTAAGCAAATGGGAAGATTTTATGGCGGGCGGGTTTGCTCGTGATTCCGGGTCAGATACATTGCTTTTGACCGACAGATTATCGCGAGCACGCTCGCCCCACAGGAACGCCACTCCATGCCCGACGACATCCACTTCTACGAACCCGCCAACGGCCACGGCCTGCCCCACGATCCGTTCAACGCCATCGTCGGGCCGCGGCCCATCGGCTGGATTTCTTCACAGGATGCCAGCGGCCACCTGAACCTGGCGCCCTACAGTTTTTTCAACGCCTTCAACTACATCCCACCGATCATTGGGTTCTCCAGCGTCGGACGCAAAGACAGCCTCAACAATATCGAGCAGACCGGCGAGTTCGCCTGGAACCTGGCGACTCGCCCGCTGGCCGAGCAGATGAATCAGAGTTGCGCGATGGTTGGGCCTGAGGTCGATGAATTCGAGTTGTCCGGGCTGACACCGGCCGCCTCTAAAGTGATCCAGGTGCCGCGGGTCGCCGAAAGCCCGGTGTCCTTCGAATGCAAGGTCACGCAGATCATTCAACTGCAACGCGCTGACGGTAATGTGGTGCCCAGCTGGCTGGTTCTCGGCGAAGTGGTGGCCGTGCACATTGCCAAATGGCTGTTGAAGGATGGGGTATACGACACCGCCGCGGCAAAACCGATTCTGCGCGGCGGCGGGCCGGCGGATTACTTCCAGCTGGGGCCGGAGGCACTGTTCAAGATGTTCCGCCCGGGGGCGGTCAGGTAGCGACCCGTCAGTTACCAGATCAACTCGCCCTCTTCGCCGACGTCCTTGAGGTGCGTCAGTTGCATGGCGGCCGCCTCGTCGGCTTCCTTGGCGGTCTTGAAGGTCTGTTCTTCCAGCAGCTTGTTGAAGCGCGGCGCGCCCGAGCCACCGATGGCTTTGGTGGCGATCGCCGCGTAGTAACCGCCCTCGCGAGGAACGACGGCCGATACGGCTTCGAAGGTTTCAAAGGCTTTACGTGCCATGTCGGGCATCCTGGCTGATTGAGAATGCCATCATTAAACCCTCATCCCGCCATTTTGTGTACCCAGGACCGGGTCTGTCCGATCGCCTGGGCGGCTGATACTTCCTTGAAGGTATGAAAATCCAGGCTGTTAACCATTAATCCTTCAACCAGTTCGGCAAAAATCTGCATCGCCGGAGTGCTGAAGTAAGCAGTCATGGCCTGCTGATCGCGCCAGAAACCGGACACCAGCCACAACTGCGGATCACATTGCGAATGTTGCAAGGCAAAGCTCAGGCAGCCCGGTGCACTGCGCGACGGCTCTATCAGGGCGCTGAGACGCGCGCCCAGTTCCGCCGAACGCCCGGCACGAGCACGAACAAAGGCCATATGGCTCACGGGGATTTGCGTAGACATGTTCAACCCTCCCAGGTACTCGAGTGGCAGCCGTGGGACGGGCTGCGACAGGATCAAAGGTTAAGCTCGCCCGGGACGACGCGGTTAGTCGATTCCTGCCGGCTTGTTGCACGATCCTGCGAAGCGGCCTTGGGTAGCTGTACAACCTGTAAATCCTGCCACACCGATGAAATAAGACTTTCGAGCAAGTTTGCCGGGTGAGCGCCGGCCGCCCCTGTGCAACACTTGAGCCTCGTGCAGAATCAGGCAAGCATTTCGCAGGATGTGTCTACCGTTGCTCCTTGCACAAACTTAAGCTCCGCTCATCCCATCACTTCGCCGAGGAAGTCGTGCATGTCGTCGCTCGATCACTTTGAAGCCCCGCTGGATTCCGACATGGAAAAGCAGCGGGCGGAACTGGCCGCGATCATCCGCCGCAATACCCTGGACGATGGCACCTACGCCACGGCCGTCGGCTCGCTGTTCATGTCGCGCCACAGCAAGTCCCACGATTTTGCCCCGGTGCTCGCGCAACCGGCGCTGTGCATCATGGCCCAAGGGCGTAAAGAGGTGCGGCTGGCCGATGAATTTTTCAATTACGACCCGCTGAATTATCTGGTGGTATCGGTCTCGATGCCGTTGAGTGGGCGGGTGGTGAATGTCACTGCCGAGGAACCAATCCTGGCAGTGCGCCTGGACATCGACCCGGCGGAGATTAGCGCACTGATCGCCGATGCCGGCCCCCTTGGCGTGCCGACCCGCCCCACGGGTCGCGGCCTGTACGTCGAGCAAATCGACACCGCGATGCTTGACGCTGTAGTGCGTCTGGCCCGCCTGCTCGATTCGCCCAAGGACATCGGCATGCTTGCGCCGTTGATCCGCCGGGAGATCCTGTACCGCCTGCTGCGCAGCCCGCAGGGGTATCGGCTGTATGAGATTGCCATTGCCAACAGCCAGAGCCACCGCGTCAGTCAGGCGATCAAATGGCTCAATGGCAATTACGAGCAACCGTTGCGCATCGATGATCTGGCGAAGGAAGTGAACCTGAGCGTGTCGACGCTGCATCACCGATTCAAGGCGATGACAGCGATGAGTCCGTTGCAGTATCAGAAGCAGCTGCGTTTGCAGGAGGCTCGGCGGTTGATGCTGGCCGAAGGGCTGGAGGCGTCGGCGGCGGGGTATCGGGTGGGGTATGAAAGCCCGTCGCAGTTCAGCCGGGAGTACAGCCGGCTGTTCGGTGCGCCGCCGTTGCGGGATTTGGCGCGGTTGCGGTTGTCGGTGTAATCCAAATATTGTTGCGTGGCATTGGCCTCATCGCGGGCAAACCCGCTCCCACAGGTTCTGTGAACGCCACAGATCACAAGCGGGCTTGCCCGCGATGAGGCCAGAAAGGCTAACATCGAATCTGGATCAGGCGCCGAGTACCCGGCAAGCCTCTGCTGGCAAGGTCACCGACACCGGATTGCCGATGGTCAAACCAAAGCCCTGGCACGGTGTACTCAAGGCAGTAAACGACACCCCCGAACATTCCACCGTGGTTTCAATCGTCGCGCCAATGTCGCGCACGAACGTCACCCTGCCCAGCAAACGGTTCCCCGCCGTGGCCTGGGGCTGGGACAGTTGCAGGTCCTCGGGACGAATCAGCATCTTCACCCTCGCCCCCGCCACTATGCTGCTGCAGATTGGCACTTGCAGCGCGTCTCCTCCGGGTAAACCAACCTTACCGTCCCCCAGTGCCGTAGCCGGAAAGATGTTGCCCGAGCCGATGAAATCCGCGACAAACTCGTTGGCTGGATGCCGGTAAATCTCGATTGGCGTACCCACCTGCTGCACCCGATGCTCACCCAGCACGACGACGATATCGGCCATGGTCATGGCCTCACGCTGGTCGTGGGTGACCATGATGGTGGTGATATTCAGGCGCTGTTGCAGTTGGCGGATTTCTACCTGCATCGATTCGCGCAGCTTGGCGTCCAGCGCCGACAGCGGTTCATCAAGCAAAAGGATTTTCGGGCGCGCGGCAATTGCCCGGGCGATCGCCACGCGCTGGCGTTGCCCGCCGGACAGCTTGGACACCGGACGGTCAATCATTTCCTGCAACTGAATAAGCTGCAGCAACTCCACCAACCGCGCCTGCTGATCAGCCTTGCTGACCCCACGCAGCTTCAGCGGATAAGCAATGTTCTCCCCCACTGTCATGTGCGGAAACAGGGCCAGGGATTGAAACACCATGCCGAAATTGCGCTGATGCGCCGGGGTGTGGCCAATGTCTTCACCGTCCAGACGGATCTCGCCACCCGTGAGGGTTTCGAGCCCGGCGATCATGCGCAGCAGCGTGGTTTTCCCGCAGCCCGAGGGACCGAGAAAACACACCAGTTTGCCCTCGGGCAAATGCAGATTCACATCCCTTACTGCGCAGGCCGAGCCGTAATGCTTCTCGACGTTTTCCAGAATCAGACCAGTCATATTGCACCTCAAATCAAAAGGAAACGCCGCCCTCGCCCACCAGCTTCTCCAACGCCCAGATCAGGACGAAGTCGATTAGCACGATCAGTACGGCAAAGGAGAAGACAGTAGGGTCAAGCGATGACACAGTGCGGCTGTACATCCAGATCGGCACGGTCATGACATCGATGGTGTAGAGGAAATAGGTCACGGTGAACTCGTTGAACGAGACGATGAACGCCAGGAGCATCCCCGCGAGGATTCCCGACTTCATCAACGGCACCACCACGTCGATAATCGCCCGGGTGGGCGATGCGCCCAGCATCTGCGCAGCCTCTTCGACCTCACTGCCGATGGAAAGCATTGCCGCGGTGCAGTTCTTCACCACGAACGGCAATGCCAGGATCACGTGGGCAATCACCAGGCGCGAGGTGGTCATCTGAAACGGCAGGCTGTCAAACACCAGCAGCAATGCCAGGCCCAATACCACCATGGGGAACACCAGCGGCAACGACATCAGTTGCAGCGCCACGGCCTTGCCCCGGAACTCGCAACGGGTGAGCGCATAAGCGGCCGGCACCGCGATGATCGTGGCAAAAACCATGGTCAGGCAGGCCACCATCAGGCTGGTGGTCATCGCTTTGCCCAGGCTCAGCACGTCACTGGAGTCCGGCGAGACAAAGGTCTTCCACGCCGCCTTGTACCACTGCAGGCTGTAGCTTTCGGGTGGGAAGTCGAGGTTTGAGGCGCCGCTGAATGACATGACGATCATGGTCAGGATCGGCAACACCGCCAGCAGCAGGATGAAGCCCGACAAGACGCCGGCAAACTTGCCGGTATCGCCCGGCAGCAACATATGACGTTTCTTGATCACAGTGCTCATTGCGAAGCCTCCATCCTGCGCCGACGACGGCCAGTGAAATATTCCGACAGGGTCATGATCGCCAGCGTGGTGACAATCAACACCACCCCGGCGGCGGAGGCGGCGGGCCAGTTCATCAGCGGGGCGATCTGGTCATGGACCATCACCGCCAGCATCGGCACGCGTCGGCCACCCAGCAACAAGGGCACCACGAAGCTGCTGGCGTTGTAGGCAAACACCAGCGTTGCGCCGGTGATGATTCCCGGCAGACTCATCGGTAGCACCACCTGGCGGAACACCTGCAGGCGACTGGCGCCCAGGGTGGCCGCAGCTTCTTCGTAGGTGCGAGCGACTCCGCGCATGGCACTGGCGATCGGCAGTACGGCCAGCGGGAACGCAGTTTGCACCAGCCCCATCAGCACGCCGTTCTGGTTGTAGAGCAGCATGATCGGACGCTTGATCAAACCCAGGCCCATCAGCGCCTGATTGAGCATTCCGCCTGGCCCGAGGATGACCAGCCAGCCATAGCTTTGCAGCAGCAAGTTGACCAGTAGAGGCAGCAACACTGCAGCAAGGAAGATCCTGCGTATGAAGGGTGAGGTCAGGCGTGACATGGTGTAGGCCACCGGAATCGCCAGCACTACGGCGATCACCGCGCTGATCAGCGCCAGGCGCAGGGTCAGCAGCAAGGACTTGAGGTAGTAGGGTTCGAGCAACTGGGCATAGCTGGCCAGGCTGAAGCCGGTCCATTCCGCGCCTTTGGTGCCCACGCTCATGCGCAGCACCAGCAGGCTGGCGGCGATCAACACGCCGAGGAACAGCATCGATGGCGTGAGGAAAAGCCAGGCACGGGCGGTGGGCGACACGCCGCGCTTTGGCGGTGATGCCGCGACGCTGCCGGGGTGGGTCAGAGGTTGGTGTTCCATGGCTAGGGTCTCGTCAATGGAAAGCAGCTGGCAAACACAAGACTCGGATCACCCCGCTCCCACAGAGGATTCGGGGTGTTTCAGGTTTGGCGTTCGCCACTCGATCAGGAAGAAAAGATTTCCGTGTAGCGACGAATCCATTGGTCATGCACGGAGGCCAGGAAGGCGTTGTCGTGCATGATCGCCTTCTCGGCAATTTGCTCCGGCGTGAGAATGTACGGGCTCTTGCGTGCCTCGGCGGAGATGATTGCCTTGGCGTTGACCGGGCCGTTGTAGATGTCCTCGGCCATTTTTCCCTGCACCAGCGGGTCCAGGGAGTGGTTGATGAAGGCGTAGGTCAGGTCTGTGTCGCCGGGGCGATTTTTTGGCATCACCGAGAGCATCAGGTCGGTGTAGAAACCTTCTTTCATGCCAAAGGTAGCACCCAGGCCGTAGGCCGGATCACGGATTTGCTTGGGGAAAAACGCCGGCGCGTACAGGCCACCCATATCCAGGGAACCGGTGCGGAACAGCTCGGCGATCTGGTTCGGGTTCTCACCCAGAGTTACCACGCGGTCCTTGAGCTCGGCGAGTTTCCTGAAGCCCGGCTCGATGTTGTGCTCGTCACCACCGGCCAGTTTAGCGGCGATGATGATCAGGTCCATGGCCTCGGTCCAGTTCGGCGGCGGCAGGAAGATGTTTGGCGACAGGTCCGCGTCCCACAGGGCGGCGTAGCTGTCCGGCGCTTGCTTGATGGTGCGGGTGCTGTAGACCAGGCTATTGCACCAGAGCAGATATCCGATGCCGTGGCCATTGGCACCCGTGCGGTATTTCTCCGGCACATCAACCAGATTGGGGATGCGGTTGAGGTCGGGTTTTTCCAGCAGGTTGGCTGCGGCCAGGCCTTCGGCGCCGACCCCTGCCAGGGTGATGATGTCGTACTGCGGACGATCGCCAGCGGCCTTGAGTTTGGCGACCATCTCAGAGGTGCTGCCGGTACGGTCAGCGATAACCTTGCAGCCGTACTTGTCTTCAAAGGTCGCCGCGATGTTGCGCAACGCGGCCAGGCCGGTATCGTCGGACCAGGTCAGCAGGCGCAGGGTTTTGCCCTGGAAGCGGGTGTCGCTGGCGTTGGCCTTGATGAACGGCATGCTCATGGCCGCCGCGGCTACCGAGGCTACGCCCACGGTCTTGATGAATTGACGTCTGTTCAGATCATGCTCGCCCATTACGGACTCCCTTTGTTTTTGTAGGTATAAGGCAGGTTGAAACTGTTGAATCCGCGCGGTCGAATCAGCGTTATCCCTCGTATTTTCGGGGGTTTGGCGCAACCAGTGAGTTCATCCTGAGGTCGTGCAAAACACCTGACTATCGATAAAAACTCATCGAAGCCATGACACCAGCGCATGCCTCGACAAGAGGCACGCACTCACCTTTTTCGAGCAATCAGATGGCTCGAATCACGTGTTTTATTTCCTGGAAAGCCTGTAATCCCCACGGCCCCAATTCGCGGCCAATGCTGCTCTGCTTGTAACCACCCCAGGCAGTCTGCGGGAAGATCACCTGCGGCGCGTTGATCCACACGAGCCCCGCCTGCAAAGCGTTCGCGACGCGATCCGCCACTTCGGCATTGCGTGTGACGACACTGGCCACCAGACCGAATTGGCTATCGTTGGCCAGGGCAATCGCCTCGGCTTCGGAGGCGAAACTGCGCACGCAAATCACCGGACCGAAAATCTCTTCACACCAAAGCGCACTGCCCTGGGGCACTTCGGTGAAGATCGTTGGGTGCAAAAAATATCCGCGCGGCAGGTCTGCCGGACGATTGCCGCCGCAGACCAGTTTCGCGCCAGCGCTCAAACCACGGTCGATGTGACCGAGTACTCGCTGGTATTGCGCCTGATTGACCAGTGCGCCCATTTCCACCGCCGGATCGAACGGGTCCGCCACACGAATGGCTTCGGCACGAGCCTTCAAACGGATGAGAAATTCATCCGCCAGTTCATCGGCGACCAACACTCGGCTGGTGGCGGAACACATCTGCCCGGCGTTGAAGAAGGCGCCGCCACAGGCCACTTCCACGGCCAGTTGGAGGTCGGCATCGGCCAGCACCAGCAGCGAAGATTTGCCGCCCAGTTCCAGGCTCACGCCTTTGACGGTTTCTGCCGCGCGTTGCATGACCTGCACGCCGACCGCATTGCTGCCGGTAAAGGAAATCTTGGCGATGCGTGGATCGGCCGACAGCGGCGCCCCCACCGCCAGGCCCGTGCCACACACCAGGTTGAACACCCCCTTGGGTAAACCAGCCTCGGCGATGATTGCCGCCAGTTCCAGCTCTGGCAGCGGCGTGACTTCGGACGGCTTGAGCACCACGCAGCAACCGGCAGCCAGGGCCGGTGCGAGTTTCCACGCGGTGGTCACCATCGGAAAATTCCACGGCACGATAAGGCCGACCACGCCGCAAGGTTCGCGGCGTACCCGAGCGCTGAAATCGTCGCTTGGCAGCTCTACTGCACTGTCCTGTTTAGCGTCGAGGCTTTCGGCCAGGCCGGCGTAATACTCGAAGGTGGCGATCACGTCGTCGACGTCGATGGCCGCTTCGAACAGCGGCTTACCATTGTTGCTGGACTGCACATGCATCAACTGTTCACGACCGGCCCGAACGCCCGCGGCGATCTTGCGCAGGATTGCGCCACGCTCGGCGCCGGTGGTTTGCGACCAGTCTCTGAACGCATTGGCAGCCGCACTGACGGCCTGATCGACCGACTGCGCATCGCCGCCATTTACGGTGGTCAACAGCGCTTCTGTTGCCGGATTGATCACGCGCAAATGCTCGCTGCCGGCCGACCATTGGCCGTCGATGAACAGGCCGTCTAACGTTGTCGGAAAACTCATTTCGACACCGCCTTCATCCACGAAGCCTGGTCGATTTCAATCAGCGTCGGGCCCTGGCGATCACTGGCGACACGCAGCGCAGCGCGCAGTTGCTCGACGCCAACCACCGCTTCGGCGGCACAGCCCAGCGCCTTGGCGACGCCGATGAAGTCCGGGGTATAGATGTCCACGCCCACCGGCTCGATAGCGCGGTTGACCATATATTTCTTGATCTCTTCATAGCCCTGGTTATTCCACAGCAGGACGATCACCGGAGTGCGTGCTTCCACGGCGCTGGCCAGTTCCGGCATAGTGAACTGCAGGCCGCCATCACCGATCAGGCACACCACCGGAGGCCGTGCCCCGCTCTCAACGCTGCCACCGAGCCAGGCACCAATGGCTGCCGGCAAGGCGTAGCCCAGGGTGCCGTAGCCGGTGGATGAGTTGAACCAGCGGCGCGGACGCTCAGGGTTGAACGTCAGGTTGCCGGTGTAGACAGGCTGAGTCGAATCGCCGACGAATACGGCGTCTGGCAGTTCGTGCAGCACGATTTCCAGAAAGCGCGTTTGCGCCAGCGTCGAGGCATCCCAAGTGGAGGCCAGTTCTTCACGCAGACGCGCGGCGCGAACCTGCCCCCAATCATTGCGACGTTCAGCCAGGGACTTGTGCGACAGCGCGCTCAGCAGCGCCTGCGCGGCGTTGCGTGCATCGGATACCAGCGCGACCTGTGGCGGGTAGTTGCGTACGGTCTGATCCGGATCGATGTCGACCCGCAGCAGTGCACCGGGAATCTCGAATCCACCAGCGAAGGTGACGTCGTAATCGGTCTCGGCCAGTTCGGTGCCGATGGCCAGCACTACGTCGGCCTCGGCGACCAAAGCACGCGTGGCCACCAGGCTCTGGGTCGAGCCGATCAGCAACGGATGCGCGGATTCGAGCATGCCTTTGGCATTGATGGTCAAGGCCACTGGCGCGTCCAGCAACTCGGCCAATTGGGTCAGTTCGGCAGCCGCATCGATGGCTCCGCCACCGGCAAGAATCAATGGGCGTTTGGCACAGGCCAGCAGCGCGGTCATACGGCTGATCGCGCTCGGCGAAGCGCCTGCGCGGTCAATATTGACCGGCGCGCTGGCGAGCAAGTCGTCTGCTTCTTCGACCAGCACGTCCAACGGAATTTCGATATGCACAGGACGCGGACGGCCGGCCTGGAACAGCGCAAACGCACGGGCCAGTACGACGGGCAACTCAGCGGCCGACATCAGGGTGTGGGAGAACGCTGCCACACCACCGACCATCGCGCCCTGGTTCGGCAGTTCGTGGAGCTTGCCACGACCGCCACCCAACTGGCTGCGCGATTGCACGCTGGAGATCACCAGCATCGGGATTGAATCGGCGTAGGCCTGGCCCATGGCCGTGGTGATGTTGGTCATGCCAGGGCCGGTGATGATGAAGCACACACCAGGCTTGCCGCTGGTACGCGCATACCCGTCAGCCATGAATCCGGCGCCCTGCTCATGACGTGGAGTGACATGGTTGATGCTCGAACGGGCCAGCCCGCGGTACAACTCCACGGTGTGAACCCCGGGAATACCGAACACCTGTTCGACCCCGTAACCTTCGAGTAACTTGACCAATACTTCGCCACACGTCGCCATGTCATTGCCCTTTTTATTCGTTTGAGACGCCGGACCTGTGCAGTGTTTATGATGCGTGGGCAGGTCCAGGGATGGCCTCATTGGAACGGGCGACACGTCGCCTCAACAATGGATAAAAAGTCATACTAGCCATGTCCTTACGTCATACCTTGGATCCCAATGAAACGATTGCCTCCCCTGCCGGCGCTGCACACCTTTCTGATTACCGCGCAGTGCTGCAACTTCACCCGTGCCGCCGAACAGCTGCACATCACCCAGGGCGCGGTGAGCCGGCAGATCGCAGGGCTGGAGGATCACCTGGGTTATGAGCTGTTCATTCGTCAGGCTCGGGGCCTGGAACTGACGGCCGAGGGGCGCGAATGGCTGCCACGGGTGCAGAAGATTTTCCGCTTGATCGACGAGGCCGTGGACCAGATCGGCGAGAAGCGCGAGACCCTGCAGCTGAAGGCGCCGACCTGCGTCATGCGGTGGTTGTTACCACGGCTGATGCAATGGCAAAGAGAGCGTCCGGATGTACCGGTGGAGTTGACTACCACGGTGAAACACGGAGTGGATTTTCATCGCGAACAGTTCGATGCCGCGGTGATGTACGGAGCGCCGCCAGACAAAGCACTGGTGTCCTTTCACCTATTCGACGAACAGCTGACCCCGGTATGTTCCAGGCCTTTGCTGGAAGGCCCGATACCGCTGCAGTCCCCTGATGATCTGCAACAGCATCTGTTGCTGCACCCGACGCAGGACGAACGCGACTGGAAAGCCTGGCTGGCCAACGCCGATATTCGCTTGAACAACGTGGGCAAGGGTCAGCATTTCGAAACCCTGGACCTGGCCATGTCGATGGCGTCACAGGGGACTGGTGTGGCGATTGGGGATTGGTCGTTGATCGGCGATGACCTGAGCGCAGGAAGACTGGTGATGCCTTTTGAGCTGAAGGTCAAAACCGGGTTGGCGTATTACCTGGTGTTCCCGGAGAAACCAGAACCATCGCCGAAGCTGCGCGAGATGATGGGGTGGTTGGTGGAGCAGGCACAATCGCGGTGATTGCTACATAGCCGCTGTGTAGGCTGCTCCTGGGAGAATTAATGGCTTACCACTTCATCTCGCCCTTGGCGACCTTGGCACTGAGCTCCAGCGAGCTCTCTTCGCCCAAGGTCGGGTAACGTTTTTTCATCGCGGCGATCAGAGCAGTTGAGTCCTTGGCCTTGGCGGTTTCTTCGTCGAAGGCCCGGATGTAGTCGGCGGTGAACTGCACGGCAGCCAGCGACCGGGTGCTCTCGCCCAGGTAATGGCCGGGCACTATGGTCTGCGGTTCCAAAGTCTCGATGGACTGCAGCGTAGCAAGCCAATCGGCATGGGACTGCGGGGTTTGGGTGTCGGCCATCCAGACATGAATGTTCTGCGCGACGACGACGCCACCCACTACCGCCTTGATCGACGGGATCCACACGAAGCTGCGATCCGGCTGCTTGCCTTCAAGGCCGACCACCTGCAATTTCTGCCCTTCAAGTATCAGGCTGTCGCCTTTGAGCACCTGCGGCACGATGGTTTTAGCCGGCACATCCGCCCCCATTTTCGGCCCCCAGAAAGCCAGCTTTGCGTCGACTGTCTGCTTGATGTGATCCACGGTCGACTGCGATGCCAGCACCCGGGCTTTCGGAAACGCAGCGGTCAGGGTGTCGAGCCCGAAGTAGTAATCCGGATCACCGTGGCTGATGTAGATAGTGGTCAGTTGCTTGCCACTGGCGCGGATCTTCTCCACCACTTGCGCAGCCTGGGATTTGCCGAATTGCGCATCCACCAGAATCGCCTCTTTCTCACCGCTGACCAGTACCGAACTGACCGGGAAAATCGCCTGGGTACCCGGGTTATAGACATCCAGCGTGAGGGGGGCCGCGAGCGCGTGAGCCGCAAGAGTGAACGTGGCGCCGGCCAGCAAGATACGCTTGAGGGAAGTGAAACCGATCATGTATTGCTCCGATGCTGATTGCCGTATTGGCGATGTGACAGAGCTTAGTTGCCTGACCTGATACAAAAAATGCGATGCTGAGACATAGTTTGTTTCTAAAATCGAGCAAATCATGGATCGTCTTCAAGCAATGCGGGTGTTCGTCTCGGTGGTCGACCTGGGCAGTCAGTCGGCTGCCGCCGACCATCTGGACCTTTCGCGGCCGGTGGTCTCACGCTATCTGGCGGAGCTGGAGGACTGGGTCGGCGCGCGGCTGATGCACCGCACCACGCGCAAGTTGAGCCTGACCGCTGCGGGCAGCGAGATCCTGCCGCGCTGCCGGCAAATGCTCGAGCTGTCCAGCGACATGCAGGCGGCGGTCAATGCGCCGGACGAGGCGCCGCGCGGTTTGCTGCGCATCAGCGTCAGCACTTCGTTCGGCCAGGCGCAACTGGCAGACGCCATGGTCGCGTTCGTCAGGCGCTACCCCGGCGTCAGCATCGACCTGCAGATGCTCGACCGTACGGTAAACCTGGTGGATGAACGCATCGACCTGGCCATTCGCACCAGCAACGACCTGGACCCGAACCTGATCGCGCGGCGGCTGACGGTGTGCCGTTCGGTCATTTGCGCCGCTGCAGCGTATCTGCGCGACTACCCAGCTCCGCAGAGGGTCGAGGACTTGAGCCAGCACAATTGCCTGACCCACTCTTACTTCGGCAAAAGCCTCTGGCACTTCGAGCAGGACGGCGAGCCGGTGTCGGTGGCGGTGCAGGGCAACATCAGCGCCAACGAGGCGAGCACCCTGCTACGCGCCACCCTGGCTGGCGCCGGGGTGGCGATGTTGCCGAGCTACCAGGCCGGGGTGCACATACTCAGTGGCGAGTTGATCCGGCTGCTGCCCCAGGCCGAACCCCGGCAGATGAACATCTACGCGGTCTACGCGTCCCGCAAGCACATGCCGACAACCCTGCGCTGCATGCTGGATTTTCTGGTACTGAGGTTTCCTGAAGAGCCAGAGTGGGACGTCGGCCTGTAACCCGGCCCAACGTTGGGAATAAACCATGTGGACCCTTGTGGGTGCGCTCACTCCATCAAGTGTTTACATTCCCAGCACGTTCATCAGTATTTTGAATACCGCGACATAGTGGCATCTCCCCACCACTGACCTATGCTCAATGTAGTACCTCCAGGTATTCGTTCAGAGGTCAACGCCATGAACATCAAAACAAGAAGATACCTCGCCATTTTCATCACCTGCGCGGCGACGCTGGCGCTCTATGGCACCGCTGCCTGGCGGGTCGAACAGCTGCGGCAATTGCCCCGCGATTATGCGAGCTGCAACTTTGAGCGCTGCATTCCTCACAACGCCAGCCTCAACGCCCTTCGCTGACGAAAGGCATCAGGCTTCGTTGTCTTGATCGGCCTTCAAACGGTCGCGAAACGCCTTGGGCGAAATGCCCACCCGGCGTCGAAACAGTCGGGTGAAATTGGTCGGATCGGAAAATCCCAACACGTCGGACATCTCGTAGATCGTCATGCTGGTGTACGTCAGCAGGCGCTTGGCTTCGAGTAGCTGTCGCTCGTGCATGATCTGCAACGCCGGTTGCCCCGCCAACTCGCGGCAGGTGCCATTGAGGTGCGAAACAGAAATGCCCAGCCGATGCGCCAGGTCTTCAACCTTGACGTGCTGGCGATAGGTTTCTTCCACCAGCTGGATGTAGCCGTTGAGATACTCGCGCGCCCGCTGTGGACGCTGGCTGGCAGACCGTCGCTGCAGAGCTTGGCGGCTGGTCCATACCATGATCACGCTGACCAGCGAATGCATGAGCATTTCCCGCGCCGGTTGGTGACCGGTGTACTCCTCCTGAAGCGCCGTAAACAGGCTGTTGAGGTAGTCACCGTCCTTGCCCGCCGGGTAACTCTCGGCCTGGCCCAGGGCATTCATCGAACTGCCCAACTGCGCCTGCAGGTGCGTGACCAGCGGCGCAGCCAGCGTAACCACAAACCCTTCGACGTCCTCGGAAAAACGGAAGCCGTGCACGGATAGAGGCGGCAGGATCTGGATTGCCGATTCGGTGAGCAACGTGCGCTGTCCTTCGATCTCAAGCTCTGCCTGACCTTTGAAGACGAAGAGCAACTGGCACAGATCAGCGTGACGATGGGGTTTGATTTCCCACTGATGCTCGCGGCTGCGTTTGGATATGGTTTCACAATGCAACAGGTCCGGCGTTGGCCAGTCCAGGCTTTCTCCGTAAAGCTTGAACACCGGAATGGAAGGTAGGGCAGGCTTGTTCATACTTCAATCAGGCCTCGGAGAGGGTAGCGGGCGATAATCGCACCGATTGGCAGAATGTACAGGTATCGGCTCAGTTTTCACCTTCAATTGACAGACTCGCAAGTGAAAAATGCAAGCACTCGATCCATAAAAATCATTTACCGGCCCTGGCCGAGTGAAGCTTGCGAGTTATAAGAACAATGAAAACCCTGAAAACCCAAGTCGCCATTATCGGCGCAGGTCCATCCGGATTGCTCCTCGGCCAACTGCTGCACAACGCTGGCATCGACACCCTCATCCTTGAACGCCAGACCCCGGACTACGTCCTTGCGCGCATTCGTGCCGGCGTGCTTGAACAAGGCATGGTAGAGCTGCTGCGCAAGGCCGGTGCTGGACAGCGCATGGATGCCGAAGGGCTGGTCCACCACGGCTTTGACCTGTCGCTCGACGGCCGCCAGGTGCACATCGACCTGCACGCCCTTACCGGCGGAAAAACCGTGATGGTCTACGGTCAGACCGAAGTCACTCGCGACCTGATGGCCGCTCGTCAGGTCGCGGGCGCCACCACTTTCTACGGCGCCGAGAACGTCGTCCCCCACGGGATGAAGACCGCTGAACCCTTCGTCACATTCGAGAAAGATGGCCAGAGCTATCGACTGGACTGCGACTACATCGCCGGCTGCGATGGCTTTCATGGCGTGGCACGGCAATCGATACCGGCCGAGAACCTGAAGATTTTTGAACGGGTGTATCCGTTCGGCTGGCTAGGCATCCTCGCCGACACACCGCCGGTGCATGACGAACTGGTCTACGCCCGCCATCAACGAGGGTTCGCCCTGTGCAGCATGCGTTCGTCGACCCGCACCCGTTATTACCTGCAGGTGCCGGCCGGCGAGAAGGTCGAACAATGGTCCGATCAGCGTTTCTGGGACGAACTCAAATCCCGTCTGCCGGTGGAATTGGCCGAGACGCTGATCACCGGGCCGTCCATTGAGAAAAGCATCGCGCCATTACGCAGTTTCGTGGTCGAGCCGATGCAGTATGGGCGCATGTTCCTGGTCGGCGACGCCGCGCACATTGTTCCGCCCACGGGCGCCAAGGGCTTGAACCTGGCGGCCAGCGATGTCAGCACGCTATTTGAGATTTTGCTGAAGGTGTATCGCGAAGACCGCCTCGACCTGCTGGAAAAGTATTCGCAAATTTGCCTGCGGCGGGTCTGGAAGGCCGAGCGGTTTTCCTGGTGGATGACCTCGATGCTGCACCGCTTCGACGACCACGATGGGTTCAGCCAGCGCATTGCCGAATCCGAACTGGCGTACTTCGTCGACTCCGAAGCCGGCCGCAAGACCATTGCGGAAAATTACGTCGGCCTTCCCTACGAGCCTATCGAATAGCCTGCTATCGATTTACACTGGCGAGCATCCCCGCTCGCCTCGAGGCCTGCGGATCACCCATAGCCCGCAGGTTTGACCGTGACCAACCTCACCCAGCCCGACACGCCGAAACCAGCGATTCGCAGCGTGCTGATTGCCCTGATGCTGGCGATCTTCCTTGGCGCGCTGGACCAGACCATCGTTGCGGTGTCGATGCCTGCCATCTCCGCCCAGTTCAAGGACGTCAGCCTGCTGGCCTGGGTGATTTCCGGGTACATGGTGGCCATGACGGTGGCAGTACCGATCTACGGTAAGCTGGGTGACCTGTACGGGCGCCGCAAGTTGATGCTGTTCGGCATGGGCCTGTTCACCCTGGCTTCGCTGTTCTGCGGTATGGCCCAGAGCATGGAGCAATTGGTCCTGGCGCGAATTCTCCAGGGCATTGGTGCCGGGGGGATGATTTCGGTGAGCCAGGCGATCATCGGTGACATCGTGCCGCCACGCGAGCGCGGTCGCTACCAGGGTTACTTCAGCAGCATGTACGCGGTGGCGAGCGTTGCCGGGCCAGTCCTGGGTGGCTACATGACCGAGTACCTGTCGTGGCGCTGGGTGTTTCTGATCAATCTGCCGCTGGGCGTGGGCGCCCTGGTGGTGGCCCATCGCACGCTGGTCGGCCTGCCAGTACCGCAGCGCAAACCGGTGATCGACTACCTCGGCACCGTGCTGATGATTATCGGCCTGACGGCCTTGCTGCTGGGCATTACCGAGGTCGGCCAGGGCCATGCCTGGAACAGTGTCGAAGTCATGGGGCTGCTCGCGTGTGCGGTAGTCGTCCTGGGGCTGCTCGTCTGGCACGAACGCCGGGCGCGGGAACCGTTGCTGCCGATGCACCTGTTCGCCAACCGCAATGCCCTGCTGTGCTGGTGCACGATTTTCTTCACCAGCTTCCAGGCGATCTCGCTGATCGTCCTGATGCCGCTGCGCTTTCAAAGTGTCACCGGCGCCGGCGCCGACAGTGCCGCCCTGCACCTGCTGCCGCTGGCCATGGGGCTGCCCATGGGCGCCTATTTCGCCGGTCGTCGCACCTCGGTGACCGGGCGCTACAAACCGATGATCCTGAGCGGCGCGCTGCTGATGCCAATCTCGATTCTCGGCATGGCTTTCAGCCCGCCCCAGTCGATGATCTGGAGCAGCCTGTTCATGCTGCTCAGCGGCATCGCTGGCGGCATGCAATTTCCGACCTCGCTGGTGGGGACGCAGAACTCGGTAGAACAACGGGACATCGGCGTGGCCACCAGCACCACCAACCTGTTTCGCTCCCTGGGTGGCGCGGTCGGTGTGGCCTTGATGTCGGCGTTGCTGTTGGCACTGTTGCAGGACTCAAGCTTCGCCCACCTGGGCAGTTCAACCCTGCTTGGCGAAGGCCACTCGGGGAATGTCCTGCTGGACGGTTTGAACGCGGCGCCAGGGGATGCTCAGAATGCCTTGCGCGCAGAGTTGCTGTTGACGTTCCGACACTTGCTGATGGTCAGTGCGGCGGTATCACTGCTGGGGTTGGCGGCGGCGATTGCGATGCCGAACATGTTGTTGCGCGGCCGCGAGGACAAGGTTCGCTAACGCAAAAGATCGCAGCTTGCGTAGGAGCTGCGGCAGGCTGCGATCTTTTGATCTTTTGATCTTTTGATCTTATGGACTGTAATACCCCACAGCCACCAGGAAATGCCCGACCTTTTTCAGGTACGCATGCTTGGCCTCAACCTTGCCAGTCACCGGGTTCTTCCAGCGATACTCGTATTCGCCATAATCCTGTTTGGCGATCAACGCCAGGATTGGCTCTCCCACCGGCTTGCCTTCAGGATCCTTGATCTTGCTGAAGTCGGTGTTGATCAAGCGCAGGTTGGTGCCGTGGGCGACGTAACGGCTGGTGTTCAGGTCCACCACGAATACGTAAAGATCATCCTGCAGGTAACCGCCTTTAAGCGAATTGATGGCGGTCAACGTGCCCTTCTCATCCTTGGCCAGATCGCCAGCGGCCTTGTTCAGCAACGCCATGGCCTGCTCCGCTGACGCGCGAGGAAGGTAATAACCCACTGCCAGAATGCGCTGGCCGATACGCTGGTAGAACACGTGCTTGCGCTCGACCTTGCCGTCGGACCAGTTCTGCCAGCGATATTCGGCCTGCTGAATGCCATTGCCCTCGGGCACTTTTAACGCGTCCTTGAAGGCTTTCTGCAAGTCCGGCCCGAGCACATCCGACACATCCCGCCCGATCAACGCCGAAGACGGCCCACCGCTGGCGAGCATCACGCCCTTGGTGTCGACCACAAACACGTACCGGTCCTTGTCGACAAACTCACCCTGACGACTGAATGCGGCAAACGCCTTGTCACCATTGTCGTGGTAGTAGGCCAAGGCCTTTTCCAGCAAGGCCTTCGCGGCCTGGCTGTCGTCTTTTTCCGTGCCGGCCGCCTGTGCCTGGCCCAACCCTATTAACAGCAGGCCCCCCAGTAACATCAACTTGTGCCAAACCCCCATTGCGCATTCCTCATTCCTATTGGTGTTCAAGGAGCGTAGACGAGCACAGCCGCTATGGGACGCGTTGCGGCCTTATGGCCTGGCGTTGAGCTGCTTTTGCAGATTCTGGATCTGCGCCTGCAGGGTGTTGATATTGCGGCTGATCTGAGTGCGAAACGCATCAAATTCCGCAGTGTTGCCAATGGCGCTCGCTGGCGGACGATTATCCTGCTGGCTCTTGAGCACGATCATGTCCTGCTCCAGTCGTTCGATGGCCGCGCCCGGGTTGCCCTGCTTCTTCAACGCAGCGATATCGGCGCTGAGGCTCTTGAGCTGGGCGTCGACCTTGCTGGTGTCTGCGGGGGCGCTTTTCAGCGTGGCGAGTTCGCTGCTCAGGGTTTTGACCTGGGCCTGCAACTGCGTGTTGACGCTCTGTTGTTCAGTGGCTTGGGCGGTCGCCTGGGCCAGGCGCTTGTCGAGCTCGGCGGTTTGCGCCGTCATCTGCGCCAGGCGTTTGTCCAGTTCGGTGGTCTGGCCGACAACGCCTTGCTGCTGCCTGCCCTGATCCAGGAGTTTGCTCTCCAGTTGCTTGATCTGCAGCTTCAACGCCTCGCTGTCACTGGAAACATTGGTCTGGCTGGCGACCACCTTGCCGGAAATATCCTGCAGGCGCCCTGCCGCCTCCTCGCTGATGCGCGCGAAGCTTTCCTGGGTCGCTACCAGCTGTTGTTCCATCAGCGAAATCTGCTGGAAGCTCCACCAGGCAAGGCCAGCGAAGGCAATGAACAACGCGCCGACCAGTGCCCACAGAGGGCCGGTACTCGGGCCTTTGACCTTGACCACCGGTGGCGTGCGCGAATGCATGGAATGCCGCGCGGCAGGCACAAAATCATCGTCGTCGAGGCTGTCGGCGCGCAGGCTCGGTACATCGTCGAAGTCGTCGTTGGCATCGTTACGCATGGACATTGAGTCAACCTTTGTGAACGCGGTGATGGCTTGATGCGGCGCAGTATACCCCCCACAACCGCATCGATTGACCTTGAACCCCGAACTCGGTTCAGTAACGACCCCGTCAGTGGATATCCTGAGCCTTCCACCAACTGCAGAATTCGTCGAGGGCGGTCCAGAGGCTGACCTTTGGATCGTAATCCAGATAATGCCGCGCGCGGCTGATGTCCAGGGTGAAATCCCGGGTCATCACCTGCATGCCCAGACGCGACAGGGTCGGCTCGGGCCGGCCCGGCCAGAGTTTGCACACGCCTTCGTTCAACGCGGCGACGCTGTAGGCCAGACCATAGGAACGGTAGCGGGTGACCTGCGGGACTTCCATCCGGCGCATCACGTAATTGACCACATCCCACAGCGGTACCGGGGTCCCGTTGCTGATGTTGTAGGCCTTGCCCAACGCCGAGCCGGTGGCCAGCAAGCTGCTGAGCAAGGCTTCGTTGAGGTTTTGTACGCTGGTGAAATCAACCTTGTTCAGGCCGTTGCCGATGATCGACAACCGCCCCTTGCGCTGCATCTTCAGCAGGCGCGGAAAAATACTCATGTCACCGGCACCGGTCACGAAGCGCGGACGCAGGGCGAGGGTCTCGAGACCGAATTCCTGGGCGCCAAACACTTTTTGCTCGGCCAGGTACTTGGTCGCGGCGTAGGGGTGCTTGAAGCGCTTGGGCACTTGCTCTTCGGTCAGGCCGAGGTGATCGCGGCCATCAAAATAGATCGAGGGCGAAGACAGGTGCACCAGGCGCCGGACTCGCTGCTTCAGGCAGGCTTCGACCACGTTCTCGGTGACCTGGACGTTGCCCTGATGGAAATCCTGATAGCGCCCCCACAGCCCCACCGCGCCGGCACAATGGACTACGGCGTCGACGTCCACACACAGGTCGCGGGCCAGCAGCGGGTCGCCGAGATCACCCTGGATAAACTCGGCGCCACGGCGCACCAGGTGTTCGACGCTTTCGGCCCGGCGACCATTGACCCGCACGTCCAGGCCCTGCTCCAGGGCGAAACGCGCAAAGCGCCCGCCGATGAAGCCGCTTGCGCCGGTGACCAGAATCTTCATGTAGTGCTCCGATGTGTTTCATTTTGCGTAATGCGTAAGTCTTGACGCTGCCCGTCAGTCCAACGGCACCAGCCATTGCCTGGATGAACGCACCAGTTGTTCGGTCAGCAACCCCAGCAACTGCCCGCCATTGCGCCAATGATGCCAGTACAGCGGCACATCGATGGGCTTATCTGGCAGAAGCTCGACCAATACGCCGCGCTGCAGTTGTTCGCGCACCTGCAGTTCAGGCACCAGGCCCCAACCAAGGCCGGCTTCGGTCAGGCGGATGAACCCTTCGGAGGACGGGCACAAATGGTGTTCGAACCCCCCATCGACACCCAGGGACGCCAGGTAGCGATGCTGCAGGAAATCGTCCGGACCAAACACCAGCGCCGGGGTTTTCGCCAACTGATCAGCGCGCACGCCTTCGGGAAAGTGCCGAGCGATGAACGCGGGGCTGGCCAGGGCGCGGTAACGCATCGCACCCAATAACACACTGCGCGCGCCCGCCACCGGACGCTCGCTGGCGCAGATACACGCGGCCACTTCGCCGGCGCGCATGCGCTTGAGGCCGACCGTCTGGTCTTCGACCACCAGGTCCAGCAGCAGGTGTTGCTCGGCACAGAAGTCGCTGACGGCGGCGGCCCACCAGGTGGCCAGGCTGTCAGCATTCAGGGCAATGCGCAGGCGTTCCGGCAGGCCTTCTTCGTCCAGCGCTGGCACCAGGCTCTGCAAGTCGCGCTCAAGCAAACGCACCTGCTGCACATGGTTCAACAGGCGCCGGCCGATTTCGGTTGGCGCTGGCGGTGTGACCCGCACCAGGACCGGTTGGCCGACCCGCGCCTCCAGCAGTTTGATGCGCTGGGAAATCGCCGACTGCGACAGCCCCAACACCTGCGCAGCGCGCTCGAACCCGGCCTGCTCGACCACGGCCGCCAGGGCGGAAAGTAATTTATAGTCGAACATCAGTTTTCCTAATGAGCGATCAGTAAGATTTGTTTTTCTTATACCGCTTCCACGGGGAGAATGGCCAGCAAGAACTCATCGACAAGGATCACCCACATGGCTGGCGAAACTTCATTGGCAACCCTGCTGCGCAGCATGAGCCCGCAACTCAACGCCGGCGAATACGTGTTCTGTACCCTTCACGACGGCCATCTGCCGGCAGGTCTTGAGTTGATCGGCAGCTTTCGCGAGCAAGAAGGGCTGACGGTGATCCTGGAGCGTCGCCATGCCGAAAAAGCCGGCTTGCACTTTGACTACATCGCCGCCTGGATCACCCTGAACGTGCATTCGGCCCTGCAGGCCGTCGGCCTGACAGCGGCCTTCGCAACCGCACTGGGACAGGCTGGGATCAGTTGCAATGTGATCGCCGGTTACTACCACGACCATTTATTCGTCGGCCAGGCCGATGCCGAGCGCGCCATGGGCGTGTTACGGGACCTGGCAGCCAGCGCGGAGTAACCATCAATGTGGCAGAGCTATGTAAACGGCCTGTTAGTGGCCGCGGGGCTGATCATGGCGATCGGCACCCAGAATGCGTTTGTGCTGGCCCAAAGCCTGCGACGTGAACATCACCTGCCGGTGGCCGCCCTGTGCGTGGTCTGTGATGCGCTGCTGGTCGCCGCCGGAGTGTTCGGCCTGGCGACAGTATTGGCGCACAACCCGACCTTACTGGCGGTCGCCCGCTGGGGTGGCGCAGCGTTCCTGCTCTGGTATGGCAGCCTGGCGTTGCGCCGGGCCTGTTCGAAACAGAGCCTGCAACAGGGCGAAGGTCAGACCGTACGTTCGCTGCGGGCGGTGATGCTCAGCGCATTGGCCGTGACCTTGCTCAACCCGCATGTTTACCTCGACACCGTACTGCTGATCGGTTCGCTCGGTGCGCAGCAGACCGAGCCCGGCGCTTATGTGATGGGCGCAGCAAGCGCATCATTGCTGTGGTTTTTTACCCTGGCATTGGGCGCCGCATGGCTTGCGCCTTGGCTGGCCCGACCGAGTACATGGCGGATCCTCGACCTGCTGGTGGCAGTGATGATGTTCACCGTAGCGTTTCAACTCATCACTGCGCCCTGAATATTTCTGGAACCTCTATCCCACACAGTTGTTGCGTGGTTATGCCGCACCCCCGGTGCTATGATCCGGTCCGATGCGCCGCAAAGAGTACAAACTCCCCGGCGCTTGTCTGGCCGCCCGTGATCGGCCTTGCGCTCACCGCAACTGACCTGATTAGGAGAATCATCATGGCTTTCGAATTGCCGCCGCTGCCTTACGCACACGATGCCCTGCAGCCGCACATTTCCAAGGAAACTCTGGAATACCACCACGACAAGCACCACAACACCTACGTCGTGAACCTGAACAACCTGGTGCCAGGCACCGAGTTCGAAGGCAAGACCCTGGAAGAAATCGTCAAATCTTCCTCGGGCGGCATCTTCAACAACGCCGCTCAGGTCTGGAACCACACTTTCTACTGGAACTGCCTGGCGCCAAACGCCGGCGGTCAACCTACCGGCGCACTGGCTGAAGCCATCAATGCTTCGTTCGGTTCGTTCGACAAGTTCAAGGAAGAGTTCAGCAAGACTTCCATCGGCACCTTCGGTTCCGGTTGGGGCTGGCTGGTGAAAAAGGCTGACGGTTCCCTGGCCCTGGCCAGCACTATCGGCGCCGGCAACCCGCTGACCAATGGCGATACCCCGCTGTTGACTTGCGACGTCTGGGAACACGCTTACTACATCGACTACCGCAACGTTCGTCCGAAATACGTCGAAGCGTTCTGGAACCTGGTCAACTGGACATTCGTGGCTGAGCAGTTCGAAGGCAAAACCTTCACCGCTTAAGATCGGCATCCAATAAAAAGCCGCGTTTGATACGCGGCTTTTTTGTGCCTCATGTTCTGGGAGCGCCGCCGCTAGGGGAGCCGAACTTGAAGGGATCGGCACCACGGTTCTCGCGGTTCCTCTCTTTGCGCGCCTCGTCCGGTGGGTGGATCATTTGGACCGTCAAGCTGCCGTCCTGGCCGGCGTAGACCACCGCGCTGGCACCGCCGTCCAGGTAGCTGGCAATGGTCGCCAGGCTGATTTCGACCAGCGCCCCACTGACGCCGGTATTGCCCAGACGCCGCACGATGTCGTACCCCTCATCGACATTCCCCAACTTGTCATGGTCTTGGGGGGTGACCTTGGGCAGCACGCTGTAAGGCGAGTCCACGAGAATTAGGGTGTCGGCGCAGCGCAGGCCCTTGTCCACCAACAGGGCCTGCGCCAACAACGCGATCAGGGTGCCTTGGCTATGGCCCATGATAGTGATGGTTTCATCAGGGGATACCCGGCGAATTTCACTGACCAGCATCGCCAGACGGTGAGCGGCCAATACAAAGTAATGCCGCAGCGGCGCATTGGCGAAGAGCAGGTAATTGTTCGGCTTCGCGTGTTCGACGGTGGCGGTTTTCCAGTTAGCCTTGAAATCCTCGCCATACATCTGCTCCAGGTTATTGGTGGCATTGGCAAAGTGGCGATCCAGGCGATTGCCCCGGACATCCTGAAACTGGTTGCGCATCCTGAACGGATCACCGGCATCATCACGCTTGACGTGTTCCGGTGCGGCTCGATAGCCCCAATAGAAAGGGATCATCAGGCTGCGGGTTTTGGGATCGTCCGTGTCGCGCTGATAAAGATAAGTGTCCGGGTCGTCGAGTATTTGTTCTTCTTTATCTTTCAACGTTTCCCGAGGCGCTTGCTTGGCGTCGTGGTATTTGGCCCCATATCGCCCCGCCTTCAGATCCGGCCGATCCAGGCGCTCGTTAACCCCCTGGCACAACCCGGTTTCAACCGATTCATAGGACGCCCCGGGGTCATTGACGCCATGCAGGAAGATCACCACCCCCGGCAGGTCGGCGGGCACTTCCATGTACCGCACGGTGTTACAGTTGGGGATAAGGCGGAACGAGGATTTCGCCACGCCGTAAGAATCTTCGCTACTCATTGGCCGCCACCTGTCGAGTCGCTGCCACGCATCGCCTCTTTTCTGGTGGTTACACACTTGATCAGGCGCCGATTGCGCAGCGCAAATATCGTTGTCAGGTCCATTTAACGTTTACTCCGGCGAAAGCTCCTGGAGAGTTCCGAAAAGCATCTGCAAAACCGGCCGGGGCATCAGACCGCGAGTCGCAAATGAGCAATGCGGCTGGACGTTAGCGTGCACGGATTGACGGGCACAATCGTAGCGACGTGGTGGCCCTGTATGGTTTTTTTGTAGTTTGGAGGGCAGAAGCGGCGTGAATACTGGGGCGAACCCGGAAATGGGGACGATGGTCAACCGGACAATTTCAGAATCGTCTTACAGCGCAATCACTCTCGCGCACAGCAAGGGAAGCCGACTGTGACGCTCATTTTCCGGTTTGTTAGCCTGCAATTACCCTCACCGCAGTTCTGTAGCAGCCGGCTGGCTGGCTGGCTGGCGAAGAACGATAACGCGGTGGATCTTGCCGCCGATCGGTCCAGTACAGAAAACCCGGCTTCGGCCGGTTTTTTTATGTGTGCGCAAAAGACCGGTCTAACATCAACCAGAGGAAAAATTTGTTCAGCCACCCTCAAGTTCAAGGGCCGGCCTGACGACACAGTGCCAATAAGCAGAAAACTTCAGACAACTGCGTTTTGACCAAGCTGCAGGCAAAATCTCCTGTGGATGAATGTCCCTTTGACTGCCGTCACGGGATTGCCAATACTCATGGCAACTTGATGCTACCCGCACGGAACAAGGAATAGCCTTTTGAAGCTGGAACTCAAGAACAGCTTGTCGGTGAAGTTGCTCCGGGTCGTGCTCCTGTCGGCATTGATCGTCGGCGTGGTCTTGAGCTGCGCGCAGATCGTCTTCGACGCCTATAAAACACACCAGGCAGTGGCCAATGATGCCGAGCGCATCCTCGACATGTTTCGTGACCCTTCGACCCAGGCCGTCTACAGCCTGGATCGCGAGATGGGCATGCAGGTCATCGAAGGCCTGTTTCAGGACGACGCCGTGCGCCAGGCCTCCATCGGCCATCCCAACGAGGCGATGCTGGCGCAGAAATCCCGGGACCTGCAGCATTCCGAAAGCCGCTGGCTGACCGACCTGATCCTTGGCAAGGAACGCACTTTCACCACGCAACTGGTGGGTCGCGGTCCCTACAGCGAGTACTACGGCGACCTGAGCATTACCCTCGACACCGCCACCTATGGCCAGGGTTTCATTATCAGTTCTGTGATCATCTTCATCTCCGGGGTCTTGCGTGCACTGGCCATGGCCCTGGTGTTGTATCTGGTCTATCACTGGCTGCTGACCAAACCACTGTCGCGGATCATTGAGCACCTGACCGAGATCAACCCGGACCGGCCCAGCGAACACAAGATTCCGCAGATCAAGGGGCACGAAAAGAACGAACTGGGCATCTGGATCAGCACCGCCAACCAGTTGCTCGAGTCCATCGAGCGCAACACGCACCTGCGCCACGAGGCGGAAAACAGCCTGCTGCGCATGTCGCAGTACGATTTCCTCACCGGCCTGCCAAACCGCCAGCAGTTGCAGCATCAACTGGACAAAATCCTGGTCGACGCCGGCAAGTTGCAGCGTCGGGTCGCGGTCCTGTGTGTGGGCCTCGATGACTTCAAGGGCATCAACGAACAGTTCAGCTATCAGACCGGCGACCAGTTGTTGCTGGCCCTGGCCGATCGCCTGCGGGCCCACAGCGGACGTCTCGGTGCACTGGCCCGTCTGGGCGGCGACCAGTTCGCCCTGGTCCAGGCGGATATTGAACAACCCTACGAAGCTGCCGAACTGGCCCAGAGTATTCTCGACGATCTCGAAGCAGCGTTTGCCCTTGATCATCAGGAAATTCGCCTGCGCGCGACCATCGGCATCACGCTGTTCCCCGAGGATGGCGACAGTACTGAAAAACTGCTGCAGAAAGCCGAGCAAACCATGACCCTGGCCAAGACCCGCTCGCGCAACCGCTACCAGTTTTATATCGCCAGCGTCGACACCGAGATGCGCCGCCGTCGTGAGCTGGAAAAAGACCTGCGCGACGCCCTGGCCCGCGACCAGTTCTACCTGGTTTACCAACCACAAATCAGTTACCGGGACAACCGCGTGGTGGGTGTGGAAGCGTTGATTCGCTGGCAGCACCCCGAGCACGGGCTGGTCCCGCCAGACCTGTTCATCCCGCTGGCAGAGCAGAACGGCACCATCATCGCCATCGGGGAGTGGGTGCTGGATCAAGCCTGCAAGCAGCTACGTGACTGGCATGACCAGGGGTTCATCGACCTGCGCATGGCCGTGAACCTGTCGACGGTGCAACTGCACCACGCCGAGCTGCCAAGGGTGGTCAACAACCTGCTGCAAATGTACCGCCTGCCACCGCGCAGCCTGGAGCTGGAAGTGACGGAAACCGGCCTGATGGAAGACATCAGCACCGCCGCCCAGCACCTGCTGAGCTTGCGCCGCTCCGGCGCATTGATCGCCATCGACGACTTCGGTACCGGGTATTCGTCGCTCAGCTACCTGAAAAGCCTGCCGCTGGACAAGATCAAGATCGACAAAAGCTTCGTCCAGGACCTGCTGGACGATGACGACGATGCAACGATCGTCCGGGCGATCATCCAGCTGGGCAAGAGCCTGGGCATGCAGGTGATTGCCGAAGGCGTGGAAACCGCCGAGCAGGAGGCCTACATCATCGCCGAGGGTTGCCACGAGGGGCAGGGCTATTTCTACAGCAAGCCGTTGCCAGCGCGGGAGTTGAGCGCTTACCTCAAGCTGGCCAAGCGCAGTAATGCGGCGATCCTGTAGGAGCGAGCTTGCTCGCGATGAACGTGAGAGCGCCGCATCTATCCAGACTGCACGAATTATCGTTCACGCCCATCGCAATCAAGTTCGCTCCTGCAGAGATGGGTGAATAAGAAATATTTACAGCTGCAACCCTTTACAGATAATGCGAAAGATTTGCATTATGTTGCAGCTTTGCGCGCTTGCTGCGCCATTCCACCCCTTCTCGAAGCAGGATGTTCGCCATGATTCGTATGCCTCTGGCTACCGCCAGTCTGTTGGCCATCGCCATTTCCCTTGCCGGTTGTGGCGAAGGTAAAGACAAAGCTGGCGCTCCAACGCCGACTCCAGCCGCCACCACCACGGCGCCTGCTGCTGCAGCCAAGGTCGACGAAGCCGCTGCCAAAGCCGTTGTCGCGCATTACGCCGACATGGTCTTCGCCGTCTACAGCGATGCCGAATCCACCGCAAAAACCCTGCAGACCGCCATCGACTCCTTCCTCGCCAAGCCGAACGCTGACACCCTGAAAGCGGCAAAAGCTGCCTGGGTTGCCGCTCGCGTTCCTTACCTGCAAAGCGAAGTATTCCGCTTCGGTAACACCATCATCGACGACTGGGAAGGTCAGGTGAACGCCTGGCCACTGGACGAAGGACTGATCGACTATGTCGACAAGTCCTACGAGCACGCACTGGGCAACCCGGGCGCGACTGCCAACATCATTGCCAACACTGAAGTTCAGGTCGGCGAAGACAAGATCGATGTCAAAGACATCACCCCGGAAAAACTCGCCAGCCTCAATGAGCTCGGCGGTTCCGAGGCCAACGTCGCAACTGGCTACCACGCCATCGAATTCCTGTTGTGGGGCCAGGACCTGAATGGCACCGGCCCTGGCGCTGGCAACCGTCCGGCTTCAGACTACCTGGAAGGCACTGGCGCCACCGGTGGTCACAACGAACGTCGTCGTGCTTACCTCAAATCCGTGACCCAGCTGCTGGTCAGCGACCTGGAAGAAATGGTCGGCAATTGGAAGCCGAACGTGACCGACAACTACCGTGCAACACTGGAAGCCGAATCTGGTGAAACCGGCCTGCGCAAAATGCTGTTCGGCATGGGCTCCCTGTCCCTGGGTGAACTGGCGGGCGAGCGCATGAAGGTTTCGCTGGAGGCCAACTCCCCTGAAGATGAACACGACTGCTTCAGCGATAACACCCACAATTCGCAGTTCTACGACGCCAAAGGCATTCGTAACGTGTACCTGGGCGAATACACCCGCGCCGACGGTACCAAGATGACCGGCGCCAGCCTGTCATCCTTGGTGGCCAAAGCTGATCCGGCTGCCGACAGTGCGTTGAAAGCTGACCTGCAAGCCACTGAGGCCAAGATGCAGGTCATCGTGGACCACGCCAACAAGGGTGAGCACTACGACCAACTGATCGCGGCAGGCAACACCGCTGGTAACCAGATCGTCCGCGACGCTATCGCTGCCCTGGTCAAGCAGACCGGTTCGATCGAAGCCACCGCTGGCACACTGGGGATCAGCGACCTGAACCCGGACAACGCTGATCACCAATTCTGATCAACGCTGGCTGAATGAAAAAGGCGACCTTCGAGTCGCCTTTTTCATTCACATCTGGACGCGGTCCATTGTGGAAGCGTTTCGGATGCCCTGCATCAACCAAACGATAATTCCTCTTATTCAATCTTCGTCGCCCTGTTAGACTTTGCGCCCGTGTTTTGCTCGTTCTGCAGGATGTCCGATGCCCTCGCTGCTTCTTCGCTTATCCGCACTGTTTCTGGCCCTGTGCCTGAGTGCGTGCGATGACGCCCCGCGTTTTACCAAGGCCGAACCCGGAGAAGCCCAGTCCGGTGGCAGCACGACTGTGCGCAAGACTGATCAGAATGCCTTTTCCCTGCCCTCCGCCAACCTTGCGCCCTCACGGCGCTTGGACTTCAGCGTCGGCAACAGCTTCTTCCGCAACCCCTGGGTCATCGCCCCGGCGACCACCACAGCACGGGATGGCCTCGGGCCTTTGTTCAACACCAACGGCTGCCAGAACTGTCACATCAAGGACGGTCGCGGTCACCCGCCCACGCCCGATGCGGCCAATGCCGTGTCCATGCTAGTGCGGCTGTCGATTCCGAATGCGCCGGCCTATGCCAAGGTCATAGAGCAGCTCGGCATGGTGCCAGAGCCCGTTTATGGCGGCCAGTTCCAGGACATGTCAGTGCCCGGCGTGGTCCCTGAGGGCAAGGTGCGGGTCGATTACACGCCAGTGCCCGTGCGCTTCAAGGACGGCACTGAGATCGAGCTGCGCAAACCGACCCTGCAGATCAGCCAACTCGGCTACGGCCCAATGCACCCCGACACGCGCTTCTCGGCACGGATCGCACCGCCGATGATTGGCCTGGGTCTGCTGGAAGCCATCCCGCAAGCTGCGATCCTGGCCAACGCCCAAGCGCAGGCCAAGGACAACAACGGCGTCAGCGGGCGGCCCAACCTGGTCTGGGACGATGTGCAGCGCAAAGCCGTACTTGGGCGATTTGGCTGGAAAGCCGGGCAACCGAACCTCAACCAACAAAACATCCACGCGTTTTCCGGGGACATGGGCCTCACGACCAGCCTCAGGCCAATCGATGACTGCACCGATGCGCAAACCGCGTGCAAGCAGGCGCCCAACGGCAATGGCGCTGATGGCGAGCCGGAAGTCAGCGACAACATCCTGCGTCTGGTACTGTTCTACAGCCGCAACCTGGCCGTTCCCGCCCGTCGTGATGTCAACGCGCCCGAGGTGCTGGCAGGCAAGAGCCTGTTTTTCCAGGCCGGCTGCCAGTCCTGTCATACCCCGAAATTCACCACTGCGGCGACTGCCGCAGAACCTGAACTGGCGAATCAGGTGATCCGCCCGTACAGCGATCTGCTCCTGCATGACATGGGCGAAGGTCTTTCCGATAACCGCACCGAATTCCAGGCCAGTGGCCGCGAATGGCGCACCCCACCGCTGTGGGGCATCGGCCTCACGGAGACGGTCAGTAGCCACACCCAGTTTTTGCATGACGGCCGCGCCCGCAATCTGCTCGAAGCCGTGCTCTGGCATGGCGGCGAAGCGACAGCGGCGCAGCAACAGGTTCTGTCTTTCAATGCCGAGCAGCGCGCTGCGTTGCTGGCGTTTTTGAATTCTCTTTAATAAGCGTTCACCCAGCGGGAGCCTTACATGTTCCGTCCCAAACTGTTGTTTACCAGCCTTGCCGCCCTCGCCCTGGGCGCCTGCTCCCCGCAGGACCCGCAAGCCGTCACGTCGGCGGCAATCGCCAAATCGGTGATCTTGCCAACTTATACCCGCTGGGTGGAAGCCGACCGCCAACTGGCTGTCAGTGCCCTCGCCTACTGCGAAGGTAAAGAAAATCTCGATACGGCACGCAAGGACTTCCTGCATGCGCAAAAGGCCTGGGCCGAGTTGCAACCGCTATTGATCGGTCCGCTGGCCGAGGGCAACCGTGCCTGGCAGGTGCAGTTCTGGCCAGACAAGAAAAACCTGGTCGGCCGCCAGGTCGAGCAACTGGTCACCGCACAACCGCAGATCGACGCTGCCGCCCTGGCCAAGTCGAGCGTGGTGGTACAAGGCCTATCGGCCTACGAATACATCTTGTTCGACAGCAAGCCTGACGTCGCCAACGATGCGCAGAAAGCCAAGTACTGCCCACTGCTCAAGGCGATCGGCGAACATCAGAAACTGCTGGCCGAAGACATTCTCAAAAGCTGGAACAACACCGACGGCATGCTCGCACAGATGAGCAAGTTCCCGAACCAGCGCTATGCCGACTCCCATGAAGCCATCGCCGATCTACTGCGAGTGCAAGTCACCGCCCTCGACAGCCTGAAGAAAAAGCTCGGCACGCCGATGGGGCGCCAGAGCAAGGGTGTGCCGCAACCATTCCAGGCCGATGCATGGCGCAGCCAGTCCTCCTTGAGCGGCATGCAAGCCAGCCTTGCCGCTGCCAGGACCGTCTGGGAAGGTGTCGACAACAAGGGCTTGCGCGGCCTGTTGCCGAGCGAGCATAAAGCCTTGGCCGACAAGATCGACGCCGCTTACGCCGCGTCCCTGAAACTGTTCGCCAGCAATCAGCGCTCGCTGGCCGAAATGCTCAATGACGACGCCGGTCGCCAGCAACTCAACGATATCTACGACAGCCTCAACGTCGTCCATCGCCTGCACGAAGGCGAACTGGCCAAGGCACTGGGCATTCAACTGGGCTTCAACGCCAACGACGGTGACTGATGAGGGCGACTGCGATGCTGCGACGTCAGGCTCTGACTTTAGGTAGCTTGCTGCTGGGAGCAGTGACACTGGGCGGCTGGACGCTGTTCAAGCAAAAGGACAAGAGCCCACTGCTGCTCTCGGCGCGGGACGACACCGATGGCAAGCACTATGCGGTCGGTTATCGTCTGGACGGCACGCGGGTGTTCGCCACGCAGGTTGGCCAACGTTGCCATGACATCATCAATCACCCGACACAGCCCATAGCTTTATTCGTGGCGCGCCGTCCAGGGACCGAGAGCTACCTGATCGACCTGCGCGACGGCACTCTGCTGCAAACCGTCACGTCGCTGCCAAACCGGCACTTCTACGGTCACGCGGTGATCCACAGCAGTGGTGACTGGCTGTATGCCACCGAAAACGATACCTCCGATCCAGGCCGAGGCCTGCTCGGGGTGTACAGGTTCGAAGATCAGCGACTGGTCCACAGCGGCGAGATATCCACTCACGGGATCGGCCCGCATCAGGTGTCGTGGATGCCCGATGGCGAGACCCTGGTGGTGGCCAACGGCGGCATTCGCACCGAAGCCGAAAGCCGCGTCGAGATGAATCTGAACGCCATGGAGCCAAGCCTGGTGCTGATGCAGCGGGACGGTACCCTGCTAAGCAAGGAATCCCTCGCCCAGCAGATGAACAGCGTGCGACACTTGGGCATCGCCAGCGACGGTACCATCGTCGCGGGCCAGCAGTTCATGGGGCCCTCACACGAGTCCTCGGAGTTGCTGGCGATCAAGCGTCCCGGCCGGCCATTCTTGGCGTTCCCGGTGCCTGAGCACCAGTTGCAAGCGATGGGTCATTACACCGCGAGCGTTGCGGTGCACAGTGACTTGCGCCTGGTGGCATTGACAGCGCCACGGGGCAACCGCTTTTTCATCTGGGACCTGGACAGCGGCGAAGTGCGCCTGGATGCACCGCTTCCCGATTGCGCCGGGGTCGGTGCGGTGGCTGATGGGTTTGTCGTGACCTCAGGCCAGGGGCGCTGCCGGTACTACGATTGCCGCCAGGCGGAACTATTGGCCAAACCGCTGGACCTGCCGGCAGGGCTCTGGGATAACCATCTGCACCTGATTTGAGCTCATTACCCGTGGCGAGGGAGCTTGCTCCCGCTGGGCTGCGAAGCGGCCCCAAGATGGGACTGCTGCGCAGTCCAGCGGGAGCAAGCTCCCTCGCCACAGGTTATTCATGTGATCGCTACCCATTGGAATCCCCCGCGCACTCGGAGTAATGTGCCGGTCTGTATGCCCTGATTTTCTCCAAGGAAGTGGAAATATGCTGCGCCGTCGCATGCTGATCATGTTGGGTGTTGTACTGTTGATCGTGCTGGTCCTGGCCGCTTACAAGGCCTTCTCCATCTACACGATGATCCAGGGCTTTTCTGCGCCCAAACCGCCGACCCGTGTTGCCGTGGCCACCGCCACCGAGCAGCCTTGGCAAGTCCGCCTGCCTACCGTTGGCACCCTCAAGGCGCTGCAGGGCGTTGACCTGAGTCTGGAAATTGCGGGCACCGTCACCGAGGTGCAGTTCGAGTCTGGACAGAAGGTCAAGGCCGGGCAGCCAATCGTGCAACTCGACAACGACGTCGAAAGCGCGCTGCTGGAAACCGCCCAGGCCGACCTCGGGCTGGCCCAATTGGACTACAACCGCGGCAGCCAGCTGGTGGGCAGCCAGGCTATCTCCAAAGGCGAGTTCGACAGGCTCTCCGCCGTTTTCAAGAAGAACAAGGCCACGGTCAATCAGCTCAAGGCTTCGCTGGCGAAGAAGCGCATTCTTGCGCCTTTTAGCGGCACCATCGGCATCCGCCAGGTGGACGTTGGCGACTATGTGGCCAGTGGCACGGTGATCGCCACCTTGCAGGATCTCAGCAGCCTGTACGTCGACTTTTTCCTGCCCGAACAATCGGTGCCGAAAATCGCAATTGGCCAAGCGGTGCAGATCGTCGTTTCCGCTTACCCGGCGCAGACTTTCCCCGGCACCATCAGCGCGATCAATCCAAAAGTCGAGAACACCACCCGCAACGTACAAGTGCGCGCCACCCTGGCCAATCCCGAGGCCAAGCTGCTGCCGGGCATGTTCGCCAGCCTGCAGGTTTTGCTGCCCAACCCACAGGTGCGCATCGTCGTGCCGGAGAGTGCGATCACCTATACGCTCTACGGCAACTCGCTGTACGTCGTGGCACAGAAAAAAGCCGAAGACGGCTCCGTTGAAAAAGATAACAAGGATCAGCCGATCCTCATCGCCGAGCGGCGTTTCATCGAAACCGGCGAGCGTCGCGACGGGCGGGTGATGATTACCAAAGGTGTGCAGAACGGCGAGCAGGTGGTCACCGCCGGCCAGATCAAACTGGACAACGGCACGCCCATCGCCATCAGTGACGACAAGACTTTAGCCGAGCAGAACAGCCCGCCGCGCGCGGACTGATCAAGGAATCCCCATGGCTTTTACCGACCCGTTCATCCGCCGCCCGGTGCTCGCCACCGTGGTCAGCCTGTTGATTGTACTGCTGGGCTTTCAGGCCTGGAGCAAGCTGCCGCTGCGCCAGTACCCGCAGATGGAAAACGCCCTCATCACGGTGACCACCGCCTACCCCGGGGCCAACGCCGAGACCATCCAGGGCTACATCACCCAGCCGATGCAACAAAGTCTGGCCAGCGCCGAAGGCATTGACTACATGACCTCGGTCAGTCGCCAGAACTTCTCGGTGATCTCGATCTATGCGCGCATCGGCGCCAACAGCGACCGCCTGTTTACCGAACTGTTGGCCAAGGCCAACGAGGTCAAGAACCAACTGCCCCAGGACGCTGAAGACCCGGTATTGAGCAAGGAAGCCGCCGATGCCTCAGCCTTGATGTACATCAGCTTCTTCAGCAAGGAGCTGAACAACCCGCAGATCACCGATTACCTGTCGCGGGTGATCCAGCCGAAACTGGCGACACTCCCCGGCATGGCAGAAGCCGAGATTCTCGGCAATCAGGTGTTCGCCATGCGCCTGTGGCTAGACCCGGTCAAGCTCGCCGGTTTCGGCCTGACCGCCAGCGACGTGACCAACGCGGTGCGTCAATACAACTTTCTCTCCGCAGCCGGTGAAGTGAAAGGCGAGTATGTGGTCACCAGCATCAATGCCAACACGGAGCTCAAGTCTGCTGAAGCTTTCGCCGCGATTCCGTTGAAGATCGACGGCGATAGCCGCGTGCTGCTCAGCGATGTCGCACGGGTCGAGATGGGCGCGGAGAACTACGACACCATCAGTTCATTCGGTGGCACGCCTTCGGTGTACATCGGCATCAAGGCCACGCCCGGCGCCAACCCGCTCGACGTGATCAAGGAAGTGCGCAAGATCATGCCGGACCTGGAGGCCCAGCTGCCGCCGAACCTCAAGGCCGAGATTGCCTACGACGCGACCCTGTTCATCCAGGCCTCGATCGATGAGGTAGTGAAAACCCTGTTTGAAGCCGTGCTCATCGTGATAGTGGTCGTATTCCTGTTCCTTGGTGCGTTGCGCTCGGTGGTGATCCCGGTGGTCACCATCCCGCTATCGATGATTGGCGTAATGTTCTTCATGCAGATGATGGGTTATTCGATCAACCTGCTAACCCTGCTGGCCATGGTTCTGGCTATCGGCCTGGTGGTGGACGATGCCATCGTGGTGGTGGAAAACATTCACCGCCATATCGAGGAAGGCAAGACGCCGATGGATGCCGCGCTTGAGGGCGCCAGGGAAATCGCCATGCCGGTGGTCTCCATGACGATCACCCTGGCAGCGGTCTATGCGCCTATCGGCTTCCTCACCGGGCTGACCGGGGCACTATTCAAGGAATTCGCCCTGACACTGGCAGGCGCCGTGGTCATCTCGGGTATCGTCGCCTTGACCCTATCACCGATGATGTGCGCGTTTTTGCTGCGCCACGATGAGAATCCCAGCGGGCTGGCTCATCGTCTGGACCGGATTTTCGAAGGCCTCAAGCGCCGTTACCAGAAGACGTTGCACGGCACGCTTAACACCCGGCCCGTGGTGCTGGTGTTCGCGGTCATCGTGCTGTGCCTGATACCGGTATTGCTCAAGTTCACCAAGTCCGAGCTGGCTCCCGACGAAGACCAGGGCATCATCTTCATGCTGGCAAACGCGCCGCAGCCGACCAACCTGAATTACCTCAACGCTTACACCGACGAATTCATCAAGATCTTCAAGGAATTTCCCGAGTACTACTCTTCGTTCCAGATCAATGGCTTCAACGGAGTGCAGTCGGGTATTGGTGGGTTCCTGCTCAAACCTTGGAATGAGCGCAGCCGCACCCAGATGGAGATCCTGCCGCAAGTCCAGGCCAAGCTTGAGGGGATTTCCGGCTTGCAGGTGTTCGGTTTCAACCTGCCCTCCCTGCCGGGTACAGGCCAGGGTCTGCCATTCCAGTTCGTGATCAACTCTTCCAACGACTATGAGTCACTGCTGCAGGTAATGGACCGGGTGAAGAAACGAGCCATGGAGTCCGGCAAGTTCGCTTTTGTCGACGTCGACCTGGCGTTCGACAAACCTGAAGTGGTGGTGGATATCGATCGCGCCAAAGCGGCGCAGATGGGCGTGTCGATGCAAGACCTGGGCGGAACACTGGCGACCTTGCTCGGCGAAGCGGAGATCAACCGATTTACCATCGAAGGACGCAGCTACAAGGTTATCGCCCAAGTCGAGCGCCCGTTCCGCGACAACCCCGACTGGCTGAACAACTACTATGTCAGAAACACCAAGGGCGAGCTGCTGGCGCTGTCGACCCTGATCACCGTCAGTGACCGCGCGCGTCCGCGACAACTCAACCAGTTCCAGCAACTCAACTCGGCGATCCTGTCCGGAGTGCCACTGGTGAGCATGGGTGAAGCCCTCGACACCGTGCGCCAGATCGCCCGGGAAGAGGCGCCGGCTGGGTTTTCCGTGGACTACGCAGGTGCCTCACGGCAATTCATCCAGGAAGGCAGCGCACTATGGATAACCTTTGCCCTGGCCCTGGCGATTATTTTCCTGGTGCTGGCCGCGCAGTTCGAGAGTTTCCGCGATCCGCTGGTGATTCTGGTGACGGTGCCGCTGTCGATTTGCGGGGCCTTGATTCCGTTGTTCCTGGGATGGTCGAGCATGAACATCTATACCCAGGTGGGGCTGGTGACGCTCATCGGGCTGATCAGCAAGCACGGGATCCTGATCGTTGAATTCGCCAACCAGCTGCGCAAGGAAAAAGGCTTGTCGCCACGCGAGGCGGTGGAAGAAGCTGCGGCGATTCGCTTGCGACCGGTGCTGATGACCACTGCCGCGATGGTCTTTGGCATGGTGCCGTTGATCATTGCCTCGGGGGCGGGGGCTGTGAGCCGGTTCGACATTGGTACGGTGATTGCCACGGGTATGTCGATTGGGACGTTGTTTACGCTATTTGTGTTGCCATGCGTGTACACGTTGCTGGCCAAACCCGACAAACCCTGACACGACAGATAACCTTGTGGGAGCGGCGTCGTTGCGGAAAAAGGTCAAAAAAAAGCCCCGCGTACGCGAGGCCTTTTATTTTGGTTTCAATCCAGTCAACTTTGCGGCCTCATTCCCTGTGAAAGTCCGAACATGAACAGCAACAGGTCATGATCAGGCTGGGAGGCCACGACTGCCTTGGCAACCCGTGGCAATGGACAGTGAGCTTCACCGCTCACTGAACTGAGGACCTGTGGGCGGGGCTGCTCCCAAGCCGCCACCGCTATCGAAGCAACTGCCAAGGCTCCTACCAGAAAAAAACCTCGTGCAATTTCGAGTTTCATCGCTATAAACCCTTGATAGCGCTGCCAAACGCCGTCTCATAAAAATAGACGAGTTTCTGCCAGTCCGTCGAGTTGAACGACGAATGGCGCCGCAATTGCTTCATGTCATGGGCCGCGGCCTGACGAGCGGTCAGGCGCTGTCGGCATTTCTCCAGGTCGATCAGAGCGACCTCGACCTTGGCTGCTTCGCCTTCGCCGCTAACACGCACAAAAACGTGCTTGATGTAGATGCAACTGTGTTGCCAGCGTCTCTTGTGCATGCGTGCCAGGTTATCCGCCAGATCCTTCAGGACCCGGTCATGAACTGCCTCGCCATGGTGTGCACGGCCACCGCCGGCATACCAGTGTTCGATTTCCTCAAAACCATCCAGCGACTTGGTGACCAGCAATGCACGCCACTTGTGAACGGGGTCGCGTTGGGCACCGCAAAACACGATCTGCGGAACCCGCACGCCGATCTTGTGCAGACCGGTCAGCGCATCCTGCTCGCGCAATACTGTCGGCCGACCAAAGGGGTGCAACCAACTGCGGTAGATGTGCCCGGTCTGACGCTTGGCATACAACAATTGCCCGTCGCTGGCCCTGACCCGCTGCACGCCACTTTCACCACCGCGACGCACATTGGGTTCTTCTACCCATTCACCGCGCTGATTCCAGAAATAGTCAAACCGATCTTCGGCATCGACACCCGCTTCTGGTGCACATTGCACTGCCATCCTGTTACCTCTTGCGTAATACGTAAACTCGCCACATGGCATAGAGCGGTAAAAAGTCCAGTCGTTCCTGGATGCGAAAACCCGCTTGCTCAAACTCTTTTTCGACCGTAGCAACCGGTAACACAAAACGGTTCTGGTAGCCTTCCTGCCCACGCGTGCTCTCAGAGCGCTTGCGTTTCCAGGCCTTGAAGTTGCCGTCCACCCACAGCGAAATGATCACGCTGTCACGGGTGACTCGCTCGAACTCACGCAAAATGGCCAATCTATGCTCGGCCTCACCGATGTGGTGCAGCAGGCGCATGCAAAAAATGCTGTCGACAGCGTTATCGGGTAAGGCAATGTCGAATGCAGACGTTTGCAAGGGTTGTACCCTTTTCACCACTTCAGCCGGTTGCGCTTGCATTGCCACTTTCAGCATCGATTCGGAGTTGTCGGCCCCGATAATGACTCGATTGCTTTTCTCAGCCAGCAAGGGCCAGAAACGTCCGGCGCCACAGGGCAAATCAAGGACCAGTCCGGGCTCGCCCGCCAGCGTCAGCGCTTTACGCGCCACCTGAATATCCCGCCAATGAGACAGGCGGCGACCTAAACCGTTCTTATGTTTCTGAAGGTATCTTAAAGCATGTTGATCGTCATACTTTTTGGAAAAATCGAGTTTGATCGGATTGTCCATTACCAAGTCTCCTAACGGCTGATGACGATCACCTTAGGTAGGGCCGTGTCAGCGTCAGGTCATGGCTTTGTGAAAGATTTGTTATGCAAGCCCTGATATATTTCAGGGTTTTACATAGGGCGCATAATGGCGATGGCCCACTGTTGCAGGAAGGGGTCTGTCAGCTCACATCCACTGGATGCAGCTCTACTTCAAATCGGCAGCCGTTGGGCTCCATATTAGTCAGGCTGACGCTCCAGCCCTGGTTCTCGCAAATCCTTTGCACCAGCGAAAGCCCCAGCCCCAGGCCTTCTCCACGTTTCTCGGTACCACGCACAAACGGCTCGAACATTGCCTCGCGTTTATCTTCGGGAATACCCACCCCACTGTCTTCCACCAGGAACCCCGTTTCGGTCAAAGTCAGGCGAATGAACCCCTGTTCGGTGTAATGCAGTGCATTACGCAGCAAGTTGCCCATCACCGCATGCAGGAGGGTGGCGTTGTAGCGGGTGCTGACCGGAGCGCCCGGCTCAAAAATCAGCTCCAGCCCTTTATTCTCGATCGGCTCGCGCCATAGGTTGAGTAACCCGTCAGCCACTTCGCTGAGGTTTTGCTGGGGCGTCATGCTGGCATCCTCGCGTTGCGCGCGAGCCAATACGAGGAAGGTTTGCACCAGCTCGCGCATTTCTGCGCAGGCGCGGGCGATGCGCTCGACCTGCGCGTGCCCCCGCTGGTCGATTGCGGGATTTTCGAGCAACAGTTCACAGGAACTGGCCAGCACCATTAATGGCGTGCGCAGTTCGTGACTGACGTCACTGGTGAATAACCGCTCCCGGGTCAACGCTTTGCGCAGGCGCCCGAGCGTGGCGTCGAATGCCACGGCCAGCTCGCCCACTTCATCAGCCGCATAGTCCGGCGCGAGCGGCGGCGCCATGCCCAGCAGTTGATCGCGGTGGCGCACTTGCCGGGCCAGGCGCACCACCGGTGCCATGACCTTGCGCGCCAGCACCCAGCCAAGAAATACTGCCAGCGCCAGACTCAGGACAAAGCCCACCAGCACTACGGCAAACAGTACCCGTTCGCGTTCTTCGAAATCGCTCTGGTCCTGCAGCAAAACATACCGCCGGCCGTCGACGACCTCAACCATTGCGTGATACGACAGCTGCTCGCGAAACACTTCGTGGAATCCAGGGTCCAGGTGACGCAGGTCCTTGGGCACATCAAAATCACCCGGGCCACCGCTGAAGTAGAACAACTGGTCTGGCTCCGGCCGGTGGCTCCAGTCCGCCACACTGTCCATCAACAGCAGGCGTTGCAGGTCACCGCCCAGCCCCGCAGATATCAGTTTCTCCTCGACCAGGTGCACAGTCGCGACGATACCCATGGCAAAGGCGCCGGCCACCAGCGCACTCATCAACGCAAAGGCGATGATGATCCGTTGAGCGAGGCTCTGTCTAAACTCCATCTCGACCTTCGGCCAGGCGATAGCCGACACCGTGCACTGTTTGCAGCAAGGGTTTGGCGAACGGCTTGTCGATGACCTGGCGCAACTGGTGGACATGACTGCGCAGGCTGTCGCTGTCCGGGCAATCATCACCCCACAGCGCTTCTTCGAGAATTTCCCGGCGCAGTACGTGAGGACTTTTTTGCATCAGCACCGCGAGCAATTTCAGGCCCACCGGGTTGAGTTTGAGCAGGCGCCCTTCTCGAGTGACCTCCAGGGTATCGAGGTCGTACTGCAAATCACCCACCTGCAGGGTCCGGCGACCACCGCCCTGGGCCCGGCGCATGACGGCTTCGATTCGTGCTGCCAGTTCGGACAAGGCAAAGGGTTTGACCAGGTAATCATCGGCGCCGGACTTGAAGCCCTGCAGCCGGTCGTCCAGTTGATCGCGGGCGGTGAGCATGATCACAGGGGTGTCGCGGCGCGCGTCTTCACGCAGCCGTTTGCACAGGGTGTAGCCGTCGATGCCGGGCAACATGATGTCGAGCACGATAAGGTCGTAGTGCTCGGTGGCGGCCAGGTGCAGACCCGACAAACCGTCCTGCGCGCAATCCACAGTGTAGCCCTTGAGCCCCAGGTAATCGGCCAAATTGGCGAGGATATCGCGGTTGTCTTCAACCACCAGAATTCGCATGGGTACTCCTCGGTACACAGTAACAGCCGTCGTGGCCCGCGCAGCTTAAGGCCTCAAGTGGCTAAGGGCTAGGGGTATCGCTGGCATCAATTCGCTCAACCAAAGGCCGGGGTTGACAAGTTTTTCACTATCAGCTCACAAGTCCATTACAGTGATGCGGCTAAATTCGCGCGGCTGATGATAAAAGGAATGTAACTAATGGATGTTTTCAAGACTGCGCCAATACGATTTTTAATGCTCGTCACCGGTGCTTGGCTGGTGATTTTCTTTTTGACCCGAACAGTTCTGCTGCTCACTCACCTGGATGAGGCAGGTAGCGGCTTTGTGTCGGTTTTTGGGATCGGTCTTCTTTACGACCTTGGTTTCCTTGCCTATGCGGTATTGCCGATGGGCCTTTATCTGCTTCTGTGCCCGCCAGCCTTGTGGCGCCGCCGGGGCCATCGGTGGTTTTTACAAGGGCTGCTGACGATCAGCCTGTTCGCCATGCTGTTCACCGGCGTCGCCGAATGGTTGTTCTGGGACGAATTCGGTGTTCGCTTCAACTTCATCGCGGTGGACTACCTGGTGTACTCCGACGAAGTGTTGAACAACTTGCTGGAGTCGTACCCGATCGGCACGTTGCTGAGCATCCTCGCGGTGCTCGCCGTGGTCCTGAGTTTCGTGTTGCGCAAGCCATTCAATGCCGCGCTGGACGCCCCGCTGCCCCCGCCGCGCCGACGCCTGCTCAATGCCTTGGGCCTGTTGGTCGCCGCCGGCCTGAGCCTGCAACTGCTCAGCCAGGACGCACCGCGCGCCCAAGGCGGCAACGCCTATCAGAACGAGCTGGCGAGCAATGGCCCGTACCAGTTCTTCGCCGCATTCCGGAACAACGAACTGGATTACCCACAGTTCTATAAAACCCTGCCTCCCGATGTTGTTGCCCAGCAGATCCGTGCAGAGTTGAGCGAGCCAAACGCGCATTTCGTTGGCCAGGACCCGCAAGACATCCGCCGCAACATCGACAACCCGGGCACCGCGCGCACGCCTAACATCGTGCTGGTGACCATCGAAAGCTTCAGTGCCAAGTACATGGGCAGCAACGGCGACGAACGAAATCTGACGCCGAATCTGGATGCCCTGCGTAAACAGAGCCTGTACTTCAACAATTTCTACGCCACCGGCACCCGCACCGACCGAGGTCTGGAAGCCATCACCCTGGCCATCCCGCCGACACCGGGGCGCTCCATCGTCAAGCGCGTAGGCCGCGAAAGCGGTTTCGCCAGCCTGGGCCAACAGCTCAATGCCATCGGTTACGACAGCGTGTTCGTCTATGGCGGCCGCGGTTACTTCGACAACATGAATGCGTTTTTCAGCGGCAACGGTTATCGCGTGGTCGATCAGAGCAGCGTCGATGAAGCAGAGATTCACTTCAAGAACGCCTGGGGGATGGCCGACGAAGACCTCTATAACCAGACTCTGAAACTGGCCGACGCCGATTACGCCAAGCAGCAGCCATTCCTGCTGCAACTGATGACCACCTCCAACCATCGCCCTTACACCTACCCTGATAACCGGATCGACATCAAGTCCGGCAACGGACGCGACGGCGCGGTGAAGTACACTGACTACGCCATCGGCCAGTTCCTTGAGCAAGCGCGCCAGAAGCCTTGGTTCGACAATACGATTTTCGTGTTCGTCGCCGACCACACAGCGGGCAGCGCCGGCAAAGAAGACTTACCGATCAGCAACTATCAGATTCCCTTGTTCATCTATGCGCCGAAACTGATTGACGCCCGGGAAAACGCGCAATTGGCCAGCCAGATTGATCTGGCACCCACCCTGCTGGGTCTGCTGAACATGGACTACCAATCGACATTCTTTGGCCGCAATCTGTTGCAGGACAATCCGCTGCCACCTCGGGTGGTCGTCGGCAACTATCAACACTTGGGGCTGTTCGACGGTAAAGACCTGGCGATCCTCAGCCCGCGCCAAGGGCTGCGCCGGCATGACGATGCGCTGACCGAAAGCCGCGAGTCGAAGGCACAAGCCAGCGACCCGCTGATCACTCGCGCCATTACCTATTACCAAACCGCCAGCTATGGCTTCAAGCAACAGCTGCTTGGCTGGAAAGTGCCCAAGGAGGGCGACCTCCAAGTCGGCGAACCTTAACCGAATGTCCCCGGGCTGATGCCCCGGGGCTTTTTCCTTTGTTCAGGATCCACCCATGCCATCAACTGTTGTTCGCCCCATCTCGCGCCCTCTCAATTTCTGGGTGTGCCTGGGGGTTCCCGCCATTGCGGCGATCGTTCTGGTGTTGCTCGAACTGACGTCCCTGGACATGGACCTGGCCAGGTTGTTTTACGATCCTGTAGCCGGGGACTTCATCGGACGTCATAGCTACTGGCTGGAGAACATCCTGCATGACCGCGCCAAGCAGGTGGTTATCGGCTTTTCGGTGTTCGCCATATTGGGCTTCATCGGGACGTTTTTCATAGACAGGCTAAAGCCGTTCAAGCGCGAGCTGGGCTGTCTGGTCCTGTCACTGGCGCTGGCAACTTCCTTTGTCACTCCCATGAAAGCGGTCACGGCCGTGCAGTGCCCCTGGAGCCTGGAGCAGTTCGGCGGGCACGAGACCTATAGCGAACTGCTCAGCCCGCGGCCTGCCACCAACAAACCTGGCCGGTGCTGGCCGGGTGGGCATGCGGCCACCGGTTTTACCTTGTTCGCCTTGTTCTTCGCACTGCGTGATCGTCGCCCGCGCCTGGCGCGGCAGGCATTTATATTCGCCTTTGGCTTGGGCATGGTTTTTTCGCTGGGCCGGATGATGCAGGGCGCACACTTCTTTTCGCATAACGTGTGGACAGCGATTTTCTGCTGGCTGATATGTCTGGGTTCGTATTACTACATTCTGTACAGGCCGGCTTCCGGGGTTGAAGCGGTTGCCAAGACAGCACCTGTAGGCACCTGACACAAGATCAAACGACTTTGTCTTTATAACAGCCAATAAAAAACCCCGCCGGCTTCACGCAGGCGGGGTTTTTATGTAAGGGGTAAGGCTGGATTACATCATGCCGCCCATGCCGCCCATGCCGCCCATGTCTGGCATGCCGCCGCCAGCTGGAGCGTCGTCCTTGATCTCGGCGATCATGGCTTCGGTGGTGATCATCAGGCTGGCGATGGAAGCTGCTGCCTGAAGCGCCGAACGAGTCACTTTAGCCGGGTCAAGGATGCCCATTTCGATCATGTCGCCGTATTCACCGGTAGCAGCGTTGTAACCGTAGTTACCCGAACCCTGCTTGACCTTGTCGACCACTACGCTTGGCTCGTCGCCGGAGTTGGCAACGATCTGGCGCAGCGGCGCTTCAACAGCGCGACGCAGCAACTGGATACCAACGTCTTGATCGGCGTTGTCGCCTTTCAGTTCGGAGATAGCCTGCAGAGCGCGGACCAGTGCCACGCCGCCGCCAGGTACCACGCCTTCTTCAACGGCTGCACGAGTAGCGTGCAGGGCGTCTTCAACGCGGGCTTTCTTCTCTTTCATTTCTACTTCGGAACCAGCGCCAACCTTGATCACTGCAACGCCGCCGGACAGCTTGGCCAGACGCTCTTGCAGTTTTTCACGGTCGTAGTCGGACGAAGTGTCGGCCACTTGCTGACGGATCTGCAGAACGCGAGCCTGGATATCAGCCTCAACGCCAGCACCGTCGATTACGGTGGTGTTTTCTTTGGACAGGATCACGCGCTTGGCATTACCCAGGTGTTCCAGGGTAGTGCTTTCCAGGCTCAGACCGATCTCTTCGGAGATAACGGTACCGCCGGTCAGGACAGCGATGTCCTGCAGCATGGCCTTGCGACGGTCGCCGAAGCCTGGAGCCTTGACGGCTGCGACTTTAACGATGCCACGCATGTTGTTCACAACCAGAGTCGCAAGGGCTTCGCCTTCAACGTCTTCGGCCACGATCAGCAGTGGACGGCCGGCTTTGGCAACGGCTTCCAGTACTGGCAACATTTCGCGGATGTTCGAGATTTTCTTGTCGACCAGCAGGATCAGCGGACCGTCCAGCTCGGCAGTCATGGTCTCTGGCTTGTTGACGAAGTACGGGGACAGGTAGCCGCGGTCGAACTGCATGCCTTCAACAACCGACAGTTCGTTTTCCAGGCCCGAGCCTTCTTCAACGGTGATCACACCTTCTTTACCGACTTTTTCCATGGCTTCGGCAATGATGTCGCCGATGGAGCTGTCGGAGTTGGCCGAGATGGTGCCGACCTGAGCGATCGCCTTGGTGTCAGCGCAAGGCTTGGACAGGGCTTTCAGCTCTTTGACGATAGCGATGGTCGCTTTGTCGATACCGCGCTTGAGGTCCATCGGATTCATGCCGGCAGCGACGGCTTTCAGGCCTTCGTTGACGATCGACTGAGCCAGAACGGTAGCGGTGGTGGTGCCGTCGCCTGCGTCATCGTTGGCACGAGAGGCAACGTCTTTGACCAGCTGCGCGCCCATGTTTTCGAAGCGATCTTTCAGCTCGATTTCTTTGGCAACGGACACGCCGTCCTTGGTGATGGTCGGAGCGCCGAAGCTCTTCTCGATGATCACGTTACGGCCTTTAGGGCCCAGGGTCGCTTTTACCGCGTCAGCCAGGACGTTCACACCGGCGAGCATTTTCTTGCGGGCGGAATCGCCGAATTTAACTTCTTTAGCAGCCATGATCGATATTCCTTAAATACTTTGTAGTAGCGGGAAAATGAGCGGGGTATCAGCCTTCGATAACAGCGAGAATCTCGTTCTCAGCCATTACCAACAGGTCTTCGCCGTCGACTTTCACGGTGTTGCTGCCGGAGTACGGACCGAACACAACCTTGTCACCCACTTTCACGGCCAGTGCACGCACTTCACCGTTGTCCAGCACGCGGCCGGTACCGACAGCGAGGATCTCGCCGCTGTTGGCTTTTTCAGCAGCCGAACCTGGCAGGACGATACCGCCAGCGGTTTTCTTTTCTTCTTCGCTGCGACGGATGACGACGCGGTCATGCAGAGGACGAAGCTTCATTGTCGATCTCTCCTAATTGTGGTTTTCATCGGCCGGTGTAGTCCCGGCGGGTTTAACAAATCCGGCGGTGCCGGGTGCGTCTCGACGAGCGTGACGCGGAAGTCTGTCTGGCGTGATCGCCAGAAACCTTGCGGTGACCGTTACATAAGGGCGCACAAGCTTATTACAAGGGCGGGCATCGAAAATTTTTTTGCTTGACCCTGTAAATGAACACGGCACCCGAGGGTGCCGTATCGTTTGAAGATGTTACTTGGAATCGCGGTGTTCGAACTCGCCTTCAATCACATCGGGCTCACGGCCCAACGGCTGCTGTGGGGCGGGACCGCCCCGAGGCTGCAGGTCGTCAGCAAATGCGCGCTGACGGATCGCCGCTTCTTCGGCGCGCTGGCGCATTTTGTTGGCCAGCAATCGACGGGAGATAGGCAACAGCATGATCAGGCCCAGAACGTCGGTGACGAAACCCGGCAGGATCAACAGACCGCCGGCCAGTGCCAGCATCAAGCCTTCAAGCATCGTCTGCGCTGGCAGTTCGCCGCGGTTCAGGCTTTCACGAGCACGCAACGCAGTGGCCAGCCCGGCGATACGCAGCACGAACACGCCGAGCATCGAGCCGAGAATCACCAGGAGCAGGGCCGGGAAAAACCCGATCGCCCCACTCACCTTGACGAATACGAACAGCTCCAACACCGGAAACAGTACAAAGAGCAATAAAAAAGGGCGCATCAAATGGTTCCTCAACGCAAGAATGCCTTGCCAGTAATCCCTAGATGACGTCGCGGTTTCGTGAATTCAAGCGCTGGCCTCTGCATTTTTTGGCCAATGCTCGGCGTGAGCCAGAAAAACCAAGGCTTCGCGCACTTGTGTCGGCGTATTACACGGCGCTTGGAACGGCAGCCAATACACGCTCTGTGCGATACGCAGGTGCATGCCTTCGGTATCGATACCGGCCAGCAGGGCGGGCTCGGTTTTCGGCAAACCGGCCAGTTCGACATAGTGCGCGATGGCTTTGCTGTGATCGGCGTTCATGTGTTCGACCATGCTCACTTCCGCCTTGCCCGCAAAGGGGTTGGCCAAGGTCAGTTGATCCACCCAATGAATCGCCCCAAAACCGCCGATGTAACGATGACGCACGGGTTTGAGCACCCAGAAGTCAAAATCATGCGCCTTGTGATAATTCTGCGAATCCGGGAAATAGCGATAATAACGCTCGGCAGCGGCCTCGATGGCCGTGCAATCTTCCAGCTTTTCGGCTTCGGCGAGGTAGGTCAGGCGACCGACGGCTTGCACGTCTTCAGCGCCACGCTCGCCCACGAACAGCGAACATTTCGGATCTTTTTGCAAGTTATGGGTGTGCTGGGCGATGCGACTGATGAGGATCAGCGGCCGGCCCTGCTCGTCCAGGCAATATGGGACGACCGAGCCGAACGGGAACCCGGGCATGGCCTTGGAGTGGGTCGACAGCACCCCACGGTATTCCTTGAGAAGCAATTCTCGGGCATTCTTGGCCGCTTCAACGCTCAATTTATGACTCCTTATATAGAATCCGTCGAAAAAACGGACGGGCGCCTGGGGATAAGTTTCCAGTTCGCCATCGGGCAATTCTCATGTGCAACCCGTCCACGACCGGTGCAGGTATGAGAGAGGCTCTCTAGAAGGAAGACCACTCCAACTGCAACCGGGGCATGCGAATGCAACTCACTGACAAAGTAATCATTATCACTGGCGGTTGCCAGGGTTTAGGCCGTTCGATGGCTGAGTATTTCGCAACAAAAGGCGCCAAATTGGCGCTGGTGGACTTGAACCAGGAAAAACTCGACGCCGCTGTCGCCGCATGCAAGGCCAAAGGGATCGAGGCCCGTGCCTACCTGTGCAACGTCGCCAATGAAGAGCAGGTGACACACATGGTCGCCCAGGTGGCCGAGGATTTCGGTGCAATCCATGGCTTGATCAACAACGCCGGTATCCTGCGCGACGGGCTGTTGTTGAAGGTCAAGGATGGCGAAATGACCAAGATGAGCCTGGCCCAGTGGCAAGCCGTCATCGACGTCAACCTGACCGGCGTGTTCCTGTGCACCCGTGAGGTCGCGGCAAAAATGGTCGAGCTGAAGAACAACGGTGCGATCATCAATATCTCGTCGATTTCCCGGGCTGGCAACGTCGGCCAGACCAACTACTCCGCCGCCAAGGCCGGTGTCGCCGCGGCGACAGTGACCTGGGCCAAGGAACTGGCGCGCTACGGTATTCGGGTGGCGGGCATTGCGCCAGGCTTTATCGAAACCGAGATGACCCTGGGCATGAAGCCGGAAGCGCTGGAGAAAATGACCGCCGGGATTCCACTCAAGCGCATGGGTAAACCGGACGAGATCGCCCATTCGGCGGCGTACATTTTCGAGAACGACTACTACACCGGTCGGATTCTGGAGATGGATGGCGGGTTGCGCATCTAAGACCGACGCAAAAATAACTGTGGGAGCGGGCTTGCTCGCGATGAACCCAAAGTCGGCGCGTGTTATCAGAAAGAACGCGTCTTCGTTTACGTCCATCGCGAGCAAGCTCGCTCCTACAGGGGGCCTGTTTCAGCTTATCAATCGTCGCTGATGGTGATGTTCGGCATCGCCGGTGTCACGGCTTCCTGCAGCACAATCCGCGCGCCAACGTGGCGGGCGAGTTCCTGGTAAACCAGCGCAATCGGGCTGTCCGGCTCGGCGATCACTGTGGGCTTGCCGCCATCGGCCTGCTCGCGGATGGCCATCGCCAGTGGCAACGAGGCCAGCAATTCAACGCCGTACTGATTGGCCAGCTTCACCCCACCGCCTTCGCCGAACAGATGCTCGGCATGCCCGCAGTTGGAGCAGATGTGCACGGCCATGTTTTCTACCACACCCAACACCGGGATGTTGACCTTGCGGAACATCTCGACGCCTTTGCGTGCATCGAGCAAAGCCAGGTCCTGGGGCGTGGTGACGATCACGGCACCGGCCACCGGGACTTTCTGCGCCAAGGTCAGCTGGATGTCGCCGGTGCCTGGTGGCATGTCGATGATCAGGTAATCCAGGTCGCCCCAGGCGGTTTGAGTCACCAGTTGCAGCAAGGCCCCGGAAACCATCGGGCCGCGCCAGACCATCGGCGTGTTGTCGTCGGTCAGGAACGCCATGGACATCACTTCAACGCCATGGGACTCAATCGGCACGAACCATTTCTGATCCTTGACCTTTGGGCGGGTGCCTTCAGCAATACCGAACATGATGCCCTGGCTCGGACCATAGATGTCCGCGTCGAGAATCCCGACCTTGGCGCCTTCACGCGCCAGCGCCAGCGCCAGGTTGGCGGCAGTGGTTGACTTGCCTACGCCACCTTTGCCAGAGGCTACGGCAACGACGTTCTTCACATTGGCCAGGCCTGGAATCTGCGCCTGAGCCTTGTGCGCGGCGATGACGCTGGTGATATCAACGCGGGCGCTGGCGACTCCATGGAGACCTTTGATCGCCATCTGCAGCATCTGCGACCAGCCACTCTTGAACAGACCGGCGGCATAGCCCAGTTCGAGCTGCACGCTGACGCGATCACCCTGGATATCGATGTGGCGTACGCACCCGGCGCTGACCGGGTCCTGATTCAGGTAAGGGTCGGTGTATTGGCGAAGGACGGCTTCCACCGCTGCGCGATTGACGGCGCTCATGGGCAACTCCGATAGCAAGACTGGAAAAACAGGCGGGTATCGTACGCCGGACATGCATTTGTGGCGAACAGATTGCTGTGACTGGAATACTTCCTGTGGCGAGGGAGCTCGCTCCCGCTCGACCGCGCAGCAGGTGCAATCAGGTTGGCGTGATCCTTCTGACACAGCTGAGTTGCAGGGTTTGGGGCGGCTTCGCCACCCAGCGGGAGCAAGCTCCCTGGCCACAAAAGCATTTTCGAGCTCAAAATGCTTGTTCACAGGATCGGGCATTTGATGCAACCGGAAACAGGCTGACGGGGTGAAAATTCTGCGCCAGCGCTTTATAGTGGCCGACCTCCGTTTCATCAAGTAGCCGAGCCCCATGTCCGAGCCACGCAAGATCCTCGTCACCAGCGCCCTGCCCTATGCCAATGGTTCGATCCATCTTGGCCACATGCTGGAATATATCCAGACCGATATGTGGGTGCGTTTCCAGAAGCACCGCGGCAATCAATGCATCTATGTCTGCGCCGACGACGCCCACGGTTCGGCCATCATGCTGCGCGCGGAAAAGGAAGGCATTACCCCGGAACAACTGATCGCCAACGTCCAGGCTGAACACAGCGCCGACTTTGCCGAGTTCCTGGTGGACTTCGACAACTTCCACTCCACTCACGCCGAAGAAAACCGTGAGCTGTCGAGCCAGATCTACCTGAAGTTGCGTGACGCCGGGCACATTGCCCAGCGCTCGATCACCCAGTATTTCGACCCGGAAAAGAAAATGTTCCTGGCCGACCGCTTCATCAAGGGCACCTGCCCGAAATGCGGCACTGAAGACCAGTACGGCGACAACTGTGAAAAATGCGGCGCGACCTACGCACCGACCGACCTGAAGGATCCGAAGTCGGCGATCTCCGGTGCGACCCCGGTGCTTAAGGATTCCCAGCACTTCTTCTTCAAGCTGCCGGACTTTCAGGACATGCTCCAGACCTGGACCCGCAGCGGCACGCTTCAGGACGCCGTGGCGAACAAGATCGCCGAGTGGCTGGATGCCGGCCTGCAACAGTGGGACATTTCCCGCGATGCGCCGTACTTCGGTTTCGAGATCCCGGGCGAGCCAGGCAAGTACTTTTACGTCTGGCTGGACGCGCCAATCGGCTACATGGCCAGCTTCAAAAACCTCTGCGCCCGGCGTCCAGACCTGGACTTCGACGCGTTCTGGGCCAAGGACTCCACCGCCGAGCTGTACCACTTCATCGGCAAGGACATCGTCAACTTCCACGCCCTGTTCTGGCCAGCGATGCTCGAAGGCGCCGGTTTCCGTAAGCCGACCGGCATCAACGTGCACGGCTACCTGACCGTCAACGGTCAGAAAATGTCCAAGTCCCGCGGGACCTTCGTCAAGGCCCGGACCTACCTGGACCACCTGTCGCCGGAATACCTGCGTTACTACTACGCGGCCAAGCTGGGCCGCGGCGTCGATGACCTGGACCTGAACCTCGAAGACTTCGTGCAAAAGGTCAACTCCGACCTGGTGGGCAAAGTCGTCAACATCGCCAGCCGTTGCGCCGGTTTCATCCAGAAAGGCAACGCCGGTGTGCTGGTCGCGGGTAATGCCGCGCCGGAACTGACCGACGCCTTCCTGGCGGCCGCGCCAAGCATCGCCGAGGCCTACGAGGCCCGCGACTTTGCCCGCGCCATGCGCGAGATCATGGGCCTGGCGGACCGCGCCAACGCCTGGATCGCCGACAAGGCACCGTGGTCGCTGAACAAGCAGGAAGGCAAGCAGGACGAAGTCCAGGCCATCTGCGCCTTGGGCATCAACCTGTTCCGCCAACTGGTGATATTCCTCAAACCGGTGCTGCCGTTGCTGGCCGCCGACGCCGAGGCGTTCCTGAACGTCGCGCCGCTGACCTGGAACGATCACTCCACCCTGCTCAGCAACCACCAACTGAACGAGTTCAAGCCGTTGATGACTCGCATCGACCCGGTAAAAGTGCAAGCCATGACCGACGCCTCGAAAGAAGACCTGACCGCCAGCGCCACCGACACCGGCGAAGCTGCACCGGTCGGCAATGGCGAGTTGACCAGGGATCCGTTGTCGCCGGAAATCGAGTTCGGTGCCTTTGACGCAGTCGATCTGCGAGTCGCGCTAATCCTCAAGGCCGAAGCCGTGGAAGGTGCCGACAAACTGCTGCGCCTGACCCTGGACATCGGTGATGAGCAGCGCAATGTGTTCTCCGGGATCAAGAGCGCTTATCCGGATCCGTCCAAGCTCAATGGTCGCCTGACCATGATGGTCGCCAACCTCAAGCCACGAAAAATGAAGTTCGGCATCTCCGAAGGCATGGTGATGGCGGCCGGTCCTGGTGGTGAAGAAATCTACCTGCTGAGCCCCGACAGCGGCGCCAAGCCGGGTCAGCGCATCAAGTAGGATTCGATCTGCTCGACCGATCCCACAGTCGTGCCCGGCATGACTGTGGGATTTTCATGTCTGGCCCATACTGTCTCTGAAATCGGCTCCTACGCAGATACTCAGCAGCCTGCAACATCGGACGATCATGACCGAGATTATTCTTACGCTTGTCAGCGCAGCCCTGATCAACAATTTCGTGTTGCACTGGCCGCTGGGCGTCGATCCGCTGCTGGCAGCCGAGCGCCGCCAGGTGCATGCGCTGGGGATAGCCACGACAAGCCTGATGTTGATCGCCGGCATGCTCGCTCATGCGCTCCATTGGTGGCTGATGGCGCCCTTGCACTTGAGTTCGCTGGAACTGTTGGTATTCCTGCCGCTGAGCGTGTTGCTGATCAGCCCGCTATTGAAGCTGCTGTCTGCTGCATTACCGCAGCTGTGCTTTGACCGATTGTGGCCACTGATATTGAGCAATGCCGCCATTCTGGGCCTGATGCTGATGAACGCCCGGGACGACCTGGGTATTTGGCGCGCCAGCGCACTCAGCCTGGGCGCGGGTTTGGGCTTCTGGCTGGTACTGAGCCTGTTCAGCGACTTGCGCCAACGTACACTTGATAATGATGTCCCCCTGCCCTTCCGCGGCCTGCCGATCGACCTGATCGGCGCCGGACTGATCGCAGTGGCTTTTCTCGGATTCAGCGGACTGATCAAAACATGAGTCTGATTCAACGCATCGACGCCCTTCTGCCGCAGACCCAATGCGGCAAGTGCGGCCATCCAGGATGCAAGCCCTACGCCGAAGGCATCGCCGCCGGCGAGCCGATCAATAAATGCCCGCCCGGTGGCGACGAGACCATTGCCGCACTCGCCGATCTGCTAAAGGTTCCAGTGCTGGAGCTGGACATCAGCCGCGGCTCGGCGCCTGCGCAAATCGCCTACATCCGGGAAGCCGAGTGCATTGGTTGCACCAAGTGCATCCAAGCGTGCCCGGTCGACGCGATTGTCGGTGCAGCGAAATTGATGCACACCGTGATCATCGACGAGTGCACCGGGTGCGACCTCTGCGTGGCGCCCTGCCCGGTGGACTGCATCGAGATGCGGCCGTTGCCACTGAAAACTATCGTGCCGGTCGTCGGTGGGCTGGCCATAAGCCTTGAAGAACAACGCACACGAGCCGCCAAACGCAATCACGCACGCGGCCGCTTCGAACAGCGCAATGCGCGTTTGCATCGAGAGGAACAACAGAGAATCGCCGAACGACAAGCCCGTGCACAAAAGGCCGCGCCCCAGACTAACGAGGTTGCGCAAGATCCGGTACAGGCCGCCCTCGAGCGGGTTCGCGCGCAGAAGGCAGCAGGCGCTGATGCGGCGTTGAAAAAGGCCAAGATTGAAGTGGCCATGAGCCGCGCGCAACTGAACAAATCACTGAAGGCGTTTGGGCATCCCCCAACCTTTGATCAGCAATCGCAGTTGATCGTACTGCAGCAGCAGTTCGAAGCCGCCGAGCAGGCCTTGGCCAAACTGGTGCACGCCCATGCCACCCCTTGAACCGGTCGATGGGCGCTTGCAGCAGGCGATGAAGCTGGTGCTGTCGGCGCTGCTGCCCGGTATGGCAGTGATGTTCTGGCTGTACGGCTGGGGCACGCTGATCAACCTGGTACTGGCAGGCATTGCCGTGCTGTTTGCTGAAGCGCTGGTGCTGCGACTGCGCAAACGCCCGCTGTGGCCAACCCTGCAAGACGGCAGCGCGCTAGTCACGGCGACACTCCTGGCACTGACCCTGCCACCGTATTGTCCCTGGTGGGTGACCGTCAGCGCCGCCCTCTGCGCAATGATCTTCGGCAAGCACCTGTATGGTGGCGTTGGCAGTAATCCATTCAACCCGGCAATGCTCGGCTTTGCCTTGGTGATGGTAAGTTTCCCGCAACATCTGACCCATTGGCCGGCCTCACATGGCATGGACCTGTTGAAAGGCATGCAGCACGTCTTCGGTGTCGGCCTGGATCAAGCGCCGGATGCCTGGGCTCAAGCCACTGCGCTGGACAGTCTGCGAATCAATAAAAGCCTGACCATGGACGAGCTGTTCACGGCTAATCCGGCGTTCGGCCACTACGGCGGCCACGGCGTCGAATGGGTCAACCTGGCCTTCCTCGCCGGCGGCGTTTTTTTGCTGCAACGCCGGGTGTTCACCTGGCACGCGCCGGCGGGGATGCTGGCGAGTCTGTTCGTCATCAGCCTGCTGTGCTGGAACGGCTCAGGCTCTGATTCCAACGGCTCGCCGCTGTTCCACCTGCTGACCGGCGCGAGCATGCTGGGTGCGTTTTTCATCGCTACCGAACCGGTGTCCGGACCCAGGACCCCTGGTGCACGCCTGCTGTTTGGCGCGGGCGTGGGGCTGTTGACCTATCTGATTCGAACCTGGGGTGGCTATCCCGATGGCGTGGCGTTTGCCGTGCTGCTGATGAATCTATGCGTGCCCGCGCTGGAGCGACTTGTCGCGTCCCGGCAGGGAAGGCTTGCGCCATGAATAGAACCAGGAGCGTTGCGACCCTGGCGTTACTGGCGACCTTGGGCACGGGCATCACCTGGCTTGTCCAGCAGACTGCAGCACCGCATATTACCGAGCAGCAACGCATGCTCGACACTCATACGCTGCTCGATATGCTCGCACCTGACAGTTATGACAATCAGCCACTGGAGCAACCGCTTAGCCTCGCCGACGTTAAATTGGCCCATAGCACCCTGCTCGGTGGCTATCGCGCGACGCGATCCGACCAGGTCATCGCCGTGTTGCTGCGCAGCCAGACCCTGGGTTATGCGGGCAGCATTGATTTGATGATCGCCATCAGTCCCGATGGCAGGCTGCTGGGTGTAAAGACGCTCAAGCATTCGGAAACCCCGGGACTCGGCGCTCACATCGCAGACTGGCCGCAGGGGTGGCTGCAGGTTTTTACCGGCAGGTCTGGAACCGACCCCGTCGACACGGGATGGGCACTGAAAAAGGATCAGGGGCAGTTCGATCAGATTGCTGGCGCAACCATCACGTCACGGGCGGCGATCAATGCCATCCACGACGCTTTAGGCTATTTCGATGAACATCGACAGGCATTGATTGGAGGTAGTGGCCAATGACCAGGTCATCCTTGCTGAACGCCCTGATGTTGACGCCGCTGATCGGTGCCACACATTCGTGGATGCCAGCTCTGGGCGTATGGCTGATATTCGTCGTAGTCAGCAGCGCATTCGGCCTGGCCATGGCAGGGCTGCGCAACCGACTGGTACCCGCGAGCCGCCTGATAGCCGCAGTGATCCTTGCGGCGACGCTCACCAGCTGCATGCGATTGGCCATGCAGGCTTGGGCCCTGCAGTGGCACCAGCAGATTGGACTGTACTCAGGACTGATTGCCTTGCAATGCGTGGTGCTGGAACACACCGGATTTCATCAGCGCCCATGGCGTGATCGACTACGCCAAGGTGCGGTATTTGGCGCATTGATGGTCGGCCTGGGCCTGCTGCGCGAACTGCTTGGCGACAGCGGACTACGCCTGGCCACACTGGCCCCCGGCGGGTTCATTCTGCTGGGACTGCTGATCGCTGCCTGGCAAGCCTGGGCCCGACCAATGCCATCGAATTGACCCTGCGAGGAAACGCACAGCCCATGAATGCCGCAAAACGTCTGGAAATGTTCCGCAGGCTCCACGAAGACAACCCGGAGCCGAAAACCGAGCTAGCCTACTCTTCCCCGTTCGAACTGCTGATTGCGGTAATCCTCTCGGCGCAGTCAACCGACGTGGGTGTCAACAAGGCCACAGCCAGGCTTTATCCCGTCGCCAATACCCCGGCGGCTATCCATGCGTTGGGCGTCGAGGGTCTGTCGGAGTACATCAAGACCATCGGCCTGTTCAACAGCAAGGCGAAGAATGTCATCGAGACCTGTCGCTTGTTGGTGGAACGCCACGGTGGCGAAGTACCGCAAACCCGCGAGGAACTTGAGGCGCTACCCGGCGTGGGTCGCAAAACTGCGAATGTGGTGCTCAACACCGCATTTCGGCAACTGACCATGGCTGTGGACACTCACATTTTCCGGGTCAGCAACCGAACGGGAATCGCTCCGGGCAAGAACGTGGTGGAGGTCGAAACAAAGTTGATGAAATTTGTGCCCAAGGAATACCTGCTCGATTCCCACCACTGGCTGATCCTCCATGGTCGCTATGTGTGCCTCGCCCGCAAGCCACGGTGTGGCAGTTGCCGCATCGAAGACCTGTGCGAATACAAGCACAAGACTTCGGACGATTGAGTGGCTATTAGCTTTCTTTATCGACCGATTGAAAAAATCTTTTTTACCCGCTGAGAGATTATCGATATAAGAGGCGCCAAAGGCATCTTTAGCCTGGAGTTAACTTATGAGCACTGGCAAAGAGCAATTGGACGTCGAAGACGATTTTACCTCTGTGGAGGCTGATGACGCCGAACCGGTGGTGGAGGTGGCAAAGACCAACCTCAGCAAGCGCCGCACCATCGATAATTTGCTGGAGGAGCGCCGACTGCAAAAGCAATTGGCCGATTACGATTTTGACTTGTGAAACCTGAAGCCTCCCGAAACGGAGGCTTTTTACTTTGCGTGAAGCCTTCCAGCGCCCGTGCCTTCACACCAGGCCATTGCGTTGAGCCAACTCGATCAGGTCGACCAGCGAGCGTGCATTGAGTTTAAGGAGCAAGCGGGTTTTATAAGTGCTGACGGTCTTGTTGCTCAGAAACATTCCATCGGCAATTTCCTTGTTGGTTTTTCCTTTTGCCAATTGTTGCAAGACCATCATTTCACGCCCCGATAGTCTGTCCACCATATCAGCTTCACTGGCATTGCCCAGACTGGAGCGCACGGTATGCAGCGCCTGATTGGGAAAGTAACTGTAGCCCGACAGTACAGCCTTGATCGCACTTAGCAGCTCCGTGAGATCCTGCTGTTTGCAGACATATCCGGCAGCGCCCGACTGCATGCAACGCATGGAAAAATGCCCTGGTGCCTGTGAAGTCAATATCAGTACTTTCATCGGCATTGAAGAGGATGCCAGGCGCGCAATGACTTCCAACCCGTCCAACTTCGGTATTCCGATATCCAGGATGACAATATCAGGCATATGGTCTCGGGCAAGTTGCAATGCGTCGACGCCATTATCCGTTTCTGCAACGACTTCGTAGCCATGACGTTCCATCAGCATACGCACCGCAAGACGAATGACGGGGTGATCATCCACGATCAGCACTTTATTCATGGGCAGGTCCAATTTTCGCTGTTCGAATTTTTAGAGCCAGCACAATAGCCTAGTCGTTTCACCCGTGGCACAGTGCGCCCCCCGCGCACCCTCACCAAGAGACATGCCCTACAAAACATAAGGAAAATTCCTACAAAAAATCCTTGAGTTGATCGAACCAGAATGATGATACCGACCACCAAAATCCGTTTTCCCGAAGTTTTTTGTATCGGAATGCGAGATCGGCGATTTATAACAATTCCAGATATTGATGCGTTTACTGCAGCTTTTCCAAATTGCACTAAAACAAAAGACACGTGAAGCTCAATGAGTGTCGACCACGATATATAGGCAACAATGAGCAATAATTACCGACAAACTCCTCAATCGATCATGGTAAAAAACGGGCATATTAAAACAACGACACGGCACGCACTTGATCGAACGTCCAACACCCACAATTTTTAAACCATTTACTGAGTAAATATACAACCAAACGAGTAAAAGCCATGGACAGACTAAAGCAACAACTGACCAACCCCATGTCAATAATTGCGATATTCGCAACATTGTCTGAAGCCTCCGCCGTAGTGTCATTGCCCTTTCTCGACGATGATGATCGAGAGATATATGTCTGGTTTTTGATTAGCTTTCCGTTCTACTTGCTGTTCTTGTTTTTTGCCACATTAAACTTCAACTACCGCTCACTCTACGCGCCTTCCGATTTCAAGTCGGATGAACACTTCATGAAACTGACAGGCGATGAACGCCCTGACCCCCTACCTCCCAACAGAGAGCCAGAAATACCTGAGGCATCGTGCCTGGCGGAATGCTTTGTCCGCCTGTCCGAACGGATCAAGGACCTGTACGTGGTCGATATGCGCACGGACAACCGCAAGGCCGAGATCCGCTCCAGACTCAAGGACATTCAACAGATACAGGGTAAACGTGCGCATCTGGTCGTCTGCATTACATCGACGGCCTCGCAGGCATTGCTGAGCAAGTGCTTAATAATGAAACCCACGAAGAAATACGGCGGCAGCATGAGCTGCATATCCTTCAACTCGAGTTCGAAAGAACTGCGGGTAATAGCCCAGCCTGCCCCGTCAACCGAAGTGGGCAGCAGCGCTGCAGAGTTCTCAGGCAAATAGGGCGAGACGGCAATGAATACACGCAACCCAACGGATGCCGCTGAGGTCAGGCAGAAACCATTTCAAAAAAAAGGCCTTGTCGATGACAAGGCCTTTGATTCATTGGCTTACAAGGCTCAGAACAGCTTGCGACCCTTGTTCGCGGCAATGCGCATGCGCAGCGCGTTGAGCTTGATAAAGCCCGCTGCGTCGGCCTGGTTGTAGGCTCCGCCGTCTTCTTCGAACGTCGCGATATTGGCATCGAACAACGATTCGTCAGACTTGCGACCGGTGACGATCACATTGCCTTTGTACAGTTTCAGACGCACGACGCCATTCACATGGGCCTGGGATGCGTCGATCATCTGTTGCAGCATCAGACGCTCAGGGCTCCACCAGTAACCGGTGTAGATCAGGCTGGCGTATTTAGGCATCAGCTCGTCTTTGAGGTGAGCCACTTCACGATCCAGGGTGATCGATTCGATCGCCCGGTGGGCACGCAGCATAATAGTGCCGCCAGGGGTCTCGTAGCAGCCACGGGACTTCATACCCACGTAGCGGTTCTCGACGATATCCAGGCGACCAATGCCGTGTTCGCCACCGATGCGGTTGAGGGTCGCCAGCACGGTGGCCGGGGTCATTTCGACGCCGTCCAGCGCGACGATGTCGCCGTTGCGGTAGGTCAGTTCCAGGTATTGCGCCTTGTCTGGAGCCTTCTCCGGAGAGACGGTCCATTTCCACATGTCTTCTTCGTGCTCGGTCCAGGTGTCTTCCAGGACGCCGCCTTCATAGGAGATGTGCAGCAGGTTGGCATCCATCGAGTATGGAGATTTCTTCTTGCCGTGACGCTCGATCGGAATCGCATGCTTCTCGGCGTAATCCATCAGCTTCTCACGGGACAGCAAGTCCCACTCGCGCCACGGAGCGATCACTTTCACACCAGGCTTCAAGGCATAGGCGCCGAGTTCGAAACGAACCTGGTCGTTACCTTTGCCGGTGGCGCCGTGAGAAATGGCGTCGGCGCCGGTTTCGTTGGCGATTTCGATCAGGCGCTTGGCGATCAACGGACGAGCGATGGAAGTACCCAGCAGGTACTCGCCTTCGTAAACGGTGTTGGCGCGGAACATCGGGAAAACGAAGTCGCGCACGAACTCTTCGCGCAAGTCATCGATGTAGATCTCTTTGACGCCCATGGCCTGAGCCTTGGCGCGTGCAGGTTCGACCTCTTCGCCCTGCCCCAGGTCAGCGGTGAAAGTCACCACTTCACAGTTATAAGTATCCTGCAGCCACTTGAGGATCACCGAAGTGTCCAGGCCGCCGGAATACGCCAGAACGACCTTGTTTACGTCCGCCATGCCATCACTCCACGGGGTTCTACGGAAAGCCGTCGAGTCTACCGGTCATGCGCGCTAATTTACAGAGGCGCGACAGCTTATGACGACGAAGCGACAGATTCTGTCGAGAGCGCGACGATGACCGGCCGGTCAGGAAGTTGCCGGCGCGGTACCGGGTACGGTGGTCTGGGGGGCGACCTGAGGGTTGGGCTTCTGCGCAGCAACGCGCTCCAGGCGCACGGCCACCCTCCGGTTCTTCGCCCGGTTGGCGGCGCTGCTGTTGGGTACCAGCGGATACCGTTCGCCGTGAAAACGCAGGGTCACCTGCGACTCCAAGAAGCCATTGGCCTTGAAGAACTCCATCACTGCCAGCGCTCGACGGCGTGACAGGTCACGGTTGGTCAGGCGATTGCCACTGTTGTCGGAGTGCCCATCAAGTTCGATGTGATTGACCGTTGGATCGGCCTTCATGTACTCCAGCATCACCTGCAACTGGGCCTTGGCGCGGGCGTCGAGGTCCATGCCTTCCCCGGGAAAACCGATCTGTGACTCCCTCACCTGCTCGAAATTCTTCGGCAGCAACTTCGCCACACACCCTTGGTACTCGTTAAACGCCTGGCTGAACCTGACGGGCAACAACCGCACTTCCGACATGCGCCCATCGCCGGACGAATGCCGGATGACCGGGCTGCGGCCGTCGAGCAAACCACTGAGCAGGCGGCCGGCCTGGACTTGGGACGTATTGAACAGAACGTTGCCACTACCGATCCGCACCGAACCCAGATTGATGTCGCCACGTCCCGGCTGCCAGGGTGCCGCAGCAGCCAACAACGTCGCCGAACCACCGCCGATCATCGAGTTGTAGGCAGTCAGACGAAACACCGCCTGCTCGCCCGCCCGGCGAACGAACTCACCCGAACCGAAGTCAGTGACTGGCTGGGCAAGACGGCATTCGAACTTGTCGCCTGCGACCGTCCACTCGGTGTTCTCCAGGCGGGTCTGGAAAGTCAGCGCCATCGCGGGGACGCTGGCAAACACACTGAGCAAGGCTAAATAACGCTGGCGCACGGGAGGCTCCACTGGCTTCGACAACTGAAAGACGGACGCCGACTTGTTTACGGCATACCTGTTGGATATCGGAAGGTTGTCGCAAAACTTGATAGCGAGTGCCTGGAAGAGTCTTTTCCGGTAGCATTCCCCTCAGTTTGACCCGCCTGGAATCCCCTCATGTCCGACCGCCTGACCCTGCTGCGTCCCGACGACTGGCACATTCATCTTCGCGATGGTGCCGTGTTGACCAATACCGTCGCGGATGTCGCGCGCACCTTTGGTCGCGCCATCATCATGCCCAACCTGGTACCTCCGGTGCGCAATGCGGCTGAAGCCGATGGCTATCGCCAGCGGATTCTCGCCGCACGTCCATCCGGCAATCTGTTCGAACCGCTAATGGTGCTGTACCTGACCGACCGCACCCAGCCTGAAGAAATTCGCGAGGCCAAGGCCAGCGGATTCGTGCACGCCGCCAAGCTGTACCCGGCCGGCGCCACCACCAACTCGGATTCTGGCGTCACCAGCATCGACAAAATCTTCCCGGCGATAGAGGCCATGGCCGAAGTCGGGATGCCCTTGCTGATCCACGGCGAAGTCACCCGCAGCGATGTCGACGTCTTCGATCGCGAGAAAATCTTCATCGACGAGCACATGCGTCGAGTGGTCGAGCGTTTCCCGACCCTCAAGGTGGTGTTCGAACACATCACCACCGCAGACGCCGTGCAGTTCGTCAACGAGGCCCCGGCCAACGTTGGTGCAACCATCACCGCGCATCACCTGCTCTACAACCGCAACCACATGCTGGTGGGTGGTATTCGGCCGCACTTCTACTGCCTGCCGATCCTCAAGCGTAATACGCACCAGGAAGCCCTGCTCGACGCCGCCACCAGTGGCGGCGCCAAGTTCTTCCTGGGTACCGATTCGGCGCCGCACGCCCAGCACGCAAAAGAAGCAGCGTGCGGTTGCGCAGGTTGCTACACCGCTTATGCGGCCATCGAGATGTACGCCGAGGCCTTCGAACAACGCAACGCGCTGGACAAGCTCGAAGCCTTCGCCAGCCTTAACGGCCCGAGGTTTTATGGCCTGCCGGCGAATACCGATCGCATCACCCTGGTCCGCGAGGAGTGGACCGCCCCTACCAGCCTGCCATTTGGCGAGCTGACCGTTATCCCGCTGCGCGCCGGTGAAAAACTGCGCTGGCGCCTGCTGGAGGAACACGCGTGAGTGAAGACCATTACGACGACGAACAGGAAGGTCAAGGCGGCGGTGGTTCACGCCACCCGATGGCTGCCCGCTTCCGTGGGTACCTGCCAGTCGTTGTCGACGTTGAAACCGGTGGTTTCAACTCTGCCACTGACGCCCTGCTGGAAATCGCCGCCACCACGATTGCCATGGACGAAAAAGGCTTCGTATATCCCGATCACACCTACTTCTTCCGTGTAGAGCCTTTTGAAGGGGCGAACATTGAAGCGGCAGCACTGGAGTTCACCGGGATCAAGCTCGATCACCCGCTACGCATGGCGGTGAGCGAAGAAGCTGCGCTGACTGATATTTTCCGTGGCATCCGCAAGGCCCTGAAAGCCAACGGTTGCAAGCGCGCGATCCTGGTCGGCCACAACAGCAGCTTCGACCTGGGCTTCCTCAACGCAGCCGTTGCGCGTCTGGACATGAAACGTAACCCGTTTCATCCGTTCTCCAGCTTCGACACCGCGACCCTCGCTGGTCTCGCCTACGGCCAAACGGTATTGGCCAAGGCTTGCCAGGCCGCCGACATCGATTTCGATGGTCGTGAGGCGCACTCGGCTCGTTACGACACCGAGAAAACCGCTGAGCTGTTCTGCGGCATCGTCAATCGCTGGAAACAGATGGGTGGCTGGGAAGACTTCAACGACTGATACAACCTGTGTGTGTGTGTGTGTGTGGCGAGGGAGCTTGCTCCCGCTGGGTCGCGAAGCGGCCCCGCTCCTGAGCTTTAAGGAAAGGACTGCTGCGCAGTCCAGCGGGAGCAAGCTCCCTCGCCACAGCTCACTGTGCAGTGGACAGCATCGGTTTATCCCACCCATAAAAAAACCGGCCGCAATGGCCGGTTTTTTGTGCCTCGAATGCGCCTTACAGGGCAGCAGCATTCTCGGTCAGGTAAGCAGCAACGCCTTCAGTCGAAGCCGTCATGCCCTTGTCGCCTTTCTTCCAGTTGGCAGGGCAGACTTCGCCGTGCTCTTCGTGGAATTGCAGAGCGTCGACCAGACGGATCAGTTCTTCCATGTTACGACCCAGCGGCAGGTCGTTGATGATCTGCGAACGGACAACACCTTTGTCGTCGATCAGGAACGCGCCACGGAAAGCCACGCCGCCTTCGGACTCAACGTCGTAGGCCTTGGCGATTTCGTGCTTCATGTCGGCAGCCATGGTGTAGCGAACCTGGCCGATACCGCCATTGTTCACCGGGGTGTTGCGCCATGCGTTGTGAGTGAAGTGCGAGTCGATCGACACCGCGATCACTTCTACGTTACGTGCCTTGAAGTCGGACATGCGGTTGTCCAGAGCGATCAGCTCGGACGGGCAAACGAAGGTGAAGTCCAGTGGGTAGAAGAACACCAGGCCGTATTTGCCTTTGATGGCCGACGACAGGGTGAAGCTGTCTACGATTTCGCCATTGCCGAGTACGGCCGGTACGGTGAAGTCAGGGGCTTGTTTGCCTACGAGTACGCTCATTGATATCTCCTGGTGTAAAAACGTGAAGTTCCGGGTCGGTGCCAGCCTGCCACCTTCAGGCGACAGCCCTGTGACACGAACCCGCTTCATAAGGACCGGCCATCATACACTGGGTTTTTAACCTGTCCCCAACGGATTTCCCTGAGCACCGGCAAAATATGCCCTGGGGATATTGCCCGTTGCGAACCGTTCGTCAGTACCAAGCCCGTAAAATGAGATGCTTTCAGAAACTACTTTGACAATCATTCTCGTTAACATTAAGATCCATCGCAATTGAGTCACAACCAGCGACGGTTCTCACTTATGTATGTCTGCCTCTGCACTGGCGTCACCGACGGTCAAATCCGCGATGCAATCTATGAAGGTTGCTGCAGCTACAAGGAAGTCCGTCAGGCTACCGGCGTTGCCAGCCAATGCGGTAAATGCGCCTGCCTTGCCAAGGAAGTGGTGCGTGAAACCCTGACCAAGCTGCAAACCGCCCAGGCGGCGATCCCCTTCCCGGTAGAATTTACTGCCGCGTAAATACCCTATTTCAAACAACCGGACTTCAAGTCCGGTTTTTTTATGCCTGAAAATCAATTGCTTAGACGCTAGACGCGGAACACAAACATTCTTATTCCGATTAATTTTCATTTAACTTTCAACAACTTAGGTTTGACACTCTTAGTTGTGCAGCTCAAACTCGCCCTTATAGACAGTTAATATAGGGCAGGACCCCATCATGAAAGGCGACATTACAGTCATCCAGCATCTCAACAAGATCCTTGCCAATGAGCTGGTCGCGATCAATCAGTATTTTCTGCATGCGCGCATGTACGAAGATTGGGGCCTGAACAAGCTTGGCAAGCACGAGTACAAAGAATCCATCGACGAGATGAAGCACGCCGACAAGCTGATCAAGCGCATCCTGTTCCTTGAAGGCCTGCCGAACGTCCAGGATCTGGGCAAACTGCAGATCGGCGAGCACACCCGGGAAATGCTTGAGTGCGACCTGCGCATCGAACGCACCGGGCATGCGGATCTCAAGGTGGCAATCGCTCATTGCGAAACCGTTGCCGACTTCGGCAGCCGCGAACTGCTTGAAGATATTCTTGAATCTGAAGAAGAACATATCGACTGGCTGGAAACGCAGTTGGGCCTGATCGACAAGATTGGCCTTGAGAATTATCTGCAGTCGCAAATGGGCGAAGAATAATTCGGCGCCTGCTGAACACGAAACGTTAAAAAGCCCCGCTCTCTTTCCAGAGGCGGGGCTTTTTTGTTACCGAACACTGGTCTTGCCTGCGCCGGCAGAACTGCGCAAACAAACTGTAGGAGCGAGCTTGCTCGCGAGAAACGCTCAGACAACGCGTAAACCCAGGCAGCACGGGTTATCGTTATCCTCCATCGCGAGCAAGCTCGCTCCTACAACGTACAGCGGCATCAGCGTTGACGCCATCTCCAGACCAATCAGGCTTCGGTCTTGGTCGCAGCAGCCGCTTCGACAGCAGCCTTGATCGTGGTCTGCAACGAACCGTCAGTAGCCATCTCGGTCATGATGTCGCTACCGCCGACCAGTTCACCACCGACCCACAGTTGGGGGAACGTTGGCCAGTTGGCGTATTTTGGCAGGTTAGCGCGAATTTCCGGGTTCTGCAGGATGTCCACGTAGGCGAACTTTTCACCACACGCCATCACAGCCTGCGCAGCTTTTGCGGAGAAGCCACACTGGGGGGCATTCGGCGAGCCTTTCATGTAAAGCAGAATGGTGTTGTTAGCAATCTGCTCTTTAATCGTTTCGATGATATCCATGGAGCACCTCGGCTGAACTTTCCGACTCAAGGGTCGGCACGGTGGCGCATTGTAACGGAAACCTGAGCGCCATGCTCGGTCTCCCCGACAGACACGATCAAGCCGCCGCCACCGTCACCGGCACGCCGTTCAATGCCGCGTTACCTGAAAGTTCGTCGAGCTGACATTCATCGGTCAGGTCATTGGCGCTGGAGCCAGGCTGGCCACTGGCGATTGTCATCTGTACGCCAGGGCGCGCATGGCCCCAACCGTGAGGCAGGCTGACCACGCCTAGCATCATGTCCAGGCTTGCAGACACCTCGACTTCAATCACCCCCACTCGCGAACTCACGCGCACGCGCTGCCCATCAATCAGCCCGCGCTTGCTCAGGTCTTCAGGGTGCATCAGCAACTGATGGCGCGGCTTGCCTTTCACCAACCGGTGATAGTTGTGCATCCAGGAGTTGTTGCTGCGCACATGGCGGCGGCCAATCATCAGCAGCTCGTCGGCGGCCGGCGCCTGCAGAGCGGCGAAACGCACCAGGTCAGCGAGGATCACGGCTGGCGCCGCCTGAATTCGCTGGTTGGCGGTTTTCAGGCGCGGCGCCAGGTTGGGTTTCAACGCCCCCAGGTCGACACCATGGGGATGATCGAACAAGGTGGCCAAGGACAATTTGTGCTCAGAAGCGTCGCCATAGGCGCCCATGCGTAAACCGCGGTCGATCATCTGCGCGGGCGCGATCGTCGGCTTGAGCTCCTTGCCGGCCCTGGCGGCAAAGGCCTGGGCCAGGCCCACGAAGATCTCCCAATCGTGCAGCGCGCCTTCGGGCTTGGCAAGAATGGCCCGGTTGAAGCGGCTGACGTTGCGCACCGCAAACAGGTTGAACGTGGTGTCGTAGTGATCGTTTTCCAGGGCCGAGGTCGACGGCAGGATCAGGTCGGCATAACGTGTGGTCTCGTTGATATACAGGTCGACACTGACCATGAACTCCAGGCCGTCCAGCGCCTGCTCAAGCTGACGGCCGTTAGGCGTGGACAACACCGGATTGCCCGCCACCGTAATCAGCGCCCGCACCTGCCCTTCGCCCTCGGTGAGCATTTCTTCGGCCAGCGCCGATACCGGCAGCTCCCCGGCGTACTCTGGACGGCCGGACACGCGGCTCTGCCACAAGTTGAAATGCCCACCGGAAGTCGACGCCACCAGGTCCACTGCGGGCTCGGTGCACAACGCCCCACCCACCCGATCAAGGTTGCCGGTGACCAGGTTAATCAACTGCACCAGCCAATGGCACAGTGTGCCGAACGCCTGCGTCGACACCCCCATGCGCCCGTAGCAAACAGCCGTTGGCGCGCCTGCGAAGTCCCGTGCCAGTTGGCGGATGGATTCGGCCGGCACCGCGCACAGCGGGCTCATGGTTTCGGCCGTGAAAGGTGCAACCGCCGCACGCACTTCGTCCAGGCCATCCACCGGCAAGTGACTGCCCTGGGCCAGGCCTTCAGCGAACAAGGTGTTGAGCAAGCCGAACAGCAGCGCCGCATCGCCCCCGGGACGCACGAAAAGATGCTGGTCGGCAATCGCCGCCGTTTCACTGCGCCGCGGATCGACCACCACCACTTTGCCGCCTCGGGCCTGAATCGCCTTCAAGCGTTTTTCCACGTCCGGCACCGTCATGATGCTGCCGTTGGAGGCCAGGGGGTTCGCGCCGAGGATCAGCATGAAGTCGGTGTGATCGATATCCGGAATCGGCAACAGCAAACCGTGGCCGTACATCAGGTGGCTGGTCAGGTGATGGGGAAGCTGGTCGACCGAGGTCGCGGAAAAACGGTTGCGGGTTTTCAGCAGGCCGAGGAAGTAGTTGCTGTGGGTCATCAACCCGTAGTTATGCACACTGGGGTTGCCCTGATAGACCGCCACCGAGTTCTGTCCGTGACGCTCCTGAATCACCGCCAGGCGCTCGGCCACCAGACTGAACGCCGCATCCCACTCGATCGGCTGCCATTCGCTGCCCACTCTCAGCATCGGCCGATGCAGGCGGTCCGGATCATTCTGGATATCCTGCAACGCCACCGCCTTTGGGCAGATGTGGCCGCGACTGAACGTATCCTGAGCATCGCCTTTGATCGAGGTGATCTGCACGTCCATGCCTTCGACTTCAGTGGTCTCGATGGTCAGGCCGCAGATGGCCTCGCACAGGTGGCACGCACGGTGGTGGAGAGTCTTGGTCATGGCCAGTCTCTGTCTTGTTCTGGGCGGGCAATAGCGACCGCGGGAACAAAACTATGGCGCCTGCCCCGCCTCTGCGCCAGCGACGTTCGTTTTGTGAATCGGCCGCCATCAGGTCAGCCGATGCACCCTGGGGCTCAGTTCGACGGGAGCTTGGGCGGCAGTTGCAGCTGGATTTCCTGCACGGTTTCAATCTGCTCATGGGCAACATGCACGCCGGTGAGCTCGCCTATCAGGCGCCAGTGTTCGTCCAGGCCGCTGCTGATGGTGGCCATGCGGTCGATCATGCGTCGGCCGGCGGCCTTGGTGACCTCGTCATTGCTGCGCAGCAGTTCAAAGGACATTGAAGTCATGGACGCAGTGAGGTGAGTGAGGGAGCGGGCCGTGAGGCCAAGCAGTTCCATGAGTTGCTTTTCTTTCGATTCCATTCCGAAGGGCTTCCTGCGTCGTTCGTGGCATAGTTATAACCCAGCACTTTGTATTATCAAATCTTTCGGAGCACAAACAGGCGTCTTATTGCAGCTGGATGAAAGGTCGAAAATCGACCAGGCCCTCCCGGTTTGATTGCAAAGCCCCGGGGCCGCAGTGTACAAATGGTTCGCTGCTGTCAGGAAACAGGCTTCAAAAGCGCTACTGCGGTTATCCCGTAGCCCCTCCGAATCCCCTAAACACCGTAGCCCTATTGGTAAGACGCGACATTTAATTATAAGATCGCGCCTTCCCCTATTTCGTCGCCCCGTGCGGCTTACGCCGCAGGTCTCGCCCGTTTTTCAGTTAAACAAGGCTTTGAGTATCTGCGGTCTGTTGCAAAAAGGTAGTCAATGATGAGCGCAAGGCACTTTCTCTCCCTGATGGATTGCACGCCCGAAGAGCTGGTCAGCGTGATCCGTCGAGGCGTTGAGCTCAAGGACCTGCGTAACCGCGGCGTACTGTTCGAGCCTCTGAAAAACCGCGTACTCGGGATGATTTTCGAGAAGTCCTCGACGCGCACCCGTATCTCGTTCGAAGCCGGCATGATCCAGCTTGGCGGGCAGGCGATCTTCCTGTCGCCGCGCGACACCCAACTGGGCCGCGGCGAACCGATCAGTGACTGTGCGATCGTCATGTCGAGCATGCTCGATGCGGTCATGATCCGCACCTTCGCCCACAGCACCCTGACCGAATTCGCCGCCAACTCCCGCGTGCCGGTCATCAATGGCCTGTCCGATGACCTGCACCCGTGCCAGTTGCTGGCCGACATGCAAACCTTCCTCGAACACCGCGGCTCGATCCAGGGCAAGACCGTGGCCTGGATCGGCGACGGTAACAATATGTGCAACAGCTATATAGAAGCGGCGATCCAGTTCGACTTCCAGCTGCGCATTGCCTGTCCGGAAAGCTACGAGCCCAACCCTGAGTTCGTGGCCAAGGCCGGCGATCGAGTGACCATCGTCCGCGATCCGCAAGACGCCGTACGCGGCGCGCACCTGGTAAGCACCGACGTCTGGACCTCTATGGGCCAGGAAGAAGAAACCGCCAAGCGCCTCAAGCTGTTCGCCCCTTTCCAGGTCAACCGGGCGCTGCTCGATCTGGCCGCTGAGGATGTGCTGTTCATGCACTGCCTGCCGGCCCACCGTGGTGAGGAAATCAGCCTCGACCTGCTTGATGACAAGCGCTCCGTCGCCTGGGATCAGGCAGAAAACCGTCTTCACGCACAGAAGGCCCTGCTCGAATTTCTCGTCGAACCGGCGTACCACCACGCATGAGCCAGCCATTACTGCTAAACCTGCGCAACCTCGCCTGCGGCTATCAAGACCAGCGAGTCGTGCAGAACCTCAACCTGCATTTGAATGCCGGTGACATTGGCTGTCTGCTGGGCTCTTCGGGCTGCGGCAAGACCACCACCCTGCGCGCCATCGCCGGCTTCGAACCGGTGCACGAAGGGGAAATAACCCTGGCTGGCGAGACGATCTCCAGCGCCGGGTTCACCCTTGCGCCGGAGAAACGCCGGATCGGCATGGTGTTCCAGGATTACGCGCTGTTTCCGCATCTGAGCGTCGCCGAGAACATCGCTTTCGGCATTCGCAAGCATCCGCAAAAGGACCGAGTGACCGAAGAGCTGCTGGAATTGGTCAACCTGAAAAACCTCGGCAAACGTTTCCCGCACGAGCTTTCCGGTGGTCAGCAGCAGCGTGTCGCGCTGGCCCGCGCCCTGGCGCCGGAGCCGCAATTGCTGCTGCTCGATGAACCGTTTTCCAACCTTGACGGCGAGTTGCGACGCAAGCTCAGCCACGAGGTGCGCGACATTCTCAAGGCCCGTGGCACCAGCGCGATTCTGGTGACCCACGACCAGGAAGAAGCCTTCGCTGTAAGCGATCATGTCGGGGTGTTCAAAGAGGGGCGCCTGGAGCAGTGGGATACGCCCTACAATCTGTATCACGAACCGCTGACGCCTTATGTCGCGAGCTTCATCGGCCAGGGTTATTTCATCCGCGGCAGGATGGACAGTCCTGAGTCGGTGCAGACCGAGCTGGGAGAGCTGCGCGGCAACCGGGCTTATACCTGGCCAGTGGGGGGCGCGGTGGATGTGCTATTGCGTCCGGACGATATCGTTTATGCACCGGACAGTAGCTTGAAAGCGCGGATTGTTGGCAAGTCGTTCCAGGGGGCATCGACCTTGTATCGCCTGCAGTTGTCGACTGGCGCGCAGCTGGAGTCGATTTTCCCCAGCCATGCTGATCATCTGGTCGGTACCGAGGTTGGCATTCGTGTCGCGGCGGAACACTTGGTGTTATTCCAGGCATCCGGCAGCACGGCGGCGCAGATTCCGGCAACGGAGACCGGCGTGCGCCGGTACAGCACAGCTAGCTGAGCCCTTTAAGTACATCTCAATACTGTAGGAGCGAGCTCGCTCGCGATGCACTTGAGTACACCGCGGGTTGCCAGACTTCCCGCGTCATCGTTGGCGACCATCGCGAGCGAGCTCCCACAGGGATCAGGCGCGCCCTATATCGGCGAACGTGCCCTGGGTGTGTTCGGCCAACACCGCCGGCGTCAACTCCACCTCCAGCCCCCTGCGCCCCGCACTGACAAAGATGCTGGCAAAGGGCTGAGCTGAATTATCAATAAAAGTGCGCAAGCGCTTCTTCTGTCCCAGCGGACTGATCCCCCCCAGCAAATACCCGGTTGAGCGCTGCGCCGCAGCCGGATCCGCCATCTCCACTTTCTTCACCCCCGCAGCCTGGGCCAAACCCTTCAGGTCAAGACTTCCGACGACCGGCACCACGGCCACCAACAGTTCGCCTTTTTCACTGGCCGCCAGCAAGGTCTTGAACACCTGTGCCGGATCGAGGCCGAGCTTCTCTGCGGCCTCCAAACCATAAGAAGCGGCCTTGGGATCATGTTCGTAACTGTGCACACGATGTTCGGCTCGAACTTTTTTCAACAAATCCAATGCGGGGGTCATAACAGCTCCAGACTGAGCAGCAGCAGAAAAATCCTCTGACGAATTCTAGGCCATTGCCCCCTAAAAGGCTCTATTGCGCCACTGTTTCATAGGGGTTGTGCAGCTTTTTACCACTCGTCCGCATTCAACCCTAGCGGTGAACAATAGGATCATTCACATGACTAATAGTTAAAATGTGACTGACGGTTCACTTTCGACCTTTGACAGCAGTGTTTCTTGTCTATATTTTTTCGAATACGAATACTGTACGAATAGTCCTTCGCCACACCCAGACAAAAACAACAACGAGGTTTCAATGACAACTGCTTTACAACAACCGCCGCTCTCGAGCCAATGCATGGCCGAATTTCTGGGCACTGCCCTGCTTATCTTTTTCGGCACCGGTTCCGTAGCTGCGCTTAAGGTCGCGGGTGCCAGCTTCGGTTTGTGGGAAATCAGCATCATCTGGGGTGTAGGCGTGAGCATGGCGATCTACATGACCGCCGGAGTTTCCGGGGCTCACCTCAATCCTGCCGTCAGCATCGCGCTGTGCATTTTTACCGACTTCGAAAAGCGCAAACTGCCCTTTTACATCCTCGCCCAGGTAGCCGGCGCCTTCTGTGGCGCTTTGTTGGTTTACACGCTCTACAGCAACCTGTTCTTCGATTACGAACAGACACACCATATGGTTCGCGGCACTCAAGCGAGCCTGGAACTGGCCTCGGTCTTCTCGACCTTCCCGCATCCGGCCCTGTCCACGGCCCAGGCGTTTCTGGTTGAAGTGATCATCACCGCCATCCTGATGGGCGTGATCATGTCCTTGACCGACGACAACAATGGCTTGCCCAAAGGCCCGTTGGCGCCACTGCTGATCGGCTTGCTGATCGCGGTGATCGGCAGCTCGATGGGCCCCCTCACCGGTTTTGCGATGAATCCGGCCCGAGACTTCGGTCCCAAACTGATGACTTTTTTCACCGGCTGGGGTGAAATTTCGCTCACCGGAGGGCGTGACATCCCCTATTTCCTGATTCCGATATTTGCACCGATTGTCGGTGCGTGCCTCGGCGCTGCTGCTTATCGCGGGCTGATTGCCCGTCATCTGCCCAGTGCCGTGTCCGAGACAACGGATGCATCACCGGCCATTGACGGCAAACCGCGCACTTCTTGATACCGTAGGCGCGTGATCCTGCCAATCTGGTCTCGCGCCTGAACTCACTCCCTTATTTTCGTCCCAAGGCAATCGACATGACCGACATTCAGAATAAGAACTACATCATTGCCCTTGATCAGGGTACGACCAGCTCGCGCGCGATCATTTTCGACCGTGATGCGAACGTGGTGTGCACCGCCCAGCGCGAATTCGTGCAGCATTACCCGCAAGCCGGTTGGGTCGAACATGACCCCATGGAAATCTTCGCCACCCAGAGCGCCGTGATGGTCGAGGCGCTGGCGCAAGCCGGCCTGCATCATGACCAGGTCGCCGCCATCGGCATTACCAACCAGCGCGAAACCACGGTGGTCTGGGACAAGACCACTGGCCGGCCGATCTACAACGCAATCGTCTGGCAATGCCGCCGCAGCACCGAGATCTGCCAGCAGCTCAAGCGCGACGGCCACGAGCAATACATCAGCGACACCACCGGCCTGGTCACCGACCCTTACTTCTCCGGCACCAAGCTCAAGTGGATCCTCGACAACGTCGAAGGCAGCCGCGAGCGTGCGCGCAATGGTGAATTGCTATTCGGTACTGTCGACAGCTGGCTGATCTGGAAATTTACCGGCGGCAAAGTGCACGTCACCGACTACACCAACGCCTCGCGCACCATGCTTTTCAACATCCACACCCTGGAGTGGGATGCGAAAATGCTGGAGGTGCTGGATATTCCGCGCGAGATGCTGCCGCAAGTTAAGTCATCTTCCGAAATCTATGGCCACACCAAAAGCGGCATCGCCATTGGTGGCATCGCCGGTGACCAGCAGGCGGCCCTGTTCGGCCAGATGTGCGTCGAGCCCGGCCAGGCGAAAAACACCTACGGCACCGGCTGCTTCCTGCTGATGAATACCGGCGACAAGGCGGTGAAATCCAAGCACGGCATGCTGACCACCGTCGCCTGTGGCCCGCGCGGCGAAGTCGCTTACGCCCTGGAAGGCGCCGTGTTCAACGGCGGCTCGACTGTTCAATGGCTGCGTGACGAACTGAAAATCATCAATGACGCCCACGACACCGAATACTTCGCCAACAAGGTCAAGGACAGCAATGGCGTGTACTTGGTCCCGGCCTTCACCGGCCTGGGCGCTCCGTATTGGGACCCGTATGCCCGTGGCGCGTTGTTCGGCCTGACCCGTGGCGTGCGCGTGGATCACATAATCCGTGCCGCGCTGGAGTCGATTGCCTACCAGACCCGCGACGTTCTGGACGCCATGCAACAGGATTCCGGCGAACGCCTCAAAGCCCTGCGAGTAGACGGCGGCGCGGTAGCGAACAATTTCCTGATGCAGTTCCAGGCCGACATCCTCGGCACTCAGGTCGAGCGTCCGCAAATGCGCGAAACCACGGCGCTCGGTGCTGCGTACCTGGCAGGCCTGGCATGCGGGTTCTGGGGCAGCCTCGATGAGCTGCGCGGCAAGGCGGTAATCGAGCGTGAATTCGAGCCGACCTTGGACGAAGCGGCCAAGGAAAAACTCTACGCTGGCTGGAAAAAAGCCGTGAGCCGCACCCGCGATTGGGAACCCCACGAAGGCGATGAATAAACCAGGCCAGGTACTCCGTATCGGCATGTAACTGGTCGGGAGCAGATTCCTGCGGCATCATGGGCAAATTTTGCCCGGCAGCCCAAAGGAAGCCCCATGAATCTGCCTCCCCGTCAGCAGCAAATCCTCGAACTGGTCCGCGAACGCGGCTACGTGAGTATCGAGGAAATGGCTACGCTGTTCGTCGTCACACCGCAGACTATCCGCCGCGACATCAATCAGCTCGCGGAGGCCAACTTATTGCGCCGCTACCATGGTGGTGCAGCCTACGACTCCAGCGTCGAAAACACCGCCTACGCCATGCGCGCCGACCAGATGCGCGATGAAAAACAGCGTATCGGCGAAGCCATTGCCGCACAGATCCCCGATCACGCCTCGCTGTTTATCAACATCGGTACCACCACCGAATCGATTGCCAGGGCCCTGCTCAATCACAGCCACCTGAAGATCATCACCAACAACCTGCACGTGGCCTCGATGCTCAGCGCCAAGGACGATTTCGACGTGCTGCTGACCGGTGGCAACGTTCGGCGAGACGGGGGCGTGGTTGGCCAGGCCAGCGTCGACTTCATCAATCAGTTCAAGGTCGACTTTGCCTTGGTCGGGATCAGCGGCATTGATGAAGATGGCAGCCTGCTGGATTTTGATTACCAGGAAGTGCGGGTGTCCCAGGCGATCATTGCCAATGCGCGGCAGGTAATACTTGCAGCGGACTCCAGCAAATTCGGGCGTAATGCCATGATTCGCCTGGGGCCGATCAGCCTGATCGATTGCCTGGTGACGGATCAGCCGCCAGTGCCGGCGTTGGCGCAATTGCTGAGTCAGCACAAGATTCGACTCGAAGTCGTTTAACCCCTTCATCTTCATCGGCTGTACCGACGCCATCGCGGGCAAGCCCACTCCCACAGGTCATGCACAAATCCTGTGGGAGCGGGCTTGCCCGCGCTGACGATCGCCCATGCAACACACCTCTTGCGACTTAATCGCGCGCTTAAATGTTCGTAAATTTTCCTTTCCCAGCCCTTCGATCAGTATTTTCAATCGAAGTTGACTGGCTGTGCGCGTCTTTATGGGCTACCATTTTCGCAAATGAACATTAATGTTCGAATTCAAATATAGATAATTAAAAGCCCGAGGCCAGCCGATGCCCACTTCTACCTTGCCTACGCCCCCACTCTCCGAGGTCTACGATGTTGCCGTCATCGGTGGCGGCATCAATGGCGTGGGGATCGCAGCGGATGCGGCCGGTCGCGGCCTGTCTGTGTTCCTTTGCGAAAAGGACGACCTGGCCAGCCACACCTCCTCGGCCAGCAGCAAGCTGATCCACGGCGGCTTGCGCTATCTCGAACATTACGAATTCCGCTTGGTACGCGAAGCCCTGGCCGAACGCGAAGTGCTGCTGGCCAAGGCGCCGCACATCGTCAAGCAGATGCGCTTTGTACTACCCCACCGCCCGCACCTGCGTCCGGCGTGGATGATCCGAGCGGGCCTGTTCCTTTATGACAACCTCGGCAAACGGGAAAAACTGGCAGGCTCAAAAAGCCTGAAGTTTGGTCCCGACAGCCCGCTGAAAAGCGAAATCACCAAAGGCTTCGAATATTCCGATTGCTGGGTCGACGATGCTCGCCTGGTGGTGCTGAATGCCATGGCCGCTCGCGAGAAAGGCGCCCACGTTCACACCCAGACCCGCTGCGTCAGCGCGCGTCGCACCAAAGGCCTGTGGCATCTGCACCTGGAACGCACCGACGGCAGTCTGTTTTCGATTCGCGCCAAGGCACTGGTGAATGCTGCCGGGCCATGGGTCGCAAAGTTCATTCGTGACGACTTGAAGATGGAGTCGCCCTACGGCATCCGCCTGATCCAGGGCAGTCACCTGATCGTGCCGAAACTGTATGAAGGCGAACATGCGCACATTCTGCAAAACGAAGACCAGCGTATCGTGTTCACCATTCCGTACCTGAACCATTTCACCCTGATCGGGACCACCGACCGGGAGTACACCGGCGATCCGGCTGCGGTGGCGATTACCGAAGGCGAGACAGACTACCTGCTCAAAGTGGTCAACGCGCACTTCAAGAAGCAGGTCGGCCGCGACGACATCCTGCACAGCTACTCGGGCGTGCGCCCGTTGTGCAATGACGAATCCGACAACCCGTCGGCAGTCACCCGCGATTACACCCTGGCGTTATCTGGCAGCGGCGAAGAAGCGCCATTGCTGTCGGTGTTCGGCGGCAAGCTGACCACCTATCGCAAACTGGCCGAGTCGGCCCTGGCGCAACTGACCCCGTATTTCACGCACATAAAGCCAAGCTGGACCGCCCATGCAACTCTGCCCGGTGGCGAAGACATGAGCACCCCGCAGGCGCTGTGCACCTTGATCCGCGACAAGTTTGACTGGGTTCCCACCGAGATCGCCCGCCGCTGGGCCACCACCTACGGCAGCCGCACCTGGCGCATGCTCGAAGGCGTGCACGACCTGAACGACCTCGGCGAACACATTGGCGGGGGGCTCTACACCCGCGAAGTGGACTACCTGTGCAGCGAAGAATGGGCAACCACCGCGCACGACATCCTGTGGCGCCGCAGCAAGCTGGGGTTGTTCACGACGCCGGCGGAGCAGCAGAAGCTGGCGGACTATCTGAGCAAGGTCGAGCAGAACCGCAGCAAGATTGAAGCGGCCTGATCGCAATTTGGATTTAACAAAAGCCCCTGGATCGAAAGATCCAGGGGCTTTTTGCATTCTGCCATGCACCACAGTAAATCCCTGCACCTCATTCGGTTTTCCGAACGAGACCTGTCGGTCTATTCGGTTAACCGGATCATTGCGCTCCAGAAAATTCGCAATAAATAATTAATATCCTTATAAATCAATAGTTTGATCTATTTAACCTGGCCTGGCACGAGTCATGCTCTACACTCTTGGACGAATGCCTGTTGTGCCGCTATACCATTCGCCGTCAGGCATTCGAAGCACAAAAAAGGCCGATGAACTGGCTCCATAAAAAAAACAATGTCGAGGAAAATTTGATGCGTATCGTTCCCCACCTCCTGGGCGCAGCCATTGCTGCTGCTCTGATTAGCACTCCAGTTTTCGCCGCCGAACTCACCGGCACACTGAAGAAGATCAAAGAGTCCGGCACCATCACCCTTGGGCATCGTGACGCTTCCATTCCGTTTTCCTACATCGCGGACGCTTCCGGCAAACCGATCGGCTACTCCCACGACGTCCAGATGAAAGTCGTCGAAGCGCTGAAAAAAGACCTGGACCTCCCGGACCTGAAGGTCAAGTACAACCTGGTGACCTCGCAAACCCGTATCCCATTGGTGCAGAACGGCACTGTCGACCTCGAGTGCGGCTCCACCACCAACAACGTAGAGCGCCAGCAGCAAGTTGACTTCTCCGTTGGCATCTTCGAAATCGGTACTCGTCTTCTCTCCAAGAAAGACTCCAAGTACAAAGACTTCGGCGACCTCAAGGGCAAGAACGTCGTGACCACCGCAGGCACAACGTCCGAGCGCCTGATCAAGTCGATGAACGCTGACAAGCAGATGGGCATGAACATCATCTCCGCCAAAGACCACGGCGAATCCTTCCAGATGCTGGAATCGGGCCGTGCCGTTGCGTTCATGATGGACGATGCGCTGCTGGCCGGTGAAGCAGCCAAGGCGAAGAAGGCAACTGACTGGGAAGTCACCGGTACTCCACAGTCCTACGAAATCTACGGCTGCATGGTCCGCAAGGGCGACGAGCCGTTCAAGAAGGCTGTAGACGATGCCATCGTGGCGACTTACAAGTCGGGCGAGATCAACAAGATCTACGAAAAATGGTTCATGCAGCCAATCCCGCCAAAAAACCTGAACTTGAACTTCCCTATGAGCAACGAACTCAAGGCCCTGATCGCCAATCCGACCGATAAAGCGGCTGACGACAAGAAATCCTGATTTCTGACTAACCTTACCTCCTGACGGGCCCAAAACCCTTCAGGAGGTTGTCACTCCCTGCTGGCATTTTCTGGAAACACTCGAACCGGTGGTTGTCGAGCCGCTCGTGTGTGCCTGACTATCATGGTCAGGGCGGGAACGGAGCTTCCCCAAGCGGGCACTTGTACATCGATCGATCTGAGGGGAGACCCGAATGAATTACAACTGGGACTGGAGCGTGTTCTTCAAGTCCACCGGTGTGGGCAGCGAGATCTATCTCGACTGGTACATCACCGGCCTGGGCTGGACCATTGCCATCGCCATCGTGGCGTGGATCATTGCCCTGACACTGGGCTCGATCCTGGGTGTCATGCGCACCGTACCAAACCGCTTCGTATCGGGCATCGCCACCTGCTACGTCGAACTCTTCCGTAATGTGCCGCTTTTGGTGCAGCTGTTCATCTGGTACTTCCTGGTGCCCGACCTGCTGCCGCAGAACCTGCAGGACTGGTACAAGCAGGATCTCAACCCGACCACTTCGGCCTTTCTGAGCGTCGTCGTGTGCCTGGGCCTGTTCACCACTGCTCGCGTTTGCGAACAGGTGCGTACCGGCATCCAGGCGTTGCCCCGTGGCCAGGAAGCCGCTGCCCGCGCCATGGGCTTCAAGCTGCCGCAGATCTACTGGAACGTGCTGCTGCCCCAGGCTTACCGGATCATCATTCCACCGCTCACCTCGGAATTTCTCAACGTCTTCAAGAACACCTCCGTTGCCTCGCTGATCGGCCTGATGGAGTTGCTCGCGCAGACCAAGCAGACCGCCGAGTTCTCCGCCAACCTGTTCGAAGCCTTCACCCTGGCGACGCTGATCTACTTCACCCTGAACATGAGCCTGATGTTGCTGATGCGCCTGGTCGAGAAGAAAGTTGCCGTGCCGGGCCTGATCTCCGTAGGGGGTAAATGATGGAATTGGACTTCTCGGGCATCATCCCGTCCCTGCCGGGCTTGTGGAACGGCATGGTCATGACCCTGCAACTGATGGCGCTGGGCGTCATCGGCGGGATCATTCTGGGCACCCTCCTCGCGCTGATGCGTCTGTCCCACAGCAAACTGCTGTCGAACATTGCCGGCGCCTACGTTAACTACTTCCGTTCGATCCCGCTGCTGCTGGTCATCACCTGGTTCTACCTGGCGGTGCCATTCGTGCTGCGCTGGATCACCGGCGAAGACACCCCGATCGGCGCGTTCGCCTCGTGCATCGTGGCATTCATGATGTTTGAAGCGGCGTACTTCTGCGAAATCGTCCGGGCCGGCGTGCAGTCGATTCCCAAGGGACAAATGGGCGCGGCCCAGGCCCTGGGCATGACGTACGCTCAGATGATGCGGTTGATCATCCTGCCCCAGGCGTTCCGCAAGATGACCCCGCTGCTGCTGCAACAGAGCATCATTCTGTTTCAGGACACCTCGCTGGTCTACGCCGTCGGCCTGGTGGATTTCCTCAATGCTTCGCGCGCCAGTGGCGACATCATCGGCCGCTCCAATGAGTTCCTGATCTTCGCAGGTCTCGTGTACTTCACAATCAGCTTTGCCGCCTCGCTGCTGGTCAAGCGTCTGCAAAAAAGGTTTGCCGTATGATCTCTATCAAGAATGTCAACAAGTGGTATGGCGACTTCCAGGTACTGACTGACTGCAGCACCGAGGTCAAGAAAGGCGAAGTGATCGTGGTGTGCGGGCCTTCCGGCTCCGGCAAATCCACCCTGATCAAATGCGTAAACGCCCTGGAACCGTTCCAGAAAGGTGACGTGGTAGTCGATGGCACGTCCATCGCCGATCCGAAGACTAACCTGCCAAAACTGCGTTCGCGCGTTGGCATGGTGTTCCAGCATTTCGAACTGTTCCCGCACCTGACCATCACCGAAAACCTGACCATCGCGCAGATCAAGGTGCTGGGCCGCAGCAAGGAAGAAGCCACGAAGAAGGGCCTGCAACTGCTTGAGCGGGTCGGCTTGTCTGCCCACGCGCACAAGCACCCGGGGCAGCTTTCCGGTGGACAGCAACAGCGCGTGGCGATTGCCCGCGCGCTGGCGATGGACCCGATCGTCATGCTGTTCGACGAACCGACCTCGGCGCTGGATCCAGAAATGGTCAACGAAGTGCTCGACGTGATGGTGCAACTGGCCCACGAAGGCATGACCATGATGTGCGTGACCCACGAAATGGGTTTTGCCCGCAAAGTGGCGGATCGGGTGATCTTCATGGACGCGGGGAAAATTATCGAAGACTGCAAGAAAGAGGAGTTCTTCGGCGACATCAGCCACCGTGCCGAGCGTACACAGCACTTCCTCAACAAGATTCTGCAGCACTAAGAAGCACTGCGAACTCTGTGGCGAGGGAGCTTGCTCCCGCTGGGTCGCGCAGCGGCCCCAAAACCTGCAAATGCCTGCCGTCTGACACACCGCATTGGTCGGTTTTACGGCTGCTTCGCAGCCGTGCGGGAGCAAGCTCCCTCGCCACAGGTCCGCGTTCGACTGGTAACCAGAGTAAGCCTGTTGCCACACTGGTTGACCCAAGGCATCTGTGATGAAATGCGACCCCACTCTCTATCGCGCCGCGCCGCCATCACTCGCCGTGAAACCCCGTCTGATTCGCCATCTGTTCCTGCCGCCGCTGGTCATCGCCCTGATGATCGGACTGGGTTACCTCGGCTTCTGGGTCAGTGAACATTTCGGCATCCGCAGCCTCAGCGATAACGGCCAGCGTCAGCTGGAACTGCATGCCCGTGCCGTCGAGAGCGAGATCAGCAAGTACACCTACCTGCCCAGCCTGCTGGAACTCGAATCCAGTGTGTCAAAGCTGCTGGACGACCCATCACCGGAACACCGGCAAACTGTCAATGAATACCTTGAAGGCCTGAACCGGCGCAGCCGCAGCCGGGCCATCTATGTCATGGACACCACTGGCCGCGTCGTGGCCTCCAGCAACTGGCGCGATGTCGACAGTTATTTGGGCGAAGACCTCTCCTTCCGCGCCTATTTCCAGCACGCGGTGCGGGGCCAGCCGGGGCGCTTCTATGGAATTGGCAGCACCAGCGGCGAACCCGGTTATTACCTGGCCCACGGCCTCGAAGAGCAGGGCAAGGTCATCGGCGTCGCCGTGGTCAAGGTGCGGCTCGAAGCCATGGAAGAACGCTGGCAGCGCGCACGCCTGGAAGCCTTCGTCAGTGATGAGAACGGCATTATCATCCTGTCCAGTGACCCGGCACGGCGGCTCAAGTCTGTCATCCCGCTAAGCGACGAAACCAAGGAAAAGCTCGCCCGCAGCCTGCAGTACTACTGGTTTCCATTGAATGAGTTGCAACCCTTGGCGCGGGAAAAGCTGGCCGAGGGTGAGGAAAAACTGACCTTCCCCGCCAACAGCGAGGTGGAGTCCGACCAGGAGGACATCAGTTACCTGTCACAAACCCGCCCGCTCAGCGACACGCCGTGGAATTTCACCCTGCTCACGCCCCTGCAGGACTTGCGCCGCGAAGCGATCAACCAGGGGATCCTGGTGGCGGTCGCGTTTGCACTCGTGGCGTTCCTGCTGATCGCCTGGAATGAACGGCGTAAAGTCATCGCCACCCGCCTCGCCGCCCGGGAGGCACTGCAGGAAGCGAACAATCAACTCGAACGTCGGATTACCGAACGCACCAGCGACCTGCGTGCCAGCAATGAAAGACTCAAGGGCCAGATCCGCGAAAGACGCCAGGCTGAAGAAACCTTGCGCCGCGCCCAGGATGAACTGGTGCAGGCGGGCAAACTGGCCGCCATCGGCCAGATGTCCACCAGCATCGCCCACGAACTGAACCAGCCGCTCGCGGCGCTGCGGACCTTGTCCGGCAATACCGTGCGCTTCCTTGAGCGCGGCCAACTTGACGTCGCCAGTACCAACCTCAAGACCATCAATGAGCTGATCGATCGCATGGGTAGGATCACTGCCAGCCTGCGCTCTTTTGCCCGTCGTGGTGACGACAAGGGCCAGGCCAGCCTCGGCAAGGCGGTGGACGCAGCATTGCAACTGCTCGGCGCCCGGTTGGAAAGCGCGCACCTGCAATTGCACCGCGAGTTCACCGATGTCCAGGTACAGATCGACCAAACGCGCCTTGAGCAGATTCTGGTCAACCTGATCGGCAATGCCCTGGATGCCATGCAGGCCCAGCCACTGCCGCAGTTGTGGCTCGAAGGTCAGTTGCACGATGGCAAGTATCACCTGAGAGTGCGTGACAACGGCCACGGCATAGACGCCGAGGCGCGCAAACATCTATTCGAACCCTTCTTCACCACCAAACCCGGCGAACACGGCCTGGGCCTCGGCCTGACTCTATCCGCCAGCCTGGCCGCCGCCACCGGCGGGCACCTGGGTGTCGAACACCCGGCCAACGGTGGTACCTCCTTCGTCCTCAGTTTACCGCTGGTAAGCCCCCTTCACGCCGAGCCAATATGAACCACGAACTTAGTGTGCTGATCGTCGAAGACGACCCTCATGTGCTGCTGGGCTGCCAGCAGGCGCTGACCCTGGAAGACATTCCCTGCGAAGGCGTGGGCAGCGCCGAGGAAGCGCTGGAGCGGGTCGGCGATAACTTTGCCGGAATTGTCATAAGCGACATTCGCCTGCCAGGCATCGACGGCCTGGAACTGCTGACCCGACTCAAGGCCCGTGATCGCAGCCTGCCGGTGGTGTTAATTACCGGTCATGGCGACATTTCCATGGCCGTCGGCGCCATGCAAAAAGGCGCCTATGACTTCATGGAGAAACCCTTCTCTCCGGAGCGCCTGGTCGACGTCGCCCGTCGCGCGCTGGAGCAACGCAGCCTTGCGCGGGAAGTCTCCTCGCTACGACGCCAACTGGCCGAACGTGACTCTCTGGAAGGCCGAATCATCGGCCGCTCGCCTGCCATGCAGAATCTGCGGGAATTGATCGCCAACGTTGCCGACACCTCTGCCAACGTGCTGATCGAAGGTGAGACTGGCACCGGCAAAGAGCTGGTCGCGCGCTGCCTGCACGATTTCAGTCGGCGCCACGCCAGGCAGTTTGTCGCGTTGAACTGCGGCGGTCTGCCGGAGAATCTGTTCGAAAGCGAGATCTTCGGTCACGAAGCCAATGCCTTTACCGGAGCGGGCAAACGACGGATCGGCAAGATCGAACACGCCGACGGCGGCACGCTGTTCCTTGATGAAGTGGAAAGCATGCCGTTGCCTCTGCAAATCAAACTGCTGCGGGTACTGCAGGAACGTACCCTGGAACGCCTCGGTTCGAACCAGAGCGTGGCGGTGGACTGCCGGGTCATCGCAGCGACCAAATCCGATCTGGACGAATCGAGCAAAGCCGGTGAGTTCCGCAGCGACCTGTATTACCGCCTCAATGTGGTCACCCTGGAACTGCCGCCGCTGCGAGAACGCCGCGAGGACATCCTGCAGCTGTTCGAGCACTTCCTGCAGCAATCATCCCTGCGCTTCGACCGTGCGGTGCCGGACCTGGACAACCAGACCCTGTCGAACCTGATGAGCCATGACTGGCCGGGGAATGTGCGCGAATTGCGCAACGTCGCCGAGCGCTTCGCCCTCGGCCTGCCTGCCTTCAAGAAATCCGGCGCCAGCGGCAGCAATCAGGGCCTGGCGTTCGCCGAAGCGGTCGAGGCCTTCGAGCGCAATTTGCTGGTGGATGCCTTGCAGCGCAGCGGCGGCAATCTGACCCAGGCGAGCCAGGAGCTGGGCATGGCCAAGACCACGCTGTTCGACAAAGTGAAGAAGTACGGGTTGAGCCACTGATGGATCTGATTCTCAAGGCGGGCCTGGGCGCGGCGGTGGTGCTGATCCTCGCCGCGCTGGCCAGGACCAAAAACTATTACATCGCCGGGTTGGTACCGCTGTTCCCGACCTTTGCCCTGATCGCGCATTACATCGTCGGCAAAGGCCGCTCGCTGGATGATCTGAAAACCACCATCGTGTTTGGCATGTGGTCGATCATCCCCTACTTCATCTACCTGGCCACGTTGTACGTGATGGTGGACAAGATGCGGCTGGAGGCTTCACTGGCGGTGGCAGCGGTGGCCTGGCTGATTGCGGCCACCGTGTTGGTCAGCGTGTGGGTGCGCTTTCAAACCTGATCTATTGATTCACCGTGCCGCCCTTGGCCTCACTCATGATCTGCCGAATGGCGCCAACGAACGTATCCACAGGTTGACCGCCGCTGATCGCATACTGACCGTTGAACACCACAGTCGGTACTGAACTCACTCCGCGGGACAACCACAGCTGTTCTTCTTCCCGAACTTCCCGGGCGAACTCGTCCGATGCCAGGATCGCCTCGGCCCGCTGCCGATCGAGCCCGACATCAGCGGCAATCTGCGCCAGTTGCTGATGATCGGACGGGTTACCTCCGTCGGTAAAATACGCCTTGAACAGCGCCTCTTTCAAGTTGAACTGTAACCCTTCCAGCCCTGCCCAATACAGCAGGCGGTGGGCATCGAACGTGTTGTAGATGCGGCTGTTGCCGTCAGTGCGAAAGGCAAAGCCGACCTCGGCGCCGCGCTCGCGGATCATCTCGCGATTCTTCTGCGACTGCTCAGGCGTGGACCCGTATTTCTCGGTGATGTGCTCGGTGATGTTCTGCCCTTCAGGTCCCATCTTCGGGTTCAGCTCGAACGGCTGGAAACGTATCTCGGCCTGGACCTCGTCACCCAGCCTATCCAGCGCTTGGGTCAGGCCGTACAGACCGACGACACACCAGGGGCAGGATACATCGCTGACGAAATCGATTTTCAGGGGGGTAGTCATCACTCACCTCACAGACTGGAACGCGCCGGAAAGTGAGAAAGATACACCCCTACAGAAGGTTGTGTTCAACCACCGGATCAATCTGCGCCCAATGCGAGGTGTCTTCGCGGTGGGCCTGCAAGTAGGGCAACACCGCCGCCAGCAATGGAGCCTTGAACGCTTCCTGGAAGCGATGAGCCAGGCCCGGGATCAGCTTCAGCTGACTGCCGCGAATGTGCGCGGCCAGGTGTACGCCATGCATGACCGGTAGCAGCGGATCCGCCGTGCCATGCACCACCAGGGTCGGCACCCGCAGCTGATTGAGCAGCGCCACCCGGCTCGGCTCGGCGAGTATCGCCATGATCTGGCGCTTCACGCCCTCGGGGTTGAAGGCCCGGTCATAGGACTGGGCCGCCTGTTGCAGCAGGGCCTGGCGATCATCGCTGACCGTCGGGCTGCCCAGCGCCGCCAGCAGATCGGCTTGTTGCTCCAGCGCCGCCTGGCGATCGGGTGCCCCGCGGCGCGACAGCAGCTGTACCAATGCGGCATTCGGTGCCGGCAATCCTTCAGCGCCGGAACTGGTCATGATCAGCGTCAGGCTTTCCACCCGTTGCGGCGCCATGGCCGCCATATGCTGGGCGATCATTCCGCCCATGCTGGCACCCAGCACGTGGAATTGCTCGACGTGCAGGGCGTCCATCAGACCGAAGCCATCGTCCGCCATGTCAGTCAGGGTGTACGGCGCCGCGACCGGCAAGCCCAGTTTGTAGCGCAGTACTTCGAAGGTCAGGTTGGCATCCACTGGCGCTTGCCGCCACGTCGAAAGACCGACATCGCGGTTGTCATAACGGATCACCCGAAAGCCCTGCTGACACAACGCAACGACCACCTCGTCCGGCCAGTGAATCAACTGCCCGCCCAGCCCCATGACCAGCAACAGCGCTGGGTCCGACGTACGGCCGATGCTCTGATACGCCAGGCTCACCTGGGCCAGGTTGACCCGTTCGGTCGGAACATTGACATCGCAACGAGCGGCCGCAAAAGACGGCAGGCCAAACAACAACACAGCCAGAAAACACAATACACGCATGAAAAAACACCAAAACGCAGAACCCCAGTAGGACGCGAGTTTGATGATATTTGTGCCTGCGCGCTGCCACAGTTGCGTGACAGTTTGATGAACATCGCCGAGCGGTCGATGCGGTAACTATGTAGTGCCAGGGCCAGGCAGAATTTTCTTTAAATGACCTGCTCCTGAAGTGGATCAACCGCTTCCTCATACCGAGCCCTGTTTCCATGACTGAAAAACTCGATTTCGACCTCACTGCTGTACCCCCCAGCTTCATACCCTCTTCATCGCCATTACCTCCTTTGCGCGACACCAGCCTGATTCTCAGCGCGTTGGCCCGCTGGCGCGAAAGTAGCAAGGGCTGGCGTGAGTTGCTGACCGCGAGTCCAGGGGTAAGGGACACGATTGAGCAGTTGTTCAAAAGCCAACTGAGCCTGGATGGGCAGAAGGCCGGCCTGCTGTTCGGACCGTCGCAAGGGCGTCAACAAAGCTTCGTCAGCTTCACCGATGCCTGTGCTTTTGTTGTGCAGCACCCGACGCTGGACACCACGCTGGATCAGCAGTGTCAGGTCAGCGGCCTCGAGAGCACACACCCACTGGCGAGCCTGACACCCCTGCAAATGCTCGAGCGGCTCAAGACCCTTAACCCAGTGCAGGCACAGGCCGAGCGCTGGGGCGCTTTTTGGCAAGCGCGTGCCACCGGGACCGCGCTATCGCGGCAGGCATGGACCACCCGGCACTATCGCGACCATTTCGAGGCCGCCGCCCAACTGGCATTTGCTGAAAAAACCCTCACGAAAGACCAACTCGCGCCCCTTCTGTTGATCATCGATCCGCCCGGCGGAGCCTTGACGCTAAACGGTATGCCCATCCATACCGAACAGCTGGCACTGGTGCTGAGCAACCAGAGTCGCGTGAAATTAACCGGCGCATGGGTCATTACCGTGGGTGATCCGGCGAGCGTCACCAACCTGCTGTACCTGCCCAGTCGACCGGTAGCGATCCAGGCGTTCAGCCAGCGCAGCGACATGGAGGATTGGCTGGCGCAGCAGGCATTGATTCCTATCGGGCTGTCCGCCGACAATCTGCAGTTCGAATACAGCGCGCAGACCGACCCCATAACGCAGGGAGCCAGCGATCTGCTGGCCGCTCGCCAACAGGCCCAGGTCAGCGCACTGCGTCATGGCACGCGGGGCAAGCCCGGGCTGGCGGAATATGGCGCTCAATCGCTGGTTCAAGTGGAACAGGTCGAGCAACAGATGCGCATCGCCAGCTTCGTCGCCTTGCCGCCCAAACCGATCGAGTCCCCAGAAGAAATCACGGACGCCGAGCAGCCGCTGTTCGGCAATCTGTATCCCGATATCCTGTGGGAGATGCGTCAGGCCGCACTGGCCCACCAGCGCGAGTCGCTCGAAAAATTGATTGAAGACGTGGGCGACGGCGCAGGCCTGCAACCTTTCAAAGACCCGCTCAACGCACTGGAAAGCGCCGAAAAGGCCGCCGACCTGGCGGCGTCTGACTTGCTACATAGGTCACGGACGCTGGACCTTGTCACCTTCCAGCAGGCATTTACCGCCCTGCACTCCGCCCACAAGGCCGGCCTGCACGCTGAAGCCGCAATGCAAGTAGCCCTCAAGCAGTTGAACAGTGATGAACACGCCCTGCTCCAGGCCCTGCTGGAGACTCCCGACGCCCCCGGCACTGAACCGGTTGCGGCCAGCCTTACCCTGACGTTGACTGAACAAGTTGCAGACCAAACCACCGCCCAGGCCTTGCGAGGCGTGATTCTGGTGGCACGGGCCGAAACCCTTGCCGATGCCGACTCACCCCACAGCGTGCTGCTCTACTGGCCAGGCAGCGGTGGGGGCCTGCAGCGCTTTGCCAACCGTCGAGAGCTTGAACGGGACTTATTGCGCATTCCAAAATCAGGTTCCGGGATGACGCTGGCGCTGAACAAAATCAACGGTGACGCGCTCCTGTATGGCCTGAACCAACTCACCAGCGAATTTGAAGAGAAGGCTGCGGGGATACGCCAACGCCATGCCGATCCTGCGCAGGCTACCCAGCGTGCGGAACAGTTGGATATCCTGCGCAAACAAACCCGCGCCCTTTTGCAGGTACCGGTGCACGCCGCCAGAAGCCTGGCGTTTACCCACCTGCAGGAGCAGGACCGCAGCGGCGCCCTCACCTCCAATATTCCCGACTGGCTAAATAACCTGAGCGAGGTTGATCGCCATCGACTCAAAAGCCTGATTGAAGCGTACATCCAGTCAATGCATCGCAGCCACGAACTGATGACGGTGGCGCTTGAACCTCGGGACGACTTCACCCGTAAACATTTGTACGAACGCCTGCGCAAGGATTTTAGCGTGCGGGGCCGTTTCAGCGTGACCCTCGACCTGCCTGATTCGGTGCGCCAGGAGTATCACTTCATGCAAGCTCCCGGAGCGCCGGGAACTCCGAAGAAACTGGTGCTGGTCCCAAGTGCCGCACGCAGCAAAATGCCCCTCGAGGACCTGGCCCAGCACAACATTGATAACACCCCGTCGATGAGCCTGGAACCTCTGCTCCTGAGACTGGGCTTCATGCAAGTGGAAGTGACGGCGCAGGATGATAGCGAACGCCAGACGCTGAAAAACGGCATCACCCTGGCCTACCTGAAACGGGTGTTGCCGGAGCTCGACCTGCCCAAGACTTACGAAACGCTGATCCGCGACGCGTTCCATGGCGGGGCCAGCGAGTCCGCATTCGTGGTTGAGCATCGCCGCGAAAGCCTCATTGAGCCCTGGAGCCTGATGCTGCAACTACAAGGCGACGCTGCGCGTTTGCAAAAGCACATCACTGCTGACGACTTGCAGGTGTTGAAAATCGCCATCGACGCCAACACCGCCGAGGCCTGGAGAGCCGAAGGTAAGTCTATCGTTCTGTTGCCAGCTAGCCTGACCCCAGGCGGAGGAGACACACCTGGCGAAGGACCCGTTACCCTGTCAGGCGTGACCTTCATCGAGGAGCAAGTCAGCAAGGCGACTTTGCTATATGCCCCCGATAGTCCCGATGGCCAGTTCCTGCGCCGGTACGACAGCCTGGAAGAAGCCCGCAGGGCCCTGTTCAACCTGTGCCTGCATGACAAGTGGGCCAACTACCTGGCGGACCGGGCAATTCTGGGTGATGTCGCCTCACATAAAAGCCGCATCACGCAGAGCCTGCTCAACAACTTCGATGGCTTGATCGGAGTCGGCACCCGCTGGCCGCCGACCACTTCGCTGGCGGCCCACCTGCTCAATGCACACATGGGACGCCTGATCGAAGCGCACCGAGGCACCTCCCGCTCCAATGACGCCTTGTACATGGAGCGCTACGCCCTGCAGGGTCCGCGTGCTTTCAATTTTATAAAAATGGCCCTGGGCGTGGTGCCCTACGTCGGCACCGTCATTTCCATTCATGATGCCTGGACCGATGCCAACAAGGCGGTGGCCGCGCTCTTGCGCGGAGAAGTGGCCGATGGTCTGACAGATCTCGAATCGGTACTGACGTCACTGGTCGACGCCACCATGGACCTGCTGCCCGGTGAAGCGATATCGTCGGGGCTGTCCCGAACGGCACGCTCTTTTACGCGAGCGCGCCAGCTAAAAAGACTGGCCCGACATGCCGGCGCACTCAAGAGCACCTCCCTTCGCCACGCTGAACAGGTCGTGCAACGCTTTGCCGATTACGAGTATGAAAAGCCAATATCACTGTCTGGCCTACAACCGGCAACCCATGGGATCTATCGCAACATCTATCGTCATGGCGATGGTGATTTCATCGTGCGCCAAGGGCGAATCTTCAAGGTAGAGCGCAGCGCAGATTCTCGTAATTGGCGCTTGAGCGGCAACCGTCAGAAAACCTACAAGCAGCCCCTTGCGCTCGATGAAGAGGGTCGCTGGGATACTTACTACGGGGTCTACGGCGTCACGTTCGAAGGCGGCGGCCTGGGTGGCGGACAGGTTTTCGGGCACCTGGCCGAGACCCTCGATCCTCTCTGGCCTCGAGTTATTCGTCAACGGCTGCCACGCTGGTGGGTGGACCAGGCTTATCGCCGGCAAGGTCAATTGGAAGACACTGCCGACAACCTTGCGCGTCGTTTCAATGCACAGTGCAAACAAACCGAAGCGGCGCTTGAGCGTTACAGGGAAGGCAGACCAGAACAGCGTCCCGAGTTCGGGCGGGCGGCGGAAACGGCGTGCATTGACGATATAGAACTGGGTATCCAGCGGTACGAGACGCTGGCGGAACTGCGCGGCCTGAGCAGCGGCAACAAGAAAGCCAGCGCCCTGCAGATGCAAAGCGATTGTGCCTGGCTGGTGACTGACCGATTTGTAAACCGCGTCCACCTCGCCGGCGGCCGAATCTCCGCATGGGTGGATAAAGCTGATGCGCTCTCGATCCGCCTGGACGAATTACCCCAGGGTAGCCTCGACGAATATTTGGGCATTCTGGAGGAGTTGCGCAATGTGCGGGTGCAGATCGTGCGCGAAATGGATCACATCGAAGAATTGATGATCAAGATGAATCAATGGCTGGGCGAAATCATCCCGCCCAAAAAAAACCGCGTCAACGCAGCACATGACGAGACTCTTTTCGCCGAACTGAAAAAGTCTGTCGAATCCATCAACCAGCGTTCCAGCGAAGCCAAGGTGCTGATTGTAAAAACCGGACATCTGTTGGAGATGGTCAAGCGCGTTGGCACCACCAGCGACCTGTCCTGGATTGACCTGCAGCGCCAGACACGCCCTCTTCGCAGCCGTTTTGAGCGTGCCCTGCTGGCACAGTACGGGTTGACAGAAGCTGCCGCCTCCCGCGCCCAGCGTAACCAGATACTCGCCGATTGCCTGGAGTCCTACACTCAGTTCCGACGTGGCATGCAGGCGTGGACCAGCGGATATCCCCAGCATTTCCATTTGAACGTCGTCGAGCCGTTGCTGAACAACATCGAGAAACTTGCCGAGCGCGCTCGCAAAGGCATAGGCAAACCCGTAGCCGAACGACCTGCCGGCCAGAACACCAAGAAAATCTTCACCACCGAAGACGACCAGTTGCTGATCGGGGTCGAACGCTGGGAAGCCACCACCCAGAGGCATCAATACACCCTGACCGGGTTGGGTGGGCACGTGGAAATCTGGGAACAATCCAGCCCCGGCAAATTCCGCCTGCTGAACCCACCGCCGCCGACATCTCATTCTGCGCCCATGGATCTGGAGTCGCTGGCGACCGACGCCCGCAACCGCCTGCAATCCCAGGCGACCTATCAAACCAGGGTGCAGTCTTATGCAGACAGGGACATGCTGCCGGTAGACCTTGAACACATGATGCTCAGCGAGGCCGAGGAACTTGCTCACCGTGCAACTGCAATCGAGGCAATTGCCCCGGGCAACGAGCTGATCCAGCATTTGCGCAACAAGGCCGGCGAGCTGAAAATCACCGGTCGCTCGATACGCACCCGGCAGTCACTGCGCAGTAAAAAACCCACCGATGGCATGCTCGACGATCTGGTGCGCAACAACGCAGTGGATATTCGCAAAACCAATCCGATCAAACATCTGGGCAAACGTCGCGACGGTCGTAACGACTACATGCAGGAGTACGAAGTCCGGGACCTGACACAAACGCCGCCGACATTGTTGTGGTATGCGCACTTCCATTACACCAGAGCTGCGCCGGTTTTCGCCGAGTTCGAAAAAGCCCATTTGAAGTTACCGGAGCACCGGTTCCTGACCCACGCCGACGACGCCGAGCTCCCCTACTCTGACATCGGCAAACGATCGACTGCGCTTGAGCATTTCGAAAACCTTTGACCCCTTCAAGGAGCAAGCTCCCTCGCCACGAGCTGGGGGTGGCTTTGAAGGGGGTGGCCGCCCGGCGACCGCGCAGTGACACAGCCGACGCCGATTAACCTGCATGCACAAACCCTGTGGCGAGGGAGCTTGCTCCCGCTGGGGCGCGAAGCGGCCCTCCGGCTTCTTCGGTCGTGTTGAGTCTGGAAGACGGTGGGCAGCGGTTTGGGGCCGCTGCGCAGCCCAGCGGGAGCAAGCTCCCTCGCCACGGGTTGGGGGTGGCTTTGAAGAGAGTAGCCGCCCGGCGACCGCGCAATTAACCAGCCGACGCCGATTAACCTGCATGCACAAACCCTGTGGTGAGGGTCCCGCTCTTTGAAGGTTTACGCCAACTGACTGCGCAACTGTCGCGCCGCCGCCACCATGTTGACCAGCGCTGCCTCAGTCTCCGGCCACGCCCTGGTCTTCAGTCCGCAATCGGGATTGACCCACAGGCGCTCGGCCGGGATCCGCTTGGCGGCCTTGCGCAGTAAGTTGATCATCTCAACGGTGTCCGGTACTCGCGGCGAGTGAATGTCATACACACCCGGGCCGATATCATTCGGGTAGTCGAACGCTTCAAAGGCTTCCAGCAACTCCATGTCCGAACGCGAAGTTTCGATGGTGATCACGTCGGCGTCCATCGCCGCGATTGCCTGGATCACGTCGTTGAATTCGCTGTAGCACATATGGGTGTGGATCTGGGTTTCGTCGCGCACTCCCGAGGCGGTCAGCCGGAATGCTTCCACCGCCCAGTCGAGGTACTCCTGCCATTGCGCGCGGCGCAGGGGCAGGCCTTCGCGGAACGCGGCCTCATCAATCTGCACGATTTTGATGCCGGCGTTTTCCAGGTCCACCACCTCATCACGCAGGGCCAGGGCCAGTTGTTGCGCCTGTACTTTGCGCGAGACATCTTCCCGGGGGAACGACCACATCAACATGGTCACGGGACCGGTCAGCATGCCCTTCATCACCTTGTCGGTCAGGCTTTGGGCATAAGTGATCCAGTCCACCGTCATGGCCTGGGGGCGGCTGAGGTCGCCATAGATGATCGCTGGTTTCACGCAACGTGAACCATAACTCTGCACCCAACCGAACCGGGTAAAGGCATAACCTTCCAACTGCTCGGCGAAGTATTCGACCATGTCGTTGCGTTCGGCTTCACCGTGTACCAGCACGTCCAGCCCCAGGCGCTCCTGGACTTGCACGGCTTGCCGGATTTCAGTGTGCATGGCATCGGTATAGTCGTTGGCCGACAGCTTGCCTTGCTTGAATGCCTGACGCGCCAGGCGTATCGATCCAGTCTGCGGGAACGAGCCAATAGTGGTCGTAGGGAACGCCGGCAACTGCAGGCGAGCACGCTGTTGTTCAATACGCTGGGCAAACGGTGATTGGCGCTGGCTGTCAGCGGCATTTACTGCCGCAACACGGGCCTGCACGGCGGCTTTGTGAATACGCGGCGACTTGGCACGACAGGCCTCAATCGCATTGCTTTCAGCCAGCGCCGCTCGCACCTTGGGCGCTTGTGGATCGTTAAGTGCGTCACGCAGCACGGCGATCTCGCCGCACTTTTGCACGGCAAACGCCAGCCAGCTTTTCAGTTCCGGATCAAGCTTGTCTTCGCGATCGACGTCCACCGGGCTGTGCAGGAGCGAGCAGGAACTGCTGACCCACAGATTGTCGCCGAAGCGTTCCTTAGCCGGTTGCAATTGCGCCAGCACCGACTCCAGTTCGCAGCGCCACACATTGCGCCCGTTCACCAGGCCGACGGACAGAATCTTGTAGGTCGGCAGGCGATCCAGCACCTGACCCAGCTGATCCGGCGCACGCACGGCGTCGATGTGCAGGCCTTGCACCGGCAGGCCGACTGCCAGGCCGAGGTTGTCTTGCAGGCCGCTGAAATAGGTCGCCAGCAGCTTTTTCAGCGGCGAGTACTGGAGGATGTGGTAAGCGCGTTCGAACGCACTTTTCCATGCCTGGGGCAGGTCCAGGGTCAGAATCGGTTCGTCGATCTGTACCCATTCCACGCCTTGCGCGGCAAGCCGACTGAGGATTTCGTTGTAGACCGGCAACAGGCGTTCGAGCAGATCGAGCCTGTCGAAGTCGTCACCTTTAGCCTTGCCCAGCCACAGGTAAGTCAGCGGGCCGATGATCACCGGCTTGACGGTGTGGCCGAGCGCCAAGGCTTCGTCGACCTCATCGAACAGCTGCTCCCAGCTGAGCTTGAACTGCTGATCGGCGCTGAATTCAGGCACCAGGTAGTGGTAGTTGGTGTCGAACCACTTGGTCAGTTCCTGGGCGTATTGCGCCTTGCCATGCTCGCCGCCGCAGCAGGTGGCAGTGGCGCCTCGGGCCATGGCGAACAGAGTGTCGAGGGTCGGCAGTCCGTTCTCGTCTTTGGCGCTGTCGAAACGCTGCGGGATCACCCCAAAGGTCAGGGAATGGGCCAGCACCTGGTCATACCAGGCGAAGTCGCCGACCGGCAGCAAGTCGATGCCGGCGTCTTTCTGCAGTTGCCAGTGGGTGGCGCGCAACTGGCGGCCGACGCTCTGCAGCGCAGCCAGATCAAGGTCGCCCTTCCAGTAGGCTTCAAGGGCTTTTTTCAGTTCGCGGTCTGCGCCGATGCGGGGAAAACCAAGTGTGTGGGCCAACGCCATGGGGAATGCTCTCAATCAAAAGGGGACGTGAAACATGGCGCTATTGTCGACAGACAGAGCAACATGAGACAAACTCAACCTTTTCGTGTTGATCACAAGTTTTTCTCATGGAGCCCCCGGTGCTTGAAATCCGCCACCTGAAAACCCTGCACGCCTTGCGCGAAGCTGACAGCCTGGTCGATGCGGCCGATCGCCTGCACCTGACTCAGTCGGCCCTGTCCCACCAGTTCAAGGAGCTGGAAGAACGCATGGGCATGCCGTTGTTCGTACGCAAAACCAAGCCTGTGCGCTTTACCAGCGCGGGCCTGCGCCTGCTGCAACTGGCTGACGCCACACTGCCGCTGTTGCGTGGCGCCGAGCGCGACATCGCCCGGCTGGCCGGCGGCACTGCGGGACGCTTGCACATGGCAATCGAATGCCATAGTTGCTTCCAGTGGCTGATGCCAACCATCGACCAGTTTCGCGACGCGTGGCCGGAAGTCGAACTGGACCTGGCTTCGGGTTTTTCCTTTGCACCGCTGCCGGCCCTGGCGCGCGGCGATCTGGACCTGGTGGTGACTTCGGACCCGCTGGAGCTGGCGGGTATCACCTATGTCCCGCTGTTCACCTACGAAGCAATGCTCGCAGTGGCCAACCAGCATCGTCTGGCCAGCAAGGCTTATATCGTTCCCGAAGACCTGCTCACTGAGACCCTGATCACCTACCCCGTGGAGCGTGACCGGCTGGACATCTTCACCCGCTTCCTGGAGCCGGCGGACATCGAACCGGCGCAGGTCCGCACCTCAGAACTTACGGTGATGATGATGCAACTGGTGGCCAGCGGTCGTGGCGTGTGCGGCATGCCCCATTGGGCGTTGCATGAATACAGCTCACGGGGTTATGTGAAGGCCAAGCGGCTTGGCGAGAAAGGATTGTTCGCGACGCTGTATGCAGGGATTCGTGCGGACATGCTGGATGCGCCCTACATGCGCGATTTTTTGCTAACCGCAAAAGACACCTCGTTCTCGACCCTGGATGGTGTCAGCGCAGCTCGTTAGTACAATCGCCCCCCCCTGACGGAGCGAGCTCGCGATGGGCGTCAACGATGACGCGGGAAGCCTGACTGCCCACAGTGTTCTGGCGCTTTCCGCGGGCTTTTCAGGCGACCTTACGCTGCTCCAGCATCAACCGCACTGCCAGCGCCGCCAGCACAAACCCCATGAAATACCGCTGCACCGCCAGCCAGCCCGGGTTGTGCACGAACCAGGACGCGATGCCCGCCGCGAATAACGCAATCAGCAGGTTGACGCAAAAACTCACACTGATCTGAGTCAGCCCCAGCACGATACTTTGAGTGAACACCGAGCCATGTTCAGGAGAGATGAACTGCGGGAACACCGAGAGATAGAACACCGCGATCTTCGGGTTAAGGGCGCTGGTCAGAAACCCCATCGTCACCAGTTTGCGCGCAGAATCCGGCGGCAGTTGCTGCGCTTCAAACGGTGACCGCGCGCCGGGCCGGACCGCTTGCCAGCCCAGCCACAGCAGGTACAGAGCGCCAGCCCACTTAAGCACTTCATAAGCCAAGGGAACTGCGAGGAATACCGCAGTCAGACCCGCTGCGGCAGCGAACAGGTGCACGAAGAACCCCGCCACCACCCCCAGCAATGAAACCACGCCGGCCTTGCGCCCCTGGCAGATGGAACGGGAGATCAGATAGATCATGTTCGGCCCGGGCGTGAGCACCATCAGCAATGCCGCGGCGGCGAAAATCAGCAGGTCTTGAAGTGGAATCATGGCCAATCCTTTGTTCGTAAACGATCAGGCAGGCGCAACAATCGAGGCACGATAAAACGGTAGGATCAGGTCCCGTGTCAATGGCGCCAACATGACCTTGCCATCGGTGGCAGGGTCGATCCAGATCACCTCCTCGATCTCCGCAGCCGGCGACACATCTGCCTTGATCGACAGCTGAAACAACTCCGCCTGCACAACATAACCTGGCTCATTGGCCGCAGGGGCGCTGAACTGGCCGAGGTAGGCGGCATGCGTCGGATCAATCACCAGTCCCAACTCCTCCTCCAGCTCTCGCGCCAGCGCATGTATCGGCTTCTCATGGGCTTCGATCTTTCCGCCGGGTTGCATGAAGGCGTTGGTGCCGCGCTTACGTACTAGTAGCGTGCGCCCGTCCGGGCCGATCAACAGCGCTGCAGCGATGTGGATGGTGCGAGTTGAAGAGTCTGGTGTAACCGTCATGGATGAATTCCTGACCTGAAAAAAAACGCAAGGATACCGCTGCGCCAGTAAATTTTCACATGGGATCAGTGCTGCGACTTGGCACCGTCCGACATGGCGGGAGGCTCAGCCAGCGCCTGCGGCACTTTCACAAAAATGCTGTACTTCGCCCCTTCCATGGCTTCGAAAGTGATCAGCTTTTCCACCAGCGCCGCATTCAACACCTTCCCGGCATTGAGCAGCAGCATGCCATTGTCGGCATTGAGGTTACGCGCAAGGATCATGCCCGCGGCCACGTCGCGAGTCGTCAGTACCTTGACCAAAGGATCGGCCAAAGAGACATCGCTCAGGTAAGCGGCACAGACCTGGACGAAATCTTCCACCATCCCGGGATCGTAGAGCCGCCCGGCATAGTTGCGGATATAAACCAGCGCCTCATCGCTGTTCATCTGCCGCTCAAGAATCAGCCCACGTTGCAACTCGATGAAATCCACCGCCAGTTTCAGCAGGCGCGAACCGAAGGGAATGGCGTCACCTTTGAGTCGGTCCGGAAACCCATTGCCATCCCAGCGTTCCTGGTGATGAAGAATCAGCCGGGCGGCATCCTTCATCGGATCGAGGGTCATCAACAGGGTCTCGCTCTGTTTCGGATAACCGCGATAACGCTCGCGATCGTTATGATGCAGCAGGTCTGCCGGTGCCGTCATCATGCTGTCGGTCCAGCTCAGTTTGCCAATGTTGTAGAGCGCGGCGGCCATCGTCAGGTCGCGCCCGCTGCTTTCATCCACACCATGGCGTTTGCAGTAGACGCGCACCAGTTCGATGATCTGCCGATTGGTCTGCTTGGCGATAGGCAGCCGCAGGTTGGCCAGCAGCGAAAAGACCTCGGTGCCGGTAACGTAGCTGTGCTTGAGCTCTTCGTAGGCCAGATCCAGCATGTCGGCGGTCTGCTGCAGTTCAGCCGTGCGGGACGCGACGTGCTGCTCCAGAGACGCATTGAGTCGTTTCAGTTGCTCGTTCTGCTCCCGAGTTTCCTGCTCCAGGCGCAGGCGCTCCCGCTCGGAATACTGGTAGGCCAATGACTGGCGCAACGTCAGCAGCAACTCTTCGTCGTGCCAGGGTTTGCTGAGGTAACGATGAATCTGCCCTTCGTTGATCGCCTTGATGATCGGAGAAGGGTCGGCGTAACCGGTGAGCATGATTCGCGTGGTGTGGGGATAGTGCTCATGGACGTAGGCCAGCAGCGTGGCGCCGTCCATATCGGGCATGCGCGCATCGCTCATCACCAGATCGATCGGCTGCAACGCCATGATCGCCAGGGCCTGGGCCCCGCTGGTGGCGAGCAGCACGTCATAGGGTTGGCCGCGCATCAGGCGCCGCAGGCTATTAAGGATGGACTCCTCATCATCGACCAGCAGCACTTGGGGTCTATGGCTCAAAGTCGTGGGCATTTGCTCTTCCATAGCGTCACCTCAACTGAAACGACTATCTGGCCGCGTCTGGGCCGGATGCGCGTCCGATATTGCCGGGGTCTGGCGTACAGGCTATATGAAACTGCGCCCATCCCGGGTAATGATTTCGTCGCGCCTGAGCGAAAGACTGGCCAGAGGTCTATGCTCACGGGACTCGGATCCATTATTTACGTCCGCCAGGTGATCAGGGAAAGGATGCCACTCCTATGAATACGCCTCCTCAGATCGGTGCTGGCTCCCGCGTGCCAATCAAGACTGCAGCGCGGACCAACCGGCGCATTCTGATCATCGATGATGCGCCATCGATCCACGAGGACTTTCGTAAGATCCTCGCCCCCGACATCGACACTGAACTGGCCCTGGCCGACACGGAAGAGGCCCTGTTCGGCACGTCGCCGGTCGACCGCCTGACGTTCCAGCTCGACTCGGCCTACCAGGGTCAGGAAGCGCTTGAGCGGGTCCGGTGCGCTCTGGCAGAGGGCCGCCCGTATGCCATGGCGTTCATCGACATGCGCATGCCACCGGGCTGGGACGGCCTGGAAACCATAGAGCATTTATGGAAGGCCGACCCGCAACTGCAAATCGCCCTGTGCACCGCTTATTCCGACTACAGCTGGGAAGACATGGCAGAGCGACTGGAGTTCGGCGACCAGTTGCTCGTGCTGAAAAAGCCTTTCGACAGCCTGGAAATCCGCCAGATGGCCAGCACCATGACCTGGAAATGGCAGATGGCCCAGGACGCGGCATTGAAAGTCTTGAGCCTGGAGCAGACCATCGAAGCGCGGGTTCATGAACTGCTTAAGGTCTCACATCTGCTGCAATACGACGTCCTGACCGAATTGCCCAACAGTACATTACTGGGAGACCGGCTGAACCAGTCGCTGGCCCTGTCCCGACGCCATGACAAACAACTGGCCGTGATGTTTTTCGGGCTGGACCGCTTCAAACGCATCAACAACGCCCTGGGCCACCCGGCAGGTGACGAGATGCTCAGGCTCGTGGGGCGCAATGTGGTGGCATCGGTGCGTGAGTCCGACTCCGTGTTTCGCTATGGCGCGGACGAGTTCGTGGTGATCCTCGCCGATATCCGTCACCCCCAGCAAACCAAAGGCATCGCCGATAAGCTCCTTGAGGCTATTCGCGCGCCCCAACATATTGCCGGTCACGACCTGAGCGTGACCGCCAGCCTGGGTATCAGCATCTATCCGGACGACGGCTTCGATGCCTTATCGCTGATCAAGAAAGCTGAAACCGCGATGCGCAACGTCAAGGAAAGCGGACCGGGCAACTACTGCTTTTTCATCGACGAAATGAACCAGCGCGCACGGGACCAGCAAAGCATCGAGACCGGTATCCGCCTGGCACTGGCGCACAACGAATTTGTCCTGCATTACCAACCCAAGCTCGACCTTGGCAGTGGCCAGGTGGTCGGTGCCGAGGCGTTGGTCCGCTGGCAGAAACCGGGGCAAGGGCTGGTTTACCCATCGGCATTCATTGAGGTCGCCGAAGACAGTGGCCTGATCGTCCCCTTGAGCAAATGGGTGCTAGCCGAAGCCTGTCGACAAAGCTGTGCGTGGCGGGCCGCCGGGCTGCCATCGATCTGCATGTCAGTGAACATGTCGGCCATCGATTTCCGCCAGCGGGATTTTGTCGACGGCATCGAACAGATCCTCGCACAAACAGGTATGGAGCCTGCGCTCCTGGAGCTGGAAATTACCGAAAGCGTGCTGATGCAAAACATCGAGTCCACGATCACGTCGCTGCACCGGATCAAGGCATTAGGCGTGCGCCTGGCCATCGATGATTTCGGTACCGGTTATTCGAGCCTCAGTTACTTGCGGCGTTTTCCCGTCGACGTGCTGAAAATCGACCAGTCATTCATTCGCGGCTTGAGCAGCGACAGCAAAGACGCAGCCCTGGTCAGTGCCATCATCAGCCTGGGGCGCAGCCTCAGGCTGACCATCATTGCCGAAGGCGTGGAAACCGCCGAGCAACTGGACTTTCTCAAGGCTCAGCACTGCGAGGAAGGCCAGGGCTACTACTTCAGCAAAGCGGTGGAGCCCGAGGTATTCGTTCAATACATGCAGTCGCTCAAGCCCTCCTGGTCCGTTACCCCGTGAACAAAGTTAAACGACACCCTGGCCGCGCACTAAGGAACACTCAGATGTCATCCCGCCTTCCATACCTGTTGCTGCTGCCCATGCTCGGGCTGGGCTTGAGCCTTGGCGCAGCGCCCCTGGACGAACCGCTCAAACCACTGCCTCCGCGGCCCCAACAAGATCCACAGCGGGTTGAACTGGGTCGCCAACTGTTCAACGAAACGCGTCTGTCGGTCAACGGCACCCTGTCCTGTGCCAGCTGCCATCACCTGGCCAAAGGCGGCGCCGATGACAAAGCCTTTTCAATCGGATTCGCCGGCGCTCCGGTGCCGCTCAACACCCCCAGCGTGTTCAACGCCAGCCTGAATTTCCGACAGTTCTGGAATGGTCGCGCGGACACTCTGGAAGCCCAAATCCAGGAGGTGGTGCAGAGTCCCAGCGAGATGGGCAGCAACTGGGACCACGTGGTGCAGACCTTGTCCGCCGATGCCGCATACCGGGGCGCATTCGCCGCCGCCTACCCGGATGGCGTGACCATGAACAACGTGCAGAACGCCCTGGCGACCTACGAGCGCACACTGATCAGCAGCCATTCGCGTTTCGACCAGTACCTGTCAGGCAACACCGATATATTGAGTCGCGAGGAGAAATACGGTTATCAACGTTTCAAGTCGTACGGCTGTATCGCCTGTCACCAGGGCGTGAACATCGGCGGCAACATGTTCCAGAAGTTTGGGGTAATGGGCGATTACTTCCAGGTGCGAGGCAAACCACTGGAGTCCGACCTGGGGCGGTATCTGGTAACGGGGGACGAAGAGGATCGCAACGTATTCAAGGTGCCCAGCTTGCGCAACGTGGCAGTCACCGCGCCGTATTTTCACGACAGTTCGGCCAATACTCTCGAAGAGGCGGTGGACGTCATGTTCAAGTTCCAGCTGGGTCGTGTTCCTTCTGCCGAGGACAAAATTCTGATTATCAAATTCCTCGAGACCCTGACCGGTGAGTGGGAAGGTAAACCGTTATGAGATTGTCCTACCGAAGAAACATAGTATTGCTGGGTGCGGTCGCCCTGATGTTGGCCTCGACGCTGCTGTTTCTTTATTTCAAGTCCAACTCGGACCAGACGATCACCTACGCCCAATCTCGAGATTTGATTGGCCGCATCAAACAGCTTAATGCACAGTGGGAAACGGAAGTCCTCAAGGCCAGGATTGCCATCAGCCACAACTACGACCCGCTGGTTTCCCCGCTCACTGAGATCACCGAGCTTTGGCAGCGATTCGATTCGATGGAGTCGAACCATCAGCGCAATGCCTCGGCCACCTGGCTCTCCAGCCATAATGCCTTCCTCGACGCCCTGAAGGAGAAGACCCGTCTGGTCGAACAGTTCAAGTCGCATAATGCCTTGCTGCGCAATTCACTGGCGTTTCTGCCCACGGCCGAGGACGACATCCAGGGGCAACTGGCCGCTCTGGTGGACGGCGATAACCTGCAGGTGCAGAACGTCGCCACCGACACCTATGATCTGCTGCTGAGCGCGATGGAATTCGCCCTGCTCACCTCAAATGACCGGGCCGCCGAGATCCTGTTGGGGCTAAACAAACTGACGGTGAATAAAGCGCGTTTGCCAAGCCGGTTCCAAAGTCCGATCGACATTCTAAGCAGTCATATTTCATTGATCCTGCGTGAACAACCGGTGGTCAACCGGCTGCTGGAACGCATTGAAGCTATTCCCGTGGCACAACGTCTGGACGACATCACCAGCCTGCTCAACTCTGACCAGCAGCGCGCCGATGCGCTAGACCAGCGCTACCACTTCTTCATGCTGGTGTTGTCAGTCCTGCTGGTGATGTTGCTGGTGTACCTGGCGATCCACCTGATGCGCAGCTTCATGGTTATCCAGCGCGTCAACCGGGCGCTTGAAGCCGCCAATGACGACCTTGAACGGCGGGTGGAGGAGCGCACCCGCGAACTGCGTGACACCCAGAGTGAACTGCTCGACACCGCACGCCAGGCCGGAATGGCCGAGATCGCCACCAACGTATTGCACAACGTTGGCAACGTGCTCAACAGCGTGAACATTTCCGCCGATCTGGTCACCCGTAAACTGCGCGTCAGCAAAGCCCTGGGGCTGGCCAAGGCCATGCAACTGGTCAACGATCATCCAGGAGACTTGGGCGCCTTTCTCACCCAGGATCCCAAAGGCAAGTTACTTCCCGGCTACTTGAATCAACTGGTGGGCGCGATTGCCCTGGAGCAGCAAGGCATGAGCGACGAACTGGCGCAGTTGAGCAAAAGTGTCGACCACATCAAGGACATCGTAGCCACGCAGCAATCCTACGCAGGCGCCAACAGCCTGATGGAGCCGCTATACATCAGCGAATTGCTCGAAGACGCACTGCGCATGAACGCCGGCGCCCTGACCCGCCATCAGGTGAAGGTGGTCAAAGAGTACAGTGAGGTGCCACTGGTCATGGGCGACAAACACCGGCTGCTGCTGATCCTGATTAACCTGATCAGCAACGCCAAATACGCCATGTCCGATCTGGGCAATCGTCCGCGGCAAATGACTCTGGGGGTGCAAGTGGTGGACGACACAACGCTGCAGATCAGCGTCAAGGACGATGGCGAAGGCATCGCCGAAGAGAACATGACGCGGATCTTTGCCCACGGTTTCACTACCCGCAAGGAAGGTCATGGCTTCGGCCTGCATAGCTGCGCCTTGGCCGCCATCGAGATGAATGGGCATCTCACCGCCCACAGCGACGGACCTGGCAAAGGCGCGTTGTTCACCTTGCAGATCCCGCTGCACGTCATAAAGGAGCCAGCATGAGCGAGCGTGCCAACCGGCGTATCCTGCTGATCGATGACACGCCTTCCATCCACATGGATTTTCGCAAGATACTCATGCCCGCGCCGGTGCAAACCCTGGAACTGGACGCGATGGAAGCGACGTTATTCGGTAATGCATCGCGTCCGGTCCGCTTGCCGTTCGAGCTGGATTCAGCGTACGGCGGGCAGGAGGGCCTGGGCAAACTAAAGTTGGCGCTGCAGCAACAGCGTCCCTATGCCCTGGCCTTTGTCGATATGCGCATGCCCGAAGGCTGGGACGGCGCGCAAACCATCGAACAGCTGTGGCAGGAAGACCCGCGCCTGCAAGTGGTGGTTTGCACCGCCTACTCCGATTACTCCTGGGATGAACTGCTCGAGCGCCTGCAAGCCCATGACCGGGTGCTGATTCTGAAAAAGCCGTTCGACAATATTGAAGTCCAGCAAATGGCCAACACGCTGTTGGCCAAATGGGCGTTGACGGAGCGGGCCAGCTTGCAGATGAACCATTTGGAGTTGCTGGTGCAGCAGGAAATTGACGAACGCAAACAGCTTGAATCGCAGCTGGTGCAATCGGAAAAACTCGCCTCCCTGGGACAGCTCGCCGCCGGTGTCGCCCACGAAATCAACAACCCCATCGGTTTCATCTCCTCCAATCTGGGTACCCTGGATGGCTATTTCCAGCAACTGCAGGAAATGCTCGATGCCTATCGACAGGCGGAAGTGTCGATCGAGTCCAGGGAATGGGTCGAACGACTGCAGCAGTTGCGCGAACGAGTCGAGCTGGAATTCCTGCGCGATGACATTCCGCTGCTGATCAAGGAATCCAAGGACGGCATTGGCCGAGTCGGCCAGATCGTCAGGGACCTCAAGGATTTCTCTCGAGTGGACTCCAATCAAGAATGGCAGTGGACCAACCTGCAGCAGGGGATCGAGTCGACCCTGAACATCGTCGCCAGCGAACTCAAATACAAGGCTGATGTGCTCAAGGACTATCAGGTGCTGCCGGACATCGAATGCCTGCCTTCGCAAATCAATCAGGTGATCATGAACCTGATCGTCAACGCCTCCCAGGCCATCGGCCCCGAGCGCGGCACCCTCACTTTGCGTACCGGGCACGCAGCGCAATCGGTGTGGATCGAAGTGCAAGACACCGGCTCCGGTATCACGCCACAGAACCTGCAGAAAATATTCGATCCGTTCTTCACCACCAAACCCGTGGGCCAGGGAACGGGGCTGGGGTTATCCCTGTCCTACGGCATCGTGAGGAAGCACCGGGGCGAAATTTCGGTGCGCAGTGAAGTCGGCGTGGGCACGACTTTCCGGGTCGAGTTACCGATTCGCCAGACCAGCCAGGGCGGCTGAAACCCATCTACTATCAGTCGAGGTAGAATCGAGATCCGAGTTGCTCTCGATTTTTTCCTGCGAAGCAGCATGCCGTACAACTTCAGCGACTCGGCAGCTCTAACGATAAGCACATCGCCGCATCACTGTTGAGTCCGAACCCAAGGAAACCGTATGAGCCTGTCCCTCCTGAGCCGCTACGCCTTCTTTGCCGCTTGCGTGATCTTCACCCTCGCCAGCTTGCCCTTCGTGCAGCATGAATGGTTGTGGCCAATCACTGCCATTACCGGCGTCCTGAGCCTGATCGGCCTGTTTGATCTGCTGCAAAGCCCGCATGCCGTGCGCCGCAACTATCCGATACTGGGTAACATCCGCTACCTGGTCGAAGGCATCCGCCCAGAAATCCGCCAGTATCTGCTTGAGTCCGATAGTGACGCCCTGCCCTTCTCCCGGGCGCAGCGCTCACTGGTCTACTCCAGAGCGAAAAATGAAAGCGCGGACAAACCCTTCGGCACCTTGATCGACGTTTATCAGTCGGGCTTCGAATTCATTGGCCACTCCATGCGTCCGGCGCCTTTGAGCGATCCGAGCGGCTTTCGCGTGATCGTCGGCGGCCCGCAATGCACTCAGCCCTACTCCGCATCGGTGTTCAACATTTCGGCCATGAGCTTCGGCTCCCTCAGCGCCAACGCGATTCGCGCGTTGAACCAGGGCGCCAAGCTGGGTAACTTCGCCCATGACACCGGCGAAGGCAGCATCAGCGCCTATCACCGGGAAAACGGCGGCGACCTGACCTGGGAGCTCGGCAGCGGCTACTTCGGCTGTCGCACCGCTGATGGCCGCTTCGACCCGGAACGCTTCGCCAAACAGGCGCAGACGCCACAAGTGCGGATGATCGAAATCAAGATGTCCCAAGGGGCAAAACCCGGCCACGGCGGGATTCTGCCCAAGCATAAAGTCACCAGGGAAATCGCCGAGACCCGTGGCATCATGATGGGTGAGGACTGCATCTCACCGTCGCGCCACAGCGCGTTTTCCACGCCCATCGAAATGATGCATTTCATCCAGCAACTGCGGGAACTGTCCGGAGGCAAACCGGTGGGTTTCAAGTTCTGCCTGGGTCATCCGTGGGAGTTCATGGGCATCGCCAAGGCCATGCTGGAAACCGGCATCCTCCCGGACTTCATCGTCGTCGACGGCAAGGAAGGCGGCACCGGTGCAGCTCCCGTGGAGTTCACCGACCACATCGGCGTACCGATGCGCGAAGGCCTGTTGTTCGTGCACAACACCCTGGTAGGCCTGAACCTGCGCGACAAGATCAAGCTCGGAGCCAGCGGCAAAATCGTCAGTGCGTTCGACATCGCCAGCGTCCTGGCCATCGGCGCCGACTGGGCCAACTCAGCACGGGGCTTCATGTTCGCCATCGGCTGCATCCAGTCGCAAAGCTGCCACACCAATAAATGCCCGACCGGCGTCGCCACCCAGGACCCTCTGCGCCAGCGTGCCCTCGTAGTCCCGGACAAAGCCCAGCGAGTTTTCAACTTCCACCGCAACACCCTCAAGGCCCTGGCGGAAATGCTCGCCGCCGCCGGCCTTGATCACCCCTCGCAACTCTCAGCCAAGCATCTGGTAAGGCGCATGTCGGCCACCGAGATCAAACTGTTCTCGCAGTTGCATGTGTTCCTCAAACCGGGGGAACTGCTGACCGGCGAAGTGAGCGGCGAATTCTACTCACGCATGTGGCAGATGGCGCGGGCGGATAGTTTTGAGCCTGCGCAAACCGATGGGGGCTGAGGCGCTTCACCAGCGCAGCGCCTTGATCGGCTGTGGCTCCTTGATGACGATAAACCCGTAATCTCCTATCAGGTAAATCCGGTAGTACTGGTTGTCCACTAACGCCGGATAGGCCTGGTACCCCACGCGCGTTGCATTGCGCCGTTCCTTCTCGGCGACCACGTTGGTGATTCCGATGCTGGGCAAGTTCTCGGCCAGCATGTAGAAGTCGATGTTGAGCAAGTAACGCAGCACCGGCATCTGCCTGAACGAACCTGCGGCGCCCGTCAGCCAGTGGTCGGAATAGGTCACTGACAGGTAGATACGCTTGGCTTCGCGCAGCGGACGATGGGCATTGATGTCGTGCTCAAGACTCGCCAGCGCATTAGTGGCGAAGGCCTTCTGAACTGTCAGCACCCGGCCGTACGCGTAAGACAGCGACAGCATCGCCAACAGCGGTAACGCCAGCAGCAGCGCCAGGTGCCGGTGCAGCTGCGCCAATGCCAGGTGGCTCAGGTAGAACAGCAGGACCAGCAGCACGGCGAACCCCATCAAGGTTCTGGCGCCTTCGTTGAAATCGCGAAAAAACAACGCCACGCCCGATACGAGCAAAGTCACAAGCGGTAGGGTCAGCAGGCATACCAAGCCAAAGAAAAGGCGTTTCGGTGCACTGTCCGGACGCCTGGAAATCTCGCGCCCCAGCCGCACCGCTCCCGCTATTGCACACAACAGCAGTCCGGCAAACACCCAAGTGAACCCGCCATGAAACAGCAACTGCACCTTTTCCAGCACGCGGACGATATTGATCAGCACTTGCAGCCAGGGATCGGCCTCCAGGTTCAATAACAGGGTACGATTCTGCTGGGTAAACGGATAGGCGGTCACGCTGTAGATCATAGCGCCGAGGACCGCCTGGGCCATTTTCCAGCCGATCAGATCTCGCCATTTCTGCCAAGCCAGCTGGTCATGCGCAGCCCTCAGGACTTCAAGGCAGCACAAACCCAGGAACACATTGAAGCTGACCTGATACAGCCCCAAACCCAGCGCTACAAGACAGGCCGGCACCAGCCATTGCAGGATGCGCGAGGCGTGGCGAAAACTGATCGCGTAAACGACTGCCACCACGCTCAATGCCATGGCCGGGCCGTCATATTGATAAGACAGGTTCTGCAAGAAAAACGGGTTGTACCACAGCGGCAACACCACCAGGCAGTTGGAAACCGAGGGCTCGCGCCAGTAGTGAAACGTCAGGCTGGTCAACGCCGAGGCCATGGCCAGCGAGGCGATCAACAGGGGCAATGGGAAAATGTTGGGGGCGGCGTGGCTGAAGGTCAGTGCGTTGTACATCAACTCGCTGAACAACCGTCCCTGCCCGGCCCACGCCGTACCGCCCGACAGCGAGCGCCAGTTGTCATCGATGTAACGGTAGTCGGCCAGCAACAGCGGCAGGACATACAACAACGTTGCCAGCATGAAAAACCGCCAGACCTGACGCCGCCCCAATTCCCGGGTCAGGGCATCGTGGAACCGGCCCATGCTAAAGACCGCGCCCCTGCCTGGCGCCGACGATGTCCTTGATCACGTAACGCGGTCGGTGCTTGGCTTCGATGTAGATGCGGCCCACATACTCGCCGAGGATGCCGATGCCAATCAACTGTACGCCGCCGAGAAACAGAATAGCGGTCATCAGCGAGGGGTAACCCGGGACGCTATTACCGAAGAAGATCTTGTCCAACACCATGTACACCGCATACAGCACGGCGAATATTGAAATGGCGCCACCGATGTAGGTCCACAGTCGCAACGGCACCGTACTGAACGAGGTCACGCCCTCCAGTGCCAGGTTCCACAGTTTCCAGCCGTTGTATTTACTATTGCCGGCCACCCGCGAGGCGCGCTCGTATTCCACCACCACGGTGTTGAAACCGGCCCAGGACAGGACGCCCTTCATGAACAGCTGATGTTCCGGCAGCGCGCGAATCACGTCGACGACTTTGCGGTCCATCAGCCGGAAATCGCCGACATTTTCTTCGATACGAGTGTAAGCAATGCGATTGAGCAGATGGTAGAAAAGCGTCGCGCTGTGACGCTTCATGTAGCTGTCGGCACTGCGGTCGCGGCGCTTGGCAAGCACTACATCGGCGCCCTTCAACCACTGTTCGATCAACAACGGGATAACGCTGATCGGGTCCTGCAGATCAACGTCCATGGGAATCACCGCATCACCGGTGGCATGTTCGAGGCCGGCGAAGAGCGCAGGCTCCTTGCCGAAGTTACGGGAAAAATTGATCAGCATGACTTGATCGTCAACCTGAGCGAGCGCAGCAGCCCGCTCCGCCGTCCGGTCAGTGCTGCCGTCGTTGATGAACACAATCTCGACCTGCGTCTGGTCGAGCTTCAATTCGTTGCGCACCGCCTGATAAAACAGATCGATCGCCTGCTCTTCATTGAACACTGGGACGATGAGCGAGATTTTCATGGGCGACGCTCGCGAAACACCACGTATTTGGAGAACAGGAACCCCAGCACCAGGCTCAAAGCAGAAAACAGGCAGACTGTGAGCAGGCCATGGAGTCTCCAGACGTCAGCCAAATGGCCGACCCCCAGGCTCAAGGCGCCCATAGTGCCCAGAAACAGAGCGTAGTTGACGACCGACGTTTTGCCGTCGAAGGTAAATTGCGCGTTCATGTAGAAGGAGAAAGAAGCGGCCACGCAGAACGCCACGAGATTGCTGATAGCCTGGCTGAAGTCAGCCGCCACGCTCAGCAAAAAAAAGATCTGCCAATGGATCAGCGTATTCGCGATCCCGATCACCGTATAGCTGGACATTCCTTTCCACAAACGTCTCATGGTGCCCCACCCGTTGCTGACAACCGCCGCCTTCAGTTCATACGGGTTTGAGCTTGTCTACTGTCAGAAATCACAGGTGGAGGTGTGTTTCTGACGAGCGGTAAAGATCGAGATAAAAAAAACCCGGCCATATAAGCCGGGTTCTTTTTACATCCCACGTGACAATTTATGGAGCCGAACGCACCGCACCTTGCGATACGTTGGTCGGCTGCAACTTGAACACGTAGAACAACACCGTCAGCAACACCAGGAAGGCCGGGCCGACATACAGCGCCACGCGGGTGTCCGGGAAATAGGCCATGAGGCCGACCACCAGTACCAGGAACGCCAGCGCCAGGTAGGAGCTGATCGGGAACAGCCACATTTTGTATTTCAAGCCGGCACGTTCGCTGGCGCTCAGGCCTTTGCGGAATTTGAGCTGGGCCAGCAGGATCATCACCCAGGTCCAGATCGCGCCGAATGTGGCAATCGCCGTCACCCAGACGAAGACTTTCTCAGGCACCAGATAGTTGAGCAGCACGCCCAGTAGCAAGGCGCCGATCGACAGCAGCAGTGCGCGACGCGGTACGCCGTTGCTCGAGGTCTTGGCGAAACCGGCCGGGGCCTGGCCATTTTGCGCCAGGCTGTAGAGCATGCGACCGGTGCTAAAGATGCCACCGTTGCAGGACGACAGCGCTGCAGTGATCACTACGAAGTTGATGATGCCGGCGGCGGTCTTGATGCCCAGGCGCTCGAAGGTCATCACGAACGGGCTGCCCTGGGTGCCGATTTCGTTCCACGGGTAGATCGACAGGATCACGAACAGTGCGCCGACGTAGAACAGCAGAATGCGCCAGAACACCGAGCCGATTGCATTCGGAATGGTCTTCTGCGGGTTTTTCGCTTCACCAGCGGTGAGGCCGATCATCTCGACGCCGAGGTAGGCGAACATCACCATCTGCAGGGACATCAATATTCCCTGCACGCCATTGGGCATGAAGCCACCGTGGGCCCAGAGATTGGAAATCCCCAGCGCCACACCGTCGTTGCCGAAACCGAACGCGATAACGCCGATACCGCCGATCACCATGGCAATAATGGTGACGATCTTGATCAGGGCGAACCAGAATTCGAATTCCCCGAAGGCTTTCACTGCGATCAGGTTGATCGAGCCCATGCTGATCAAGGCCGCCAGGGCCCAGATCCAGCGCGGCACCTCGGGGAACCACACGCCCATGTACACCGCCACTGCGGTAATTTCCGCAACGCAGGTCACCAGCCACAGGAACCAGTAGTTCCAGCCAGTAAGAAAGCCCGCCAATGGGCCGAGGTAATCTTGAGCGTAACGGCTGAAGGAGCCCGCCACCGGGTTATGCACAGCCATCTCGCCTAGTGCGCGCATAATCACCAGGATCGCCAGACCGCCGATGATGTAGGAAAGCATGATCGCTGGGCCGGCCATTTCGATGGCCTTGGCCGAACCGAGAAACAGACCGACGCCGATACAGGCACCGAGCGCCATCAAGCGAATATGCCGTTCGCCGAGTTCGCGTTTAAGCGGGCCGCCTTGAGCGGTCTCGCCCTGGGGCAGGTGATTGCCGTCTGGCATGGGGGTACAACCTCGTCTTGTTATTGGATATGACCACCGAGTAGCCAAGCGTGGGCAGGTCGCCATTGCTTGCCTGAAACCAGATCTGCTTCGTGGGCAGAACCGTCTTGTAGGACAAAACCTCCAAGATCAGCGGGGCGTGCAGTATAAAAAGCTTCCGGCAGGTTTTTTCACTCTATAAATCACAACATTCAGCGAGAACTCTCGGCAAAAGCGCGGTTTACGGAGGGGCATTACCTAGATTTCGTAGGAATAATCGCAGCTAAAACGGCGCGGAGTATTGCACAATATTGGTGCGTCGCGATGCCCCTACCTAGGCAGTATTTACCTGATAATGGCTCTAGAGCGGTAGTCCCAGGGCACCGCCATGCCTCCCGGAGGTGTTTCGGAAATTTCCTGCGTCTTTTGCAGATCTTTGTAGGCAGACGCCTGGCTAGGGTGGTGAGACAACTCACGGAGGAGCAATGGAATGCACTCGCACCCCAACTCGCACTTACTTCGCCTTGGACGGTTTTCAGAGCCGGGGCGGGCCTACCTCATCACCGTGGTGGTGCACGAACGGCGACCACTCTTCAAGGATTGGCGTTTGGGCCGGCTGTTGGTGACTGAATTCAGGCGGCTGCATGAAGAGCAGCGGGTTAACTCCCTGGCCTGGGTCATCATGCCGGACCATTTCCACTGGTTGGTGCAACTGGAAGCACACCCCCTGGCGAGACTCATGCAAGTCACCAAATCACGAAGTACGCTGAGCATCAATCGGGCGTTGAACCGTCAGGGCGCCTTCTGGCAAAGCGGCTACCATGACCGGGCGCTGCGCAATGACCAGGATCTGCGCCCCTTCGCACGCTACATCATCGCCAACCCGCTACGGGCCGGGCTGGTAGAGAAAATTGGTGACTACCCACTGTGGGATGCATGCTGGCTGTAAAAATATGGGGACTGTCGGGGGCCGCTTCGCGGCCCAGCGGGAGCAAGCTCCCTCGCCACAGGGGTTGGGCATCACCATAAATCTGCGTCGGTTGGGCATCACCATAATCTGCGTCGGCTGGACATCACCATACATTTGCGTCGGCTGGGTTACCGCGCAGTCTCCAGGTGGCCACCCTCTTCAAATTCACCCCACAACCCGTGGCGAGGGAGCTTGCTCCCGCTGGGCTGCGCAGCCGCGCCAAACCGGCACCCGCCGTTTCCCAGACTGGGCACGGTCATAAAACCCAGGGGGCCGCTTCGCGGCCCAGCGGGAGCAAGCTCCCTCGCCACAGGGGTTGGGCATCACCATAAATCTGCGTCGGTTGGGCATCAACATACATTTGCGTCGGCTGGGCATCACCATACATTTGCGTCGGCTGGGTTGCCGCGCAGTCTCCAGGTGGCCACTCTCTTCAAATCCACCCCACAACCCGTGGCGAGGGAGCTTGCTCCCGCTGGGCTGCGAAGCAGCCCCAAACCGGCACCCGCCGTTTCCCAGACTGGGCACGATCATAAAACCCAGGGGGCCGCTTCGCGGCCCAGCGGGAGCAAGCTCCCTCGCCACAGGGGTTGGGCATCACCATAAATCTGCGTCGGTTGGGCATCACCATAATCTGCGTCGGTTGGGCATCACCATACATTTGCGTCGGCTGGGTTACCGCGCAGTCTCCAGGTGGCCACTCTCTTCAAACCCACCCCACAACCCGTGGCGAGGGAGCTTGCTCCCGCTGGGCTGCAAAGCAGCCCCAAACCGGCACCCGCCGTTTCCCAGACCGGGCACGATCATAAAACCCAGGGGGCCGCTTCGCGGCCCAGCGGGAGCGAGCTCCCTCGCCACAGGGTTGTGTTGGATCCATGACATTTGTGTATTCACAATTTTTTCACCATCGCCAACCACCGACTAAGCTTCAGACAAGTCCGATCAATCTGCGTGAATGGATCAGTCGACTATGGGCGCTTTATGGCAAACCGATTCGAGTAAAACCGTGGTCCAGACTGAAGCTGTGGATGAAGCGCCGTCACCTGAAAAACCCCGTGGCTCCAGACATGGGTGGAAGGCTTTCTGGTTATTGTTGCTGATTATCGTGATAGTCATCGGTTTGGCTGCCACCAAGGAAATTCAAACGTCGAAATTCCAGTCACGCGAAGTCAGCAAGTTTGCCGAGACCCTCCAGTACACGCTGCAACCGGGCCCCAGCGATTCAATCCACTATCCCGGTGCCGGCCCCTTTGACCTGCGACTGGGATACAGCTCGCTGGGTGAGTTTCTCCCGCGCCTGATCAAGCGCGATTACGTGGTCAAATCGCAAACCCGCTTTTCCAAGGCCCTGATGGACTACACCGGCAAGGGTTTTTTTGTGCCTTATGCAGAGAAAATCCAGGCCGGCTTGTCAATAACCGATTGCCGTGCAGAACCGCTTTACCAGTACAAGTACCCGCAACAGCTCTACGCGAGCTTCGAAACCATACCGCCGGTGGTGGTCAGCAGCCTGCTGTTTATCGAAAACCGCTTCCTGCTCGACCCGCGCCAGCCCAAGGCCAATCCTGCGGTGGACTGGCCGCGGTTCGCCATGGCCGCCTGGTCGCAAGTTGCCAAGTTGCTGCACATGCCCGGCCAGTCGGCGGGCGGCAGTACCCTGGCGACTCAGCTGGAGAAATATCGACATTCGCCCGATGGACTGACAGTGTCCGGTACGGAAAAGATCCGGCAGATGATTTCAGCCACCGTGCGCGCCTATCAGGCCGGACCCGACACCTTGGTCGCCCGGCAGAATGTAGTGCGTGATTACCTCAACAGCGTGCCCCTGTCCGCCGTGCCCGGCCATGGCGAAGTACACGGGATGGCTGAGGGATTACGCGTTTGGTACGGAGCCGATTTCAACCAAGCCAACGAACGCTTGGCCAGCGCCCAAACGGACCCGGAAAGCCTCGCAGGGAAAAGCCTGGCCCTGCGCGAAATGTTGTCGCTGATGATCGCCCAGCGCCGCCCTTCCTACTACCTGACCAAAGGCCGTGATGAACTGGCCATCCTCACCGACAGCCACATCCGGTTACTAGCGCAGAACGGCGTGATCGACGCGCAGTTGTCGGCGGCGGCGCTGGCCAGCAAGGTGACCTACCGCGACTGGGCCACGCAGCCCACCATCCAGCCGATAGAAACCAACAAGGGCATCAGCGTCGCCCGCAGCCGCCTCGGTGGCCTGCTCAACCGTCCGCTGTACGATCTCGACCGGTTGGACCTGTCGGCCACCAGCACCCTGCAGGGCGACCTGCAAACCCAGGCTACCGAATACCTCAAGCGTCTGGCAGACCCCGCGTTTGCCGCGCAGATCGGCCTGATGGGCGAACGCCTCCTGACCCCCACCAGCACCGCCCAAGTGCGCTACAGCTTCACCCTGTTCGAACTGACCCCGGATGGTTCGCGGGTGCGAGTCCAGACCGACAGCACCGACCAACCCTTCGACATCAACGAGGGCAGCAAGCTCGAACTGGGCTCAACCGCAAAAATGCGGGTGTTGACGACTTATCTGCAAATCATCGCCGAACTGCATGATAAATATGCCGCCATGACCGTCCCCGAACTGAAGAAAGTCGAGGTTCCTGACCAGGATCGCCTGAGCCGTTGGGCCATCGACTACCTGATCCAGAATAAAGACCGCAACCTGCAAACCATGCTCGGCGCCGCGCTAGACCGCAAATACTCCGCCAGCCCCGGCGAAGCCTTCTTCACCGGCGGCGGATTGCATACTTTCAACAACTTTCGCAAAGAGGACAACGGACGCCTGCCCACCTTGCGCGACGCCCTGCGGGAGTCGATCAACCTGCCCTTCATCCGGCTGATGCGCGACCTGGTGCGCTACAGCACCTATTCCGGCCCGAACAACAGCGCCGAGTTGCTCAAGGACGACCGTGACCCCAGGCGCCAGGAATACCTGGCCAGTTTCGCCGACCGCGAAGGCACTTCGTTCCTGCTGAAGTTCTGGAAAAAGTACAAGAACAAGGACACCCAGGCGCGGCTCGCGACCTTCCTCGACGGCATGCGGCCGACGCCGATTCGCATGGCCGCAGTGCACCGTTACCTGCTGCCGCAAGCCAGTCAGGAAAGCTTCAACAGCTTCGTCCGTTCACACCTCAAAGGCGCCAAGCTGACTGAAAAACTCACCGACGAACGCCTTGAACGGCTCTATGAAAACTATCGTCCTGGCGCCTACGACCTGCCCGACCAGGGGTTTATCGCCAAGGTCCACCCCCTGGACCTGTGGCTGATGGGTTACCTGCTGAACAACCCCGACGCCAAGTTCAGCCAAATCGTCAAAGCCAGCCAGTTCGAACGCCAGGAAGTCTACAGCTGGCTGTTCAAGAGTCGGCACAAAAGCGCGCGCGACAGTCGCATCCGCACCATGCTGGAGATCGAAGCCTTCCTCGACATCCACCAGCGCTGGCAGAAAGTCGGTTATCCGTTCGATCACCTGGTGCCGTCGCTGGCCACCGCCATAGGCAGTTCCGGCGACCGTCCGGCAGCCTTGGCCGAGCTGATCGGCACCCTCCTCAATGACGGCGTGCGCATGCCGACGCTGCGCATCGACAGCCTGCATTTCGCCGCGAACACCCCGTATGAAACCAAGTTGATCAGCGACCCGGACGTCGGCAAACGGGTCATGCCTTCCGAAGTCGCGACCGCCATGCGTGAAGCCTTGTCGCAAGTGGTCGACGCCGGTACCGCCAAACGGGTGGCCGGCAGCTTCACCACAGCCGATGGCAAAGCCTTGGCCATGGGCGGTAAAACCGGGACCGGTGACAACCGTATCGAAGCCATCGGCTCCGGTGGACGGATCCTCAGTTCCAAGTCGATTAACCGTACCGCCACGTTCGTGTTCTACATCGGCGACAGCCACTTCGGCACCCTGACCGCCTTCGTCCCGGGACGTACCGCTGAAGCCTTCAAATTCACGTCGGCGTTGCCAGTGCAAGTGCTCAAGGGCATGGCGCCGATCCTGACGCCGTATCTGCAACCAGGCACCCATACCCAATGCCTGCCGGTGGAGGTGGCACGACGCTGATGACAGGTTGGAACTCGTCATCAGGTTCACTCATCAACCCGCTTCCGAATCCCAGATGACCGTCACGCTGCCCGAGTAGGATCGGCCAATGCCGGGCTTGAGCATTTCGCCGACTTCATCCTGGGCAATCTCGAAGTGCAACGTTCCCGGTTTGCGATCGACATAGAAACTGGGCAGAAACAGCTCGGTTCCGATGCCGTCGCGCCGCAACGGTCGGCGGGTAACCGGCTGCGCGCTGGCGTCCACCAGGCCATTGGGCAGGGTCACGCTGACGTCTAGCGGTACGACATGACCGAAGACCGAATCGCGCACCGAACAACGGTTGCCATCCGTACTGTACTGGCAGTCGAGGTTCATCTTGAAGCGGGTCGACGAAGACACATTGAACGTCTGATCACTAAACAGCCTTGTCGGCTTGCGTCCCTGTGTCAGCCACGCTTGCCAGCCGCCCTGCGGAACCAGTTCGACACGATTGCCACCAGGTGGAATTTCGACCTTGAGCGTGTGTTGAACATCGAGTGTGAAATTGAAAATCAGGTTGTTGTCATTGGGAATCATCGTGTCACCAAAATCGAAGTCCTCGCCAGGGCCGATCCCAAAAACAATCGACCCGGTGTACTGTCCGGTCGACATGCCCAACGGGTTGGGCGTTTTGAGCTCATAGGCATATTCGAAAGTGGTGTATTTCAGCCAGGGAATATCGAGTTGCGCCGTCCTGCTACAGGCACCTGCGCCTTCCGGCACAATCCAAAACCATAAAAGATAGCTGGTAGCGGCGGCTATATAACCGCTAGGAACACAGGGCGCTGGCGCCCCTCCCCAGTTAGCCGCCTGCGGTCCAAAAGCAGTAACCCCTGGCGGCCGGGAGGTATCCCATCGGCCACCAATACCGGCGATACGCATCTGAACCGTTTCAACAGCTCCCGTTTCGCTATGGACTACGGTCAAATCCCTCCATGCCGACGGAACTTTGAACATTGCACCTTCACGCTCACTCTCATGTCCGGCTGGAATGGAGCGATTGGATTCAAACGTAATGTCCAAAGTCCGAATGCTGAATATATTCAGGGCCTCGCACCGTTGCGGTATATGCCCGGGGCAGATTCCACTTTGTGGCGTTGTATTTTCGAAAATGTTTTTCTGAGGATTCGAAGAATCAGGCCTGAATACGGCCGTTATTTCCTGCACAGCAGCGGTTGCCAATGGCGTAACAGAGTTGCTCAGCAACCCCACAATCAACATCCGCTTTGCTGAAGCTTTAGTGCAATTGAACCAGCTCATATGTTTAATCCATTTTCACTCACAAACAGAAACTCCTGCCCCTGCGATTAACCAAGGGTAGTCGGCACAACCCAACATCTTTGCTGTACTAAACACCTGTTGCTTGACCTACGTCTCTGGCAACACCGCATTGAACATCATGTTGACGCTACCAAAGTAATTGCCGGGTTTATAAGCACCGTCGAGTGGCGGCACGGGTACTATTTCCAACAACACGCGTTTACCCAAAGCCGCGTCATCCAGGGAGACCACCTCGCTGGGTTCCAGTTCATTTAGCACCCGGCCGTTAAACATGACCCGTAGAGCGATATCATCGGCAGCGATACCATTGGACAGATACGGCCGACCTTCAAGTCGTGCTTCAATTGGACCCGCTTCATTCTTGACGTCGAAAGACTTGCGCAAGCTGCCCAATGTTGACGTCACCAGATTCCAGGGCAGTCTCTGCTCGCGATGAATCCAGTCCGGGTCTGCAGGAAGCACATAGAACGCCAGGGTTGGAACGGTGACCGACACCTCGAACCTATGTTTTTCTATCGCTGCAAACGCGCTGGCGCTTGCCAACACGACGCCTGCCAGTGAAAGCACGATGGTCAGTTTCTTGAACATTTTCATCACCTGTTACTTCAAAGCCAATCGCCAGGATGCGGTGGCGTCGTTATCCCTTCACTTCCAGTTTTTTAATGACTTCACCTTCGACCAGCGTGAAACGGTATTCACGGCCGGCCTGCTTTTCGAACTGGAAAGTCCGGCCGGACAGAATGTGATGCTTGGTGGTGGGCTGGCAGTCCTGCTCGTTTTTCACTGAACAGTTCTTGAACTCATCGATCACCACCACGGTGTTGCCGTTGTTGCGGATCTGATAGTGACCCGCAGCGTTATCAATCACGCTTTCGTAGCGCGTTTCTTTGGGCCGCACGAAAAACACGGTGCCGTAACCGGCCAACACGTTAACCCCGGCCGACAGGCCTTTTTTGTAGTCTTCGCGTTCTTCGGCCGAGACGGCGAATTCATCTTCTTTCTCCGGCACGACGGGCACAAACCGCACACGGAAGTAGCGCTCCTTCTCCCGCTCGCCCATGTACAACAACCGCGTGCCCTGCATACCGCTGGCCGGCACGATCAGCCGCGCGGGGCTGGCCATCAAGCCATCACGGGCGCTGGCGTCGGCCTGCGCCTGGAGTGGGATTTCCCGCGAAGTGCCATCAATGTCATAGATGATCTCGAGAATATTGACCTTGACGAAGGCGGTGCTGTCGCCACCGTTGAACACCCGTTTCAGGTAGGTGCTTTTATTGCCATCCAGGTAGTCGTAGACCACCCCCACATTGATACTTGGACCGGCATGAACCGCGTGAGAAAACAGATAAAACCCAAACAGTGCCAACAGACGCTTCATCATTAAAACCCTCATTCATTAAAAGGCACCCGGCGCGACCGCCAACGTGTTAACTAAACTTCCGAATCCCAAATAACGGTGATATCGCCAGAATAGTGACGACTGTCTCGCGCCAACATCGCTTCCACAGCCCCTTTACTCACTTCGAAGTGCAAGGTTCCGGGCTTGCGATCAACGTAAAGAGCGGGTTCGAAGTTTTCCGTCCCGACACCGTCTACCCGCAATCGGCGCCGGCTCACCGATTGCCGTTCTGCGTCGCTTAAACCACTGGGCAAACTCACCGAGACATCCACCGGCACTTGATTATTTTTATCGTCCTGTAACGCGCAGGTACTGTTGGCCGCGTAATGCTCGCACTCCAGGCTCATCTTGAATGGCGTAGAGGTCCAGATATTGAAGGTTTGATCACGGAACAATCGCGTAGGCTTGCGACCTTGATTCAGCCACGACTGCCAGCCACCTTGTGGCAGCAGGACGACGGTGTTGCCACCCGGGGGGATCTCGACCTTGAATATATGATCAACCTTCAGAGTGAAGTTAAAGACCAGTTCACTATCACTGGGCACCATAACGTCCCCCAAGTCCAAGTCCATCATCGGGCCGACGCCATAGCGCACTCTTCCGGTGTAAATACCCGCCTTCATTTTCAGTGGACTGGGTGTCACAAGCTCATACATGAAGTCCAGCTTTGAATAAGCGAAGCTGGAAATATCGAAAGCCGCTGTTTTTCCACATGTTTGCCCCTCCGGAACATTCCAGTAGAAGCTACCCCAAGTGCTCTCATAATAATTCACATTGATTGCCGCGGTACAAGGACGAGGTGCGTAGTACCATTGGCCAGAAGTGTAATTTGTCTCGGTCCCTCCCCATAACAGTCCATGCGCCTTTGAAAAAGTCACCTCAGGCCTTCCAATCAACTCCCTCACAGAGGGGCTCAGAAGATAGTTGCCGCCTATACTCACGACACGGAACTGGACGATTGCTGATTCGATACCGTCCTCATGGAATACTTCCAGATCACGCCACTGCGCTGGAATCTGAAACATTGGCCCCTGACGCAGCGCATGATTAGCCAGAATGGGATCTTTAGATTCGGCAGTAATATTACTTTGAATACTAAATATTTTTCTTAAATTACAAAAATACGGCTGTATCGCGCAGAACCCACTAGGCGGCGTGGTATTTTTGAAACTGTTAAATCCTGGATTTGAAGGATCAGGTACGAACTCTGCACTAATCTCCATCACATCCGCCACGACAACCATGGGTGCCAACAGACCCGACAACAAGGCACACACCGCACTTATGGTAAATACTCGTTTAATCCCATCCAAGCCATTCATAGTTTAACCCGCGCTCTCGGCTTTATAAGTTACATCCGCCAACGTATCCGGCGTACACCGCAAATCCCCAATCATCAACACATCGTTCTCACGGCGCGCACCACTCGGGTCCAGGCGGAACTGGCACAGCAACTGATCGCCATACCGCACTTCCAGGGTCGGCGAGCCGGCCTTCATTTCCATCGAGAAGAACCCGTCCACTTCGCTGACCCCACGGCTGGCGTGGTTGATGATGTGATGGCCCTTGAGCGGCTTGCCCTGGGGGTCGATCAAACGGCCGAGCACGGTGAGGGTTTTGCTGATGGTGATCTTGCGGTAATCCACGCCGCCCTTGTTCAGGTGATAGCGGGTGCGCGCCGGTTGAATGGTCGCCGCTGGCGGGTGGTTGCCCTCGAAGTCGAAGCTCACCGAACTGCTCTTGTAGGCGGTGATCGGGATGAAATTGCGCCCTGGCCGCAGGCTGGCGCTGCCGCCGCTCAAGTCGTCGGCGCGCAGGGCGATTTCATCGAGGTCGGATTCGACGTCGATGATCATCCCGGCACCACTGCCTTGATGCTGGCTGGTCATGACGACCTGCTGGCCACCCACGGCGACGGTGCTGTCCAGGTTCAGGCCGCCGGTGAGGTTACCGTTGAAGGAAGAACGCTGGAGAAAGGCGTCGCCGTTGACTGCCTCATTCCCGAAGTAAGTGGTGCCGGACAGGCCGACGCCGTAGGTGTCGGTGATCGCGGTGGCCGACACGCTTTGCAGCACATGGCCCTGCAGGTCTTTGCGGTAGCTGAGCGAGGCATTGTTGTCGCGGGCACCGTCGCGGGAGGTGCGCGAACCGATGCTGCCGGACCACTGCTCACCCGGGCCGCCCAGGGCCAGGCTAACGCTCAGGTCAACCCCGCGATTACGGGCGTCGCCACTGCTGAAGGTGCCGGGACGGTCAAACACCGAGAAGCGCCAGTTGGCGTCGCTGCCGAACAGATTGCCGCGCTGGGTCCAACCCAGATCGAGGCCCACGCCTTCGCTATTGCCATCGCTGTGGGAGATCCGGGCATTGATCGAGCTTTTGCTGCTGACGCGATGATTCACCGACAACGACGAGTTGCTGGTCTGGCCGACAAACACATTGCGCTGGCGCACCCGGGTGCCGTCGGGCAGGGTTTCGTAGGTCTTGGTGGTGTCCAGCCAACTGCGGTTATGGGTGGCGAATACACTGCCGGAACCGTAGTTGTACATGGCTTGCAGATCGAGACCGGTGCCGTGGTTTTCGGTCTGATAGACGTTGGCATAGAGGCTGGTGTTATTGGCCAGCGTCCAGTCGATCGACGAGCCATATTGCAGTGTGTCGCGAACCTGACGACCCGAGACCCCGAGAATGACCCGTGGATGCAACAGGTAGTTGAAAGCGGCGCCGGCGGTCATGTCGCCGTAAGCCTGCTCATCCCAGTTACTCAACAACTTGCTTTCCTGCCCGGCGAACAGGTTGTAGCGCCAGCGATCATCGGGGTTGCGCCAGTTGCTCGGCTTGTACACCAGCTCTTGAGTGGTGGAGGTGATTTGACCGTCTTCGATCAAGCGCACTTCCACTTCGTAGATACCGCCGGGCAAAGACCGGGTATCGAGGGTTTGCAGGCCTGCATCGACCGGCTGCGTGTTGATCAGCAAGCCATTGCGAAAAACCTCCACCGACGCCTGGCGGTTGGCGGTGACATAGATCGGGTAAACACTGGGTTTCGGGCTATTGATCGCCAGGCTGTCGGAGCTGCCGTACATCAGGCCCAACGCCGTGTCGGGGCTGGCGCCGAACGAACGCGGCTGACGGCTCAAACCTTCGGAGTTGGGAGTGAAATAACCCAGGCGCAGAAAGTTGCCTTGCAGCTCGCGCTGGCTGTAGAACTCGTGGACCGCGTGATAGAGCTTGTCATCCGGGCCGCCCAAACGGGCCAGTTGCATGTTCAAGCTCTGGGTCCAGTTACCCAGGCTGCTGCTGGCTTCCAGGCCATAACGCCCGCCCAGGTCCTGGTCCTGCCCACCGTTCAGGTTGAGCTGGTTGCGCACGATCAAGCCGCTGCTGCCGCCTTCGGGTTGGTCGTAGTAACGCTTGGTTTCGACGTCGCGCTCGGCATTCTCCGTGAGAATCGATACCAGGGAGTTTTCGAGGTTGTAATGGATGGCCAGCATCTGCTCCGGGCAACTGCCTTCGCAGGCGCCAAGTGCCACACTTTTTTGTAAGTAAGCAGCCCATATTTCACGCTCGCTGGCGGAAATATTACTGTCGCTGACATCGGCGAATTCAAGCAGGGTGATGCGATCATCGCGCGATAATACGATCATCGCCTCCCCCAGAAACTGTTGATCACGTTCCACCCGAACCGCCAATGGCACCTCGAAGAAATGCTCTTCGAACTCGGACGGCAAACCTTTGGCTTGAACGAGCAAACTACGCGGTGTGGTGCCCGCAGCAGGCGCGGCGAGTGCACTGGCGCATAAAAAAAAGGCAAGTGCAGCCGCGATGGGAGTCATCGGGAACATGAACGAAATACTCTAATGGCGAACGATCAAGTCGGTAAAAGTCCGGTCGACAGGCGGGGAAGAACTGTCGACCGGATAAGTCTGCCTCGTGAGATTGACGCTCTCAGGCATTCAGAACATCAAGGAGTTGGCACAGCATCAAAGACCATGGTGACTGCACCGGTGTACTCGCCCGGCTTATAGCCAGTGCCTGGCTTCGTCGGCGCAATGACCAGATCGACACGCTTGCCTGGAGTGGACTCAACCTCGCCGACGACTTCCTCAGTGGTCGTATGAGTCAGCGCTTTACCATTGAATGTCACCGTCAAGGGGACCTTATCCGCCTCTACACCGTTGGACAGGAACGCTTCACTTTCAAGGCTGGCGGCAATCGAGCCATTGGTATTTTTGGTGTCGAATTGCGCACGCAAAGTGCTCAGTTCATCGGAAATCGGGTTGTAGGTCAGTACCTGATCTTTAACGATCAGATCGGGATCCACTGGCAGTACGTGGAAGACCTTGGTGGGAACCGATGCAACCAGATTAATGGAGTGACGCGCTTCGCCTGCAGCGAAAGCCATGGAAGAACTCAGTGCCAGAACAGCCATTGGAGCAGCGATTGCAAACTTCTTGAACATTGTTAAATACCTGTAGTTTTCAAAGGAATGATCCGTGGAAATTTGGGTCTTCCTGCCATCGACAATGGCAATTTGCCCCAACTTTCGACGGGATGAATGATCCACCAATTCCCTAAGAAAGTAAGTACGTAACTTCCGATAACCATGTAGTAAAAGTGCATCACAACCCGCAGGAAAAATACGGGGAAAACAACATTTAACTTGTTTTACCGTCAGAACAATACTACACACAGTTTTAACTAAAAAAGCACACAGTGATAAAGCCCTTTATTTCCGGGAGTTTCATAACTTATATATAAATCTTGATCGCATAATTAGACTAATAACTCTAAATTACAACAGGCATTTTTCGATGTGCCTGGCAATTTCCTACAAGACGAAGGCCTTGACCGCTGGTCCGTTCCCCTTGCGTCTGGCATAAGATATATCTTACGTTGTATCTAAACACGACGAGAGAAGACGCCGATGAGAGACCATCATGCCCCCCACCGCGACCACGGCGACGGCCGTGACGGCTTCGAAAAACGCCCTGGCCGGGAACGCGGCGGCCGCGGCCCACGGGTATTTGCCCCGGGCGACCTTAAATTGCTGCTGCTCGCATTGATCGCCGAACAGCCCTGCCACGGCTATGACCTGATCCGCCAAATTGAAGGCATGTTCGACGGCGCCTACAGCCCCAGCCCTGGGGTGATCTACCCGACCCTGACCTTCCTGGAAGAGAGCGAGATGATCCAGGGCGACGCTGAAGGCGGGAAAAAACGCTACAGCGTGACCGACGCCGGACGTCTGTCCTTGAGTGAGCAAGCGATTGCGCTTGAAGGCGTACGCACACGCATTGATGTGAGCAAACGCTCGCTGCGCGGCCATGATCGTCCGCCGGAAATCCACGAAGCGGTGCACAACTTGCGCCACGCTTTGCAGCTGCACCACGGGCGCTGGAGCGCGCTAGAGATCCAGCGAGTCAGTGCGCTGCTCAACGACACCGCCAAAGCCATCGTCGACGGCCCTGCCGTTCAACCCGTACAGGAGAAAACCGAATGACCGCAGTTGATACCCAAACGATTCACCGCGTGATGCACGAAATCAAACGTCGCCGCCTGGAAGTCCTGCGCGTGGTGGACCTGACCCCGAGGATGCGTCGCATCACTGTGGGAGGGCCCCAATTGGCCGGTTTTGTCAGCCTCGGCGCCGACGACCACGTCAAGCTGCTGTTCCCGCAGAACGCTGCAGAACAAGCCGCCATGGAAAACCTGGTGCTCGGCGCCGGCAAGGACAACGGCCCGATGCCGGCCATGCGCGACTACACCCCACGCCGCTACGACCTTGATGCCCTCGAACTGGACATCGACTTCGTCCTGCACGGCGACGGCCCTGCTTCGACTTGGGCCGAACAGGCCAAGCCAGGGCAATTCCTGCACATTGGCGGGCCACGGGGTTCGATGATCGTGCCGGACATCTTCGACAGCTACCTGTTGATCGGCGACGAAACCGCCCTGCCGGCCATTGCCCGGCGCCTGGAAGGCCTGGCGCCGAATCGGCGGGCACTGGTGGTGATCGAAGTGGAGAACGGTGCCGAGCAGCAACGGCTGGAAAGTCCAGCCCAAGTCGACGTGATCTGGGTGTTGCGCGAGGGCGGTCAGGATCACCTGTTGACGACCGTGAAACAATTGACCATACCCGGCGGCAGTCTTTATGCGTGGGTGGCAACAGAGTCCAAAATGTCACGACAGATCCGCCGGGTATTGCTGGACGAGCACGGCCTGGACGAGAAATTTGTCAAGGCGGTCGGCTACTGGCGTCTGGATGACAGCGACGAGGAATGACGCCAGCGGTCCAGGCCGATCACCACCAGGGAAATCAACACAAACCCCACCAGTAAACCGGCCGCATTGAGAAACACCTGTGGATAACCCAGCTTGTCCACGTCAATGAACGGATAGGGATACACCGCCAGCTCATGCCCGCGAAGCAGCGAGTAGGCGAAATACAGCAGGGGGTAAATCACCCAGAGGCCAATGTGTCGCAGGCGCAATGTGCCTTTGGGTACACACCACCACCAATAGCCCAGAAATAACACGGGCATGACGTCGTGCAGCAACTCATCGGCCAGAAACTGCCAGCCTTCGGGATGCCATAAGTGGCGCAGCAGTGCGCTGTAGGTCAGGCCCACCACCGCAATGCTCACTGCCACCGCGCTGGCCACCCACGGCTGCAGGAACCAGCGCCGCATGGCCGATGGCCGGGAAGTCCACTCGCAGGTCAGCACGGTCGCCACCAGGGTGTTGCTCAGCACCGTGAAGAAGCTGAAGAAACTCATCAGCCCGCCCAGCAGACTGGCTTCAATGCTCCAGCGTGAGTACAGAATCAGATACAGCTGAATGCTCAGCCCTGCCCACCCAAGGAGGGCGGCAACGGCGACGAAACAACGCCGAGTGGCACACGGGTTGACCATGCTCAGAGCGGCCGCTTGGTGCGCATCAGCTTTATATACAAGTGTTCGACCTTCTCCCGCGCCCACGGGGTCTTGCGCAGGAAGGTCAGGCTCGACTTGATGCTCGGGTCGCTCTTGAAGCAGCGAATGTCGATGCGTTCGGCCAGCCCCGACCATTCATAGTGCTCAACCAGGGCATTGAGGATCTGCTCCAGCGTCACGCCGTGCAGCGGGTTGTTGTTCTGTTCGGTCATGCCGGGCCTTCGAGCGAAGTGGGAATTGGAAGCCGCGCACCTTAGCCGAGGGCTTCGTCGGGGGGAAGTGATCTGTGTGCGGCCTGCTAAATGTAGCCTTGGTGCCATGGACTGTTACCGATTTTGAAAGGCAGCATGTCAGGAAAAGCCCTTTCGCTATTTGTAACAGAACATTATCCTTACGCCCGTCCCGGCTGAAACGCTTCCGCTGCCTGCTCCACCCCTTGCTGTTTTCAGTTCATCCCCCAGAAAAAGATCAAGAATTTCTTCCCATGCCCGATTTGCCAATTTCGCAAGACAGCGCTGTCCGAACGCCTGTTGCCCGCCTGAAAATGCCTTGCCTGATCAGCGGCTTTACCGCAATGAGCCTGGCTGCCTGTGCCCAGGCCGCTCCCGCCTTCGACAGCGAGTCACCCTGGATGCTCGGTGACTGGAACGGCAGTCGCACCGAGCTTGCGCAAAAAGGCTACGACTTCAAAGTCGATTACACCGGCGAAATGGGCAGTAACCTGCACGGCGGCTACGACCACGATCGCACGGCGCGCTACAGCGACCAGTTCGGTCTGGGCACCCACCTGGACCTGCAGAAAATTCTCGGCTGGGACGCGGCCGAATTCCAGCTGACCGTCACCGAGCGCAGCGGCAACAATATCAGCAACGACCGCATCAACGACCCGCGCGTCGGCGGGTTCACGTCGGCCCAGGAAGTCTGGGGCCGCGGGCAGACCTGGCGCCTGACGCAAATGTGGTATCAACAGAAATTCTTCGACCAGAAACTCGACATCAAGGCCGGTCGTTTCGGTGAAGGCGAAGACTTCAACAGCTTCCCGTGCGACTTCCAGAACCTGGCGTTCTGTGGCTCCCAGGTAGGCAACTGGGTCGGTGGTATCTGGTACAACTGGCCGGTCAGCCAATGGGCGCTGCGCGTCAAATATCACCTGACGCCAGCGCTGTATGCGCAGGTCGGTGCCTACGAGCAGAACCCGTCCAACCTGGACCGCAACAATGGCTTCAAACTCAGTGGCAGCGGTACCCAGGGGGCGATCCTGCCGGTGGAACTGGTGTGGTCGCCGAAGGTCAATGGCCTGCCAGGCGAGTACCGCGCCGGTTATTACTACAGCAACGCCAAGGCCACCGACGCCTACAAGGACAGCAATGGTCAGCCGGCAGCCCTGAGCGGCGAGGCCTACCGCAGTGCCTCGAGCAAGCACGGCGTGTGGCTTGGCGTGCAACAGCAACTGACCAGCCGGGCCAGCGACAACTCCCGGGGCCTGAGCATCTTCGCCAACGGCACGATGCATGACAAGAAGACCAACGCCATCGACAACTATGTCCAGGCCGGGGTCGTCTACAAGGGGCTATTCGATGCACGGGCCAAGGACGATATCGGTTTCGCCATGGCTCGCGTCCACGTCAACCCGGCGTATCGCAAGAATGCCGAGGCGACCAATCAGGCGCGCGCCGTGTCCGATTTCGACGACCCGACGTTCCTGCCGCCGCAAGACACCGAATACAGCGCCGAACTCTACTACGGCGTGCACCTCACCCATTGGCTGACCGTGCGCCCGAACCTGCAGTACATCCGCCACCCGGGTGGCGTCGACCAGGTCGATGACGCGTTGATTGGCGGGATCAAGATCCAGTCTTCGTTCTAAAGCACACCACACCCCCACTGCAGGAGCGAGCTTGCTCGCGATGGACCCGAGAACACCGCAGGGCACCAGACACCCAGCGTCATCGTTAACGACCATCGCGAGCGAGCTCGCTCCTACAGGGGGCGGTTTTTTATCTGAACCATGCCCACGCCAGATCGTCATCTACAGTGAACTTGCGCGGGACTACTTAAAACGTCACGGAGAACCACACTATGAGCACTGATGGTGCTTTAAGTCGAAGCCGTCTATTGCCGACACTGCTCGGCATTCTGCTTTTGCTAATGGGCCTGGCCATGCTGGCCGGGGGAATCAAGCTGAGCATGCTGGGCGGCTCGCTTTACTACCTGCTGGCCGGTATCGGCCTGACGCTGACCGGCGCCCTGCTGATCGCCGCACGCCGTGCTGCGCTTGGCCTGTACGCACTGGTGCTGTTTGCCAGCACCGTCTGGTCGCTGTGGGAAGTTGGCCTCGACTGGTGGCAACTGGTACCACGCCTGGCGCTGCTGTTTGCCTTGGGCATCGTCATGTTGCTGCCGTGGTTCCGCCGTCCGATGGTACGCGAAGGCACTGGCCCGCTGACCACCGGCGTTCTGGCCGTGGCCGTGGTGATAGCAGGCGCAGCCGCACTGGCCAGCCAATTCACCAACCCGGGTGAAATCAAGGGCCAGCTGGACCGCGACAGCGTGCCGGGCATGGCCAATACCGCCCCGGACATGCCGGACGGTGACTGGAACTCCTACGGCCGTAGCGCCCACGGCGATCGCTATTCGCCACTGGCGCAGATCACCCCGGAAAATGTCCACAAGCTGGTTCCAGCCTGGGAGTTCCGCACCGGTGACCTCCCGGGGCCGAACGATCCTGGCGAAACGACTGCGGAAAACACCCCGCTGAAAGTCAACGGCATGCTGTACGTGTGCACGCCGCACAGCCAGGTGATCGCCCTTGATCCGGACACCGGCAAGGAAATCTGGCGTTTCGATCCGAAGCTCTCCACGCAGAACGCGGCGAACTTCAAGGGATGGGCGCACATGACCTGCCGCGGCGTGTCGTATCACGACGACGCCGTCTACGCTTCCGAGCAGAGCCCGACGGGTACTGCCAGCCCTGCACCGGCCAGCAACGCCTGCCCGCGTCGCATCTTCCTGCCAACCGCCGACACCCGCTTGATCGCCCTGAATGCCGACACCGGCAAGATGTGCGAAGACTTCGGTAACGGTGGCCAGGTTGACCTCAGCGCCAACATCGGCGGCTTCAATGCCGGCGGTTACTACTCCACCTCGCCACCAGCCGTCACCAAAGACCTGGTAGTGATTGGTGGTCACGTCACCGACAACGTTTCCACCGACGAGCCAAGCGGCGTGATCCGCGCGTTCGACGTGCACACTGGCAAGCTGGTGTGGAACTGGGACAGCGGCAACCCGGATGACACCACGCCGATTGCCGAAGGCCAGGTCTACACCCGCAACTCGCCAAACATGTGGTCGATGTTCGCCGTCGACGAAAAACTCGGCATGCTCTACCTGCCAATGGGCAACCAGACCCCGGATCAGTTCGGTGGCGCGCGTACCCCTGAGTCGGAACTGCACGCTGCCGGCCTGACCGCGCTGGACATCGCCACCGGCCAGGTGCGCTGGCACATGCAGTTCACCCACCATGACCTGTGGGACATGGACGTGGGTGGCCAGCCGACCCTGATGGACCTGAAAACTGCGGACGGCGTGAAGCCCGCGGTACTCGCGTCCACCAAACAGGGCAGCATCTACGTGCTGGACCGCAGCACCGGCAAGCCGATCGTGCCGATCAACGAAGTGCCGGTTCCGCAGGGCGCTGTTGAAGGTGATCACACTTCGCCAACCCAGCCGAAATCCGACCTCAACCTCATGCCACCGCCGCTGCAGGAACGTGACATGTGGGGCGTGACTCCGTTCGATCAACTGATCTGCCGGATCGACTTCCAATCCATGCGCTACGACGGCCCGTTCACACCGCCATCGCTACAGGGTTCGATTGTCTATCCAGGTAACTTCGGCGTGTTCGACTGGGGCGGTATCTCGGTTGACCCGGTGCGCCAGATCGCTTTCGTGAACCCAAGCTACATGGCGTTCAAATCGAAATTGATCCCGGCCGCCGAAATCGCTGCCCAAGGCCCGCGTAAAAGCGAAACCGAAGGTGTGCAGCCAAACAAAGGCGCGCCATACGGCGTCGTCCTCGAAGCACTGTTGTCGCCAATGGGCCTGCCGTGCCAGGCGCCGGCCTGGGGCTACGTGGCGGCGGTCGACCTGACCACCTCGAAAGTCCTGTGGAAGCACAAGAACGGCACCGTGCGCGATAGCTCGCCGGTTCCGATCCCGCTGAGCATGGGCGTACCGAGCCTTGGCGGCACATTTGTCACCGCCGGTGGCGTGGGCTTCCTGAGCGGCACCCTCGACCAGTACCTGCGTGCCTACGACATGAAAAACGGTAAGCAGTTGTGGGAAGGCCGCCTGCCAGCTGGCGCGCAAACCACGCCGATGACCTATACCGGCAAGGACGGCAAGCAGTACGTGCTGGTCGTGGCCGGCGGTCACGGCTCGCTGGGCACCAAGCAGGGTGACTACGTGATTGCTTACAAACTGTCCGAGTAATTTTTAGCGGCAGTAACCAAAGGCGACTCCCGCGAGGGAGTCGCCTTTTTTATGACCACCACAGCCCCCCCTGTGGGAGCGAGCCGCCACTACCTGTCGATATTGCCCCTGCCATTGAAACCACCCGCCACCTGCCCCATCTAAGATCCATATCCCATTGCGCAGGTGCCCCATGAGCGACCAGCAAGAATTCCCTGAAGACCTCAGCGAATACGCCGACCCCGAGAACGCCGAGCATCACTCCACCGGCAAAGGCCTCGCACTGCCCGGCCAGAACCTGCCGGACAAGGTCTACATCATCCCGATCCACAACCGCCCGTTCTTCCCGGCTCAAGTACTGCCGGTCATCGTCAATGAGGAACCCTGGGCTGAAACCCTGGATCTGGTCAGCAAATCCGAGCATCACTCCCTGGCCCTGTTCTACATGGACACGCCCCAGGAAGACCCGCGCCACTTCGACACCTCGGCCCTGCCGCTCTACGGCACGCTGGTCAAGGTGCACCACGCCAGCCGCGAAAACGGCAAGCTGCAGTTCGTCGCCCAAGGCCTGACCCGCGTGCGTATCCGCACCTGGCTCAAGCACCACCGCCCACCGTACCTGGTGGAAGTCGAATACCCGCATCAACCCACCGAGCCGACCGATGAGGTCAAGGCCTACGGCATGGCGCTCATCAATGCGATCAAGGAACTGTTGCCGCTCAACCCGCTGTACAGCGAAGAGCTGAAGAACTACCTCAATCGCTTCAGCCCCAACGATCCTTCCCCGCTGACCGACTTCGCCGCCGCACTCACTTCCGCCACCGGCAACGAGCTGCAGGAAGTGCTCGACTGTGTGCCGATGCTCAAGCGCATGGAAAAAGTCCTGCCGATGTTGCGCAAGGAAGTCGAAGTCGCACGCCTGCAGAAGGAAATTTCTGCCGAGGTGAACCGCAAGATCGGTGAACACCAGCGCGAGTTCTTCCTAAAGGAGCAGTTGAAGGTCATCCAGCAGGAGCTGGGCCTGACCAAGGACGATCGTAGCGCCGACATAGAACAGTTCGAGCAGCGTCTGGAAGGTAAGGTGCTGTCCGCCCAGGCGCAGAAACGTATTGCCGAAGAAATGAACAAGCTGTCGATCCTCGAAACCGGCTCGCCGGAGTATGCGGTCACCCGCAACTACCTCGATTGGGCGACCTCGGTGCCTTGGGGCGTCTACGGCGAGGACAAGCTCGACCTCAAGCGTGCCCGCAAGGTCCTGGACAAACACCATGCCGGCCTCGACGACATCAAGGATCGCATCCTCGAATTCCTCGCCGTGGGTGCCTATAAAGGCGAAATCAGCGGCTCCATTGTGCTGCTGGTCGGCCCGCCCGGTGTGGGCAAGACCAGCGTCGGCAAATCCATCGCCGAATCCCTCGGCCGCCCGTTCTATCGCTTCAGCCTTGGCGGCATGCGCGACGAAGCCGAGATCAAGGGCCATCGGCGCACCTACATCGGCGCGCAACCGGGCAAGCTGGTGCAGGCGCTTAAAGACGTCGAAGTGATGAACCCGGTGATCATGCTCGACGAGATCGACAAGATGGGCCAGAGCTACCAGGGCGATCCGGCCTCGGCGCTGCTGGAAACCCTGGACCCGGAACAGAACGTCGAATTCCTCGACCATTACCTGGACTTGCGCATGGACTTGTCCAAAGTCCTGTTCGTGTGTACCGCCAACACCCTGGATTCAATTCCCGGCCCGCTGCTGGACCGGATGGAAGTGATTCGCCTGTCGGGCTATATCACCGAAGAAAAGATCGCCATCGCCAAGCGGCACCTGTGGCCGAAACAGCTGGAAAAGGCCGGTGTTTCCAAAGGCAGCCTGTCGATCAGCGACAGCGCGTTGAGAGCGTTGATCGATGGCTACGCCCGGGAGGCCGGGGTTCGTCAGCTGGAAAAACAACTGGGTAAACTGGTGCGCAAGGCGGTAGTCAAGCTTATCGACGAGCCGAAGGCCGTGATCAAGCTCGGCCCCAAAGACCTCGAAGCCTCCCTCGGTCACCCGGTGTTCCGCAATGAGCAAGTGCTCTCCGGCACAGGCGTCATCACCGGCCTGGCCTGGACCAGCATGGGCGGCGCCACCTTGCCGATCGAGGCGACACGCATCCATACGCTCAACCGCGGCTTCAAGCTCACCGGGCAACTGGGTGACGTGATGAAAGAATCGGCAGAAATTGCCTACAGCTACGTCAGCTCAAACCTGAAGTCTTTTGGCGGCGATCCGAAGTTTTTCGACGAAGCCTTTGTGCACTTGCACGTTCCAGAGGGTGCCACCCCCAAGGACGGCCCAAGCGCGGGCGTAACCATGGCCAGCGCCCTGCTGTCCCTGGCGCGCAACCAGCCGCCGAAAAAAGGCGTGGCGATGACGGGTGAACTGACCTTGACCGGGCATGTACTGCCCATTGGCGGAGTGCGCGAGAAAGTGATTGCTGCGCGGCGACAGAAGATTTTCGAATTGATATTGCCGGAACCTAACCGTGGCAGTTTTGACGAATTACCGGATTACTTGAAAGAAGGAATTACCGTGCACTTTGCCAAGCGGTTCGCGGACGTCGCGAAAATATTGTTTTAATTTAACAGTATAAAGCCCTGACACCACCTGTCGGAACTGACACTTCTAACAGGTGGAGCCCACCCCCAAAGCTTGATAAAAAGGTTGCTCGAACCCCACCCTAGTGAGCGTAATCATGACCGATAGTTCGCCATTACCCCCTCCAACCATCGTGAGCCCAAAGCAGGCAGAAGAAGTTGAAAAACTGCTACTCCAAGGGACAGGCACCCCCGGCGCCTTCATTGAATTCAACTTCAGTTTTTGGAGTGCAGATAAGTGGCAAGCCGGGACAGAGGTTAAGCAGGACGGAACCTGGAGCTTCACACCTGAAGGAGCGGGTTTAGACAAACCTGGGGATGTCTGGATCAGGGTCAGGCAAATGAAGCATTGGCCAGCAGAAACCTCACTACCCAGCGAAACAATACATTACCGACAATTGCTCGCCCCTCCCGTCATAAAAAAACCGCTCGAGGGAGAGTCTCTGCCTCTGATCGAACAAACTATCGAAGGAACTGCGTTCTATGGCAGCAGCCTGGTCGATATCGAATTGATCAAAGTAAGCCCACTCCCCACAGGCACGTACAAAACCAGCATCAAACCTGATGGTGGGGGCTTCTGGAAGGCCAACCCTAATTGGGCGCTGACAGCCGGTTCGTATGTATTGAAGGCCAGGCAAACTCATACGGACAGTCATGGCGTCACCCATGTTTCGAACTGGACTAAGGATTTACCCATTCTTGCCGGCTGAGCTGAAACGTACCCTATATTGCTGAGACGGTCAGACCAAGTTACCTGGACGCCTCCATTTCCCCATGGATAACATTTGAAACACCTTGCCACCCTAACCCGCTATTTATATCAGTACCTGCACTTGAACGCTGACTGTACATTCAAGGTTCCTTTACGCCTTGAGATAAAAGCCCATGGACATCGAACAACGTAGAAGCCTCATCGACAGCCGAATCAATACCGGCATCCACTATCGCCAGTGCTGCCCGCAAAACTACTTGAATGCCACGGTTGACGATCGTGAGGCATTCAACTCTGAAGTGCTTTACACCAGCGTCGGATCCCGTGAGATTTTGGCTATTTTCAAAGCCGGCGAAAACAATACCCCTCAGGACCGCGCCTTTGATCTTTATTTGCCTAAACACATCAAAAGCGGTATTTACCAACTGAACATGCCAAACCAACTGATTCAAATTGCCTTTACTGAAAATTTCCCGGCGCACACAACCTTCTGGGCAACTGGGGGGACCATTGATCTCGCGGTGGACGCCGATGCTCAGGGATACCGTGGCCGTTTTGAAATCAAGTTCAGAGATCGGCAAAATGTTGAATTTTCATCTGACGGCCTGTTCGAATTTTCTCTGAAAAACACCTGAAACTGACCGAAAATATTGGCCGGAACTGCTGGAAAAGGCCGGTGTTGCGCAACGAGCAATTGCTCTCCGGCACAGGCGTCATCACTGGCCGGGCCTGGACCCGTATGGGCGGCGCCACCTTGCCCATCGACGCGACACGCATCCATACGCTCAACCGTGGTTTCAAGTTCACCGGGCAACTGGGCGATGTGACGAAGATTTTGTTCTGACTGAATGTTCGCCAGCATGCATGCACTGCCGGTGTACTGGCGAACGACTCGCTTATTCCGAATAAAGCTAAACAACTGTCAGATATGACAGTTACCCCTATTTAATCAATCACTATACTTCCCACTCGCAAATGCTTTATCAACAGGGAATTAGCCCATGAGCACCGAGAAAACCAAACCCTCCACCGGTGAACTTTTCACCGTAGATGGCAACATGATGTTCAGCGGCGATGGCCGGATCGAGTTCGACTCAAATGATCTGGAGTTACGTCTTTTAATACCGAACGAAACGACGGTTGGTTTTTATCAGAACCGGAGCCTTCCTAGCGAAAAGCACCTGTCGTTTACTTTTAGCAAAGACATTACAACTGGCACTCACACACTCGCGCAAGGGAGCCCCTTCCTTGCAGCAAATTTTCATGAAGCGCTTAACAATGAACTGGGCATTCAACCCCCTGAGCATTACACCGCAACGGAAGGCACAGTCACTTTTGTCCTTTTGGGCAACTCGCCTGATAACATTGGCTATCTTGTCACCACCTTCAATCTAACCGTGAAGTCCTTGAGGACCGGTAAAAACATCGAGCTTTCCGGAAAATTTCAAAGTCACCTCACTTATACCACTGCGAATTAAGCCGGACTGCACATCTACGGGCGCGAAACAGGTACCAGAGGCCGCGTCCGTAGCTCCTCCGCGTCACAATTTGTCTCATCTTCGGTTATGCTCGCCGTTCGTCGTAACCGCCGGAGCCACTGACCTTATGTCCCCCACTCGCCTGTTTGTACCCCTCGCCCTCTGCTTGCTGGCCGCTTGCACCACGCAACCGAAACAGAACGTGACCGTGGAAAAACAAGGCGAATGCCCGGTGCAAATGCGTAATGGACAGAACCTGATCCTGACCCTGCCGAGCAACCCGAGCACGGGTTATCGCTGGGCGATTCAGGATTCAGCCGGTGGCGTGCTGCGTGCGCTTAGCCCCGAGGTGTACAGCAACCCGGAAGACGCCGGGATCGTCGGCAGTGCGGGTATTTCGACCTGGCGCTTCCAGGCCTTCGCGACCGGTACCGGACGCTTGCGCCTGACCTCACAGCAACCCTGGGCGCCGGAAGTATTGCCGGTAGACACCTTCGACTGCGCGATCTCGGTGAACTGACCGTGGGCTGGCTGATTCTGGCGCTGATGGGCGCAGTGACTTTTCTTTACGGGGTCAGCGTGCATGCCACCCTGCTGTGCCTGCTGGTCAAGCCGTTGCCAGTACTGGCCCTGCTGGGTTGGCTACACGATGCGCCACCCAGTGAGTATCGCCGCTGGATCAGCCTCGGCTTGATTTTCTCCCTGCTGGGCGATGTGTTGCTGGCATGGCCGATGGATTTGTTCGTATTTGGTCTCGGGGCCTTTCTCGTGGCGCATCTGGCGTACCTGAAAGCTTATCTGAGCGACTGCCGCCGGTTGGCAGTGGTGCCGCTGGTCCTGGCCCTGGGTGTTGGTGCCCTGTTGCTGGGGATGCTGATCGCCAGTGGTTTGGGGCCTTTGTTGATCCCGGTGATCGTCTACGGGCTTGCGATCAGCACGATGCTCTGGCGCGCATTGGCCCGCCTTGGCACTGATGTGCCGCAACGTTCTGCCATTCTTGCGGCGGCCGGCGCAGTGGCGTTCGTATTTTCCGACAGCGTGATCGGCATCAGTCGCTTCGTGATGCCGTTCGAGGCGGCGCCCTATGTGATTATCTTGAGCTATTGGCTGGGGCAGTGGGGGATTGCGGCCTCGGCGTTCACCACCGAACCGCGCCGCGCCTGAGAAAAAGATCGCAGCCTGCGGCAGCTACAGAGATCGCATTTCAAATGTGGAGTTGCCGCAGGCTGCGATCTTTTGATTGGGCGGTTTATCAGACAACCCGCGCATCCCCGCGCCAAGTTGGCTAAAATGCCGGCCTTTTCCACCCATGCCGCTGGAACCGCCGTGAGCAAAGAACCCGATCGCCTTTTCGCCCAGCCGTTGGCCCAGGTGCCTGACTTCGCCTTCAACGAGGACGTGGTGCGGGTTTTCCCGGACATGATCAAGCGCTCGGTGCCGGGTTATCCGACCATCGTCGAGAATCTCGGGGTGCTCGCCGCGCAGTTTGCCCAGCCCAACAGCGTGCTCTACGACCTGGGCTCGTCCCTCGGTGCCGTGACCCAGGCCTTGCGCCGGCACGTGCGCACCGACGGTTGCCGCGTGATCGCTGTGGATAACTCGGCGGCCATGGTCGAACGCTGCCGCGAATACCTCAACGGCCAGGACTCGATGTTCCAGGAGTTGCTGCCGGTGGAGGTGATCGAAGGCGACATCCTGGCGCTCGACTTCCAGCCGGCCTCGGTGGTGGCGCTGAACTTCACCCTGCAATTCATTGCCCCCGAGCAACGTACCGCGCTGCTCGCGCGCATCCGTCAGGCGCTGTTGCCTGGTGGCGCGTTGATTCTGTCGGAGAAGCTGCGTTTCAACGACCTCCAGGAACACGCGCTGCTCACCGACCTGCATGTGGCCTTCAAGCGCGCCAACGGCTACAGCGAACTGGAAATCGCCCAGAAACGCAGCGCCATCGAAAACGTCATGAAGCCCGACAGCCTCGAAGAACACCGCGAGCGCCTGTTCGCTGCCGGGTTCTCGAAAGTCGTGCCGTGGTTCCAGTGTCTTAACTTTGCCTCGTTGATTGCCTTGCCATGATTGATCTGTCCCCCCTCGCCCGCCGTCTGGCTGGCACCCCGCTGGCTGATTGGGCCAACACGCTGCAAGCCCAGCTCGACAAGAAAATGGAAAAAGGCCATGGCGATCTGGAGCGTTGGCAAAGTGCGCTGGACGCCTTGCCGAACATTCAGCCCAATGAAGTCGACTTGTTGAACGGCCTGCTGCTGGACACCGACTGCGACGACGACACCCGGGCTCAAATGCGCACCGCGTTGATGGGCCTGTCGCCATGGCGCAAGGGCCCGTTCGACCTGTTTGGCGTGCACGTCGACACCGAGTGGCGCTCGGACTGGAAATGGTCGCGGGTCGCTCCGCACCTGGACCTCAAGGGCAAGCGCATTCTGGATGTCGGCTGCGGCAACGGTTACTACATGTGGCGCATGCTGGGCGCCGGTGCCGACAGTGTGATCGGCGTAGACCCTAATTGGCTGTTTTTCTGTCAGTTCCAGGCGGTGCAACGCTATCTGTCGGAGCCGAACGCCTGGCACCTGCCATTTCCTTTCGAAGACCTGCCCCCCAATCTGGAAGGCTTCGACACAGTATTTTCCATGGGTGTGTTCTACCACCGTCGCTCGCCCATCGAACATTTGCTGGCGCTGAAGGATTGCCTGGTCAAGGGTGGAGAGTTGGTGCTGGAGACCCTGGTCATCGAAGGCGATCAGCAGCAGGTGCTGGTGCCCGAAGACCGTTATGCGCAGATGCGCAACGTGTGGTTCCTGCCCTCGGTGCCGGCGCTGATGCTCTGGTTGCGGCGTGCCGGGTTTACCGATGTTCGCTGTGTGGACGTGAGCGTGACCACAGTCGAGGAACAGCGCGGGACGGAGTGGATGAAGTATCAGTCGCTGAGTGATTTTCTCGACCCCGAGGATCACAGCAAAACGATCGAAGGACTGCCGGCGCCGATGCGCGCGGTCATCGTGGCCCGTAAATAAACTTCCCCCTGTAGGAGCGAGCTTGCTCGCGATGAACTCGAGAGCGCTGTGGGGAATCAGGCTCCCAGCGTTTTCGTTGACGACCATCGCGAGCAAGCTCGCTCCTACAAGGGGATTGGTGATTAGGGCTTGGCCCGGCGGGCCTTGAAGAACTCGCTGAGCACCTCACCGCATTCCTGCGCCAACACCCCACCCTCAAACAACACCCGGTGATTCAAAAAGCCCTGGGTGAAAAATTGCCCCTGGCTCTGCACAATCCCCGCCTTGGGCTCCAAAGCGCCATACACCACCCGCGCAATCCGCGAATGCACAATCAACCCCGCGCACATGCTGCAAGGTTCCAGGGTTACATAGAGCGTGCTGCCTGGCAGGCGGTAGTTGCTGGCGGCCAACGCCGCAGCCCGGATCGCGACCATCTCGGCATGGGCGCTGGGGTCGTTGCCACTGATCGGGCAATTGAAGCCCCGACCGATGATTTCTCCCTCCTGCACCAGCACCGCGCCGACTGGCACCTCCCCCAGTGCCGCACCTTGGGCAGCGAGGGCCAGCGCTTCGCGCATGAAATCCTGATCACGGCTGCGATCGATAATCGCTGCAGGGCGAATCTGCCGCATCACGCCACCTCGATGGCGGCCATCAGGCCGGTTTCCATGTGGTCGATCACATGACAATGAAACATCCACACCCCAGGATTATCCGCCACCAAGGCCACCTGCGCGCGCTCGTTCTTGCCTAACAGGTAGGTGTCCGTGAAGTACGGAATGACCTTGTGCCGGTTTGAGGCGATCACTTTGAAGCTCATGCCGTGCAAGTGAATCGGGTGCTGGTACTGGGTCATGTTTTTCAATTCGAAGATATAGCTCTTGCCCTTTTCGAGCTTGGCGATCGGCCGGTCGGAGCAAGTTTTGTCGGTGATGTCCCAGGCCTGGCCATTGATCTGCCAAAGGCTCGGCGGCTTGCCGTTGTCGACGTTCAGCGACACCGAACCGACCCATTCGAAATTGAAGTTGAGTTTCTCGGCATTGGCCAGGTCCGGCTCGGCCACTGGGTTGGCCGGCAGTGCGGGCGGCCATTGGGTCGGTGCGTCGGCGTTGGCCACGGAGCGCAAGGTCCCCAGGCGGACCGGGCCGTTGCGCAGGGACAACTCTTCGCCGGCCGCAGGCGCCTTGATTGCCAGGCAAATGCGCATGCCCGGGCCGAGCCAGTATTCCTTGCCCAGCGGGCGCGGTTCGATGGGGTTGCCATCCAGCGCGTAGATCTGCGCTTCAACGCCCGGAATGTTCAGGCGGTAGGTCAGGGTATTATCGAGGTTGAGTACGCGCACGCGGGTGATCTGCCCGGCGGGCAAGTCGATCACCGCCTGGGACACGCCGTTGATGGTCGACAGGCGCCCCGCAGTGCCCCCCCGGGCCGCTTCGCGAGGGATACTGAACGCAACAAACGCGCCCTCTTCATCGACGTGCCAGCTCTTCAGGCTCAAGGTTTTTTCATACTTGAAACCGGTAGGCTCACGCTCCTCCACGATCAGCGGGCCGACCAGGCCTCGACCGAGCTCTTCACTGCTGTTCACGTGGGGGTGATACCAGTAGCTGCCGGCATCGGGCACGCGGAATTTGTAGTCGAAGTATTCCCCCGGCAATACCGGAAGTTGCGACACGTAGGGCACGCCGTCCATTTCCAGCGGCAGGCGGATGCCGTGCCAGTGAATGGTAGTCGCCACCGGCAGGTGATTGATGAAACGCACCCGCAGCCATTCGCCCTGACGCACACGCAGTTCGGTGCCCGGTGCCGAGGGGCCGAACGCCCAGGCTTCGGTGGTGTGGCCGGGTACCAGTTCGACGTCCAGCGGTGCCGCGATCAGCTCATAGTCATGGCCCGCCTCGGCATCAGCCATCTTGCCCAGCCAGTATCGCGAGGCGCCACCCGCTCCGAGACCAACGACAACAAGACCGGCCAGGCCACCGAGGATTTGGCGACGGGTAAAGGACATGAACTCAACTACCTCTCGTATCTGCACCGGCCCGGGAGCCGGTAAAAGGCGAATACGATACACCTGCGGTTGAGAAACAGTAAGGGTAGCCGCAGCAGTTAGCTGGCCTACCCAAAAAAGATCACTCCAGGCCCACGATCAAATGCACCACCCCACCGTCCAGCACCATCACACCCCGCACACCAGCCACACTCAAGGCCTGTCGATTCATCCACCCGACATCGCGCAGTTCCACCCGTACCCGGGTCAACGCCACAGGTTGTTGCGACGTGAGATTATCCACCCCCCCCAAGGCTGCCACCACATCCGCAGCCAGGCCAGGCGCCACTGGCGCAGCCACCGTGGGTTCATCCATGATCAGATCCGGCGTCAGGGCTTTCCAGAACGCGCGCTGCATTTTTTCGAACATGTTCAGTTCTCCAGAACCAGTGAAGTATCGACCTTCGCGTCGTGATACCGCCTCAGGGCATCCCGTACCTGCCCGGCACTTTCCAGGCCCAGGACCTGCCGGGCAATGGCTTGGCACTCCACCAGCTCCAGGCTGCGCACTGCCGCCTTGACCGCCGGAATCAACGGCACACTTACCGATAGCTCATCCACCCCCAGTCCCAGCAACAATGGCGTGGCCAGGGTTTCGGAGGCCAGGGCTCCACACACACCTACCCACTTGCCGTGGGCGTGGGCGGCTTTCACGGTGCTGGCGATGAGGCGCAGCACTGCAGGATGAAAACTGTCTGCTTGACTCGCCAGGCGCGGATGGTCGCGGTCCATGGCCAAGGTGTATTGAGTCAGGTCATTGGTGCCGATGGAGAAAAAATCCACTTCGGGGGCAAACAGATCAGCCATCAACGCCGCCGCCGGCACCTCGATCATGATCCCAAGCTTCGGCAACTCCGTAAGCCCCAGGGCTAGCGCCTCCTCCTCAAGCATTTGCCGGGCGATTCGCAGTTCCGACAACTGGGTCACCATGGGCAACATGATGTGCAGCCGAGTCAACGCGGCACTGCTGAGAATTGCCTTGAACTGATCGCGCAACAGCTGCGGGCGCTCCAGGCACAGTCGAATTCCGCGCAGGCCTAGAAACGGGTTGGTCTCAGCGTCCATCGGCACATAGGCCAACGGCTTGTCCCCCCCGACATCCAGGGTACGCACTACCAGATTGCGCGCGGGCCCGAGAGCTCGTGCGATGGCACTGTAGGTGGACGCCTGCTCGTCATGGCTCGGCGCATGGTGGCGATCCAGATACAGAAACTCCGAACGCAGCAAACCCACCCCCTCGCCGCCCAGCGCCATCGCCTGCTCGGCTTGCGCCAGCGACGCGATGTTGGCCGTCACCTCGACCTGATGACCATCGCGCGTACAGGCTGCCAGCGACGCCTGTGCCAGTTCGTGCTGCTGGCGTTGCTGCTGAAGCTGGCGTCTGGCGTGTAACTGTTCGATGGCAGCCAGATCCGGATCGAGCTGCAACTCACCCTTGTCGGCGTCGAGCAGCACCTGGGTGCCATTGACCAGCGCCAGCACCTGTACCGGCAAGCCGCAGATTGCCGGCAAACCGAACGCCCGCGCCAGGATGGCGACATGGCTGGTGGCGCCCCCGCCCACCGTGGCGAAACCCAGCACTTTGGTGGTGTCGAGCCCGGCGGTCTGGGACGGCGTCAGTTGCTCGGCAATCAGAATGGCCCCTTCCGGCATCTCCAGTTCGCAGTTCTGTACGCCAAGTAACAACTTGATCACGCGTTGACTGACATCAGCCAGGTCTGCCGCGCGCTCGGCCAGCAGGGCATTGCCCTGACACGTGAACAGGGACGCCGTCGCCTCGGTGGATGCGCGCCAGGCGAAACCGGCGCTTTTGCCTTCGTCGATCAACACATCCGCCAGATCGAGCAAACCCGGGTCTTCAAGCAGCTCCTGGTGCGCCTTGAAGATCTCCGCCTGGGCGTCACCCTTGGCGGTGTCACGCAGTTGTTGCAGCGCTGAAACGGCCTCGGCCAGCGCTCGCGACAAGTGTTCACGCTCAACGTGAGCGCCTTCACCCCATTCATTCACCTCAAGGGCCTGCTCGGTGATCTGCAATACATGGCCGAACGCCGACCCCGGCGACGCGCAGACCCCGCGCAACACCTTGGACGATGAAGCCTGCACCATCACTGGCGTTAACTCCGGCGTCACGGCCGCTGCCTCGCCGCACCCGGCAGTCAGCAGCTCGGCCAGCGTGCTGATCGCGGCGTGCGCATCCGGGCCCACCGCGCTGACTTGCACTATGTCGCCCTGCACCGTCTGCAATGCCATGACCGCCACCAGGGATTTCGCATTCGCGCTCTCCTGCCTTTTATGCAGATGAATGCTGGCGGCAAAACCTTTCGCCGCCTGGGCGAACACCGCCGCAGGGCGCGCGTGCAAGCCATTCGGATTAGGCAGGGTCAGCGGTCTGGAGAACAGCGCTTCAGCCTCCTCTGCGACCTGCTCATCCGCTACCTGCCCGAGCGGATTCAGCCCCAGCAGCGGCTGGCCGCTGTCCACCGTCCCGGTTTCCGAGCTCAGCCAAGTAAAGGGCTCACCGCTGACCACTAGCATCAAGGTCAGCAGGCTGCGGGCATTCAAGGCGACAAAATCGGCATCGAACTCAATCAGCGACTGGCCGACGTCCACCTGCTGGCCTTCCTCAACCAGCTGCGTAAAGCCTCTTCCTGCAAGGTTCACCGTGTCGAGGCCGATATGCATCAAAACTTGCACGCCGTTTTCATCCGTGATGCTGATCGCATGACCACTGGCCTGCACATTGCTGACGACCCCAGCCAGAGGCGCGCACAAGGTGGTGGAAGTCGGATCGATACACAGCCCATCGCCGATAACCCGGCTGGAAAACACCGGATCCGGCACCAGGTCCAGTGGCATCAGTACGCCGGACAGGGGCGCGTGCAGCTGCAATTGTTCGGGTGTGGCCATGACGTCACCTGCTGTTTTGTTCTTCATGAAAGACGCTGCATTTATTTCCACCAGTATTCGACCTGCAACCCGACATTCGCACCGTGTCGCGCCCAGCCGAAGGCACCGGTATCGGACAGCGCCGAACCGGCGGCCAGTTCATTGGCCGCACGCTTGGCCGCCTCGTTCCAGCTGGCGTAGGTGTAATACAAACGCACCTCGGGCCGCGCCCAGAATTCCGGGCCCTTGGGCGACCAAGTAGGGGCGAAAGTGAACTTGCTCAGCTTGCGCGTACCACCTTCGGCTTCAACCTGATCATGACCGAGCTCGGCCACCAGTTTGAACTGCTCGGTGATCGCATAAGCCGGGCGAACCCCCACGGACATCCAGTTCTGGTCAGTTTTACCGGAGCGCACATCCTTCTGGTACACCGCCTCGACCTGCCCACCAAAGCGCGGAGTCACCTGCCAGTCGAAAAACTCCACCACCCGGTAGCTCTTGTTGCTGTCGTCGAGCTTCACGTTACCGGTATAACCCAAGCCCGTACCGGGTCCTTCGCCGTACTGGAATGCAAGTTTGTTCTTGCCCCCCAGAAAACCTTGTTGCACATGCTGGGTGGTAATCGCCCAGCCCCGATGCGCATCGCGGCTGTCGGGTTTGTCGATGTAACTCAGGCCCAGTTCCAGCTCACCGCCGGGGTTGGTGTTGAAGCCAGCCACATTGAAATCATGACGATTGATGTAGTCTTTCTGGTAAAGATTATCCTTACGTGAAAAGGCGTAGCTGTATCGCAGATCACCGATCAGCACGTCCTCGATACCCCCGCCGGTGGCGCTCTGGTTCCAGTAGTAAAAGTCGGAAATATGGATGTCGTTGCGCTTGTAGTAGCGGCGCCCTGCCCACAGCGAACCACCATTGAGAGCCGGCATGCTCGACCATTGCGCGTACAACTGCGGCAGGCGCACAGAGCCATTGTCGCCTTTGAACGTCAGGCTGCGATCGTACTGGTTATACAGCGAAGCCATGCCATCGACGCTGAGCACCGAACCATCGTCCAGGGTGAATAGATCCTGGCGCAACTCCAGCTCTCCATACTGCTCGCACTCGTTGCCCAATCGATATTTGGTCTGCGCCCCGGGCAACTGGAAACATGACTGGGAACCGCTGTTGACTGAAGTACCCAAGCCGCTGCGCAAGTAACCGCCAAACTCCAGCGCCTGCGCCGAGAGGGGCAATGCCAGGCAGATTCCGGCAGCTGCAAGGCTGCGATTTATTGTCGTATTCAAGTAACACTCCATTATTTTTATTGTGTGTTGCAGCAAAATCGGCGCGCAAAAATCTCCCGCGCAGTGTTCTGCGTGTTTGTCTAAACGGCGCTTATTGGCGTGGTTCTATTGGTCAGTCAGGTGCAATACAAATGACTCGTAGGGGCGTAAATACACCTGCCGGTTTCGCGGCGGACAGTCCGGGTAGTTGCTGATCACCAGGCGCTGGAGCATGGCTTGGTTGATCACCTCGTCCGGCAACTCAACTTCACAGGGTGCCTCGTAAAAGTTGTTGAGTACCAGCAAGCGTTCGCCGTCACCTTCTCGAACGTAGGCCCAGAGCTGCAAATGTTCAGGCAGTAATTGCCTGTAGATTCCGTCGGATATCAGCACTTCGGTGCGTCGCAAGCTGATCAGCTGACGGTAGTGATGCAGCACTGAGTTCGGGTCGTCGAGTTGCGTGGCGACGTTGATCTGCGCCGAGTTGGCCGGTACGCCGATCCAGGGCTGCGCCGCGCTGAAACCGGCGTTCGGCTCGGCATTCCAGTGCATCGGTGTGCGCCCGTTGTCGCGGGACTTCTGCATGATCGCCGCCATGTTGTCAGCATCGCTGGCACCCGCTTCGCGCTTGAGCCGAAAGATATTCAGGGTCTCAACGTCGCGGTACTGGTCGATATGATCGAACCCCGGATTGGTCATCCCCAGTTCTTCGCCCTGGTACACAAATGGAGTGCCCTGGAGGAAATGCAAGGCCGTGCCGAGCATCTTAGCCGACACCGCCCGATGCTCGCCGTCATGACCAAATCGCGAGACCACCCGCGGCTGGTCATGGTTGCACCAGAACAGCGCGTTCCAACCGCCACCAGCCTGCATGCCGGTTTGCCAGTCGGACAGAATCTGCTTGAGTGCGAGGAAGTCGAAATCGGCGCAGATCCACTTTTGCAGGTTCGGGTAATCGACCTTCAAGTGGTGGAAATTGAAGGTCATCGACAGTTCTTTGGAGTCGGGTCGCGAATAGCGAATGCAGTGGTCAAGGCTGGTGGACGACATTTCGCCAACGTTGATCAGGTCATGGCCTTCGAATACTTCGCGGTGCATCTGCTGCAAGTACTGGTGAACATGTGGGCCATCGGTATAAAAGCGCCTGCCGTCGGTGTGGTCGTCAGGAAAGTCCGCCGGTTTCGAGATCAGGTTGATCACATCCAGGCGGAAACCACCCACACCCTTGTCCCGCCAGAAGCGCATCATCTTGAACACTTCGGCCCGCACTTGCGGGTTGTCCCAGTTCAGGTCGGCCTGGGTGTGATCGAACAGGTGCAGGAAATACTGGCCGGTCTGCGCCTCGTACTCCCAGGCCGAACCGCCAAACTTGGATTCCCAGTTATTGGGCTGATCGCGCCAGATGTAGAAGTCGCGATATGGACTGTCGAGGCTGCTGCGCGCCTGCTGAAACCAGGTGTGCTCGATCGAGGTGTGATTGACCACGATATCGAGCATCAGCTTGATTCCGCGCTTGCCGGCTTCGGCGATCAGCAACTCGCAATCGGCCATGGTGCCGTAGCTCGGATCGATGGCGTAGTAGTCGCTGATGTCGTAACCGTTGTCGCGCTGGGGCGAACGCAGGAACGGGGTGATCCACAGGCAATCGACACCCAGCCAGTGCAGGTAGTCGAGCTTGGCCACCACGCCGAGCAGGTCACCTGTAGGGTTGCCGGCGTGGCTGTGGAAGCTCTTTGGGTAGATCTGGTAGATCACTGAGCGTTGCCAGTCTTGCATGGCGCTATTCCTTCATTAATTTGATGCGGTGACCGTTAGGACCTCTTCGCGAGCTAACCCGCTCCCACATGGGAATGCGGTCAACCTGTGGGAGCGGGCTTGCTCGCGAATGCGATCTATCAGGCAACCCGGTATCCCGGCCGAACAATCTTCATGCTCAAGCCACAGGTCAGCACAAACGGCACCACCATCGCGATGACCATCCCGACCACAAACATCGGGATGAACTGCGGGATGATCGAGATGAATCCAGGCAGACCGCCGACTCCGATGGCCGAGGCCTGGACCTTGTTCAGCGACAGGAAAATGCAGCCCAGCGCCGAGCCGACCAGCGCGGCGTAAAACGGAAACTTGTAGCGCAGGTTCACCCCGAACATCGCCGGCTCAGTGATGCCGAAATAAGCCGAAATCGCCGAAGTTGACGCCATGGATTTGTCCCTCACGTTACGGGTCATGTAGAACACCGCCAGCGCCGCGCTGCCTTGGGCGAGGTTGGACATGACGATCATCGGCCAGATAAAAGTGCCGCCCTGGGTCGAGATCAACTGCAAGTCGACGGCGAGAAACATGTGGTGCATGCCGGTGATCACCAGGGGTGCATACAGCAGGCCGAAAATCGCCCCGCCCACCATCGGCGCCAGATCGAACAGGGTGACTACGCCTTCGGTGATCAGAATCCCCAGGTGTCGGGTCACCGGGCCGATGACCGCCAGGGCCAGCACACCAGTGACCACGATGGTGGTGATCGGCACCACCAGCAACTGCACCGCATTCGGCACTCGCGCCCGTAACCATTTTTCGATGACGCTCATCACGTACGCCGCCAGCAGGATCGGCAGGATCTGCCCCTGGTAACCGACCTTTTCGATCTGGAACAAACCGAGAATGTCGAAGTACGGCAGGCTTTGCCCGTCGAGTCCCGCCACAGCCTTGCCGTAGTTCCAGGCATTGAGCAGATCGGGGTGAACCAGCATCAGGCCGAGCACGATGCCGAGGATTTCACTGCCGCCAAAGCGCTTGGCCGCCGACCAGCCCACCAGCGCTGGCAGAAACACAAACGAGGTATTGGCCATCAGGTTGATCAGGCTCCAGAGCCCGTCAAGTTTGGGGTAGGCATCCAGCAGGGTCTGGCCCTCGATGAACATGCCCCGGGCGCCGATCAGGTTGTTGATACCCATCAACAGGCCCGCAATGATCAGCGCCGGCAGGATCGGCATGAACACGTCGGAAAACACCCGCACCAGACGTTGCATGGCGTTGATCTTGTCGGCGCTCTTTTGCTTGACGTCGGCAATGGTCGACACGGCGAGTCCGGTTTGCCGGCGCAGTTCGGCGTAGACTTTCTCCACCTCGCCAGGCCCAATCACTACCTGAAACAAGCCGCCGGTGAAGAACGAACCTTTGACCAGGTCGACCTGGTTCAGCGTGGCGCTGTCGACCAGGCTCGGGTCCTTGAGGGCCAGGCGCAGGCGTGTCACACAGTGCGCGGCCTGCTCCAGGTTGTCGCGGCCACCGAGGCTGTGCAGCAGCTCGCTGGCGATGTTCGAATAGTCGTGGCTCATGCTTGATCTTCCGCTGTGGTTTTTTGTTATTGGCAGCACGCCGAAGCGAAAAGTACTCGTCTGTACGAGTTAAAGCAACAACTCGTACAGACGAGTTACAAACTGTTTAATGAGGATCGGTGATTTTTCCTACCCGCACAGTCCACGAAACCTAAAGCTGCATGGACAAACCCCTACCCTGCCCTTAAGGTTCGACACCTTGAGTACATCGCGGCACAGAGCCATCACCATGAGTAAATACAACCAGATCTATAGCGATCTGCTTGCCAGCATCACTACTGAACGTCTGGAGCGTGGCGCCCGCCTGCCTTCGGAAACCGAATTGATGGACAGCTATCAGGCCAGTCGCGGTACCGTGCGCAAGGCCATCGAGCAGCTTCAGGAACGCGGTTTCGCGCAGAAAATCCATGGCAAGGGCACCTTTGTGCTGTCGACTAACCCGATTGAATTCCAGCTCGGCGGCATCGTCAGTTTCCAGGAAACCTATCCACGCCTGGGTAACGATGTGCGCACTGAAGTGGTCGAGTTCAGTCAGATCCCCCTTGAAGGCCACCTGCTGGAACACATTAAGGCCGAAGCCGGCAGCCTGATCACCCGGATCAAGCGCGTGCGGCGCATCGACGGTAAACGGGTGATCCTGGACATCAACCATTTCGTCAGCGAGGTCATTCCCGGACTGTCTCGCGACATTGCCGAGCACTCGATCTACGCCTACATCGAACAGACCCTGCACCTGCAGATCGCCTACGCCCAGCGCACCATCGAAGCCATGCCGCGCAGCAAGGACGACCAACAACACCTCGACCTCGACGGCCAAAGCCACGTGATCGTGGTCAGCAACCAGACGTTTCTGCAGGACGGCCGGCAGTTCGAGTACACCGAATCACGGCACACCCTGGACAAGTTCTACTTCTCGGATGTGGCACGGCGCTAAATCCTTCACGGCATAACTATGTAGCGCACCTTCCTTGAGCCAATGGGCAATCTTTGCAGCCCTACTTCTCAAGGAGCGAGATCATGCCTACCGATCAACATAGTACCGACACCGGCAACGCCATCGACCGTGAACAACTCAAACGGGTCGCCACCACGCTCGTGACTGCTTGCCCGGGCCTACTGGAAGAGGCCCACGCGGTCGCCAGCGAGATCCTGCACAAACACGGGATCACCGACCAGGACCCGGACCTGGTCTGGTGGCATCGCTTCGACAATGTCACGGCCAGCAGCAGCAAGACGTTCCTGGGCTGGGAGCACGCCCCCAAACCCTGCGAATCCCTGACGCTGACGCAACTGGTCATTCATCGGTTCCGCGTGACCGACCAGGACAATGCCCTGGAGCTCAACAGTAACGGCGGCTTCTACACCGCTGACGCCAACGCGAGCCTGTACAACGAAACCAACGAAGTGCGGATGTACCCCAGCAAGGTCCTGGCCGACCTGTGGGAGATGGACCTGAGTGGTCGGTACCTGAATAAATTCAATGCCTTCTGGGCCACGCATTTCTCTGACTACCGCGCCTTGGCCAAATGCAATTACCTGCGTAAAGCGATCGAGGCGTGCGAAAGCGGTCAACTCAGCGAGGAGGAATTCCAGACCGTAGTCAGGGCCGTCATCGGTGACGCCACTTGGCCGATCACCCTGGCCAGCCTGCAGTCGTCAACCGCTGCGCCTGCAGATCTGCGAGTCTGCGCCCTGGATGTCGCCGGGCATGTCGCCACCGATATCCTGCGTATCGTCGACCGCAACGGCAGGCAAATCACCTACGTTCCCGGTGCCGCCACCCCCTTCAAGGTGCACCCGACTCCCACGGACATGCACTGGTGGGTACTGCTGCACATGAATGAAGAACAGCCCCGCGCTGAATTCATGACGCATTTCCCGTTATCGGTGCGCAAACAGGTGCACGACAACATCACGCCTCTGATGAACCAGTTGGTCGGCACCTGGGGCAAATACGATCATCATTTGATCAATCAGAAAGACCTCACCCTCAGCGGCGACGCCTTCACTTGGCAGAGTCGCGCCGTGCAGAGCGCGATGCTGGAAGAAGCCAACTTGACCCTGGTGACCAATGGGCAGATGCGCGAGCACCTGTGGCTGGGTTATCTGACGGTCGGCCTGAAGGTCTTCGGCCCCCTGGCTGTATTGGGCTGGCCAATCGCCCTGCCCGTGGTCGGGGCCAGCATTGCTGCCATGGGTTTGAACATCGACAAGGCGGTCAATGGCAGGACGGCGGCAGAGCGCAAGGCAGGTGTCGTCGGCGCGGTGCTCGCGGGCATCAACACAGTGTTTAATATTCCGCTGCTCAAGGAAGTCAGCATCCTGGATGAAGCCGGGGCGGCGGCTGAGGCCGAAGCTGCCGAGATGGCTGATTCGACCCCGGCGGTGGAGCCGGAAGAATCCGCGCCCGTTGAAGCAGAAGAAGGTCCTGTGCAATCCGGCGTGCTGCCCATCCTGCCCGATGAAACCCGAGAGATTTCCCAGGTGCCTGAGCACTGGCAGAGCAATGACATCCTCGAAGGCTACCCAATCGCCAGCAGCGGCAAATTCCAGGGCGTCTATACGCTGGATTCGCAGCCGTCACACGCCATCCTGATCAATGATCAGGCCTACTACGTGCGCTACGAAGCAGACGTCAACGGCGGTGGCACCTGGGCGATCATCGACCCGGAAAACCCGAATGCCTTCACGGGGTCGATTCCGGTGCGCCTCAATGCCGAGGGGGAATGGGAGTTCGCGCCGAAAAGCGGCCTGGCGGGCGGTGGCAAAGGGCTGAGCAAACCGGTTGCCGGCACCTCCAGGCCCGCGCCCCACGTTCGACTCCGGGCAGACTATTTCAAACACTTGACCCGATACGATGCGCCCAACGGCCGTTCGCTTAACTTTCTGGGCCTGGGTGAGCAGGAAACCCATATAAAAATCGTCACCTTTCCCGGGGGGAGCATCAGAGGGGTCACCCCCTATGAAGAGTTCGTGGCCGGACGTCGCGCGATGCTGATACGCGATGCCATCAACTTCCAGAGCCCGGAGCACGCCTTCGCCTCCTTGCCCGCCCGCCCGGTCCAGCCCGTCATCACGCCCTCGACTACCGTGACGGAACTCATCGAGAAAGTATTCGAGACAGCGCCTGGCCTGGTCGTCGGCGAAAGCCAGGACCGCATTGCCAGCATGCGTTTCCTGATCGCAAACATGCCGACGCTGGCCAAGCAAGGCGTCAAGACGCTCTACATGCACCGTCTGCTCAACGACTTCAATCAAGTCGACCTGAACCACTTCGCAGAGACCGGTGAGATGCATGGCATGCTGGAAACCTATCTGCAAAACCTGCCTGGCGATCCTGCCGGAGAGTTCACGGCCCTTCAGGTGGTCAAAACAGCCCAGCAAAATGGCATTCGCATCCAGGCCACCGATTGCCTGGCCAGCTATCGCTATCCCGACACCAACTTCCGCGCCATTTCACGACAATCCGTGAAGACCTACCTCACCCATACCATCATGCAGGCGACCCAGGCCCGCAACGGCGGCGGAAAATGGGTGGCGTTGACCGACCAGGAAAACACCAGCACCTTCCGGGGCATGGCCGGTATCAGCGAAACCGAGGGAGGAATTGGTTTGCGCATCGAAGAAGTCGGCCCTGAACAGCCTGTGCGTCTGGACATAGACAATGGCATCGAACTGGGTCGAGAGGCTGCAGGAGGCACGCAGATGCACGGCGACTTTGACACCTTGTATGCCGATATCAGCCTGCAGATGCCGACCCCCTTCATTCCACGAACCGCCGGGCAAATCAATCGGCTGCTGTTCCGCCAGGGCATGTTCACCATCGAGCGAGCGGATCAGTCCCTGACGCTGATTCATCGCAGTCGCACCAACCAGATTGTGCGAACGATGATCGAGCGACCGATGGATGGCGGGTTCCTGATTAACCGCCCAGCCTGGACCGCGGTTCATCAGGTGACCTACGCGAATCTGCTGAGCCTGGCGCACGCCCTGAGTCGCATGGGCCTGACGCTTGAAGGACGGCTGCCGACTTTCGCCGCCTGATAGGCAAAAGGCCCTATGAACTTATGCTCATGGGGCCTTCGGGTGTTACGGGCGATCAGTCAGCGCTAGATTTATTCCCACTCTATTATCAATTGACAAAAAACCCCTTATAAAACAGAGTTTTCAGACATTGGATAATTTAAAAACCATGAAAAATGCCATGCACAGTAAAACGTTCAAGAAGTCGGATTAGCCTCTCTCGTGGCAAAGGCTGCCGAGAGCTGACGCTTAGTGAAAATGGAAAAGCTTTAGGATCAGGCCCGAGGCCTTCTCACCGTCGGCCTCGTAGAGGCCGCGCTATGAAGCTTGATCGGTGAGTTTTTGCAGGTTGAAATGGTTATAGAACGCTTGGCCTAATCGCCGATGCTTGAAGCTCCCTATGTGTTATCGCTGATGCTGAATTGACCCTACTCCCGACTTGGTGTTGCCCCATAAGTATTCCGCCCGAAGTCAGACCTGCTAACGCTTTACGAAGTAGAAGCCTGGGTCAGCGAAATTTCGGCAGCTGGATCAATTCTGCATTGCAGTTGACAGCCACCGGTCGTCTAATCACTCAAAACATCATGTAGCGCCTCAACTACCGGGCTTGGCTGCCGTTATTAATTACAGCCAACCTTAATTTTGTGGAGCTTCAGCATGTCGCTACTTCCCAACCGCATCGCAGGGCGAATGACTCTGGGGATCCTGACGCTGCTGGTTCTCACGGCATTGGCGATTTACTCAGTCATGACCTTGGGCGGCAAGCCTCAGCTAGTGGCAGCAGGAACCGAGGCAGCGGAACAATCGGCCAGTGCGATTACACGTCAGTTAGCCCTGCAAGTGAATCGCATTGAGGGCACCGCTACAGCGATGGCGCACCTGGCCGAAACCCTGCCCCACGACGAAACCCTGCTCAAGGCTAATCTGCCTAATGTAATTGACAGCCAAGGCGATGCAGCCATTGCAGGCGGCGGGCTATGGCCAGAACCCAACAGTTTTACTGCCGGTACTGATCGCCGAAGTTTTTTCTGGGCACGCAACGTCAGCAATGGGTTGGATTACTCGGACGAGTACAACGCCGCGCAAACCCCGCCGTATCAGGCTGAGTCCTGGTACACCGGAGCGAAAACCGCTCCATCGGGACGTTGCGTCTGGTCAGATGCTTACCAGGACCCAGTCAGTGGCGTGGCAATGACGACCTGTAGCGTGCCCTACCTCGCAAACGGCGCGTTTGCCGGTGTCGCCACTATCGACCTCAAGCTTGACGGCCTCGCAGCGTTTCTCAAGGCCAATGGCAATGTCACAGGCGGCTACGCTTTTGCGGTCGATCCTTCAGGGAACCTGCTGTTTTTCCCAGATGCAAAGAGCACCAAGGGCCTGCCGACCATTGCCGGGTTGAGCCAGGAACAAACTTGGTTGAAGCCGGTCGCCGAAAGCCTGTCGAGCAAGCCGGCCGGCACGACAACGCTGTATCTGGAACACGATGCGCGCCTGGATGGACCGGCTTACATCACATTGGAAACCATGGAAGGCACCGGCTGGCGCATTGGGCTGGTCACGCCTGAGGCCCGCGTGGTCGGACTCGCGAACAAGCTGACCGGGCAGATCTTGCTGTTCTTGCTACCGCTGTTGGGCATCCTGCTGGGGCTGGCATGGCTGGCTGGCAAACGGCTGCTCACTCAGCTTGAGGAAACCACTGCGCAAATCGAACGTCTGGGCCAAGGCGCTCAGGCAGGCGCTCAGCTAGAGATTCTGCGGTCAGATGAACTCGGCGCGTTGCGCATTGCGGTCAACCATTACGCTGGCTCTCTGCAGGCCATGCTGCGACGCATTGCCGATGAGTCGGTGTCACTGGAAGTCCAGGCCAACGAACTGGCGCAACTGTCCAATGGCCTGGCTGAACGGGCAGAGACTCAACGCATGGACAACACCCTGCTCGCCACCGCCATTACTGAAATGTCGGCCAGCGCCAACGAGGTCGCACGCAACACCACAGACTGCTCGGACACGGCCCGCAGCTCACTGGTAGAAGCGCAAAAGAGTCAGGACCAAGTCAACCGCAACGGTGAATCCATCGAAAGCCTGGCGACCGACATCTCAGGCGCGGCCACCGCTATGACTCAGTTAGGTGAAGACATCGAGCGAGTTGGCAGCGTGCTGGAGGTAATCAAATCGATCTCTCAGCAGACGAATCTACTGGCGCTCAACGCTGCTATCGAGGCCGCAAGAGCCGGTGAGCAAGGACGTGGCTTTGCGGTGGTGGCAGATGAAGTGCGCACACTCGCAGGCCGCACACAAACGTCTGCCAACGAAATTCAGGAGATGATCACCCAGCTGCGCCAGGCATCAAATTCTGCCGTCACAACCATGCAAAACGGCGCTCAACGCACTCGCGAGTCAGTGCAACAGGCAGTCGGCGTGTCCGCCACATTGGGCACTACGGTGGGCAGTTTCGATGACATCGTCCAGCGCGCCCAGCAGATCGCCGTTGCCGCCCAAGAGCAGAGCCACGTGACTCAGGAAATCAACGAGCTGGCGGTACGTATCCATGCGGCCAGCGAAGAAGGCGCCCGAGATGCGAGCACCCTTCGGGAACTGGGCAAAGGCATGCAGTCGATCTCAACCCGTCTGGGTGGATTGAGCCGCGGCACCCAATAGCCCTCAACGCGGGGGCAAACCGGCATCAGTTTAACGAAGCTGATGCCAGTTAGCCTTTGCAGCTAAGCGTGGACAGACTATCAGTGGTCCAGCGCGCAGCGACGGCAATGCTCCAGATACCCTCGCTCGTAACTACCGACCGGGAGCACAACACTGGACCATAGCCAGGACGGTGTAAACAGCAATGCAGAATTGACCCAGCTGCCGAAATTTCGCTGACCCAAGCTTCTACTTCATAAAGCGTTAGCAGGTCTGACTTTGGGCTGAATACTTAGCCGTAACATCCTCTGAGCAGATAAGCACTCTCGATACCATGTCTGCATCGCCCAACCGAACATGGTATCAATGTACTTTGTGATGACGCCTGTGCTGCGGACCACGGCCAACGCCATTAATGACGTAGAAACCCTCGTAACTATTGAAAATAGTTTCATAAAAATCAAATAGTTACGAATCAGACCTATTCCCACTCAATGGTCGCAGGCGGCTTGCTCGACACGTCGTACGTCACGCGGGAGATGCCTTCAATCTCGTTGATGATCCGGCCGCTGACGGTTTCCAGCAGTTCGTAAGGCAGGTGTGCCCAACGCGCGGTCATGAAGTCGATGGTTTCCACGGCACGCAGGGCCACGACCCAGGCGTAACGACGGCCATCACCCACCACGCCAACCGATTTCACTGGCTGGAACACCACGAATGCTTGGCTGACCTTGTGGTACCAGTCGGCCTTGCGCAGTTCTTCGATGAAGATGTGGTCGGCGCGACGCAGCAGGTCGGCGTATTCCTTCTTCACTTCACCGAGGATCCGCACACCCAGGCCCGGGCCCGGGAACGGGTGACGGTAGACCATGTCGTACGGCAGGCCGAGTTCCAGGCCCAGACGACGGACTTCGTCCTTGAACAGCTCGCGCAGGGGTTCAACCAGCTTGAGGTTCATTTCTTCCGGCAGGCCACCCACGTTGTGGTGCGACTTGATCACGTGGGCCTTACCGCTTTTGGCGCCAGCCGACTCGATCACGTCCGGGTAGATGGTGCCCTGGGCGAGGTACTTGATGTTGTCCAGTTTGTTGGACTGGGCATCGAACACGTCGATGAAGGTGCGACCGATGATCTTGCGCTTTTTCTCCGGGTCGCTTTCGCCAGCCAAGTTGTTGAGGAACTGGTCCTCAGCGTTGGCGCGGATAACCTTGACGCCCATGTTCTCGGCGAACATGGCCATCACTTGCTCACCTTCGTGCAGGCGCAGCAGGCCATTGTCGACGAAGACGCAGGTCAGTTGGTCGCCGATGGCTTTGTGCAACAGTGCAGCCACTACCGAGGAGTCCACACCGCCGGACAGACCGAGCAGGACGTTGTCGGTGCCTACCTGGGCGCGAATGTTGGCGATGGCGTCTTCGGCGATCTTCGACGGAGTCCACAGGGCTTCACAGCCGCAGATATCGAGGATGAAGCGCGAGAGGATGCGACCGCCCTGCTTGGTGTGGGTCACTTCCGGGTGGAACTGCACGCCGTAGTAGCCGCGAGCGTCGTCGAACATGCCGGCGACCGGGCAACTCGGGGTGCTGGCCAGGATGTGGAATTCCTGCGGCATTTTGGTGACCTTGTCACCATGGCTCATCCACACGTCGAGGCCGAACAGACCGTCAGCGTCGATGTGATCTTCGATGCCGTCGAGCAGGCGGCTCTTGCCGACCACGTCGACTCGGGCGTAACCGAACTCTCGCAGCTCGGAACCTTCGACCTTGCCACCCAGCTGTTCAGCCATGGTCTGCATGCCGTAGCAGATACCGAAGACCGGGACGCCCAGGTCAAACACCGCCTGCGGGCAGCGCGGACTGTTGGCTTCGTGCACGGACTCGGGGCCGCCGGCGAGAATGACGCCTTTCGGAGCGAATTCGCGAATCGCGTCTTCATCCATGTCGAACGGATGCAGTTCGCAGTACACGCCGATTTCGCGCACGCGGCGGGCAATCAGCTGGGTGTACTGGGAACCGAAGTCGAGGATCAGGATGCGGTGAGCGTGAATGTCGAGGGCCATGGGGTCAGTCTCGTCTATGCAATTCGGGTGAAGAAAATCAGAAACAACTCGGGGCTGAATAGAACAGCCCCGGTGCTTAACTTTTTACTTGAAGGCTCAACCTACACGGTAGTTTGGCGCTTCCTTGGTGATCTGCACGTCATGCACGTGGGACTCGGCCATGCCGGCGCCGGTGATCCGCACGAACTCGGGCTTGGTGCGCATTTCTTCGATGTCGGCACTGCCGGTGTAACCCATCGAGGAACGCAGGCCGCCCATCAGTTGGTGAATGATGGCGCTCAGGGTGCCCTTGTACGGAACACGCCCTTCGATACCTTCCGGAACCAGCTTCTCGGCGCCTGCCGAGGAGTCCTGGAAGTAGCGGTCGGAGGAGCCTTGAGCCTGGGACATGGCGCCCAGCGAACCCATGCCGCGGTACGCCTTGTACGAACGACCCTGGAACAGTTCGATTTCGCCCGGCGCTTCTTCAGTACCGGCGAACATCGAGCCCATCATCACGCAGGAAGCACCGGCCACGATGGCCTTGGACAGGTCACCGGAGAAACGGATGCCGCCGTCGGCGATCAACGGGACGCCTGTGCCTTCAAGGGCTGCGGCGACGTTGGCGATGGCGCTGATTTGCGGGACGCCGACACCGGCGACGATACGGGTGGTGCAGATCGAGCCAGGGCCGATACCGACCTTGACTGCATCGGCACCTGCTTCGGCCAAGGCCTTGGCTGCAGCGCCGGTGGCGATGTTGCCGCCGATGACCTGCACGTCAGGGAAGTTCTGCTTGACCCAGCGAACGCGGTCGATCACACCTTTGGAGTGACCGTGAGCCGTGTCGACCACCACCACGTCAACGCCGGCATTGACCAGGGCCGCAACGCGATCGCCGGTATCTTTACCGGTACCGACCGCAGCGCCTACACGCAGACGACCTTGATCGTCCTTGCTGGCCAGCGGGTAAGCCTTGGCTTTTTCGATGTCGTTGACGGTCATCATGCCTTTGAGGGCAAACTTGTCGTCGACGATCAGTACGCGTTCGATGCGGTGTTTGTGCAACAGTTCGCGAACGTCGTTCTTGTCGGCGCCTTCCTTGACCGTGACCAGGCGCTCTTTAGGCGTCATCACTTCACGGACAGTGGCTTCCAGACGGTTTTCGAAACGCACGTCACGGGAAGTGACGATGCCGACCAGGTCGCCATCGTGCAGTACCGGAACGCCGGAGATGTTGTGCAGACGGGTCAGTTCGAACAGTTCGCGCACCGTGGCTTCAGCCTCGATGGTGATCGGGTCTTTGACCACGCCGGCTTCGTAACGCTTGACCTTGCGCACTTCGGCAGCTTGCTGCTCGATGGTCATGTTCTTGTGGATAACGCCGATGCCACCTTCCTGAGCCATGGCAATTGCCAGTCGGGCTTCAGTGACGGTGTCCATGGCGGCAGAAACCAGAGGAATATTCAGCTCGATGCCACGGGTTAGGCGGGTCTTGAGACTGACTTCGTTAGGAAGCACCTCGGAATAACCAGGCACTAGGAGAATGTCGTCGAATGTCAGAGCTTCTTGGCTGATACGCAGCATCGCGGGGGCTCCCGAGCGGGAAAATGGAAGCGCGCCATTATAGTCAGACACCCCCTCGGGTTCAATGTAAAACTCTGTCTATTATCGAGACAGTGATCAGCGGGATTATTTGCGACAAAATCTGTGGGAGCAAGGCTTGCCCGCGATGACGTCTGTGAGAGCGCCATCGCGGGCAAGCCTTGCTCCCACAGTCCCAGCTACAACTCGACCTTGACCCAACTGACCGGCTGATCCAGCCAATCGGCAAACTCGTCGATAAAGCTCTGCTTGAACCCCGCCTCGGCCCAGTTATTGAAAATGAAACCCAGGTTGGAAAACCCGCATTCCTGCAGGAACAGGAACCCGTTGATGTCATCTTCGTGCCCGCATTCCGGGCAGGTGAAGTTATCGGTACGCCCGGGCATCCAGTCTTCCAGGCTTTCGAACAGTGCTTCGCCGACTTCCTTGCGGCACTCGGCGCAGCCGGCCTCCTCAAGAAATCCCTTGGCCGGCGTGTAGATGCAACGCTTGGTGACAATCTCCAGGCCGTTGACCGCCTCGCCGAATGGCAGCGCTTCGGGATGGAGCACCACGGCGCGGGCGCCGTCGGCGAGGGCATAGCCCATGCGATTGCCGGTGCGGCCACAGGTAGTGAGTTCTTCCTTGATGATGTTCTTGCGCACCAGCCACCGCACGATCGCCCGCGCCCTGGGCTCGTGCACCGGCAGTGTGGAGATTTTCGGGACGATGATGCTTTGAGAATTCATGGCACAGGCCTGCAAATGCTGAATGATCAACCTTGTAGGAGTGAGCCTGCTCGCGATGACTCTGTAACAGTCAACATTGGTGTTGAAAATGTAACCGCCATCGCGAGCAGGCTCACTCCTACAGGATTTTGCGGCCGGCAGCTTAATCCCTGACACTCACAGGTCAAGTACTCAAATACCGCCCGATCAAGGCAATCCCGCTGGCCAGCACCAACCAAGTCACTAGCCGCACGAACGCCTCGCGGGACAATCGCAGGGTCAAACGCCGGCCAATCCACAACCCCAGCGCCATCGCGGGCAGCAGACATAGCGCCAGTACCAACAAGGGTAGCTCGGCATACACACCTGCGACGGCAAACAGGCTCAAACGCACCACCGTGCTGCAACTGATCAGCGCACTCTGGGTCGCCCGGGCGACATCCTTGGGCAGCCGACTGTTCAGATAGATCGCATATAAAAAACCGCCACTGCCAAACAATGCCCCGAACATCCCGCCTACGGTACCCATCGGCACTGCCCAAGCAGCCGACAACTGGGTCGGCCGGGTTTTGACCCACAGGCTGTAAATTGCATAGGCCGTGATAAACAACCCCATCAACAACAGCAGCAGATCGGATTTCAGGTTCAACAGAAAAATCACCCCCAAGCTGCACCCCACTGCCATGCACGGCAACAGCCTGAGCAATTCAGATTTTGCCACGTCGCGCCGCGATGGAAGCAGATTGCCAAACGCCGCGACGAAATCCAGCAGCACCAGCAGTGGCACAATCTTCGACAGCGGCATGAACAGAATCAGGATCGGCCCTGCCACCAGGGCAGTGCCGAAACCGGCAATGCCAAACACGATGTACGCCAGGGCGATGCCCAAACCGATCACCAGCCAGTCCGTCGCGCCGAAAGGCCACTGGCTCAACCACTCAAGCAGATTCATTGATTCGCCTTTATTCAATACCTGAGATGACTTTAGCCATCGCCGAGGGTTGCGACTAATATCTTCGAGGTCGACCACCCATCTCAAAAAGGCATGCCTCATGCTTTCAACCCGACAACTGCGTTACTTCGTGGAAATCGCCGAGTGCGGCAGCTTCAGCGCTGCCGCCGAACGCCTGTTCGTGGCGCAGTCGGCGCTGAGCCGGCAGATCAAGGACATGGAAAGCCGCTTGCAAACCGCCTTGTTCGAACGCACCGCGCGCCAGCCGAAGCTGACTGCAGCAGGTGAAGCCTTCCTGCCCCGGGCGCGCAACCTGTTGCTTGAGCTGACCAGGGCCAGCGACATGGCCACCCAGGTGGGGAATGGCGAGCTGGGCAGCTTGCGCCTGAGTCATTCCAGTACCGTGCCCATGAGTGGCCGCCTGTTGCGCGGTATTGGCGAGTATCTGCAGCGCCATGCTGGCGTGTCGATGGACATCGTCAAGCTGTCCTCCGAAGCCCAACTGGAAGCGCTGGCCGAGGGTCAGTTGGACGTCGGACTGCTGCGCCTGCCGGTGCTGCGCCAGCGTGAGGGAGTGCAGGTCGTTCCTTTATATGCCGAGCGATTGCTGCTGGCGGTTCCGCCGAATCATCCGCTGGCTGTGGATAAGCCCGACCAGGGTATCGATCTGGCGCGGTTGAAAGATGAAGCCTTCATTTCCATTCCTCATCCGCAACGGGGTGGGCTGAGCTATCTGTCCGCAGAGCTGTGCATGCGCCAGGGTTTCTTTCCCAAAGCCGCCCGGGTGGTTTCGCGCAAGACCACGCAACTGCAACTGATCCAGGCTGGATTCGGTATCGCCCTGCTGCCGGAATCAATGCAAGACATTGCACCGCCCGACATCCACTTCCTGCCGCTGGCTGATCCGGATTGCCAGAGCACGGTTGCGCTAGCCTACCGGCAAAACCCCACTCCGCTGGTTCAACAGTTCATCCAGCATTTCACCCACCCTACGGGGGGCCGTGCATTGCGCAGGAGATTGCCTTTATCATGCACCCCATGATTAAAGATCCCTTTGCAAGACTCGGCCTGGACCGTGAAGTCCTGACTGTCAGCCAGCTCAACGGCCGCGCGCGGGTGTTGCTGGAAGACGTGTTCAGCAATATCTGGGTCGAAGGCGAAATTTCCAACCTCGCCCGCCCGGCGTCCGGCCATGTCTATTTCACCCTCAAGGACAGTGGTGCCCAAGTGCGTTGCGCGCTGTTTCGACAGAACGCCGCGCGGGTTCGCCAGGCGCTGAAGGATGGCCTGGCGGTCAAGGTGCGCGGCAAGGTATCGCTGTTCGAAGGCCGCGGTGACTACCAGCTGATCCTCGACACTGTGGAGCCGGCGGGCGATGGGGCCCTGCGCCTGGCCTTCGATGCGCTGAAGGAAAAGCTCAGCGCCGAAGGCCTGTTCAGTGCCGAACGCAAAGTGCCGCTGCCGGCGCACCCGCAACGCATCGGCATCATCAGTTCGCCGACCGGCGCGGTGATTCGCGACATTATCAGTGTGTTCCGCCGCCGTGCCCCGCAGGTCCAGCTGACGCTGATCCCCACGGCTGTGCAAGGTCGCGATGCCACCGCGCAGATTGTTCGTGCGCTGAAACTGGCGGACGCCCGTGGCTTCGACGCCTTGATCCTGGCCCGTGGAGGCGGCTCGCTGGAAGACCTCTGGTGTTTTAACGAAGAAGCCGTGGCCCGTGCCGTGGACGCCTGCGTGACGCCGATTGTCAGCGCGGTCGGTCACGAGACCGATGTTTCAATCAGTGACTTCGTCGCCGACGTTCGCGCGCCGACGCCTTCGGCTGCCGCCGAACTGTTGGCCCCGGATTCCAGCGACCTGGTCCGTCGGGTCGAAAGCCTGCATCGGCGCCTGGTGATGCGCATCCGCGACCGCTTGATGCGTGATCGCCTGCGCCTGGAAGGCATGTCCCGCCGCCTGC
>NZ_JAKNRW010000011.1:0-115738 GCF_023072615.1 Pseudomonas violetae
AGGGCAATGGAGGCTCGTGGCCCGGCCCCGAGGGTCAGGCCCGGCCAGCTGCGGGTGGTGCGCGCAAGGCGGACGGCGTAGTCGAGCACTTGCTCGTCCAGCGGCAAGTCACTGGCAATACGCTGCAAGGCCAGTACGTCCTTGGCCTGCAACACCGTGCGCAAGGGCTGTACGTCGAGCATGTCGGCGCGGGTCGAGCGGGTGACCTGGCGCACCATGTCCAGTTCCTGGCTGGCGTCGGGATAATCCATGCGCACCTTGAGCATGAAGCGGTCCAGTTCCGCTTCGGGCAGAGGGTAGGTGCCTTCCTGCTCGATCGGGTTCTGCGTGGCGAGCACCATGAACGGTTGCGCGATGGGCAGGGCGCGGCCTTCGAGGGTGACCTGGCGTTCCTGCATGGCTTCCAGCAGCGCCGCCTGGGTCTTGGCCGGGGCGCGGTTGATTTCGTCGGCCAGCAGCAGGTTGGTGAACAACGGGCCCTTGCGCAACTTGAACTGTTCGGTCTGCAGGTCGTAGACCGCGTGCCCGGTGACGTCGCTGGGCATCAGGTCCGGGGTGAACTGGATGCGCGCAAATTCGCCAGCAAAACAGCGGGCCAGAGCGCGCACCAGCAAGGTCTTGCCCAAGCCCGGCACGCCTTCGAGCAGTACATGACCGCCAGCGATCAGGGCCGTCAGCACGTCATCGATCACTGAATCCTGGCCGATCAGTGCCTTTTGCAACTCAGTCCTGACCGCCTGGGCCAGTTGGCTGGCGCGCAGGCGTTGCTGGGCGGCGTGGCTGGGCGTTCCAGGTTCTGGCTGTTCACTCATCATAAGGCGTTCCTCAAGGATTGCAGGTGGGCCACCTGGCGGCTGAAGTCGGCACTGTTGAGCCGCTGCTTCGGGCGCAAGCTCATGGCCTGGCTGATAGCACGTGTGGGTTGGCCGGTCAGGCGTGACAGCACCAGCCATTGTTCGGCAACGCCGAGTTGATCAAAGCCCTGGTGACGGCGCCGCACGCGCCGCAGGATGTCCTGTCGCAAGGCTTGCAGCAGGCTCTGCTGGCCATTACGGCGCAGCATGAAACCAGCGCTGGCGCGCAAGTGTTCCTGAAGTTGGCGGCGCGCTGGCGCAGGGGTTTCCTGCACCGGGCCATGGCGTACGCCGGCATGCCAGCAGCCCAGGCCGATCAGCGCGATCAACGCCACCAGTGCCTGGGGAAAATAGCGCAGCAGCAGGGTCAACAGGTTGTCGTGATCGGTATTGAACAGCAACGTCACCTGCGTATCGGCGGTGAGGTACCACAGCAGCCAGGCGTTGTCGTACTGGTCGATCGCCGGGTTTTTCCACAGGTCGGCGTCGGTGACCACGACGATCGAGCCCAACCCGTGGTTGAGCTGCATCATGTGCGTCGCCTTGGCGCTGTTGGCCCAGGCCTGGGCCAGGTTGTGCGGGTCTTCGAGATGAAAGGCAGTGTCGAAACCGGCGTAGGCCGGCCCATTGTCGTCTTCCAGGTAAAGCTTGGTGAGCTTGGGGTAGGGGTCTTCGCTGACGTCCTCTGGCGGGTCTTTCAGGTCTTTGCTCAGGGACTGATGCAATTGCACGCGGTCGAGCAGCAGGTCATTGCTTTGCCCGGTCTTGTCATCCCACAGGGACTCGGCGACAAACACCAGGCGCCCGCCTGCACGGGTCCAGTTCATCATTTGGTCAACCTGTCTGGGCGTCATGTTGTACCGGTCGCCGAACAGCAACAGGCTATGCTGTCGCGGATCGAGCGAGGGCAGGATATCCAGGCCATTGGCGTGGCCGACATTAAGCCCCTGTTTGCGCAGGAACTGCTCGGCCGCCAGGTAAGGGTTGGCCACGGCCTCGGGCGCGGGGCCGTGATCGATCTGCTCCTGATAAGGTGTCGCCTTCAGATACAGGTAGACGGCCAGGCTCACCAGCAGCACCGCGATGAGCATGCCAAGGGCCAAGCTGTAACGGCGTCTCAACGCGCAGCTCCCGGTTCGAACAAGGCGCGCCAGCCATCACACAATTGTTGTTGCATCGACGCGGGCGGCACGCGATGTCCGTAGGCCATGTTCTGCCAGTGCCCGGTCAGGTTTTTGCTGAATGCCGCTAACGCTGGCTGGTTCAATTGCTCGATACGCTGTAACACCTGGCCTTCGGTGTCGGCCGGCTTGAGCGGCATGTCGAAGTCGTGCAGCAGGTGGCTGAGCAGGGCACGGTAGAGCAATCCAAGGGCTTCTCGGGGTTGGGTCTGCCATAACTGTTCGGCACTGGCAGCGATGTCGGCGGGCAAGGTTTCCCGGCCAAGGTCCAGGCCAAATGCCTGCCGGGGCAGTGCCGGCAGCTTTATGCGGTCTGCCAGTGGTCGGCGGCTGACAAAGGCCAGCAGCCAGTCGCGGTAATGCCAGATCAACAGGCCCGCCGCTCCGATCAACCCGCCCCACAGCAGCGCTTCGATCAGCGTCGCCACTGCACCGAAACGCTGGGTCTCGAGCATCTTGAACAAGGCCTTGAGCCAACCCGGAGTCGGGTCATCGTCAGCATTACCAGGGCCGGGTTGCTCGTCGCCGAAGCGATAGCGGGTCACGGTATCCTTGTTCTTGAACGGCGGGTTATCGAGGATTGCCTTGATGCTGTCCCGGGAGGCCTGGCTGGTCAGGGGCTGCTCCAGAAGGCGCGGGCTATCGGGGGAAACTGTCGGCTCTGCGGCCCAGACACACTGCGTCGTGGGCATCAGCAAAAACGTCGCGAGCAATAGAATGGCAGCGGTGCTTTGCAGGCGCTGGCGCAGGCGGCGAAACACCAGTTCAAGGTCCCAGGCCTCCAGCACAGTGCGCCGGTTCAGGTACAGGCTGAAGCCGCAGGCTACATAGATCGGTTCCCACGCGATCAGCACCAATACATAGAAGAGGTTGCTCAGGTGTTCGAGCCACCCCCAGTCCTGCTGACTGGCGGAAATCAACGCTTGCCAGCCCCAGTCGACTTCAATCTGTTGGGGCAGTAGCAGATAGAACAGCACCATCAGGCCAATCCACAAGGCGCTTTCCAGATGCACGCCGATGATCGTCAGCCAACGCGCTGCACTGGCATCGCTCTGCATCAGTACCTGCACGCGCTGTACCCGCGCCTGGCCATCGAGACCTTCGAGTTGCAGCACCGGCAGCAGGAAACTGCGACTCAGGCTCAGGCGGCGCCAGGTCAGGCTGGCGATCAATTGAGGCGTTAAAAGTCGAGGCCATTGGCATAGCGCCTGTTTCAATGTAGGTGTTTCACCGAACAGGGCTTTCGACAGGATGAACAACGGCAGGCGTTCGAATGCGGGTTTCAACCACCAGAAAATGAACACGGCGAGCGTGGGTGAATCCCATAGCACCAGACTGAGCAGAGCAAACACCGGCAGGGTCACGATGGCCCAACTGGTCATCAGTAAACGACGGTGACGCCGGCTCAGCAACACTCCCAGGTCCATGGCTTCCCAGGTCCGGCGGGGTCGAATTACCACCGTCGCGTCACTCAGGCGCATGGCGAGTCCGTCCGGCAAACAGTAGATACGCCGCGACCAATGTCCAGAGCATGGCGCCGACCAGGTATTTGATGGCTGGCGCAGGCCAGGTCATCGATGACCAGTACGCTTCGATAAATGCAGCAATGACCAGAAATAGCATCACCCCGCAGATCAGCCGCACGCTTGTTTTGGCCGCCGTTCGCAAGGCCTCCGCACGCCGTAACCGTCCTGGCGCGATCAACGCCCAGCCCAGTTGCAGGCCTGCGGCGCCTGCCAGAACAATAGCCGTGAGTTCAAAAGCGCCGTGCCCGATCACGAACGACCAGAAGGTTTGCCCGAAACCGATGTGGGTCAGGTGACCGGCCACCGCGCCGATCATCAAGCCGTTGAAGACCAGGAAAAACGCGCTGCCAAGGCCAAATAGCAGCCCGCTGGCGAAGGTCTGAAAGGCGATACCGATGTTGTGCATGATGTAGTAGCCGAACATCACCCAGTCTTCGCTGGCGGCCCGGTCCGGCGTGCGCCCCAGCTGACCGGATTCAGGGTTATACATGTCTTGCATCTGTCTGACTTGCTCCGCCGGAATCAGGTTGTAGATCAGCTCCGGAAACCAGTACACCAGCAGCGCAAAGCCGATCAGGCTGGCAAAAAACAGCAGACCTGCCGCCAGGACAAAATGCCATTGCTCGCGCACCAGTCGCGGAAAATCGGCCAGGATAAACGCCAATGTCTTGGCTCCCAGCCGGCCGCGTTGGCGGTACAGTTGTTGATGGCCGCGCAGGACCAGTTGCTGCAACGAGTCAACCAGGAAACTGCTATAGCCACGCTCCCGGGCCAGCGCCAGGTGATGGCACAGGCGACGGTAGTCAGCGGGAAAGCTGCTCGTCCCAGAGGTTTTTTTGCCCCGTTCCAGGCCGTCCAGCGTCAGGGACAGTCGCTCCCATTCAGCCCTGTGGCTGTACTCGAACAGACTCTGCTTCATGCCGGGCCCATCAAGTGGCGGGCAATCCCGCCGAGTTCGGCCACGGCCTCAGGAGCATGGAGCTGCAAGGGTTGTACGACGATGGCGGCCAGTTCATCGGCCCGTGCTGCAGAGAGTTCAACCTGGCGTTCGGCAAATCCGAGGATGGCCCGTTGCTCGGCCAGGGTCAGGGCCACCACAGGGCGTAGGGATTCGACATCAGGCAATGCAGGGCGCTTGAGCGGTTGTTCGCGGTAGATCACCAGCGTGCCGGCGGCAAGGTCGCCGAGGCGTTTAAAGGTAGGATGTTGCAGACAACTGATAGCTCCCAGAGCGTAGCCAAATGGCAACATATCGACAAACCGCAGCAAGTTGCGCAACAGTGAGGCGGACCAGCCGACAGGGGTGCCATCGTCTTGTACGACGCGTAATCCCATCCACTGCTTGCCCGGCGAACGGCCCTGGTTGAGCACTTCAAAAAGGACCATGTACCACCAGCTCACGACGAACAACAGGATCGAGCCCAGGCCGGCACCGAGTTTTCCCAGGAACGACAGCACGATGAACAGCAGGCCCAGGATCAACCCGCGTAACCCGAGGTCGATCGAGAAGGCCAGCACGCGCACCATCAGCCCGGCCGGGCGCAGTGGCAGGTCGATGCCCTCCGGCGTCTCGACCTGATGCCGCGTGTCCAGTGGCGGTGACAGCGTCGCTTTCCTTGGCAGTGCTGTGGTCTCGAGCATGGGCAACCTTGATGTGGCCTGTTCGGGATTCGATCGACTGGATGCTAACAGCCTCCCGGGGGAAAACGACATCACAATGTAATACGCCGTATGCAACTCGCGCCGCCTGAATGACAACAGGACTGGCCGCAGCCTTGCTTGAACGCCTAGACTTCGCCGATCTTCAGTTCAGGAACAGCCCGTGACTTCCATCTTCTGGTACGACTATGAAACCACCGGCATCAATCCGCGATGCGATCGCCCGCTGCAAGTCGCCGGCATCCGCACGGACTTCGCGCTGAATGAAATAGACGAACCGGTCAACCTGTATTGCAAACCCAGCGAGGATATCCTGCCCCATCCTGCCGCCTGCGCGATCACCGGGATCACCCCCGGTTGCCTGGCCGAGCAAGGTTTGAGCGAGGCAGATTTCATGACTCGGGTGCACGCACAGCTCGCTGCGCCAGGAACCTGCGGCGCAGGTTACAACACGTTGCGCTTCGACGACGAGATGACCCGTTACAGCCTGTATCGAAATTTTTTTGATCCCTATGCCCGTGAGTGGCAGGGCGGTAACAGCCGCTGGGACCTGATCGACGTTGTGCGCGCCGCCTACGCCCTGCGCCCCGATGGCCTGGCCTGGCCGACTGACGAACAGGGAAGGGTGACACTCAAGCTCGAGCGCCTGACGGCTGCCAACGGCATCGACCACGGAAACGCCCACGAGGCCCTGTCGGACGTGCGTGCCACCATCGCCCTGGCGCGTCTAATACGGGAAAAGCAGCCAAAACTTTACGACTGGCTGTTTCAGTTGCGCGGCAAGCAAAAGGTGCTGGATCAGATCCGTCTGTTGCAACCCCTGGTGCACATCTCGGGCCGTTTCTCGGCCGCGCGCAGCTACGTCGGCGTGGTCTTGCCCCTGGCGTGGCACCCGAAAAACAAGAACGCCCTGATCGTCTGTGACTTGCACCTCGACCCGCAATGCTTGCTCGATCTGGATGCCGAAGCGCTCCGGGAGCGCCTGTATACCCGCAGTGCTGACTTGGCCGAAGGCGAGTTGCCGGTGCCGTTGAAGCTTATTCACATCAACAAGTGCCCGGTCGTGGCGCCCTTGGCGGTACTTCGCGAGCAGGATCAGCAGCGCCTGGGGCTGGACATGGCGCTTTATCAGGCGCGCGCGCTGCGGCTAAGTGACGCAGCGCAAGTTTGGAAAGATAAAGTTCAGGCGGTCTATGCCCGCGAGGGGTTTCTTGCCAGTGAAGACCCTGAACAACAGTTATACGATGGTTTTATCGGCGATCGGGATCGCCGTTTGTGTGAACAAGTCAGGGCGGCAGATCCTGCGCAACTGGCACAAGAGCAGTGGCCGTTCGATGATGAACGACTGCCTGAATTATTGTTTCGATATCGCGCCCGTAACTTCCCTGAAACCCTGAGTGTTGAAGAACAGGAGCGCTGGCAGATATTTTGTCGACAGCGTTTGTCTACACCTGAGTGGGGCGCACCCAATACCCTCAACTCTTTTGCAGAGGCCGCCGCTCAACTGATGCTTACTGCCACGCCGGATCAACGTGCAGTGCTGGATGATTGGGAAAAATATGTCCAGGTATTACGGGTTCGTTTGAACCTTTGAAAACGAACATGCCAAGCGTTGAATACCGGGCATAAAAAAACGCCAGCATTGAGCTGGCGTTGTTTTTTGGCGCGAATCAGTCTGCGCCAGGCCCTGCGGCTTAGCCCAGCAGAGTCGCCCAGCCTTCAACCACGTCACCGCCCCACTTGGCTTTCCACTCTTTCAGAGTCTTGTGGTTGCCACCTTTGGTTTCGATGACTTCACCGTTGTGCGGGTTTTTGTATTGTTTAACTTTGCGAGCGCGCTTGGTGCCAGTAGTTTTTACTGCGCCGCCGCGTGGAGCCTTGGTTTTGGCTTCCGGGTCCAACAGCGCAATGATGTCGCGCAGGGACTTGGAGTACTCGCCCATCAAGGTGCGCAGTTTGCCTTCGAATTCCAGCTCGGTTTGCAGTTTGTCGTCTTGGGACAGATTCTTCAAACGGGCTTGCAGCTCTTTGATAGCTTCTTCGGTGGCGCGATATTCGTTGATCAAGGACATGGGGACTACCTTATGTTGGGCGCTGGATAGCAGGTGACAGTGCGCCAATAATAGTCAGGGTATTTCATCAAGTAAACATTTAACCGAAGTTTATTTAATTCACTTACGCTGAGTAGGCAGATAAATTCTGCGGCCAGTTAAATACACTGAACACGTTTTCACCCATCTTCACAATGGCCTCTTGAATATCGGCTGTCAGAGCGCCCTCGCGCGCCGCCGGACCTGCTTCCCCAAGCCGTGCGCAAGATCAGCCATCATCAGTACTGCAGTTTTGCTGCGTAATCGCTAGAATGGCGGCCTTTGCGAAGTTCTGGAGTTTTACCCCTCATGCGCACTTTTCGGCTGGTGATTGCTTGCCCGGACCGCGTCGGTATCGTTGCTAAAGTCAGTAACTTTCTGGCGTCACATAATGGCTGGATCACTGAAGCGAGCCATCACTCGGACAACCTCAGTGGCTGGTTCTTCATGCGTCACGAAATTCGTGCCGACTCGCTGCCTTTTGGTATTGAAGCTTTTCGTGAGGCCTTTGCGCCTATTGCCGAAGAGTTCTCGATGAACTGGCGCATTACCGATACCGCACAGAAGAAGCGTGTTGTATTGATGGCCAGCCGTGAGTCCCACTGCCTGGCTGACCTGCTGCACCGCTGGCACAGCGATGAGCTCGATTGCGAAATTTCCTGCGTGATTTCCAACCACGATGACTTGCGCAGCATGGTCGAGTGGCATGGCATCCCTTACTACCACGTTCCGGTCAATCCGCAGGACAAGGAACCGGCATTCAAGGAAGTGTCCCGCCTGGTCAAACAGCACGATGCCGAGGTCGTGGTACTTGCCCGTTATATGCAGATCCTGCCGCCGGAGTTGTGCAGCGAATACGCGCATAAGGTGATCAACATCCACCACAGCTTCCTGCCGTCGTTCGTCGGCGCCAAGCCATATCACCAGGCTTCGATGCGTGGGGTTAAATTGATCGGTGCCACTTGCCACTACGTGACTGAGGAGCTGGATGCCGGTCCGATCATCGAACAGGACGTGGTACGCGTAAGTCATAGCGACAGCATTGAAGACATGGTGCGATTTGGCCGTGATGTGGAGAAGATGGTGTTGGCCCGCGGCCTGCGTTATCACCTCGAAGACCGAGTGTTGGTGCATGGCAACAAGACTGTGGTGTTCTGATAGCCCCACCACCTTGTTGAATTTCGAAGGGCCTGGGCGTTAAATCGCTGCAGGCCCTTTGTTGTTTCTGCAGTGAGGATTGTTTATGGCGGATCCACTCGATAAAGCGACTTCCACGGCTCCCGCGACTTTGGGGGAGGGCTGTTTGAGTCGTTATGATCCGGATGACTTGAGTGCCGAGGACGGTACGGAGTTTCCCGGGGCGCAGGAGTTGTGGGAGGAGTTGCATCCCGGCGATTTGCCGGACTAACACATAGAGACGAGATCAAACGATCGCAGCCTCGTTTCTCTCCACCGCTCCTAGACCTGCTTGAACCTCATCAACTTTCTCAGCAACGGCCGCCCCAGCAGTAGAAAGAACACCGGTCCTCCCACCAGCAGATAGAAGTAATACGTCACCGCCCGCCAGATCAGAATGGCCGCCGCCGCAGTCGACTTGCCCACCATAGGCGCCAGCAGTGCGGCCGAGGTCAGCTCTGCGGCTCCGGCGCCGCCCGGCAACAGGCTGAACTGTCCGGCGCTGAGTGAAAGCATCTGGATCAAGAACGTCCAGGCCCACTGCAAGTCTGCGCCCAGACCACGCACGGTCAGGTACAACACGCTGTAACGCAAACACCAATGCAGGCAGGTCAATGCGAACACCTTGATCAGCGTCTTATGGGGCAGTTTCAGGGTGTCGGTAAATGCCGCAAGAAAGTGCAGGAGCTTGCGTGTCCAGCGCAGGCGCGTTGAGGCTTTGACGTTGAGGCGGGCCAGTATGCGGCCGCTCAGGCGAATCAGCAATCGGTGATAACGCGCCACCGCCAGGCAACTGACCAGGCCGCCAGACATCGAGATGGCGCTGACCATTAATAGCCATTCCATTCGCTGGCTCAGGTGCTGGAACAGTGCATAAATCAGGATCCCGATCAGTGCGCAGAGGAAGAAGACCAGGTCACTGAGCTGATCCATCGCAAACACGGCGCTGCCCTTGGCCGGGCGAACGCCCTGGCGCGAGAGCAAGGCCATGATTGTCAGCGGTCCGCCGCTGCCTCCGGGAGTGGCGCAATAGGCGAACTCTGCAGCCATCACCACTCCAAGACTTCTCAATCGGCTGACTTTGTGGCACTGATCTCCCAATAACAGCCGCAGGCGCAGGGTGTTCAGGACCCAGCACAACAGAATCATGGCGAACATGATGAGTAGCCAGTGCAGGGGAAAATGTTGCAGCCGATACCAGGTTTCGTTACCGCCCAGCAGGGACGGGATCAGCAGCGCAACCAGCAGTGCGACAAGCAGGAGAATGACGCGACTCATGCGCTGCGACCGACAGCAGAGCCAGTCCGTCTCAACCAGTCGGCCTTGGTCAGCGGTACGCGGCCTTGGTGCAGCAGGCGTTTGAGGGTTTGCAGCCAGTAATCCCGGGAAAAGCTGTGGCGCATGTCCACCGGATGCAAACCGAGGCGAATCACTGGCGCTTGCTGCCAGCGTTGTTCCCGCCGGTCGCTGAGCCACTTTGACAGGCCCCGACGCCAGGCACTGCGGGCGCTCCACACCAGCCCCGGCGCGTCCACGGTAGTGAAGTCTGGCAGCCGGTAGAGGTGCTGTGGATCACTGGTATAGCTCAGCGGCAAATGGCGCAGGGCTTCCCGTGTCCCGGCACTCATCAACCAGGCTGGGGCGACAAACCCTTCCAGGGGCCAGGCGTAGCGCTGGAACATCTCGACGCCTGCCTGCAGCCGTGACAGCGCCTGCTGCTCGGTCAGGTTATAGAACTCGCCCTCGTGAGTGTATATACGGCGCATGAACCAGTCTCGCGGAGTGCTCGGCGACGAACCTTCATCGCAATGAAAGTAGCCGTGCAACGCCAGTTCGTCGCCCCGGGCCAGACGATGTGAGAGCAGTCGGCGAAAGTCCGGGTGCGCTTGCAGATCGTTGTGTTTGTGGAAGTCCGGTACCACCAGCCAAGTCATCGGCACTGAGCCCAAGGCATCGACGGCTTCGACGAAAGGCTGATAGTCGGGCCAGGTCTGCGGCGCGACATCGTGCAGCACCAGCAGCAGGCAGGGCGTGCTCGCGGATTCAACCATTAGCGATCATCGGCCAGTGAGTGCCCAGCACGGCATGGTAGTGCCCCAGCAGGCTGTCGACCACCGTATCCCAGGCGTAATGCTGTTCCACATGACGGCGAGCCTGTTGGCCCAAGGCGGTGCTGCCCGAACGGAACAACTCGTGCACGGCTTCGGCCATTGCCGCCGGACTGTTAGGTGCGCAGAGCAGCCCGCACTGGTCGGTCACAACTTCCTGAAAGGCCCCGGCAGCTACCGCGATCACCGGGATGCCGCAGGCCATGGCTTCGAGGATCACCAGGCCGAAGGTTTCCTGATCGCCGGCATGCAACAGTGCATCGGCGCTGGCCATCAGGCGCGCCACTTGTGGCGCCGGGCAGAACTCATCAATCACCGTGACGTTATCCGGCACTATCGCCGGCATCGATGAACCCACCAACAGCAAGTGAAAGCGCGGGCCCAGGCGTTTAATGCAGTCGAGCAGGACGGGCAGGTTTTTTTCCTTGGAGCCGCGACCGGCGAAGATCAGTAAACGGCTGTCTTCGGCGATACCCAGCTCCGCCCGCAGTTCCGGGTCACGAGCGCCAGGGTGGAAGGTTTGCAGGTCGACGCCCAAAGGTTGCACATAGACATTTTTTACCCCCAGCCCAACTAGCTTGTCAGCCATGAGTTGGCTGGGCGCGAGTACCCGGTCGAAGTTGCCGTAAAGCCTTCTGACATAGGCCTCGATATTTGGTGTTACCCAGTTGCCCATGCGATTGCTACACAGTAGCGGCAAATCCGAGTGGTAAAAGCCAATCACCGGAACGTCCAGCTGACGTCGGGCATCCAGGGCGGCCCAGGCCGTGAGGTACGGGTCGCCGACTTCAATCAGATCGGGCTGCAGATCCTGCAGGGCATTTCGCCAGGGTGCCAGGCGAACGGGAAAACGATAGCCTTTGCCGAAGGGCAGGGCGGGGGCGGGAACCGTATACACGCCGTCCTGTTCACCGAGGTGGGCGCCAGGAATCAGCAGGCTGTGGCGAATGCCGGGCTTGATGCCCAGGCGTCGGTGTTTTGCATCCAGATACGTGCGCACGCCACCGCTGGCAGGGGCGTAGAACATGGTTATGTCAGCGATATGCACGATGAGCATCCCTCCGATCCGTTGTTCTCCTTGGGTTGACCTTTAAGAAGGATAGATGTTCGGTTGGGGTTTGCCGGGGGGAGGGGCAATTGGCGTTGTGTTGGATTTGAGAGCGCCATCGCGAGCCTGCTCGCGATGGCGTCGATACTGATGTTAGATGCGGAAGCTGCCAACCAGCTGTGTCAGTCGCGCCGCCTGCTGTTCCAGGTCCGAACAAGCCCGCAACGTTGACTGCAGATTCTCCACCCCTTCCTGGTTCAACGTATTAATCTCGGTGATGTCGACGTTGATCGACTCCACCACTGCCGTCTGTTCCTCGGTCGCCGTGGCTACCGACTGGTTCATCCCGTCGATCTCGCCGATGCGCAGGGTCACGCTGTTCAGACGTTCACCCGCGAGGTTGGCAATGTCCACGCTGTCCTGGCTGTGGCGCTGGCTGTCGCTCATGTTGCTCACCGATTCCCGCGCACCGACCTGCAGTTCCTCGATCATGGTCTGCACCTGCTGTGCCGATTCCTGGGTGCGATGCGCCAAGTTGCGTACTTCATCGGCTACCACCGCAAAGCCACGTCCTGCTTCGCCGGCGCGTGCCGCCTCGATCGCCGCATTCAGCGCCAGGAGGTTGGTTTGCTGGGAAATACTGGTGATGACTTCGAGGATCTGTCCGATATTCACGGTCTTGCTGTTGAGCGACTCGATATTGGTGCTTGAGGCACTGAGCATGCTCGACAGTTGATTCATCGCGGCAATGCTGCGATCAACCACCTGCTGACCGTCTTCGGCGAGGTTGCGCGCATCGCTGGCCTGGTTCGAGGCCTGGGCGGCGTTGCGGGCAATTTCCTGGGCTGCGGCGCCCAATTGATTGATCGCGGCGGCCACGCTGCTGGTGCGCGAGGCTTGCTGATCGGAATTGAACATCGACGAGTTCGATGCAGCGACTACGCGCAAGGCCACTTCATTGACCTGGCCCGTGGCCGACGATACTTCGCGGATCGAGCCGTGGATGCGCTCGACGAATCGGTTAAACGCAGTGCCAAGGATGCCGAATTCATCATTGTTCTGGATGGTCAGGCGCTTGGTCAGGTCTCCTTCGCCGTCGGCGATGTCTTCCATGGCGCGGGTCATCACGTGCAATGGCTGGATCAGCAGGCGGATCAGCATGCCCAGCAAGGCAATGATGATCGCCACGGCTGTCAGCGTCGCAACGACCGCCGAGGTGCGGAATTCGCTGAGCATCGAGAAGGCTTTGTCTTTGTCGACTGACAGGCCGATGTACCAGTTGACCGAAGGCAGGCCCTTGACCGGGGTGAAGGTGACGATGCGGGTCTTGCCATCGACGTCCACTTCGCTGAAGTCACTGCTCAAACGCGGCGTCCCCTGGGGAAAGGCCTCACTCAGCGTCTTCATGACCAGGGTTTTGTCCGGGTGAACCAGGATTTTGCCGTCGGCGCTGACCAGGAACACGTAGCCCATACCGTCGAAATCCCTGGCGCTGAGGGTGTCGATCAGGGTTTGCAGGCTCAGGTCGCCACCCACGACGCCGACGCTCTGGCCGCCTTTTTTCGAGGCTGTGGCAATTGAGATGATGGTTTGCCCGGTGGCCGCATCGATGTACGGTTCGGTCAGCGTGGCGGTGCTGCTGCTTTCGGCGCCTTTATACCAGGGGCGTACCCGCGGATCGAAGCCCGCTGGCATTTTGGCGTCCGGGCGGATGGTGAAGCTGCCGGTCGCGTCGCCCAGGTAGGACGCCATGAAGGTCGAAGTCAGTGCTTTCTGCTCGAGCAGACTGGTCACGGCGCCCGGCTCGGGGTTGATGGCAATGTTCTGAGCGAGGTTGTCAATCAGCAGAATGCGCCCGCTTAACCAGGTTTGAATGTTGCTGGCGGTGACGTCGCCCATCTCGTGGAGGTAGTTGTCCAGGTCTTCGCGGATGGCGTTACGCTGCAGGTAGTCGTTGTACAGCGTAAACGAGGCGAAGGCGGCAATGACAATTAGCGCGGCGGCAAGCAGGATTTTATGGCTGAAACGCAGGTTTTTGTTCATGGCTTGGGGTTCCGCTAAAGTCTTAATGTCCAGGGCGTGCTTTTATAAGAGAGCGCGAAATGGTTGGTGGCGAGCACAAGCGGATAGCTCCGTTTTCTCTGTAGGAAATTACCGACGCTCTTCAATCCCCTGTATCGGCCATCAGGAATTAAAGATTAACCATGGGTGACGAAATGCCTGACTCATCGCAACTTGTTATTGGTGCCGATCTCTCCGGCAGCCCCATCGCCCAGGCCATGCGCCTGGCCAACCGTCATGGCCTGGTAGCCGGAGCTACCGGGACCGGCAAGACGGTCACCTTGCAGCGTCTGGCCGAAGCCTTTAGCGATGCCGGGGTGGCAGTGTTCGCCGCCGATATCAAGGGCGACCTGTGCGGGCTCGGGGCTGCAGGCGATCCCCAGGGCAAGATCGCCGAGCGCATCGCCGGCATGCCCTGGCTGAATCACCAGCCCCAGGCGTATCCGGTGACCTTATGGGATATCCACGGCAAGACCGGTCATCCTTTGCGCACCACCCTCAGTGAAATGGGCCCATTGCTGCTGGGCAGCCTGCTGGAACTGACCGACAGCCAGCAGTCGGCGCTGTATGCCGCGTACAAGGTCGCGGATCGGGAAGGGCTGCTACTGCTGGACCTCAAGGATCTGAAAGCGCTGCTCAATCACCTGCGTGAGCACCCACAGTTGCTGGGAGACGATGCCGCGCTGATGACCACCGGTTCCAGCCAGGCTTTGCTGCGCCGCCTCGCAACGCTTGAACAGCAGGGAGCGGAAGCGCTGTTTGGTGAACCCGCGTTGCAGCTCGAAGATATTCTGCAACCGACCGCCGAGGGTCGCGGGCGCATTCACCTGCTCGACGCCAGCCGCCTGATACACGAAGCGCCGAAGGTCTACGCCACGTTCCTGTTGTGGTTGCTGGCCGAACTGTTCGAGCAACTTCCCGAGCGCGGCGATGCGGACAAACCGCTGCTGGCGCTGTTTTTTGACGAGGCGCACCTGTTGTTCGCCGGCACTCCCCAGGCCCTGCGTGATCGCTTGGAGCAAGTGGTGCGGCTGATCCGTTCAAAAGGCGTGGGAGTGTATTTTGTCACCCAGTCGCCAGGGGACCTGCCGGATGATGTGTTGGCCCAGTTGGGCTTGCGTATCCAGCATGGGCTTCGCGCGTTTACCGCCAAGGAGCAGAAATCCCTGCGCGCGGTGGCAGAGGGCTTTCGTCCCAATCCGGCGTTTGATGCCTTGTCGGTGCTGACCGAGCTGGGTATCGGCGAGGCGCTGGTGGGCACCTTGCAGGACAAAGGCACTCCCGCGATGGTGCAACGGGTGCTGGTGGCACCGCCACAGTCGCGAATCGGGCCACTGACCGAAATCGAGCGCACGATGCTGATCGCCGGGTCGCCGTTCAAAGGCCGTTACGACAAGCCGATCGATCGCGAGTCGGCCTATGAAGTACTGATGGGGCGCAAGGGGTTGGCGCCGGAGCCTGAAGCCGCACCGGGCAAGTCTGCCGCTGAAGAGCCGAGCTTCACCGACAAGGCTGGGGAGTTCCTTGGTTCGGCGGCGGGCCAGGCGCTGAAGTCGGCGATGCGCCAGGCGGCCAATCAACTGGGCAGGCAGTTGGTGCGGGGGTTGATGGGGTCGTTGCTCGGTGGCAGCAAGCGTCGATAGCGCCGCGGCTCAATCCCATTGGGAGTCAACTGTGGGAGCCAGCCTGCTGGCGATGGACCGGAGGGCGCCGCGTTTATTCAGGGTGTGAGCGTCATCGTTGACGTCCATCGTCGGAACGCCGCCCGGAGCAAGCGTTGCTCCCACAGGCTGGCCCGCAGCGCGCTGGATCAGGTTTTAGGCCGCGCATGCGCCGCAAGCCGCTCCAGCGCCGCGCGCAAATTCGGATCACTGATCCCGTCAGCCGTCGCCTGAATCGTCGCCCCGGCATCAGTCGACAAACTGATGGTATGCCCCGCCGCACCTTGCGGAACGGTCGGCGGCTGCACCTTGAACAAAATCCGCGTCAGGCTTGTGAACTCGTCAAACAGTTGTAACTGGCGCTGCAAACGCTTTTGCTGATATCGCAGCCGGGTTGCCCAATGGCCATCGGTCACGATCAGCAGCAAACTGCCTTCGCGCCAAGAGGCCACATGGCAGTGTTCCCTGGCGGCAGGCTGCAGCTGGCTTTCCAGCAGGCGTTGCAAGTGGCCCAGGCGTTGAGCGTGGCCAAAGATGGCTTTAAGCGGTTTGGCTTCGCGAAGCAGAACGGCGGGTGCTCTGGCCGTGAGAGGGCGAAATGCCATGATCAGACACCTGAAGTAACAGAGCCGCCATGTTAGCAGAAAGCACCCGATGCGCTCGCCCCATTGCTCTAAGAGCGCTTTACCCATCAAATCAACAAGTAACTTATGCCCTCAATGACTTGAAGTTCAGCAAAAAGCCCTTATTTTAAGTAAGCCCCGTCACAGCGCTGTGCCAGCATCGTGGAATAACGCCACTTTCCTCACCACCGTTTCCGGGTAGAATGCTCGTTCGCATGCGGCCATGAGGGCTGCTCGGGCGACTCACGGGGCCGCCCTCCATCCCTTTAGTGTGGAAGATCCTGCCGATATGTTTGCGCCTTTGTTAAAGAAACTTTTTGGAAGCAAGAACGAGCGTGAGGTCAAACGCATGCTCAAGACGGTGCAACTCGTCAATGCCTTCGAAGAGCAAATGGTGGCCCTTTCGGACGATCAATTGCGTGCCAAGACAGATGAGTTCAAGGCCCGCATCGCCAAAGGGGAAACCCTCGACAAACTGTTGCCTGAAGCCTTTGCGGTCGCCCGCGAAGCCGGCAAGCGCGTCATGGGTATGCGTCACTTCGATGTCCAGCTGATCGGCGGCATGACCTTGCATGAAGGCATGATCGCGGAAATGCGTACCGGTGAAGGCAAGACCCTGGTGGCGACACTGGGCGTTTACCTGAACGCGCTGTCCGGCAAGGGCGTGCACGTTGTTACCGTGAACGACTACCTGGCCCGTCGCGACGCCAACTGGATGCGTCCGCTCTACGAATTCCTCGGCCTGACGGTCGGCGTTGTCACGCCGTTCCAGCCGCCGGAAGAGAAACGCCTGGCATACGCCGCCGACATCACCTACGGCACCAACAACGAATTCGGTTTCGACTACCTGCGCGATAACATGGCGTTCAGCATGGAAGAGAAATTCCAGCGCGAACTCAATTTTGCCGTGATCGACGAAGTCGACTCCATCCTTATCGACGAAGCCCGTACCCCGCTGATCATTTCCGGTCAGGCCGAGGACAGCTCCAAGATGTATGTCGAGATCAACCGTCTGATCCCGCAGCTGGAGTTGCACGTCGAGGAAGTTGAAGGCGAAGTCACCAAGGCTGGCCACTTCACCGTTGACGAGAAAACCCGTCAGGTGGAACTCAACGAAGCCGGTCACCAGTTCATCGAGGACATGCTCACCCGCGTCGGTCTGCTGGCTGAAGGCGAGAGCCTGTATTCGTCGCATAACCTGGGCCTGCTGACGCACGTCTATGCCGGTCTGCGTGCACACAAGCTGTTCCATCGCAACATCGAATACATCGTGCAGGACGGGCAGGTTGTACTGGTCGACGAACACACCGGTCGTACCATGCCGGGTCGTCGTCTGTCCGAAGGTCTGCACCAGGCTATCGAGGCCAAGGAAGAGCTGAACATCCAGGCCGAAAGCCAGACCCTGGCATCGACCACGTTCCAGAACTACTTCCGCCTTTACAACAAGCTGTCCGGCATGACCGGTACTGCCGATACCGAAGCGTTTGAGTTCCATCAGATCTACGGCCTGTCGGTCATGGTGATACCGCCAAACCGACCGCTGGCACGTAAAGACTACAACGACCTGGTGTTCCTGACTGCCGACGAGAAATACGCCGCGATCATCAACGACATCAAGGAATGCATGACCCAGGGCCGTCCGGTGCTGGTGGGTACTGCAACCATCGAAACTTCCGAGCACATGTCCAATCTGCTCAACAAGGAAGGCATCGAGCACAAGGTCCTGAACGCCAAGTTCCACGAAAAAGAAGCCGAGATTATCGCCCAGGCCGGTCGCCCTGGCGCACTGACCATTGCCACCAACATGGCTGGTCGTGGTACCGACATCCTCTTGGGCGGCAACTGGGAAGTGGAAGTGGCTTCCCTGGACAACCCGACTCCTGAGCAGATCGCCCAGATCAAGGCCGACTGGCAGAAACGTCACCAGCAAGTGCTGGAGTCGGGCGGCCTGCAGGTGATCGCTTCCGAGCGTCACGAATCGCGCCGTATCGACAACCAGTTGCGTGGTCGTGCTGGCCGCCAGGGTGACGCCGGTTCGAGCCGCTTCTACCTGTCGCTGGAAGACAGCCTGATGCGTATCTTCGCCTCTGATCGGGTGAAGAACTTCATGAAAGCCCTGGGCATGCAGCCTGGCGAAGCGATCGAACACCGCATGGTGACGAACGCCATCGAGAAGGCGCAGCGCAAGGTCGAAGGTCGCAACTTCGACATCCGTAAGCAATTGCTTGAGTTCGACGACGTCAACAACGAACAGCGTAAAGTGATCTATCACATGCGTAACACGTTGCTGGCCGCTGACAACATCGGCGAAACCATCGCTGACTTCCGTCAGGACGTACTCAACGCAACTGTCAGCGCGCACATTCCTCCGCAGTCGCTGCCAGAGCAGTGGGACGTGGCCGGTCTTGAGGCGGCACTGCAGAGCGATTTCGGTGTTGCGTTGCCGATCCAGCAATGGCTCGACGAAGACGATCACCTGTACGAAGAGACCCTGCGCGAGAAGCTGATGAACGAGCTGATCGCCGCGTACCACGAGAAAGAAGACCAGGCCGGCGCCGATGCGCTGCGCACCTTCGAGAAGCAAATCGTGCTGCGCGTCCTGGACGACCTGTGGAAAGACCATCTGTCGACCATGGATCACCTGCGTCACGGTATCCACTTGCGTGGCTACGCCCAGAAGAACCCGAAGCAGGAGTACAAGCGCGAGTCGTTCACGCTCTTCTCCGAGTTGCTGGATTCGATCAAGCGCGACTCGATCCGTGTGCTGTCTCACGTTCAGGTTCGTCGCGAAGATCCGATCGAAGAAGAGCAACGCCTGCGCCAGGAAGCCGAAGCTCTGGCCGCGCGCATGCAATTCCAGCACGACGAGGCGCCAGGTCTGGAGCAACCGGAAATGCTGGGCGAAGAGGTCGATGTCGCCCTCGCAGCCGCGCCGGTGCGTAACGAACAGAAGCTGGGGCGTAACGAACTGTGCTACTGCGGTTCGGGCAAGAAGTTCAAGCATTGCCACGGGCAGATCCAGTAAAGCCCGTTCAGCTAGCTGAAATACCCGCGCCGCGACCGGCATCAGCCGTCGCGGCGTTTTGCCATTCGATACCGCCGATCATCTGCGTCGGCGATGACTATTTTTAAGGAGCGCATTCATGGCTGTTGGTCTTGGTCCTTTGCCAACGTTGCACCCGGTTGCCGGTTTTGAACTCGGTATTGCTTCGGCCGGCATCAAGCGCCCAGGGCGCAAGGATGTAGTGGTCATGCGCTGTGCCGAAGGCTCGACGGTCGCTGGCGTATTCACCCTGAACGCCTTTTGCGCAGCTCCGGTGATTCTCGCCAAACAGCGAGTGCAAGGGCCGGTGCGTTACCTGCTGACCAACACCGGCAACGCCAACGCCGGCACCGGCGAGCCTGGTCTGGCGGCAGCCGAGCGCACCTGCGCGAAGCTGGCAGAGCTGACCGGCGTTGATGCCAGCCTGGTGCTACCGTACTCCACCGGGGTGATAGGCGAACCGTTGCCGGTCGAGAAGATCGAAGGTGCGTTGCAGGCAGCGCTCGATGACCTGTCAATCAACAACTGGGAAGCCGCCGCTACTGGCATCATGACCACCGACACCTTGCCCAAGGGTGCGAGCCGCCAGTTCGAACATGACGGCGTAACCATCACCGTCACCGGCATCAGCAAAGGCGCGGGCATGATTCGGCCGAACATGGCGACCATGCTGGGCTATATCGCCACTGACGCCAAAGTCGCCCGTGAAGTATTGCAAAACCTGCTCCTGGACGGCGCCAACAAGTCGTTCAACCGCATCACCATCGACGGCGACACCTCGACCAACGACTGCTGCATGCTGATCGCCACCGGCCAGGCTGCGCTGCCGGAAATCACCCGGGCCGAAGGCGAGCTGTTCGCCAAGCTGAAACAGGCGGTGTTCGAAGTGTGCATGGACGTCGCTCAGGCGATCGTTCGTGATGGCGAAGGTGCGACCAAGTTCGTCACCGTTGAAGTCAATGGCGGCGGCAACCACCAGGAATGCCTGGACGTAGGTTACACCGTGGCTCACTCGCCATTGATCAAGACCGCGTTGTTCGCTTCCGATCCGAACTGGGGCCGCATCCTGGCCGCGGTAGGCCGTGCGGGTGTACCCGACCTGGACGTGAGCAAGATCGACGTGTTCCTCGGCGAGGTGTGCATCGCCAGCCGCGGCGCCCGTGCGGCGACCTACACCGAAGCCCAGGGTGCGGCGGTAATGCAGCAGGAAGAAATCACCATCCGGATCGAGCTGGGTCGTGGCGCCTGCAGTGAGACGATCTGGACCACTGATTTGTCTCATGAGTATGTAAAGATCAACGCTGAGTACCGTACTTAAGGCAGACCGCGTCGGTCGAGCGCGACCCCGGCCCATCGCGGGCAAGCCCGCTTCCACAGGATTTGCGCTGACCCTGTGGGAGCGGGCTTGCCCGCGATGACGGTCGAGCAGACGCTAAAAAATCTGGCCCATACCTCTTATCTAAGGGTCCCGAACATGAGCCTGCACCTGATCATCGGCGACAAATTGTATTCCTCCTGGTCCTTGCGCGGCGCGCTGGCGCTTGATCTGGCCGCAGCCCCCTACAGCGAAGAGCTGATCAAACTGAACCAGCCGGACACCCGGGAGCGCCTGCTCCAACACTCGCCAACCGGCAAAGTCCCACTGCTGAAAACCGCACACGGCACCATCGCCGATTCCATGGCGATTGCCGAGTACCTGGCCGAACAGTTCCCCGATGCCGGCCTCTGGCCCAAAGACGTGGCGGCCCGAGCCCAGGCCCGTTCGGCTTGCGCGCAAATGCACGCCGGGTTCTTCGCCCTGCGCGGCAACATGCCGTTTGACCTGAGCCGCGACGCGCCACTGGTGCCGGTCCCGGCTGAAGTCCAGGCGGACATTGAGCGGATGCTGGCGTTATGGGCAGAGTGCCGGGCTGCGGCGTCCGACGCCGGTCCATTCCTGTTTGGCAAAGCCAGTCTGGCCGATGCCTTTTTCGCCCCGATTGCCGTGCGCCTGCGCACCTATCAGGTGAAAGTGCCGGACGAGGATGAGGCCTACATCGATACGATCTACCAATGGCCAGCGTTCAAGGCCTGGCAGAAAGCGGGTCTGGAGGAGGTTGGGCAGTGAAACGCATACACGTAGCGGCTGCGGTTATTCGTGACAGCAGTGGCAAGATCCTTATCGCCCGTCGCGCCGATACCCAGCACCAAGGCGGTCTGTGGGAGTTCCCGGGTGGCAAGGTTGAGGCTGACGAATCCGTCGAAACCGCTTTGGCCCGTGAACTTCACGAGGAGTTGGGGATTGTGGTCGGCGCGGCGCGCCCGCTGATCAAGGTCCGGCACGATTACCCGGACAAGCAGGTTTTGCTGGATGTCTGGGAAGTTTCGACATTTACCGGCGAACCCCATGGCGCCGAAGGCCAGCCGCTGGCGTGGGTGGCGCCGCGGGATTTGTTGGAGTACGAGTTTCCGGCTGCCAATCAGCCGATCGTCGCGGCTGCGCGCTTGCCGGCCGAGTACTTGATCACGCCTGAAGATTTGGAGACCCCGGCACTGTTGCGCGGTATCCAGAAAGCCATTGCGGGCGGCATCAAACTTATCCAGTTGCGCGCACCGAACGGATACGACCCTAAATACCGAGACCTGGCGGTGGATGCGGCGGGACTCTGTGCGGGCAAGGCGCAGTTGATGATCAAGGGCCCGTTCGAATGGCTCGGCGACTTCCCATCGGCCGGCTGGCATATCACGTCTGCCCAACTGCGCAAATACGCGGCAGCGGGTCGGCCGCTGCCAGCGTCGCGGTGGCTGGCGGCGTCCTGCCATGACGCAGAGGAACTGGCGTTGGCCGAACAGATGGGCGTGGACTTTGTCACCCTGTCACCGGTGCAACCGACCCAGACTCACCCGGATGCCCAGCCGCTGGGTTGGCAGCAGGCTGCGGCCTTGATCGAAGGGTTCAGCAAGCCGGTGTTCTTGCTGGGTGGCGTGGGCCCGGCCGAGCGCAAGAAGGCTTGGAGTGTAGGGGCGCAGGGTGTGGCGGGGATCCGCGCGTTCTGGCCTGAGGCTTGATTGTGTATTGAGGCTGCTGGCCTCATCGCCGGCAAGCCAGCTCCCACAGGGTTTTGTGTCGTTCACAAACGTTGTGTACACGACGAAACTTGTGAGAGCTGGCTTGCCAGCGATGGCGCCCAAACAGGCGTTACACTTCTGTGGGCTTCACCGCCGGCTGCCACAAGATTTCAGCAACCCCCTGGCGCCTGGCAATCACCCTCGCCACCACAAACAGCAAATCCGACAACCGGTTGATATAAGCCAATCCAACCCCGGCCAGCGGCTCCAGAGCATTCAAATGCTGACACCGCCGTTCCGCACTGCGCGCTAGGCTTCGGCATACGTGCGCCTGGGCAATCAACGCCGAGCCGCCGGGCAATATAAAGTTTTCCAGTGGCCCCAGTTCTTCGTTCCACTCATCGATTGCCGCCTCCAGGCGCTCGATCTCTGCCATGTTCAGGGCCTGATACTCGGGCATTGCCAGTTCGCCGCCGAGGTCGAACAAGCGGTGCTGGCAAGGCGCCAATACCTCGATTACCTGATTCAGCCCCGGGTACGCAGCGCGTTCCTGCAGCAGCCCGGCCAGCAGTACGCCAACCTGGCTGTTCAACGTATCGACCTCGCCGATTGCTTCAATTCGCGGATGGTCCTTGGGCACCCGGCGGCCATCGCCGAGGCCGGTTTCGCCTTTGTCGCCAGTGCGGGTGTAGATTTTAGACAGGCGAAAGCCCATGGTTTACCTCGATAGCTGATTGAGTTCCTGGGAGGCGAGCGGGGTGCTCGCCAAGGGTAGGCGCAGGGTGAAACAGGTGCCCTGGCCGAGGGTCGATTGCACTTCCATCTGGCCCTTGTGGTTGTTGGTGATGATGAAGTACGACACCGACAAACCAAGCCCGGTGCCCTGGCCAATTTCCTTGGTAGTGAAGAAAGGCTCGAAGGTGCGCTTGCGCACGCTCTCGCTCATGCCGATGCCGTTGTCCTCGACCTGGATCTCCGCCCATGGCGGGTTCAGGCGGGTGCGCAATATTATCCGGCCCGGTTCGCGATCGTCCTCGCGCTGATGGATGGCCTGGGCGGCATTTTTCAGCAGGTTGAGCAGCACCTGTTCCAGTTCGTTGGCGGTACCGGGAACCGGGCCGAGTTGTGGGTCGAACTGACGAGTGATCGCCTGCCCTTTGAAGTCGAAACCGATGGCCAGGTCGAAGTCGTTGCCGGCGATTTCCACCGCTTGGTCGATTAGCGCCGGCAGATCACAGGGCGCCATCTGCCGGGTGCTGCGCCGGCTGAAACTGAGCATGTGCGTCACGATCTTCGCCGCGCGGGCGCCCGCTTGCTGGATACCATCGAGCAGTTGCGGCACTTCTCGGGCGACCAGATACTGGTTCACCGTTTCCAGTTCGATGCCGATGTGCTCGGCCTGCTCAAGGTTCTTCGGCAACTCCGGGGACAGGCGCCGCCGGATGTTCTGCACGTTGTGCAAGATAGCGCCCAGAGGGTTGTTGATCTCATGCGCCATGCCCGCTGCCAGGCCGCCAACCGAGAGCATTTTCTCCGACTGCACCATCATTTCTTCCAGCGAGAGGCGCTGGGTGATGTCGTCGATACGGATTACCACGCCACGGCCCGCACCGCCCATCAGCGGATAAAACGTCAGCGCGTAATGCCTGGCTTCATCATCCTTGACCCAGGTCACCCGCTCGATCTTGGCCACCGTATGCTGTTCTACCGTTTGCTTGAGCTGCGGCAGAAACGGCTTGAGCGGTTCGAAGGCGAGGAAGATCGGTTGGTTCAGGGCTTCGTCCAGGCGAGTGCCGGATAGGGCGCTCGCCTCCTGATTCCATTGGGTGACGTATAGCTGTTCATCCAGGGCGATCAGTGCCGATGGCATGGAGTCGATGATGCTGTTGAGGTAATTCTGGAAGCCTGTGAGCTTTTTCTCGATCTTGCTACGAACCTGTACTTCGAGTTCCAGCTTACGGTTGGTATGACGGGTTTCTTCCGCCAGTCCCTGAGCCTGGTCGTAGGCGGCCTGGGAGTCATCCCGGGCGCGCTTGAGCTGCTGCTCCCGTGCTTCGATGCGCGAGAGCATGGTATTGAACGCCTCGGCCAGACTGCCGATTTCGTCATGGTTGCCGCGGGAGGCACGCAGGGCATAGTTCTCTTCCCGGGTAACTTGCCGGGACAACTCCTCCAACTGATGGATCGGTCGGGTGATCAGGCGTTTGATCTGCCGGGCGATCACCAGCCACAACAGGATGCTGAAGATCAGAATCCCGAGGCTTGCCGTCAGGGTCCCGGTGTAGAACGCCATCGGCAGTTCGCTGCTGGCAACCAGCAGTAAATGGCCGGGCTCAGTGCCGGGGCGGGGCAGGGTGATCACCTGGTTACTGCGAAATTCGGTTGCTTGCCAGGACTCTATGCGCCGGTAGTGCTCTGGTAACTTGAGCTTTTCACCCTGTTGCAACTGCGCCAAGCGCTCACCTTTACCATCGTAGAGGGCTGCTGCGCGTAAAGGAGAATAACTGTTAAGTTCATTGAGCAGGCGGGCGGCGCTTTGTGGGGACTTCAATGCGTCGGATATTAGGCTGGGGTTGGACACCAGGCGGCCAATGGTCTGTAAGGCCTGGGGCGCCATGCTTTCCTGGGAAATATAATATGCGGCGCTGATAAAGGTCAGGTTGGCGACCAGCAGAACAGTGGTCAACAGCACCAACAGGGCGGCCAGCAGTTTCTGACCGACTGGTAGGTTTTCAAGGCGCTGGCGCAATGGCATCAGGTTCGTCGCTGGCAAAGGAACAAGTGGCCAGCGTAGCCGCTGCTTAGTCGGTGGGCAATCCAAGGCTGTGCAGATGGGCGATCAAGCGCGACTCGAGTTGCTCCAGGTGTGGCAGGTGCAGCGAGTGCCTGCGCGCGGCTTTACAGGCGTAACCTAGCAGGTAGCTGATTTCGGTACGCCGCCGGCTGCCAACATCCTGATACATCGACGAATAATTCGCGGCAGTGGCGTGGATCACTCGCTCTACTTCATGCTGCAGGTCTTCGGCAGCCGCAGGTTGGCCGCAGCGTTCGAGCAATTCGGTCAGTTCGCCGCAGAGTGTGGCGACTTCGCAATGATGCTCTTCAAGCCCTCCATTGCGGCACTGGTGCAGGACTGTCAGCGGATTGATCGCACAGTTGAGCGCCAGTTTTCGCCACAGCCGAGTCAGTATGTCTGTACTCCATTCATGGGGAATGCCAGCGGCAGTCAAATCATCCAGCCAGATCGGGGGTACCGGGTGACTGGCATCCCCCAGCCATGTGTAGCCGTGACCGGCGAAGACCACTCGCCAGTCGCCGTCGCGAAATGCACCCTCGGTACTCGAAGCGTAAATGCAGCGAGCGTGGGGAACCCGCGCGGCAACGGCGTCCTGGCTGCCCAACCCGTTCTGCAGCAGGATCAGCTCGGCGTCGGGAGCCAGGCGCGGCGCCAGTTGGGCCACGGCGCTCTCGGCGTCATAGGCTTTGCAGGCGACCAGCAGGCGCCTGATTGGCTCATCGCTGTCCGGTGCCTGCACCTGGATCGGGTAACTGCGCGCCTCGCCATGCTCGACCAGGGTCAGCACGCCTTGTGCCTCATAGGCCTGCTGCCGCGCTTGGTCTCGCACAATCAGCGTGACCGGTATCCCGGCCCGAGCTAGACGAGTGGCCCAGAGGGTGCCGAGGCTGCCCGCACCGAGAATGTGCCAAGTGGTGGACATCAGCTTTTTGCTCTGTTTATGACGCGCATCGGAGGCTCGCAGTGAATGATCGGAAAGACCCGTTATAATCAGCGCGGATTTTAACCGCAAGCCAGGCGTGCTCTATGGGCACCCCTTTTTATTGGAGAGATTACATGCCGTCGTTCGACGTGGTATCCGAACTGGACAAACACGAAGTCACCAACGCGGTCGAAAACGCCGTCAAGGAACTCGATCGCCGCTATGACCTGAAAGGCAAGGGCAGCTTCGAGTTCAAGGAAAAGGACTTGACCGTCAATCTGACCGCAGAAGCCGATTTTCAGCTTGAAGCCATGATTGAGATCCTCAAATTGGCACTGGTCAAGCGCAAAATCGATGTGCAGTGCCTTGAGGTCAAGGATGCCTATGCATCGGGCAAGCTGATGAAACAGGAAGCGGTACTGAAGGAAGGCATCGACAAAGAGCTGGCGAAGAAGATCGTCGCCCACGTCAAAGACGCCAAACTCAAGGTACAGGCCGCCATTCAGGGCGAGCAAGTGCGCATTACCGGGAAAAAGCGTGACGATCTGCAGGAGGCTATCGCCGCGCTGCGCGCCAAAACCTTCGACATGCCGCTGCAGTTCAACAACTTCCGCGATTGATTTCGAAGGAGAGCAAAGATGGATTTGAATGCTGAAGTGGACAACCTGGTCAAGGCGTCCCAGGCCTGGATCCCAATGATCATGGAATACGGCAGCCGCGTGCTGCTCGCTATCATTACCCTGGCGATCGGCTGGTGGCTGATCAACAAGGTCACGCAAAAACTTGGCGGCCTGCTGGCTCTGCGCAACGCCGACCTGGCGTTGCAGGGCTTCATCAGCAACTTGGCAAACGTCATTTTGAAAATTCTGCTGATCGTCAGCGTCGCGTCGATGATCGGTGTGGAAACAACCTCGTTCGTCGCGGCTATCGGTGCGGCAGGCCTGGCCATCGGCCTGGCATTGCAAGGCAGCCTGGCGAACTTTGCCGGCGGCGTGTTGATTCTGCTGTTCCGTCCGTTCCGTATCGGTGACTGGATCGAAGCCCAAGGTGTTGCGGGTACCGTGGACAGTATCCAGATTTTCCATACTGTACTGCGCACCGGTGACAACAAAACCATCATCGTGCCAAATGGGAATTTGTCCAACGGCATCATTACCAACACCAACCGTCAGCCAACCCGCAAAGTCGTATTTGATGTGGGCGTGGATTATGAAGCGGATTTACAAAACGCTCGTCAAGTGTTGCTCGACCTGGCCAAGGATGAACGCGTGTTGGCAGAGCCGGCACCACAAGCGGTCATCTCCGCCCTGGGCGACAGTTCCATTACTGTTTCCCTGCGTGCTTGGGTGAAGACTTCTGATTACTGGGACGTGATGTTCATGTTCAACGAACAATCCAGGGATCGTCTGAAAGCCGCTGGTATTGATATTCCGTTTCCGCAGCGGGTGATTCGAGTGGTTCAGGAAGGTGCAGTGCAGTAACAGGCATAAGCTTCACAATAAAAAAGGCCCATCTGAAGATGGGCCTTTTTTTATTTACAGCGAACTAACAGCTTTCGATTACAAAATCGACAGCGGGTAGTCGACGATCAGACGGAACTCGTCGATATCGCCTTCGCCTTGGTCAGTGTTGGCGCGGTGCCATGCTTGACGAATGCGGAACGACAGGTCTTTAGCTGGGCCAGCTTGAACTACGTACTTGGCTTCAACGTTGGTTTCGTGGTGTTTGCCATCTGCACCGTACAGGTTAGCGTAAGCGCCATTCACCGGAGCGTTGGTACCGTCGATGTCCCAACCTTTCACGTAACGGGTCATGAAGCTCAGACCAGGAACGCCGTATTCGGCCATTTTCAGGTCATAGCGTACTTGGGCCGACTTCTCGCCAGGACCGTTGAAGTCAGAGTACTGGATGGAGTTGCCGAGGAAGATCGAGTCGCCGCCACGGTTGTTTTTACCCACGCCGACGTAGTCGAACGGAGTGTCACCGTTGATTTTCTGGAAGCCAACGGTCAGGGTGTGCGCTTTCAGGAACGAGAAAGCAGCTGCCAGGGAGAACGCGGTGTTGCTGATGTCGCCCGCTTCAGCGCTACCGGAATCGTCTGTGCGGTAGATGTTACCGTCCAGGTTTACCGACTGATCGCCACCCATAGGGATGGTGTAGTTGGCGTTGGCGTAGTACTGGTTCCAGATATCTTCAAGCTGAGCGCCATACAGCGATACGCTGAAGTTGTCGTTGATACCGTATTTGCCACCAGCATAGTTGATGGAGTCGGCTTCAACGCCAGCGTAGTTGGCCCACAGGCCGCCGTCACGGCCGTTTTTATCCTGGCTGGTCGCCGAGTAGAAGTGACCGGCTTCGAGGTCAAGGTCTTTGATCTCGCTGCTTTGCAGTTGGAAGCCGCTGGCAGTTTGCGGAAGGATACGGGAGCCGCCAACAGCAAATACTGGTGCGGTGCTTGGCTGCATGTCGCCCGCTTTCAGTTCGGTCTTGGAGATGCGAACTTTAAGTGCAGCGCCTGCTTTGCCCTGGCTGTCGTTGTTTTCGCCAGCAGCGTTGGTGCTCAGGTTACCCGAACCCGAATACTTGTCGGAGCCGTCCAGTTTGATGGCGAGGTAACCGAAAGCGTCAATACCAACACCCACGGTACCCTGGGTGTAGCCAGAGTTGAATACACCGTGGAAACCCTGGGTCCAGTCTTTGTCATCGACTGCGCCGTTTTTCTTGTTACGGTTGAAGTAGTAGTTGCGGAGCAGCACGTTAAAAGTGCTGTCTTCAACAAAACCTTTGGCTTCGGCCTGGTCGCCTACGAAAGGTGCGGCCGTAGCCATTTGAGTGCTGGCTGCTGCTGCAACTGCCAGTGCGATCATGCTCCACTTCATCACGCGCATCGTGATTTGCTCCTTTGGTTTTAGAAGAGTACTGCCGTCCCACCTGTTTTATTATCTGGGCGGCTCTTTCTTTTTGTGTCGGCGCAAACTTATATCACGCCGACCATATTGGCGATACTTGCGCATCCAACCTTTCAGCATCTTTACGACCCTGTCGCAAACAGCTGGGTAGATGTCGCAAATTTACAGCCCAAATGCAAGAGGACTGACAACTTCTTCGTTGTTTCCAGGGCCTGAGCATCGGTAAAAAGAGTCCCTGGTGAAACGAGTGAATCTCCATTGGGCTACCTTGCCACTGTTTTTATTTGCCTTGGGGCATCCACTTCCAGCAGAGGCGCAAAAGGCGATGTGGGTGTGAATGCAACAAACGTGCTCAAATCCGAAAATCGCTTATTTTTTTTCTGAAAGTCCGCCAGAAGCCGTAAACCCTCATAAAACCGGGGTGTTCATGCCCTGTGGTTCGGGCTTGACGCCGGTATTGGCATCGTGTTTCACCTTCCGGGCACGCCAGCGCGACAAGTAAAAATGTTACCGGTTCACCCTGTCAGTGAGTAAAAGGCGGATCACCGATGCATCAGCGTAGACCAACTGTGCAGTTTTGGTGCAAAAAATTTGCAGCACTGTGCTGGGTTCACGCCGCTGGACCATTAAGCGGTTCCGGACGCCGCTTTGATTATCAGTCACTTCAGCGCTTTTTCCATCCTTGTGGGTGCTGAAATGGTGCGTCTTGCACAAAAAAGGCCCGTGTCGGAGCCTGCTGCCTGCCGTCGTCGATGGTCGTGAAGCGAACGACGTTCGCAGGTATGCTGCTCATCTGTCGCCTGGTCAATCGTCTTTCAAGAGGGGGCCAGGTTGAAAATAATCATCTGCCGGGAGTGCGCGCAGTGTTTGCCTTGGATTCACGACTTCAACAAGACACCTTACCGATTGGGGATTTCCCGCTCTGCCGGCTGCTCTTGTCCAACGATTCGAATTACCCCTGGTTCATCCTGGTGCCACGCCGCGACGATATCAGCGAGATATTTCAGTTGGATGTCGCTGATCAGCAGCAGTTGTGGCAGGAAACTACGGCGCTGGCCGAGCTGCTCAAGGATTTGTTCGACGCCGACAAGTTGAACATTGCTGCGTTGGGCAATGTGGTCAGCCAGTTGCACATGCATGTCATCGTGCGTAAGCGCGAAGACGCCGCATGGCCCGCGCCGGTCTGGGGCCGGCATCCGGCCAGGCCTTATAGTGCCGAGCAGGTGGCAGCCATCCGCGAGCGGCTGCAGCGGGTGTTAACTGAAAGTTTCACGTTTCTGGAGGGTTGAACCATGAATCTTGAGGAGCGCATCAATGACCTGGAAAGCCGTCTGGCGTTCCAGGATGACACCATTAATACACTCAACGATGTACTGGTGGCGCAGCAGGTCGTCGTTGAGCGCCTACAGCTGCAGATGGCGGCCCTGATTCGACGCCAGGAGGAAATGGTCGGGCAGTTCGAGTCTTCCGAAGAAGAAGCCCCGCCGCCCCATTACTAAAGCGCAGGCATAAAAAAACCGCGAACAGCCCGGCTGTTCGCGGTTTTTGTATGCCGTGGATCAGCGGCGCGGCAGAGCCGCGATCACGTCTTCGGCCTGCAGGCCCTTGTCGCGATTCATCACGGAGAATTCCACGCGCTGGCCTTCGACCAGGACGCGGTGACCTTCGCCGCGAATGGCCCGGAAATGCACAAAGATGTCATCGCCGGAGTCGCGGGAAATAAAACCAAAACCCTTGGACGTGTTGAACCACTTGACGGTGCCAGTATCGCGGTTGGTCATGTCATAGCTGGGCGAAGCGGCGGCCGGTGAAGATTTGTAGAAGCTGATCGCCAGGTGCAGGAGAACGGCAATGACGGCGGCAGCCAGGCTGAACAGCACGTTGGGTTGACCGGAGACGAACGGAATCTCCGCAAGAAGCGTCAGTGTTTGCAATACGACAGCCAGTACCAGCAAGGCGCTGACCAGGTTTTGCAGTTGGTGACGCGGGCCTTTGTTCCAGTAGGGAATGACAGGCGCGAGGGTAAGGTTGAGCAGGCCGAAAAAGGCCAGGTAGAGCGCATCGGATTGTTGCAGGTAAGGAACAGCTTCGGATCGCAGGCTAGGGATGAAGGACAGCAGCAAGGCTGCTGCGCCCATTAGCAGGTGGACGATTTTCAACATTTTGATTAACTCACGTTAAGACGGATCACAAGGAAGAGCTGACAGAGCACGGTTCGCTTCAGAACAATAAGAGGCGTTGGGCACGTACCCGAAATCAGCCTATGCGCAACGTCCGGAAAAATAGACGCTGGCGACACACTGCCTATTTAACAGCAAAGCTTGTGGCTACTCAAATCAGGGAGTCCAGCGGCGTCATCCAGGCAATTTGTCGCAGCATGACTGGCCATCGGGTGCTGCGGTGCGGCGACAGGCTTGCTAGAGTGGTTCTGCACCTGTTGGATGAAATTCATCAAACTTTAGGGGAACCGCATGGCAATTGATATTGGTATCAGTGAAGAAGACCGCAAGTCCATCGTGGACGGACTTTCGCGGCTGCTGTCGGACACTTATGTGCTGTATCTGAAAACCCACAACTTCCATTGGAACGTCACGGGGCCGATGTTTCGCACCCTGCATCTGATGTTCGAAGAGCAATACAACGAGTTGGCCCTGGCCGTGGATTCGATTGCCGAGCGCATTCGCGCCCTCGGATTTCCGGCACCGGGCGCCTATTCCATCTATGCACGGCTGTCTTCCATCAAGGAAGAAGAAGGCGTGCCGAATGCCGAGGACATGATCCGGCAACTGGTCGCCGGTCAGGAAGCTGTCACCCGCACTGCGCGGGGTATTTTTCCGCTGCTCGACAAGGTCAGTGACGAACCGACTGCCGATCTGTTGACCCAGCGCATGCAAGTTCACGAAAAAACGGCGTGGATGCTGCGTTCTTTACTGGATCAATAAATATCATGCGCGCGGCTGGCGTCCTTGGGGTGCCACTCGTGCGTAGTCCATTACCCTTTGCTTCGAATGACCTTGCACCGGGCGTTGTAGGAAACTGGCTGGAGTAGGACCGTCTCCATGATCTCCCTACAGTTGCAGGAAAATCCTACGAGGTTGGTTAAAAAGTCATCTGGATATCCCTTTTTCCCTGCGTTTCTATAGGAGCGAGCTTGCTCGTCGAGCGCCAGGGGTGACAAAGGAGTGTCAAGGGTATGGATGATTGCAGAGGAGCAGGGGGGAGGGTCGATCTACCCAAAGGTAAAAGAATCGATCCATTTGTCAGTGAATTCGACATGGGGCTGGCTCAGCCGCTGTCGAGGTCGGTGCGCTTGAACGGATTTGCAACCTGTCTGCGCCTGGAACAGGTCTATTGGGACATCCTCGCGGACATGGCCAGGATCAACAGTTGCTCGATCAGTGCATTGTTGTCTCAGGTCGATCGTGAAGTGCATCTGCGTCACGGCGGGGTGAAAAATTTCAGCGGACTGGTCCGGGTTGTCTGTGTAGTGCACAGCCTCAATAAAGGTCGTTGACCGGGTCGGTGGGGTGAAAGTTGCAGAGTGTCGGTCTGTGCAGTCTTACGGCTGCACTGGCTGCATTTAATGGATATAATCCCGCTCTTTGCCGCAAAACCTCGGGTCTGCGGTAGCAATCTGATCGCCGAGACAACCCCCATGCCGATGTACGACTATCAATGTGCTTCCTGTGGTCATCAGTTGGAAGCCATTCAAAAGATCAGCGCTCCCGCGTTGGTCGACTGCCCTGCGTGCCAGGCGCCAGAGCTGAAGAAGATGCTGTCGATGCCGGGCTTCCGCCTCAGCGGCACCGGCTGGTACGAAACCGATTTCAAGACCGGCTCCAAGAAGAACCTGGCCGGCGGCGACAAAGCTGACTAGATTCCAGGGTCCGAGTTGAACGACACGTGCGAGCTCCTGCATCATCCTGCACCTGAGATGGGCAAGACCTCCTACCGAATTTCGAATTACGAGAAGTGAAACCATTACCATGATGCGCAGCCATTATTGCGGCCAACTGAACGAAAGCCTGGACGGCCAGGAAATTACCCTTTGCGGATGGGTTCACCGTCGCCGTGACCACGGTGGAGTGATTTTCCTAGATATCCGTGATCGTGATGGTCTGGCCCAAGTGGTGTTCGACCCGGACCGCGCTGAAACCTTCGCCGTCGCCGACCGCGTGCGCAGCGAATATGTGGTCAAGGTCACCGGCAAGGTGCGCCTGCGTCCGGCCGGTGCCACCAATGCCAACATGGCGTCGGGCATGATCGAAGTGCTGGGCTACGAACTGGAAGTGCTGAACGAGTCGGAAACTCCGCCGTTCCCGCTCAACGAATTCTCCGACGTCGGCGAAGAAACCCGCCTGCGCTATCGCTTCCTCGATCTGCGTCGCCCGGAAATGCTCGAGAAGCTGCGTCTGCGTTCGCGCATGACCACCAGCATCCGTCGCTTCCTGGACGAGAACGGCTTCCTCGACGTTGAAACGCCGATCCTGACTCGTGCCACTCCCGAAGGCGCTCGTGACTACCTGGTGCCGAGCCGGACCCACGCTGGTTCGTTCTTCGCCTTGCCGCAATCGCCACAGTTGTTCAAGCAACTGCTGATGGTTGCCGGCTTCGACCGCTACTACCAGATCGCCAAGTGCTTCCGTGACGAAGACCTGCGAGCTGATCGCCAGCCGGAATTCACCCAGATCGATATCGAGACCAGCTTCCTCGATGAAAAAGAGATCATGGGTATCACCGAGCAAATGATCCGCAACCTGTTCAAGGAAGTGCTGGATCTGGAATTCGGTGACTTCCCGCACATGACCTTCGAAGAAGCCATGCGCCGTTATGGTTCCGACAAACCGGACCTGCGTAACCCGCTGGAACTGGTTGACGTTGCCGACCAGCTCAAGGAAGTAGACTTCAAGGTGTTCAGCGGCCCGGCCAACGACCCGAAAAGTCGCATTGCAGCTCTGCGCGTACCAGGCGGGGCGAGCATGCCGCGCAGCAAGATCGACGACTACACCAAGTTCGTCGGCATCTACGGTGCCAAGGGCCTGGCGTACATCAAGGTCAACGAGCGCGCCAAAGGCGTCGAAGGCTTGCAGTCGCCAATCGTCAAGAACATCCCTGAAGCCAACCTCAATGTGATCCTCGATCGCGTGGGTGCGGTCGACGGTGACATCGTGTTCTTCGGTGCCGACAAAGCCAAGATCGTCAGCGAAGCCTTGGGCGCGCTGCGGATCAAGGTGGGCAACGACCTGAACCTGTTGACCTGCGAGTGGGCGCCGATGTGGGTCGTCGACTTCCCGATGTTCGAAGAGAACGACGACGGCAGCTTCAGCGCCTTGCACCACCCGTTCACCGCGCCGAAGTGCACGCCGCAAGAACTCGAAGCCAACCCGGCCACCGCTCTGTCCCGTGCCTACGACATGGTTCTGAACGGCACCGAGCTGGGTGGCGGTTCAATCCGTATCCACCGCAAGGAAATGCAGCAGACGGTCTTCCGCCTGCTGGGTATCGACGAAGCGGAACAGGAAGAGAAATTCGGCTTCCTGCTCGACGCCCTGAAGTACGGTGCACCGCCCCACGGTGGCCTGGCCTTCGGTCTGGACCGCCTGGTGATGCTGATGACCGGCGCCCAGTCGATCCGTGAAGTGATCGCTTTCCCGAAAACCCAGAGCGCGGCTGACGTCATGACTCAGGCTCCGGGTGCAGTAGATGCCAAGGCATTGCGCGAATTGCACATTCGACTGCGCGAAACGCCGAAAGCCGAGTAAGACTGGCCGTCAAGGCGCATCCTTAAGGGATGCGCCTTTTCTTTAGGTCGAGATTATGAGTTGCTGGCCGGCGCAGTTCGCGTGGCGGGCAACGTTTCAACGTGAATTCGGAGCGAATTATGGCGGGTCATTCCAAGTGGGCGAACATCAAGCACCGCAAAGAACGTCAGGATGCCAAGAAAGGCAAGATTTTCACCAAGTGGATTCGTGAGCTGACGGTTGCTGCCCGCCAGGGTGGCGCTGATTCGGGTTCCAATCCGCGCTTGCGCCTGGCGCTGGACAAGGCCCTGGGTGCGAACATGAGTCGCGACATCATCGACCGCGCCGTGGCGCGTGGCGCCGGTGCTGCCGATACCGACGACATGGTCGAGCTGACCTACGAAGGTTATGGTCCCGGTGGCGTAGCGGTGATGGTCGAGTGCATGACCGACAACCGTAATCGCACCGCCGCCGCAGTGCGCCATGCGTTCAGCAAGTGCGGGGGCAACCTGGGGACCGATGGTTCGGTGGCCTACCTGTTCGAACGCAAAGGCCAGATTTCCTTTGCGCCGGGGATTGATGAAGATTCGTTGATCGAGGCGGCGATGGAAGCCGACGCTGATGACGTGGTTACCAACGAAGACGGTTCAATTGACGTGTTCACTTCGTTCGCAGGCTTCTACTCGGTGCGTAATGCCCTGGAGGAGGCCGGTTTCAATGCAAATGACGCAGAGATCGTGATGTTGCCGACCACCAGTGCCGAACTGGACCTGGAGGGTGCCGAGAAGGTGCTCAAGCTGCTCGACATGCTGGAAGACCTGGATGACGTGCAGAACGTCTATTCCAACGCGGACATCCCTGAATCGGTTGCCGCACAGTTGGGTTAACGGGCCACGCCGCTCACTGTAGGAGCGAGCTTGCTCGCGAAAGACCTGAGAGCGACACGCTCATCCAGGTAAACCGCGTTATCGTTAACGTCCATCGCGAGCAAGCTCGCTCCTACCTATGTAGCGTTATGACTCTAATTCTTGGTATCGACCCCGGTTCGCGCATTACCGGTTATGGCGTGGTATCTGATACCGGGCGCGGCTGCGTCTACGTGGCGTCGGGTTGCATTCGCACCGGTTCCGGTGAGCTACACGAGCGCCTGCAAATCGTCTATCGCAGCGTGCGCGAAGTCATACAGACCTACGGGCCGATCACCATGGGCATCGAAAAGGTGTTCATGGCGCGTAACGCCGACTCGGCACTGAAGCTGGGCCAGGCTCGCGGTGCGGCGATCGTTGCCGGAGCCGAGGAAAATCTGGAAATTGCCGAATACACCGCGACCCAGGTCAAGCAGGCGGTTACCGGTACCGGCGCGGCCAACAAAGAGCAGGTGCAGATGATGGTCATGCACATGCTCAAACTGACCAGCAAGCCGCAAATAGATGCCTCGGATGCCCTGGCCATCGCTATTTGCCATGCCCACACCCGCTCCAGCCTGCTACCCCACGGCCTGGGAACGGCACGCAGTCGTGGCGGGCGCTTGCGTCTCTGATAGCATCAGCACATCTTTTCCAGGACCAAGGGTCCTGCGCCTGTGTTGCCGGCGTAAAACCCTTGTCCTGTCAGTCGCCAGCCCTGTACTGGCCAACGCTCAAGGATCTGAAACGTGATTGGACGCTTGCGCGGCACACTGGCTGAGAAACAGCCGCCGCACCTGATTCTGGATGTAAATGGACTGGGGTATGAGCTGGAAGTACCCATGACCACGTTGTATCGCCTGCCGTCGGTCGGCGAACCGCTGACGCTGCACACCCATTTGGTCGTACGTGAAGACGCGCAGTTACTCTATGGCTTTGCCAGCAAGCGTGAGCGAGACTTTTTTCGCGAGTTGATCCGTCTCAATGGTGTGGGGCCGAAGTTGGCGCTGGCCTTGATGTCGAGCCTGGAAGTCGACGAACTGGTGCGCTGCGTTCAGTCCCAGGACACCTCGGCGTTGACCAAGGTGCCGGGCGTCGGCAAGAAGACCGCAGAGCGTCTGCTGGTGGAACTGAAGGATCGCTTCAAAGCGTGGGAAACGGTGCCGGCGATGTTTGCCCTGGTACCGAACCAGCCAGGTGGCCCTGATGTGGCGCCGCCGGCCAGCGCCGAGAATGACGCGGTCAGTGCGTTGATTTCCCTGGGCTACAAGCCCCAGGAGGCCAGCAAGGCGATTGCCGCGATAAAGGAGAAAGGTTTGAGCAGTGAAGACCTGATACGTCGTGCCCTGAAGGGAATGATTTAAGTGATTGAAGCTGATCGTCTGATTACAGCCGCACCCGGCCCGCGGGATCGCGAAGAGGTCCAGGACCGGGCAATCCGTCCGGTCAGCCTGGCCGAATACATCGGCCAGCCGACCGTTCGCGAGCAAATGGAACTGTTTATCCAGGCCGCTCGCGGGCGCAACGAATCCCTGGACCACACGTTGATTTTCGGTCCTCCGGGCCTGGGTAAAACCACTCTGGCCAACATCATCGCCCAGGAAATGGGGGTGTCCATCAAGAGCACTTCGGGCCCCGTGCTCGAGCGTCCGGGAGACCTGGCCGCGCTGCTGACCAACCTTGAACCGCACGATGTGCTGTTCATCGACGAAATTCATCGCCTGTCGCCGATTGTCGAGGAAGTGCTGTACCCGGCCATGGAAGATTTCCAGCTGGACATCATGATTGGCGAAGGGCCGGCTGCGCGCTCTATCAAGCTCGACCTGCCACCATTTACCCTGGTGGGTGCCACCACGCGGGCTGGCATGCTGACCAATCCGCTGCGTGACCGCTTCGGTATCGTGCAGCGCCTGGAGTTCTACAATACTGCGGACCTGGCCACGATTGTGGGTCGTTCGGCGAACATTCTCGGCCTGCCGCTCGATCCGGAGGGCGCCTTTGAAATCGCCCGCCGCGCCCGGGGCACGCCGCGGATCGCCAACCGCCTGCTACGGCGGGTGCGTGACTTCGCCGAAGTTCGGGCCAAGGGGCATATTACCAAGCCGATTGCCGACTTGGCCTTGAACCTGCTGGATGTCGACGAGCGCGGCTTCGACCATCAGGACCGGCGCCTGCTTCTGACCATGATCGAGAAGTTCGACGGCGGCCCGGTCGGTGTCGACAGCCTGGCGGCGGCCATCAGCGAAGAGCGTCATACCATCGAGGACGTCCTCGAGCCGTACCTGATCCAGCAGGGTTACATCATGCGCACGCCCCGGGGGCGGGTGGTGACCCGGCACGCGTACCTGCACTTCGGTTTAAACATCCCGTCACGATTGGGTGAGATGCCCGTGGTAGACGAATTCCTCGATGCAGTTGACGATTAATCACTTTGCGGGCTGATCAATTCGAGGTTTGTGCGGTCTGAGGACCGTACTTTTGCGAGAAAGCCGCAGAACAATGAAAAACAGTTGCCTGGCCGGATTGGCAACCTGAGGAGTAAGCACTAGAGTATGCGCGCGCAAAACGGGCTTGGGCCTTTCGCACATCGGTGTCGCGTTTATTACGAAGACACCGATGCGGGTGGCATCGTGTATTACGTTAATTACCTCAAGTTTATGGAACGGGCTCGAACCGAGCGGCTCCGGGAGCTGGGCTTTGCCCAATCCCAGCTGGCAGGGGAGGACCTGTTATTCGTCGTGCATTCCAGCGAAGCGCGTTACCACGCGCCGGCGCGACTGGATGACGAACTGCTGGTAAGCGCTGAAGTAAGCGAATTGAACCGTGCCAGCCTGCGTTTCAAGCAGCAGGTCAGGCGGGCAACGGATAATGTGCTGCTCTGCGAAGGGCAGTTTCTGGTGGCCTGTGTGCGCACTGAAAGTTTAAAACCCCGGGCCATTCCCGAAGCTCTACGTGCGGCCTTTGCCGACGTGAGCGGCGCGGGTACACACTCAAAGCAGGAGATAAAGCGTGGAAGCTAACGTCGTCGACCATTCCTCCATGTGGAGCCTGGTCAGCAATGCCAGTATCGTGGTGCAACTGGTAATGCTGATCCTGGTAGCCGCATCGGTCACCTCATGGATCATGATCTTTCAGCGCAGCAACCTGCTGCGCGCCGGTCGCCGTGCCCTGGAGAGCTTCGAGGAGCGCTTCTGGTCGGGTATCGATCTGTCCAAATTGTACCGTCAGGCCGGCAGCAACCCTGATCCGGATTCGGGCGTCGAGCAGATCTTCCGCGCCGGTTTCAAGGAATTCTCCCGTCTGCGCCAGCAGCCAGGCGTCGATCCTGAAGCGGTCATGGAAGGTGTGGCCCGGGCCATGCGCGTGGCTATCTCCCGCGAAGAAGAAAAGCTCGAGCAGAGCCTGCCGTTCCTCGCGACAGTGGGTTCCGTGAGCCCGTACATCGGTCTGTTCGGTACGGTCTGGGGCATTATGAACTCCTTCCGTGGCCTGGCTACTGCGCAGCAAGCGACCTTGGCCACTGTGGCCCCGGGTATCGCCGAAGCCCTGATCGCCACCGCGATCGGCCTGTTCGCCGCGATCCCGGCCGTTATCGCCTACAACCGGTTTGCGGCCCGCAGCGAAACGCTGATCAGCCGCTACTACACCTTCGCCGATGAATTCCAGGCGATCCTGCACCGCAAAGTGCACACCAGCGAAGAATAAGCAGGTAATTTCCAATGGCTTTAATCGCTCGAGCTCGCAAAAAGCGCAAGCCGGTCGCCGAGATGAACGTAGTGCCCTACATCGACGTGATGCTGGTACTGCTGGTCATCTTCATGGTGACCGCGCCGATGCTCAATCAGGGCGTGAAAGTTGATCTGCCCAAGGTTTCCAGCGAAGCCTTGCCGCAGGACAACAATACTCAGGTCCTGACCATTTCGATCAAGGCTGACAAGACCTATTACTGGAACCTTGGCAGCGAAGTCGACACCCAGAAGCAGCAGGACAAGGCCATGACCTTGCCGCAGATGACCGACGCGGTGACCAAGATCATTCGCGCCGGCAACGAAGGCGGCAAGCAGACCCAGGTCTTCATTCGAGGCGACAAGACCGTCGATTATGGATCGGTCATGGGCGCCATGGGCGGTCTCCAGAAAGCCGGGGTCGGTAATGTTGGCTTGATTACCGAGGCGCCCTGATGCAGCAACAACGAGAGCCGACAGCCTCGGAGAGCTACTTCTGGCCTAGCGTCTGGGCGATTGGGTTGCACGTGCTGGTGTTCGGCATGTTGTTTGTCAGTTTTGCCATGACCCCAGAACTGCCGCCGGCCAGGCCGATCGTCCAGGCGACCCTGTACCAGCTGAAGTCGAAAAGTCAGGCGACCACCCAGACCAATCAGAAGATTGCGGGTGAGGCGAAGAAATCCGCCGCACGTCAGACCGAAGTCGAGCAGATGGAGCAGAAGAAGATCGAGCAGGAAGCCATAAAGGCTGCGGAACAAAAGAAGGAAGATGCGGCTCAAAAGGCCGAAGAATCCAAAAAGGCCGACGAGACCAAGAAAGCGGACGAGGCGAAGAAGGCTGATGAGGCCAAGAAAGCCGACGAAGCCAAGAAGACTGCCGAAGCCAAGAAGACTGCTGAAGCCAAGAAGGCTGAAGAGAAACAATTGGCGGATATAGCCAAGAAGAAATCTGAAGAAGAAGCCAAAAAGGCTGCTGAAGAAGAGGCCAAGAAAGCGGCCGCTGAAGAAGCCAAGAAAAAGATCGTCGAAGACGCGAAGAAGAAAGCCGCAGAAGACGCCAAGAAGAAATCCGACGCTGAAGAGGCGAAGAAGAAAGTCGCCGAAGACGCGAAGAAGAAAGCTGCTGCCGATGCTGCGAAGAAAAAGTCGCAGGAAGCGGCACGTAAATCCGCCGAAGACAAAAAGGCCCAGGCCTTGGCAGATCTGCTTTCCGACACGCCACAACGTCAGCAGGCTTTGGCGGACGAGCGGGGCGACGAAGTCGCTGGCAGTTTCGATGACCTGATTCGTGCGCGTGCGGCAGAGGGCTGGGCCCGCCCACCTTCGGCACGCAAAGGCATGACGGTCGTGCTGCAAATCGGCATGTTGCCGGATGGAACAGTGACGTCGGTCACCGTCGGCAAATCAAGCGGAGATGGTCCGTTCGATGCTTCGGCAGTGGCCGCGGTCAAGAATATTGGACGTTTGACAGAAATGCAGGGAATGAAGCCGAGCGATTTTGCTCCGTATCGTTCATTCAAGATGACATTCACACCTGAGGATCTAGCCTTGTGAGAAACCTTCTTCGAGGAATGCTTGTCGCTATCTGCTGCCTGGCAGGGATGGCGGTAGCAGATGAGAAAAACATTCTGGTTACCAGCGGCAGTGATCGGGCTACCCCGATTGCAGTCGTTCCGTTCGCCAACCAGGGCGGCAGCGTGTTGCCGGATGATATGGCCGAGATCATCGGCAACGACCTGCGTAACTCGGGTTACTACTCGCCGATCCCGAAACAGAACATGATCAGCCAGCCAAGCCAGGCCAGCGAAATCATCTACCGTGACTTCAAGGCGCTGGGCGCCCAGTACGTCATGGTCGGCAGCATTGCTCCGGCGGGCGGCCGCCTGCAGGTGCAATACGCCCTGTTCAACGTCGCCACCGAGCAGCAAGTGCTGACCGGCAGCGTGTCGGGCAGTGTTGATCAGCTGCGTGACATGTCGCACTACATCGCTGACCAGTCGTTCGAAAAACTCACCGGTATCAAAGGTGCCTTCTCGACTCGCCTGCTCTACGTGACCGCCGAGCGCTTCTCCGAGAAGAACACTCGCTACACCCTGCAGCGTTCGGACTATGACGGTGCCCGTGCCGTTACCCTGTTGCAATCGCGCGAGCCGATCCTGTCGCCGCGTTTTGCCCCGGATGGCAAGCGGATCGCTTATGTCTCGTTCGAGCAGAAGCGTCCGCGCATCTTCATGCAGAACATCGACACCGGTCGCCGTGAGCAGATCACCAATTTCGAAGGCCTCAATGGTGCTCCGGCCTGGTCGCCGGATGGCAATCGCCTGGCGTTCGTGCTGTCCAAGGACGGCAACCCGGACATTTACGTGATGAACCTGGGTTCGCGCCAGATCACTCGCGTCACAAACGGTCCCGGTATCAACACCGAACCGTTCTGGGGTAAAGATGGTTCCACCATCTACTTCACCTCTGACCGTGGCGGCAAGCCGCAAATCTACAAGACCAGCTCAAGCGGTGGTGGTGCGGAGCGTGTGACCTTCATCGGTAACTACAACGCCAACCCTAAATTGTCGGCTGACGAAAAGACCCTCGTAATGATCCATCGCCAGGAAGGCTTCACCAATTTCAAGGTGGCGGCCCAGGATTTGCAGCGCGGTAGTGTAAAGATACTCACTGATAGCACTCTGGACGAGTCGCCTACTGTTGCGCCCAACGGCACCATGGTAATCTACGCCACCCGCCAGCAGGGCCGGGGAGTCTTGATGCTCGTGTCCATTAATGGACGCGTAAGGCTCCCGCTTCCTACCGCACAAGGCGAAGTCAGAGAACCTTCCTGGTCCCCTTACCTGAACTGACGCGGCGCTTTACGTTTTACTTAACACACTGGGGTTCATTAGGAGTTTCACGATGGAAATGCTGAAGTTTGGTAAATTTGCTGCGCTGGCTCTGGCCATGGCTGTAGCTGTAGGTTGCTCGTCCAAAGGCGGCGACAACGCCGGTGAAGGCGCTGTTGATCCAAACGCTGGTTACGGCGCAAATACTGGTGCAGTTGACGGTTCCCTGAGCGAAGAAGCTGCTCTGCGCGCAATCACCACCTTCTACTTCGAATACGACAGCTCGGACCTGAAGCCAGAAGCCATGCGCGCTCTGGACGTTCACGCCAAAGACCTGAAAGCAAACGGCGCTCGCGTTGTTCTGGAAGGCAACACCGACGAACGTGGTACTCGTGAGTACAACATGGCACTGGGCGAGCGTCGTGCGAAAGCCGTTCAACGCTACCTGGTACTGCAAGGCGTTTCCCCAGCTCAGCTGGAACTGGTTTCCTACGGCGAAGAGCGTCCAGTTGCTACCGGCAACGACGAGCAGTCCTGGGCTCAAAACCGTCGCGTCGAACTGCGTAAGTAATTCGTCATGCGAACGTGCCGTCGTGCTGTAACTGTTTTGGCCCTCAGCCTTGCACCGCTTGCGGTGTGGGCTGCGGTTCCTGTGGTCGATAACGACTCCGGCTATAACAATAGCGGGAGTAGTTATCCGCCTGCGGGTTACGGTACGAGCGGCGCCTATGCCGGGGGAGGGGTTTCGGCCCCTGTCTCGGCACAGGGCGAGCTGTTCAACCAACTGCAATCGATGCAGGAGCAGATCTCGCGCCAACAAGGCGTCATCGAAGTTCTGCAAAACGATGTAGCGCGCATGAAGCAGGAAAGCCTGGAGCGATACCAGGATCTTGATCGGCGCATTGGAACCGGCGTTGCACCAGCCGCAACTCCTGAGAATTCTTCCACCGGTGGCGATTTGAACGCCCCCGGTGCAGCAGCAGGTGCTGGAGCGGCTGCCGCTCAGGCGCCCGCCGCAGGTACCGAGCCGGCTGACCCAGCGAAGGAAAAACTGTATTACGATGCAGCCTTCGACCTGATCAAGGCCAAGGATTTCGATAAGGCCAGCCAGGCGTTTACCGCTTTCCTGCGCAAGTACCCCAACAGCCAGTACGCGGGTAATGCCCAGTACTGGTTGGGCGAAGTCAACCTGGCAAAAGGCGACCTGCAAGGTGCAGGTCAGGCGTTTGCCAAGGTTTCGCAGCTGTACCCCAAGCACGCCAAGGTGCCTGACTCGCTGTACAAGCTGGCTGATGTAGAGCGCCGACTGGGTCATACCGACAAGGTCAAGGGCATTCTGCAACAGGTCGTTGCCCAATACCCTGGGACTTCCGCCGCACAGTTGGCCCAACGCGACTTGCAGCGAATGTAAGTGTGCTTGACCCGTTTTGAAGAAACCCGCACTTGCTGCGGGTTTTTTCGTTAGAATTCACGCCCTTTTTCTGAAACACCGCTTTTTGGGATTCGCGCGTTGGCGGGGTTCCATCAAGTGCCTGACGGAGGCGGACAGCCTGTTTAGCTGTTACGCCCGTGGCGACTATGCAAGACACATTGAGAATCACCGAAGTATTTTACTCGTTGCAGGGTGAAACGCGGACGGCCGGGCTGCCCACTGTTTTTGTGCGTCTGACCGGTTGTCCATTGCGTTGCCAATACTGTGACAGCGCCTACGCCTTCACGGGCGGCACGGTTCGTCCGCTCGATGACATCATTGAGCAAGTGGCCGGCTTTCGTCCGCGTTACGTGTGTGTTACCGGCGGCGAGCCCCTCGCGCAGCCCAACGCCATCCCTCTGCTCAAGCGCTTGTGTGATGCCGGTTACGAAGTGTCACTGGAAACCAGTGGAGCTCTCGACATCTCGGCGGTAGATTCGCGGGTAAGTCGCGTGGTCGACCTGAAAACCCCAGGTTCGAAGGAAGCGCACCGCAATCGCTACGAAAACATCGAGCTGCTGACGTCCAACGATCAGGTGAAGTTTGTCATCTGTTCTCGTGAAGACTATGACTGGTCCGTGTCCAAGCTGATTCAGTATGGTCTGGATCGGCGAGCCGGTGAGGTCCTGTTTTCCCCCAGTCACCATGACCTGAATGCTCGGGACCTGGCTGACTGGGTGGTCGCGGACAACTTGCCTGTGCGCCTGCAACTGCAGCTGCATAAATATCTATGGAATGACGAACCGGGGCGCTGAAATGACTGAACAACTGAACGCTGCAGAAAAACGTGCGGTTATCCTCCTGTCCGGTGGCCTGGACTCGGCCACTGTCGTGGCCATGGCGCGAGCTGATGGCTACAGCTGCTACACCATGAGCTTCGACTACGGCCAGCGCTCCCATGCCGAGCTGCACGCTGCCGCACGCGTTGCGCGGGATCTTGGCGTGGTCGAGCACAAGGTGATCGGGTTGAACCTGAATGGCATGGGTGGTTCGGCATTGACCGACAGCAGTATCGATATTCCGGAGGAGGCTGGCGAAGGCATTCCGGTCACGTACGTTCCTGCGCGCAATACGGTGTTCCTGTCCCTCGCGCTGGGTTGGGCTGAAGTGCTCGGAGCGCGTGACATCTTTATTGGCGTCAATGCCGTCGACTACTCCGGTTATCCGGATTGCCGCCCCGAGTTCATCGAATCCTTCGAGCGCACGGCCAATCTGGCGACCAAGGCCGGTGTGGAAGGCAACGGCTTCCGTATCCAGGCGCCCCTGCAGAACCTGAGCAAGGCGCAGATCGTCCAGGCCGGCGTAAAGCTGGGTGTCGATTACGGCCTGACGGTTTCCTGCTACCAGGCCGATGATAACGGCCGGGCGTGCGGCAAGTGCGACAGCTGCCGACTGCGTGCAGAAGGCTTCGCGGCGGCCGGAATCAGCGACCCAACACCTTATTTTTGATTTATTTCAAATTAAGTGTTGAATAGTCCTTAAAAATCAGTATTATACGCGCCACCACACAGCGGGTCGTTAGCTCAGTTGGTAGAGCAGTTGGCTTTTAACCAATTGGTCGTAGGTTCGAATCCCACACGACCCACCATTTTTATAGCAGTTTTAAAAGTCTGGAAGGCCCACGCAAGTGAGGATTTCCGGATTTTTTTTTGCCCGCGATTTGAGCGTTGCTTGATTTGAGTCTGCAGCGGCGCAGGTCAGAATGATCTTTTGCATCCACTGGATATTCTGTAGCCTTGCGCAGCTCCAACGTTGTCCGTACCTGATGAATACTCACTTTCCCGGCGGTACCCTCTAAGGGGGCTGGAGCCGGGTGTATACTCGACTTTCGCGCGCAAGCGCTTGCAGGTCTTGCGAACATGACGCAGATTTCCGAACGCCTTCTGGTTCAAGCCCATCTCGACGCCAAGCAGCCCAAGCCGCTGACCGCCGAGGAAGAGGCCTATTATCGCGCCGCCATCGCTGCCGAGCTCAAGGCTCAGGACGCAGTGCTGGTTGCTCACTTCTATTGTGATCCGGTCATCCAGGCGCTCGCCGAAGAGACCGGAGGCTGCGTCTCCGACTCCCTGGAGATGGCCCGCTTCGGCAATGCCCATCCGGCCAAGACCGTGGTGGTCGCCGGCGTCAAGTTCATGGGCGAGACCGCCAAGATCCTCAACCCCGAGAAACGCGTGCTGATGCCGACCCTGGAGGCGACCTGCTCGCTGGACCTGGGTTGCCCGGTGGATGAGTTCTCGGCGTTCTGCGACCAGCACCCGGAACGCACGGTGGTGGTGTATGCCAATACCTCGGCGGCCGTCAAAGCCCGGGCCGACTGGGTGGTAACTTCCAGCTGCGCGCTGGAAATCGTTGAAAGCCTGATGGATAACGGCGAAACGATTATCTGGGGGCCGGACAAGCACTTGGGCACCTACATTCAACGCAAAACCGGTGCTGACATGCTGCTGTGGGACGGTGCCTGCATCGTTCACGAAGAATTCAAATCCAAGCAGCTTGAAGACATGAAGGCGCTATACCCGGATGCGGCCATTCTGGTGCATCCGGAGTCGCCGACTTCGGTCATCGAACTGGCGGACGCGGTGGGCTCGACCAGTCAGCTGATTGCGGCGGCACAGAGCCTGCCGAACAAGACGCTTATTGTGGCTACTGATCGCGGCATTTTTTACAAGATGCAGCAGTTGTGCCCGGATAAGGTGTTTATCGAAGCCCCTACGGCGGGTAACGGCGCGGCGTGCCGCAGTTGCGCGCATTGCCCGTGGATGGCGATGAATACGCTTGAGCGCGTGCTGAAGAGCTTGAAGGAGGGGACGAACGAGATCTTTGTCGATCCGGCGTTGATTCCGCAGGCGATTCGGCCGTTGAAGCGGATGCTCGACTTTACCCAGGCGGCGCGGATGAAGCTGGCTGGCAACGCCTGAGTACTTGAAAAAAATGTGGGAGCGGGCTTGCTCGCGAAAGCGGTTTGGCAGACAACATCAAAGTCGACTGATAAGCCCTCTTCGCGGGCAAGCCCGCTTGTGTTTACGGTGTTCGGGATCACTTGGCCTTCTTAGGAATCCGCACCAACTGCGTCTCGGAATACATGTCATGCCAGCTGCGTTTCTGCTTGTCGAACAGCGACCAGATGAAACCCAGGCCCACACACAGCAGTGAGGCGATGGATACCACAAAGCGCAGCAGTGCCTGCCACAGGCTGATGGATGAGCCGTCGGCGTTCTGCACCCGAATGCCCCACACCTGCATGCCCAGGGTCTGACCCGACCAGGTCCAGAACTTGGCAAAAAAACCGAACAGCACGAACAGCAGCAAGGTTGAGAGCAATGGATCACCGTCCAGTGCGCCTGCTTCGGTCAGGGTGCGCATACGGTCCTCGCCGATGATCGCCATCTGGATCATCTTGTAGATGCCACTGGTAACAATCAGCAAAGCGGTGCATAGCAGGAAGTCATAGAACATCGCTGCCAAGCGACGACCCAGGCCAGCGGCGGGGAATTCGCCCTGGGGCTTCAGCAGGTGTTTCGACATGGCAGGGGTCTCGGCGGAAAAAGAACTCATTTTACGGATTTGCGCGCACAAAAAAGCCCCTGATGTCAGCATCAGGGGCTTTTTCGTTACAGAAGATTAAGCTTCTGCCTGTACTTCGTCAGCCTGCATGCCTTTCTGGCCCTGCACAGCAACGAAAGTCACTTTCTGGCCTTCTTTCAGGCTCTTGAAGCCGTTGCCCTGAATGGCGCGGAAATGCACGAACAGATCCGGACCGCTTTCTGGAGTGATAAAACCAAAACCTTTCTCGTCGTTAAACCACTTGACGGTACCGCTCTGACGTTGGGACATTTCTTATTTCCTTTGACGCAAAAAATTAGTGGCAGCCTCTTTCTCGTGAAAGAGTACTGGGACTGGTTGCAGGAGAGTAAGAAGACGTCGAGCGGGATGTAGCTAACTTGTAGGCTACTGCCCAGGTCACGATGCCAAGCGACCCATGCAAACACAGTGAACAAACTCTACGCCAACTAGCCAATAAAAAACAAGCCCCTGTGAGAGGCCCGGTTTTGCTCGGCTTGGAGGCTATTGGCCGGTCCACTAGTGCAGCTTGTTTGATAGCGGTTTTCAATTGTTTTCGATCGTTATAACCGCAGTTCATTATCGCACTGTTGCACTATTTTATGGCGGTTGCGTTACAGATTAGTGCAGTGTTAACGCAACCGCGTTACTTATAGGAACAGTCAATCAACCGCGATAGTAGCGTTGTGGAACAAATGGCATTTTGCTTACAAGCATAGGCACCTTTTTCCCACGGACAATCGCCCATACGGGTGTGTCGAGTGTTACGTAAGCCGTGTCGAGGTAACCCATGGCCAAAGGACCGCCCAGCGTTGGGCCAAAGCCACCGCTGCAGACGCTGCCGATGATCTCGCCAGCTTCGTTGACGATTTCTGCGCCTTCGCGCACAGGCGTTCGCTCTTGCGGCAACAGGCCTACGCGCTTGCGGCTGACTCCGCCCTGTTGTTGCGCAAATATGCTTTCTGCACCCGGAAAGCCGCCGGCCCGCGCGCCATCGGCACGACGCGGCTTGGAGATGGCCCACAACAGGCTGGCCTCGATCGGGGTGGTCTCAGTGTTCATGTCATGGCCATAGAGGCACAGGCCGGCTTCCAGGCGCAGGGAGTCACGAGCGCCCAGGCCGATCGCAGCCACTTCAGGCTCGGCCAGCAGTGCCCGGGCCAAGGCTTCGGCATGCCCGGCCGGTACGGAGATTTCGAAACCGTCTTCGCCAGTGTAGCCCGAGCGGCTGACGAAACATTCGACCCCCAACAGCTGGACGCGAGTGAACTGCATGAAGGTCATCTTCGCCACTTCAGGCGCCAGGCGCGCCAGTACGGTGACGGCGGCGGGACCTTGCAAGGCCAGCAGCGCGCGCTCTTCGAACAGCGGCTCGATGGAGCACTGCTCGCCAATATGCTTGCGCAGGTGCGCCAGGTCCTGGTCCTTGCAGGCGGCGTTGACCACCAGGAACAGTTCGTCGTTACCCAGGTTGGCGACCATCAGGTCGTCGAGAATGCCACCGGCCTCGTTGGTGAACATCGCATAGCGTTGCATCCCCACCGGCAGGTCGATGATGTCTACCGGTACCAGGGTTTCCAGGGCCTTGGCAGCGTTGGCGCCGGTCACGCGGATCTGGCCCATGTGCGAGACATCGAACAGTCCGGCGTGGTCGCGGGTGTGCTGGTGTTCTTTCATCACGCCCAGCGGGTATTGCACCGGCATGTCATAGCCGGCGAACGGCACCATGCGCGCGCCGAGTTCTATGTGCAGGGCGTGCAGCGGGGTAGTCAGCAATTGTTCGGTGGACATGTTCTGCTCCTGAAAAAATGTGCAGAGGCCAATGCGCGCGCATCAGCACTCGATAATATTGACCGCCAGACCGCCGCGGGCGGTTTCCTTGTATTTGCTCTTCATGTCGGCGCCGGTCTGGCGCATGGTGCGGATGACCTTGTCGAGGGAGACGAAGTGCTGACCGTCCCCGCGCAGGGCCATGCGGACCGCATTGATCGCCTTGACCGAGCCCATGGCGTTGCGCTCGATGCAAGGCACTTGCACCAGGCCGCCGATGGGGTCACAGGTCAGGCCGAGGTTGTGTTCCATGCCGATTTCCGCAGCGTTCTCCACTTGCTGCACGCTGCCGCCAAGCACTTCGCACAGCGCGCCGGCCGCCATGGAGCAGGCCACCCCGACTTCACCCTGGCAGCCGACTTCGGCACCGGAGATCGAAGCGTTTTCCTTGTACAGGATGCCGATGGCGGCAGCGGTGAGCAGAAAACGCACCACGCCATCATCGTTCGCCCCGGGAATGAAGCGTATGTAGTAATGCAACACGGCCGGAATGATTCCCGCTGCGCCGTTGGTGGGTGCTGTCACGACTCGTCCGCCATTGGCGTTTTCTTCGTTGACCGCCAAGGCGTACAGATTGACCCAGTCCAGTACCGAGAGCGGGTCGCGCAAGGACGATTCGGGGTTTTTGCACAACTGCCGATGCAGCGCCGCCGCTCGGCGCTTGACCTTCAAGCCGCCGGGCAGGATGCCCTCGTTGTGACAACCGGCGGCCACGCAATCCTGCATCACTTGCCAGATGTTCAGCAGGCCAGCGCGGGTTTCGGCTTCCGGTCGCCACGCACTTTCATTGGTCAGCATGACCTGGCTGATCGACAGGCCGTAGGTCGCGCAGTGCCCCAGCAGGTCCTTGGCGCTCTTGAACGGAAAGGTCAGTTTGGTCGCATCTTCGACGATGCGATCAGCGCCGGCGGCGTCCTCGTCGACCACAAAGCCGCCACCGACCGAGTAGTACTCGCGACTGCGGATCTGCAATCCGGCAGCATCGAATGCGCGGAAAATCATACCGTTGGGGTGATAAGGCAGCGGTTTGCGAATCATCGCCAGGTGTTCTTTTTCGTTGAACGCGATGCTGTGTTCGCCCTGCAGGTTCAAGCGGCCACTGCTGCGAATGCCTTGCAGGCGGGCGGCGACGGTTTCGGTGTTCACGGTGTCCGGGTGTTCGCCTTCCAGGCCAAGCAGCACGGCCTTGTCGCTGCCGTGGCCTTTGCCGGTGGCGCCGAGTGAGCCGTAGAGCTCGACCTTGACGCGGGTGGTTGCAGCCAGCAGCCCTTCACGGCGCAACCCTTCGACGAAACGAGCGGCAGCCCGCATCGGGCCGACGGTGTGGGAACTGGAGGGGCCGATGCCAATCTTGAACAGGTCGAACACGCTTAAAGCCATGGTTGTTCTCCGGTTTCTTGTTATGGGAATTGGCGGAATCTTTTGACTGGACACGGTCCTGTGGGAGCTGGCTTGCCTGCGATGGCGGTGGTTCAGTCGCCATCGATGCTGCCTGACAGGCCGCTATCGCAGGCAAGCCAGCTTCCACAGGTTTTGTGGTGTTCTTGAGAAAGAGGGGCAGGCGCACCCGCCCCTCTTTGGTTTAAGCGTAGCTTTCGATCGACGGGCAGGCGCACACCAGGTTGCGATCACCGAACACGTTGTCGACGCGACCGACCGGTGGCCAGTACTTGCCTTCGATCAGTGATGCTACAGGGTAGACCGCCTGCTCACGGCTGTACGGGTGAATCCACTCGCCTACCAGTTCCGCTGCAGTGTGCGGCGCGTTTTTCAGCGGGTTGTCGTCCTTGTCCAGGGTGCCGTTTTCCACTGCGCGGATTTCTTCGCGGATGCGGATCATGGCGTCGCAGAAGCGGTCCAGCTCTTCCTTGGATTCGCTTTCGGTCGGCTCGATCATTAGCGTGCCAGCCACCGGGAACGACATGGTCGGCGCATGGAAACCGAAGTCGATCAGGCGCTTGGCGACGTCATCGACGCTGATGCCGCTGCTGTCCTTGAGTGGACGCAGGTCGAGAATGCACTCGTGTGCCACCAGGCCATTACTGCCGGTGTAGAGCACTGGGTAGTGCTCTTCGAGGCGACGGGAAATGTAGTTGGCATTCAGGATCGCCAACTGTGAAGCACGCTTGAGGCCGGCGCCGCCCATCATCCGGATGTACATCCAGGTGATCGGCAAAATGCTCGCGCTGCCGAACGGCGCCGCGCAGACTGCGCCTTCCTTGCGCGCCATCTGGGCGTGGCCTGGCAGGAAAGGAGTCAGGTGCGATTTGACGCCGATCGGGCCAACGCCCGGGCCGCCACCACCGTGGGGGATGCAGAATGTCTTGTGCAGGTTCAGGTGCGAGACATCGCCGCCGAACTTGCCTGGAGCACAGAGGCCGACCATCGCGTTCATGTTGGCACCGTCGATGTACACCTGGCCGCCGTGATCATGAATGATCCCGCAGATTTCGCGGATGCCTTCTTCGAACACACCGTGTGTCGACGGGTAGGTGATCATCAGCGCCGCGAGGTGTTCGCGGTGCTCGATGGCCTTGGCGCGCAGGTCTTCGATGTCCACGTTGCCGCGGGCATCGCAGGCGGTCACGACCACGCGCATGCCGGCCATGTTGGCGGTGGCCGGGTTGGTGCCGTGGGCAGACGACGGGATCAGGCAGATGTCGCGACGGTCTTCGCCACGGCTCTGGTGGTAGGCGCGGATGGCCAGCAGACCGGCGTATTCACCTTGCGAACCGGCGTTCGGTTGCAGGGAGATCGAGTCGTAGCCGGTAGCCGCGCACAGCATCGCTTCCAACTCGTCGGTCAGTTGCTGGTAGCCAGCACTTTGCTCGGCCGGGGCAAACGGGTGCAGGGCGCCGAATTCGGCCCAGGTCACCGGGATCATTTCGCTGGCGGCGTTGAGTTTCATGGTGCACGAACCCAGTGGGATCATGGTGCGATCCAGGGCCAGGTCCTTGTCGGCGAGCTTGCGCAGGTAGCGCATCAGCTCGGTTTCCGAGTGATATCGATTGAACACCGGGTGGCTGAGGATCGGCGACTGGCGCACCAGTTCAGCCGGGATGGCGATCTGGATTGTGGCGGCGAGGGCGGCGAAATCCGGTAGCACCTGGCCGTCGGCGAATAGGGCCCACAGGGTTTCCACATCTGCTTGTGCAGTGGTTTCGTCCAGGGAAAGGCCCAGGCGCTCGGCGTCGACGACCCGCAGGTTGATGTGCCGGGCGTGTGCCTTGTCGTGAAACGCGGCGGTGTTGGCGCCGGTGTTGACAGTCAGGGTGTCGAAGAAATGCTCTTGCTCGACGCTCAGGCCCAGTGCGCTCAAGCCTTTGGCCAGGATGGCGGTCAGGTGATGAATGCGTTTGGCAATCTGCGCCAGGCCTTTGGGGCCGTGGTACACCGCGTACATGCTGGCGATGTTGGCCAGCAGCACCTGGGCGGTGCAGATGTTGCTGGTCGCTTTCTCGCGACGGATGTGTTGCTCGCGGGTCTGCATGGCCAGGCGCAGGGCCGGCTTGCCGAAACGGTCCACCGAGACGCCGACCAGACGACCCGGCATGTCGCGCTTGAACGCGTCCTTGGTGGAGAAATACGCGGCGTGCGGGCCACCGAAACCCAGCGGCACACCGAAGCGTTGTGCGCTGCCGATGGCTACGTCGGCGCCAAACTCGCCCGGCGGGGTCAACACGGTCAGGGCCAGCAGGTCAGCGGCCACGGCAACCAGTGCATTGGCCGCGTGGAAGCGTTCGGTCAGTTCGCGGTAGTCGAACAGGTCGCCGTTGCTCGCCGGGTATTGCAGCAAGGCACCGAAGTACGGCGTCACGTCAGTCAGTTCGCGCTCGTCGCCGACCACCACGTGGATGCCCAAAGGCTCGGCACGGGTGCGCAGCACGTCGAGGGTTTGCGGGTGGCAATGGGCGGAGGCGAAGAAAGCGTGGCTGCCTTTGTTCTTGCTCAGGCGCTTGCAGAACGTCATTGCTTCGGCTGCGGCGGTGGCTTCGTCGAGGAGCGAGGCGTTGGCGATCGGCAGGCCGGTCAAGTCGCTGATCAGCGTCTGGAAATTCAGCAGTGCTTCGAGACGGCCCTGGGAAATCTCTGGTTGATACGGGGTGTAGGCGGTGTACCAAGCCGGGTTTTCTAGCAGGTTGCGCAGGATCGGCGACGGCGTGTGGGTGCCGTAGTAACCCTGGCCGATGAAGGTCTTGAACAGCTGGTTCTTGCCGGCGATGCCTTTGATCATGGCCAGGGCGTCGGCTTCACTCAGGCCGTCGTCCATGCCGAGCACGCTGGTGCCCTTGATGCTTTCCGGAATAACGCTGGCGCTCAAGGCTTCCAGGGAGGCGAAGCCGAGGCTGTTGAGCATGGCTTGCTCATCGCCTGCGCGCGGGCCAATGTGGCGCGCGATGAATTCGTTGGCGGTCGTCATATTTACAGAAACAGGCAGTACTTGAGTCATTTCGGTGCTCCTCAGGCTTCGGCGTTGGCTTTGATCAGACGGTCGTAAGCATCCTGATCCAGCAGTTTGGCGACGGCCGAGGCGTCGGTAGGCTGAAAACGGAAGAACCAGCCTTCACCCAGGGGATCTTCGTTGACCAGTTCCGGGCTGCTGTCGAGCGCCGGGTTCACTTCCAGTACTTCACCGTCCAGAGGCATGTACACGCCGCTGGCAGCTTTTACCGATTCCACGGTGGCCGCTTCTGCGCCCTTCTCGTAGGACTGCAGCTCTGGCAGTTGTACGAAAACCACGTCGCCCAGAGCGTTCTGCGCGAAGGCGGTGATGCCGACTGTGACGCTGCCGTCAGCTTCGGTGCGCAGCCATTCGTGATCTTCAGTAAAACGCAACTCGCTCATGGAAACTCCTAAGGGGGCCAGACTCGTCTGGTAGACGCGATTGAATGCACGGGGGTTTTAGCCCTGATTTATGCAGGGGTAATAAGCAAAATCGCGGCCAATGTTTTAAAAGCGTTATAAAACAGTGAGTTGCGAGTTTTTGAGGCGGGAGAAAATGTTTACTGTGTAGCGAAATCGCTACAGCTTGGGGCTTGGAAAAAAGCCTATCTGTATCAAAGCCTTGCGCACTGGTGCCTGGGGAGGTGTGTAGCGATATCGTTCCGCTGTAGCGCTTTCAGTACGGCTGGAGGTCGTTTCTAAACAGGTTAGAAGGCCTTCGATTTGAATTCGTCCCGTAGGAGCTGCCGAAGGCTGCGATCTTGTCGCAGGCAACACAATATCGAAGTCAAAAAGATCGCAGCCTTCGGCAGCTGAGGATGGAGGCCAGGCGTGAGAATTCAGCGACGGCTACTGCTTGGTAGGAATCCCATACTTGCGCAGCCGATGCGCGATCGCCGTGTGGGAGGTCTGCAAGCGGCTTGCGAGCTGCCGGGTAGACGGGTAGCTGACGTAGAGTTTTTCCAGCAGGGTTTTCTCGAACTCGTCCACGGCCTGCTCCAGGCTGTCGACTTCGGAGTCGCTCTGGCGTGCCACCGAGGTGCCGGCGATGTCGAGGTCACCAATGTCCACCAGACTGCTTTCGCAAATGGCCGCCGCGCGGAATATCACGTTCTGCAACTGCCGCACGTTACCAGGCCAGCGGTTACCCAGAAGTGCCGGGTAAGTCCCGGGCGCCAGTCGGCACACCGGTCGCTGGATCTGCGCACAGGCCTGCTGCATGAAGTGACGGGCCAGCAGCAGAATGTCCTGGCCCCGCTCACGTAGCGGCGGGACTTCGACATTCAAGACGTTGAGGCGATAAAACAGGTCTTCGCGGAACGAGCCTTCACTGACCATTTTTTCCAGGTCACGGTGGGTCGCGCTGAGGATTCGCACGTTGACCTTCACTTCGCGATCACCGCCCACTCGCCGAAAGCTGCCGTCATTAAGAAAGCGCAACAGTTTTGCCTGCAGGTAGGGCGACATCTCGCCGATCTCATCGAGAAACACCGTGCCTTGGTTGGCCAGTTCCATCAGGCCCGGTTTACCGCCTCGTTGCGCTCCGGTGAAAGCCCCCGGGGCATAACCGAACAGCTCGCTTTCGGCGAGGTTCTCCGGCAATGCCGCGCAGTTCAGCGCGAGGAAAGGCGAGCTGTGCCGGGCGCTGATGGCGTGGCAGGCGCGCGCAACCAGTTCCTTGCCAGTGCCGGTTTCGCCCTGGATCAGCAAAGGCGCATCCAGGGCCGCCACGCGCTGGGCGCGGGCCTTGAGGGTGCGGATCGCCGGAGATTCGCCCAGCAGCGCATCAAAGCCTTCGGCATGATCATGGTGCAGCGCCGACAGACGCTCGCCGATGCGGTTGGGTTGATACAGGGTCAGCAACGCACCGGCATCGGTGATGGGCGTGGCGTCGAGTAGTAAGGCCTGGCCGTTGAGCGTGATCTCGCGCAGCGGCAGGCGAAAGCCGTGCTCCAGCAACGCGTCGAGCAGCGCCGGGTCGGCAAACAGTTCCGCCACGCTTTCCCCCGCCGGTTCGCGACCGTACAGGGCAATCAGTGCCGGATTGGCCAGTAATACGTTGCCCGCACTGTCGAGCGCCAGCACCGGGTCGGTCATGGCCGCCAGCAAGGCATCGAGCTGCAGGTGCCGGCGCTGGCCAGGCAGAATGTCCACCACCGTCACCGCCTGCACGCCGCGGACGCTGAACAGCGCATCGCGCAGCTCTTCGAGTACTTCCGGGCTCAAGGTCGGCGCGTCTATGTAGACGTTGGGCGGCACCATTTCCACCGCATCCAGGTTGAGATTGCGCCCACCGAGCAACGCCAGGACTTCCTGGGTGATGCCGACTCGGTCGATGAAACTGACGTGGATACGCATGGGGGCGGTGTAGTTCTGGCGTGCGGAGGGTGGCAAGTATGCCTTGGGGAGCGCCGCAGGTGAAATCCTGCACTGATTTGCGAAGACCTTAGGAGCAAAGCTTTGCTTCCACAGTTGGCGAGGCAGCCTTGCTCCTGCACAAACGGCTACTCGAGGTGTTCGGGTTTGACCGGGTCGCCGGACTTGACGTCGAGCTGCGCCCGGACGTCTTCGAACATCAGGTCGTACGCCTTGTGGACCGTGCCGATCCCGACTTCCTTGGGTAGACCATGTTTTTGCGCGAGGCGAGTGGCATGGCGGGCGAAATCGAACGCCTGGTCCTTGGGCAGGAAAAACTCCTCCTGCCATTTTTCGTTCTGCACTAACCCATGCATTTTGAACAGCATGCCTACGCCTTCCTTTGGGTCCTGGGTCACTTCATAGTCGATGCTCAGCGAGTAGCTGTAGTCATCCTTATGCAGCGCGGTGCGCTCGATGTGCAGGTGACCGGGCTCGAACGTAGCCATTGGCATCTCTCCGTATCAGTTGGTAATGCCAGGTGTCGCCGTGCAGAGGGGAGCGCAGGCAGGGTCCTGGACGATCAATTCGCCGTCCGAGAGTGGACCGAACATCGCGATATTTCCAGTAAAGCGAAGTCACCGGAGTATTTTCAGCCTCGAGCTGAACTTCGATGGCTGCTGGCGCTATCGAGAGCAGGCTCGCTCCCATAGGGGGGCGCGTTGCCGTTGTGACCACAGGGTTGCACTGCGGGAATCGCATTTCCAATGTGGGAGCGAGCCTACTCGCGAAGATATGCGCATCACCACCACTGCGCCCGATGGGAGCCCAATTCAGCCGCCGGAATCGTCCACTGCAATGGCGTGCCGGTGATCTTCAGCGGCACCTGCAGTCGATGCGCCGCCCCCCAGGCTGTTTGCTCGACCAACAGCCCCTTGTCGTTGTCATCTTCAACCCGCAAGGGTGCCGCCGGCCCGACGCCATTTTCAATCAACAACTTCGCCGTGCGCGCCAGCGATAACCGTGCCGATCCGCCCGTGTCCAGCAGGCGAATCGCGCTGGCCGCCATCAGGTACCCGGTGGCGTGATCGAGCGCTTGCAGGGGCAATGGCGTCGGCTGGTCTGACTGCTTCCAATGCATGCCAGCCTCGGCAATTCCGCAGCTCATCTGCACCAGGCTGTCGAAGCCCCGGCGATTCTGCCAAGGACCGCTCCAACCATAGGCATTCAGGCAGACGTCGATCAGCTCGGGGGCCAGATGCCGGCGCTCGGCGGTGCCATAACCGAGGCGTTCCAGTGCATCGGCGCGGTAACCATGCAGGAGGATGTCGGCGTCCTTGAGCAGGTTGTCGAAGATCGCGCGATCCGTTGGGTCGTGCAAGTCCAGACGCGCGCAACGCTTGCCCAGGGTGACTTCCGGTACCACGCCAGGCTCGTTCCAGGAGGGAGGATCGATGCGCAGGACGTCGGCGCCCAGCCCGGCGAGAAAGCGGCTGGCGACTGGCCCGGCGAGTACGCGGGTCAGGTCCAGCACCTTGATTCCGGCCAGGGGGCGGGCCACGGAACCTTGCCAGGGTTTCGCCCGCGCACTGTTGCCTGCGGCAAAATGCACCAGTGGCTCAGCGTTCACGGCCTGCCCTTGGGGATGCGCTTGCCATTGCGCCCAGCTGCGCATTTGCGCGGCACAACCGGCGGCTTCGACCACGGCCTGTTCAAGATCAGCTGCAGCCCATTGCGCGACTTTGTTAGCCATTGCCGATCGATCGGCAACGCTGCCGAGCACGCTTTCGGCGGCTGCGCGGTGATGCGGTGCGTTGGTGTGCAGGCGGATCCAGCCATCCCGGGTGGCGTAGTCGCCCGCGACCGGGTCCCATAAGGGCGGAACATTCCAGCCCAGCGGACGCAGCGAGGTGGCAAACCAGAACGACGCGAGGCGCCGGTCGACTTCCAGGCCGGGAAGGCGCCCGGTGTGCCGATGCAACAGGTCGCAGATTGCCTGACCGGCCACGCCAATGCTGGCGCAGGCCAGGTCGGTGACCGCAAACGCGCAGGGCAGGGCGCCGCTCGATGTGCAGGGGATAGGGGTATTGGGCAAGCCGAGTGCGGCTTGAATGGACGTGAATAGATCAGTCATCGAAGGCCCTCCGGAAGAGGGCCGATCATAGATCAAAAAATGTGCAGTGCCGGATGAAAACTGTTGGAGCGAGCCTGCTCCTACACGCGGAACTGATCCATCAACTTCATCTGATGGGTCGTCAGCGAATTAAGGTGACTGCTGATCTGTGCCGATTCGGTCGCTTGCCCGGTCAGGGTTTCGGTGACGGTACGGATGGCTGAGACGTTGCGGTTGACCTCTTCGGCCACGGCGCTTTGCTGTTCGGCGGCGCTGGCAATTTGCAGGTTCATGTCGCTGATCACGGTGACCGCATCGCTGATCTTGCTCAAGGCCTGTACTGCTTGCTGAATTTGACCGGCGTTGCTGTGGGCCTGGGTCTGGCTCGAGTGCATGGTGGCAACGACGCCGCGGGTGCCAGTTTGGATGCGTTCGATCACCGTGCGGATTTCTTCCACCGAGTCCTGGGTACGTTTGGCCAGGTTGCGCACTTCATCAGCCACCACCGCAAAACCACGCCCGCTCTCGCCGGCGCGGGCGGCTTCGATAGCTGCGTTGAGGGCCAGCAGGTTGGTTTGTTCGGCAATGCTGCGGATCACCTCCAGCACCGAGCCGATTTGCTCACTGTTGACCGCCAGGGCTTCGACTTCGACAACCGCCTTGCTGACCTCATCGGCCAGCTGACTGATGTCGCGGGTGCTGCGCTCGATGATCTGCATGCCATCGCGGGCCGATTGGTCCGCGCCCTTGGCCGCATTGGCCGCATTCGAGGCACTGTTGGCGACGTCGTGGGCGGTGGCGCTCATTTCATTGGAGGCGGTGGCAACCTGGTCGATCTCGCGGAACTGCACCTGCATCCCTTCACTGGTCTGGCGGGCGATTTCCGAGGACTGGTCGGCCGTGCCGCGGGCGTCCGTAATGCTCTGTTTGATCTGCGCGATGGTTGGCTGCAGCTTGTCGAGGAAGCGGTTGAACCAACTGACCAGTTCACCCAGTTCGTCTTTCTTGCCGTAGTGCAGGCGCTGGGTCAGGTCGCCGTCGCCGCTGGCAATGGCTTTGAGCATCTGGGCAACGCTGTTGATCGGCCGGGTCACGCCCGAGGCGGTGAGCCATATCAGCAGCAGGCCGACCAGGCCAGCCGCAACGGCGACTAGCACGGCTTTGATGGTGCCGCTTTGGTGGGCGTCATCAAGTACGGCTTGCAGCTTGGCCGAGTCAGCCAGCAACACCTGCTTCGGCAGGTCGATCACCACACCCCAGGCCTTGGAATCGCCAATCGGGCTGACCGGATACACGGCGCGAATCAGTTCGCCCTGTTCGAGAATTTTCGGTGTGCCAGCGCTGAGCAACTGCAGCACTTCCTTGGCATCCGTGCCCAGGGTGTCGGCGATGCTTTTGCCGACCTTGCTGGCGTCGACGCTGTAGCCGGCGAGCACGCCACTGCCGGATACAATCAGCATGTGCCCGGCGCTATTGAACAGGTCGCGCTGGGATTCGACCGCGGCCGCTTGCAGGGCGTCGAGGGCGATGTCCACACCGACGACCCCGATGGATTTGCCATCCACCAACAGCGGTACGGAAATGGTGGTCATCAGCATTTCCTTGCCGCCGACGGTGTCGGCATACGGGTCCAGCAGGCAGGTGCGCTTACTGTCACGAGGGCAGGTGTACCAGCTGTTATAGGGCGTGCCGTTGATGTTGAGGGTGGTCTTGGTCATGTCATCTTCGACCATGATCGTGTTGACCCCGGTACCACCGGCACGGCTCCAGTAACTGGCAAAGCGCCCGGCTTCGTTGGACTGGCGCGCCGCGTCGTTGGCGAATTCGCTGTCCTTGCCGTCCAGGCTGTTGGGTTCGAATGCCAGCCAGATCCCCAGCACTTTGCTGTTGCGCTCGAAGGCGGTTTGCAGGCTCCGGTTCAACTCCTCACGCACAGCGCCCGCTTCCAGCGAGCGCTTGGCCGCCATGTTGCGCAGGTCCTTGATCTGATCCGCCAGGGACGTGACCACCGTCAGGCTTTCGCCGAAGGTTTTCTGCACCCGCACGGCTTGCTCGGCGGCCTTGGCTTGCAGCAGATCCTGCACGCTGTCGTTGAGCATTCTGCTGCTGGAGGCGCTGACCAATTTATCGTTCTGGTTGGTCTGGTAGATATTCATGCCCACGATCAGGGCAATCACGCCCAGCAGGCACAGGCCGGACAGCAGCACGATTTTCAGGCGGATGGAGAGAGAGTCGAACATAAGGCGAACTCGCAAATGAATGGGGTGTTGGCTGTGGGTCGGGATCGACCGGGTTCGCCAAGTCCATTCAGCGCCATGGGAAAGGCATCGGCGCGGGGGAGGTTTGCATGAGTAAAAATCGATGAACGGTCGGCGCAAGCGTTTGCGGGGGATATTCGGTGTTTGGGAGATCGCTATCGCGAGCAGGCTCGCTCCCACATTAAGCCCAATAATTCTGGAGCTCACCTGTGGGAGCCAGCCTGCTGGCGATGCAGGCAACCCGGTCTGTCAGGAAGCGTGCGCCAGGGTCTCGGGCCTCGACCAGATCCACAGGTTGCCCAAGCTCATTCCGGCAATGGCCAGGTAGATCGGCCAGCCGTGATCGAGCATCACCAGCATCAACCCGGCGCACAGCAGCATGCTCACGGTGGCGCTGACTTTGGCACGACGGGATATGATTTTGCCGTTGCGCCAGTTGCTCAGTATCGGACCGATCAGGCGATGGTTTTCCAGCCAGGCGCTGAGCCGTGGGGAACTTCGGGTGGCGGCCCAGGCCGCGAGCAGGATGAATTCGGTGGTTGGCAGGCCAGGCACGACAATGGCGACCAGGCCTATGCCCAGGCTGAGGTAGGCCAGCAGGCCGAAAAGGAAACGCACGAGTCTGGAAGATGAGGGCATAGGCTCAAGGTAACGCATGTGGGGCGTGATGTTTCCTTGTAGGAGCGAGCTTGCTCGCGAGAAACTCGAGAGCGCTGCGGGGTGTCAGGCTTCCCGCGTCATCGTTAACGACCATCGCAGGCAAGCCAGCTCCCACAGGAAAGTGCGTCCAACAGAGGATCGGATGATCAGGCGAATTCCGCGGCGTACGCCTGTTCCAGCAGCACGGTGAAGCGGTTAAAGGCATCGATCGCACCTTTATCCAGTTCCGCTTCTTCCTGCGCACTCAACTCCAGCCCATCAAGTGTCTTCACGAAGCGCTTCCAGCCTTCAGCCCGGCCCCCGGCGGGTTCAGCGAGGTGGCGCGCACCAAAGGTCTCACTCAGTCCCAGGCCCACCGCACGCTTGATCAGAAACGCCGCACCCAGCTTCGAACCTTCGGACACAAACAGCCAGCCCAGGGCCTCGGCCTTGGTCGGATGGATCACCGCGCCTGCCACCGGTGCCGGTACCTCGGTGTCCATGTCAGCCAGGTCAGCCTTGGCCGCTTCAGCCCGGCAACGATCCGGCAGATCGGGAATGATGGTGCTCAGTTCGGCATCGTTATACAGCGCCACCAGTTCCGACTGGAACAGGTACTGCGCGATGACGAAGCGGGCGAAATTGGCCTGGGTCTCGAACGGTGCGTGGGCTTTGACCAGTGCGTCGAGTTTGGTGTGGGGTTCGTGGGTGATCTGGTTTAAGCGTTGTGAACGCAGAGCGGGGCGTTGAGCAGTGTCCTGGTGGGTCATGACAAATCCTTGGGAGAAATGGGCGCCTGGTAACGAGACGAACGAACAGGCGCCGGACAGTAAAAAAACCTGATTGCGCGGGGGAAAAGCCGTCGCGCAATCAGGCTCGCTGGATCAGATATCCCAGACCAGATTGACCGAGAAATTGCGCCCCGGCTGGGTCAGGCGGTCGAGGTTGGCCGGTTGGGTCACCGAGGCTTCGCCCACGTTGTCGTAGCCGCGCACGTCATCCCACTGCCAGTATTTCTTGTTGGTCAGGTTGTACAGGCCGGCGTTGACGGTCACGTCGTCAGTCACCTTGTAGAACCCAGCGAGGTCGAGCACGCCATAACCCGGGGTCTTGAATTGGGTGCTGGTGCCGTCAGGGGTGTTGAACATGGTGCTGTCGACCCGGTCTTTGCGCTTGACCAGGGTCCAGCTGAGCAACGCGCCGTACTTGTCCTGGTCATAACCGAGGCCGAACACGCCGGTCAGCGGGTTGATGCTGTTCAGCGGTTCGCCGCTGTCATCGTTGCGCCCGTACAGATAAGTCAGCGAACCCTGGGTATAGAGGCCGCCTGGTGCGCCGAATGTGTCGAGGTTCAGGCGACCCTTGAGCTCCACGCCCTTGATGGTGGCGTGCTTGATGTTGTTGCTCTGGAAGGTGAGTTCGTCGTAGCCCGGGGTAATGGCGTTCTCGTTAATGAAGTCGCGGTACTTGTTGTAGAACACCGCGACGTCAAAGTTGCCGGCTTCAAATTGGCCACGCAGGCCGGTTTCATAGCTCTTGCTCTTTTCCGGTTCGAGGTCGGGGTTGGGCGCCACCTGATAACCGCCAGAGGTGTTTTCGAAGCGGCCATACAGGGCCTTGGCACTGGGCGTGCGGAAACCTTCGGCGTACTGGCCGTACCAGGTGTAGTGATCGTTGAACTGGTACGTGGTGCCGAACTTCGGCGACAGGCGATGCCAGTTCTTGGTGCTGTCATTCACCTCGCCATTGCCGCTTTGGTCGGCAGTGGCCAGGAACTTGTCGGTCAGGTGCGGCTTGAGCTGGGTGTAGTCGTAGCGCAGGCCGGGCGCGAAGGTCCAGTTGTTCCAACTGATCTGGTCCTGGGCAAACAGGCTATAGGTGTTGATGGTCGGGTCGGGGAAGTCGCTGGCCGGGGTCAGGGTGTCGGCGGCGCTCGGTGCGCCGATCACCCGGCAGGCGCCGGCCACGGTCAGGCAGGTGCCGTCACCGGTGCGCAGGCCGGTCACCTTGTCCTGCTTGAGGGTGGTGCCGTAGGTGACGAGGTGGTCGGTCTTGGCGATGGCAAACGCCTTGTCGGCCTGGGCATCGAACACCCACTGGCGATCCTTGTAGGTGGTATCGCGGTTACGCAGTACCGTGCGTCCTGGCGGCGCGTAGATTTCCTGGGTGCTCTGGTCGGTCTTGGCGATCTGGTAGTTCAGTGTCCACTTGATGTCGTCGGCCAGAATACTGTCGAGGCCGAAGCGGTTATCGAGGCCAAAACGCTCGCGGGTAATGGTTTCGTTGCCGCGACGCGCCTTGTAGAAACCAAAGCCGCGCCCCGCGTTGAACGGTCCGCCCACGGCACTCAGCTGGTGGGTGTCACGGTCGTCCTTGTAGTGCTCGTAAGTCAGGCCCAAGCGCCCGTCCTCGGCGTAGTCCCAACCCAGCTTGGCGAGGATGTTGGTGGTGCGCACGTCTTCCGGGTTGGCTTCGGTGCGATTGAGGCCGGTACCGCCGGTTTCGCCATAGGACTCGGTTTCATGGCCGTTGCGCTGGCTCAGGTGCAGCAGGCCATCGACGTCGCCGGTGCGCCCGGCGACGGTACCGGAAGTCAGCCAGCTTTCGTCGGCTGAGCTGTAGCCGGTCTTCAGGCGAGCGCCGACATCCTGGCCGGGTTTGATGATGTCGTCCGGGTCCAGGGTGTAGTAGCTGACTGCGCCACCGATCGCGTTGCTGCCGTACAGCACCGAGGCCGGGCCGCGGAGGATTTCCACGCGCTTGACGATTTCCGGGTCGACGTAGTTGCGGTTGGTCTGGGCGTAGGGGCCGTTGAAGAAGCCGTCGGGCACCTGCACGCCATCGACTTGGGTCAGCACCCGGTCACCATCGATGCCGCGGATGTTGTAGCCGGTGATACCGGAGCGCTGCCCCGTGCCACCCACGGAAACGCCCGGCTCGTAGCGCACCAAATCCTTGATCGAGTTGACGTTGTTGCGGTCGAGTTCGTCGCGGGTGTGCACCGTGACCGTGCTCGGTACACTGCTCACGTCCTGTTCCTGGCGGGTCGCACTGATGGTTACCTGCTGCAGGTTCAGCGCGCCGCTGTTGCTGCGCAGCTCCAGAACGATGTTGTTGTGGCCCAGTTTGCGATAGCTCAGGTTGGTCCCCACCAACAGGCGATCGAGGGCAGTTTCCGGCGCCAAGGATCCGCGCACGCCGGGCGACGCCACCCCTTGCGCCAGTTCGGCGGAGAACCCGACCTGCCAGCCCGTCACAGCGGTGAACGCGTTCAGCGCCGACACCAGCGATTGCTGGGGAATGGCAAACGAGTAGTCACCCATGTTGCGGCTCTGTTGAGCGTCGGCGGTGGCGGCCAGCAGTGGCGCACTGCCGGCCATCAGAATGGCGGCGGTCAGCAGCGACAACACGCGCGAAGGGGTAGAGGACTGGCGAGTAAGGCGAGAGGACATCGATAGCGCTCCGTGTCGCACGAATCTTTATAGGTGCTGATTAGCATTTGTATATGCGAATCAATTGCATTGGCTATAACGAGACGAACGAGCTTTGCCTATCGAGTAAAAATAATTCTTATTTAGTTCAAGATCACCAGCGCCGGGAATTCCCTGAGCTGCGCCGAGGTGATGTGGGCCAGCGAGCGCACCACGTCCAAAGGCTGGTCGAGGCGATAATTGCCGGTCACGTTAATGTCCGACAACTGCTCATTGTTGTTGATGATCCAGCCCGGATAGTAGCGACGCAGTTCCGTCAGTACCTGGCTCAAGGGGCAGTTCTCGAAGACCAGGCGGCCCTGGACCCAGGCCAGGTCGGTGGCGTCAAGCTTGGCCGGGCGATCAAAACCGTTGGGGCCAATGCTAATGCTTTCCCCGGCCGACAGGCGCACCCGCGCATCGTCGCGGGTCGCGCGCAAGTCGACATCCCCGCGCTGCACTCGAACCTGTGCCACGCCGTCCAGGTAACGCACGGCAAAGGCGGTATCGCGCACGCTGGCCTTGACCGGTCCGGCATCGATTTCCAGCGGCTGGGCGCGGTTGCCGGCCACTTCAAAAAACGCTTCGCCCTGATACAGGCGGGCAATGCGCTGCTGATCATCGATGGTGCTGGAAAAAGCCGAATTGGTATTGAGCAGGACTTTTGAACCGTCCTCCAGTTGCAGGCGCTGGCGCTCGCCGACCACGGTCAGGTGATCGGCCTGCAGGCGCATGGGCAGATTACTGAAACTGAACAAGCCGAGGATCAGCACGGCAGCGGTCGCCAGGGGTTTGCAGTGCGGACGCAGGTGCGAAAGCACCGTTACTTTTGGCGGCCGAGCGGCCAGGGTCTGCGCGCTCAGCATCACTTGCGGGCCGTCCCAGATCGTCTGGGCCTTGGCGAACGCCTGGGCATGCAGAGGGTCGGCAGCGAGCCAGGCATTGAACGCCTGGGTCTGTTCCGCGCTCGGACTGCCCAGCACAATCAGCCAGTCCAGGGCCTGGTCCATCGCGGTGGCGCGGTCCTGGGCCGGGGAGGGCGGAGGCGGGCGGCGAGTGTGCGTCACGGTGTTTCCTCGGCAGTGTCTGTGCACTGCTGTTTTTGTAGTGGAGCGTGAAAAGACGCAAGGGTAGCAAAGCCCCGCGATCTCAGTCGCCGTTCAGACGTTCGGCAACTCCGATGCAGATCGCCATGATCAGCTTCAGTTCCTTTTGCACGGTGCTCAGCGAGACGTCCAGTTGTTCGGCGATCCTCAGGTAACTGTGGCCGTGCAGGCGACTGAGGATGAAAATTTTCTGTTGGCGCGAACTGAGTTGATTGAGACTTACGTTCAAGCGCTCCAGCAATTGTTCGGCATGGGCGGCATCCTCGGCGCTACTGACCGGCGCGGCGACACTTTCGACCACCTGCGGCGGCACGTCATCGACCAGGGTGCGCGACTGAATACGGCGCGCGCGCAGATGGTCCAGCGCCAGGTTGCGGGCGGTCTGGAACACAAAGGGTTCAAGGTGATCGATGGCCCGCTCACTGAGCGCGCGGGTCACCCGCAGGTAGGTCTCCTGCAGGAGGTCTTCGGCGGTGCTGTGATTGTTGACCATCCGCTCCAGCGTGCGCAGCAGGGAAACCCGCTGGGCGATGAAGACGTGATTGAAGCGCGATTGACTCACGGGAGGACCTGATCCATTTTGATCGAATGATAATGCTTATCATCTACTCTAATGGTCAAGCGCTTAATCGTGAAAATCCGCGCAGGCCCCCCGCGTCATCGTTGACGTCCATCGCGAGCGAGCTCGCTCCTACAAAGGGGGGGCAGACCATACTGTAGGAGCGAGCTTGCTCGCGAAAAACCTGAGGGCGCCGTAGGGAGTCAGGCCCGCCGCGTGATCGTTGACGTCCATCGCGAGCGAGCTCGCTCCTACAAGTGGAGTGTGTTTATTCGGCGTTACACAGCGCCAGGCAGTTATCCAGCATACGGTTGGAGAAGCCCCACTCATTGTCGTACCAGGCCAACACCTTCAGCAGCTTGCCACTGGATTTGGTGTGGTTGGCGTCAAAGATCGACGACAGCGGGTTGTGATTGAAGTCACTGGAGACCAGCGGCAGTGTGTTGTAGCCAAGGATCTTCGAGTGCTGGCTGGCTTCCTTGAGCAGTGCGTTCACTTCATCAGCCGACGCTTCGCGTTTCAACTGCACGGTCAGGTCCACCAGCGACACATTGATCACCGGCACCCGTACCGCCATGCCCGTCAGTTTGCCCGCCAGTTCCGGCAGCACCAGCCCGACTGCTTCAGCTGCACCGGTCTTGCTCGGGATCATGTTCTGGGTCGCCGAGCGGGCGCGGTACGGGTCGGTGTGGTAGACGTCGGTCAGGTTCTGGTCGTTGGTGTAGGCGTGAATCGTGGTCATCAGGCCGCTTTCAATACCCAATTCACGGTGCAGTACCTGGGCTACGGGGGCCAGGCAGTTGGTGGTGCAGGAGGCATTGGAAATGATCTGGTGCGATTGGCGCAGGATGTCGTGGTTAACGCCATACACCACGGTGGCGTCGGCGCCTTTGGCCGGGGCCGAAATGATGACTTTGCGCGCACCGGCAGTAATATGCGCAGCGGCCTTGGCCCGGTCGGTGAACAGCCCGGTGCATTCGAACACCACGTCGATTTTTTCCTCAGCCCAGGGCAGGTCTGCCGGGTTGCGAATGGCGCTGACGGCGATGCGGTCGCCGTTGACGGTCAGGCTTTCCTGATCATGCTGGACATCGGCGTCGAAAGTGCCGTGAACGGTGTCGTACTTGAGCAGATGAGCGTTCATCGAACTGTCGCCCAAGTCATTGATGGCAACGATCTGAAGATCCTGGCGATAGCCTTGGGTATACAGTGCGCGCAGGACGTTGCGGCCGATACGGCCAAAACCATTGATTGCAATTCGAAGAGTCATTTAACTGGGCCGCCGTCGTTTTGTTGTTGGAATTACAAGATTATTCGCATAAAAATAGAAAACAAGCCTTTTTAATGGCAATATTTTGTTCAATCTACAACGAGTGACCTGAATCAACTGGTCCGACCGAGCAAGAAAACCGTCTGTCATCCCGATCACAGCGGTGCTTGTTCAGCATAGACAATCAGGTCGCCACATCCGTTAGCCTGGAGTTCTACACATGCATCCCCGCGTCCTTGAGGTCACCGAACGGCTTATCGCCCGCAGCCGCGCCACCCGCGAGGCTTACCTTGCGCTCATTCGCGGTGCCGCCAGCGACGGTCCGATGCGCGGCAAGCTGCAGTGCGCCAACTTCGCCCATGGCGTGGCCGGTTGCGGCACTGAAGACAAGCACAGCCTGCGGATGATGAATTCCGCCAACATCGCAATTGTTTCGTCATATAACGACATGCTCTCGGCGCATCAGCCGTATGAAGTCTTTCCTGAGCAGATCAAGAAGGCGTTGCGCGAGATTGGTTCGGTCGGCCAGTTCGCCGGCGGAACTCCGGCCATGTGCGATGGCGTGACGCAGGGCGAGCCCGGCATGGAACTGAGTCTGCCGAGCCGCGAAGTCATCGCGCTATCGGCCGCCGTGGCCCTGTCCCACAACATGTTCGACGGCGCATTGATGCTGGGCATCTGTGACAAGATTGTGCCGGGCCTGATGATGGGCGCACTTCGCTTCGGGCATCTGCCGACGATCTTTGTCCCCGGCGGGCCGATGGTTTCGGGTATTTCCAACAAACAGAAAGCCGATGTGCGTCAGCGCTACGCCGAAGGCAAGGCCAGCCGCGAAGAGCTGCTGGAATCGGAAATGAAGTCCTACCACAGCCCGGGTACGTGCACCTTCTACGGCACCGCCAATACCAACCAGTTGTTGATGGAAGTGATGGGCCTGCACTTGCCGGGCGCCTCCTTCGTCAACCCGAACACGCCGTTGCGCGACGCCTTGACCCGCGAAGCGGCACATCAGGTCACCCGCCTGACCAAGCAGAACGGCAACTTCATGCCCATCGGGGAAATCGTCGACGAGCGTTCGCTGGTCAACTCGATCGTGGCGCTGCATGCCACTGGCGGCTCGACCAACCACACCTTGCACATGCCGGCCATCGCAATGGCAGCGGGTATTCAATTGACCTGGCAGGACATGGCCGACCTCTCCGAGGTGGTCCCGACCTTGAGCCACGTGTACCCGAACGGCAAAGCCGACATCAACCACTTCCAGGCGGCGGGCGGCATGTCGTTCCTGATCCGCGAACTGCTGGCGGCCGGGTTGCTGCATGAAAACGTCAATACCGTGCTGGGTCACGGCCTGAGTCGCTACACCTTGGAGCCGTTCCTGGATAACGGCGAACTGGTGTGGCGCGAAGGCCCGACCGAAAGTCTCGACGAGAGCATCCTGCGTCCGGTGGCCCGAGCGTTTTCCCCTGAGGGCGGCCTGCGGGTGATGGAAGGCAACCTTGGCCGCGGCGTGATGAAAGTCTCGGCAGTGGCTCTGGAAAATCAGATAGTCGAAGCGCCGGCGATGGTGTTCCAGGACCAGCAGGATCTGGCCGATGCGTTCAAGGCCGGGCTGCTGGAGAAGGATTTTGTCGCCGTCATGCGCTTCCAGGGCCCGCGTTCCAATGGCATGCCGGAACTGCACAAGATGACGCCATTCCTGGGCGTGCTGCAGGATCGCGGCTTCAAAGTGGCGCTAGTGACGGACGGGCGCATGTCCGGTGCATCGGGGAAAATCCCGGCGGCGATCCATATCAGTCCTGAAGCATACGTAGGCGGCGCTTTGGCACGGGTGCAAGAGGGCGATATCATCCGCGTCGATGGCGTTAAAGGCACCCTGGAGCTTAAGGTGGACGCCGACGAATTCGCAGCGCGCGAACCTGCCAAGGGCCTGTTGGGCAATAACATCGGCAGTGGCCGCGAACTGTTTGGTTTCATGCGCATGGCCTTCAGCTCGGCGGAGCAGGGCGCCAGCGCCTTCACTTCTGCCCTGGAGACGCTTAATTGAAACTGGCTTTGGTCGGTGACATCGGTGGGACCAACGCACGGTTTGCGTTGTGGAAAGACCAGCAGCTGGAAGCCATCCAGGTGCTGGCGACGGCCGATCACGCCAGTCCGGAAGAGGCGATTGCCTTGTACCTTGGCGGGCTCGGCCTGGCGCCGGGCGCCATCGGCTCGGTGTGCCTGTCGGTAGCCGGCCCGGTGAGCGGCGACGAATTCAAGTTCACCAACAATCACTGGCGGCTCAGTCGCAAGGCGTTCTGCCAGGTGCTACAGGTGGATCAACTGCTGCTGGTCAACGATTTCTCGGCCATGGCGCTGGGCATGACCCGGTTGCAGCCGGACGAGTTTCGGGTGGTGTGCGCAGGCACGCCGGAACCGTTGCGTCCGGCGGTGGTGATCGGTCCGGGCACCGGTCTGGGTGTCGGCACCTTGCTGGACCTGGGCGCCGGGCGTTTTGCCGCCATGCCCGGGGAGGGCGGGCACGTCGACCTGCCCCTGAGCAGCCTGCGGGAAACCCAGCTGTGGCAGCACATTTTCAATGAGATCGGGCATGTCAGCGCCGAGACGGCGTTGAGTGGCGGGGGCTTGCCGCGGGTGTACCGGGCGATTTGTGCGGTGGATGGGCATGAAGCGGTGCTCGATACCCCGGAGTCGATTACCGCCGCCGGATTGGCGGGCGACCTGGTTGCCCTGGAAGTGCTGGAGCAGTTTTGCTGTTGGCTCGGCCGTGTGGCGGGCAATAACGTGCTCACCACTGGCGCACGGGGCGGCGTGTACATCGTGGGTGGGGTTATTCCGCGGTTCGCCGATTTCTTCATTGAAAGCGGGTTTGCCCGGTGCTTTGCCGACAAGGGGTGCATGAGCGATTACTTCAAGGGCATTCCGGTGTGGCTGGTGACGGCGCCGTATTCCGGGTTGATGGGTGCGGGTGTGGCGCTCGACCAAGCCTGAAACCGCGTCGCCTTCATCGCGGGCAAGCCACGCTCCCACAGGATTACCTACATCTTAGAATGTGCGCATCATCTTGTGGGAGCGGGTTTGCCCGCGATGAAGGCCTGAACAGGTAACAAATTTCCAAGGTTCATCAGGCATAATCCGCCCCAACTCAAACAACAAGGACGCCGCCCCGTGAGCTCAGTCAACAAGTCGATTTTGCTGGTCGATGACGATCAGGAGATACGCGAGTTGCTGGATACCTACCTGACCCGCGCGGGTTTTCAGGTGCGTACCACACCGGACGGCGCCGGCTTCCGGCAGGCCATGAACGAAGCGCCGAGCGATCTGGTGATCCTCGACGTGATGCTGCCGGACGAAGACGGCTTCAGCCTGTGCCGCTGGATTCGCCAGCATCCACGGCAGGCCCAGGTACCGATCATCATGCTCACCGCCAGCTCCGATGAAGCCGACCGCGTCATCGGCCTGGAGCTCGGCGCCGACGACTACCTTGGCAAACCCTTCAGTCCTCGGGAACTGCAAGCGCGTATCAAGGCGCTGTTGCGGCGCGCGCAGTTTGGTCAGGAGCGCAGCGGCAGTGAAGTGCTGGCCTTCGATGACTGGCGCTTGGACATGGTCAGCCATCGGCTGTTCCACACTGACGGCGAGGAAGTCATTCTTTCCGGCGCCGATTTCGCCTTGCTCAAGCTGTTCCTCGACCATCCCCAGGAAATCCTCGACCGCGACACCATCGGCAACGCCACCCGTGGCCGTGACCTGATGCCGCTGGATCGTATCGTCGACATGGCGGTCAGCCGCCTGCGTCAACGCCTGCGCGATACGGAAAAACCGCCACGGCTGATCCGCACCGTACGGGGCAGCGGCTATCAGTTGGCAGCCAATGTGGTTGCCAGCAATGGTCACTGAGTTCCTGCGCAAACTGGCTGCCAGGGTGCCGGTGCCGCGTTCGTTGCTGGGGCGGATGTTGCTGCTGACACTGTTGGCAGTGTTGTTTGCGCAGGCGTTGTCGAGCGTGATCTGGGTCTCGCAACTGCGTGCTACCCAGCTCGAAGGCCTGGTCACCAGTGCCCGCAGCCTCGCGCATTCGATGACCGCGAGCGTCAGTTACTTTCGCTCCTTACCCGTCGCATACAGGCCGCTGGTCCTCGACCAGTTGCGTAGCATGGGTGGCACCCGTTTTGTGGTGACGCTCAACGATAAACCCCTGGGTATGGAAGTGTTGCCGATCACCCCGCGCAAAGCGGCAGTGCTCAAGGCGGTGGACGAAGTGTTGCGCAAGTCCCTGGGGCAGGACGCGGATATTTCCGTGACCTTCGTCAGCCCCGAGGACCTGCGGATCTTCAACGGTGGCCTGAAGCTCGACGAGTTGCCACGCTCCTGGGCGCACTACGCGTTGACCCTGGAGCCGGTCAACCCACCGGTGCTGGTCACGCAGATCCAGATGGCGCCCGGCGAATGGTTGTACATTGCCTCGCTCCTGCCCGAGCCCTACACCAGCCTGGAAGAGCAAGGCCTGCCCGCGCAACAGGTGTGGTTCATCGTGCTCACCAGTGGGTTCCTGCTGTTGTTCATCGGCTTGCTGGTGCACTGGCAAAGCCGACCGCTCAAGCGCCTGGCGCGAGCCGCGCGGGACATGTCCCTGGGGGCCGAAGTAGAGCCAGTGGCTGAAGGCGGAGGCAGTGAAGTGGTCGAAGTGGGCCGCGCCTTCAACGCCATGCGCGAACGCATCAGCCGCTACCTGACAGAGCGCAGCCAGTTGTTCAGCGCCATTTCCCACGACCTGCGTACGCCGATTACCCGATTGCGCTTGCGCGTGGAGTTGCTTGAAGATGAACAGTTGCAAGCCAAGTTCGGCCGCGATCTGGATGAACTGGAACTGCTGGTCAAAGGTGCGCTGCAATGCGTCAAAGACACTGACATCCACGAGAACATCGATGCGGTGGACCTCAATCACGTGCTCGATTGCCTGGTGGAGCCGTACCTCGCGCCCAACGGAAACGGCCGGGTGACCCAGCAGGGCCGGGCCCTGGCGACCTATCCGGGTAAGCCACTGGCGCTCAAGCGGTGCATTGGCAACCTGATCGACAATGCATTGAAGTACGGGCAGAACGCGCACCTGCATATCGACGACGACGAAAGCGCGTTCATCCTGCACGTTGATGATGAAGGCCCAGGTGTGCCGGAGCAGCGGTTGGAGCAGGTGTTCGAACCGCACTTCAGGTTGGCCGGGCAGCAGCAGGGGTATGGTTTGGGGTTGGGCATTGCGCGCAATATTGCCCACAGTCATGGCGGAGAAGTCAGCCTGCAGAATCTGCGTGAAGGTGGATTGCGGGTGACCCTGCAGTTACCCCGTTCGGTTGATTGATGTCGCCACAGGTGATCAGTGTCAATGTCACAAACCGGTGACATAACCCGCCCCCTTCGTTACAAGCCCGCCACCCCCCGTTGTTTAGACTGTTTCCAGTCATAACAACAAAAAAGGCCGCCCATGCACACCTTCCAACCCGCCTTCAGCAGCTGGCTGAACGCCCCCGCGCATCAGCAATGGCTGGCCGCCGAAGGCTTGCGCCTGCTGGAATTCGCCAAGGCTTCCAGGCTCCCAGACGGCTTCGGCAACCTCGATGAAAAAGGCCGCCTCCCGGCCAACGCCCGTGCCGAAACCATGAACACCGCGCGCATGACCCACAGTTTCGCCATGGCTCATATCCAGGGTCTGCCGGGTTTTGCCGAGTGGGTGGATCACGGCGTCAAAGCCCTCGGCGGGCCTTTGCGCGATGCCGAACACGGTGGCTGGTTCGCCGTTGCCGAACACCGTGATGGCAACACCGGCAAGGCCGCGTACCTGCACGCCTTCGTTGCTTTGGCTGCGAGCTCCGCCGTAGTCGCGCAACGGCCTGGCGCGCAAGCCTTGCTCGCGGATGCCATAGATATCATCGACTCTCGTTTCTGGAGCGAGGAAGAGGGCGCCATGCGCGAATCCTTCAATCAAGACTGGAGTGAGGAAGAAAGTTATCGCGGCGCCAACAGCAACATGCACGCCACCGAAGCCTTCCTGGCTCTCGCCGATGTCGGCGCAGACAAACGCTGGCTCTGCCGCGCCCAGCGCATCGTCGAGCGGGTGATTCATGGGCATGCCGCCGCCAATGACTATCTGGTGGTCGAGCACTTTGACCGTGACTGGCAGCCCCTGCGCGAGTACAACCACGATAACCCGGCCGACGGTTTCCGCCCCTACGGCACTACGCCCGGCCACGGGTTCGAATGGTCGCGGCTGTTGCTGCACCTCGAAGCTGCGCGGGGTCAGGCCGGGATGCTCACGCCGGGCTGGTTGGTCACCGACGCGCAGAAACTCTTCGAGCACAACTGCCGTCACGGCTGGAATGTCGACGGTGCGCCGGGCATCGTCTACACCCTCGACTGGGACAACCGCGCGGTGGTACGGCATCGTCTGCACTGGACCCATTGCGAAGCCAGCGCCGCCGCCAGCGCATTGCTCAAGCGCACCGGCGATAGCCAATACGAAACCTGGTACCGGCTGTTCTGGGAGTTCTGTGACAGTCACTTCATCGACCGCGACGCGGGCAGCTGGCATCACGAACTGGACCCGCAAAACCGCGTGAGTGCCGATATCTGGGCTGGCAAACCCGACCTGTATCACGCCTGGCAAGCCGTCCTGATACCGCGCCTGCCGCTGGCGCCGAGCCTGGCCACTGCTCTGGGGCAGCTGTCCCAGGGCGTTCCTGTGTAACCATGCGGTGACATTCCAGCGTCCCTTCGTTACCTGCGCAGGGATAACTCCTGTTTAAAATCCATGCAGCGCAAGCACCAGACTTGCATGCATAACAACAAGAAAGGTACTTCCAGATGAATGCGATTTCTCGCCTCGCTACGCTCATTTCTCTCGCCTCCCTGTCTGCGCTTCCTCTCAGTGCTCTTGCCGCCGATGCCAAAGGTTCGGTGGAAGTGGTTCACTGGTGGACGTCGGGTGGTGAAAAAGCAGCGGTCGATGTACTCAAGGCTCAAGTTGAAAAAGACGGCTTCACCTGGAAAGACGGCGCTGTCGCCGGGGGGGGCGGTTCCACGGCCATGACCGTGTTGAAAAGCCGCGCCGTAGCCGGTAACCCGCCTGGCGTTGCCCAGATCAAGGGCCCGGACATCCAGGAGTGGGGCAGCACCGGCCTGCTCAGCACTGACACCCTGACCGACGTCGCCAAGGCGGAAAACTGGGATGGCCTGCTGTCGAAGAAAGTCTCCGACACCGTCAAGTATGAAGGTAACTACGTTGCCGTTCCGGTGAACATCCACCGCGTCAACTGGCTGTGGATCAACCCGGAAGTCTTCAAGAAAGCCGGGATCGACAAGGCCCCCACCACCCTCGAAGAATTCTACGCCGCCGGCGACAAGCTCAAGGCTGCCGGCTTCATCGCTCTGGCCCACGGCGGTCAGCCTTGGCAGGACAGCACTGTATTTGAAGACGTGGTGCTCTCCACCATGGGCGCCGAAGGCTACAAGAAAGCCCTGGTAGACCTGGACCAGAAAACCTTGTCTGGCGCTGAAATGACCAAGGCGTTCACCGAGCTGAAAAAGATCACTGGCTACATGGATCCGAACCGCGCCGGTCGTGACTGGAACATCGCTGCTGCCGACGTCATCAACGGCAAGGCCGGCATGCAGATGATGGGCGACTGGGCCAAGAGCGAATGGACTGCGGCGAAAAAAGTCGCCGGTAAGGACTATCAATGCGTGCCGTTCCCGGGCACCGAAAAAGCCTTCACCTACAACATCGATTCCCTGGCCGTGTTCAAGCTCAAGGCTGATCGCAAAGGCGACATCGCCGCTCAGCAAGACCTGGCGAAGGTCGCCCTGGGGACCGACTTCCAGAAAGTCTTCAGCATCAACAAGGGCTCGATCCCGGTGCGCACCGACATGCTCAACGACATGAGCGCACTGGGCTTCGATTCCTGCGCCCAGACCGCAGCCAAGGACTTCCTGGCTGACGAGAAGACCGGCGGCCTGCAACCGAGCATGGCGCACAACATGGCCACCTCCCTGGCCGTGCAGGGCGCGATTTTCGACGTGGTTACCAACTTCATGAACGACAAGAATGCTGACCCGGCCAAGGCCAGCGCCCAACTGGCATCGGCTGTCAAAGCGGCCCAGTAATCCCCGACGCTGAGTGACCCCTGTAGCAGCGAGCTTGCTCGCGATGGACTACCCGACACCGCGCTCATCCAGACAGAACTCGGTGTTCCTGATTCCATCGCGAGCAAGCTCGCTCCTACAGAGGATCGCACTTCGATCCTTTATATTTAAACCTGGATTATCCCGATGAGCTCTGTGGCGGTTTTCAGCAAAGCCTCACCGTTCGATGCGCTGCAACGCTGGTTACCCAAGTTGGTACTCGCGCCGAGCATGCTCATCGTGTTGGTTGGTTTCTACGGTTACATCATCTGGACATTCGTCCTGTCCTTCACCAATTCCAGCTTCATGCCGAGCTATAAATGGGTTGGCCTGCAGCAATACACCCGACTGCTGGACAACGACCGCTGGTGGGTCGCGAGCAAGAACCTCGCCCTGTTTGGCGGCATGTTCATCGGCATCAGCCTGGTGCTGGGAGTGTTTCTGGCGGTGTTGCTGGACCAGCGCATTCGCAAGGAAGGTTTCATCCGCACCGTCTACCTGTACCCGATGGCGCTGTCGATGATTGTCACCGGTACTGCCTGGAAGTGGCTGCTCAACCCAGGTCTGGGCCTGGACAAGATGCTGCGTGACTGGGGCTGGGAAGGCTTTCGTCTGGACTGGCTGGTGGATCAGGATCGCGTCGTCTATTGCCTGGTCATCGCTGCCGTATGGCAAGCCTCCGGGTTTGTCATGGCGATGTTCCTGGCCGGCCTGCGCGGTGTCGATCAATCGATTATCCGTGCCGCGCAAGTCGACGGTGCGAGCTTGCCTACCATCTACCTGAAGATCGTGTTGCCGAGCCTGCGCCCGGTGTTTTTCAGCGCCTTCATGATCCTCGCGCACATCGCAATCAAAAGCTTCGACTTGGTGGCGGCGATGACCGCTGGCGGCCCCGGCTACTCGTCCGACTTGCCGGCAATGTTCATGTATTCCTTCACCTTCAGCCGTGGCCAGATGGGCATTGGTTCGGCCAGCGCCATGATGATGCTTGGCGCGATCCTGGCGATTCTGGTGCCGTACCTGTACTCGGAACTGCGAGGCAAACGCCATGAGTAATCAACTGGGCAAATCGACGATCAGCTTCAGTCGCGTCGCCATCTACGCCACGCTGCTGCTGGCCGCCGCGGTCTACCTGATCCCGCTGGTGGTGATGCTGCTGACCAGCTTCAAAACTCCCGAGGACATCCGCACCGGCAACCTGCTGAGCTGGCCGACCGTGATCGATGGCATCGGCTGGCTCAAGGCCTGGGACAGTGTCGGCAGTTACTTCTGGAACTCGGTGAAAATCACCGTGCCCGCAGTGCTGATCTCCACCTTCATCGGCGCAATGAATGGCTACGTGCTGTCGATGTGGCGCTTCCGTGGCTCGCAACTGTTCTTCGGCCTGTTGCTGTTCGGCTGCTTCCTGCCGTTCCAGACCGTCCTGCTGCCAGCCTCGTTCACCCTCGGCAAGCTCGGCCTGGCCAACACCACCACCGGTCTGGTGCTGGTACACGTGGTGTACGGCCTGGCGTTCACCACGCTGTTCTTCCGCAACTACTACGTGAGCATTCCGGATGCGCTGGTCAAGGCAGCACGCCTGGATGGCGCGGGCTTCTTCACGATCTTCTGGAAGATCCTGCTGCCGATGTCGATCCCGATCGTGATGGTTTGCCTGATCTGGCAGTTCACGCAGATCTGGAATGACTTCCTGTTCGGTGTGGTGTTCGCCAGCGGTGATGCACAACCAATTACCGTGGCCCTGAATAACCTGGTCAACACCAGCACCGGGGCCAAGGAATACAACGTTGATATGGCCGCCGCGATGATCGCCGGGCTGCCGACACTGCTGGTCTACATATTCGCTGGCAAGTATTTCCTGCGTGGGCTGACGTCCGGCGCGGTCAAGGGGTAGAACATGGCAACTCTCGAATTACGCAACGTCAACAAAACCTATGGCGCCGGCTTGCCGGATACCCTGAAGAACATCGAGCTGAAGATCAATGACGGGGAGTTCCTGATCCTGGTCGGTCCGTCGGGCTGCGGTAAATCCACGCTGATGAACTGCATCGCCGGCCTGGAAAACATCAGCGGCGGCGCGATCCTGGTGGACGATGCCGACATCAGCGGCATGAGCCCCAAGGATCGTGACATCGCCATGGTGTTCCAGTCCTACGCGCTGTACCCCACCATGAGCGTGCGCGACAACATTGCCTTTGGCTTGAAGATTCGCAAAATGCCTACGGCCGAAATCGACGAAGAAGTCGCACGGGTCGCCAAGCTGCTGCAGATCGAACACCTGCTCAGCCGCAAACCCGGCCAGCTCTCCGGTGGTCAGCAACAGCGAGTGGCCATGGGCCGTGCCCTGGCACGGCGGCCGAAGATTTACCTGTTCGACGAACCGCTGTCCAACCTCGACGCCAAGCTGCGGGTCGAGATGCGCACCGAAATGAAATTGATGCACCAGCGCCTGAAAACTACCACCGTCTACGTGACCCACGACCAGATCGAAGCGATGACCCTGGGCGACAAAGTGGCGGTAATGAAGGATGGGATCATTCAGCAGTTCGGGACACCGAAAGACATCTACAACAACCCGGCCAACCTGTTCGTGGCGAGCTTTATCGGTTCGCCGCCAATGAACTTCATTCCCCTGCGTTTGCAGCGTAAGGAGGGTCGCCTGCTGGCTCTGCTCGACAGCGGCCAGGCCCGTTGCGAGTTACCGCTGGGCATGCAGGACGCAGGTCTTGAAGATCGTGAAGTGATTCTGGGCTTGCGTCCGGAACAGATCGTCCTGGCGGGCAACGAGCCGAGCGGGCTGCCGACCATTCGCGCCGAAGTGCAGGTTACCGAACCGACCGGTCCCGACACCCTGGTGTTCGTCAACCTCAACGACACCAAGGTCTGCTGCCGCCTGGCGCCGGACGTCGCGCCCAATGTCGGCGAGACCCTGACCCTGCAATTTGATCCGTCGAAGGTTTTGTTATTCGACGCCAGGACCGGCGAGCGCCTGGGCGTCGCCGGTGTTCCGAAGGCGGAGGCTCACAACGCCAACGTGACCCAGTTCAAAGGCCGCTGATGTCCGAGCGAGCTTGCTCGCGATGGACAAGAACGGTCGCTCAGGCTGTCCGGAAGCTTTAGCCCTGTAGGAGCGAGCTTGCTCGCGATGGGCGTGAACGATAACGCGGGCAGTCTGATTCACCGCGTCGTCCTGAAGTTTTTCGCGAGCAAGCTCGCTCCTACAGTGGGGATTTGTAAACCGCGTTAGATAAAAACAGTTAATAACAATAAAACGAGGATGTAGGGATGAAGAAGAAGAACAACGCTCAGTTAATCTGCCAATTGTCAGCGATTGCGGCAATGAGCCTGGCTGGCACCGTGCATGCCGCTGAAGCGTTCAGCCCCGAATCGAAGTGGATGACGGGCGATTGGGGTGGAGAGCGGACCAAGCTGATCGAGGCGGGTTACGACTTCACCCTGGAGTACGTGGGCGAAGTGGGTTCCAACCTCAAGGGCGGCTACAACGATGACACGACTGCGCGCTACAGCGATCAGTTTGCCTTGGGGGCACAACTGGACCTGGAGAAGATCTTCGGCTGGAAAGACGCCGAGTTCAAACTGGCGATCACCGAGCGTAGCGGCAAGAACATCTCCAACGACCGCATCGGCGATCCGCGGGCCGGCACCTTCAGTTCTTCCCAGGAAGTCTGGGGGCGGGGCCAGACCTGGCGCCTGACGCAGTTGTGGGTCAAACAGAAGTATTTCGACGGTGCCCTGGACGTCAAGGCCGGTTACTTCGGCGAAGGCGAAGACTTCAACAGCTTTCCGTGCGACTTCCAGAACCTGGCGTTCTGCGGTTCGCAGGTGGGTAACTGGGTCGGCGGCATCTGGTACAACTGGCCGGTCAGCCAGGCGGCTATCCGCGTGAAGTACAACATCAATGACGAGCTCTACGCGCAGGTCGGCGCGTACAACCAAAACCCGTCGCAACTGGAAACCGGCAACGGCTTCAAGCTCAGCGGCAGCGGTACCAAGGGCACCATCATCCCGGTTGAACTGGTGTGGTCGCCTAAGGTCAACAGCCTGCCGGGCGAGTACCGCGTCGGTTATTACAAAAGCACCGCCAAGGCCAATGATGTTCGCGAAGATGCCAACGGCAACGATGCGGCGGTCAGCGGTGATGCGTACCGCAGTCACAGCAGCAAGTCCGGCTACTGGTTCGTCGCCCAGCAACAACTGACCGACCACAATGGTGACAAAAGCCGTGGCCTGAGCATCGCGGCCAACGCCACGTTCCATGACAAGGACACGAACGTCGTGGACAACTATCAGAACCTGATGCTGGTCTACAAAGGCCCGTTCAACGCGCGCCCGAAAGACGATGTGGGCATCGGTATCGCCCGTATCCACGTCAACGAAGACGCGCAGAAAAACCGCAAGCTGATCAATGGCGTCAACGGTATCGACGACTACGACAACCCGGCCTTCCTGCCGATCCAGGACACCGAGTACAACGCTGAAATCAACTACGGTTTCCACGTCACCAATTGGCTGACCGTGCGTCCCAACCTGCAGTACGTGAAGCACCCAGGCGGTGTGGATCAGGTGGACGACGCGATCGTGGCCGGCCTGAAAATTCAGTCGGTGTTCTAACGCGGTTGCGATAAGCTTCTCTCCATGTGCGCATTTTGCGGACAGCCAAGGCTGTCCGCTTTTTTTTGGGGCTGGCACATCCCGGTAACAGATGATTTTCAGGACTGCGGCACATGCATGAGCATCCGCTACAACGCTTCTTCAAATCCTTGCGCGAGCGTCCGGTGTTCGCGTGGGAGCGCTATCAGATGCGCGATGTGCTGGTGATCGATCACCCGCTCTGCCAGGCCGTGTTCAGCCGTCAGGGCGCGCAACTGCTGCACTTCCAGCCCACTGGCCAGAAGCCCTGGCTGTGGTGCGCGGCGAAGTGGCCGCATGTTGGGGCGATTCGCGGTGGAGTACCGGTGTGCTGGCCCTGGTATGGCCGTCACCCCAGCGAAAATGCCTGGCCCTCCCATGGCTGGGCGCGCCTACTCGACTGGAAGCTGCTCGACAGCAGCGCAGACGACGACGGCGTGCGCCTGCACTGGCAGCTGCAGCTTTGCGACTGGCAAGTGGACCTGCATGCGCATCTGGGCGAACGCATGGACCTGCGCCTGGGCACCGAGCATCAGGACAGCCTGCCGTGCCAGTTGAGCCAGGCTTTGCACGCTTACTGGCGTATTGGCGATGTCGGTGAGGTAGCGCTGTCTGGGCTCGACGGAGTGCAAGGTTACGACCAGTTGAGTCGCCGGGTTTGCCAGCAGGAAGGCGAGCTGCGGGTGGACGGCGGCTGTCAGCGGGTATTCCAGCACGAGGGCGAATTGCAGCTCAAGGATCATGCCTGGCAGCGTCAGTTGTGCATTGATACCGGGAATGATGCGGACACGGTGGTGTGGCATCCGGGTTCGCGGCCGTTGCTGGGGGTGAGCTGGAACGAGATTTCCGAGTTCGTCTGTGTTGAGGCGGCGAGTGGCGCAGGGCAGGGCTTGGCGCCGGGGGAGCGGGCGCATTTGAGTTTGCAGGCGCGGGTTGGTGCTTAGCTCAGAATGGGTGGTGTTGCGGCTGGCCTCATCGCGGGCAAGCCCGCTTGTGTCTAGATCTAGGGATATGCGAAGCACACAAATCCATGTTCACTGAAGATCTCTGTGGGAGCGGGCTTGCCCGCGATGGGCCGGATTAGACAACAAAGATGTTGCCTTAATTAAACTCATCCCCCACCGGATACCGACTTGCATTCAAGCTCTCTTTGATCTTGCGCAAATGCGGCTGGAAATCCACGCCCCGGCGCAGGGTCATGCCGGTCGCCAACACATCCAGCACGGTCAGTTGGATGATCCGCGAGGTCATCGGCATGTAGATATCGGTGTCTTCCGGCAGTGGAATATTCAGGCTCAGGGTGCTGGCTTTGGCCAGGGGCGAGCCCTCAGCGGTCAAGCCCAGCACCGAAGCACCGTTTTCCCGGGCGATGCGCGCCACTTCCACCAGTTCGCGGGTGCGGCCGGTATAGGAAATGATCACGAACAGCTCGCCCGTATGCGCCACTGAAGCAATCATGCGCTGCATCAGCACGTCCGCATGGGCGGTGACGGCCAGGTTGAAGCGGAAGAACTTGTGCTGCGCATCCAGCGCTACCGGGGCCGAAGCGCCGAGGCCGAAGAAGTGGATCTGCCGGGCCTGGATCAACAGGTCGACAGCGCGGCTGATCAGGTTCGGGTCCAGGGCCTGCAAGGCGCTGTCCAGGGAGGCGATGGCGCTGCCGAAAATCTTCGTGGTATAGGCTTCCGGATTATCGTCCGCCTCGACCGCACGGCTGACGTAAGCGGCGCCGCTGGCCAGGCTCTGGGCCAGTTGCAGCTTGAGTTCCGGGTAGCCGCTGACGCCGAACGAACGGCAGAAACGGTTGACGGTCGGCTCGCTGACTTTCGAGGCCTGGGCGAGGGCGGCGATGCTGAAGCGGGTGGCCTGCTGTGGGTTGAGCAGGATCACCTCAGCGACTTTGCGTTCGGCCTTGTTCAGGTCTTCAAGGCGATTCTGGATCTGTTCCAGTAAATTTCGCACGCGGTCCATATATGTTCCTTGATTCACCTGTAAAAAGCCGCTCGGCTATGCGAATTGAGCCTTTGATGAGGCCCGTGACGGTGGCCTATCCTACTGATGGCTCCGACTGACCACCACTCGCAATCCATATTTTGCTAAAATGTTGTGGTTATTACTACATTTTCTCTTGAGCACTGCCTTGAAAAAAGGTATTTGTAGCTTAACTTGATAAAAGAACAAACATCATGCCTTCGATTACGGTTGAACCGTGCACCTTTGCCTTGTTCGGCGCCCTTGGCGACTTGGCCCTGCGCAAGCTCTTTCCTGCTCTCTATCAGCTTGACGGCGCAGGCCTGTTGCACGAGGACACGCGCATCATCGCGCTGGCCCGTGAGCCAGGTAGCCAGCAGGAGCACCTGGCGCTTATTGCCACGGAGCTGCGCCGTTACGTCGGCGCCAAGGAGCTGGACGAAGCCGTGGTCGAGCGCTTCCTCGCCCGACTGAGTTATCTGCATGTCGATTTCTTCAAGGCCGACGATTACCTCGCCCTGGCTGAGCAAGCCGGTAGCGCCCAGCGGGTAATCGCTTATTTCGCCACCCCGGCCGCCGTCTATGGCGCCATCTGCGAGAACCTGGCGAAAGTCGGCCTGGCTGAAAACACCCGCGTGGTGCTGGAAAAACCGATCGGCTCGGACCTCGAATCCTCACGCACAGTCAACGATGCGGTGGCCGAGTTTTTCCCGGAAAACCGCACCTACCGCATCGACCACTACCTGGGCAAAGAAACCGTCCAGAACCTGATCGCCCTGCGGTTTGCCAACAGCCTGTTCGAAACCCAGTGGAATCAGAACTACATCTCCCACGTGGAAATCACCGTGGCCGAGAAAGTCGGTATCGAAGGCCGCTGGGGCTACTTCGACAAGGCCGGCCAGTTGCGCGACATGATCCAGAATCACCTGCTGCAACTGCTCTGCCTGATCGCCATGGACCCGCCGGCCGACCTGTCTGCCGACAGCATTCGCGACGAGAAGGTCAAGGTGCTCAAGGCCCTGGCGCCAATCAGCCCGGAAGGCCTGACCACCCAGGTGGTGCGCGGCCAGTACATCGCCGGCTACGGCGAAGGAAAGCCGGTGCCGGGTTACCTGGAAGAGCCGAATTCGAATACCCAGAGCGACACCGAAACCTTTGTCGCCCTGCGAGCTGATATCCGCAACTGGCGCTGGGCCGGTGTGCCGTTTTACCTGCGTACCGGCAAGCGCATGCCGCAAAAGCTGTCGCAGATCGTCATCCATTTCAAGGAACCGTCGCACTATATCTTCGCTCCGGAACAGCGCCTGCAGATCAGCAACAAGCTGATTATCCGCCTGCAACCGGACGAAGGTATTTCCTTGCGCGTGATGACCAAGGAGCAAGGCCTGGACAAGGGCATGCAGTTGCGCAGCGGTCCGTTACAGCTGAATTTTTCCGACACCTGGCGTAGCGCACGGATTCCCGATGCCTACGAACGCTTGTTGCTGGAAGTGATGCGCGGCAATCAGAACCTGTTTGTCCGTAAAGATGAAATTGAAGCCGCGTGGAAGTGGTGTGACCAGTTGATCGCCGGGTGGAAAAAATCCGGTGATGCGCCCAAGCCTTACGCGGCCGGGTCCTGGGGCCCCATGAGCTCCATTGCATTGATCACGCGGGACGGGAGGTCGTGGTATGGCGATATCTGAATTGAAACTGCCTCAGGGCGTCAGCGCCCATGAGTACAAGAACCCAGTGCTGCTGGCCGATGCCTTGGCACTGAATGTGGCCAAGCAACTGAGCGATGCGATTGATGCGCGGGGCACCGCGACGCTCGTGGTGTCCGGTGGCCGTAGCCCGGTAGCGTTTTTCCAGAACCTGGCCAAGCAAAAGCTCGACTGGTCAAAGGTGGTTGTCACCCTGGCCGACGAGCGCTGGGTGCCAGTTGAGCACGCCGACAGCAATGCCGGGCTGCTCAAGCGCTATCTGCTGCAAGGCCCAGCGGCCAAGGCGCAGTTCTTGAGCCTGTACAGCGCCACGGCGAACCTGGAGCTGGCCGCCGAGCAAGCCGACCGCCTGTTGGCAGAGCTGCCGCCGATCGACGTGCTGATCCTCGGCATGGGCGACGACGGGCACACCGCTTCGTTGTTCCCCAACAGCCCGAACCTGGCAGAAGCTTTGACAGTAGATGGCACTCGTCGCTGCTATCCGATGCTGGCACCGACCGTGCCGCATCAGCGCCTGACCATGAGTCGTGCGTTGCTGGCCTCGGCCAAGACCACCGTTCTATCGATTTCCGGTCAGTCCAAGCTGACTACTCTGAGTGCCGCATTGGCCGGTGACGATGTTGCCGCCATGCCGATTCGCGCGTTTCTGCAACCTACGTTAGAGATTTACTGGTGCCCATGAGCCAAGGATCAGCCGCTATGAAAAACACTTCCCTGACCGTTTCCATGGCGGACAAAGTTGCCCTGATCGACAGCCTCTGCGCCAAGGCGCGGATCCTGCCGGTCATCACTATCGCTCGCGAGCAGGACGTTCTGCCCTTGGCCGATGCGCTTGCCGCAGGTGGCCTGACCGCCTTGGAAGTGACGTTGCGTTCGCAGTTCGGCCTAAAGGCCATCCAGATTCTGCGCGAGCAGCGTCCGGAGCTGGTGACCGGTGCCGGTACCGTGCTGGATCGCAGCATGCTGGCCGCTGCCGAAGCGGCGGGTTCGCAGTTCATTGTTACGCCGGGCATTACCCGTGACCTGCTGGAAGCCAGCGTCGGCAGCCCGATTCCATTGTTGCCGGGGATCAGCAACGCTTCCGGGATCATGGAAGGCTACGGTCTGGGCTATCGCCGCTTCAAGCTGTTCCCGGCGGAAGTCAGCGGTGGCGTCGCAGCCATCAAGGCCCTGGGCGGCCCATTCGGCGAAGTTAAATTCTGTCCGACTGGCGGTGTCAGTCCGGCCAACATCAAGAGCTACATGGCGTTGAAAAACGTGATGTGCGTGGGCGGTAGCTGGATGCTTGACCCCGAGTGGATCAAGAACGGCGACTGGGCCCGCATCCAGGAATGCACCGCCGAGGCGTTGGCGCTGCTGGACTGATTGGCTTTACCTGACACTTCGTTGTGTGTTCTACGGCTTTTCGGTGCGCTTGGTCGGCGCACCGTTTTTTTTGCCAGCAATAAACCCATGCGCACTGCAACTCAGTGGCAGCGAGCTTGGTCTCACGTCGTATATCTATCCCCTGTGGGAGCAGGCTTGCCCGCGAAGGGGCCGGTACATTTAACATTTGTGTCCGCTGACCCACCGCTTTCGTCGGAACGCCGCCCGAACCAAGCCCGCTCCCACAGTTATGGTGGTGGCTGCAGGTGCGTGGTGAATCAGCGCAACTGGTCCAGCGCCTTGATCAGCAGTGCAATATCCCCAGCCGTCGTGGTCAGCCCCGGGGTAATGCGGATACAAGGCCCGCTCGCCGCGCCACTGCGCACGAGGGTAAACAGGTTGTACTCATTCAGCAGCCGGTCGACCATCACCTGCTGATCCTCATGCCGGGTAAACCGCAGCGAAGTTATCCCGCAATACAGCCGCGGATCATCCGGGGTCATCACCTCGATGCCCGGCAAGTTCCGTGCAGCCCTGACCCATTCATTGCGCAAGTAGTTGAGCCGCGCGCCCTTGGCGGCTGATCCGCCCATGGCCAGGTGTTCCTCGAATACCTGCGGTAGCGTCAACAATGCAGGGATATTGGGCGTGCTATACGGCGTGCGGGCGCGAATGTCGTTGAGGGGGAAATGTATCTCGCCCATGTCCGGATCGATATCGGCCAGGCGCTCCGGGGCGATGTACATGAAGCCCAGCGTCAGCGGCGCACCGATCCACTTGTGCAGGTTGTAACCCGCAAAAGCGATGCCCAGCTCTTGGAGATTGAACTCCATCTGCCCCAGCGCATGGGCGCCGTCGAGGATCACATCGATACCGTGTTCCCTGGCAGCCGCCGCAATCGCTTGCACCGGCATCACCAACCCAGTGCGATGGGTGACGTGGGTCAGTGCCATCAGCTTGAGCCTAGGGTAACGCGCGAAAGCCTCACGGTAACTGGCCAGCAGCGAATCGAAAGAGGCGGGGTGCTGGTGATCAATCTCTATCACCTCCACGCCTCGATAACGCGCCAGCCAGCGCATGGCGCCTTTGACCGTGTCGTATTCCAGGTCGCAGATCAGCACCTGATCACCCGGTTGCAGGCGGTTGTAATTGCGGATCAGCGACTGCAGGCTATCGGTGGCATTGCGCGTCAGTGCGATGGCTTGAGCCCGCACACCGATCAGTTCGGCGAGCTGCGCGCGAATCTCCAGGCTTTCGCCCTGTTCAAAGCGCTGGCGCACATGCACCGAATTACTGCGGTTGATCAGCTCGATGTTGCGCTGGTACTCCTCGACCACCGTGCGCGACATCCGGCCAAAATAACCGTTTTCTAAATTGATCGGGCCAGGTTCATTCGAGTAACGGTCGGCAAAGGTCTTCCAGAACAGTTCATCACGGGCGCGGCGAGTGTTATCGGGCATGGCTTACTCAGTATTCAATAACGCGGGGCAGGTTTGCCGTGTTTGGCGCGCAGCGGTTCTAGTAGCTCCGACAGGCCGTTGTGATCAATCTCCTGCATCAAGGCGAGCAGACCACCCAGCTCGCCTTGGGGGAAACCTTCCCGAGCAAACCAATTGAGGTACTGGCCAGGGAGGTCGGCAATGATGCGTCCTTTATATTTTCCGAAGGGCATTTCGCGAGTAATCAGCAGTTCGAGCTTTTGCGGGTTCATCAATTGATCGTCTTGATTCAGTCAATTCTGAAAATACAGGCATTCTGCATGCAGGCCAAATGACAGATCATGCAAAAAAAGCGGATACGGATTTTGCTGTAAAGTATAAGTTATTGAAAAATAACTGATTTATTTTCAATGAGAAGCTGGCATGCAGGGTGCAATAGCTATTGCATCTTTCATCAACCCGCAAGGAATTGAAAAATGACCGACATCAATAAAGAAGCCATCTCTGTACTCAACGACCTGATCGAAGTCAGCAAAGATGGTCAGGAAGGGTTCAAGACCTGCGCTGAAGACATCAAGCACCCAGAATTGAAAGCCCTGTTCGTGACCCGTGCCGCTGACTGCGCAACCGCTGCCGCAGAGCTGCAAGCGGCTGTGCGTTCGATGGGGGGCGATCCGGAAACTTCTACCAGCGTCGGCGCCGATCTGCATCGCCGTTGGGTCGACGTGAAAGCCATGTTTACCGGCAAGGATGAAGAAGCCGTGCTGAACGAAGCCGAGCGCGGTGAAGACCATGCGCTGAAGGCTTACAAAGAAGCCATCGAAAAAATCAACAAGCACAATCTGGTAGGTATTCGTGACCTGGTTGAACGCCAGTACCACGGCGTACAACGTAATCACGACCAGGTGAAAGCCCTGCGGAACCAGGCGCGCGCTCGCTCGTAAGCGTTCGTGGCGCCACAAAAAACGCCGGTTGATCCGGCGTTTTTTTACGTCTTTTGCTTTTCAACCGATGCTGATCGCCGGCAATGTCGGCAAGGTCACGGTCTGCTGCTTGCGCGGGGCGAGGATTTCGGCTTCGCCATCCACCACCAGCTCATCACGCTGGTTGAAAACACGGGTGGCAATACGCACGCGAAACTTCGGCAACTTTTCGAGGATTTCCAGGCGCACGGTCAGGGTGTCGCCAATCTTCACCGGCTTCTGGAAGCTCATCTGCTGGCCGATATAGATAGTCCCGGGCCCGGGCAATTCACAGGCCACGGCTGCGCTGATCAGGGCGCCGCTGAACATGCCGTGGGCGATACGCTCCTTGAACATGGTGCCTGCAGCGAATTCGGCGTCCAGGTGCACCGGGTTGTGATCGCCGGACATTGCAGCGAACAACTGGATGTCGCGCTCTTCGACCGTCTTGCTGTAGCTGGCGGTCTGGCCGACTACGAGAGCTTCATAAGGGGTGTTGGTAACCTGGGTCATCTGTTTCAATTCCTGTCACGAATAAAATAAATTGCAAAAAAACTATTCCGACCGGGTTGGTCTGCGGTGGCTCAGCGCTTGGTCGATCCAGTTCAACAAGTCGTTGATGACTTGATCGCGGTTGATCTCGTTGAATAATTCATGCCGCGCCTGGGGGTAAATAATCAGGTGCAGATTCTGGCTGCCGGCCTTGCGCAGGGCATTGGCCAGATCTTTGAGACGCTTGCCTTCACTCACCGGATCACATTCGCCGCCAATCACCAGCAACGGCAGGCCCGGATCAATCTGCGCGAGATTGGACGCTTTGCTGATTTGCTGCAAGCCGCCCAGCAAGTCGACCCACAGCTGATTGGTGCAACGAAATCCGCAAAGCGGGTCATTGGCGTACTTGTCTACTTCGGCCAGGTCGCGGCTCAGCCAGTCAAAAGGCGTGCGTACCGGTTTGAAACGCTTGTTGAACGAGCCGAACGACAACCACTCGATCAGTGCGCTGCGGCCCTTGGGCCCCTGGCGCAGCCGTTCGACGCGGGCGATCTGGCGAGCTGCGCGGTAGAGCGCCACGGGTTGGAAGTTCGAGCCGCTGAGCACTGCGCCCTGCAGGCTGGCACTGTGGTGCAGCAGATAGGCCTGGGCGATGTAGCTGCCCATGCTATGACCGATCAGCAGGATCGGTACCCCGTGATGCTGCTGACCGATGTGCTGATTAAGGCTGGCCAGGTCGCCGACCACCTTGCACCAGCCGTCTTCGTCGGCGAAATGACCCAAGGTGCCATTTTCAGCGGTTTTGCCATGCCCACGCAGGTCTGGGGCGTACACGCCGTAGCCCTGGTCGCAGAGCTTTTGCGCCAAGCCATCGTAGCGGGCGCTGTGCTCCGCCATGCCGTGAGCCAGCAGCACGATGGCTTTCAGGGGGGCTGCGGGCAGCCACTGATTGACGTACAGGCTGCTGCGGTCACTCGCGGTCAGCCAGAAAGTGTCGTGGATCATGGCGATTCCTTTGCGCTGGGTCGATGCATTGTATAGCGCATTCCTGATGCAGCCGTGCGAACTGCCCTACACCACGGCAGGAAGATTCACGCGATCAATGAGGGTGTCGGTCGTATTTGCCTGATTCGCCATAACTGCTAGTGTCCGTGAAGCTCCGCTTTTCGCGTCAGGTTTCACGGAACTGACAGAACAGCGGCCCGGATAGGCTCAGGTAAAGAGGACAAGAACAATGCAACCTGATTTCTGGAATGACAAGCGCCCGGCCGGCGTGCCCCTGGATATCGACCTCGGGGCCTACAAGTCGGTGATCGAGGTGTTCGAGCGTTCCTGCAAGAAATTTGCCGATCGCCCGGCATTCAGCAACATGGGCGTGACCCTGACCTACGCCGAACTGGAACGCCACAGCGCCGCATTTGCAGGGTATCTGCAAGCCCATACCGACCTGGTGCCGGGAGATCGCATCGCGGTACAGATGCCTAACGTCCTGCATTACCCGATCGCTGTGTTCGGCGCCTTGCGTGCCGGCCTGATCGTGGTCAACACCAACCCGTTGTACACCGCGCGGGAGATGCGCCATCAATTCAAGGACTGTGGGGCACGGGCGCTGGTCTACCTGAACATGTTCGGGCAGAAAGTCCAGGAAGTGCTGCCGGACACCGACATCCAGTACCTGATCGAAGCGAAAATGGGTGACCTGATGCCGGCCGCGAAAGGCTGGTTGATCAATACCGTCGTCGACAAAGTGAAGAAAATGGTACCGGCTTTTTCATTGCCCCAGGCCATCTCCTTCAAGAGCGCGCTGCGCATGGGCAAAGGGAAGGGCATCAAGCCGTTGAACGCCGGTCTGGGCGATATCGCTGTGCTGCAATACACCGGCGGTACCACCGGCCTGCCCAAGGGGGCAATGCTTACCCACGGCAACCTGGTGGCGAACATGCAACAGGCGCGTGCCTGCCTCGGTCAGTTTGGCAGCGACGGTCAGCCGCTGCTGCGCGAAGGGCAGGAGGTGATGATCGCGCCGCTGCCGCTGTATCACATCTATGCATTCACGGCGAACTGCATGTGCATGATGGTGACCGGTAACCACAACGTGCTGATCACTAACCCGCGGGATATCAAGGGCTTTATCAAGGAGCTGAAGAACTGGCGTTTTTCCGCGTTGCTGGGGCTCAACACGCTGTTTGTCGCATTGATGGATCATCCGGATTTCAAGACCCTGGATTTCTCCAGCCTCAAACTGACCAATTCCGGCGGCACTGCGTTGGTCAAGGCCACTGCCGAACGCTGGGAAAAACTCACCGGATGCCGCATCACCGAAGGTTACGGTTTGACCGAAACTTCGCCGGTGGCCTGCACCAACCCCTACGGTGACAAGTCGCGCATCGGTACGGTGGGGCTGCCAGTGCCGGGCACCACGCTGAAAATCATCAACGATGAGGGCGTCGAGCAAGCCTTGGGTGAGCGCGGCGAGCTGTGCATAAAGGGGCCGCAGATCATGAAGGGCTACTGGCACAAGCCTGAGGCGACAGCCGAGGTGCTGGATGCCGAGGGCTGGTTCAAGTCCGGTGATATCGCGGTGATCGACCCGGATGGTTTTGTGCGCATCGTCGATCGCAAGAAGGACATGATCATCGTCTCGGGCTTCAACGTGTATCCGAACGAGATCGAGGACGTGGTCATGGCCCACCCGAAAGTCGCCAACTGCGCGGTGATCGGCGTACCGGACGAGCGCTCGGGGGAGGCGGTGAAGTTGTTTGTGGTGGCGCGCGAGTCCGGAGTCAGCCTTGAAGAGCTGAAGGCCTACTGCAAGGAAAACTTCACTGCTTACAAAGTACCCAAGCATATTGTGTTGCGTGAGTCGTTGCCGATGACGCCTGTGGGCAAGATCTTGCGGCGGGAGTTGCGGGATATTGCTTAGATATCGTTAGGGTCAGACGACGCTAAAAGATCGCAGCCTTCGGCAGCTCCTGCAGGAGAATGCGCTCGTCTGTAGGCGCTGCCGAAGGCTGCGATCTTTTGCTTTTAAGTGACCTATAGAATCTTTGCTCTAAAACTGACTATAAGATATTCAAGAGTCATTAATGTGACTATAGAGCCCGCTTTTGGCTCTAGTCGACCCCTGGCAAAGCTGCTACTCTCGGCGCGCTTTGGGACTTCCCGGCCTGTTCAAAACACCGGATTTGCCCCTGACCAAACACCAATAATAATCGCATCAAATGCGGTGCTGAATTCGCGTTGCTGAGGAGTGGGCTTCCATGATCGAAGACTTTTGGAAGGATAAGTACCCGGCCGGGGTTGCTGCCGACATCAATCCGGACGAGTACCCGAATATTCAGGCAGTGCTCAAGCAGTCCTGCCAACGCTTCGCCAACAAGCCGGCATTCAGCAACCTGGGCAAGACAATCACCTACGGTGAACTGTACGAACTGTCCGGAGCCTTTGCCGCTTATCTGCAACAGCATACCGACTTGCAGCCTGGCGATCGAATCGCCGTGCAATTGCCGAACGTGTTGCAATACCCGGTGGCCGTATTTGGTGCGATCCGCGCCGGGCTGATCGTGGTCAACACCAACCCGCTCTATACCGCGCGGGAAATGGAACATCAATTCAACGACTCCGGTGCCAAGGCACTGGTCTGCCTGGCCAACATGGCGCATCTGGCGCAGGCCGTGGTGCCCAAAACCGGGGTCAAGCACGTCATCGTTACCGAAGTCGCCGACCTGCTGCCGCCGCTCAAGCGCCTGCTGATCAACAGTGTCATCAAGTACGTGAAGAAAATGGTCCCGGCCTATCACTTGCCCAAGTCGATCAAGTTCAACGACGTATTGAGCAAGGGCCACGGCCAGCCAGTTACCGAAGCCAGCCCGGCCAGCAGCGATGTGGCCGTGTTGCAATACACCGGCGGCACCACCGGCGTGGCCAAGGGTGCGATGCTGACCCATCGTAACCTGGTGGCGAACATGCTGCAGTGCAAGGCGTTGATGGGTTCCAACCTGAATGAAGGTTGCGAGATCCTGATCACGCCGCTGCCGCTCTACCACATCTATGCCTTCACCTTTCATTGCATGGCGATGATGCTGATCGGCAACCACAACATCTTGATCAGCAACCCGCGCGACTTGCCGGCGATGGTCAAGGAGCTGTCGAAGTGGAAGTTCAGCGGTTTCGTCGGCCTCAATACTCTTTTCGTTGCGCTGTGCAACAACGAGGGTTTCCGCAAGCTGGACTTCTCGGCGCTGAAGGTGACCCTGTCGGGCGGCATGGCCCTGCAACTGGCGGCTGCCGAACGCTGGAAGGCGGTGACCGGTTGCTCCATCTGTGAAGGGTACGGCATGACCGAAACCAGTCCGGTGGCCACGGTGAATCCGATCCAGAATATCCAGATCGGCACTATCGGCATTCCGGTGCCGTCGACCCTGTGCAAGATCATCAACGATGCCGGCGCGGAACAGCCATTGGGTGAAATTGGTGAACTGTGCGTGAAAGGGCCGCAGGTGATGAAGGGGTACTGGCAGCGCCAGGACGCCACCGATGAAATCCTCGACAGTGAAGGCTGGCTGAAGACCGGTGACATCGCCCTGATCCAGCCGGATGGTTACATGCGTATTGTCGATCGCAAGAAAGACATGATCCTGGTGTCCGGCTTCAACGTGTATCCCAACGAGCTGGAAGACGTGCTGGCGATACTGCCGGGCGTGTTGCAGTGCGCAGCGATCGGCGTGCCGGACGAGAAGTCGGGGGAAGCGATCAAGATCTTCATCGTTGCCAAGCCGGGCGTGACCCTGACCAAGGAACAGGTGATGGAGCACATGCGCGCCAATGTCACCGGGTACAAGGTGCCGCGCTCCGTGGAATTCCGCGACGCGCTGCCGACCACCAACGTCGGCAAGATTTTGCGGCGCGAATTGCGTGATGAAGAATTGAAGAAGATCAACGCGAAGAAAGCTACCGCGTAAGCCACAGAAAACCCCGCCGGTGCGGGGTTTTTTTTCGCCTCTGTGGCGAGGGAGCTTGCTCCCGCTGGGCCGTGTAGCGGACCCCTGGTTCCTGGATCATTATCGGTCTGGAGAACCGCGAGTACCGATTTGGGGCCGCTTCGCAGCCCAGCGGGAGCAAGCTCCCTCGCCACAGTGTTTTTACAGGCGGAACTGCGCGAAATTCACGTTGGTGCCCGCTGGACGCATGTCCTGCAGATACGAGTCCTTGTCGGCACTGAGTTCCAGGCTCAAGGCGGCCTTGCGCTTGCCTTCGTTGCGCACGACCAGACCCTCGAGCTTCTCGCGCAGGAACACCGTCGGCACCTTCAGGTGCAGCAGTTCGTAGGTGTCGGGGGTGTGCATCAGCAGGTGAATCCATTCGTACTGACCAACGGCCAGGCGCGCGACCGGAATATCGAACCACCAGATATTGCGGTTACGGTTCAATTCGGTGAAATGGCAGTTGTTGACGCCAAGCACAGCACCGCCGAGTTCCTGGTTTCTGCGGGCAATGGCCTGCTTTTTATCGAGTTTCATAACATTCCTACGGGGTTGGCTCTTCAGCGCCTTGGCCTGAATACGTTGCACATTCTCGGGGGTTGGCGCGCAAACATAAAGCCAAACCTGCCCTGATCGATGAAATGTTCAGCACAAAAAATGAAACTCCCGGCAAATCCCTCCGGTCAATCTTCCTGTAAGCACTTTCGTTCGTTCAATTGTTCACAGGAGAGACACCATGAGCAGCACTGGCGATAAAGTAAAAGGCGTAGCCAACGAAGCGGTCGGTAACGTCAAGCAAGGCGTTGGCAAGGCTACCGGCAACGACAAAATGCGCGCCGAGGGCGTCGTGCAGGAAAAGAAAGGCGAAGTTCAGCAAGCAGTGGGCAAAGCCAAAGATGCGGTAAAGAAAGGCGTCGATGGGGCCTGATATGGCCTTTGACGTTATTATGAACGGCCATCCGCGGATGGCCGTTTTTGTTTCAGCTGGAACTTGAACACAGAATTTGTTTCAAAGTGGCCGAACACGGCTATTTTTGATGCAGGCTACATTGATGAAAGCAACGGCCCCTGAGTCGCCAAGACTTGAACCCGATTTTGCGGCGAAAGGAGACGCTAATGATTTTCCCGGACATGAAAGGTCTGCCCATCCATCGCGTGATGGTGCGCACGGTCACAGAGTTCATCGATGACGAGATGTCGACCTATGCGTCGGCGCTGGCCTATCAGATGTTGTTTTCGCTATTCCCCTTCATTCTGTTCCTGATCGCCCTTATCGGTTTCCTGCACCTGCCGGACTTTTTCTCGTGGCTGCGCCTGCAGTCGGAACTGGTGTTGCCGCCCCAAGCTCTGGAGCAGGTAAACCCGGTGATCGACCAGCTGCAGCAATCCAAGGGCGGCTTGCTCTCGGTAGGTATCGTGATCGCGTTGTGGACCGCGTCTGCCGGCGTACGCTTGATGATGAGTGCGATGAATGCTGCCTACGACGTGGTCGAAGGACGGCCGGTCTGGAAACGCTTTCCGCTGTCGATTTTCTACACCATCGGCATCGCCGGCATGCTGTTGATCGCCGCAGCGCTGATGGTGCTTGGGCCGCAGGTTATGGGCTGGATCGCTGCACAGGTCGGCATGGAATATTTCATCGTGACCCTTTGGACCATCGCCCGCTGGCCTGTCGTAGTGATCCTGCTGATGGTGGCAGTGGCGTTGATCTACTACGTCATGCCTGACGTCAAACAGGAATTTCGTTTCATCACGCCGGGTTCGGTGCTGGCGGTGGTGGTGTGGATCCTGGCGTCCGTGGGTTTCGGCCTCTACGTCAAGGAGTTCGCCAACTACAACGCCATGTATGGCAGTATCGGCGCGATCATCGTGTTGCTCCTCTATTTCTACATTTCTGCTGCCGTATTGTTGCTGGGCGCGGAAATGAATGCGGTGATCGAACACATGTCCGGCGAAGGCAAGGACCCGGGAGAAAAAGCCCCCGGAGAGTTCGCCGAAGAGCCTAAACAACACGTTTCCGGACTAGGTCGGGATCACTCGATCAAGCCATCCACTGACGAAGTCATCCAATGATCCGTGAAATTCTGAAAATGGGCGATGAGCGATTGCTGCGGATCGCCCCGCCAGTGCCTGTCGAAATGTACGACACGCCCGAGCTGTGGCAGTTGATCGACGATATGTTCCAGACCATGGAAAGCGTCGGCGGGGTCGGCCTTGCCGCTCCACAAATCGGCGTTGACCTGCAACTGGTGATCTTCGGGTTCGAGCACAGCGAACGGTACCCGGATGCTGAGGCAGTGCCGCAGACTATCCTGATCAATCCGCTGATCACGCCATTGAGCCCTGTGGTGGAGGAGGGTTTCGAAGGCTGCCTGTCGGTCCCGGGCCTGCGCGGTTCCGTGAATCGGTATCGGGAAATCCGCTACGAAGGTTTTGATCCCAAAGGTCAACCGATCGTGCGCTTCGCGTCAGGCTTTCATGCCCGGGTGGTGCAGCACGAATGCGATCACCTGATCGGGCGCCTGTACCCGTCGCGCATCACCGATTTCAGCAAGTTCGGCTTTACCGAAGTGATGTTTCCAGAACTTGACCCGAACGCCGACGAGTGATCCTGTGGGAGTGAGCTTGCTGGTGAACATCAGTCAGCAACAATTTGCCGTCATTCGACGCCATCGCGAGCAGGCCCACCCCTGCAAAGCCCCATCGCAATCATCGGCTTGCTGCGTGCATAACGGCTTAACCGTTCAGCCATTGCATAGGGCAGCGCCGGGTCGAAGGTAAACCCGCGACGCTCGTAGAATTCACGCAAATCCGGATGACAGAACAACCACACCGGCCCCTGCAGATCCTTTATGGCCTCGGCGATCAGCGCGCCAGCGATCCCCTGTTTCCGACAGCCAGGATCAACCAACAGCCCCGTCAACCAATGCCCGCCCGCCACCGGCCGCAAACACAATGCACCGATGACCTGCTCACGCCGCGCAACCCATAGCTGAGCGCCACGCACGGCTTTCATCGACGATTGATGGCTGCGATAAAACTTGTTCATCAGGGGCCACAAAGGCTCCGCGAGCATGGCGTACTGGGTGTCGGGCATAGGTTCGGTCTGTCGGTGCGCAAAGCCTGCGATTATAAAAGAACGCGCGCGCGGCGATAGGTGTATACCTGATCTCACATCCCGTATGAGTGGAGTACGTATCATGGCCAAAGGCATGGATTCAAAGAAGGCAGCGAAGAAGAAACCGGCGAAAACCGCTGATGAAAAGCGCGCGGACAAGAAGGCCAAGAAGGTGGATGTGTTCGGCCATTGATCCCGAGACAAGGGAGCCTGGCCCTCAGGCTCCTGCTGCACGGCTGCGGTATACCGATGGTCGACGCTGTCAATTGTGACAGTAGACAGGTATGCACAAGCATCCGACTCTGCTCCTGAACGAAGCTGGTGACTACCAGCGTCTCAAGGAGCGGAGTATTTCAGCATGGTCATCAGATTGTTCCTCGTTATTGCGGCCCTGTGCGTCGCGGTTTTCACCCTCTACTTTTTTGCGATGCAGTCGACGCCTGGAACGACTCGATACGCCGTATTCAAACCTGATATGAGTGCCGCGCAATCTGCGCAGGTTCAGCAACTGATCGATGAGCAACTCATCAGGAAAGCTGGAGGCAGGCAGGTCAGTCCAATTCAGGTGGTGTACGACGAGGGGGCGGTGGTCGTGACATTCCCTATCCCCGGTGAAAACCATCAATCGGATGGGATCTGTGATTTTGGATATTTGTGCCTGTGGGAGAACCCGGGTTTCACCGGCAGGAAGTTGTCGTTGTTGAGCAAACCCTCAAGCCGACCCGTCAACCTGACGGACTACAACTTCGGCAAGCAGGTCTCGTCCTGGCAGCACAACAATAAAATCCACACCGTGAAGATCTTCGGCATCGATGGGCCCGGCGCCATTGGCAACATGATGATGAGCAACATTAAGGAAGTACGCCTGGGCCGGGGCTGCTGCCCTTTCAGCATTCCGGAAAAAGCCAGCGCCTCAGGCGTATGGACCGAGGTGCACGGTCAGGACAGGCTGGCGCCTTACGATGACAGAATCGTCAGCATTGCGTTTTCCCCTATGTTTGTGTTGTTCGCCCAGTAAAACGGAAAAAGTTCAATTTATGTTGAGTGCTGGCCGACTAGTGGCCTTGATTACGGTTATTGCCTGTCTATGCTGATTGGTAATGTCAAGGAGCCACACGCAAAAGGGAATTATTCATGAAACTGTCAGGGGTTGGCTCGATTCCGGGCTATCAAGAGAAGGATGTCTTGATAAGAGCGTCGCATCATGGACCCTCCGATTGAACATCATTTATCACCTGAGCGAACCCTCCACCAGAGGGGGCGTATGCCTGTCCCATGGAACACTGTGGTGGATACGTAGAAAGGCCGAACAACTTTCTTCATTCAAAAAGACCGCGCTTAGGGTGATACGACCATGTTTAACCTACATCACAAGGCTGACCTGCTGGAAATCGAGCGCTTCAGTTGCGCGTTGACCGAAGCCAATGCCAAGCTGGCGGCTGTCAGCCGTTCGATGGCAATGATCGAGTTTACCCCCGATGGCATCGTCATTGATGCCAATGAGAATTTCTGCAGCACCATGGGTTATACCGCCGAAGAAGTTCGCGGCAAGCACCACCGGATCTTTTGTGAAGAAGCGTTTTATCGCAGCGAGGAATACGCGAAGTTGTGGCGGGACCTGGCGCGGGGTGAGCCGGTCAGCGGCACATTTTTGCGGCTGGACAGGAACGGCCGGGAGGTCTGGCTGGAGGCCAGCTACCTGCCAGTGTACGGTGCCGACCGACAGGTCCGCAGCGTGATGAAAGTAGCGGCGGACATAACCGACCGGATCAACAATGAGCACGAAAACAACAGCCTGCTCGCCGCTATCGGGCGCTCCATGGCCGTCATCGAATTCAAGCCGGACGGTACCGTCATCACGGCCAACGATAACTTCCTGAAAACCATGCACTACTCGCTGAACGAAGTCGTCGGCCAGCACCACAGCATGTTTTGCCATCGCAGTGAAAGCGAGACGCAAGCCTACAAAGCGTTCTGGGCCTCGCTCAATCGCGGCGAGTATCACTCGCACCGGTTCGAGCGCAAGGACAAGTACGGCCATACGGTATTTCTGGAAGCGTCCTACAACCCCCTGTTCGACGCCAAGGGGCGCCTGTACAAAGTAGTCAAGTTCGCCAGTGACATCACGTCTCAGGTCACCACCCTGCAGACCGCTGCGGAATCGGCCCACAGCACCTCGGTACAAAACGATGCCTGTGCACAGAAGGGCTCTCAGGTGGTGCAGCAGACCGTCCAGATCATCCAGGACATTTCCCGGGACCTGAACGAGGCGGCGCAGAGCATCGATGCCGTGAGCAAACAGTCCGAAATCATCGGCACCATCGTCCAGACCATTCGCGGCATCGCCGACCAGACCAACCTGCTGGCACTCAACGCAGCCATCGAAGCGGCTCGTGCGGGAGAGCACGGCCGTGGCTTTGCGGTGGTGGCCGACGAAGTACGCAGTCTGGCAGCGAGGACCAGCCAGGCGACGCTGGAGATTGTCGAAGTGGTGCGCAAAAACCATGACCTGTCGCTGAGCGCTGTGACGAGCATGCAGTCAAGCCTGAGCAGAACCGGGCTGGGCGTCGAACTGGCGAACGAGGCGGGGGAGGTGATCGTGGAAATCCAGCAGGGCTCGCGACATGTGGTGGATGCGATCAGCCAGTTCAACTCGACGCTGCAGTTGAACTGATCGCCGCGCTGCGCAATACCTGCATTCGGCCAGCGCGGTTAACGGGGCGCCTGCGATCAACAGCTTCGCCGTGGCGGCCTTCGGGCCGACCAAGGCATCAAGCCGGCGCGCTGCGCTTGTTTGGTCCGTGCACATCCCCTGAATTTGAAATGAGCACCAGTGGGAGCGAGCCTGCTCGCGATGGACGTCAAGGACCGCTGTGCAGGCCGCTGGCGATCAAGCAACTCAGGCGACTTCATGGCAAGCCATTGCAGCCATGTTTAAGAAACCCCGGGCGTTGCGCCAGCCGTTGAAAGTATTCATCGACGGCGGGCAGGTCGGGGCGATCCATTGGCGTCATCAGCCAGCGGTTGATCGACAGACCGATGACGATATCGGCCACGGTGAAGTGCGGCCCGGCGACATAGGCGCCGGTCGCCTTCAGCTGCTGCTCGAGTATCGCCATTTTCTGGTTCCAACCGCGCACCCCGGTGGCGATCAAGTGCGGGTCGAGACACTCCGGATCCCGACGCACCAGGCCGGTGAACGCGTAACGCCAGGAACGATTGAGTTCAGTGGCCTGCCAGTCCATCCATTGCTCGACACGCGCCCTGGCTGCCGGCTCGGTCGGCAACAGTTCGATGTTGTGGTGCTTGCCGGCGAGATAACGACAGATGGTATTGGATTCCCACAACACGCCAGCGTCGTCGATGATCACTGGCACCTGGGCATTGGGGTTGAGCCTGAGGAACTCAGGGCTGTGGGTCGACGCGAATCCGCTGCCCCAGTCCTCACGTTCGTAGGAAACGCCCAGTTCGTCGCAGGTCCACAGGACTTTTCTGACGTTGATTGAGGACGCTTTACCAAGAATTTTCAGTGCATGTTCCATTGAGCTACTCCTTTAGCGATCGGCCGCTTCAGGAATCTGACAGGGTGTCGGCCGACTGGCAATCAGGCCGGGTCCGGTAGTGCAGACGCGGGCAAACCAAAGGTGCGATCAAACAGCCAGTTGAACGCGAACGTGTAGCAGGGGATGAAGACGATCAGCGCCACGTCCAGCAGGAAGGCTTGTACGAGGCTGATGTTCATCCACCAGGCTATCAACGGGATCAGAAACACTATCAAGGTTAGTTGAAATCCCACTGCATGGGCGATGCGTCGTATCACGGTGCGGGTACGCGAGACCTGACGGCTTTCCCAGCGCTCAAACAGCGAGGTGTAGATGAGATTCCAAGTCACGGCGATGGTGGTGATGATCACGGCCAAGGGGCCGGTGCTGCCGGGAGATGAGCCCGACAACAGCGCCAGACCCAGTGCCGAGAATGTCATTCCGATGATTTCATACAGCGACACGTAGACCAGCTTTCGTTTAACACCTTGCACGGATATAACCTCTTTGGAACGGATAAACGGCCAGGTTTGTTGAACAGACTGGCGGAGGCGGCGCAAGATAGCTTCAATGTTGATGACAGAAAAAGTCAGAAGCTTTCAGTTCTATTGATAGGTGAGCATGAATTTCAACAGCGACAGCATCGAACTGTTCCTTGCCGTCATCGAGCGCGGATCGTTTTCTGCTGCAGCCCGATTCCTGGGCAGGGTACCGTCGGCGGTCAGCATGGGCATCGCCAACCTGGAAGCCGAACTGGGTTACCCGTTGTTTGATCGCAGTCATCGCGAACCGGTACCCACCGCCATGGCCACTGCGCTGGTGCCCCATGCACGGCTGATCGCCGAGCAGCTCAAGCAGTTGCAGGTGCATGCCATCGAGCTGTCGTTGGGGCTGGAAAGCAAGTTGTCGATTGCAGTGGTGGCGGACATGGACAAGCGCGCGGTGCTGGCAGCGATCAAGGTCATTGCCCGGCGTTTTCCACTACTCGACGTCGAACTGCTCAGTGCGCCACAGGATGATGTGCTGGCCATGCTGCACAGCGGCCGGGTGAGTGTTTGCCTGGCGTTCGCCGGCTTGAGCATGAACGTGCTCGAGCGTTTCCAGTTCGTCGGTTCGGAACGGATGATTGCCACACTGGCGGCTGACTGCCCGTTGATACAGGGGCAAGATCTGTTTCTGGAGGACTTGGTGCACTTGCGCCAGATCATCGTCGCCAGCTGTGACCTGCCGATCAGTGAGACGCGGCCTTTGGTGGGCGAGTCCCATTGGCGTACCGACACCCTGGCGATGGCGCTCGATATGGTTGAAGCCGGACTGGGTTGGGGCAATTTCCCGCTGTCGGTGGTGCAGCCATTACTCGACGCTGGCCGGTTCAAGCGCCTGAACTTCCGCAATATCGAGAATGGCCTGGTGCTGCCGGTGCATGCGGTGTGGCTCAAAAGCCAGCCGCTGCAGAAGGGGGCATTGGCGTTTGTGGAGCACATGGCCAACAACTGATCGTGCAGTAGCTGCTGGCGATTACGTGCTCTCGCGCACCTTCAGCTCAAACCCCATATCCAGCACCGGCTTGGCTACGGTATTGCCGGCCAGCAAGGTCAGCATCAACTCCGCCGAACGACGGCCTATGGCCTCTCGCGGAGTACTGATGCTGCTCAGGCGCGGCACCATGTGCGCGGAGGCCGGCAGGTCATTGAAACCCAGGATAGCCACCTGTTCCGGGACCTTGATCCCGAACCGCATGGCTTCCAGCAACGCACCCTGGGCCAGGTCGTCGTTGCCGAAAAAAATTGCGTCGACGTCGGGATGACTGGCCAGCAACTGCATGAACAACTCTCCACCGAGGCCGACGGAAGACGCGCGCGGAGTCAGGACCTCCAGATCCGGATCGTACAGCCCGGCCTGTTGCAGCGCCTTGCGAAAACCTTCGCCGCGCAACAGGGTGCGCTGGTCCAGCTGGGCGCCGATGTAGGCCAGGCGCTTGCGACCACGGGAAAGCAAATGCTGCGCCGCCGTCTCACCCGCTGCCAGCTGCGAAAAGCCCACGCAGTTCACCCCGGCGGCGCTGTCCAGTTCCATCATGTACACACACGGGATGTTGCTGGCCTCGATCATGCGTCGCGAGCTTTCAGTCCGGTCGAAACCGGTCAGCAGCAAGCCCCTGGGCTGATAGGCCATGTAGTTGCGCAGCAGGTTTTCTTCTTCGTCGCGCGAGTAATGGAAGTTACCGATCAGCACTTCGAAGCCCTTGGGACGCAAAACCTGATGAATGGCTTCCAGGGTTTCAATGAACAGCAGGTTGGACAGCGACGGTACCAGCACCACTACGGAATGGCCCTGTGCAGAGGCGAGGGCACGGGCGGCGGGGTTGACTACGTAGTTGAGTTCCAGCGCCGCCTTCTGCACTTTCTCCACCAGATCGGTGGCCACTGTACTGACCCCGCGCAGGGCGCGGGAAGCGGTAATCGGGCTGACACCGGCCAGGCGCGCCACTTCGTTGAGAGTAGGGCGGCCAGTGGTACGCGTATTTTTATCGTTTTTAGGTGAGATCATCGGACGGCTTGCCAAACAAAATTCGAGGCACTAAGGTAGCGCTGTCCCGAAGCAGCTGCAAATGCGTAAGCGAGTTTTGCCTGAACCTCGCTTTTCGGCGTTGGGTACGAAATGTTGCAACCCACAAAAATGACAAGAAGGCGTCGGCAACTTCTGCTTTTGATCCGGTGTCAAAGCTGACAAAGGTAGCGCTGTCTGCGTGCTGAGGTGTTACATGAATCATCCCATCACCGCCCTGGTCATCATGGGCGTAGCCGGTTGCGGCAAAACCTGCGTCAGCGAAGCCTTGTGCCAGCTCAGTGGCGCAACCGCCATAGAAGGCGACACCTTCCATCCTGCTGCCAACATCGAAAAGATGAGCGCAGGCATCCCCCTCAATGATCAAGACCGTGCCGGCTGGCTCGACAGCCTGTGCGATGAACTGCGCCGCGTCGACGCTCAGGGCCAACGCCCGGTGCTGACCTGCTCGGCCCTCAAGCACAGCTACCGCGAAGTATTGCGCGGCGCGTTGCCGGGTCTGGGTTTTGTATTTCTCGAATTGACCCCTGAAGTGGCCGCCGAGCGCGTGTCGCACCGGCCCGGCCATTTCATGCCTTCGACCCTGATCGACAGCCAGTTCGCCACACTCGAGTCGCCCAAGGGCGAACCGCTGACCCTGGCGCTGGACGCCTCCAGTCATTCCGTCAACGAGCTGGCCGTTCAAGCACACCGCTGGTGGCTCGAACATGGCCTGAAACTCGCCGTATGAGTTTTGTGCGAAAAGATAGCGCTGTCCTGATGGCCTGCGATTTACCCGCTTTAATAACAACAACAACCAGGAGACACCCCTAATGTTTGGCATGTCCCACGAGACGTTCCTGCTGCTTGATGCAGTGGTCACGGTGATCGGGCTTATCGTCCTGATCACCAAGTTCAAATTCCACCCGTTCATTGCCCTGATCATCGCCGCCGCATTTCTCGGCCTGACCTCGGGCATGCCGATCGGCACCATCATCAAGGCATTCCAGGACGGCTTCGGCGGGGTGCTGGGTTTTGTCGGGATCATCCTGGCACTGGGGACCATGCTCGGCAAAATGATGGCCGAATCCGGCGGGGCAGACCAGATCGCCCAGACCCTGATTCGCGCATTCGGCAAGGACAAGGTGCAGTGGGCCATGATGTTCGCGGCCTTCCTGGTCGGCATCCCGCTGTTCTTCGAAATCGGCTTCGTACTCCTGATCCCGCTGGTGTTCATCGTTGCGCGGCGTACCGGTGTGTCGATCATCAAGATCGGCATCCCGCTGCTGGCCGGCCTGTCGGCAGTGCACGGCCTGGTGCCACCGCATCCGGGTCCATTGCTGGCGATCGGCGTGTTCGGTGCCGACATTGGCAAGACTATCCTGTACGGGCTGATCGTGGCGCTGCCAACCGCCATCATTGCTGGGCCGATCTACGGTACTTTCATATCCAAATACATTCCCGGCCATCCCAATCAGGAGCTGGTGGATCAACTGGCGCGCGAGCCGGACGCTAAAGAACTGCCCAGCTTCAGCATTACCTTGATCACCGTGTTACTGCCGGTGTTCCTGATGCTGCTCAAGACCTTCGCCGATGTTGCGCTGGCGGACGGCAATTTCTTCCGCTCCTTCATGGACCTGATTGGTCACCCGATCTCGGCGCTGTTGCTGGCGTTGCTGCTGTCGCTGTACACCTTCGGCCACCGGCAGGGCATCGGCTCCAACCAGATTCTCAAATTGCTCGACTCCAGCCTGGCGCCGACGGCCGCGATCATTCTGATTATTGGTGCCGGTGGTGGCTTCAAGCAGATGCTGGTGACCAGCGGGGTGGGTGACGTTATCGGCCACATGGCCGTCAACGCGCAGATCTCGCCGATTTTGCTGGCCTGGCTGGTAGCTGCCGTGATCCGTATTGCGACTGGTTCGGCCACGGTGGCGACCATCACCGGTGCAGGCATCGTGGTACCGGTGGTAGGGATGATTCCGGGTGTGAACCGTGAGCTGCTGGTATTGGCCACTGGTGCTGGTTCGTTGATCCTGTCCCACGTTAACGACGCCGGTTTCTGGCTGGTGAAGCAGTACTTCAACATGACTGTGGCAGAAACCTTCAAAACCTGGACCGCGATGGAAACCATCCTGTCGGTGGTGGGGTTGGGCTTTATTCTGCTGCTGTCGATGTTCGTGTAAGCGATTGGCAGGCGCAAAAAAACCGCAGCGATGCGGTTTTTTTGTGGGTGTTCGGGGGGTGAATCAACTTCTTATCCACGGCGGATGCGGGAGGCGTCGTTGGCACTGGAAGTTGAAGGAACTTGATGTCTGCCGGATTCAACGCCCTTGATAGTTAGGCCATCCCGCGTCCTCATTTTTGTGTATGCGTTTTGATTACGTTGACCATAGTTGCCTGCCAGAACGAAACCAGGGGCACCTGCGCCGCTATCAGGCGGCTGGTTATTAACGCTCGTCTGTAAAGGTAAGCCAGGTGCCGAATGGGGGTGACTGTCTTTCTTCGAGCGCGCGCCGCGTGCTCGACGACCTCCTGTTTTCTGTTGGGTTAGGCGAGGGCTGTCGGCATTGGCGAAGAGTTGATCAACCACGCGACCCACTGCGGTCTTGAAACCACTGTCCTTAACGGTTTGGACTGATTTCGTTTTGCTCACCACTCCACCTGCCTGGCCCACTCCCGAAAAAAGCTCATTCAAAGTGGCGAATACGCTAAACCAACCTTGGCCACTCGGATCCGCCCGCATCATCGGCTCGCCACCACAATACAGATAAGCGTTCAGCCCTCCCTTGCCAAACGGGCTGAACCTGTCTGAGCTGTGGAATCGCATCAATCTCGGGTTATAGGCGCGATATCCATTACCCAGAATGTACCCATCAAGTCCAGCCTCACGCAGTTCGCCAGTAAATCCAAGCCCGGTCATGGACACCTGTTTGCAGGATCGCTGGCCGTAGGCAGAGTAGGCGAAGAGATTGGTTCTACCGCTGGCGATTTCAGCAAGTACCGACTGTTTGTGGTCGGTGACCAATAGCGAGCTACTGCGATGAGTGAACGTATTTGCTGGGGGGCATGGGCAGGTCCGATAAAACCACGGGGCAGCAGGCATCATTTCATAGTGCCCCTGCTCCGTGAACTATCAGAACTGCCAGGTCCTGAGGGTGTGTTAGCTGTTGGTTTTGCTGGTCAGCCCATCCGCGCGGAACATCCCGCGAATCCCGCGGACAGCCTGGCGGATTCGGTCCTGGTTTTCGATCAGGGCGAACCGCACATGATCATCGCCGTATTCGCCGAACCCCACGCCCGGCGAGACGCAGACCTTGGCTTCGGCCAGCAACTTCTTGGCGAACTCCAGCGAGCCCAGATGCGCGTAAGCCTCGGGAATCTTGGCCCAGACGTACATCGCCGCTTTCGGGTTTTCCACCATCCAGCCCAGTTCATGCAGGCCTTTTACCAGCACATTACGCCGCTGCCGGTACTGCTCGGCGATGTCCTTGACGCACTGCTGATCCCCCTCAAGCGCGGCGATGGCCGCCACTTGCAGCGGGGTGAAGGTGCCGTAGTCGTGGTAGCTCTTGATCCGTGCCAGGGCATTGACCAGTTCCGAGTTGCCGACCATGAACCCGATGCGCCACCCGGCCATGTTGTAGCTCTTGGACAGGGTGAAAAACTCCACCGCAATGTCCTTGGCACCTGGCACCTGCATGATCGACGGGGCTTTCCAGCCGTCGTAGACGATGTCCGCGTAAGCCAGGTCGTGCACCACCAGCACGTCGTACTGCTTGGCGAGGGCGATTACCCGCTCGAAGAAATCCAGTTCCACGCACTGGGCCGTGGGATTGGACGGGAAACCGAGAATCATCATCTTCGGCTTGGGAATCGAGCCGCGAATCGCCCGTTCCAGCTCGGCGAAGAAGTCCACGCCGGGAATCAGTGGCACCGACCGCACCTGGGCGCCGGCTATCACGGCACCGTAGATGTGAATTGGGTAGCTGGGGTTAGGCACCAGCACGGTGTCGCCCTGATCCAGCGTGGCCAGCATCAGGTGCGCCAGGCCTTCCTTGGAGCCAATGGTGACAATGGCTTCGGTTTCCGGGTCGATGTCGACCTGATAGCGATCCTTGTACCAGTTGGAAATCGCCCGGCGCAGGCGCGGTATGCCCTTGGACGTGGAGTAACCGTGGGTGTCTTCGCGCTGGGCGACGGTGACCAGTTTCTCGACAATGTGCGGCGGCGTCGGGCCGTCGGGGTTGCCCATGCTCAAGTCGATAATGTCTTCGCCACGACGCCGGGCGGCCATTTTCAGCTCGGCGGTGATGTTGAAAACATAAGGGGGGAGTCGATCTATGCGCGCAAAGCGGCGCGGCGAACCTTGTTCGGCCATTGTTGCCTCGGATAACGTAAGCGCCCGGAACCGTCCGAGCGACGCTGGCCACTGCGGTGGCCTGTGGCGGAATGTAAGGGCAGCTATGGCAGACTGTCCAGTGGCTTTGTAAACAAAATTTTCCGAAGGAAACCGTTAGATGGAATTCACCAGTGGCTTCTTGCTGAGCCTTTCTCTGTGCCTGGACATTGGCGTGGCCAATATCGCGATGATCACCCTGGCGATGCAACGCGGCTATTTCCAGGGTTTTGCCCTGGGTTTGGGGACCTGCGTCGGCGACCTGATCTACGCCGTGCTGGCACTGGCGGGCATGACGGTTTTGCTGCAATACGAAACCGTGCGCTGGGTGTTGTGGATCGGTGGCTCGGCGCTGCTGGTGTACTTCGCGGCGAAGATGATCTATTCGGCCATTCACCACGAAGCAGTGCTGGCGCAAACTGCCGAGGTGGGGCAGAACTCCCATCGCAAGGAGTTCTTGCGCGGGATCTTCCTGGCCATGTCGTCGCCCAGCGCCATCCTCTGGTTCGCCGCAGTGGGCGGCACCTTGATTGCGCGCTCGGGGGCCGGTGGCCCGCTGGGGTCGGCCTTGTTCCTGGTTGGTTTCTTCTGCGCCGGGTTGTTGTGGAGCGGCGGCCTGTGCTTCGCTGCGAGTCATGGCGGCAAGCTGCTGGGCGATAAGCTGTTGCGCTATTCCTATATGGCTTCTGCAGCGATCTTCTGCTATTTCGCGGTCTATGTGGTTCTATCCGGCTATAACGAGTTTTTCGGTGGCGCAGCCGTCGAGCAGTTGCACACACTGTAATTTGGCGAATCGGGTTTGGCTTCTATACTGCCAGCCGAACCCATTTTTTACATTCCAGGAGTCGAGTCATGGACGAGCAAAAAACCGTGGAAGTGACTGAGCCTCGCCTCGAGCATGGCCACTTCCTGTTAATTGCAGGGCTTGGCGGACGATTCACCCAGGAGACCACCGCGGGTATCCCCGATCTGTGGGAAAAATTCATCCCCGAGATCGGCAATATTCCCGGTCAGCAGGGCGAAGTGACCTACGGTATCTGCTGCAATCCCGATGGCAAGGGCGGCTTCGAATACATTGCCGGCGTCGAGATCAGCAAGCTCGATGACCTGCCCGAGAAATACCGCTGGGTCGAGGTTCAGCCCCAGCAATACGCAGTGTTCGAGCACAAAGGCGCGCTGGACAGGTTGCCCCAGACTTTCCAGTACATCTGGAAAACCTGGCTACCACAATCCGGTCGCGAGGCTGCGGACGCGCCGGAATTCGAGCGCTACAGCGCAGACTTCAACCCGACACTGAACACCGGCGTGCTGGAAATCTGGCTGCCGCTCAAGCCGGAATAATCTATGATCGCCGACCTTTTTCATCGCTGACATCGAGTTGCCATGACCCCTGTTATCCGCCTCGTCACGCCTGCAGACCTGGATCGCTGCTATGCCATTGAGACCGTCGCTTACGAAGGCGATGAAGCCGCGACCCGGGAAAAGATCGCGACACGCATTGCCACCTGGCCTGAGGGTTTCATCGTCGCCGAAGGCGACGGTGTGGTAGCCGGTTTCATCAATTCCGGTGCGGCGTTTGAAGTGGAGATGTCGGACGAGGCCTTCAAGGAATTGATCGGCCACGATCCGGCAGGGCCCAACGTGGTGATCATGTCGGTGGTGGTGCACCCGGATTATCAGGGGCAGGGCTTGGCGAAAGTGTTGTTGGGCGAGTTCATCGAACGGATGCGCGCTATGGGCAAGGCGAGCATCCATCTGATGTGCAAGAAGCGGCATGTCCCGCTGTATGCCGGTTTCGGTTTTGCCTACATCAAGCCATCGGCGTCGGATCATGGCGGGATGGCGTGGCATGAGATGATCCTGACCCTGTAGCGCGATTCCCGTGTGGGAGCGGGCACCTGGCACCCCGCCGCCTGTAGGAGCGAGCTTGCTCGCGATGGACGTCAACGATCACGCTGGGCACCTGACACCCCGCGGCGTCCTCAGGTTTTTCGCGAGCAAGCTCGCTCCTACAGGGATTCGGTACGGCATTCAGTAGAGCGTATCCTTCACCCGCGCTGGTGCGTCCCGGTCATACGACTCCGCATCAAACGCCCCATCATTCAACCGCTTGTGAAACGCTCCCGCCGTCGGCAGTGCCGAGCGATCCAGGTAGTTCTCCGGGTTCCACAGGTCCGAGCGCACCATCGCCTTCGAGCAATGGAAATACGCCGCGTCCACGGTCACCAGCATCACTGTACGCGCCGCCTTGCCGTTGACCGCAAAACTCTCCAGCAACTGCGGTTCGGCGCTGATTTGCGCCGTGCCGTTGACCCGCAGTGTCTCGCCGATCCCCGGAATGATGAACAGCAGCGACACCCTCGAATCCAGCACCACATTGCGCAACGTGTCGATGCGGTTATTGCCGGGGCGGTCGGGGATGGCCAGGGTCTGCGAATCGATGATGCGCACAAAACCGGGCGTGTCGCCCCGCGGCGAGCCGTCCATGCCGTCGGGGCCTACCGAGCTAATGATCACTAGCGGCGAAGCGCGGACCATCGCCTGGTAGTCCTCGTTGAGGAAGGGGATCTGCTTGCGCACGGCGCGGTCGTGGGGGAGGCCGTACAGGGCTTCCAATTCTTCAATGCTGTTGAGCATGACCCAACTCCTCAAATACCAGGCCCATGCGCCGTTCGTAGCCGATCCGGCCTCGATAAGCTTCGCCGCTGTCGACCCAGCCGAACTTCCCGTACAGCGCGATCGCCGCCGTATTGTCGGCGTCCACCGACAGTTCCAGCCCCCTGATCTCCGGCCAGGCCTGGCGCGCCACTTCGGGCAGCGCTTGCAGGCAAGCCTTGCCGTAGCCCTTGCCTTGAGCCCTTTGATCGACCTGCAGCGCATGCAAAGTGGCGCTGTGTTCATTGGCCCAGGCAGGCAGCACCGGCGGGCGTTTGAGCAGCAGGAAGGCGACGGGAACTCCGTCGACCAGCAGGGCAAATCCCTTGACCCCTGGGCCCGGCTTGGACAGCAGGGTATGCAGCGCGCCGTGGATATCGCCGCAGAACGGGATCTGCTGCGGATGAACTTCAATGGCCTCGACCTGCTGGCGCTGGAGCGTCGTCAGGCTTTCATAAGGCACGAGTTGGGCTGTCACTGGAGAGTCCTTGTTCCAACAGAAATGGTTCCCGGATTCTAGCGATTTTGCATGCAGGGTTTATTTTTATTTGGACTGTCGATTTGGCATTCCACCAGACGACTAAGGGTGTCTACACAACAACCACGGAGAACGCTCATGACTGCGACCACCGAAATCCAGGCCCTGATCGATACTTACCGCCAAGCGGTGATCGGCAAGGATGTCGAGAAAATCATGGCCCTGTATGCCGACGACGTCGTCTCCTACGATGCGGTCAAGGCCCTGCAATTTCGCGGCAAGGCCGCCTACCGCGCACATTGGCTGGAGTGCATGGAAATGTGCCAGGGCCCGCACACCTTCGACTTTGACCACGTCAACATCGTCGCCGACGAGCACATCGCTTTTGCCCACTGGCTGACCCATTGCGGCGGTGCCAACGAGAAGGGCGAGACCCAGGCCTGCTGGATGCGCGTCACCGCCTGCTACCGTCGCGACGCAGGTCAGTGGCGCATCGTGCATGAACACTGGTCAGCTCCGTTCGACATGGCGAGCGGCTCCGTGCTGTTCGATCTGCAGCCCTGATCTGCGGGCTGGTCGTCGGGAAAGGGCGCCAGGGCGCCAAACTGAGCCATAGTTGATCCGTGCGATCCGGGAGTGTGCCATGAAGTATTTATGCCTGGTCTACAGCAACGAACATGAACTGCATTCGCTGCCAGAGAGCCCCAAAGACGAAGAGTGCATGGCCTATGCCGAGTCGATCCAGGGCAGCGGTCGGATGATCGCGGCCGAGGCGCTGGAGTCGGTCCAGACCGCCACCACCGTGCGCATGCGCAATGGCAAGGTGTCAATTACCGACGGTCCGTTTGCCGAGACCAAGGAGCAGTTGGCCGGCTTCTACCTGATTGATGCCCGGGACCTTAATGAAGCCTTGCAGGTCGCCGGGAATATCCCGGCGGCCCGGGTGGGCTGTGTCGAGGTGCGTCCCGTTCGCCAGTTGAATCCCTGAATAACAATCACAACAGGAGATTTTTCATGAGTCCGCATGCCCTTCAACAGACCCCTGCTGCTTTCGAGTTATCCATCAGCCGCCTGATCGATGCGCCGCGGCGCAAAATTTTTCGCGCCTGGACCGAGCCGGCCTTGCTCTCCCAGTGGTGGGGGCCCCACGGAATGACCACGCCTGAATGCGAAATGGACCTGTGGGTGGGCGGGCAATTTCGCACCCTGATGCGCGCACCGGATGGAACCGAATACCCGACCCTGGGGGTGTTCCTGGAAATCGTCGCGCCCGAGCGGCTGGTGTTTACCGATGCGTTTGTTCCTGGCTGGATTCCGTCGGGAAAACCGTTCATGTCGGCGCAGGTGACGCTCGAAGAACGTGAAGGCAAGACGCTGTACACGGCGCGGGCGATGCATTGGTCGGAAGCAGACCGCCAGGCTCACGAATCCATGGGCTTTCATGATGGTTGGGGGCAGAGCCTGGATCGATTGGTCACGCTGGTGACCGAAGGCATGCCGGACTGATGCCTGGCACTGCTGTCAGTGCTCGGGTCGAGCAGGTTTACCGTGAAGATTCGCGGCGAATCCTGGCGACGTTGATTCGCCTGCTCGGTGATTTCGACCTGGCTGAAGAGGCGCTGCATGAAGCATTCTTCGTCGCAGTCGAACGCTGGCAACGGGACGGTGTGCCGGCGAATCCGCGGACCTGGCTGGTGTCCACTGGGCGCTTCAAGGCCATCGACGTGTTGCGTCGGCGTGCCCGTTTCAACGCCTCTCGCCCGCTATTGATCGCGCAACTGGAGGAACTGGAGCAGGCCGACTGGAGTGGCGAGGAAGTGGAAGACGATCGCCTGCGGCTGATTTTTACCTGCTGTCACCCAGCACTGGCGGCCGACGCCCAGGTGCCGCTGACGCTGCGAGAAGTCTGCGACCTGACCACCGAAGAAATCGCCCGGGCATTCCTCGCTGCACCCGCCACCATCGCCCAGCGGATCGTTCGGGCCAAGGCGAAGATTCGCGATGCAAAAATCCCTTACCAAGTGCCGACGCTGACGGAATTACCCGAGCGCCTCGACAGCGTGTTGCGGGTGATTTACCTGGTGTTCAACGAAGGATACTCGGCGTCCGTCGGAGTCGAATTGACCCGTGAGGATCTGACTTGCGAAGCCATTCGCCTGGGTCGTCTGTTGATGGAGCTGCTGCCGGAGCCGGAAGTAATGGGGTTGTTGGCGCTGATGCTGCTGCACGAATCCCGCCGCCCGGCACGAACCTGCGCCGATGGCGAGTTGATTGTGCTGGACGAGCAGGACCGCGGGCTGTGGGATGCCGGACTGATCGCCGAAGGCTGCGGGTTAATCGAGCGTGCTTTGTCCGGCGGACGCTTCGGACCTTACTGCCTGCAAGCGGCGATTGCGGCGGTGCACGCCGAGGCGTCGATTGCGCAGGAAACGGATTGGCCGCAGATTGTGGGTTTGTATGACGTGTTGCTGCGGGCGGTGCCGTCACCGGTGGTTGAACTCAATCGTGCGGCGGCGTTGGCACGACGTGATGGGCCATTGGTGGGGTTGACGCTGGTCGACGGGATTCTGCAGCGTGGCGAATTGCTCGATTACCATCTGGCGCATTCGGCCCGGGCCGAGTTCTGCCGGCAGTTGGGCCGGGTGGAAGAGGCTCGGGCGGCGTATGGGCGAGCGCTGGAATTGACGCAGCAGGTGCCGGAACGGCGGTTTCTGGAGGGGCGGTTGCGCGGGTTGGATTAGCGGTTTTTTCGAGGACACCATCGCGGGTAAGCCGGCAATGGTGATCAAGCTCCTGCAAAAGATGTCAGGCCTGCTGCCGCGTTGCGGCCAATACAATCTCCCGAATGCACACGTTCTGCGGCTGTTGATAGGCATACCCGATCGCCGCCGCGACATCGTCAGCGTTCAGTACCGTGCCGCCCATTTCCTGTTTCCACGCCTGGTAGCTACTTTTGATCGCTTCATCGGTAGTGTGCCCGAGCAACTCGGTTTCTACGGCGCCCGGTGCAATGGTGATGACTCGAACCTTGTGCGCAGAGAGCTCTTCGCGCAGGTTTTCCGACAAACCATGCACGGCGAATTTGCTGCCGACATAGGCAACGTGTCGGGGGAAGGTTTTGCGCTCGGCCACCGAGCTGATGTTGATGATGGTCCCTTGCTTACGCTCGACCATCCCGGTCACTACAGCGTGCAGGCCGTTGAGCAAACCCTTCACGTTGACGTCGAACATCTGGTCCCACTGCGCCGGGTCCTGTTTGGACATTTCACCCAGCAGCATAACCCCGGCGTTGTTGATCAATAGATCCGCCGGGCCGAACTGGCCCTGAGCCTCACTCACCGCCGCGAGCAATGCCGCGCGATCGGTGATGTCGACCTGGCGACTGAGCGTATTGGGCAGTTGCAGTGCCTGCAGGCGGTCTATTCGACGCGCCAGCAACAAGAGAGGGTGGCCAGCGGCGCTCAGCAATCGGAATTTCCTATGGATATTCGTCACCTTAAAGCGTTCCTCGCCGTGTTCGAGGAGCGCAACATCACGGGCGCCGCGCAACGGTTGTTCGTCAGCCAGCCGACGTTATCGGTGACCATCAAGCAGCTGGAAAAGGAGCTGGGTGCCACGCTGTTTGCGCGCCAGCCCCGTGGCGTCGAGGTCAGCGATGAAGCGCGGGTACTGTATCCCCAGGCTCGGCGCATGGTGGCAGAAGCCGAGGCGTTGAGCCGATTGCTCCGCAGTCGCCAGGACCATGCGCCGTTGACGCTGGGTATTGAAGGTGATGTCGCCGACAGCCAGGTCGAAGCGTTTGTGCGCATGGCGCATCAAGCATTGTCCCATTTGCTCCTGACCCTGGAAGAGGGTTGTCAGGGCGATGGCCGGCTGGCGGTGGAGGAGATGTGTTGCAAGGATGAATTATTCCTGCAGTTATGGGACGAGTCTTACGTGTTGGCCTTGCCGGTGGAGCATCCGATGGCGGGCGCGGAGGCGGGCGAGGTCTGGACGCCGATTGACGACGGGATAACGTGTCCGCAGCATCCCTCCCATCAGCGTTTGATGGCGCTGTACGGGCGCTCGCCGGAAGCGGTGGCCGGGCACGCCGGTTCCTTGAAGCAGGCGCTGCACATGGTCGCGGCGGGGATCGGGGTAGCCATGTTGCCGCAGTCATTGGTGAGTGGTAATGACCGAGTTGTCACCCGTGCACTGCCCCTGCCGGCCCCTACTCGACGAGTAGGGCTGTGTTACGCCGCGCAAGCGCTGGAGTTGCTGACCATGCGCGGTTTGCATGAGTATTTTCAAAGCCATCGGCCGTTGACCGTCGAAGCTGCGTGAGTCACCTAGCCTCATAAAGGGCCGCCGCGTTAGCCAGCAGCTACAAGGGTGGCGTCGTTTGCTTATTCGAGCATCTTACCCAACAGCCAGCTTCCCGCCGGCCCCGGCGGATGCAGCCGCGACCACAGCGCATCAACGAACAACGGTTTCGGCCAGCCGCGCACCTGCAATTCCACCAATTCTCCCGCCCCAAACCGTGCCACCAGCCAGCGCGGCAATGGCGCCCAGCCGAAGCCCCCTTGGGCCATTTCCAGCAGCATCAGGTAGCTTGGCGCCGACCACACGCGACCCCTGGCCCGGTTTTCATAGGGATTGACGATGGTCGCCAGACGCAGTTCACGGTGCTGCTGGAGGCTGTCCTGATCGATCGCGGTGAGCTTCGCCAACGGATGTTTGCGTGAGACGAACAGAGCGATTTCCGTTTGCTCCTCGACTGTCGAACTGACCAGGTCTGGCGGGTAGCTGTCTTGCATCTCCGCAAACGCCACATGCGCCCGACCCCGCTGAACCAGTGCCACCAGATCATCGCATTCGGCAATCAGGCACTCCAGCTCGAGATCCGGATAGCGCTGCTCAAAAGCGCTCAGCGCCGCCTCGAACCGGTCGGATTGGTAAGTGTCGGAAATGGCCACGGTGAGCTTCGCCTCAACACCTTGTGACAGCTGACTGGCGGTCATTTCCAGGCGAGTGGTAGCTGCCAGGATCTCTTCGGCCCGTTGCAGCATCACATGCCCGGCCGGTGTCAGGCTGGGTTTGCGGCTGCTGCGATCGAACAGTATCAGGTTCAGGTCAATTTCCAGGCTGGCCACAGCGGCGCTGATGGTCGACTGGCTGCGCCCGAGTTTGCGCGCCGCGGCGGAAAACGAGCCTTGAGTAGCGGCCTGCACAAACGCCAGCAACACTTCGTGGGATGCCATGAACTATCGCCTTGATCGATGGTTATTGGTTATGAAGTATCGGGGTTGTGGTGGATCATGGCAACCACAGTCACTTGAGGAGTCAGGTCATGGGCACCGACAAATCCATCACAGAACGTGTATTTCAGGCCGTCGGTTTCGAACTGCTGGCGATTGTCATCTGTACCCCGTTGCTAGCGTGGGTCATGGATAAACCGATGCTCGACATGGGCGTCGTCACCATGGCCATCGCGGCCCTGGCGCTGGCCTGGAACGTGCTGTTCAACGGCTTGTTTGATCGTCTGCTGAAGCGTCTCGCCATGGCGCGCACCGCCTGGGTTCGGGTGGTGCATGCGCTGTTGTTCGAAGGTGGGCTGGTGGCGCTGGGTGTGCCGTTGATTGCCTGGTGGCTGGATATCAGCCTGTGGCAGGCTTTTGTGCTGGATATTGGCGTGCTGCTGTTCTTCCTGCCATACACCTACGTTTATCACTGGGTGTACGACGTAGTTCGCGAGCGCCTGCTGCTACGCCAACCTTGCCCTCGCTAGGGGGGGCGCTTGTAATCCTGGCGCTTGCGAAAGGCCCGGTGTCTGGTGGTCACGGTGAAGGTGACCACTACATGCTGGATCTCCCGTAGAAGTGCGCCGCAGAATTTTCGAGCGGTCGTCGTTCCTGTGGCGAGGGAGCTTGCTCCCGCTGGGCAGCGAAGCGGCCCCGAAAGCTGCCACCGCGTTCATCCGGTGTACCGCGTGCTCTGGTGTGGCGACTGCTTCGCAGCCGAGCGGGAGCAAGCTCCCTCGCCACGGGTTTGCGTTTGATAATCCTGGCGCTTGCGAAAGGCCCGGTGTCTGGTGGTCACGGTGGAGGTGACGATTACAGGCTGGATATCCCGTAGGAGTTCGCCGCAGAATTTTCGAGCGGTCGCCGTTCCTGTGGCGAGGGAGCTTGCTCCCGCTGGGCAGCGAAGCGGCCCCGAAAGCTGCCACCGCGTTCATCCGGTGTACCGCGTGCTCTGGTGTGGCGACTGCTTCGCAGCCGAGCGGGAGCAAGCTC
>NZ_JAKNRW010000011.1:115837-166334 GCF_023072615.1 Pseudomonas violetae
CACTTGCCACGGGTTCGCGTTTGATAATCCTGACGCTTGCGAAAGGCCCGGTGTCTGGTGGTCACGGTGAAGGTGACCACTACAGGCTGGATATCCCGTAGGAGTGCGCCGCAGAATTTTCGAGCGGTCGCCGTTCCTGTGGCGAGGGAGCTTGCTCCCGCTGGGCAGCGAAGCGGCCCCGAAAGCTGCCACCGCGCTCATCCGGTGTACCGCGTGCTCTGGTGTGGCGACTGTTTCGCAGCCGAGCGGGAGCAAGCTCACTTGCCACGGGTTCGCGTTTAATAATCCTGACGCTTGCGAAATGCCCAGCGTCCGGCGATCACGGTGAAGGTGGCCACCAGCGCCACCAGGATCCAGAACCCCTCCGGATCTCCCGCAAGCGGTACGCCACCCACGTTCATGCCAAAGAACCCGGCAATGATGTTGATCGGCAGCGCCAGCACCGTCACCACCGTCAGGGTGAACAAGGTGCGGTTGCTTTGCTCGTTGAGGTTGGCCGCGATTTCTTCCTGCAACAATTTGATCCGCTCACCCAGCGCCGTGAGGTCGTTAATAATCAACGCAAACTCCTCGGTGGACTTGCGCAACTCCTTCACGTCTTCCTTCTGCAACCACTGCGGCGGTCGATTGAGCAAGCGCAGCAGCGAACCGGGCTCCAGTGCCAGCAAGCGTTGCAAGCGCACCAGCACCCGACGGTTGGCGCTCAGTTCGGCGCGGTTGGTCGACAGTCGCGAGGACAATAACTCGTCTTCAATCTGATCGACGCTCAGGCTGGTGCGGCGCACGATCTGGGTCAGGACTTCGCCCTGATCGCGCAGCAGATGCACGAGTAACTCCAGGGGCGAACGAAAGCGCTCACCGGCTTTGACCGACGAGCGCAGCTTGTCCACCGAGTGCAAGGGTTGCAGGCGCGCGCTGATGATCAGCCGGCTGCGGGCGCATACCCACAGCGTCGACACATCGGAGGAGACCATGCTGCTGAGGTTGAACACCACGTCGTTGACCACCGCCAGCAGCGCCGAATCCACATGCTCAATGCGAGTCGAACGAGAGCCTTCGTGCAGCGCTTCGAAAAATTCGTCGGGCAATTCCAGGTGGCTTTTCATCCACCGTTCGCAGGCGGCGTGCGCGAGGTTCAGGTGCAGCCAGAGAAACTCCTCGCTGTCTTGGGGCTGCTGCAGGCACTGCAGCGCGCGGGCCGAATCGATTTCTCGGCCAGGCTCGCCAGGACGAAAACTGAAACCGTACAGCAGACCGAACAGGTCCTGGTCGCGATGGCCGTGATCGATAGTGTGGTTCATGAGGTCTCGCTGCGGAAGGCGAATATTGCAAAGTTTTACAGGCTGACTTGAGCCGCAGCATGGCAAGCAATGATGACTTTATTGTGACGTTTAGATGACAGGTGATTCTCATGCACCAGTGATCGGAATCGCTAAAGAAAGGCTCTGGCGCGCCGATGACGGGTAGTAGGTTCGATTGCGATGAAGGTCGTGGACCAGCGTCGCCGACAGGGATGTTCGGACATCTTGCACGCCTGCCGGGCGTGTTTTATCCCTGTCATGAGATACCACTCGATGTTTTTGCAAAAATCCCTGAGAGCACAAATCCTTGCCTTGCTCGGCGGTAGCCTGCTGGCGATGTTGCTGATCGCCCTGGCCTGTTTTCACTTCTTGTCCGGCGGCGTTCAGAGCTACGCCAATCTCATCGAAGGACCTTTGCACACTTCGCAGTTGATCGACGAAGCCAACCTGCAATTCAAGGTGCAGGTGCAGGAATGGAAAAACGTCCTGCTGCGTGGCAAGCAACCGGCGGATCTGGCCAAATACTGGAAGCAGTTTGAGGACCGTCAGCGCGACGTGCAGAATATTCTCGATGAACTGGCCGGGCAAAAGGGCATCGAACCGCAACTGAAGACGCGCATTGAACGTCTGCGCGATGAGCATCGCCTGTTGGGCGCCGCGTATCAGAAAGGCCGTGACGCCTACGTGGCGGCGGGCGCTGACCCGGCGGCGGGGGACGCAGCGGTCAAAGGAGTCGACCGTGCGGCCAGCGATCAGATGAGCGAGCTGGTCAGCGAGCTGCGCAAGCAGGGCGCGCAGCAGTCGACCGTCATCAGTGCCAGTGCTGATCGCACGGTGCTGCTGGGGATCGTGGTGATGCTGGCTTCGGGTCTGTTGATCGGCCTGTTGAGCCTGTGGCTGGTCAACCGCAACCTGGTTGAGCCGATCCGTAAACTGATCGAGTACGTGGCACAACTCAGCCAGGGACGTTTTGCCGAACGAGTGGCCAGCACCCGTCAGGATGAGTTGGGCAAGCTCGCCGTTGCGGCCAATACCCTGCGCGATTTTCTCGCCGATACGTTTAGCCGTCTGCAACGCAGTGCGTCGGACCTGGACAGCGCCAGCGGCGAGTTGAAGTCGATCGCGGGCCTCATGGCCGGTGGCACCAACGAGCAGTTCAACCGTACAGATCAGGTGGCGACGGCGATGAACGAAATGTCCGCTACCGCCCAGGAGGTTGCCCGTCACGCAGCCGACGCAGCACGTGCTGCTGACGACGCCGACCAGTCAGCGCAGCAGGGCGAAAAAGTCATGCAGGGCACCATTCAGACCATTACCTTGATGCGCGGTGAGATTGCCAATACCGCGACCGTCATTCGCCAGCTGGAAACCGACAGCGGGCGCATCGGCAAGGTACTGGAAGTGATTCGCGGCATCGCCGAACAGACTAACCTGCTGGCGCTCAACGCCGCGATCGAAGCCGCACGGGCTGGTGAAGCAGGACGTGGTTTTGCCGTAGTGGCCGATGAAGTTCGTAGCCTGGCCCAGCGCACGGCGGCGTCGATCATCGAGATCAACCAGATTATCCAGACTGTGCAAACCGGTGCGGTGGACGCGGCCCAGGCTATCGAGAGTGGCCAGTCCCGTAGTGAGGAAAGCGTGGAGCAGGTTACCCAGGCTGGCGCCATGCTGGAGCGCATCACCCTTGCAGTGGAGGCGATTCGCGACATGAACCGCCAGATTGCTACGGCCGCCGAAGAGCAGACCTCAGTGGCCGAAGACATTTCGCGCAACCTGACCGAGATCACCAGCATTGCCAGCACCAATCTGGATAACGTGCAGCGCACCGAAGCGGCCAGCCACAACCTGCACGATTTGTCCGGGCAGTTGAATGAGGTCACTGCGCGTCTTAGTGCGTAGTGTTTTTCTGGAACAGCAAAAAGCCGCACGATTCGTGAAATCGTGCGGCTTTTTATTTGTTCAATCAGTCGTCTTTTTTGTTCTTCAGTACTTCGCCATTAGCGGCGTTCAAGTCGACATCCCACTCAATGCCCTTGGCGTCACGCAGTTCCACTTCGTACTCGTAGCCATTGAAGTGGTTGTCCAGGCCGCTGTCCGTAATAGTGGCGCCCGGGTGTAACTTCATGACGACCTGATTCAGTTCTTCCAGCGGCTTGATCTTGCCGTCCTTGACCAGTTGCGGGATCTGATCAACCGGCACATCAGCCTGGGCTAGGCCAGCGGTGAGGGTAAGGGCTGCAGCCGTGAAGAGGGCAGTTAAAGTTTTCATAAGGGTCTTTCCTTGGATGAGCTGTTTAAGTGGCACCAGATTAACTGGGGCAACTTAATTCAGGCTTAATTCCAACACCTCAATACCCATTGTCCTGCAACAACTGGCCCACACTCGCCGCCGCTGGACGCTTGTAGAACTTCAGCAGCTCACTTGCGCGGTTGGTAAAGATGCCATCAACGCCCGCATCCATGACTTTCTGATAATCCACCGCATCATCGATCGTGTAGACGTGCACCAACAAGCCCTGATCGTGGGTGTACTGGTTCATCCAGGGTTGCACCAAGTCTGAATAGCTCTGGTCGCCACCCTTGGTCAATGCAGCGGAAGGGCCGGTGCCGATTGCGCCCGCAGACTTCGCGTAGTCGACCCATTGCTGGAATTCGGCTTTGCTCTTGGGTTCCTGTTTGGCGTAGTAGGTGGCCTTGTCCTTGTCACCGGATTCAGCGAAGGTCACCGTAGACTTGGGTTCGATGCTGCCCGGGGCAACCCATAGCAACAGGATCTTTGGCACCTGCGGCATTTCCTTTTCCAGTAGTTCAAGACTGCTCTTCTCGAAAGTCTGCAGCACCACTTTGCCCTTGCCCTGGCCGACTGCCAGTTCGCTCTTCGCCAGTTTCGAACCGGCCGGGCTGAGCCAGCCGCGGTCCTGGAGTTTCTCCTTCAAATCACGTTCAAGCCCTGGAAACTGTTTGGGCTCCTTGGTCTCGATGTACAGGCCCGGCTTGTGCCGCGGGCTGCCCTGGGCGATATCGATGACTTCGTCGAGGGTCAGGATCTTCAGGCCGACGTAGGAGGGACGCGCGCGATCCGGGTACGCCTTGTTGAACCAGCTGCCTGCGTCGAGGGTTTTCAGCTCGGCGAGGGTGAAGGCGTTCGCGGGGCTGTCCTTGCGCTCGGGAAACTTGTTGGCAACGTCGGTAGTGCGTTGCAGGTTGTCGTCGTGCAGGGCGAAGAGTACGCCGTCCTTGCTGCGCTGCAGGTCCAGCTCGAGATAATCGGCGCCCAGGTCGCGCGCCAGCTTGTAGGCCGCGGCGGTCGATTCCGGTGCATCGAAGGACGCGCCGCGATGCGCGATCACCGCCGGGTGCGGAATGCCCATGCGGGTCGCCAGGGCAGTGGGGCTTGGCTCAGTGGCGGCCTGTGCCTGGCCGAGGCCGAGCAGCACGCTTAGCAGCAGAGCGCTTTGGGTGAAGGTGATAGGCATGATCGAGGTCCTTTCGCAGTTTTCAAAGACGTCCCTTTTAACAACTGAGCGCCGACAGCGCTATCGTGAGACCGACATAAACCTGTTTAAAGCCGTTTTTTTCAGCGCATTTGTGCGGTCCTTTGCAGTACTCTTGGTCCCGGCACTTTCCCCGGCAGAGGGAAAACCCCTGCACCTGCCTTGCGTGTAAACCATCGATCACTTGTTGTGAGGTTTATATGCGCATCACTTCCCAGCTCATCTGCCAGGCCGCCGACCAGCTCAAGGGTTTCGTCGGCCTCAATCGCAAGACCGGCCGGTACATCGTACGTTTCAGCGAAGACTCCTTCGGCATGGACGTGGCGGATGACGGCATTATTCCAGTGAGTGAGTTCGTCTGGGCGCCCGGTCCGGGGCAGGGTATGACGCTCAAGCGGGAGTTGATTCAGTTGTTGCTGAATCAGAATATCGATGACCGGATCAACGTGACCGAGCCGTTGCGGGTGTATATGAGTCGCGGGGATGTACCCGAGATTTCGGCGGTGCGCAGTCTTGTGCAGGGGTGAGGTTGTGCAATGATTTGCCGGCCTCATCGTCGGAACGCCGAAGAGGCCGGACCAGGCGCCACATCAATTGTTAGTTGGCGGGTGTTTGAGCACAAGGTGCTGATGCATCTGCGAGGTCAGGTTTTCGATGCGCTCGGTCAGCGATTTCGTCATCTCGGTCAGGCGAGTGTTCTGTTCCAGCAGTTCCAGCAACTGCGCGGAGTTGTGCGCTGCCTGTGTCTGCTGCTCGCTATTGGCTACGGCGATGGCTTCGCGGTGTTGGGCGTCGGCATCCGACTGGGCTTTGTCCCGCGCTGCCTGGCGAGTCTGGGCCAATAGAATCAGGGGCGCGGCATAGGCTGATTGCAGGCTGAAGGCGAGGTTGAGCAGGATGAACGGATACAGATCGAAGTGCGCGACGCCAAACACATTGAGGCATACCCACACCACCACGATCAGCGTCTGCGCGCCAAGAAAAGTCGGTGTGCCGAAGAACCGGGCGAACGCTTCGGCGCGCAGGGCAAACTTGTCATTGCCAAAGGTCGGTGCGAGGTGAGCATGACGGCGGTGGAAACGCAGGTGATCGACATGGGCCTTGGATTTGGAATCAGTCGTTGTGGTCATGATGCTCTCTGCGGGTCGTTAGGACAGAGGCACACTATAGCGCTGGCGTCGGTTTCATTCTGAAACACATCGAGATGTTCTTTTTGCTGTCAGCGAAACCTTGACTCTTGGGTAGACCTTGTCATTTATGCCAGCTGATAACAGGCCAGGAACATGTCCAGGGCCGAATCCACCACCTGGTCCTGCATCGCGGCCTCAAGGCTCGGCAAACCCAGGGAGATCTGTGGCCAGAACGCAAAAGACTTGAGCATGCCCTGGATCTGATGGGCAGCGAACGCCGGGTCGACCGGCTTGAGGCGACCGTCTGACTGAGCTGCACGAATCCACACGGTCAGGCCTCCCTCGCGCTCGCTCATGCGGGCGACCATGTCCTGCCCGCGCTCGGGGGAATGGATGGTGGCGGCAATGGCGACTCGCGCCAGGGCGAGAAAATTCTCATCCCCCAGCGTGTGCATTTTAGCCATCAGCAACTGGCGCATCTGGCCGCGTAAAGGCTGGTCGGGCAGGTAAGCGGTGTCCTGTTCTGCGCTGACCCGGGCCCACAGCTGATTGAGGATCTCGGCGAACAATTCCTCTTTGCTCGGGAAGTGGTTGTACACCGTGCGCTTTGACACGTCCGCCGTCGCGGCAATCTTGTCCATGCTGGTGATGTCGAAACCGTTGGCGCGGAATTCGGCAATGGCAGCCTGGATGATGGCTTCGCGTTTTCGATCGGTCAGGCGCTTTGGAGCTGTCATAAGTACGCTTCAGCAGGAAGAGAGAAGAATTACACTTGGCAGTTTACTTGTGATCGGCTTTGATGCAACCTTGAAACTACACCGTGCAGTGTAATGTTGTGTTAATCCTGCGCCGGTAAAAATAGATTCTCTGGCTGATGCGTGCATGCTTGGCCATTCATCCCGGTTCACCGAGCCATGACACAATCGTTTGCGCTCGTTCTGGAGTTTTTTATGGCCATCTCTGATTCAGAAACCGTTCGCGAACCTGAATCTTCCCGTCAGGTCGAAGGGCTCTTTCGCAACCATGCCCCCGTCCAGCGCGAAGGCCTGCGCAAGATGCTGCGCATCATGTGGAGCATGATCTTCCACAAACCGCGCAATACCCGTCCAGCCGCCGCGGTGCCGGTGCAGCCGCTGACCCGCGAGGCGCTGATCGCCGCACCCAATCACAGCGTGTACCGCCTTGGCCACTCGACGGTATTGCTGAAAATGCGCGACAAGTTCTGGATCACCGATCCCGTGTTCGCCGAACGCGCCTCGCCCGTGCAGTGGGCCGGTCCGAAGCGCTTTCATCAACCGCCGATCAGTCTGGAAGCGTTGCCGCCGATCGAAGCGGTCATTCTCTCCCACGATCATTACGATCACCTGGATTATCAGGCCGTGCTCCAGCTCGCGAGCAAGGCCAACTATTTCCTGGCCCCTCTGGGTGTCGGTGACACGCTGATCAAGTGGGGAGTCGATGCCAGCAAGGTGCGTCAACTGGACTGGTGGCAAGGCACCGAAGTCGACGGCATCCAATTCATCGCCACACCGTCGCAACATTTTTCCGGGCGTGGCCTGTTCGACGGCAACAGCACGCTGTGGGCTTCGTGGGTGATGATCGACGGTGACACCCGAATTTTTTTCAGCGGTGACAGCGGTTACTTCGATGGCTTCAAGCGCATCGGTGAGCAGCACGGCCCGTTTGACCTGACGCTGATGGAAACCGGTGCCTACAACGTCGAGTGGCCGCATGTGCACATGCAGCCGGAGCAAACCCTGCAGGCGCACATCGACCTCAAAGGGCGCTGGCTGCTGCCGATCCACAACGGCACTTTCGACTTGTCGATGCACGCCTGGTACGAACCGTTCGACCGCATCATGGCGTTGGCCTGGGAGCGGAGTGTGTCGATCACGACCCCGCAGATGGGGGCTGCATTCAACCTGAAACATCCCTCCCGTGGCGAGGCCTGGTGGTACGAGGTCGAGCAGCCGGTGTATCAGGATCAGCAGAGTCTCGGGTGAAGGACTACAGCTTGAAGTGAGTATTCGTACGTGATCTGAGGGACGGTGATGACTGCAGTTCTTAACCGTCTCGGTAGGCTGGCGGGTCAGTGAGTTCTGCCACTGGCCCTCCGTCATCACAAGGATCTCTTTCTCATGGATGTAAACCTCAAAGGCCGCATGAAGCGGCTGGCACCTGTCTTCCTGCTTTCGATGGCCAGCACGGTCCATGCCGAATCCGTTCCCCAGTCGGGGCTGGAATACCTGAGCGTCGAAGAACTTGGCAACAGGATGCAGCGCGGTCAACTGGATGCCGTGACGCTGGTGCAATACCTGCAGCAGCGCATTGACGCACTGGACAAAAACGGACCGGCGATCAACTCGATCATCGAGCTCAATCCGGACGCCCAGGTCATCGCACAGTCACTGGATCTGGAACGCCAGCAGGGCAGGGTTCGTAGCCCGCTGCACGGCATCCCGGTCTTGCTCAAAGACAACATCGACACCTCCGACCAGATGCAGACCAGCGCCGGCTCACTGGCGATGGTCGGAATCCCGGCCGCGCAGGATGCCTATATCGTGCAGCGTTTAAGAGCTGCTGGCGCGGTCATCCTGGGCAAAACCAACCTCAGCGAGTGGGCCCACTTTCGCGACATCGAAATCCCCAGTGGTTGGAGTGGCCGAGGCGGACAAACGAAAAATCCCCACGTCCTAAGCGAGACGCCGTGCGGCTCAAGTTCGGGCTCCGGTGCCGCAGTCGCGGCAGGCTTCGCAACTCTGACCGTGGGCACCGAAACCTCGGGCTCGATTGTCTGCCCAGCGTCGCTGAACGGAGTCGTAGGGCTCAAGCCGACAGTCGGGTTATTGAGCCGCAGTGGCATCATCGCCGCAACCCACAAACTCGACACTCCCGGGCCAATGGCACGAACCGTCCGTGACGCGGCGTTATTGCTGAACGCCATGACCGGCAATGACAAGACCGACCCGGCCCAACCACCTCTTGCCCTTAAGGGCCTGGACTACACGGCCGCCCTGTTACCCGGTTCGCTGGTGGGCAAACGCATCGGCTTCCCGGTGGAATTTGACACCGGCGGTGAAGCGGCCGATAGCGATCCGCAGTTTTCCAAAGCCCTGGAAGTCATGCAGGCCGCTGGCGCCACCCTGGTGCCAGTCGATCTCAAGGACCCCGAATCCGCCAGAGTCGGCGAAGGGTTTGCCATGGGCCTCAAACATCACCTCCCTGCCTATCTGGCGACTCGGACCGGTCTCGCCGTCAGCAGCCTGGAAGAGTTGCTGCAGTTCAACATACGCAAACCCGGCAAAGAGGGTTATGGGCAATCAATACTGAGCGAGGCTCAAGCGGTCGCTTTTGACGAGGCGGCTTACAACGCGTTGTGGCAATACATCCAAAGTGAAAATGCCGCAGCCATCGACGCGGTGCTGACAACCCATAAACTCGATGGCGTGGTCTCGGACGTTGGCTCAGCGGGTATGAACGTCATTCCCCTGGCGGGCTACCCGGCCATCATGGTGCCCTCCGGCATGGACGACAGTGGGCTGCCGACCTCGGTGTTCTTCTACGGACCGCGCTGGAGCGAGGCCAGTCTGCTGGCGTTGGCTTATGGGTATGAGCAGGCGTCTCAAGAGCGTCGTGAACCTGGTTTCAAACCTTAGGCCCTGTTTGAATAATTGCTGGCAACAGCGCTAACGCTCGTCCGAGCGTTAGCGCTTAAACCGCTCACTCAACCATCGCATAATCCGCCCGCCCCACCGGATTTGGCGTCGACCCCCGCACGTTCATCCCTCTGCCCGGCGCAAAACCCGGGAAGAACGCCAACCCTTCCGACTCAAGCCGATAAGCCAAGGCTAGCCGCGTGACATCCAACACTGGCTGCTCATTCTCGAATCGTTGAATGGCCTCCACGGAAACCCCGGACTCCCGGGACAACTCTTCGATGCTCCAATCCAGCATGGCCCGGGCCTGGGCACAGTGGGCTGGGGTGAATTGGAAGAGGGCGATGCGTTCCAGGGTGATTTTGATCGCTTGAGAGGCCATGATGTTCTCCGGGCTCGAGAGTGTTGTTTTTGATCTACTGTGTTTTTGTACAGTTGTTTTGCGCCCGGATCAAATCCATTTTTCGATTTTTACACTTTCGTCCCCTTCAGCCAGACGGACGGCGCTTGCCCCAGCAAGTGCCACATCAACGGCGATACGTCCTGAGTGAGTAGGAGGCATCGCGCGGCTTGACTGACTGCAGTTACCATTTTTTATCAGAGAGCCAGGGATGTTGATATTCAATTGCAGCGAAGCGGCCAGCAAATTCTTCAGTCGAGTACACAAAGGCAAAACGTTTTCCCTCATCGATAGCACTCCCCCCTCGCCAACTCCCGAAGAAGATGAAATCGGTGACTCGGCAGAGCAATGGCTGGTCCATGCGATCACGGTTCAGCGCAAGCACGTGCTCTTGGTTATCCACATCAAGACCCGCTATTGCATGGTCTTCGCGGATGCAAAAAAGGCCGATGTCGAAGCGTTCATCGAGCGTTTCAGCGAGCGGTGGATCTACGGCCTGATGCGCCATGCCGGGCAGTACGACGTCCTGCAATGGGTCAAGGATGAACCCATGATGCAGCGTTTTGAGGAGGGTAATCGCGAGTACCGGTTCTACAAACGCCGCCACCGTGGCGCGCAGAAGCACATCGACGAAATAGCCTGGTTCTTCCAGGATTGCGCAGCGCAGTGGGGCACCTTACCCCCGGACGAGTATTCGGCTGGTCGCTTTGATGCACAGATGAACGACACCCCGAGAAGCGACAAAACCCGCAAGGGCTATTACTTCCCGATCGAGGAAATGATGGCGCACTTGTTACAGCTGTACTGCGGGTGCGACGAGCAAGCCGTGCAGGCCGCGCGGGATCGCTGCAAAGCGGTGCAGCGGGAAATTTACGAACTGGAGCGCCAGCTTCGACAGGAATGATTACTTCTCAGCCAACCCCGGCGCTTCCCGAATAATGAAGTGATCCAGGTTCTCGATATTCGCACTGAACACCCCGAACGTCTGCTCGGGGTTTTTCTTGCTCGGCACCTGCTTCAACTCCGGTGTCACGCCGTAGAAAAAACAAAACAGTTCTTTATCGCTATCGATGGCGTGCTTGATCTCTTGCAGAAACGCTTTGCGCTTGCGGTAGTTCTCGATCAATTTCTTGCTCAGGTATACGTTGACCGAATAGGGCTTTTTCTTCGCCTCATCCGCTTGCTTGAACCAGACCTTCTGTTCGAAATCGATGCGAAAGCTCTGGGTGTAATCCTTGATCTCCTTGATCTTGCCCCAGTAGATCAACCCCTTGTTGTCCTGCAGATATTCAATCTTCTTGAAAAACGAGCCATAAGGCGCGGTGTGCTCGCCGATCTTCAGCGGCATGCGCTTGAGCAACTCCTTGTCCCCGAAGTTGGAGACGAAACACTCCACCGGGTGCGCGAAGACCGTGGTCTTGTCCGGCGCCGATTCGTTGGTTGGGTGTTCGCCATGGTCAGCGGCCGAAGGTGCTTTGGCAGCGTCGCTCGCCATATCCGCCACCACCACTGGGCTCGACGGTTTACGCACGTACTGACGCCGAGTCAGCAACAACTCGGACGGGAAATGTTCCTCGCGGGTGTCATCCGTTTCCGCGCCGTCCACGCCTGGCATCGGCGCCTTCAGACTGACATAAGGACAATCCGCCACATGCCGGGTGCTGGGCGTGTTCTTGAAGTGCGGGGTACGGACGTAGTTCACGTTTTTGCCGTTGAACGTCGTCAGCACATTCGCCGCATCGAAAGCAGTCCTGCAGGCGTCATTGGGGCATTGGAAGTGTTCCTTGGCGGAATCGAACTCCATGGTCTCGTCGAAATTCAAATCGCGAACGTCATAGATCGACAGCTTGGCGTCGAGGCTGAGGCAGTAGGCGAGGTCGAATTTCATGGGGTACTGGAGTCCTTGAGTTGTCAGGGCATTTATATCGGGAGACAGCACGCGCTGCACTGACTGTTTTCAACGCAGGACAATATCAACGACAAGCCACAGCCCCCTGTAGGAGCGAGCTTGCTCGCGAAATGCCCTCTGGCCTGGCGTAGATCTTGTGTCGAGAAGCGGCTTCATGCGTCACGACAAAATCGCTTACGATCATCCGGAACGGAATTGAACGCACTTAACTAAAGGACGCGACCCCATGCCAATACCCCTTCCTCAAATCAACCAACGCCTGAACAACCGCCGCTTCACCGTAGCCGGCAACACCCACGGACTCTCCGGCACTGGCACGTTGTTTCATTACCAGGTTGAGGGCGATGCCATTTCAAGCACCTACCAAGGCGGCCGAATTCGCATGGGCCACCAGGTTGGCCGCGTGACCGGCGCCGATACCATCGAGTTGCTTTATCACTGCATCACCACAGAGGGCGAAATTCTCGCTGGCTGGTCCCATGGAACGGTGGGCGTTGATGAGGCGGGGAGGACTACGCTGGCGTTTGTTTGGGGGTGGTTGTCGGGGGCGAGTGGGGGTGGGGAGTCGAGTTATGTTGAGGTATTGGAGTAGCGGGGCGAATCACCCGGCTACTCAGGACTTAGTCCTTCGATTCTGGTGTAAAGAGTCTTAGTGAATTCATCTTTGTCCCTGGAATGGTGGCAACGTCGATGACAGTTTGGGCAGAGAGCAACCGCGTTAGAGATGCGATCAGTGCCGCCGTCAACGAGATGTTTTACGTGATGGACTTCGAGAAAGGGTTCGCCTTTGGCATTTAGAAACGGAGCAGGTTGGCCGCATCCTTCACATATACCCAGAGAGCGAGCTTCCACCCATTTCTTGACACTAAGTGCGCGCGAAATCCTCATGACCGTTGCGCTGGTCTGCTTGGGACTCAGAATACCTAGCGGCGCATCACACACTTGAAGTTGATGGGCATCAACCAACCGAAGCGAAAACGACGGTGCGGTTCGCTTTATGTTCTTGCGAAGCGCATTTGTGTGTTTCTTCGCGAGGATTTTTTTGATGCGGCTTATAACTCCACTTCCAAGGTTTTTTGCAGAGACATAGCCAGAAATCCGCGGGAGGTCCAATTCCTCCATCACTGCAGAAATGTTTTGCATGCGGTACTCAACCGATGAGGCGCTGCGTTTGCTGAGCGGGCCCTCACGCAAAAGCTGATTTTCAACCGACTTCCTAAACGTCTGGCCTCTTAGTTCAAGCTCCAGCATTTTCAGATAAGCATCGACGGAAGCCTCAAGCTCCTCATCACTCCATCCACTTTTTTCCTTTTGGGTGTCCATAACATCGCCGAGGGTGGAAAACCCTCGGACGATACTGAGTGGCCATCATGGCTGTCTAGGAATATTCCTACATGAAATGGTGACTATTCCTACGCTAGGTCCACGCGAATTTTCCAATATAGATAACAGAACCCTTCGACGGTTGAACTATCTCTAAAATTCTCCACCACCAAGGCTTGACTACCGGCCACATTCCGTTTCTGCATAAGAAACCGCAAAAATAAAAAAGCCCCGATCAAGTCGTAATGCTGTTCACTTAAGCGGAGCAGCTTTACGGTCCACTGGAAACCGGGTCATTGAGATCTTCACCGTCCTTGGCCTCGAAGGCCTGGGGCGGTGATCCGGAAACAATCCCCCGATACCTGCCCTCAGTTCTGCCAAGCGTCTTCCTGTCGCTGAAACCGGGTTGGCCGCTGCCATTACAATCAGTTGCACGGCAATGTACTGACAAGCTGGTTTGAAACGGATGTCCGAAGGCGCTCGGCCAAACGCCACCGCCGCCTGACTGGCCTCTCGACGAATCACGTTGTAAGCCAGTAAAAGCCCCATACTTCCTGATAGATCAGCTCGACTTTTTTGCTGCGCAGGGTCATTGCGTTCTGCTGCATCGAACTCTTGATATCCCTGAAACCCAACTCGATCTCCCAGCGCTCCTGATAAAGCTTGGCAACGGCCTGGGTGTTGTAGGTCTTGGCCGGCAAGGACGTCATAACGGTCTTCACTTTGCCTTGAATTTCATAGCTGACTTCGCGTACCTCCCAGTGCGATGGAAGAGCCGGATTTCTCTTTCTGGCCTGCGGCGAGACTTTCATGCGTACCCAACGGTTGTGCTGGCTGTAACGGGTCACTTCCTCACAGACCAGTCCTTTTTTTGCTGGGATCAACCAATGACGGTGGGTGCCCCCATTGCTCAGGCTCAACAGCAGTTCGGCGCCCCAGAACCCTTTGTCGAACAGCGTCACCGAGTGGTCGGGGATCTGTTGCAGGAACTCATCAGCCAAGCGCATTTCACTGCGTCGGTAAGGGCTCAATTGAGCATCTAGGATCACGTGCGAACGTACATTCATCAGCGCCACCAGGCGCAGCATAGGAAACGGCGTCTGGCGGTCGGTCGAAGTATTTCCCGATCCGAAGTTATCTCGAAGCTCAGGCGTATCCGGAGTGCGCAAAAGTGCACCGTCCACCGCAAATACCTGCAGGTCGTGCCAGGCATCATCGTCGTAGCGCTCCGCGCTCCATTGGGTACCGGCTTTGCGGAACAACCACTCAACAGGATCGGCACCGAGTCGCTTTCGTGCCTCGGTCACACCGCTGCGGGCCAACAAGTGGTCAGAGGCCAGGCCTTGGGCGCAGATATTCAAACGTCTGGCCACCTCGTCACGAAACAACACCATGCCAAGCACCAGTCAAAGCACTTGGTCAGCGGGCAGGCGACGTCGGAGAATGGTCGTCTGACTCGACAGATCCAGCGCAGACGCTACCCATTCAATGGGAATGTTTTGGGTGAAAGTGCTCAGGTCACAGAAGTTGAAAAGGTTGCCGAGGTCGAGCAGGTCCTGTTGAACAGACATAAAAAATCCGATGCCAGAGGTCTGGTATCGGATTCTTAGAAAGCCCGGCCTTAGCTCAAATGCTTAAGTGAACAGCATTACGCACTAAGCGGGCTTTTTCGTTCGATTTAACGATTAACTACCCATCGTCAAATCGGGACTAGCCAAGAAATCAATCCCAGCTCAACGCCCCACCAGTCTGATACTCAATAACCCGCGTCTCAAAGAAATTCTTCTCTTTCTTCAAGTCCATGATCTCGCTCATCCAAGGAAACGGATTCGTCGTCCCTGGATACTCTTCCTTCAACCCAATCTGCGAAAGACGACGGTTAGCGATGAACTTCAGGTAGTCCTCCATCATCGCCGCGTTCATGCCGAGCACGCCGCGAGGCATGGTGTCACGCGCGTATTCGATTTCCAGCTGAGTGCCCTGCAGAATCATCTGCGAAGCTTCTTCCTTCATCTCGGCATCCCACAGGTGCGGGTTTTCGATTTTGATCTGGTTGATCACGTCGATGCCGAAGTTCAGGTGCATAGATTCGTCGCGCAGGATGTACTGGAACTGCTCGGCGACGCCGGTCATCTTGTTGCGACGGCCCATGGAGAGGATCTGGGTGAAGCCGCAGTAGAAGAAGATGCCTTCCAGGACGCAGTAGTAGGCGATCAGGTTGCGCAGCAGCTCTTTGTCGGTTTCGACGGTACCGGTTTCGAACTTCGGATCGGAGATCGAACGGGTGTACTTGAGGCCCCAGGTGGCTTTTTTCGCGACCGATGGGATCTCGTGGTACATGTTGAAGATCTCGCCTTCATCCATGGCCAGCGATTCGATGCAGTACTGGTAGGCGTGGGTGTGGATCGCCTCTTCGAAAGCCTGGCGCAGGATGTACTGGCGGCATTCCGGGTTGGTGATCAGGCGGTACACGGCCAGGACCAGGTTGTTGGCAACCAGGGAGTCGGCGGTGGAGAAGAAGCCGAGGTTGCGCATCACGATGCGGCGCTCGTCGTCGGTCAGGCCTTCCGGGTCTTTCCAGAGGGCGATGTCGGCGGTCATGTTGACTTCTTGCGGCATCCAGTGGTTTGCGCAACCGTCCAGGTACTTCTGCCAGGCCCAGTCGTACTTGAAAGGTACGAGTTGGTTGAGGTCGGCGCGGCAGTTGATCATGCGCTTTTCGTCGACCGCGACGCGGGCGGAGGCGCCTTCGAGTTCGGCGAGGCCTTCGGCGATGTCGAGGTTGTCCAGGGCGGCCTTGGCGCGAGCGATGGCAGCGGAGTCGGACGCGGTTACAGCGCGAGCTTCTTGAGCGGCAACACCACCGGCGTTGTCGAGGCGGTCCATGTTGGCTTCAGTCGCGTGGCCGGCGTTGGCGCCTTTAACCACGGTCTCGCCGCTGTCTTCTTTGTCGAATTCGTCCCAGCTCAGCATGACGTGTCGTCTCCTGCGTGAGGGCCAGTGCCCGTGTGAAAACTGAAAGGTTGGTTTTTCACACGACCGTTCTGGCCGCGTTGGATAGCGTTTTTTGCAGCGGTACACGCAGGCAAATAAACATAATTTCGTACGGGGTTCCGAGAGCCTCTGACGGGCGCGGAAATCGATGACGACTTCAGCGTGGGCTTCAGACTGGCTGTCATCCCTGTAAGGGGATATTGCAGGCCCGTTAAGCCGGCATTATAGGGAAATTTTTGCGGCCGTGGTGGGGCGAATCCGCGCATGGAGCGGTGGAGAAGAGGGGATTTTCGATCGGAGCGAGGGTTTACAGGGCTTTGGCTGGATATCGCGGGTGAAGATTTTTTTTGATTAATTTTTCCGGGCCGTTTGATTTGTACAAAAAACAGGCAAAAAAGCGGTTTTTTACTACATGTAGTGTTTTGAACGGGTTTTCGATGGCCCCAGACACAACTAAGCCCGACCGAAGTCGGGCTGTAAAGTCACGCAGGTGGATCAACTGAATCGAGCTGCACCGACGTGGTCGGAACCGTCAGCAGCGACTTTGGCGGCGCCAGTGTGATCAAAACCATCGGAAGCCAGTTTGCCAGCACCGACGTGATCGGCACCATCAGCGGCGAAGGACGCGGAACCGGTGTGGTCGTAGCCGTCGGAGGCGACTGCGGCTTCGGTGGTGAAAGCTGCCGAGCCGGTGCGATCGTAACCATCGGCGGCGAAGGTGTTGGCGGCCAGGACGGAGAGGGTCAGGGCGAGGATCAGTTGGGTTTTCATGGTCGTTGCTCCAGGTTCGTTGGCGTTTTGTGCCTTGGGTGTGGAATTGATACTACGCCAGATAATTTGATTAAAAAGCGCAAATAAGTACTTAAACATATCGATTAACTCGATATTTACGGCTCGACGCTGCATCTGTCTGATAGAGACGGGTCGAGCCGTTTATAACGAGGAGGGCGGGTGGTTAGCCGTTGGAGCAGCCGTTACCCATGATGCTGTAGCGCAGGATGTGCCGTTGGCCGTTGGAATCGTCATATTCCATTTTCATCGGGACCACTTCACATACGTTGGGGATTTCGCTCATGGACACCACTTTGGCGATGTCCAGGTGGGTGGAGTAAGTGTATTCCTCAACGGCCGGTTGTTGCTGTGCGACATCAGTCGGGACCTCATCCGCCATGGCGGTTGCGCACAGGCTGGAGAGGGCCAGAACTAATAAAGCTTTCATCTCAGTTTTACCTTTTAGAGGTCGAGTGGGGTCACGCAACCTTTTTGGGGTTGCGTGCGGAACTTGATTGCCGGGGTTTTGATTAACTGCCTTCGTGGGGGCTGCAACTGGGTTAATCAGGGTTTGCCGTGTTGGCGAGAGGGATTTTAGGCGTGGGGGGTGGATTCATATACCCATGCTTTTGATAAACACCTTTCTCGATTCCCGTAACAATCCCCCGAAAGATCAAAAGATCGCAGCCTCCTACGGGGTGTGCGGGGCCACGGGATTGGGGGGGCAGGCGAATAAAGGGGATTGTCAGGGCAATTTGTAGGGGCTTGTTACTACCATCGTCGAATGGTTCTATAGGCCCGCCCCGGGCTACAACAGGGGCATACAAAAACAACTATTCCACCGAGGTAAGAAAGATGAGTGCGGCTTCCCTGTATCCCGTTCGTCCCGAGGTAGCAGCCAACACGCTGACCGACGAGGCAACCTACAAGGCCATGTACCAGCAGTCGGTCGTCAACCCGGACGGCTTCTGGCGCGAGCAAGCCAAGCGCCTCGACTGGATCAAGCCTTTCACCACGGTGAAGCAGACCTCCTTCGACGATCACCACGTCGATATCAAGTGGTTCGCCGATGGCACCTTGAACGTTTCCTACAACTGCCTGGACCGTCACCTGGCCGAGCGCGGCGATCAGGTTGCGATCATCTGGGAAGGCGATGACCCTGCCGAAAGCCGCAACATTACCTACCGAGAGTTGCACGAAGAGGTCTGTAAGTTCGCCAACGCCTTGCGCGGCCAGGATGTGCATCGTGGCGACGTGGTGACTATCTATATGCCGATGATTCCCGAGGCCGTTGTCGCCATGCTGGCGTGCACGCGGATCGGCGCGATTCACTCGGTAGTATTCGGTGGTTTCTCACCGGAAGCCCTGGCCGGTCGCATTATCGATTGCAAATCCAAGGTGGTGATTACCGCTGACGAAGGCATTCGTGCGGGCAAGAAGATCCCCCTCAAGTCCAACGTCGACGACGCGCTGACCAACCCGGAAACCAGCAGCATTCAGAAGGTCATCGTGTGCAAGCGCACCGGTGGCAGCATCAAGTGGAACCAGCATCGCGACATCTGGTACGAAGATTTGATGAAAGTGGCGGGCAGTGTCTGCGCGCCGAAAGAGATGGGTGCCGAAGAAGCGCTGTTCATCCTTTACACCTCCGGTTCCACCGGCAAGCCTAAAGGCGTGCAGCACACCACTGGCGGTTACTTGCTGTACGCGGCGATGACCCACGAGCGCGTGTTCGACTACCGTCCGGGTGAAATCTACTGGTGCACCGCCGACGTCGGCTGGGTCACCGGCCACACCTACATTGTCTACGGCCCACTGGCCAACGGTGCGACCACCGTATTGTTCGAAGGCGTGCCGAACTATCCGGACATCACCCGGGTGGCGAAGATCGTCGACAAGCACAAGGTCAACATCCTCTACACCGCGCCAACTGCTATCCGCGCGATGATGGCGGCGGGTAACGCTGCAGTCGAAGGCGCTGACGGCAGCAGCCTGCGCCTGCTGGGCTCGGTGGGTGAACCGATCAACCCGGAAGCCTGGGATTGGTATTACAAGAAAGTCGGCCAGTCGCGCTGCCCGATCGTCGACACCTGGTGGCAGACCGAAACTGGCGGCAACATGATGAGCCCGCTGCCGGGCGCGCATGCCTTGAAGCCTGGATCGGCGGCTCGTCCGTTCTTTGGGGTGGTGCCGGCACTGGTGGACAATCTGGGCAACATTCTCGAAGGTGCCGTTGAAGGCAACCTGGTGATTCTCGATTCGTGGCCGGGCCAGGCGCGCACCCTCTATGGCGATCACGACCGGTTCGTCGATACCTACTTCAAGACCTTCCGTGGCATGTACTTCACCGGTGACGGTGCGCGTCGTGACGAGGACGGTTACTACTGGATCACCGGTCGTGTGGATGACGTGCTGAACGTTTCCGGCCACCGCATGGGTACCGCCGAGATCGAGAGCGCGATGGTTGCTCACCCGAAAGTCGCCGAGGCGGCCGTGGTGGGTGTGCCGCACGACATCAAGGGTCAGGGTATTTATGTGTATGTGACCTTGATTGGCGGCGAAGAGCCGAGCGAGCAGTTGCGCCTGGAGTTGAAGAACTGGGTGCGTAAAGAGATCGGCCCGATTGCCTCGCCGGACGTGATCCAGTGGGCGCCGGGGCTGCCGAAGACCCGTTCGGGAAAAATCATGCGGCGGATTCTGCGCAAGATCGCTACGGCTGAGTACGATGGGTTGGGGGATATTTCGACCCTGGCGGATCCGGGTGTGGTGCAGCATTTGATTGATACGCACAAGACGATGAATGTGGCTTAAGTAGCGTTTTAAGTCATCGAAGCCCTGCCAGGTGTTGAGCCTGGTGGGGTTTTTTTTGGCTGGTGGGTTTGTGGTGTCAGGTCTGGCGTCATCGCGGGCAAGCCCGGCTCCCACAGGGGTTCTTTGTTGCCGGGGGATTTCATGTTCGCCACGATTACCTGTGGGGGGGCGGGCTTGCCCGCGATGAGGCCAGACCGGGCGCCGATGAACCATCGCCCAATAATTATCGGCACTGTTACCCACTGCCTCTCAAGTAACTGAATGTGTAACCGCGCGCTCCGATGCGGGGCGATGGGAAACGCAATGCGCCATTTCAGGGCCGGTAAAACGGCCCCGAAAAATAAGACTTAACGCCAAGCTTGCCGGATTAGAAGGCTTTGCCAATAATAGGCCCGCAACTTGCAGTATGTATCGGTTCACTGTCTTTTGTCCTTGCATGAAATTGCAAGGCTGTCAACGTGCCAAGGCGGCATTCTCGGTGCTTCTGTAATTTGTTGTCGCATTGAAGAAATATCGACTTCCGGCCTGTCGTTAGAATGCCGATCACTCGCTCGTCGTCGTTCGCGTTGAAAACAGCGCGCGATTCCTACGACGCAGCAACCGCTTTCCGGTTTTACTCATTCGCATATTGGGCTGTCGCTCACTCTGCCTTTTAGCCCTATACCGATGGAGTACCAAGATGAAGAAACTCGTGCTGCTTGGCGCCCTGGCACTGTCCGTGCTGTCCCTGCCTACCTTCGCTGACGAAAAGCCGGTGAAGATCGGTATCGAAGCGGCTTACCCTCCGTTCGCCTCCAAGGCGCCGGATGGCAGCATCGTCGGTTTCGACTACGACATCGGCAACGCCCTGTGCGAAGAGATGAAGGTCAAGTGCGTGTGGGTCGAGCAAGAGTTCGACGGTCTGATCCCGGCACTCAAGGTGCGCAAGATCGACGCGATCCTGTCGTCCATGTCGATCACCGAAGACCGCAAGAAGTCCGTGGACTTCACCAACAAGTACTACAACACCCCGGCGCGCCTGGTCATGAAGGCCGGCACTCAGGTCAGCGATGGCCTGACCGAACTCAAGGGCAAGAACATCGGCGTGCAGCGTGGTTCGATCCACGAGCGTTTCGCCCGTGAGGTACTGGCCCCGCTGGGTGCCGAGATCAAGCCGTACGGTTCGCAGAACGAAATCTACCTCGACGTGGCCGCTGGCCGTCTGGACGGTACCGTGGCAGACGCGACCTTGCTGGACGACGGTTTCCTGAAAACCGACGCCGGCAAAGGTTTTGCGTTCGTAGGCCCGGCCTTCACCGACGTCAAATACTTCGGCGACGGCGTAGGCATCGCAGTGCGCAAGGGTGACGCGTTGAAAGACAAGATCAACGCCGCGATCACTGCCATCCGCGACAATGGCAAGTACAAGCAAATCCAGGACAAATACTTCGCCTTCGATATCTACAGCGAGTAACAACGTCCCGGCGACAAGTCCGAAATGGCGCAAGCAACAGGATCTCTGAGGTTTGCGCCATTTTTTCATCCCAACTTTCGAGGACCTGAATCATGTTGAAAGGCTACGGGGCTGTCATCCTCGATGGCGCATGGCTGACGCTTCAGCTCGCCTTGTCGTCCATGGCCCTGGCCATCGTTCTGGGGCTGATCGGCGTTGCATTGCGTCTGTCGCCGGTGCGCTGGCTTGCCTGGCTGGGCGATCTGTATTCCACGGTCATTCGCGGCATTCCCGACCTGGTACTGATCCTGCTGATTTTCTATGGCGGCCAGGACCTGCTCAATCGCGTGGCACCGATGCTCGGTTTTGACGATTACATCGACTTGAACCCGCTGGCTGCCGGTATCGGTACCCTGGGCTTCATCTTCGGTGCGTATCTGTCGGAAACCTTCCGCGGCGCCTTCATGGCGATCCCGAAGGGTCAGGCCGAGGCGGGCATGGCGTACGGCATGAGCAGTTTTCAAGTGTTCTTCCGGGTGTTGGTCCCGCAGATGATTCGCCTGGCGATTCCGGGGTTCACCAACAACTGGCTGGTCCTGACCAAGGCCACCGCGTTGATTTCGGTGGTGGGTTTGCAAGACATGATGTTCAAGGCCAAGCAGGCGGCAGATGCCACCCGCGAGCCTTTCACCTTCTTCCTCGCAGTGGCGGCGATGTACCTGGTGATCACCAGCGTTTCGTTACTGATACTGCGTCAACTTGAGAAGCGCTACTCGGTAGGCGTAAGGGCGGCTGATCTATGATCTTCGACTACAACGTCATCTGGGAGGCCTTGCCGCTGTACCTCGGCGGCCTGCTGACCACCCTGAAATTGCTTGGCCTGTCGCTGTTTTTCGGCCTGCTGTGTGCGTTGCCCCTGGGCTTGATGCGCGTCTCGAAGAACTCGGTCGTGAACATGAGCGCCTGGCTTTACACCTACGTGATCCGCGGCACGCCGATGCTGGTGCAGCTGTTCCTGATCTACTACGGCCTGGCGCAGTTCGAAGCCGTACGCGAAAGCTTCCTGTGGCCGTGGCTGTCCAGCGCGACGTTCTGTGCGTGCCTGGCTTTTGCGATCAATACCAGTGCCTATACCGCCGAGATCATCGCTGGTAGCCTGCGCGCCACGCCGAACGGCGAGATCGAGGCGGCCAAGGCCATGGGCATGTCGCGCTATAAAATGTACAAGCGCATCCTGCTGCCGTCGGCCCTGCGCCGGGCACTGCCGCAGTACAGCAACGAAGTGATCATGATGCTGCAGACCACGAGCCTGGCCTCCATCGTGACCCTGATCGACATCACCGGTGCAGCGCGGACCGTGAACGCCCAGTATTACCTGCCGTTCGAGGCGTACATCACTGCCGGTGTGTTCTACCTGTGCCTGACGTTCATCCTGGTGCGCCTGTTCAAGATGGCCGAGCGCCGCTGGCTGGGCTATCTGGCCCCGCGGAAGCACTGATATGGAACGCATCGATCACCCATTGCCGTGGAGTCACCTGGGCAGCGAACGCCAGATTTCGGTGTTCCGCTTCGGTAGCGGCGAGCGCAAGGCCTATATCCAGGCCAGCCTGCACGCCGACGAACTGCCGGGAATGCGCACTGCCTGGGAGCTGAAAAAGCGCCTGGGCGAACTCGAAGCCCAAGGCTTGCTCAACGGCGTGATTGAACTGGTGCCGGTGGCCAACCCGCTGGGGCTTGGGCAGTTGCTTCAGGGCAGTCATCAAGGGCGTTTCGAAGCCGGCAGCGGCAAGAATTTCAACCGCGATTTTGTCGAGCTGAGCGCGCCGGTGGCGGCTGCTGTGCAAGGCCGCCTGGGCGATGATGCCCACGCCAATATTCGTCTTATTCGCCAGGCCATGAGCGATGCGCTCGACGCATTGCCGCCGGCTTCGAGCCAGCTGCAAGGCATGCAGCGCGTCCTGCTCAGCCATGCCTGCACGGCCGATGTGGTGCTGGACCTGCATTGCGATGCTGAAGCGGCGCTGCACATGTACGCCTTGCCGCAGCATTGGCCACAGTGGCGTTCGCTCGCCGCGCACCTGGACGTAAAGGTGGGTTTGCTGGCGGAAGATTCCGGCGGCAGTTCGTTCGACGAGGCCTGCTCGCTTCCGTGGTTGCGTCTGTCGCGTCTGTTCCCCGGGGCGCAGATTCCATTGGCGTGCCTGGCGACGACCATCGAACTGGGGGGGCAGGCTGATACCGGTCGCGTGGAAGCACAAGCTTATGCTGAAGGCATCCTCGCGTTCCTGGCTGAGCAGGGCCTGATCAACGGTGAGTGGCCCAAGGCTGGCCGGGACGCCTGCGAAGGCATGCCTTTTGAAGGCACTGAATTGCTGTTCGCACCGCACCCTGGGGTGATCAGCTTTTTGCGCAAGCCCGGCGAGTGGGTCGAGGCCGGTGACGAGATTTTCGAAGTGATCGATCCGCTGGCGGATCGGGTCAGCACGGTGTGTGCTGGTACGTCCGGGGTGTTGTTTGCCATTGAACGGCTGCGTTATGCCCAACCCGGTTTCTGGCTGGCCAAGGTGGCGGGGCGCGAAGCGCTGCGTCACGGGCGCTTGCTTAACGACTGACTGACTGTTTTTGTGAGAACCGACCGCATGTACAAACTTGAAGTCCAAGACCTGCATAAACGCTATGGCAGTCACGAAGTGCTCAAGGGCGTGTCCCTGAAGGCGGCGGCTGGCGATGTGATTAGCATCATCGGCTCCAGTGGCTCCGGTAAAAGTACTTTCCTGCGCTGCATCAACTTGCTGGAACAGCCTCACGCCGGGCGGATTCTGCTCAACAATGAAGAGCTGAAGCTGGTGGCGAACAAGGACGGCGCGATGAAAGCCGCCGATCCGAAACAGCTGCAGCGCATGCGTTCGCGCCTGTCGATGGTGTTCCAGCATTTCAACCTGTGGTCGCACATGACCGCACTGGAAAACATCATGGAAGCGCCGGTGCACGTGCTGGGCATGTCCAAGGCTGAAGCCCGCGAGAAGGCCGAGCACTACCTCAATAAGGTGGGCGTTGCGCATCGCAAGGAGGCCTACCCAGGCCACATGTCCGGCGGCGAACAACAGCGCGTGGCGATCGCCCGTGCGCTGGCGATGGAGCCGGAGGTGATGCTGTTCGACGAACCGACTTCAGCCCTTGACCCGGAACTGGTCGGCGACGTGCTGAAAGTCATGCAGGCCCTGGCGCTGGAAGGCCGGACCATGGTGGTGGTGACCCACGAAATGGGCTTCGCCCGCGAGGTGTCGAACCAGTTGGTGTTCCTGCACAAGGGCATCGTCGAAGAAAGCGGTGATCCGCGGGAAGTACTGGTCAATCCACAGTCCGAACGCCTGCAACAGTTCCTCTCGGGTAGTCTGAAGTAATCAGGGCTGCCGTTGTGCACCGCGATAGTGCATGCTTCGCAATCCAGAAGCCGGCCCCGATTCTCTGTGGGAGCTGGCTTGCCAGCGATAGCGTTGGGTCAGTTTGCATCTGCGGCACAGACACACCGCTATCGCTGGCAAGCCAGCTCCCACAGGCTCTTTGCTGGTTTTGAGAACTGCGTTCATTTTCGGGCTAGCATTGGCCCATGCCTTCATCACTGTTTTCGTTTCGGATTGCCCGCCATGACTGCCCATCGAATTGGTTTCCTGATTTGGCCCAGCACTAAAGCACTGACGCTTGCGCTGGCTGAGGAGGCCTTGCGTGTTGCCCAGCGTGTGCATCCGGACGTCGTCTACGAACTGTCCTTCCTGCAGGCCGAGCCGCCGGCCGAAGGCGCCTGGCAATTGCCGGGTGAGCCCTGGGCCGGCAAGATGGAAAACTTTCAGAAGCTGTTTTTGCTCGCTGACGAGCCACCGACCACGCTCGCGCCGGCACTCAGCAGTTCGTTGAAACAGCTGGTGCGAGCCGGTTGTGTCATCGGTGGTCTGTCCGCCGGTGTCTACCCATTGGCCCAACTGGGTTTGCTCGATGGTTATCGCGCCGCCGTGCACTGGCGCTGGCAGGACGATTTCGCCGAGCGCTTCCCCAAAGTCATCGCCACCAGTCATCTTTTCGATTGGGATCGCGATCGCCTCACCGCGTGCGGCGGCCTCTCGGTACTCGATTTGCTACTGGCGGTATTGGCTCGTGATCACGGTGCGGAACTGGCCGGTGCGGTTTCCGAGGAGCTGGTGGTCGAGCGTATTCGCGAAGGCGGTGAGCGCCAGCGCATTCCGTTGCAGAACCGCTTGGGCTCCAGCCATCCGAAGCTCACCCAGGCGGTGTTGCTGATGGAAGCTAACATCGAAGAGCCGCTGACCACTGACGAAATCGCCCAGCATGTGTGTGTGTCCCGCCGGCAACTGGAGCGCATCTTCAAGCAATATCTCAACCGCGTGCCCAGCCAGTACTATCTGGAGCTGCGCCTGAACAAGGCCCGGCAGATGCTGATGCAAACCAGCAAGTCGATCATCCAGATCGGCCTGTCTTGTGGCTTCTCCTCGGGGCCGCATTTCTCCAGCGCCTACCGCAACTTCTTTGGTGCCACGCCACGGGAAGATCGCAACCAGCGGCGCAGCAGCAGTCCGTTCGAATTGTCGTCGGCACCTTCCGAGCGCGGCTGACGGCCGCGCAAGCCCCCCGCTGGCAATCCAATCAAATGCGTTACCCCACTGTATCAATCCCCTGCAGCGTTTAAACTGCGCCTTTGCGAAGCTATATGTCGCATTGCCGTAAACCCGGTTGAAACCGGGGTTTGCGCTATAAGAAGTTGTCGCTTGGCGGCAAGGCCAAGGCGAAAACTCTCCCTACAATCCCCCCATCGCTCGCCAGTTCCAGGCGGGTGTTCCTCTTCAGGAGACTCCGATGTCCGTTGAGCACGCTGCGGTAGAACGCGCCGATTTTGACCAGGTAATGGTTCCCAACTATGCGCCTGCCGCATTCATTCCGGTGCGTGGCGCCGGTTCCCGCGTGTGGGACCAGTCCGGCCGCGAGTTGATCGATTTTGCTGGTGGGATTGCCGTTAACGTATTGGGCCACGCTCATCCAGCGCTGGTCGGTGCCCTGACAGAACAGGCGAACAAGCTATGGCACGTGTCCAACGTGTTCACCAATGAGCCGGCGCTGCGCCTGGCGCATAAGCTGATCGACGCCACCTTTGCCGAGCGCGTGTTTTTCTGCAACTCCGGCGCCGAGGCCAACGAGGCTGCGTTCAAGCTGGCGCGTCGCGTCGCGTTTGATCGTTTCGGTAGCGAGAAGTACGAAATCATCGCGGCATTGAACAGCTTCCACGGTCGCACCTTGTTCACCGTCAACGTCGGTGGCCAGTCGAAGTATTCCGACGGTTTCGGTCCGAAGATCACTGGTATCACTCACGTGCCTTATAACGACTTGGCCGCTTTGAAGGCTGCGGTTTCCGACAAGACTTGCGCGGTGGTGCTTGAGCCGATTCAAGGCGAGGGCGGCGTGCTGCCGGCCGAGCTGGCCTACTTGCAAGGCGCTCGCGAGCTGTGCAACGAACATGACGCGCTACTGGTGTTCGATGAAGTACAAACCGGCATGGGCCGCAGCGGCAAGTTGTTCGCCTACCAGCATTACGGCGTGACACCGGACATTCTGACCAGCGCCAAGAGCCTGGGCGGCGGTTTCCCGATCGCGGCGATGCTGACGACCGAAGCGCTGGCCAAGCACCTGGTCGTCGGCACCCACGGCACCACCTACGGCGGCAACCCGCTGGCGTGTGCGGTCGCGGAAGCGGTGATCGACGTGATCAACACCCCTGAAGTGCTGGCCGGCGTCAATGCCAAGCACGACAAATTCAAGGCGCGCCTTGAGCAGCTCGGCGAGAAGTACGGCCTGTTCACCCAGGTGCGGGGCCTGGGGCTGTTGATCGGCTGCGTGCTGAATGACGCCTGGAAAGGCAAAGCCAAGGACATCTTCAACGCCGCTGAAAAAGAAGGCCTGATGATTCTGCAGGCGGGCCCGGACGTGATTCGTTTCGCCCCGAGCCTGGTGGTTGAAGATGCCGATATCGATGCCGGCCTGGATCGCTTCGAGCGCGCTGCGGCGAAGTTGACGCAAGCCTGATAGACCTTTCGGCGCCTGAGCGTTCAGGCGTCGATCCCAATTTTTATGCCGGACCGAATCAAACTGTGGGAGCCAGCCTGCTGGCGATGAGGGCCTGACAGCCAACATCATTGTTGCCTGACAGGACGCTATCGCCAGCAGGCTGGCTCCCACAGTTGACTCTGAGTTGTTTCAGGGATGGCCCGGGATTTTTTCTTTTGTAAGTTCTGAGATTAAGGAGTGACACCATGCTGGTGATGCGCCCCGCGCAAATGGCTGATCTGGGCGAGGTACAGCGTCTGGCTGCGGACAGCCCGATTGGTGTCACTTCCCTGCCGGATGACGTCGAACGCCTGAGCGACAAGATTGCCGCGAGCGAAGCGTCGTTCGCCGCCGAAGTCAGCTTCAACGGCGAGGAAAGCTATTTCTTCGTCCTTGAAGACACCGCCACTGGCAAGCTGGCCGGCTGTTCGGCCATCGTCGCCTCGGCCGGTTATTCGGAACCGTTCTACAGTTTTCGCAATGAAACCTTCGTGCACGCTTCCCGCGAGCTGAAGATTCATAACAAGATTCACGTGCTGTCGCAGTGCCATGACCTGACCGGCAACAGCTTGCTGACCAGTTTCTACGTGCAGCGCGAGTTGGTAGGGTCGCCGTGGGCCGAGCTCAACTCCCGTGGTCGCCTGTTGTTCGTGGCCAGCCACCCGGAGCGGTTTGCCGATTCCGTGGTGACCGAGATCGTCGGCTACAGCGACGAAAACGGCGACTCGCCATTCTGGGATGCCATTGGACGCAACTTCTTCGACCTCAACTACGCCGAAGCGGAGCGCCTGTGCGGGCTGAAAAGCCGCACGTTCCTCGCCGAACTGATGCCGCATTACCCGATCTACGTGCCGTTGCTGCCGGACTCCGCCCAGGAAGCGATGGGCCAAGTGCACCCGCGGGCGCAGATCACCTTCGACATCCTGATGCGCGAAGGCTTCGAGACCGATCATTACATCGACATTTTCGACGGCGGCCCGACCCTGCATGCTCGCGTCTCAGGGATCCGCTCTATCGCCCAGAGTCGCGTGGTGCCCGTGAAAATCGGCGAGCCGGCCAAAGGTGTCGGTCGCCAGTACCTGGTGGCCAACGCCCAGTTGCAGGATTACCGTGCCGTGTTACTTGAGCTCGATTATGCGCCGGGCAAACCAGTGACCCTGGATCTGGAAGCAGCCGAAGCCCTGGGCGTCGGTGAAGGTGCCAGCGTCCGCCTGGTGGCGGTTTAACCCCGCTGCCACGCCTGGAAAGAATTGCCTAGATAGCAGCGAAGTTTCGCGGGTGGCGCAAGCGGCCCGACTGAGGAGATAGCATGATCGTTCGTCCCGTATGCAGCAGCGATTTACCCGCTCTGATCGACCTGGCCCGCAGCACTGGCACTGGCCTGACCACCCTGCCAGCCAATGAAGAGCGGTTGGCCCACCGTGTCGGCTGGGCCGAGAAGACCTTTCGCGGAGAAGCCGGGCGGGGCGATGCGGACTACCTGTTCGTGCTCGAAGATGACGACGGTCGCGTGGTGGGCATTTCCGCCATCGCCGGCGCCGTCGGTTTGCGTGAGCCCTGGTACAACTTCCGGGTTGGCTTGACGGTTAGCGCTTCGCAAGAGCTGAACATCTATCGCGAGATTCCGACGCTGTTCCTGGCCAACGACCTGACCGGCAACTCCGAGCTGTGCTCGTTGTTCCTGCATGCCGATTACCGCAGCGGCCTCAACGGGCGCATGCTGGCCAAGGCGCGGATGCTGTTTATCGCCGAATTCCCGCAGCTGTTCGGCAACAAGATCATCGCCGAGATGCGTGGCATGTCTGATGAAGCCGGACGTTCGCCATTCTGGGAAAGCCTGGGACGGCATTTCTTCAAGATGGAATTCAGCCAGGCGGACTATCTGACCGGCGTCGGCAACAAGGCTTTCATCGCCGAACTGATGCCCAAATTTCCGTTGTACACCTGCTTCCTGTCGCCGGATGCGCGCAACATCATTGGCCAGGTTCACCCGGACACCGAGCCGGCACTGGCCATGCTCAAGAGCGAAGGATTCAGCTACCAGGGCTACGTCGACATCTTCGACGCAGGCCCGGCAGTGGAGTGCGAAACCACGAAGATCCGCGCGGTGCGCGATAGCCAGCCGCTGGTGCTGGCCATCGGCACGCCAGGTGACGATGCCACGCCTTTCCTGATCCACAACCGCAAGCGCGAAGACTGCCGGATCACTGCAGCGCCTGCACGCTTCGCCGCCGGCACCCTGGTGGTCGATCCACTGACCGCCAAACGCCTTCAACTCAATGCCGGCGATCAGGTGCGCGCCGTTCCGTTGTCCGCTGCCCGGGAGTCGAAATAATGAATTCGCTATACATTGCAGGTGAGTGGCTGTCTGGCCAGGGCGAAGCGTTCCAGTCGCTGAACCCGGTGACCCAGCAAGTGCTGTGGTCCGGTGAAGGCGCCAGCGCTGCCCAGGTGGAATCCGCCGTGCAAGCGGCGCGCCAGGCGTTCCCGGGCTGGGCCCGACGCACCCTGGACGAGCGCATCAGCGTGCTGGAGGCCTTTGCCGCCGCCTTGAAAAATCACGCTGACGAGCTAGCTCGGACCATCGGCGAGGAAACCGGCAAACCCCTGTGGGAGTCGGCAACTGAAGTGACCAGCATGGTCAACAAGATTGCCATTTCGGTTCAGAGCTACCGCGAGCGCACCGGTGAGAAGAGTGGGCCACTGGGCGATGCGACCGCGGTGCTGCGACACAAGCCACACGGCGTGGTCGCGGTGTTCGGGCCTTACAACTTCCCCGGTCACCTGCCTAACGGTCACATCGTGCCCGCCTTGCTGGCCGGTAACAGCGTGCTGTTCAAACCGAGCGAGCTGACGCCGAAAGTCGCCGAGCTGACGGTCAAATGCTGGATCGAAGCCGGTCTGCCGTCTGGCGTATTGAACTTACTGCAGGGTGCTCGCGAAACCGGGATTGCCCTGGCGGCGAACCCTGGCATCGATGGCCTGTTCTTTACGGGTTCGAGTCGCACCGGCAATCACCTGCACCAGCAGTTCGCCGGTCGTCCGGACAAGATCCTGGCGCTGGAGATGGGCGGTAACAATCCACTGGTGGTTGACCAGGTGGCTGACCTGGATGCGGCGGTCTACACCATCATTCAGTCGGCGTTCATTTCTGCCGGCCAGCGTTGCACCTGCGCGCGTCGCTTGCTGGTGCCCCAGGGCGCCTGGGGCGACTCGTTGCTGGCACGCCTGGTGGCGGTCACTTCGACCATCGAAGTGGGCGCGTTTGATCAGCAACCGGCGCCGTTTATGGGCTCGGTGATTTCTTTGGGCGCGGCCAAATCCCTGATGGATGCGCAAGCGCATCTGCTGGCGAATGGTGCCATCGCACTACTGGAAATGGCTCAGCCACAGGCTCAGGCGGCCTTGCTGACCCCAGGCATTCTGGATGTGACGGCCGTGGCCGAGCGTCCCGACGAAGAACTGTTCGGACCGCTGCTGCAAGTGATTCGCTACGTTGACTTCGAAGCGGCGATCGCCGAGGCCAACGACACCGAATATGGCCTTGCCGCCGGTCTGCTCTCGGACTCCGAAGCGCGTTACCAGCAGTTCTGGCTGCAAAGTCGGGCCGGTATCGTCAACTGGAACAAGCAACTGACGGGCGCGGCCAGCAGTGCGCCGTTCGGCGGAGTGGGTGCCTCGGGTAACCATCGTGCCAGCGCCTATTACGCGGCAGATTACTGCGCGTACCCGGTGGCGTCGCTGGAAACGCCGAGCCTGACCTTGCCTGCCGCCCTCACGCCTGGCGTGAAAATGGCGTGATGCCAATCGCCAGCAGGCTGGCTCCCACAGGTTCGGTGGTGTTTACACAATGTGTGTACGACGCAATCCCTGTGGGAGCCAGCCTGCTGGCGATGGCCACGCCTCGGTCTCAAATCCGGTTACTGAAGCCTAACAACAGAATTCTCGTGGAGCCTCGCTGATGAAATCCTATGAAGTCAATTTTGACGGTCTAGTGGGGCCGACCCATAACTACGGCGGCCTGTCCTACGGCAACGTCGCGTCCCAGAGCAACAGCCAGCAGTCTTCGAACCCGAAGGAAGCTGCGCTGCAAGGCCTGGCGAAAATGAAAGCACTGATGGAAATGGGCTTTCAGCAAGGCGTCCTTGCACCTCAGGAGCGGCCTGATGTGGCAGCCCTGCGTCGCCTGGGATTCAGCGGCACCGACGCGCAAGTGATCGAGCGCGCGGCTAAGGAAGCGATGCCATTGCTGGTCGCCAGCTGCTCGGCGTCGAGCATGTGGGTGGCCAACGCCGCCACTGTCAGCCCGAGCGCCGATACTGCCGATGGTCGCGTGCATTTCACGGCGGCCAACCTCAACTGCAAATACCACCGCAGCATCGAACACCCGACCACCAGTCGCGTACTGGGGGCGATGTTCGCCGATCAGAAGCACTTCGCTCACCACGCCGCCTTGCCGGCGGTGGCGCAGTTCGGCGATGAAGGCGCAGCCAACCACACGCGTTTCTGCCGTGAATACGGCGAAGCCGGCGTCGAGTTTTTCGTGTTCGGCCGCAGCGCCTTCGATACCCGTTACCCGGCACCGCAGAAGTACCCGGCACGCCAGACCCTCGAAGCGTCCCAGGCCGTAGCCCGTTTGCACGGGCTGAGTGACGACGCGGTGGTTTACGGTCAGCAGAACCCGTCGGTGATCGACCAGGGTGTATTCCACAATGACGTGATCGCGGTCGGTAACGGCGAGGTGCTGTTCTATCACGAGGACGCGTTCCTCGACACCGAGCAGATGCTCGCTGAGCTGCAGGGAAAACTAGCCAAGGCAGGTGGGAATTTTCAGTCGATCTGCGTACCGCGTTCAGCGGTCGCCGTGGAAGACGCAGTTCGCTCCTACCTGTTCAACAGCCAGCTTCTGACGCGTCCTGATGGCTCGATGTTACTGATCGTGCCGGAAGAATGCCGCGGCAATGAGCGGGTATGGCAATACCTGCAGGGCCTGACCAGCTCTGGCGGTCTTATTCGCGAAGTAAAAGTCTTCGACTTGAAACAAAGCATGCAGAACGGTGGTGGCCCGGCTTGCCTGAGGTTGCGCGTCGCTTTGAATGAAACGGAACTGGCGGCAGTCAACCCAGGCGTTATCATGACCGCACCGTTGTACGGCTCGCTGACCGAATGGGTCGACAAGCACTACCGCGACCGCATGGCCGAGAGCGATCTTGCGGACCCGCAATTGCTGCTTGAATGCCGGACGGCACTGGATGAACTGACGCAAATCCTTAAACTGGGCGCGGTTTATCCATTCCAGATCAATTGAAAGTCGGCGCTGCATGCGCCGCTTCATCTCCTTTAGAGAGCGTAAAAAAACATGAGCGATACCCTGCAGCTGATCCTTGAAGACACCGACGGCACGCAACTGGAAACCTCCTGCACCCGCGTCGCGGTCATGTGGCAAGGCAAAGAGCTGTGGATCCAGCAGGATGGTCGTGGCCAGTTGCTGATCGGCGTGGACGTCGAAGAAGGTGATGCCGAATACGCCAACCTGCTGCTGCGCCCATTGGCGACTAATCTGGTAAGTCTGCAACTGGAAATGGAACCGGCTGACCTCGGCGACGACGAAGAACACGTGCACGGCCCGGATTGCAATCACGACCATTAAGGAAGTCGCTCTATGCTCGCCCTCGGCAAACTGCTTGAACTGACCCTCGCCGGCCGCGAACCGGCGGAGAAGACTCAACTGACTGTCGAAGGCGTGCGGATGCGCTGGCTGAGCGAGGGGGCGCTGGAAGTCCGGCCCCCGGAAGCTCGCGACAATGGCCTGGACCTGCTGCTGTCAGCCGGTATCCATGGCAACGAAACAGCGCCGATCGAACTGCTCGATCGCCTGTTGCATGAAATCGCCCGCGGTGATCTGAAGCCGCGCACGCGTATTCTGTTCCTGTTCGGCAACCCGGAAGCGATTCGCAAAGGCGAGCGTTTCATCGAGCAGGACGTCAATCGGCTGTTCAACGGCCGGCACGAACAAAGCAGCGGTTCCGAGGCCCTGCGCGCCTGTGAGCTGGAGCGCCTGGCAGCAAGCTTTTTCAGTCTGCCGGACCGCGAGCGCTTGCACTACGACCTGCACACCGCCATCCGTGGTTCGAAGATCGAACAATTCGCCTTGTACCCCTGGAAGGAAGATCGCCAGCATTCGCGCAAGGAGCTGGCGCGTTTGCGCGCGGCCGGGATGGAAGCGGTGCTGCTGCAGAACAAGCCGTCGATCGTGTTCAGCTCGTACACCTACGACAAGCTGGGCGCCGAGTCTTTCACCCTGGAATTGGGCAAGGCACGACCGTTCGGGCACAACGACGGGGTCAATGTCGATCGCCTGGAGACCCGGCTCAAGCAAGTCATCGAAGGCAACGAACCGGAGCTGGCCGAGGCCTCACTGGACGGCCTGCAGCTGTTCAGCGTGGCCCGGGAAATCATCAAGCACAGCGACGGCTTCCGCTTGAACCTGCCAGCGGACGTCGAGAACTTCTCGGAATTGGAAGTGGGTTATTTGCTGGCCGAAGACATCGCCCAGACCCGCTGGATCATCGAGGAGGAAGGGGCCCGGATCATCTTCCCCAACCCCAAGGTCAAGAACGGCCTGCGCGCCGGTATCCTGATCGTGCCGACGACCGACGAAAACCTGGCCTGACGTTCGCATCCAGCCACTGTAGGAGCGAGCTTGCTCGCGATGAGCCCGAGAACGCCACGGGAGTCAGGCTTCCCGCGTTATCGTTCACGACCATCGCGAGCAAGCTCGCTCCTACAGTGGTTTTTGGGGGGGGGGCGAAACATTCAACCCATTGCCGGGTGAGTGTTTATACGGCCAACGCCCGCGGCTCGGCGCGACGCAACGCCCGTATCTTGTGCAGCGTATCGGCACAGGTCTTCGCCGCTTCCTGGCCCTTGTGCACAAAGTGCTCGAAGAAAAACTTATGGTGTTCTTCACCGGCATGGAAGTGATGCGGGGTCAGGGACACCGAGAACACCGGCACTTCGGTTTCCAGTTGAACCTGCATCAGGCCACTGACCACCGACTGGGCGACGAACTCGTGACGGTAAATACCGCCGTCCACCACCAGGGCCGCGGCGACGATGCCGGCATAACGTCCGGTCTTGGCCAGCAGCTTGGCGTGCAGGGGCATTTCAAAGGCACCGCCCACTTCGAATAAGTCGATGTCGGATTCCTGGTAACCCTGGGCAATCATTTCGGCCAGGAAACCTTTACGGCTCTGGGCGACGATATCTTTGTGCCAGCAGGCCTGGATGAACGCGACGCGCTCGCCCTGATGGTTTTTGCTTTTGCTGTCGATTGCGGTGGGTTGCATGTTCTGACTCCTGTTTGTGTGAAAAACAGGGCATATGAATCGAATGGGATTTAAGGGTGCGCGCGCTCGCACGAATGCGGGCGGACGGCCCTTTGGCGCCAATCCCGTTCTCTCTTCATCCGGACTATGACCGTCGGCCCCGGGATCACACCGGGTCTGCTGACCTTGCCGCCAGTGCCGCCGAAGCCGGGACTGCCACCAAGCGCTCGCGGGCTATGCGCATTGCGCGCAATTACCGCCGGTGGGGAGTTGCACCCCGCCCTGAGAACGTTTGCCGCCATAAAAGTTGGCGGCGCTGCGTTTTTAACACAAATTTTTGCGTCGCGTATAGCCAAAGTCGACGCGTAACCCTGTGGGAGCGGGTTTGTGTTTTTTCCCACGCTAGGGTTGATTAATCGTCGGCATGACCGCAGTAATCCCTGTCTGAAAGGGATTTCCCCTGCTTAACGAGGCCAGATTCATGAGTGTTATCGATCTTCGCAGCGACACCGTCACCCAACCGACCGCCGCAATGCTCGGCGCGATGACCCTTGCCGCTACCGGTGACGACGTCTATGGCGAAGATCCGACGGTCAACCACCTGGAGGCCGAATTGGCTAAACGCCTGGGTTTTGCCGCAGCACTCTTCGTCCCCACCGGAACCATGAGCAATCTGCTGGGATTGTTGGCGCATTGTGCTCGGGGTGATGAATACATCGTTGGTCAGCAGGCCCACACCTACAAGTACGAGGGTGGCGGCGCGGCAGTACTGGGGTCGATCCAGCCGCAGCCGCTGGAAGTCCAGGCCGATGGCTCGTTGGACCTGGCTGATGTCGCCGCTGCGATCAAACCGGACGACTTCCATTTTGCCCGCACCCGTTTGCTGGCGCTGGAAAACACCATGCAGGGCAAAGTCTTGCCCCTGGAATACCTTGCGCGGGCCCGGGCCTTCACCCTTGAGCATGGGCTGGCCTTGCACCTGGACGGCGCGCGGCTGTACAACGCGGCGGTCAAGCTGGGGGTGGATGCCCGGGAGATCACCCAGCACTTCGACTCCGTATCGGTGTGCCTTTCCAAGGGCCTGGGCGCACCGGTCGGTTCGGTGCTGTGTGGTTCGGCCGAGTTGATCGGCAAGGCGCGGCGCCTGCGCAAGATGGTCGGCGGAGGCATGCGCCAGGCCGGGCTGCTGGCGGCGGCGGGCCTGTATGCTTTGGATAACAACGTCAAGCGTCTGGCCGACGACCATGCCAACGCGCAATTCCTCGCAGACGGGCTGCTCCAGGCCGGTTACGAAGTCGAGCCCGTACAGACCAACATGGTTTACGTGCAGATGGGCGACCGGGCCGAGGCCTTCAAGGCCTTTGCCGCTGAGCGCGGCATCCGGCTCAGTGCTGCTGGGCGGCTGAGAATGGTCACGCACATGGACGTCGATCGCGCCGGGATCGAACAGGTGATCGCGGCATTCGTCGAGTTTTCACGCAACTGACAGCGTTAGCAGTCCAATTGACCGTTTCTATCGTATAAACACGCTGTACCCCGCGCGCAGGGCCGATATAATGCGGCCCTTTGCCGTCGCTTCGTCTGTTGACGTTTCGAACAGGCCTTTGGCCGCAGCCTCCGTGGAAGAACCTAATGAAAAGCGCAGAAATCCGTGAAGCCTTCCTTCGCTTCTTCGAAGAGCAAGGCCACACCCGTGTAGCCTCCAGCTCTTTGATTCCGGGCAACGACCCAACCCTGCTGTTCACTAACGCGGGGATGAACCAGTTCAAGGACTGCTTTCTGGGCCAGGAAAAGCGTGCGTACACCCGTGCGACCAGCAGCCAGAAGTGCGTGCGTGCCGGTGGCAAGAACAGTGACCTGGAAAACGTCGGGTATACCGCTCGTCACCACACGTTTTTTGAAATGCTCGGTAACTTCAGCTTCGGTGACTATTTCAAGCACGACGCGATCACCTACGCCTGGACCTTCCTGACCGGTGTCCTGAAGCTGCCCAAGGACAAACTCTGGGTAACGGTTTACGCCTCGGACGACGAGGCCTACGACATCTGGACCCAGCAGGTTGGCGTTCCGGCCGAGCGCATGATCCGCATTGGCGACAACAAAGGTGCACCTTACGCCTCCGACAATTTCTGGACCATGGGCGATACCGGCCCGTGCGGTCCTTGCACCGAGATTTTCTACGATCACGGCGACCACATCTGGGGCGGCCCACCGGGCTCACCTGAAGAAGACGGCGACCGTTACATCGAGATCTGGAACAACGTGTTCATGCAGTTCAACCGCACCGCCGATGGCGTGTTACATCCGTTGCCAGCGCCGTCGGTGGACACCGGCATGGGCCTGGAGCGGATCAGTGCGGTGATGCAGCACGTAAACTCCAACTATGACATCGACCTGTTCAAGAACCTGCTCAAGGCATCGGCTGAAGCAATCGGTTGCGAAAATGGCGACCAGTCTTCGCTCAAGGTTGTTTCCGACCACATTCGTTCGTGCGGTTTCCTGATCGCCGACGGCGTACTGCCGTCCAACGAAGGTCGCGGCTATGTGCTGCGTCGGATCATTCGTCGTGCATGCCGCCACGGTAACAAGCTGGGCGCGACCGGCAGCTTCTTCTACAAGATCGTCGCGGCACTGGTCGCCGAGATGGGCGAAGCCTTCCCGGAACTGAAGCAGCAGCAGAGCAATATTGAACGCGTGCTCAAGGCCGAAGAAGAGCAGTTCTCCAAGACCCTGGAGCACGGTCTGAAGATCCTCGAGCAGGATCTGCTGGAACTCAAAGGCACCGTGGTACCGGGCGACGTGGTGTTCAAACTCTACGACACCTACGGCTTTCCTATGGACCTGACCGCGGACATCGCCCGCGAGCGCAGCCTGACTGTCGACGAAGCCGGCTTCGAACGTGAAATGGAAGCCCAGCGCGTCCGTGCACGTTCCGCCAGCTCGTTTGGTCTGGACTACAACACGCTGGTCAAGGTCGACGTAGCCACCGAGTTCACCGGCTACAAGGCCACCAGTGGTTCGGCGAAAATTGTCGCCATCTATAAAGACGGCCAGTCAGTCGACGTATTGAGTGAAGGCCAAGAGGGCGTGATCGTTCTCAATCAGACGCCTTTCTATGCCGAGTCCGGCGGCCAGATTGGTGACTGCGGTTTCCTTCAGGCGGGTAACTCTCGCTTCGACGTGCGCGACACCACCAAGACCGGCGGTGCTTTCCTGCACCACGGTGTCCTGGCCTCGGGCAGCCTGACCATTGGCGCGCCGGTGGACACTCACGTCGATGCCGAAGTACGCCACGCCACCGCGTTGAATCACTCGGCCACTCACTTGCTGCACGCCGCGCTGCGCCAGGTACTGGGCGATCACGTCCAGCAGAAGGGGTCGTTGGTCGACAGTCAGCGCCTGCGCTTTGACTTCAGCCACTTCGAAGCCATCAAGCCTGAGCAGTTGAAAGCGCTGGAAGACATCGTCAACGCCGAGATCCGCAAGAACTCCGCGGTTGAAACCGAAGAAACCGATATCGAAACCGCCAAGAAAAAAGGCGCCATGGCGCTATTTGGCGAGAAGTACGGCGACAACGTGCGCGTGCTGAGCATGGGCGGAGCTTTCTCCGTTGAGCTGTGCGGCGGCATCCATGCCAACCGTACCGGCGACATCGGTCTGCTGAAAATCATCAGCGAAGGTGGTGTGGCTTCCGGTGTGCGGCGTATCGAAGCGGTCACGGGCGCTGCAGCATTGGCGTACCTGAACGCTGCAGAAGAACAACTCAAGGAAGCGGCTAACCTGGTCAAGGGCAGCCGCGACAACCTGATCGACAAGCTGTCGGCTGTGCTGGAGCGCAACCGTCTGCTGGAGAAGCAACTCGAGCAGTTGCAGGCCAAGGCCGCCAGCGCGGCGGGCGACGATCTGTCGGCCTCCGCCTTGGACGTCAAGGGCGTGAAAGTGCTGGCCGTGCGTCTGGACGGCCAGGATGGCAAGGCGCTGTTGGCGCTGGTCGATCAACTGAAAAACAAACTCGGCCGCGCAGTGATCCTGCTCGGCAGTGTCCATGAGGAAAAGGTCGTTCTGGTTGCAGGCGTAACCAAAGACCTGACTGGCCAACTCAAAGCCGGTGATTTGATGAAGCAAGCCGCTGCAGCAGTGGGCGGGAAGGGCGGTGGTCGTCCAGACATGGCGCAGGGCGGTGGTACGGACGCTGGTGCCTTGGATGCGGCCCTGGCCCTGACTGTTCCATTTGTAGAGCAGGGTTTATAAGGCAGGGTTTCCGCTCCGTCGTCTAGTGGCGGGCCGGCGCGCTGTTTGAGTGATTATTTGGGCGCCCTTCATGGGCAGAGGCGGCTTTGAAATGGCTTTGATCGTACAGAAATTTGGAGGCACCTCGGTCGGCACTGTCGAGAGAATCGAGCAGGTCGCCGACAAGGTTAAGAAGTTCCGCGAAGCCGGCGATGACCTGGTGGTTGTGCTGTCTGCAATGAGCGGCGAGACCAACCGTCTGATCGATCTGGCCAAGCAAATCAGTGGCGACGGTCAACCGGTTCCCCGTGAGCTGGATGTGATTGTTTCCACTGGTGAACAGGTGACGATTGCATTGTTGGCCATGGCGCTGATCAAGCGTGGCGTGCCGGCGGTGTCCTACACCGGCAACCAGGTGCGGATTCTGACGGACAGCGCGCACAACAAAGCGCGTATCTTGCAGATAGATGACCAGAAGATTCGCGGTGACCTGAAGGCCGGTCGCGTGGTCGTCGTCGCCGGTTTCCAGGGCGTCGACGAGCACGGCAACATCACGACGCTCGGCCGTGGCGGTTCCGACACCACCGGTGTGGCCTTGGCGGCAGCCTTGAAGGCTGACGAGTGCCAGATCTACACAGACGTCGATGGCGTCTACACCACCGATCCGCGTGTAGTGTCCGTGGCCCAGCGCCTGGACAAGATTACCTTTGAAGAGATGCTGGAAATGGCCAGCCTCGGTTCCAAGGTGTTGCAGATCCGTGCGGTGGAATTCGCCGGCAAGTACAACGTTCCGCTGCGCGTACTGCACAGCTTCAAGGAGGGTCCGGGCACCCTCATTACTATTGATGAAGAGGAAACCATGGAACAGCCGATCATTTCCGGCATCGCTTTCAATCGCGATGAAGCCAAGCTGACCATCCGTGGCGTGCCAGACACCCCGGGTGTTGCGTTCAAGATCCTCGGCCCGATCAGTGCCGCGAACATCGAAGTCGACATGATCGTGCAGAACGTTGCGCACGATAACACCACCGACTTCACCTTCACCGTGCACCGCAACGACTTCCAGGCCGCACAGACCGTGCTGGAGAACACCGCTCGCGAGATCGGTGCCCGTGAAGTGGTGGGTGACATCAAGATCGCCAAGGTCTCGATCGTCGGCGTCGGCATGCGCTCCCACGCAGGCGTGGCCAGCCGCATGTTCGAATCCCTGGCCAAGGAAAGCATCAACATCCAGATGATCTCGACTTCGGAGATCAAAGTCTCCGTAGTGATCGAAGAGAAGTACCTGGAACTGGCTGTGCGCGCTCTGCACACGGCTTTCGAACTGGACGCACCGGCTCGTCAAGGCGAGTGATGCGTTTGCCAACGGGCGCGGTCTGACCGCGCCCGCTGTTTTCTTGAATGGCGCGACCCAAGGCTGTTCTTTTGCTCGCGCTGGTCAATACTCAGGCATGTAGGGCTGCGACCATTCAGGTTGTAGGTCGAGTGCCTTTTTTTTGCAGACTGTTGTCCCTGAAATGAAATGCGTGAGGAGAAAGGTATGCTGATTCTGACTCGTCGGTGCGCAGAAAGCCTGATTATCGGTGATGGCGAAATCACCGTGACCGTGCTCGGCGTCAAAGGAAATCAAGTGCGTATTGGTGTCAACGCCCCGAAAGAGGTTGCGGTCCACCGTGAGGAAATTTACCTGCGTATAAAGAAAGAGAAGGACGAAGAACCAAGCCATTAATTTTTATCGCTTTTTATGTTTGCAAACGGGGAAGAAGCTGGTTAATATACGCCCCGTGTTGCGGAGAGCTGGCCGAGTGGCCGAAGGCGCTCCCCTGCTAAGGGAGTACACCTCAAAAGGGTGTCGGGGGTTCGAATCCCCCGTTCTCCGCCATTATTTGCGTAGTACGTTGTAATCTGGCTTTTTCGGTAAGTTGTTGAAATTACTAGAAAAAGTGTTTGACATAGAGATTAGACGGCCTATAATGCGCGGCAACAAATGCACTCGTAGCTCAGCTGGATAGAGTACTCGGCTACGAACCGAGCGGTCACAGGTTCGAATCCTGTCGAGTGCACCATTTAAGAGTTGTTCGCAGTCATGCGAATAACTTGGCTCCAACCAGTTGTGATCTGGTATAAAAACACAAATGCACTCGTAGCTCAGCTGGATAGAGTACTCGGCTACGAACCGAGCGGTCACAGGTTCGAATCCTGTCGAGTGCACCAAACACCAAAAAGCCCGCCTTTAAAGCGGGCTTTTTGCCGTCCGGGATTTGCCCTTTTCCGGGATGCATCCTCTTTCGTCGAATTGCACCCCTGCGCTGCGGCCTCGCTTCGCAGCGTAGCGCCAGGTCGTGGTTGAATTGCGGATACTGATCGAGTCCGGTTTGCCTAGCGCGCTTTCGACGTCCTGCTGGCTCAGTCCGGCCACCATCCTCTGATTGATCAGTGCCTCCCTGCGCTCTCGTGGGCTGAGCACGTTTCCACATTTTTCCTCGAGTTGACCTATCACCGTTAGCTGGGGTTGTGGGCGATGAGTGGCGGGCGGGTCCGCTTCGGGTGCCAGCGGCACCACGCTGCCTGGCAGATAGGCGCGGACTTCCTGCAGCGAGAGGCTATGGCCAGGGGCGCAGCTTAAGGTGGTAAAGGTCGGATGTCCGTCAGGGGCTTCACAGCGGTGAATGGTCGTGGCTGATGCGGGGCCCTGCAGGAACAAAAGGGTGATCATGAAAAAAAAGTAGCTGTGCGATGGCATTAATCGTCCTCCATGACGGTCCTAGAAGAGGGTAGTCGCTACATTTTCCTCGGGCACTGTGTTTTCTTTTCGCCATGCGTCGTCGCACATTTAAGGATCAGGACGCACTCAGGTTTGTCTTGCAAGCGCTTGTTTCCAGCCGCGATTTTTTAACGTTTAAAACTTCCGGGCGGTGTATGATTGCGCCCGTCAGCCCCGCCGGGGCTTGTGGAATACCTTCATGGACTTACCCAGTAGTTACTTAAAGAGTTATTTGAAATCCCGATTATCCAATCATGAATTGACTGATTGATCCTCCCGGCGTGCCCCGCTGCTGGGAGTGGAGCTCGCCTATGTCTGAAGTTGAAGTAAAGAAAACGCAAGAAAGCCTGCAAGACCGCCTCGCTCAAGTCGTTGAGCTGTTGCAGCGCCAACGTGTGGTCGAAGACCTGACGCACCGTCAGGAGGGCCCGCACCACGAGCGCGTCGAAAACCTGGTTCACCGGCAAAACCTGGTCGAGCTGCAACGCAAGCTCGATGACCTGCACTCCGCCGACGTGGCCTACATCCTTGAAGCATTGCCGCTGGATGATCGTCTGACGCTTTGGCAACTGGTCAAGGCTGATCGTGACGGCGACATCCTGCTCGAAGTATCCGATTCGGTCCGTGAGACCCTGATCGCCGACATGGACGATCATGAGCTCCTGGCGGCAGCCAGGGACATGGACGCCGATGAACTGGCTGACCTTGCTTCCGAACTGCCACGCGATGTCGTACACGAGCTGATGGAAACGCTCGATGGCCAGCAGCGTGAGCGCGTGCGCTCCGCATTGTCCTATGACGAGGAACAGGTCGGTGCGTTGATGGACTTCGAGATGGTGACAATCCGCGAGGATGTCAGCCTGGAAGTTGTCCTGCGCTATCTGCGGCGCTTGAAAGAGTTGCCCGGTCATACCGACAAGCTCTTTGTCGTCGATTACGACGGCGTGCTCAAGGGGGTCCTGCCGATCAAGCGCCTGCTGGTCAATGATCCTGACAAGCAGGTTGCGGAAGTGATGGCCAGCGATCCGGTGAGCTTCCACCCGGATGAAGATGCTTACGATGCCGCTCAGGCATTCGAGCGTTATGACTTGATTTCCGCGCCCGTGGTCGACAAAAACGGCAAGTTGATCGGTCGCCTGACTATCGATGAAATGGTCGACCTGATTCGTGAAGAGAGCGAAAACGAAGTTCTCAATATGGCAGGTCTGCGTGAAGAGGAAGATATCTTCGCTTCTGTCTGGAAGTCGCTGCGTAACCGTTGGGCCTGGCTGGCAGTGAATCTGATCACTGCGTTCATCGCCTCGCGAGTCATTGGCCTGTTCGAAGGCTCGATCGAGAAGTTGGTCGCACTCGCGGCGTTGATGCCGATTGTGGCTGGCATTGGTGGTAACTCGGGTAACCAGACCATCACCATGATTGTCCGGGCCATGGCTCTGGATCAGGTGAGCACCGGCAACACCTCGCGACTGATGCGCAAGGAGCTGGCAGTAGGCCTGATCAACGGACTGGTCTGGGGTGGGGTTATCGGCATCGTCGCCTATCTGCTCTATGGTAGCTGGTCGTTGGGTGTGGTAATGACCGCGGCCATGACACTCAACCTGTTGCTCGCGGCATTGATGGGGGTGCTGATCCCCATGACGTTGGCTCGGCTGGGTCGAGACCCGGCAATGGGCGCTAGCGTAATGATCACCGCCATGACCGACAGCGGTGGTTTCTTCATCTTCCTGGGGCTGGCGACTATCTTCCTGCTCTGACCTCCAGGCTTAAAAACCCGCCATCACCAGGCGGGTTTTTTTAGGTCTGGATTTCAGCCAAAAAAAAGCCAGCAATTAAGCTGGCTTGGGAGGATTCGGCTGAATCAGGACCCGTCCGCAGCCATCTCGGCGTCGTGGGCGATCAGTGAAACCAGCGCGTTTTGCTGGCGATGAGAAAGTTGACGGAAGCGTTGCAACAGTTCGCGTTCGTGCAATGACAGCTCCGGGCTGTCCAGGCGCATGCTCAACTCTTCGCCCAGCGCACCTTCCTGAATAAGGCTTTGCTCAAGGCGTGCAATGATTTCAGAGTTCATGCTGCGATGATGATTGCGAGCCACCTCGGCAATGCGTTCACGCATTCCGTCTGGCAGACGTACGACAAACTTGTCAGCCGTACGGCTGGAATAAATTGCCTGTTTCAATGGGCGCATATATTTAACCGGTTAGTTCAGAGGAGCGGTTCTCGGGATTGGCCGCAGGATGTCTGATAGGACAAGCTTTCCGGACAAATGTTCAACCTGAATTGATAGAGGCCCGCATAATGCCTCAAGATTGCCAGTTCGTTGGCGTCAATTCTGTGACAAATATTGAACCGGATAAAGGCGTTTTGCCAGCACCCATTATCAGAAATGCGGACTGGTTGGTAAGTTTGACCAGGTCCGCATCTCCAGCTGCCTGCTTCCCTGGCGGATGATGTGCGCAGACACCATAACCCCGTGTTAAAGCGCGCCCTCACTGCACCTTCTATTAGAGAATAGTGGCAATTGGCCGATTTGCTAGTGTGTTGGTGTGGAGGGGAGGATTCAGGGTGGGTGGCAGTCTGTCACGAGCAGGCGCTGAGGCTTTCTGGCCTCGCGGGGAGGCGCTCTTGACGGCGCCTCTCGTTGCAGTTCGCTATCGATCTTCGGGTGTTAGCGTAGTACTGGATCAAACTTGATTTTGCGACCCGCTATCAGCGCCCCCATGAACAGGAATCCAGATGCGGCGCACACAATCAGCGGCGCGGTCACAAGGGCGTCCTTCACCAGTGCAACATGCAGCATGCCGCTCATTAGAGATAAGGCGAAAAATCCTGTGGCCCATTTGGACATGCTGCGCTCCTGATGAAGTGATTCAAAATACCAGGCGATCCGAAGATTGTGTGGTGGCGACCGCCATCCCCTGGCTTGCGTCCTGTCCGGACGCGCGTGTTTGGTTATTCATGACTGCAAGCTGAGGAGTCCTCTGCAACTGAAGGTAGTGAGGCGTTCGCTGATTGGCAGCCACTTCGTCATCCTTCGGCGCAAACTGAACACCCAGTACGATCGCCAAGGCGATTGCATTGGCTACTAATAGAGTGCTGTTCATGAGGCTGGCCTCCGCTTGTGTATGAAAGCAGTTAAAGCAGGCAACATGCCAATGATATATTGGTATTTACTTCAATAAAATCAATAGGTTAGATGTTGTCAGGGGTAGGCTTGCATTGCATTTTGCAAGAAAGCTATTTTCTCGTTGGTGCAATCTGCACGATGGCGTGAACTTCCTGGCGAAAATGCCTACGCTTAAAAAGCATGGGTACGACATGACAAACGGGAGACTGCCCGTTAACATGCAGGCCGTCCTTCGCAGGAGCGGCGGCGATCAGTGTCTCAGTAGCTCAATTGGATAGAGCATCCCCCTCCTAAGGGGAAGGTTGCAGGTTCGAACCCCGCCTGGGACACCATATAATTCGTGCCTCCCAAGACTTTTCCTGATAGATCGGTTTGGCCGTGACAGCAGGGTGGTGGCAGCAGGCAGAATAAAGCCCCGCCGGGCAATGCTCAGGCGGGGCTTTTTATTCCCCAAATTTTCGGGGCGAAGATTACCCATCAACCAATATGATGGGTGTGAGCCTGCAGCGAGCCCGGGCCCTCGGTGCGGATCAACTCGTGTCCTTCAATCCACGTTTGGGTCGATTGATAGTCGCGTTGCAGCAGATGATCAGTCTGGCAGAAGTCGAACACTGAAGCGTCCACTGGAAACAGAGGCGCGACCGCAAGGTAATTGCACAGAATTGCCCGCCTAGCGCATTCGGCCTGATGAGCACGCTTCCTATCCGTAACCGACAGAGTCGACCCCAAACCGACGCTGACAACAGGCAGAGGGTGACCACTTCCTGCCGATCATGAGGAACGCCAGTCGGCCATTAAGCAAGCAATGACCAAGCTGCACTTCGAGCTTGAATTGAAGTCCTCCGGCCGTCAGTTTTCTTTCATCGCGACACTTAGCTGCTGGCTATGGCACTGAGTGCCTGTCCCGTCCGAAAAAGATCATTTTGCGATACGTCATTTCTAACTTCTTTGCAGGCCAACCACTGGTCGACTTTTCTTTGCGCCCCTTGAACCTACGTAAAAAGAGGTCTAATTGTTAAGCGTGGGAAAAAATCCCACGCAAAATGCCAAAAAACTTTTAACGATTCCCGACTTGATTTGGCGTTTCTCGCGGTAATGACCAGGAGACGGAAAATGCAGATTCATAGGCTGTTCAAGAAGGCTCTATTGGCGATGGCCATAGGTGGTGTGCTGTCGGCGTCCATCGTTTTGGTGCCGGATACGATTTTTCATGGTTCCAGTGCTTACGCCAAAGAGGGTGGCGGACATGGCGGTGGAGGCGGAAGTGGTGGCCACGGCGGAAATGGCGGTGGTGGTAGCGGAGGCGGAGGCGGCAGTGGCGGCAGTGGTGGTGGTGGTGGTGGTGGTGGTGGTGGTGGCGGAAACGGTGGTGGAAACGGCGGTGGAGGCAGTCATGGTGGAAGCAGCAGCGGTGGTGGCAGTGGTAGTGGTAGTGGTGGTCATGCTGGCAACGGCGGTGGTAACAGTGGCAGCAGCCATGGCGATGCAGGCCAGGGCAACGCCGGGAATTCGAATTCTGGCCGCAGCAGCAACCATGCTGAGGCTGGCGATGATCACGGCAATCACGTTGGGGGTGAGCCTGGTGATGATCATGGCAATCATGTTGGCGCAGAGCCCGGGGACGATCATGGCAATCATGTTGGCGGCGAGCCTGGCGACGACAATGGCAATCACGTTGGGGGTGAGCCTGGCGATAATCGTGGCAACCCTGTGGGTGGCGAACCGGGTGATGACCGCGGCATTCATGTCGGCGGCGAAGCAGGGGATGACAACAGTAGGAGCTGACTCACTCTGATGGGATCTCATACAAAACCTTCAGAGAAGGTTTTGTATGAGATTTGGTCCCGCCCGTTATTGCCCCACGCAACGCATGTGCAGTGAGCGCTTGCAGCTATCCCTTATTCCTGGAAAAAGTGCGTACCAGCTCATATGGGAATTTTTCCACGTCGTTATACTGGGTTTATCTGTCAAGGAATGTGCTGTATGCAATCGCCTACCTTACCCCGCTCTCTGTTAGGAGCCCTGCGGCGGGTCATGCGCCCGCTGGTGCGCCTGATGCTGCGCAAAGGGGTCACCTATACCGTATTCGCCGATTTGCTCAAAGAGGTGTTCGTCGATGTGGCTGATCGTGAGTTTCGCTTGGACGACAAAGTTTCGAGCGACAGCCGCATCAGCCTGCTCACGGGGGTTCATCGCAAGGATGTGCGGCGGCTGCGAAACGAGAGCGAGACGTCGATCGCTACGCTGCCGGCGAACATTACTTTAAGCGCGCAACTGGTCAACGCCTGGACCAACAGTCGGCCTTTCTGCACGGATGCTGGCCAGGCGTTACCTCTGCCACGACTGGCCAGTGTTGGCGGTAAGTGCTCCTTTGATGCCCTGATGGCGAAGGTCAGTACGGACATCCGCGCGCGGGTGGTGCTCGATGAATGGTTGCGCCTGGGTGTCGTGCGTCTCGATGAACAGGACCGTGTACACCTTGAAGCCCAGGCGTTCGTGCCGCAGAAGGGCTTCGACGAGAAAGCCGCGTACCTCGGCCACAACCTGCACGATCACGCCAGTGCAGCGGTGCATAACCTGAGCGGGGAGGGCCTGCCTTTCTTCGAGCGCAGCGTGCACTACGACGCACTTGCCGCGGTCAGCGTCGACACTTTGCGCGAGGCCGTTGCCAAGGAGGGGATGCAAACTCTGCTCAATTTCAGCCGGCTTGCCGCAGACCTCGAAAATCTTGATTCGCCTGGTATCGAGCAACGTCAGCGCATCACAATCGGACTTTATTTCTACACTGAGCCCACCGATCCCGTTTCGTCGATGACGCCTGCCCCATGATCTCCCTCAATCGCTGCTTCAGTATCTTCACTCTTGTCCTGGGTTTTGGACTGAACCTGGTGACTCCCGCATGGGTGGACGCAGCGCCGGCATGTGTTAGCCGCGATGAAGTGGGAATGTCGGGCGCATCGGACTTGCAGTTTCCGGGTGGCATTGGCGGTACCGGGGCAAAGACAGGCGGTGTGGGCGGTACAGGCATCCACGCCGAAAGCGGTGGTGTCGGTGGCACCGGCGCGCCGCTCCAACAGCGTCCCGGCGGCACCGGTGGTACGGGCGCGGTGGCTGCCGGCGTGGATGGCACCATCATCAATCGGGGGCACGGCGGGGTGGGCGGCACGGGCGCACCGATCCTGGATCCGGGAGGTGTTGGCGGCACTGGAATCGTTGGCACCATCACTGGGTTCGCTTCGATTTGCGTCAATGGAATGGAAGTACACTTCGGCAAAGACGTACCGGTGAGCGAAAACGGCGTCGCCGCGAGTAGCGCTCATCTGGCGATAGGACAGGTTGTCGCGGTGGAAGCATTCGCCACCAAACAAGGCCTGCGAGCCGGACGCATCTCGATCCTGAACGTCTATGAAGGGCCGCTGACGGCACTACCCACTGCTTCGGCGCCGCTGCGGGTCATGGGGCAACCCGTGCGTCTTGCCGTGGGGGCACGGGTTGCTGAGGGGCTACGCCCGGGTGAACCGGTCAGAGTCAGCGGTCTACGCGATGCCAATGGTGAAGTGGTTGCTAGTCGCATCGAACGGGCGCCAACCCTCAGGGAAGCCAGTGCCATCGGCTCGATAGATGCTGCCGGCAGCCTCCAGGGGCTGAAACTGGGAAGTCGCGTGGCACCGGGGCAGGAAGTGCTGGTGCGTGGCCAGTGGTCCGGTCGCCAGTTGGAGGTCGCTCAAAGCCGACCTGACCCGAGCCTACCTTTTGCCGGCCGTGTGCATGAGGCCGTGATCGAAGGTCTGGTACAAAGCCAACAGGATCGACACCTGGTGGTTGCAGGCTTCAATGTGATACTGGGGCGTGACACCGTGTTTGCAGGCGAGCAGCCCGCCAAATTGGCAGTGGATCAGCGTGTTCGGGTGAGCGGGGTGTTCAGTGGTGCGCGTGAAGTACGGGCAACCCGTGTTGAGTTCCCTGGCGAACGCGCTGATACCTCGGGCAGGGGCGGTGCGGGACGTGACAACCGAACGGGCGCCGATACGGAACAGAGTGCCGATGGCTCGGGCAACCCCAACAACAGCAGCGGTCACGGTGGGCGCGATGTAAGCCCGCGCAGTGAAGGCATTGAAGGCAGTGAGGGCCGTGACGGCGGCAGCGGTGGAGGCCACGCGGACGACCGCAACAACACCGGCAAATCCGAGTCCGTGGACAAGTCTGGAAAATCAGAGCATGTCGAGAAAGTGGAGCAACCCGAGAAGGAGGACAACAGTGGACGGCCTGAAAAGGTAGAGAGGGTTGAGAAGGTTGAGAAGGTTGAGAAGGTTGAAAAAGTCCAAAAGGTAGAGCGCCCCGAAAAGGTAGAAAAAGTTGAGAAAGTGGAGCGGCCAGAAAAGGTCGAAAAAGTCGAGCGACCAGAAAAGGTAGAAAAAGTCGAACTACCTGAAAAGGTCGAAAAGGTCGAAAAGGTCGAAAAAGTAGAGAAAGTAGAGAAAGTAGAGAAAGTAGAGAAAGTAGAGAAAGTAGAGAAAGTAGAGAAAGTGGATCGATCTGGCCGTTCGGCATAAGCGCTGCGGCAATTCTACAAACGGTGAATAAGCAACTAGGCTGGGTAAGTTCGATCACGCTTCTCAACGGGACTTTGAGGTGACGATGAGACCCATGCTGCCTCTTTTTGCCAGCCTGCTGGCAAGCTTTACCGTGTGTGCCTCGGCCGACACCTTCAGCACAGCCATCGGTGTCGACTATTCAAGTGGTGACTATGGCACTGGCACCACTTCGGAAATCTGGTACGTCCCTGTGGTGGGAAAGTATGAAACGGGGCCCATGACGTACAAGGTTACGGTGCCCTGGTTGCGCATCACTAACCCCGAAGTCGGCCCGAACGGCGACCCGTTGCCCGGTGGTTGCAGGGATGTGGAAAGTGGCTTGGGCGATACTGTCACCAGCGCAGATTATGCGTTGCTCGATGGCAGTGAGGGGGGCGTGTTGCTGGATCTGATCGGCAAGGTCAAGTTCCCCACCGCAGATGAAGATCAGTGCTTGGGCACCGGTGAATTCGACTATACCGCTCAGGTTGGCATCGCCAAGGCCTTCGGCCCGGTGACCGGCTTCGCGACCCTGGGATGGAAGAAGTTTGGCGACCCACCCGGTAGTAATTTCGACGACCCGGTATTTGCCAGCCTCGGCTTTGCCCTCCCCGTGGCAGCGCGCACTACGGCGGGCGCCTCCTACGACTGGAGGCAGAAAGTCGTCTCCACTGGTTCGCAAATTCAGGAATTCACTCTTTTCGTCACACATAAGCTCAGTCACGAGTGGAAGATTCAATTGTATGCGGTCAAAGGTTTTTCTGACGCTAGCCCGGATGCAGAGGGCGGGCTGCTGCTTTATCACATGTTCTAATGGTGTTGGCGCTGCAACGTTGCGTTGCCCCTGCGCTTCTGGGGCAAGTAGCTGTGCGCATGGGTGGTCAAGCAGGGTGCAATTTCGCAAAATACGGACGGAGGTCCAGCCCTGGAAATTACATCTACAACCAGTGGATTTAACCGGGACTATCTAGCCAACGACTGCGATAGGGTGATTGCCGGTTGACCGCATTATCTGGGGGGTAATCCCCCCTGAAAAAAATACTCACCAGAAGTAGAATTTTCTCCTAATCGGATCAAGGAAATTTTGCGTGAAGAGATCACGTTTTTCAGACAGCCAAATCATGGCCATTCTCAAGCAAGCCGAG
>NZ_JAKNRW010000012.1 GCF_023072615.1 Pseudomonas violetae
GAGTGACGGCCAGGCACATCGGTGCCTCGCTCAACGACTCGCTGAGCGCAGCACGGCCGGATTCGACCACACCTGCAGCAGCGGCGCCGACCGGTCCTGGCTGAGTGGTAGCCAGTGAATCCAGGCTCAGCAATCGTTCCGCCGTGCTGACCAGCTCGCCGCCGGCCAGTGTCTTGGCCGCGTCAAGATCACTCAGCCACTGGGTGGACTGCTCCGGCCAACGCATGGTGACAGGGGTCCAAGTCATACCGACAACGACTCCCAAGTCAGGGCGTTGATCGCGCCCAGGTCCTGCGCCAGGCGTGCAACCTGCAGCTGCACAGTCAGGTCGGCCACCTTTTGCAGGCGCAGCATTTTGAACTCGGTGAATTCGTCGCTGACCTGGCGTAGTTGCGCGGCGGAGTGCGGCCGAAAGGCTTTGCTGCCCTGCTCGTCGTAGCAGGCATAAGGACCGTTCAAACCACGCACGGCCATACCTGTGAGGTTGACCTGGTCGTCCAGTTCGCTGGTGTAGCGGTAGCGTTCACCCAGGGCGGTGGACCAGAAGCCACCGGTGATCTCGCGCTGGCATGCGATGTTCACAGCCTGCAGTTGTTCCTGGTAGCGCAGCTCCACCACCGCCGGGATGTCGTCAATCCATCGGTCATCGGCCCAGATCTGCCCCGGGCCTGGCACTTCCAGGGTGTAACCAGCCGGCAACGCACCCAAGCGATCGACCACGATCGAGGCGCGGGTCTGAGTGTTGTACGCGGTCAGCCCCTGATAGGAGTCAATCAACTGCCAGCGCTCGCCGTCCCACAGCGCGGCCTTGCGCTCGGGGATAACCGGCGGTTTGGCTTCCACGCAACGCGCAGGAATCAACCACACGCCGGGCTCTAGCGGGGATGCGTCGGCCACAGTTTCGCCGACGTAAATACCCAGGTGATCAGTCTGATAGACGATTTTAATGGTCATGGCGGGTCTCAATACTTAATGCAGGCAAGGTAGGCGGTGTTGATCGGCCGAGTTTCTAGGCCACCGGTGCTACCGATAGTGATGACATGGTTGTGATCGGGCACAGGCGCGACGGTAACGGGGTGCGTGTGATCGCCGTTTTCACTGGTCAATTTGTCGTGTGCGCCAGCCTCGCCGTAGTTGACGATGTTTCGGGGCTCTACTTCGAAGCCCTCTTGGTCAATTCCGTCGGGGGTATAGATTCCAGATCGAATCAGATGAGCGTGCTTGCCAGCGGCACCGGTGGTTGCTGTAGGCGTGTGCCCGCCGGCAGCGGCCGAGCTTCCAGTGTGGGTGTGGATTCTCGTCTCGTCGGCCTGGTCACTGCCTACTGTCCGGCCCACATCAATGCCCCGGCCGTCATCCACGAACCGTGGAAACTTGGCGCGTGAATCTCGGAGGTTGAAGGTGGTGACGCCGTCGCCGGCGCCGAACTTCGTGCCGATCTTGGCGAACAGCCGTGCATAGGCCACACGCGACACGGCCGCCCCATTTTCCTTGAGCCACCCGGGTGGCGCCGTTGGTGTGGAAAAAAGGCCGGTCATACCCACCAGTTCCTCATCCATAGCCAACCTGAGTGCCTGCAGCGCTTTGGTCGTCGCTAGGATCTCGCTGCTGTTCGACGTCGGGTCGTCGCTCTTGGCGTTGGGCAGTTCGCCCAGGTCCACGTCATCCTTGGTGGTTGCTCGAGCACGCAGCTGCGGATAGTCACCCACGCGGGCGGCGAAGTGCTTCACCAGTTCCTGGGTGATCGGCTGACTGGCCCGCAGGTCGGTGATCTCGCCAGAAGTGGCCACGCTCGCCACCTCTACCAGGTAGTGCTGGACACTGTTGTTGTCCTGGTAGTCCGACTTTGCATTGCCGAACACCACTTGCCAGCTGGCGACCACATCGCTGGCAACTCGCGTCAGCGACACATCCAGCCAGGCCTTGGCCGGAAAAACGGGTAGCTGGGTCAGCACAGGTTCAGTCAATTGGACCCGGATCCCTTCCACGTAGGCCACCCCGGCCTTGAGCTGGAACAGGTCAAAAGCGTTGCGCTCCATTTTCAGACTGTCGGCCAGAAAGCAGGCGCGGCCAAACGCGTCACGGTTACTCAAACGCTCGCGAGCATCGATGCCACTCAGCCGCACCGTAAAGTCATGCTGCCAGGTGCTCGCGTCCACCACGATGCCAGTCAACGCTTGGGCGCCGGTGAACTCCACTAGGAAGTTGCGGGTGATGTTGTTGCCGATCTGCTCCGGCGGGATGTTCTTGCGTTTCTGTTGCAGCGGCACATAGGCCACGGCGAACAGCACATTTTCGGCCGTCTCCAGACCGATCCAGTTGAAGTCCCAATCACCAATGTCCGAGCCGACCATCAGGCTGTAAATCACCTGGCGCGGGCTCACGTAGCCTTTGCGGTTGACGTTGGCGGTGTGGACGATCTGCGCGGCAGGCGGCTTGCCGGCGGCGCGATCGACCGAACTGGTCGGATCCAGACCAGGCACGTTCGCCAGGACGAAGCGCGCAACCTCCAGGACTTCCTGCGCCCCTTGTTTCTGGGCGATCAGGCTTTCGCCGGCGAGGGTAATGCTTGCTCCCATGGGTGCTCCTAAAGGGGGTCAGTAACAATGGTCACGATGGCCAGCTCGTTGATCTGCACCAGGCGAGGCGATTGCTCGTCCAGGGTGGCGATCAAGGTTTGCTGGTCATCGTTGAAGTGGGCCACGCCAAATCTCAGGGTCACCGGGGTGATCGTGACGAAGTCGTAGCGGCGACAGGTGCGGCCGTACTGCTGCATGAGCACGCGCAGCAGCACCGGGTTTTCGCTCAGTTGGCTGTCGGTCAGGTGCAACAGCACCACGTCCCAATCCAACCCGGGCATGCGCTCCTCGATCTCGACATAGCCGACGCCCAGGCGCTGAAAGATCCGGACCATGCCAGCCGTGCTGCCGGCGTCGACGGCGTTGATAAAGGCGTACTTCACCCGCAACCGATACAAGCGCTCGGGCTCACCGTGGAAACGTTGGATATCGCGCTGCCAGGCCAGCAGATCGAGCACTGACAGGTGGCACGTCTCGGCGTCCAGCTGCAGAAGTGGCCAGTTCAGCCAACCTTCAGCCTTGCTCCACCAGGACTGCGCGGCGGCCTTGAGCTTGGCCAGCTCTGGGCCATCCAGCCAAAAGGGCAAACTCAACTTAAGCACCGATGGCCACCTCGACTCCGGACAGGCGCGGGATGGTCAATTCCGAGATGATGTCGCCATTCTCGAAGCGCAAAGAGTCAATGCCCTGGAACTGCTCATGCAGCTCCTCGCCCAGGCGGCTGAAGGAAAACCGCGACTGTGGGTAGGTGACAGTCGGCTGGTAGTCGCTGTCCGTGCTCTCCCGAAAGGCAGCGCGGATGAACAGTTCGATATCGCTGAACAGTGCGGCATGCTGCTCGATGCCCACCTGGGCCTTCGGCCAGACTGTCAGGCTGATGGTGTGCAAGGTCTCCGGCATCTTCTGCACCAGGAGGTCATCGCCGTGGCCATGGTTGCCCTGGTCACGGATGTAAGCATTGATTGTTTCCAGATAGGTGTCCGCCGGCGCATCCGCTTCAAACAGCACCAGGGCATTGGCGCTGCCGGGGCCCCGGGGCGCGTTGTGCTCGAAGTAGACCCCATCGGCCTGGACGCCCGGAAAACTGGCGATCATGGCGCGGTAGACGGCGTCGGTGTGCCACTGGTTGACGGCTGAAAACTGGTTACGGGTGCGTAGACGCAGGTCGTCATTGCTCTCTGTGTCCGCGCCGGGCACGGTCAGCCAACCATCGGCATTGACCACTTGGACAACGCCCGGTACCGGCTCCGGCAGGATGGAGAAATAGCCGGGTGCCAGGTTGAAGCCGCTACCCGCATCTTTGGCCACGGCTGGAACCAGCAACTGGGCCACTCCATCGGCGAAAGTCGCTGCAGCGCTGGTCAGGAGCTCATAGACGTTGCCATTGATGGCGATCGACTGCACCCGGGTACCAGCGGGCACTTCGAGCGTGCCGGCGATCGCGCTGCGGGTAAACAGCAACAGCCCTTGGGCTTTGGTGGAAGGCTTGCGGGTGACGTTGACGGCCCAGGCCAGCATGTCCAGCCAGCCATCTTTCGCAGTTTTGACGAAGAAGTTCGGCAGCACGGTAACTACCAGGAACTCGATCAGCCACATCACTGGCTTGGTCACCAGGGCAGTGACAACCCGCCAGAACGGCGACCAGGCGCCGGTGTTGCTCAGCTTGCTGCCCTGGGCGACCACTTCCGCCTCCCAGGCCTGGCGCAGTTTCGCCTCTGTGGTCGGGATACCGGCATCGGCCAGCGCTTGCTTGAAATCTACGTCGCTCAAAACACCACCTCGACAGCTCCGAATGCTACGGTTTTTGCGGTGACCAGGTACTGGCCAGGGGATTGGGTGATGATCCGGACGGTGCCCGGTACCAGGCGTTCATCGTTCTCCACCAGCAGCTCCAGCTGCTGGATGCAGTCGGCCTGGCGAAAGCGATCGCGCTCGGCGACCAGCGTCACCAACAGACCGCTTTCGCGGATCATGTGGGCAATGTCCTGGGCGATGCTGGCCCGGTCCTCGACCAGCACGGGCTGGTTGGACGGATCTAAGGTCAGGTCGTTGTTGGTGATCAGCAGATCGATGTAGAGGCTCATCCGGCCACCCCCATGCTGATCATGTTTTCCAGCTCCATCGGGGTCATAGGCTTGGCCGTGTGAATCTCGACCTTCTCCACGTGGGTGCCCCTGTTCTGGGTTTGCGTGGTGTTCTGGATGGTCCTGAGCAGACCGCCCTGGGCTACAGCCGTCGGCCGGTTCGGCGAGAGGCTACCCACACCGCTGCCCATCGATTCCTTGGCCGCCATGGCGCGGTCACCGCCGTCAGGCAGCGAGTCGGTCAGGCTGCCCAGGCGCGCGTCGATGCTCACGCCTGGGATCTTGTTCAGCATCTCGACCAAGCCATTGATCGCGTTTTGAAAGATCGAGGCGATGCCGTCCCACGCGGCCTTGGCCATGCTGGACCAGCCCCCCATGCTGCCAAACCAGTCCGACACGGCCTGCAATTGGTCGACCACCCACTGGAACGCCTCGGTGTTCATCAGCGCGGTGGTCCAGTCGTCCCAGTAGTAAATGGCAGCGGCCACGGCGGCGACCAGGGCGACAACGCCCAGGACAATCAACAGGACCGGGTTGGCCATCAGCGCGCCGTTGGTGAGCCAGATTGCGGCCTGCCACAAAAGCATTGCGCCGCGCACCAGGCCCATCCAGGCGACCATCGCAATCAGCCCCACGGTGAAGGCGGCGATCATGACCACGTGATAGAGGAACATTGCGATGCTTTTGAAACCGGTCCAGGTCAGCACCTTCCAGATCGTGAGCATGGACAGCCAGACCATCTTGCTGGCCCCCACGGTGAAGGTCAGTAAGGCCATGCCAGCGATCAGTCCCAACACCGTCAGCACGGTGATACCGACCACCCGCGTGATGTTCGGGAACAGTTGCGACCAGCGCAGCAGCGTTCCGGCGATCCCGGTCAGGCGCTCCATCAGTGGCGCAAGCATCGGAATCAACGCCTGGCCGAAGACAATGCGCAGTGCCTGCACCGCCGCGCCAAACTGCTGCCACGGGTCAACCATGGCCTTGGCCATGCGCTCGGCATTCTCCAAGCCGCGGACTTTCCCCAGCTGGTCGATACCATTGCGCAGCCGATCGGTGTCCTTGGCCAGGGCGCCGATCACCTGGGCGCCCTCCCCGCCAAACGCCTCCATCAGCTTGGTGCCGGCGGAAGCGCTGGTCAGGTCGCCATACTTGCCTTCCAACTTGGTCAGAATGTCCACCATCGGCAGGACCTTGCCCTGTTGGTCGGTGAACTTCATGCCCAGCTTTTCCGACGCTGCACCGATATTCTCGAAGAACGCCTTGTAACGGCCGCCGGCATCGCCGCCTTCCATGGTGCTGCTGAGAGAGCCGATCACCGCCATCTGCTCGGCCAGATCCACGCCGGCGGTGGTGGCGATCGCGCCGACTTCCTTGAAGGCGTCCTTCAACTGCGCGCCATCGGTGCGGAACAGCTGCACCGCCAGTGCGGTCTGTCCGCCCAGCTTCTCCACCCAGGTGTTCTTGCCCATGGCATCGGCCTGGGTCTTCTGCAGGTTGTAAAGGGTGCCGACGTAGTCGCTCATGGTGTCAGCGTCGGATTTGGTGGCCTTGGCCAGCAGGTTGCTGGTGTTGGTGAACACCGCCAACTGATTGCCGGCAAGGCCCTTGATCGCGCCATCGATCTTGTACGCAGAGGCCACGAAGGCCTGGGCGTTCTCACCGTAGTCCACGGAAAACTGCAGGGACTTTTCCTGCAGCGAGGTCAGCGCGTTCTCGGCCACGCCCAGGGAGCGAACCTCGCCCAGGGCGCGATTCATCTCCAAGGCAGGCGCCAATGATTCAGTGATGCCCGTAGCCGCGCCCCAAACACCGGCCAGGCCCACCCCCATCTGTTTGATGTTCCCCTCGCTTTGCTCTGCGAGGTCGGAAAAACTTGTCTTCACCCTGGCCAGCGGTGCGGTGACCTTGTCGGTCAGGGCCAGGATGAAGTCGAGACGGGAGCTGCGATCTGCCATGGTTCTCTATCCGTTAAACGCATGGGAAATGCCGTTGGCGACGGCAAATTCCATGCGCTTCCAGTGTTCGTCTTCCAACCACTTGGCCGTGCCCATGTTTTCAATGGTGGGCTCTGCACCAGGTAGCCAGCGGTTGGTCAGGGCCATCAACTGACCCAGGCCGTCTTCCTTTAGGCGCTCAGCGTGGCTGAGCGCTTTTTTACGATGATGTCGATGTCGGGGGCGTACTCCTCGAGCAGCGAGCCCACCAGTTGCATGGTCATGACCGGGTTTTTCAAAAGCTCCTTAAGGGTTGCGCGCTCGTCCTGGTGCACGGTGCCGACCAGAAGGTTGTGCGAGGGCGAGACCTTGTTATTGGCGGTCATGCTGTTGAAGTACTTGGTCACGTCCTGCGGAGTCAGGGTGAAGTTGAATTCCTGTTCGCCCACTTCCAGGGTGATTTCGCGGCGTTCGGTCATGGCTGTTGTTCCATTCAAATTTAGGGGTGGTAGTCAGCGCAGGCAGATCCGGCGCACGTGGTCCTGCAGACCCAGGATCATTTGCCGGCTGAGGGCGAGTTGATCTCTGAGGGTGAAATAATCCGATCGAGCGTCTGCTGTGAGTTCGGCGGTTTCTGCATCAGCCACGCCGCCGGAGCCGGTTTTGGTGGGCTTTGTGGTGCTGCAGGTGGCAGCGAGGCGCAGCCGCTTACGGCCATCGTCAACATCGCGGCGCAGGCCATCGTTCTGATTGCGCTCATTGGTCAGTTCCTGGGTGCGTTGAAGATCGATCTCATCGCGTGCGGCCAGCATCTCGCCGCTGATTCGGGCGGCTTCGCGCAGCCCTTTAACCTCAACCTGTGCGCTGTCGCGCTCGCGGCGGGCGTCATCGCGCTGATCGGCCACCAGGTCGAAACCGACCCAAGCCAACAGCCCGACCAGGAGCACGAAAAGCACCAGGCGCACGGGGGAAATAGTCATTGGCTGCAAAGCCTCGCTTCGTCGAGCCGGCGGGCGTGCAACCCGGGCACGAACACCTTGCGGCCCTGGGCATTGGTGACATACGCCCAGACCGGGGTTTTGCCATCAGCCGCCCAGGCCAAGGCCCTGCAGCCCTCGGCAATACGCCCGGCGTTGATCAAGCCCACTGCCCGACTGGCGCAGGTGCTGGGCACACCCACGTTGTGGCCATGACTGCTCAGGGCATCAAAGGTGTTCTGTCCGATCTGTTGGTTGGTCAGGCAGTCAGCCAGGGCCAGTTGGCCTTTCTCGATCACCAGCTGCTCCACCTCGTCACAGCGAGCGTCCGACCAGTAGTCGCCGATCACCACCGGATAGGGGCTGGTGTGACGAGTGATGCCTTTGCACACTGTGGGCAGTTCACGGGCCAGCTTGTCGGCATAGACGACGTTCTGGCCATTGCCCTCCCACTTGCCCAGGAGGCCGACCAAAGAGGCGCTGGCCATGACAATGGCGCCGGTCGCGATCTTGGCGCGCAGGTTCATAACTTGCCCTTCCAGTCGCGCAGCATCTGTCTGTACTTGGGGACTAGCAGCACGATCTGCAGCACCATATAAAGCGCGGTCAGCATGTAGGCTACCGACGACCAGTCGACGGCACCTGTCGCACCGGTAGCGGCCACGCCGATGGCCGGTGACGCCTTTACGAATGCAAGGGCGGTGTCCTGAGCGACTTGATTTGTGCTCATCGGCGACCCTCTTTCTCGAAAATTGACTGGCATGGCACGCAACGCAAGATTCCACCGAGCGCCTGGCGCGCTCTGGGGATCTCGTTGTCACAGTCCAGGTATTCGCTACGGCTTGGCCCGATCGGGCGCGGCTGGGCCAACTGGGCGGCAATGGCCTGGTCACGTTGGCGTTGCTCCGTTGCCTGGGCGCGATCGAACGGGCAAGTCATCAGCTCAGCCCCTCGATCTCGGTAGCGTCGAGATACGGCACACCATTGATGTGGACGAAGTCCGGACTGGTGACGTCGAACGGCACCTTGTGCTTGGACGTCTCCCCGCCCTTGGTGTCGATGTTGAGCAGGCTCGATACGCGCAACTTGCAGCCGAAGGCCTCCACGCGCAGTTCATCCACCGGGGTCTTGGCGAAGAACACTATGTCGAACGGCTCAAGCGCCCGAAAGCTGCCGGCAGCGCGCGCCGCATCGATCAGCAGATTGAAGTTGACCGTGTCGAACTCCATTTCGCCGCCGGCGGCGACGTCGCCATCGACGTGCCCATTGGGCACTCCTCGCGATTGCGCCACGGCGGTGTTGTCGGTGATGTCCAGGGTGCAGGTTTGGACGTGAATCAAGCTGTCGCCCAGGTTCACGTCGAAGTTTTTGCCGCCAATGCGTGCAGACATGCGGGATTACTCCGAATCGTCGGTGGAAAGGTCGAGGGCGATGTTGGCCGTCAGATCCTTGGGGCAGTTGTGCGGTCGCAGCGTGATGTAGGCCTCGATCTTGGTCTTGCTCTGCCAGACCAGGACAATGTCGCCGTCCTTGGGTGGCTGGATCTCGCCGGGGAACACCTGGCCCGCGAAGGTCACGGACTTGGCCATCGCCCGCAGTGGCGCCATCAGCGCGCTGGTGTTGGCAGCCATGCTGTTGGCGGTGTTGTTCAGGCGGCGATCGCCCACGCGTTGGATCAGCAGGATCCGGACCTTGCGCGCCGCCTTGTCGGCCAGACGCAGGTACTCGACCACCTGGTAATCGCTACCCGGGGCATCGAGCATATTGGCGTCAGCCCAGAACACGCCGGGGTAGTCCGGATAGGTCTGAGTAACCGAGAAACGGGCAGTGTCCAGCTCGGCACGGATCGCGGACGGCAACGGGATCGACTCAGAGTCGACAGGAACAGAGCCCAGACCCAGCACTGCACCGGTGGCCACACGCATGGGGCTGTCGGCAATGCTTACGGCCGCGTTGGCCAGGCGCCCGGCCAGCACGCCCTGGTCGTTGCCGTGCAGCAGCGGCACGACACATACACGCGGTGCCGCGATGCTGTCAGTGATCTGGCGTTGCTCGGTCAGGTACTGCGTCCAGGTCTGCACCAACTGGATGCCGGCCGTGGCCGCGATCACAAAGGCACGACGGCCGTAGGTGTTGTTCAGCGCAATGGCCGCGTCATGCATGGCGGTCAGCTCGGCGCCGGTCGTCACCGGTTTGGTGATGACGATCGACTCCACCGAATAGCCCTGCTGTTGCGCGTAGGTCAGTGCGTCTTGCCAATTACCATCGGCCGCGATCGGCGCTGCCAGGCAGGCCCAGCGGTCGCCGCCATTGGCACGGGCGGCGGTGATTTGGGTTTTCAGGCTGCTGTCGGGGATGCCCAGCTGGACGGCCAGGTCGCTCTGGGTGTTAAGCGGAATGAGCTGGCCGACGTTTTTAGCGCCTGGGCCGATGAAGAGGAAATAGCGCTCGATCTCGGTCACGGCACCCTGGCCGAGGTTGAGATTGTTGACGCTGACTTTGCCGAGTGCCATGCAGTGCCTCGCTTAGCGGGGTGAGTTGAGGATTTGTTGCAGCACCTGGTTGAGCAGCAGACCAGTGTCGCGCTCGGTGCTTGCGCCGAGGAACTGCCGTTTAGGCAGGGTGATTTCCCAGCTTTGCTTGCCGGTTGATTCGGATTGTTCTTCGCTGAGGATGCGGATCAGCAGCCCGGCCTGGGCGTAGTTCACATGCTCCAGAATCCAGGCCACCGGGGGCCGGCTCAGACTCTTTTTGCCCGCTTGGCGCACCTTGAAGCCCAACCTGCGCAGGCGTTTGGCCTGCTTTTCGGTAGCGGCGAGGCCTTCAGGTACCCGGTTCCAGCGCTTCATCTGGGCAGCGGTGCGGCGTTCGGAGGTGCCGTTATGCTGCTGGGCAGCGACCCAACTGGTCAGCGCATTGCGCCAGCCCAGGACAGCCTGGTCAGGCGTCACGCTGGTGACCTGCAGCAACTTGCCCAGGCCGGCTTCCATCTTCTTCTTACCCTTCTCTGGATTCTTGCGAGCTTCGAAGGGCGAGCCGTCCAGGTTCTGCTGATTGCGGATGTTCTTGCGGCTCATGGTGCGTACGCGCTTGCTGACGTTGTTCAACAGCCGCCGACGCAATCGCGGCGGCAGGCTGAGCAATGCCAACTGCTCGCGCACGCCCAGCTGGCCGCGCACGTCCAGGTCAAAAGTGCTACGCGCCATGGGTGGCCACCTCGCCCTGCTCCGCTATCCACAGGTCAAACGGGATGAATGACCAGGTGGCGCCGAAAGCCTCGATCTCGCCGGCCGGATCTTCGGCGAGGTACTGCGGCTCGACAAATTCCAGGGTGATTTCGACGTCAGCCAGGTCCTGGTCGAGCATCTCGATGGCGAACGCCGGCGCGGCCAAGTCTTCATCGCGATCGGGGTCATTGCTGGCCAGCCAACTGCCCACCAACGCCATCAGCCGGCCCGGGTGATCGGCGAAGCGCTCCATGATGATGACGGCGCGATAGCGCATATCACCCATGTGCAGGCCGGCAACGTCCGGCTTCCAGATCAGTTCCAGGTTGACCTGATCGGTGAAGCTGTCGAGCTGCTCAGGCAGTACCAGTTCGCGCTTGATCAGGAAGGTGGTAAGGGCGCGGAGCTTGTTCATAGCAGTGCCGCCGTGATGCGGCCACGGCCCTGGAGTGAACGAATGGACTGTTGGCTGAACTCCAGAAAGGTTTCACCTCGCTCGGGCAGCTCTTTGCCGGTGTTCTCCGCACTTTCACGGCGAGTGACGGTGGCGAACTGAGTCAGCAAACTGGCTTTGGCGCGGCAGTACACGGCGCGCTTGTACGTCGCTGCGTGAAATGTGCGCTCCGGCAGCACCATAGGGTCTGCAGATTCCACGCTGGTGACGCCCGCGTTTTGCCATGCAGCCTTGCGCTTGGAGAGATCACCGTTGACCTCGATCATTGCCGTGGTCAGATCAGTGGCCAGCATGTCTACCAGGTACTCCGCCGGCAGGCGGTAACCCTTCTGAAATTCGGCCAAAGAGAGGTTCGGCCAGAAGCCGTCGTTCTCGATCACCTGTTCCACAAAGGTGGTGGGTTTCCCGGAAAAGCTCATTGCTGGGCACTCGAATAGGGGCGGGAAAACTGTTTCAGTGGGTCAGGCCATAAATGGCTGGCTCACATCCACAGTTTCTCGCCGGGGGGGTAGTCGGTTATTCGGCGGCTTTCTCAGCCAGTTCTTTTGCCAGTGCCTTGCGAGCGCCTTCCAGACGCGTGCCCACACCGACAGCGGCGTGCAACTCGGTGGCGCGCTCGAAGTGAACGACGGCCTTCGCCCAGTCCTTGGCCGTCATCGCTCGGATGCCAATCAACTTGTGGTACTTGGCCGGGATCTGCTCAGTTAGCTGCCATTCGCCATCTACACGGGGCAACAGATCGGACAGGTAAGGCTCAGGGCTACGACCGGCCTTCTGCTCAGCTTCGGCCCACTCGATCACCGCATCTGCGACGAAGGTCGGCACGTCACGCTTGAAGCGCTCCGGCATGGCCTGACCTTGCTCCATGACGAAGTTCGCCAGGTCCAACCCCGCTTCGAACTGCACGGTGTCAAACAGCCAGACAAGAACCTGCATCACCACCGAGTTCGGGAAACTCAATCCGGAATCGCGATAGCGCTGCACGTAGTCCAGGTATTTGGGCAGCAGTTCGTCACGCTTGAGCTGCTGACGCAGTTCGCGGCTGTTGATCGCGCCAATGCGCTCCAGATCCACAGCCAAGGCGTCTTCCATCAGCTTCAGGTGCTTTTTGCCGTTGGCAGGGCTGGAAAGCGCGGTGGCGGATGAATACACCATCGCTTCGGCACCGGCGCGTACAGCGGCGGCTGGACCTTCGGCTTGAACGCGGCGCTTGTGCGCCAGTGCCAGGCTCATCAGACGAGCTCCACGTTTTCAGCAGCGGCAAATTTCTCCAGCTGCTCGATCACGTAGCCTTCGTTACGGCCGTTGTAATCCTCGACGCGAGACCGTTTCGGGTTCTCGATCAAGTGACGACGCCAGCTGCTGTCCTGGAAGTAGATCGACAGGTTGTCCCAGCTGGTGACGACCACAGCGTTGACTGGGAAATGTGGCACGGTGAAGGTCGGCAGACCGCCGTAGGTCGCAATGACCTGGGCGCTTTCAATGCGCTCTTTCTCGGTGGGCTTGCCGGCCTGATTGGAATACAGCTTGGCCTTGTCAGCGGCCAGCAGATCGCTGCCCACGATGGCAATCAAGTCGCCGCCGTCACGGAAAACCGAACTGATCATCTGCTTGACGTCGTGCACCAGGGCGTCGAGGTTTTCATAGTCGCCGCCAGCGCCGAGGGTAATCTTGCCAGCAGTCGCGCCCTCCTCGAGAACCTGCTCAGGGATCTGCTCGCGGGCGATCTGCAGCCAGCCCTTGTTCACGTCCTGCAGCATCGGGCTGGTAGCCAGATTGGTCTGGGGCGCAGCTGCAACGCCATGCCAGCCGATCATGATCCGGTCCAGAGCGATTTGCTTCTGCACCGCCGCCGAGTAGCGATCAGCGAAGTCCGGGAACTTGGCCCAGCTGTCGATCTTGGCAAACGGCAGACCGACGTCCGACTCGGTGTGGAACAGCTCGTAACCCAAGCCGTTCAGGTCGGAAACGTCTTTAGCTTCGCGATCGGTGGTTTTGGTGTTGGTGCGGCTGGTAACCGGACCATTCACCCCAAACATGACCTTCTCGCCCTTGATCTCGGTCACGGGCACGACGTTGATGCGCTCGAGGAAGTCGGCGCGCTCGGTGATTTTGTCGTTCAGTTCCTGGGCAATGCTCGGCTCGACGTTGAACTGACGCGTCACATCGACGTTGTAGGTCTCGGCGATGGCCAGGCAAAGCGCAGAATATTGCAGCACGGCACGATTGCTTAAAGATTGCTGGCTCATGTCACAACACCCGCTTTTTGATTTCGGTGGAACCGGTGGTTTTCGGCAGTGGCAAACCGGTGGTGGTGTTGAAGGCTTTTTCCAGTAGCGCTTCGATACGATCGAGACGCTTGCTGTCGCTGCCGTTCTTGGCGAATTCACGCTCCGTTTCGGCTTCACTCACGACGATGTCGACAGCTGCCTTTACGTCTTCAACTTCAGTGGTAACAGGGGCGGTGACATCAACAGTCGCCGGTTCGATCACAGCGGCCAGGCCGGTGACGACAAGGCCGAGTTGTTCGTTCAAGGCTTTCAAAGCCTTGGCTGTAGCTTCATCCATTGGGGGTTTGCTCTCGGTGGGAGTGGTCTGGGTCGTTTCCGTGGAGGTGTCTTCAACAGCGAAGTGCTTAAACAGGCGGCTTAGCATGTTGGTCAACATGCCAATCTCACCTTTGGGCTCCTCCTCACCCAGCACGCCAAGAGGTACAGACGCGGCGTAATGCACGGGCTCGCCGGTTTTTCGGGAAAAGTAGAGCTCCTGGGTGCCCAGGCTGGCCGGCGAATCGGTCACGGCAAGGCCGGACAAGTAGGCTTTGCCGCTGTTTGCGAAGTTCGGGGTGATTTCGATGCTGGTGAACAGCTTTTCACCCTGGTCGTTGAGGCAGAGCAGCTTGTCGTTGGGCTTGAGCTGAGCTTCTAGTGCGACTTGGCCTGGTTCGAGACCTTCGGCTTCTTCAACCAGGCGCACCGAAAAGACGGTGCCGTGGGAGCCGAACCAACGATCGTGCTCACACCAGATCACTGCCGTGTATTTGGCTGGGTTGTAGGTCTCAGCGATATCACGCAGTTCCTGGGGAAGGATCTCGCGACCGTCAGCGGTAGTGCCGCTGGTGGCGACACGTTTCCAGAACGAAACAAGGGAACGGGGCATGGGCGATAACTGCGCTCAATCGGTGATTTGAGCCGCCACGATAGGGAGCTGCAGACCTCCAAACAAACGATTCACTTTTGCCTCGGTCCTATTTTCACGTTATAGGTTTAACCCGGATTTTAAGCCCACGTTTCCAGCGTTTTCGCCGCATAGACTGCGGCCATGCCATACGCCCCCGAACTTAAAGAAGCCGCAAGACGCCTCTATTTACGCCGCTGCAAGCCGCGTGAAATTCAGGCGCAACTGTCCCTGCCCAACATCCGGATCATTTACTACTGGATCCGCCAGGGAGAGTGGGACGACATGCTGTCGGATGAAGAACCGCTGACGGCCGTCGGCCGGCGAATCACCCTCATCCTCGACAAATCCACGTCGTTGACCAAGGCCGACCTGGACGAGCTCGATCGATTGACCACCGTTCGCGAGCGACTATTGAAGCAATCCGCGAAGCCGGTACCGGCACCGATCGGCGATTCGCTGGCGGACGATGGCCAGCGCAAAGAAGGACAGCGCAACGAACGCCGGGAGCGAGGCGAGCGCAACGATAAGGGCGGAAAGAAGCGCGAGAAAAAGACCAAGAACGAAGTAGGCGAACTGACCGAGGTGGACTTTCTCGACAAGTTCATCAGCAAAATGTACGGCTACCAGAAGGAATTGTTTGCGGCCAAACAGAACCCGCTGACAAGCCGAATCCGTAACATCCTCAAAAGCCGCCAGGTGGGTCTGACGTACTACTTCGCCGGCGAAGCGTTCATGGACGCCGTACTGACCGGTGACAACCAGATCTTCCTGTCAGCCAGCCGCGCCCAGTCCGAGATCTTCCGCAGCTACATCGTGTCGTTCGCTCAGGAGTGGTTCGGCCTGGAGTTGACCGGCAACCCGATCGTGCTCAGTAAAGACGGCAAACCGTGGGCCGAACTGCGTTTTCTCAGCACCAATAGCAGCACCGCTCAGGGTCACCACGGCCATGTCTATGTGGATGAGTACTTCTGGATCCGCGATTTCGAGAAGCTGAACACCGTCGCCAGTGCCATGGCCACCCACAAGAAGTGGCGCAAAACCTATTTCTCGACCCCCAGCGCTGTGTCACACCAGGCGTATCCGTTCTGGACCGGTGAGAAGTTTCGCAACAGCAAGCGCAAAAACGCCAAAGATCCGTGGCCGAGCGAAGCCCAAGCCGCCGCTGGATCACTCTGTCCGGATGGGCAATGGCGCAAGGTCATCACGATTCTCGACGCGATCGCTGGCGGGTGCGATCTGTTCGACCTCGAGCAGCTGCAGCTGGAGTACGACGAGGACAAGTTTCAGCAGCTGTTCCTGTGCAAGTTCATCGACAGCACGCAGAGCGCCTTTTCCCTGGTCGATCTCGAGCGCTGTTATTCCGACCTGTCGTTGTGGACCGACTACGACCCCGACGACCCCCGCCCATTCGGCAACAGTCCCGTCTGGATCGGTTACGACCCCAGCCGCACACGCGATGACGCCAGCTGCGTGGTGGTCGCCCCGCCACTGGAGAATGGTGGCAAGTTCCGGATCCTTGAGAAACACAGCTGGCGCGGGCAGTCGTTCAAGTACCAGGCCGACCAGGTCAAGAAGCTCACTGAGCGTTTCAACGTGCAGCACATCGGCATCGATACCACCGGCATCGGTTACGGCGTGTTCGACCTGGTGCGCGACTTCTACCCGCGTGCGACCTCGATCCACTACAGCCTCGAGACCAAGAACACCCTGGTGCTAAAAGCGCAGGACACGATTCAGGGCAGCCGAATCGAGTGGGATGCCGGTTGGAACGACATCGCTCAGGCGTTCCTGACGATCAAGCGAGGCACCACAAACGGCGGTCAGGTCACGTACAGCGCGTCACGGACCGACGCGTCCGGTCATGCCGATATCGCCTGGGCGATCATGCACGCCCTGGCCCATGAACCCCTCAACACCAACAAGCAGCGGCGCAGCCGCTACACACTCAGCGGACCAAACACCCATGGGCAAACCAGCAAAAACCCAGCACAGCACAGCGGCTCCCGGGCCCATGCGGGCGTTTTCATTCGGCGCACCGGAACAGGTGCTCACCGAGAACATCGGGCACTACCTGGGCGTGTTCGCCAGCCACGACGGACAAACCTACACGCCTCCGGTGTCACGCCAGGGTCTGGCCAAGTTGCTGCGCGCCAACGCTCACCACGGCGCCATTCCCGGCTTCAAACGCAACCTACTGCTGCGTGAGTTCATCCCCTCACCCGGATGCTCAATCCAGACGATGAGCCGCGCAGGGCTCGATTTCAACGTGTTCGGCGAGGCGTATTTTCGCCGTAATCGAAACGCTTTCGGCCAGGTGCTGGAGATGGACCATCTGCCGGCAATCAACATGCGGGTCAAGGTTGGCGGCGGGTTTGTGATGTTGCTGCCGGACGGCAAAAAGGTGGAATTCGAGGAGGACGAAGTTGAGCATGTTCTGAACTACGACGTGGAACAGGACATTTACGGCGTGCCCGATTACCTCGGTGGTATGCAGGCGCTGTTGCTCAACGAAGCCGCTACCCTCTTCCGCCGTCGGTACTACAGCAACGGTGCGCATGCGGGCTACATCTTCTACACCAACGACCCGAACCTAAGCGAAGACGACGAAGAGAAGCTTAAGGAACAGATCAGTGCCAGCAAAGGCGTGGGCAACTTTCGATCGATGTTTGTGAACATCCCGGGTGGCGCCGAGAAAGCGATTCAGATCATCCCGGTGGGTGACTTTCAAGCCAAGGACGAGCTGGAGAAGGTCAAGAACATCACGCGCAACGACGTGATCGCTGCCTGGCGCATGAACCCTGCGCTTGCCGGCATCATCCCGGAAAACAGCGCCGGTTTTGGCGACATTGAAAAGATTGATCGCGTGTACACCAGCAACGAGATCAGACCCATCTGCCAGCTGTTCAATCAGCTGAACGACACGCTACGAGATGACAGGCGATTCACCTGGAAAACTCCTAAAGAAACAGTTGATTCCACTACATCAGGCGCATAGGCAAGAGATTGCCACTACATATTGTGGCAAAATAGTGGCGATTGGCTGCCCTGGGGAGGGACACAATGCGAGTTATATGCAAATGCGGACACAAAGGACGGATCGCTTCGCGGGAACAGTTATCGGAGGATTTTGCCAAGCTCTATTGCCAGTGCCTGGACGCAAAGTGCGGGCACACATGGGTCGCGAATCTGACGTTTTCGCACACGTTGAGCCCATCGGCTCAGTCATTCGAAAGGATGTTGTTCGACCGTTTGAGGGATATGCCCAGAGCAAAGCAGCGGGAGCTGTTTGAGCAGCTGGGGTCACAGGCGGTGGCGTGAAATTCAAACCGCCGACGCAATGGTGTCGGCGATCGGTTACGTGAACTGGTTTTCAGCGATTGAAATCAGCTGCTCGCGGGCTCTTAGGATTGGTCGCGAGTACTTGGGACATCCGGCGAAGCTGAATTTGCTCCTGCTCATTCAACAGGCGGTACAGGCGGATAAGGCGACGTTCAATTGTGGACAGATCCCGCCATTCAAACTCATTGGTTTCAACGCTGAAAGGCTCAGTTTTCGTGCGATCCAACATGCTTACTACTCCATAAAGTGCATTGCTGAATCGACGTTATCGGGGCGGCCATAGCTTTAGTTAAAGGCTTGACGAATGACGCAGATGGATTGTTTGGGATTAATTCCGAAGGCGGGCAGCGTCATCGGCCATGGCCTGCAAGAAGCGACGGATCGCCTCCTTATCGAATGGCGTGATGCTTCTGTATTGGGTGATCAATTCTTCCTCTTCTGGAGTAAACAATTGCCCAAGCGGTGTGGAACGCCGGCCAGTCAACACAAACGCTGCGTCGACACCCTGCTCTTCAAGAGCGGACACATAGCGAAGGTCGAGCGAATTAGCCCCCAGCTCATAGTTTTTTTGGGTTCCCCGACTCACCCCAAGAAGTGCTCCAAACTCTGTTTGATTTAACCCTAAGCGCTCGCGCTCTTCTCTCAGGCGTTCACCTACTTGATCTGCTATGAGCATTTTTTTATTCACCACCATTGACTTGATCAATTTTTTGACCAAGAATCACCACACACAAACGCGAACAAACACAACCGAACAGAGTGAACACTATGCCCGCCACCATTACACCGGAGCAAGCCCGCGCGGATCTGGATCGCAGAGGTATCAGCATCGCGGAATTCAGCCGAAAGCACGGATTGAACAAAAATTTAGTCAGCGACCTATTGAACGGTCGGATCAAAGGTCGCCGTGGGGAGGCACATCGCGCCGCAGTATTGCTAGGTATCAAAGACGGCGTAATCGAACAGTAATGGCACTGAACCACAGGGAAAAGCAGAACATGAAAAGTTCGGTTCTAAAGACTCGCCGGGAAGTAGTCAGCGCAATCATTTGCAGTTACCCAGGTGGCCGGGAATGCGCTGCAGCACGTATCGGTTTGGCGCTGAAAAAGTTCGACAACCACGCTTACGAAAACAACAACAGTCGCCCGCTATCAGACGCCCAGCTCTACCAGCTGGAGCAGGAAGCCGGCACGCAGCATCTACCCAACTACGTCGCAGCAATGTACGGCGGCTTGTTTGTTCCGGTGGCAGATCCGGAGAGCTTGGACAATGTCGAGATGTACACCCTTTCGGTGAACGTTGCGGCCAAGCGCGGATGTGTTGACCAAGAAATCGCAAAGGCGTTGGCGGACGGCTGCATTTCCGAGATCGAAGCCGAACACATCCTCAATGCCCACAACCTGCACATGGCAGCACGTCATGCCGAAGTGCTGGCAGCCATCGACCTGTACCGCAATAAATCAGGGGTTACTCAATGAACCATCTGCCTGCAGTACTTGAATACCAGGACGTGCTTAAAGCCGCTGCGCTCACATTTCTGGAGCGCCACCAATGCGAACACTTGGGTGATGACCAGCAGCTGTTCGACCGCGCAGTTCAGCACCTGGTGACCGACTACGACGTATTGACGACAACCGCCGAAAAGCTTGTTCACCTCGCATGCAGCGATATGTCGGCGATACGCGATCGGCAACGCTTGGACATGATCAGCAGCACGTCGACGCACACAGTCATCATCGATCCCGCCACCGGCAACGCTTGGGCTGTTCCTGTCAGCCTGATCTACGAACGCATTCTCAACGCACCGGACAACGGTCGTTTCCGCATAGCCGCACCGTAATACCCACCCACTGAATCGCCCGTCCCGCCGCTGTGGGTTTGGGTGAGCTGCGCCCGGAATAGAGGTTTGACGATGGAAAACGCCATGAACATCAACGCAAAACTGACATCAGGTCAGGCCCAAGCGCTCTTGGCCAACCTGCGCGAGCAATACCGTCTCAGCCTCAATGACCTCTGGTATGCAGATCAGTACCGCATGATTCCCGATGGCTTGCGTCACGGATCAATTCTCGCCAATAGCCCGGTGATGGCTGCTCAAAAGCACCTGATCGGCGCCCTAACCCAAAGCCTCGGCCTTAGCCTCAAGGCAGTGAAGTAATCATGAGAGACGATCTGCGTCACGACGTTCTGCAGCGCATCGAGTCCGAATTCGGCCTCAAACACCGTGCGCCCACTAACTACATGCGTGGGGGAACTTGTCCCAAGTGCAACAAAAAAGAGCTGTACACCCGTTTCGACAGTCCCTGGCAGCTGATCTGTGGACGTCAAGAAAAGTGCGGCCATACGGTGCATGTGAAGGAGATTTACGACGATCTCTTTGAAGACTGGAGCAAGCGGGTTCCAGCTACTGAAAACGCCCCTACAGCGACGGCGCGCGCATACCTTGAGTTTGCCCGCGGCTTCGATATTTCATTGATCGCCGGTTGGTTCACACAGGAAACGTACTACTCGGCCCAGCATGACGCTGGCAGCGCGACGGTGCGCTTCGCCCTGGAGAAAGGCGGCTATTGGGAACGCCTGATCGACAGGCCTTCGCGCTTTGGCAAGATGAAAGCCCGTTTCAAGCCAGGTGAATCCTACAAAGGCTTTTGGTGGTGTCCGCCGTGCGTCGACGTGCTCGAGGCGAAAGAGATCTGGATTGTCGAGGGGATCTTTGATGCGCTTGCCTTGGTACATCACAACATCGCCGCCGTGTCGGCAATGTCCTCAAACGCCTTCCCGGCCGACTCGTTGAATTCGCTGGTAGCTGCTCGCCCGGGCAACCTGCCAAAGCTGGTTTGGGCGCTGGATAATGAACCTGGTGCACACGCTTACACCAAGCGCTGGGTCCGTATGGCCCGTGAACTGGGCTTCACCTGCGAAGCCGCCCAAATCCCACAGCGGGATAACAGGAAGGTCGACTGGAACGATCTGCACCAACGTTGGCAGTTTTTGGACGAAGGCGAGAAGCGTGATGCTCAGGTCGACAAAGACATCACCACCGCCCGGCATCACGGCGCCCTGCTGATCGCTGAGAACGCCACCGAGAAAGCGCTGGTGATGTTCGATTGGAAGCGCCGTAGCGAATTCCACTTGGAGTTCGGCAACCGCTTGTACTGGTTCAAACTCGATCTGGAGAAATACAACAAGGCGATCCAGGAGCTCGAGGACAGCGACCACCACGACGACCAGCAGCTGAACAACAAACAGATGCGGTCCAAGGCAATGCAGCAGTGCGGCGCGCTGCAGCGCATTGCTACCTGTAATCCGAAGGCACTGTACTACCAGGAAAACAAGCTCACCGACGAGTCCTGGTATTACTTCCGGATCACGTTCGCCCACGATGCGGCGCCGATCAAGAACACCTTCACCAGCTCGCAGATCGCCTCGTCTGCAGAGTTCAAGAAGCGGCTGCTCGGCATTGCTCCTGGCGGGATGTTCACAGGTACCACCCCGCAGCTGGACGCCTTCATTGAGGAGCAAACCGACGCCCTCAAAACCGTACAGACCATTGACTTCACCGGTTACACCCGTGAGCACAGCGCCTACGTCTACGGCGACGTGGCGGTGCGCGATGGGAAAGTGTTCAAGCTGAACGAGGAGGATTTCTTTGACATGGACCGGCTGAGCATCAAGACACTCAGCCAGTCGGTGATCCTCAACCTGAACACGGACCTGGAGAAGTTCGACACCGAGTGGCTGGACATCATTTGGCAATGCTTCGGTGCCAAAGGGCTGGTCGCGCTCGCATTCTGGTTCGGCTCGCTGTTCGCCGAGCAGATCCGGCAGCACCAGAAAAGTTACCCCTTTATGGAGATCATCGGTGAGCCAGGTGCCGGTAAGTCCACGCTGATCGAGTTCCTATGGAAGCTCTGCGGTCGTATCGACTACGAAGGTTTCGACCCAACCAAGGGCACCCCAGTTGCTCGAGCACGTAACTTCGCCCAGGTCGGCAATCTGCCAGTGGTGCTGATCGAATCGGAGCGGGAAAAGACCGATGGCAGCCAGACCAAACAGTATGACTGGGACGAACTAAAAACCGCCTACAACGGCCGCAGTGTTCGCTCCACTGGCGTGAAGAACAACGGCAACGACACCCGAGAACCTCCGTTCCGTGGCGCTGTGGTCATCGGCCAAAACCACGCGGTAAACGCTTCAGAACCCATTCTGCAACGCCTGGTGCACATCGCCATGACGAAGGACGGCCAGACGCCGCAAACCAAATTGCTGGTGGAGAAGCTTGAGCGTATGCCGGTCGACCGCGTCAGCGGGTTCCTGGTCAAGTCCACCATGATGGAAAGCAAGGTGATGGAGACCCTCCGCGAAAAGGGGCCCAAATACGAACAGCAACTGCTGGCCCTACCCGAGATCCGCACCGTCCGGATCGCGAAGAATCACGCCCAACTGCACGCCCTAGTCGACGCCCTTGAACACGTTGTCCCACTGAAAAAGCACCAGGTGGACGCGGCCCACGCGGAGATCCAAAGCATGGCAAAGGAACGCCAGCTGGCGATCAACGCTGATCACCCGATCGTCGTCGAGTTCTGGGAGCTGTACGAGTACTTGAACAGCACTGCAGGTGGGCTCAACCACTCCCGCAATGACAGCCTTATCGCGGTGAACCTCAACGATTTCGCCAAGGAAGCCGCGGAGAAACGCCAGAAAGTCCCAGACCTGACGGAGCTCAAGCGCCATCTGAAAACAAGCAAGTGTCCCAAGTTCGTTGAGACCAACAGGAACGTCTGCTCGGCATGGGATACCGATGCCGCTGATAAACCGAAAACCGTGCGGTGCTGGATTTTCCAGGCTGCCTAAAACCACCAAGGGAGAAATCGCAGATGACTGCCATCGCAGTACTCGTCCATTGAGCTGGGTGCTCTTGGGACACGAACTCACCTTGTAACCACCCTCCCCACATTCTGCCGCCACGAACGGCATGGAAAAAGTTATGGCCAATCGAAGCGCTGCTCAAGTCGCACCCATCCTCCCGCGTTTCATTCGCGCCGGCGAGGCATACGGCTATCTCGGCATGTGCCGGGACGAATTCAACAAAACCGTCCGGCCACACGTTCGGGAGTTCCCAATCGGAAAACAGGGTGTCGGCTTCGACCGACTGGAGCTTGACGAGTGGGCAGACGCCTACATTCAGGCCATGGCGATTGAAAAAGCAGCCAATCAGGACAACAATCGGCCCCGCAGCGAGCGCCAGGGCGGATCCAAAGGAGATACGCAATGGCACAAAAAGCAATCACCGGGCTCCAGCGAATGCCGAGCGGCATCTGGAAGATCGACAAGAAGTACCGAGGTGAACGAATTCAAGAGAGCACTGGCACTTGTGACCGCGCAGAAGCGGAGCAGTACCTGATCCATCTCTTGGAGCAGCGCCGACAGGAGAAGGTATACGGTATCAAGAAGGTAAGAACCTGGCGGGAAGCGGCAACTCGCTTCCTGCTGGAAGTGAAGGATCAGGCCTCGATCCATATTTCGGCAACGTACATGGCACAGCTGGATCCGTTCATTGGGGATATGCCAATCACACACGTCGATGATGATGCCCTGGCCCCCTACATCCGCTCGAAGCTGAATCCGGCAACGGGCAAGCCAGTGACTAACCGGACAGTGAACATCGCCCTTCAGCGAGTGATCCGGGTATTGAATCTAAGTGCCAGGAAGTGGAGGGATGATGAGCGTCGGCCGTGGCTGGATGTGGTCCCGATGATCTCACTGCTGGACGAAAAGACGACCAGTCGAAAGCCCTACCCGCTTTCATGGGAAGAGCAGTCGATCCTATTCGCCGAACTCCCAGCCCACCTTCAGACCATGGCAATGTTCAAGGTCAACACAGGCTGCAGGGAGCAGGAGGTATGCAAGCTTCAGTGGGATTGGGAAATTGCGGTGCCGGAGCTAGGGTCAAGTGTGTTCCTGATCCCGGCAAGCTTTGGCGGCAGGAGCATCCGGGCCGGGGTAAAGAACCGGGACGAGCGCCTGGTCGTGCTAAATGATGTGGCCAAGTCAGTCATTGAAAAGCAGCGCGGCAAGAACCAGCTTTTCGTGTTTCCGTTTGGCAAGCCTGACGGCGAAGGGAATGAAACGACAGTTCACCGCATGAACGACTCAGCTTGGAAGAAGGCCAGGGTCAGGGCGGCGAAGAAATGGCAGGAGAAATATTTGCGGCCGGCACACGATGGTTTCGCCCGGATCCGCATTCACGACTTGAAGCACACCTTTGGCAGAAGGCTACGTGCAGCAGGTGTGACTGAGGAAGATCGCAAAGCATTGCTCGGCCATAAGAACGGCAGCATCACCAGTCACTACTCAGCGGCAGAGCTGGACCAACTGATTGAGGCTGCAAATAAGGTATCAGTAACCGACTCACGCGCACCAGCGCTGACGATCCTGAAGAGGAGGCAGGGATAGTAGGAAAACTCAAGGTCACTCGAAAAGTCACTGGGGTGGAAATGAAAAAACCACCAATAAGGTGGCTAAGTCATTGAAAAATATGGTCGGGACGGAGTGATTCGAACACTCGACCCCTAGCACCCCATGCTAGTGCGCTACCGGACTGCGCTACGCCCCGACTAGGCGTGAAACCCATCCCTCAACTCGAGGAATGCTCAAGAATATATCGCAAGCTTTTGAAAACTGGAAGTATTTAAAAGCGAAAAATTATTTCTTGAGTACAACCAGCACGTCTTCCAATTCGGCAATCATCTGCCGGATCATCTGTTTGTACTGGGTGGTGTCATCTTTGGCTTCGTCGCCGGACAAACGCTGGCGTGCGCCGCCGATGGTGAAGCCTTGATCGTAAAGAAGCGCGCGGATCTGCCGGATCATCAGTACATCCTGACGCTGATAATACCGGCGGTTTCCGCGGCGTTTAACGGGGTTGAGTTGAGGAAACTCCTGCTCCCAATAGCGCAGCACATGCGGTTTTACCGCACACAGCTCGCTGACTTCACCAATGGTGAAGTAGCGTTTGCCTGGGATGACGGGTAGCTCGTCGTTATGACTTGGTTCCAGCATAAGCCTCAACTCGGGCCTTCAACTTCTGCCCTGGACGAAAGGTGACCACACGGCGAGCCGTGATCGGGATTTCTTCTCCCGTTTTCGGATTGCGGCCAGGCCGCTGGCGCTTGTCCCGAAGGTCGAAATTGCCGAAACCGGACAATTTGACTTGTTCGTTGTCTTCCAGAGCGTGCCTGATTTCTTCAAAAAACAGTTCGACCAATTCCTTGGCCTCCCGTTTATTCAGGCCCAGTTCCTCATACAGACGTTCCGCCATCTCAGCTTTCGTCAGAGCCCCCATACGTCACTTCCTTAGCGTGGCGTTCAACCTTTGTTCGAGCGAGGTGAGGATGTTTTGCGTCGTGGTATTCACCTCATCGTCATTAAGAGTGCGCGATGGATGCTGCCAGGTCAAGCCGACTGCAAGGCTTTTTCTATCAGGATCAATGCCTTTACCCTGATACACGTCAAATAGCCTGAGGTCTGTCAGCCATTCGCCTGCATTTTCACGGATTACGTCGAGTACGGCACTCGCTGCGACGTCTTTTTCCGCGATCAGGGCCAGGTCACGTCGCACTTCAGGAAAGCGCGATAACTCCTGGAATTTAGGCATTTTACCCAGGGCCACTTCTGCCAGAACCAGCTCGAATACGAACACCGGGCGGTCGAGACCGAGGGTTTTCGATAATTCCGGGTGAATGGCGCCCACGAAACCGACCAGGCGACCTTCACGTTCGATGCGAGCGGTTTGACCCGGGTGCAGCGCTGGGTGTTTGCCCGGCACGAAAGTGAACGAATCCAGCGCCCCGGCAAAACCCAATACCGCTTCCACGTCGGCTTTGACATCGAAGAAGTCGACGACATCGCGACCTTGTGCCCAGCCTTCCGGCAGGCGGCTGCCGCAGACCACACCGGCGATCATCGGCTCTTGCTTGAGGCCGTCGAGTTGACCGACGAAGCGCAGGCCGCTTTCGAACAGGCGGACGCGATCCTGCTGGCGGTTCAGGTTGTGCTGAAGCGCCTTGACCAGGCCCGGCCACAGCGAAGAGCGCATGGCTGCCATGTCGTTGGAGATCGGATTGGCCAGGAGCAGCGGTTCAACGCCTGGATTAAACAACTCGAATTGTTTCGGATCGATGAAGCTGTAGGTGATCGCTTCCTGATAACCACGGGCGACCAGCAGGCGACGCAGTTCTGGCAGGTCGCTACGGGCTTCGGCCTTGGCTTGCGGAGCAAGACGGGCTTGCGGGTAGCGAACCGGCAGGCGGTTGTAGCCGTACAGGCGAGCCAGCTCTTCGATCAGGTCAACTTCCAGGCTGATGTCGAAGCGATGGCTTGGCACTTCTACGCGCCACTGCCCTGCCCCGTCGGCGGAAATCTTCAGGCCCAGGCCGTTGAGCAGGCGCTCGACTTCGGTCGACTCCATCTCCATGCCGAGCATCTGGCTGATGCGCTGTGCACGCAAGGTGACCGGAGCGATTGACGGCAGGTGCTGTTCGCTGACGGTTTCGATGATCGGGCCGGCTTCGCCGCCGGTGATTTCCAGCAGCAAGCCGGTGGCGCGCTCCATGGCTTCACGGGCCAACTGCCAATCTACGCCACGCTCGTAGCGGTGCGAGGCGTCGGTGTGCAGGCCGTAGGAACGGGCCTTGCCAGCAACGGCGATCTGGTCGAAGAAGGCGCTTTCGAGGAATACGTCGCGAGTGGTCGCGGTGTTGACGCCGCTGTGCTCGCCACCCATGACGCCGGCAATCGCCAGGGCGCGGGTGTGGTCGGCGATGACCAGGGTATCGCTGCGCAGGCTGACTTCCTGACCGTCGAGCAATACCAGCTTCTCGCCTTCCTCGGCCATGCGCACGCGGATGCCGCCATTGATTTCGGCGAGATCGAAGGCATGCAGCGGTTGGCCCAGCTCGAGCATCACGTAGTTGGTGATGTCGACGGCGGCGTCGATGCTGCGTACGTCGGAACGGCGCAGGCGCTCGACCATCCACAGCGGAGTCGGCTTGGACAGGTCGACGTTACGGATGACGCGGCCCAGGTAGCGAGGGCAAGCGGCCGGCGCCAGAACTTCAACCGAGCGCACTTCGTCGTGCACGGCTGGCACGCTGACCACAACGGGACGGGTGACTTCGGCGGCGTACAGCGCGCCGACTTCACGCGCCAGGCCGGCCACGGACAGGCAGTCACCGCGGTTCGGGGTCAGGTCGACCTCGATGCTGGCGTCGTCCAGGCCCAGGTATTCACGGATGTCCTGGCCAACCGGTGCATCGACCGGCAATTCCATCAGGCCATCGTTGCCTTCGCCAACCTGCAACTCGGCTTGTGAGCACAGCATGCCGTTGGACTCGACGCCACGCAGCTTGGCTTTCTTGATCTTGAAGTCGCCTGGCAACTCGGCGCCGATCATGGCGAACGGGATCTTCAGGCCTGGGCGCACGTTTGGTGCACCGCAAACGACCTGGAAGGTTTCGGCGCCATTACTGACCTGGCACACACGCAACTTATCGGCGTCCGGGTGCTGCTCGGTGCTCAGCACCTCGCCCACGACCACGCCACTGAATTCACCGGCGGCCAGCGTAACGCTATCGACCTCAAGACCGGCCATCGACAGACGAGCAACCAGCTCGTCACGACTTACCTGCGGGCTTACCCAACCGCGCAGCCATTGTTCACTGAATTTCATCCTGCTCTCCTAAGAATTCGTTACGACTAGCGAAATTGCGCGAGGAACCGCAAGTCGTTGTCGAAGAACAGACGCAAGTCGTTCACGCCGTAACGCAGCATGGCCAGACGCTCGACGCCCATGCCGAAGGCAAAGCCCGAAAACTCTTCCGGATCGATCCCGGACATACGTAGCACGTTCGGGTGGACCATGCCGCAGCCCATGACTTCCAGCCAGCCCGTCTGCTTGCAGACTCGGCAGCCTTTACCGCTGCACATCACGCATTCCATGTCGACTTCAGCGGATGGCTCGGTGAACGGGAAATACGAAGGTCGGAACCGCACGGCCAGCTCTTTCTCGAAGAACACCCGCAGGAATTCTTCGATGGTGCCCTTGAGGTCGGCGAAATTAATGTCGCGATCGACCAGCAGGCCTTCGACCTGGTGGAACATCGGGGAGTGGGTGATATCGGAGTCGCTGCGGTACACGCGGCCTGGGCAGACGATGCGGATCGGCGGCTGTTTCAATTCCATGGTGCGGACCTGTACCGGCGAGGTATGGGTGCGCAGCAACATGTTGGCATTGAAATAGAAGGTGTCATGCATCGACCGGGCCGGGTGGTGGCCTGGGATGTTGAGCGCTTCGAAGTTGTGGTAATCGTCTTCGACCTCAGGGCCTTCGGCAATGCCGTAGCCAATGTGGGTGAAGAACTGTTCGATTCGTTCCAGAGTACGAGTAACCGGATGCAGACCACCCGAGGTCTGGCCGCGGCCAGGCAGGGTCACGTCAATGGACTCGGCAGACAGTTTGGCGGCCAGGTCGGCCTCTTCAAACAGTGCCTTGCGGGCATTGAGAACCTCTGTGACACGCTCCTTGGCAACGTTGATCAGGGCGCCGACTTGCGGACGCTCTTCTGCCGGCAAATTCCCCAGGGTCTTCATCACCTGAGTCAATTCGCCCTTCTTGCCAAGGTAGTGAACCCGGATTTGCTCCAGGGCATTGATATCTTCAGCGCTTTGCACAGCCTCTAGTGCTTGAGAGACGAGCGCATCCAGGTTTTCCATGTACAGACTCCAGATACAAAATAGGGGAAGAGCTTGAAGGCTCTTCCCCTATTTATGACGTTTAACACCTGGCCCCACAAAGGTGAGGCAGGGTGACTGTCGGGGGTACTTAAGCCAAGGTGGCTTTAGCTTTCTCGACAATCGCAGCAAACGCCGCTTTTTCGTTCACTGCCAGATCAGCCAGAACCTTACGGTCGATCTCGATGGACGCTTTTTTCAGGCCGGCGATGAAACGGCTGTAGGACAGACCGTTGATACGTGCACCAGCGTTGATACGAGCGATCCACAGAGCGCGGAACTGACGTTTTTTCTGACGACGGTCACGGTAGGCGTATTGGCCTGCCTTGATTACCGCTTGCTTGGCAACACGGAATACGCGCGAACGAGCGCCGTAGTAGCCTTTAGCAAGTTTCAGAATTTTTTTGTGACGTTTACGGGCAATGACGCCACGCTTTACACGAGCCATGAGTTACTTCCTCTATTCTTGACTAAATTAACGAAGGCGCAGCATGCGCTCGACTTTTGCCACGTCACACGGTGCCAGCAAGCTGCTACCGCGCAGTTGACGCTTACGCTTGGTCGACATTTTAGTCAGGATGTGGCTCTTGAAAGCGTGCTTGTGCTTGATACCGTTAGCAGTTTTCAGAAACCGCTTAGCAGCACCACTTTTAGTTTTCATTTTTGGCATGTTCGGATACTCCGCATTCAGTTGATAAACATAATCAGTAGGCCTGCCGTGCCCAAATGATTACTTCTTCTTTTTCGGGGCGATGACCATGATCAGTTGGCGTCCTTCCATCTTAGGATGCTGTTCGACCGAACCGTACTCGAGCAAGTCACCTTCAACTCGCTTGAGGAGTTCCATCCCCAGCTCCTGGTGGGCCATCTCACGGCCGCGGAATCGCAAGGATACCTTGGCCCTGTCCCCATCACTCAGGAAACGTACCAGGTTGCGCAGTTTTACCTGGTAATCCCCTTCCTCCGTCCCTGGACGAAACTTGATTTCTTTAACCTGAATCTGCTTCTGGTTCTTCTTGGCTGCGGCAACCTGCTTCTTCTTTTCGAAGATCGATTTGCCGTAGTCCATCAGCTTGCAGACAGGAGGTACAGCATCGGCGGAAATTTCCACCAAATCGAGCTTGGCTTCTTCAGCCTTAAGAAGCGCGTCTTCAATTGACACAATCCCAAGCTGCTCGCCTTCAGCCCCAATTAACCGAACCTCGCGTGCCGAGATATTCTCGTTGATCGGGGCTTTCGGTGCAGCTCGTTTATCTTGTCTCATTTCACGCTTAATAGTAATTACTCCGAATCTGGGCGACCACGCCGGGAAACCGCTTGCGCGAGAAACTCAGCGAACTGGGCGACGGGCATCGAGCCCAGGTCAGCACCTTCACGAGTACGCACAGCGACAGTCTGCATCTCGACTTCCCGATCTCCGATAACCAAGAGATAGGGAACCTTGAGCAAAGTATGCTCGCGGATTTTAAAGCCGATCTTTTCATTTCTCAAGTCAGACTTGGCACGAAATCCGCTTTCGTTGAGAGTTTTTTCAACTTCAGCGGCGAAATCAGCCTGCTTGTCAGTGATATTCATGATCACTGCCTGGGTCGGAGCCAGCCACGCAGGGAATGCTCCCTCGTAGTGCTCGATCAGGATTCCGACGAAACGTTCGAAGGATCCGAGGATCGCCCGGTGCAACATAACCGGGTGCTTGCGACTGTTGTCTTCGGAGACGTATTCGGCTCCCAGACGGACAGGCAGGTTAAAATCGAGCTGCAGGGTACCACACTGCCAGACGCGGCCAAGGCAATCTTTCAGCGAGAACTCGATCTTCGGACCGTAGAAAGCGCCCTCGCCCGGTTGCAGATCGTACGGCAGGCCCGCGCTATCAAGGGCTGCAGCCAGGGCAGCCTCGGCGCGATCCCACAGTTCGTCGGAACCAACGCGTTTTTCCGGACGAGTGGACAGCTTCATCTCGACGTCTTTAAAGCCGAAATCGGCATAGACATCCATGGTCAGCTTGATGAACGCGGCGGATTCGGCCTGCATCTGCTCTTCGGTGCAGAAGATATGGGCGTCATCCTGGGTGAACGCACGTACGCGCATGATGCCGTGCAGCGCACCCGATGGCTCGTTGCGGTGGCAGGCACCAAACTCGGCCAGGCGCATCGGCAGCTCGCGGTAGCTTTTCAGGCCCTGGTTGAACACCTGCACGTGGCACGGGCAGTTCATCGGCTTGATGGCGTAGTCGCGGTTTTCCGACTGGGTGGTGAACATGTTGTCGGCGTAGTTCGCCCAGTGCCCGGATTTCTCCCACAGACTGCGGTCAACGACTTGAGGAGTCTTGATCTCCAGATAGCCGTTGTCGCGCTGAACCTTGCGCATGTACTGCTCGAGCACCTGGTACAGGGTCCAGCCGTTCGGGTGCCAGAACACCATGCCCGGCGACTCTTCCTGGGTGTGGAACAGGCCCAGGCGTTTGCCGATCTTGCGGTGATCGCGTTTTTCCGCTTCTTCGATGCGCTGGATGTAAGCCGCCAGCTGCTTCTTGTCCGCCCATGCAGTGCCATAGACGCGCTGCAATTGCTCGTTCTTGGCATCACCGCGCCAGTAGGCGCCGGACAACTTGGTCAGCTTGAAGGATTTCAGGAAACGGGTGTTCGGCACGTGCGGGCCGCGGCACATGTCGACGTATTCTTCGTGATAGTACAGGCCCATGGCCTGTTCGTTCGGCATGTCCTCGACCAGACGCAACTTGTAGTCTTCGCCACGGGCCTTGAACACTTCGATCACTTCGGCGCGCGGAGTGACTTTCTTGATCACGTCGTAATCTTTCTCGATCAGCTGCTGCATGCGCTGTTCGATAGCGGCCAGGTCGTCCGGAGTGAAAGGACGTTCGAAGGCGATGTCGTAATAGAAGCCTTCGTCGATGACCGGACCGATCACCATTTTGGCCGTCGGGTACAACTGCTTGACCGCGTGGCCAACCAGGTGGGCGCAAGAGTGGCGAATGATCTCCAGCCCCTCTTCATCCTTTGGCGTGATGATTTGCAGCGTGGAATCGCTGCCGATGATGTCGCTGGCGTCGACCAGTTGCCCATTGACCTTGCCGGCCACAGTGGCTTTGGCCAGGCCAGCACCAATAGATGCGGCGACTTCGGCTACCGAAACCGGGTGATCGAATGAACGTTGACTGCCGTCGGGAAGAGTAATAGTTGGCATGGCGCCTCCTCTCCTAGTGGTGACCCCTACCAAAGGTCACGTGGGTTGGGATGAGCCAGTACAAGATCCGATCCAGGCCATTCAATGACGAACGCCTGCCTTACAGCGGCAGGAGCCTTGCGGCCAACCGGAAACCGAACCAGAGTGACTGGGATTCAAATCAGGGTTATTCGGGCCTCTGCCGCCACCGGGACTGAAGGTCATCCGGAGCCTGGAAACGCCCGAGCGATGCATGCTAGCACAGATGAACGGTCATCGATGCGATGGCGCTCGCGGCGAGGGCAAATCGACGTTTTTTATGCCAGAGTGCTGAACTTGAACAGGGTTTTACCCCTCAGATAATAAGACATTGACCCACAAGGAGCATCCCCGCATGCGTCTGAATCGTTTATTCGCCATCGTCGCCCCCGTCGTCCTGCTGCTGCCACTGGCCGCCCACGCGGATTGGCCGAAGGGCGAGCGCGAGAAATACATGGCTCAGTGCACCCAGGCAGCCACGCCGCAAATCGGCGCCGCGGCTGCCAAGGCCCACTGCGCCTGTGGCGCCGATGCGATCAAGTCGTACCCGGCCAGCGACATCCAGGCATTGATGGACAACAAGGCCAGTGATGCGCTGAAACAGAAAGCACTGACCCAGATCGCCTCCTGCAAAGCCGATCCGAAGGCGAAAAAATAAGCCCATCGGAGCCCATTTTCAGCGTGGACGAGAGCCAAAAAGCCCCTGAAAACCGTTTTTTCCTACAAATTCTTCAGGTTTTTAAGCTTTTTTTATCGTCTTTACTTTCGACTGGAAGCCTTTTAAATCGGGGCTTTCAGCCAATATGAGCAGCAAAGCAAGCGTGACCGCAAGGCAAACAGCGCCTCCGGGGGGCTCCCAAAGCGAACATTTCGACTATGATACCCCGGTGTGCCCAGTTGGCCTGAGCAGCACAGTACTGAAAAATATATGTTTCTTGGAGATACACCATGTCTAATCGCCAAACCGGCACCGTTAAGTGGTTCAACGATGAAAAAGGCTTCGGCTTCATCACTCCTCAAGGTGGCGGTGACGACCTGTTCGTACACTTCAAAGCTATCGAAAGCGACGGTTTCAAAAGCCTGAAAGAAGGCCAGACCGTTTCCTTCGTGGCTGAGAAAGGCCAAAAGGGTATGCAAGCTGCACAAGTTCGCCCAGAGTAAGTTTCTGGCGCACTAAAAAAACCCCGTCCATGTGACGGGGTTTTTTATGCGTGCAACAAAAGCCTGGTACGGTCAGCCGCAGTTGACGCGGGTGACCACTCGAGCCGCATCGGTATTGAGGTTCAGGCGGTCGGAGCGGTATTCCAGGGTGACCATGTCATCGGGCAACAGGAACCGGGCATTCTGCGCGCCAGCGCGAGTGCGAGCCTGCTCCAGCAATTCAGACGAAGCCTTCTTGCCGATGGCGAATTCGGCTGCCTTTGCTTCGCAGCGGCTGTGACCCGTTTCCGTCGCCGTTACAGGGTCTGCTGCCGATTCGGAGGACGTACTGCTGCAACCAGCCAGCAACGTGGCGGCCAACAAAGTACCCAATGACGCGAGCTTCCAAGGCATGAAGCCTCCTCTTTTCAATAGTTAAGCTGAGATCGTGCGACCACCAATCTGACGATTGGTTTCACCGTGGGTGATAGCACCCTGCCCCCAGACAGGATAATTGCCAAGTTTGCCTGAGCACCACCCTGCTGATCATTCTTCAATCGTGACTGAATATGAACAACTCTTAGTAGACGTCGATGTAGTCAAACGGCGGATTCGGCCAGTTCTCTTTCAACGCGTTGTAGATCTGCATCACCCACACCCCATCGCTGGCAGCGACCCGCCCGACATAACCGGAACCCTTGGCCCAAGTCTCCAGGCGAAACAACAGGTCGCCGATATCAGTACCACCGACGACGCCTGAGGAGATATAGGCAATACCGCCTTTGGTGACCCGCAACTGGGTGTGCTCATCGTCACTGGCAGAGGCCAGCAATTGGCGAACGACATCAAGGGTCAAGCCGTCGGGTGTGTTCAAATCAATCTGCACGGGGCGGTCCTTGGACAATCTTCAAAGACCAAGTGTCGCATAGCCTTCCCCTCATTCCTAAGTCGGAGTGCTAAACGTCGCGCAAAATGGTTAACTCCGCAAATAGACTTCTACCCATTCACGAGCGCCATTCATGACCACCGTAAGTATCGATGCCGACATCAAGGCCAAGTGGCCACAGGGCCACAGCTCCTACAGCCCCGGCAGCCCTGAAGAACTGGCAATCATTGGCATAGATCTTCTGGTCAAGGAACTGGGAACCGAAGCGGCCCAGTCATTTATCACCCAGGTATTCGAGAAATACCCGGTGAACTATAGGGGCGTCGCGTACACGGCAGGCAAGTAACTCCCGCAGGCTGGGACCTGCGGGAATCGGCGGTTTACTTGAGGCGAGCCAGGCGCTCGGTCAGCAGATCAAAGAAACCCTGAGCGTCGCCGCTTTCAACCCAGAAAGCGTTTTTCGGTGCCTTCAGGCCGTCGTACCAGTCGACGATGGTCTGGCCGAAGGTTGGGCCTTCACGACTATCGACTACCACATTGACCGCACGACCGCTGAACAGCTCGGGCTTGAGCAGGTAAGCGATGACCGTGGCGTCGTGCACCGGGCCACCGGGAATGCCGTAGTGCTCCATATCGCCCTTGACGTATTCATTTAGGATATCGCCCACCAGCTTGCTGGCCTTGTTGTTCAGGGCCGCGATCTGCTTCAGGCGCGATTCGCTGGTGAGTATCTTGTGTGTCACATCGAGCGGCAGGTAAGTCAGCTTCACGCCACTCTTGAGCACAACCTCTGCCGCCTGGGGATCAGCGAACAGGTTGAACTCGGCCACCGGCGTAATGTTGCCACCGTTGAAATGCGCACCGCCCATGATCACTACTTCCTTGATGCCCTGAACGATCTCGGGCTCCTGGATCAGCGCCAGCGCCAGGTTGGTCTGCGGACCGAGCATGGCTATCGTGATGCTGTGGGGCTTGGCGGCTTTCAATGTATCAATCAGGTAGTTGACCGCATTGCCTTCGGCCAGGCCTTTTTTCGGTTCATGCACGGTGACACCCGACAGGCCTTCCTTGCCATGGATGTTTTCGGCGTAGATCGGCGTGCGCATCAGTGGCTTGGGTGCACCGGCGTACACCGGCACCTCTTCACGCCCTGCCCACTCGCGGGCCAGTCGCGCATTGCGCGAAGTCTTGTCCAGGCGCACGTTGCCGGCCACCGTGGTCAGTGCACGGATGTTCAACTCTTCAGGGGAAGCCAAGGCAAACAATAAGGCGACCACGTCGTCGGCACCCGGGTCGGTGTCGATGATCAGGTCGATCTTTTCCGCCGCCTGGGCGCCTGTTGCAGTAATCAAGGACAAAAGCAGCAAACTCCGGATCAGTTGGTGCAGTTTCTGAGCATAGCGGTGCATAGCGCACTCCTTGTGCGTGGGGAAACATTGATGTCGAATTTCTAGAAGGTCACTCCGGCGATCAGCACGATGTTGCAGTACGGCTGGCATTCGCCCGTACGAACAACCGCCCGCGCCTGTCGGCTGAGCACCTTGAATTGGTCATGGCTGAGCAAATCTCGACGTCCCAGTTCGCCGGCGGCATCAAGCTCGTCCAGGGTAGCCAGCGCCGTCGGTTGTTTATCGAGTATTTCCTGGGCCAGTACGTGACTTTCGACCTGCATTTCACTGAGCACCACCTTCAGGGTGCCGATGAAATCCGGGACGCCATGGGTCAGGGCCAGATCGATCAGTTCGACGCCGGCGGGCACCGGCAGGCCGGCATCGCCGATGACCACCATGTCGCCATGCCCCAGGGAGGCGATCAAGCGCGACAAGGCGACGTTGAGTAAAGGAGTCTTTTTCATGATGGTTTGAACGCCTGCACGTCGGACAAGGTGGGAATCGAAGGCTGCGCGCCGGCACGGGTTACCGACAGCGCGGCGGCTACCTGGCCAAAACGGATCGCTGCGACTTCGCCCCGGCCATCTGCAAGGGCCGCCGCGAAACCACCGACAAAGGTGTCGCCGGCGGCCGTTGTATCAATCGCCTTCACGGCCGGCGCCGGGAAGTGCTCGAAGCGGCTGCCATTGGCAAACAGTGAGCCCTGGGCTCCGAGCGTAATGATGATTTTGCCAGCCCCCAAGGCGATCAGCTGGGCGGCAGCCGCCTTGGCGGTGTCCAGGGAATCCACGGGCATACCGCTCAGAGCCGTGGCCTCACTTTCATTGGGAATCAGGTAGTCGATGTTGGCGTACCAATCTGCCGGCAGCGGGCGACTGGCTGGCGCCGGATTCAGGATCACGGTTTTGCCCAACTCACGGGCACGCTTGAGTGCATGACCCACCGTGGCATCGGGTATTTCCAGCTGGCAGATGACCACATCGGCCGCCTGCAGCACCGAATCGAAGCAACCGATGACCGCCGGGGTCAGCGCGCCGTTAGCCCCGGCAACGATCACGATAGCGTTCTGGCTGTTGTCGTCGACCACGATCAATGCCACCCCACTCGAGCCTTCGACGGTGCTGACCGCCTGGCAGTCGATCTGCTCTGCCAGCAGTGCGTCGCGCAGCTCCCGACCGTAAGCGTCGTTGCCGACACAGCCAACCATCGACACCTGCGCGCCCAGCCGGGCGGCGGCAACCGCCTGATTGGCGCCCTTACCACCGGACACCGTGGCAAACGATTCACCGATCAGGGTTTCACCGCCGCGAGGCAGCCGCGGCGCCCGGGTGACCAGGTCCATGTTCAGGCTGCCTATTACCGCTACTTTTGCTGACATTCGTCACTACTCGTCAATTCTGTTTCAGTGATGCTGTTGATTTAGCGGTACTCGACAAAGACTCCCGCCAATGGCGCTGTCGATTCTCGCAGGACAATACTGGGGGTCACGATGCGCTGGTCGGTCGTCATGGCCGGGGTGGCGATCCGGCGCAAAAGCACTTGCGCGGCCATTTCCCCGAGCTGCAGGATCGACTGGCCGACGGTGGTCAGCGCCGGGTATACATAGCGGCTCATCTGGATGTCGTCAAAGCCGATCACCGACAGCTCGCTCGGTACGCGAATGTTGCGCTCGGCAGCGGCGCGCAGTACGCCGATGCCAATCATGTCGTTCCCGGCGAAAATGGCGCTGGGCGGATTTTTTTCCAGCAACAGCGCCGCCGCAGCGTAACCGCCGGTGCTGGTAAAATCGCTTTCGAGCATGCGCTCGTCCGGCACCTCAATGCCTGCCTCGTGCAAGGCCCGGCAGAACCCCGCCAGACGCATCTGCGCCACGCTGGTACTCGCCGGGCCGCCAATCGTGGCGATGTCCCGATGCCCGAGCTCCAGCAGGTGCCGGGTCGCCAGGTAGGCGCCATATTCGTGATCGATGCGCACCATATCGGCGTTCACGCCTTCCAGGCCGCGGTCGACGATCACCATCGGCGTGCGCACGCCCGCCAGGCCTTCCGCCAGCCCGGCATCACCGCCGGCCGAAGCCACGATCAAGCCGTCGATGCGCTTTTCCAAAAGCACCCGCAGGTAGCTGCGCTGCTTGTCCGGGTTATCGTCGGAGTTGCACAGGATCACGCAGTAGCCATTGCGCTCACAGTAATCCTCGATCCCCCTCGCCAGCTCGGCGAAGTAGGGATTGAGGCTGTTGGGCACCAGCAAGCCGATGGTCGCCGTGGTCTTGGCCTTCAGCGACCGCGCCACCGCGCTCGGCACATAGTCGAGGGTCTTGATGGCCGCCTCGACCTTGATCCGCACTTCCTCGCTGACTGGGCGGGTCTTGTTCACCACGTGGGACACCGTGGTGTAGGAGATTCCCGCCAGTGCGGCGACGTCCTTGATGGTTGCCATGACTCAGGTCCGCCGGCTTGCGCGCTGACTGCGATAAGTATCGAGCACCACTGCGATCACGATGACCGCACCGGTGATGATGCGTTTGGTGGGCTCGGTGGCGCCGATCTGCGCCAGGCCGGCGGCCAGTACGGAAATGATCAGCACGCCGAAGAAGGTACTGATCACCGAACCCCGGCCGCCCATCAGGCTGGTACCGCCGATCACCACCGCCGCGATCACCTGCAGCTCCAGGCCGGAACCGGCATTCGGGTCCGCCGCCTCCAGGCGCGATATCTGGAACAGTGCGGCAATGCCGGCCAGCAGCCCCATGAGGCTGAACACCAGGATCTTGTAGGGCTTGGGATTGATCCCTGCCAGCCGCACGGCTTCTTCGTTGGTGCCGATGCCGATCAGGTAACGACCGAACACGGTACGGGTCAGCACGGCCTGGGCGAGGATAATGATCAGCAAGGCGATGATGAACGACGGCGAGATGCCGAAGACGATCGGGTTGGACAGCCACGCAAAGGCGTCGCCGATGTACGCCGTGCGCGAGCCGGTCATTTGATAAGCCACGCCTCGCGCCATCTCCAGCACCCCCAGGGACACGATGAACGACGGAATGCGCCAGGCCACCGTGATCGAGCCGGTAATGGTTCCGGCCAGCGCGGCAATGGCCATGCCGAGCAAGGCTGCCGGCAATACGCTCCAGCCCCAGCCGAGAATCGCCACGCTGACTGCCGACGCGGCGAGAGCCAGCACCGAGCCCACCGACAGGTCGATGCCCCCGATGATCAACACGAACGTCATGCCCACCGCCAACACCATCAGGTCGGGGATCTGGTTGGCCAGGGTGCTGAAGGTGTCATAGGAAAGGAAGTGGCTGCTCAACACCGAGAACAGCGCAATCATTGCCAGCAGGGCACCGGCCAGGCCCAGGTAAGTACCGAGGCCGTAGAAGTTGCCACTTCGCTTGCCAACAGACGTTGCAGTTTTCATTGAGGGTCCCTAGGCGCTGCTTCGTTGAGCAGCGCATCACGTTTTTGGTAGCCGGCAAAGGCGGCAGCAAGCAAATCATCCTGGGTCCAGGTATCGCGTTCGAACGTGTCGATCAGGCGCCCGGCCGACAGCACGCCGATTCGGTCGCAGATCAGCATCAATTCGCGCAAATCGCTGGAGACCACCACCAGCGCCTTGCCCTGACGGGTCAACTCACCCAGCAAGGCATAGATGTCGAACTTGGCGCCGACGTCAATGCCCCGGGTCGGCTCGTCGAACAGCATCACCGAGCAATCGCGCTCAAGCCAGCGGCCGATCACGACCTTCTGCTGGTTGCCACCGGACAACTGCGACACCAGTTGCGTCGGGCTGGAGCTGCGAATGCGCATCGCGTCGATCTGGCGTTGGGCCAGGGACGTCTCGTCACCGTTGTTGACGAAGCCTCCACTGGAAATGACCGGCATGTTGCCCAGGGCAATATTCGCGCTGATCGACTGGGTCAGCAGCAGGCCTTCGCCCTTGCGGTCCTCGGTGATCAGCGCAATGCCATGACCGACCGCGTCGGCCGGCGAACGGATACTCACGACCTGCGCCGGCGAACCCAGCGCCACCGTACCGGTGTCGGCGATATCGGCACCGAAGATCAGCCGCAGCAACTCGGTGCGCCCAGCCCCGATCAGCCCGGAAATGCCATAGATCTCGCCAGCGCGCACTTCGAAGGATACGTCGCGAACCTTGTCGGAACGGGTCAGCCCCCGGACCGTCAACGCGGGCGCGCCGATGTTGCGCGGCCCCATCTCCATGTGTTCGCCCAGCTCGCGCCCAACCATCAGCGTGACCAGTTGCTCACTGTTGTAGTTGGCCATCGGCTCGACGCAGACCAGGTTGCCGTCGCGCAACACCGCAATGCGCTGGGCCACCCGCGCCAGCTCTTCGAGCCGGTGCGAGATATAGATGATCGACACGCCGCGTGCCTGCAGGCGAGTGATCTGTTCAAAGAGCATTTCGACTTCCCGGGCCGTGAGCATGGCTGTCGGCTCATCGAGGATCAGCACATGGCAGTCGCCAATCAGGTTGCGTGCAATCTCCACCATCTGCTGATGGCCAATGCCGAGCTCGCCGACCAGGGTGTCCGGGTCAATCGCATCGAGCCCGACCTGCGCCATGGCCTCGATCGCCGCCTTGCGCAATTGCTTGCGACTGATCCACCCACCGGTACTCGGCAGGTTGTGCAGGAACAGGTTTTCCGCCACCGACAGGGTCGGCAGAAGATTGAGCTCCTGCATCACCATACGGATGCCCAGGTCTTCGGCCTGGGTACGGCTGCCGGGGCGGTACTCCCGGCCCTGGAACTGCATCTGCCCGGTAGTCGGCGTGACAAGCCCGCCGATGATCTTCGACAGCGTGCTTTTACCCGCGCCGTTTTCGCCGGTCAGCGCCAGCACTTCGCCGCGCAGCAGCGTCAGGTCGATGCCGGTGAGGACAGGCTGGGCGTAGGTCTTGCCGATACCGCTGACCGAAAGGACAGCGTTCGCAGCGGAAACTGACATAGAAACTCTCCATGCGCTCGCTCACCAGGAGCGAGCACCTTTTGTCACCAGATGGACTACTTGGTCACCAGTTCGACCGGGGTTTCGATCACGCCGTTGGCGCCGCTGTCGACTTTCTCGCCCTTGATGATCTTCAAAGCAGTCTCGATGCCAAACACCGCTTGCTTGGCGGCAAACTGGTCGGCGGTGGCCAGAACCCGACCGTCCTTGAGCATTGGCTGGATGGCATTGATATTGTCGTAGCCCACCACCTGGACCTTGCCAGCCTTGCCAGCAGCGCGCACTGCGGATACAGCGCCAACGGCCATGCTGTCGTTCCCGGCCAGCAGCGCCTTGACTTGCGGGTACTCGCTGAGAATAGAGGCGGCTACTTTGTTGCCCTTGTCGATTTCCCAGTCGCCGGACTGCAGGGACACCACCTTGATCTGTGCCGCTTCCATTGCATCCTTGAAGCCTGCGGTACGAGCCTGAGCGTTGGTGGTGGTGGACACACCTTCGATGATGCCGACTTCGTCACCGGCCTTCAGCTGCTTGGCCAGGTACTCACCCACCAGGCGTGCGCCCTTGCGGTTGTCCGGCCCGACAAAGGGCACGCTGATGTTCTTGCTCTTGACCACGGCCGGGTCCAACTGATTGTCGATGTTGATCACGGTGATACCGGCATCGATAGCTTTCTTGATCACCGGCACCATGGCCTTGGAATCCGAAGGCGCGATGACCAGGGCGTTGACCTTGGCCAGGATCATCTGTTCAACGATACGGGTTTGCCCGGCGGTGTCGGTTTCGTCCTTGATGCCGTTGGAGATCAGGTCGAAATCGGCGGAGTGTTCTTTCTGGTAAGCCTTGGCGCCGTCTTCCATAGTCAGGAAGAATTCGTTGGCCAGGGATTTCATGACCAGCGCGACTTTAGGTTTTTCCGGGGTTTCGGCGAAGGCCGAGGAGATGGGCAATGTGGCGGATGCGGCAGCCAGCATGGCGACAGCGAGAAGGCGTCCAGCGAATGGCAGCTTCATGGGTTCACTCCGATCTTATGATTATTGTGAGCAACGCTTGCGCTGGCGTAGGCATTGCAACGCTCTGTAGGACCAGGCTATCAGAACACTGCGCAAACGTTTGCGAAGACGAACTATGCGAACCCTGCGCTGATTTGTCAACGACCTGCAACGGCGATGGTGTGTCGAACTGAAGTCAGACAGACGTACTGACCATACTGCCACTGGCGGAGCCTTCGGTCAGGGCCTTGGCCAACGCGCCTGCTACTTGGGCGATTGCTCCGGCGGTGTCGGCAATACGTTGTTGAATAGCCATGACCGCCGTGGCTTTGGCTTCCTCATTGGCAAATGTGGTGGCCTGGGTCGCTGCCAGTTGCTGCTGTTGCTCGCGCATCTGCTGCTGCAGTTCTTTCATGCGCTTGAGCAACATCTGCACCGTGATACTTTGACTGCTACTGCTGTCTTCGGTTTTTGCGTCTTGCTGGGCAGGCGCGAGGGTCAACGGTCTTTTATCACCCTCCTGCGCAGTCACAACCTGGGCGCTGGCCTCGGTTTCTGTTCGAACAGGGGCATCCGCTGCCTTGTTACCCATAATGATCACACGCGCATTCGATAAACCGACGGTCAACGACATTTTCAATCCCTCTTGAACAATCCATTACAAAGGCATCGACCGAGGCAGCGGTTTCTTTAGGTTGCGAGCAGGATTGAGCATGAACGGACATTTCAACAGAATTTGCAGGGGCTTTCGGTAGACCGAACAAAAAAACCGCAGTTGTTCGGAACCCCGGACAAAACGACTTCACGCCTGCATGCCTATGATACAAATAATCGTTATATATCATTACGTTACAATTAATTTCGTCACACATTACAGCTGGTATGGATCCTGCTCTCTCACTCTCACCCTGGCATTCAGATGTGCCGGGGCCACCTGGAAGACCTGCAATCAGCACCGTCTCACCACAAGAGAGAAAAAAATAATGACATCTGCTCTTAAGTCCTTCGTTCCGGGCACTTTGGCCCTGCTACTCCTCCTGCCTACCGCGCTCCAGGCAAAAGAAACACCGACCCAGACCGAACAGAAACTGGCCAACGTGGTAATCCTCGCCACCGGCGGCACCATTGCCGGCGCAGGCGCCAGCGCGGCTAACAGTGCCACCTACCAGGCGGCGAAAGTCGGCATCGAGCAACTGATCGCCGGCGTTCCGGAACTGAGCCAACTGGCCAACGTGCGTGGCGAACAAGTCATGCAAATCGCCTCCGAAAGCATTACCAACGACAATCTCCTGCAACTGGGCCGCCGCGTCGCAGAATTGGCCGACAGCAGTGACGTCGACGGCATCGTGATCACCCACGGCACCGACACCCTGGAAGAAACCGCATACTTCCTCAACCTGGTGGAAAAAACCGACAAGCCGATCATCGTCGTCGGCTCCATGCGCCCGGGCACCGCGATGTCCGCTGACGGCATGCTCAACCTGTATAACGCCGTTGCCGTCGCCAGCAGCAAGGACGCACGGGGCAAAGGCGTGTTGGTGACCATGAACGACGAGATCCAGTCGGGTCGTGACGTCAGCAAAATGATCAACATCAAGACTGAAGCGTTCAAGAGCGCCTGGGGCCCGCTGGGCATGGTAGTCGAAGGCAAATCCTACTGGTTCCGTCTGCCGGCCAAGCGTCACACCATGGACTCGGAATTCGACATCAAGAACATCAAGAGCCTGCCTGCCGTCGAAATCGCCTATTCCTACGGCAATGTCAGCGATACCGCCTACAAAGCACTGGCGCAATCTGGCGCCAAAGCCATCATCCACGCCGGCACCGGCAATGGCTCGGTATCTTCGCGCGTCGTTCCAGCCCTGCAGGCGCTGCGCAAGGATGGCGTGCAAATCATCCGTTCTTCCCACGTCAATGCCGGTGGTTTTGTCCTGCGTAATGCCGAACAGCCGGACGACAAGTACGACTGGGTGGTTGCCCACGACCTGAACCCGCAGAAGGCCCGGATCCTGGCGATGGTCGCACTGACCAAGACCAATGACAGCAAGGAACTGCAACGGATGTTCTGGGAGTATTGATCCCCTCCTCGCCGGGCCCACTCCGGTCGGGCAGCCCTGACCACTTTTAAAGTGGCCAGGGCCTGATAAAAAATCTGCCCCCTCCTACACCAAAACGCTAAAACCGCTGTCAGAGGAATTTCTTGAATTTTAAGCAGTTGCGATAATGCCTACAGTTTAATACTGTATACACGTACAGCTTAATAAGGATAATTCCGTGGCCACCACCCCCTCCTCTCCAGACTCCTACGAACGCATGGGCATGCGCGTTCAGAAAATCATCAACTCTCCCACCGCCCAGAAAGCCAAAGCCGCGCTGATCTTCCGCCTGCCCGACGAACCGGCGGACGAGTGGGAGCAGTTACTCGAAGAAATCGACGAAAACGATAACGTCACCCTCGCTTATCGCGACGATGGCGGAGTGCAGATTTTCTGGGTTGTACCGAAGGAAGATTGATTCAATGAGTGTCCGGTTTTTAGCTTTACTGTTGCTGTTCTTTGCCATGGGCGCCCAGGCAGCCGCCCCTCGAACCTTTTCGGAAGCCAAGAAAGTCGCCTGGAAACTCTACGCGCCGCAGTCGACCGAGTTTTATTGCGGCTGCAAGTACACTGGCAACAAGGTCAACCTGTCCGCCTGCGGTTACGTGCCTCGCAAGAATGCCAAGCGCGCCGCGCGCATCGAGTGGGAGCATATCGTGCCGGCCTGGCAGATAGGTCATCAGCGCCAGTGCTGGCAGGAAGGTGGGCGCAAGAACTGCACCCGTTACGACTCGGTGTACCAGAAGGCCGAGGCCGACCTGCACAACCTGGTGCCGAGCATCGGCGAAGTTTATTTACCTGCGGTCGAAATCTCGTGATTTGTTGACAGACCTCAATCCCCTGCTAGCCTTGGATGTAGACAGACAGCTAGCGCGAGGCTTCGGCCATGCATTTAGAAAAAGTCCCAGGGATAAACTGGCAGGGAAGGCAGATCACGGCAGTGATGATCCTTAGAGACGGCCCCCTGTCGAACGAGTCAGTCGTCTTCCCTCCCACCCTCCACCTTCTACACTTAGCCAAAATCGCATCAATCAACACACAGATGGCTATTGGGGCAGACCTCAAACGACTCTTCGAATCCCTGGAAGTAGCCGGTGTACCATGGGATCAGCTCAGCGATGATCAAATGTCCGGGTACATAGAGCGTACTCTTCTAGCGGAATACAACCTTTCTAAACGAAGCATCGCACGCCACTGCTCTAGCATTCAAGGAATGTATTCCCAACTCTCCCAATCAGGATTTACCGACAAAAACTTCAAATACAGCTTTAATTACCAGAATAAGAATGGTGAAAACGAAGAGGGACTTTCACGTTACCCAGACAACCCCAAACCTAAAAGAAAGTATATCAATGACCCACTATTTGAAACACTTCTTGAACACGCTTCCGAGACCTCGGGCTTCTTGCGTGCTAGAAATGAACTAATATTAGAACTTGGTCATAAACTCGGCTTAAGATCATTCGAGGTCACTCACTCTAGAAATTTGATAGTGAATGACCTGAAAGATCTTTTGTCACTGAGTAAAAAAACCAATCGTCTATCGATTTCCTTGACTATATTCGGGAAAAGAAAAAAATATCGAGACGTAAATGTTCCACCCGAACTATTGGAGAAAATCTCTGAATTTATCGCAGAGTACAGCACCGATATCCAAGGCAACAATTTAATCTGCGCCAAAGATGGCTCGATATTAAGTCCTTCGTTTGCGAGCCGACTGTTCAAGACCGTCAGAGATGCTGCTCTTCCGAAGCTTAAGTCAAAACTTAATAAGCTTCGCAAACAAGATGACGCACCGTACACCATCAGTTGGAATTCAGTACAGCTTCTAACTTTTCATTGCCTTAGGCACACATATGCTACAAACCTCGTAACGTATTGCGACGAGAACAACATCGACCCTTGTAGCTACTTACCAGACCAACTGGGTCATACAAAATCAAAGACAACGAAGCAGTACATAAATTGTCAAGCGACAATCTATAATCGAGACAAAGGTCGAAGCCGATATAGTTTAGAGGATCAAAACCTTGAGTAAGTTAGCCTCTAACCAATCAAAACAAAAATCGAAAAATCTCGACCCACATATCGCTGAGATCGAATACAAGGGTTTTTACAAATCGGTTGTCCATAAGACTGTCTCTATCCCCCCCAAGCTGCATGGATTTGTCTTCCTTCAATGCCTAATTCGCTTTCTCCAAGATAAATCTTCAGAAGGCTTTTATAGTTTATATAAGTTTGCAGGTGGATCTCAAGCGCTAATCACCTATCTAAATGACAACTACGAGAACCCCAGATCAATACCAACGAACATTTTACAAAACTATGCAGACTATTTGAGCGATACTGAAGAGCAGGTCACCGCTAGTATTCGTACAAACATTTCAGTTTTTAGTGTTATGTTACAGTGGAGCATCGCTCAACCTTGGTTTAAGAAATTCGCAGAAAAAGACCGTATTTTTGTCTTGTCGGCTTATGATAAAAAAATATCAATACCCAAAAACAGTATGCTGGACGGCACCGCACCAGCAATGTCAGAGTTAGTAAAAGGCAAAGAGTTTGATGACCTTGAGCTTTTGGACTCTCTGATTCGATTTTGCTTTGGCTTCCTGTTGATATTCAAGAGACATCGAGACCTTATTACTTCAAATCGCAGAGTCAAAGCCAGATTAGAATTAGCGCGAGCATCTGAGAAACCAGACATCGACTGGCGCGTTTTGCATCCAAACTGGGATGACTACAATGAAATTTTCAATGCCATCGTAGACTCACGGGATGCGACTCTAGTAGAACGCCTACTCCTTTCAAATCAACGTTTTCAAAATGCATTTATGGACGCAAAGAAGCCAAATACGCTTGGAGAGCTATATACCAAGCTTAAAAGCTGCGTTCGAGAGGTAGGATCTCTTTGCTTCACACATTTACTTAGCGAAGAAAACCAATATGTCACTTTTGAACAACTGGACATCAGAAGCCTTCTCAGTCCCTGCGAAGCTGAAGAAATATGTTTGCGATGGCTACTCGGAATTGATCGAGTTCAGCTAAGTGGCCAACAACAACTAACACTTCAGGATATTGATTTAACACCAACTCATGTGACAATGTCATTTTTCAAGCGTCGCTCTAACGAATCCCAGCGGGATTCGACGTCACACAAGAGAAAAACTTACAATTATCGTGTGATTAGCTACGTACTTCAGCTAAGAGAGCGTTTCGAAAAGTTTTTTAGTGCAACCAATTCTGATCAACAAAAATTCTTCCAATTCGACAACCCCTTCGCGCGAAAACAAAACCATTCTTCGGTCACTTTTCGCCCTATCATTTTGGCCTGTACGCCTGGAACCAATTTGTATGAAGAAATAGGTTCGATTTTTCCTCGGGCTAAGCTTTTTCAAGAGTATTTTAAACTGCTGGTAGATGAAAATACTTCTGCTAATAGCGAAACGGACAAACCTCATGACTCTAAAGAGAAAAAGAAACCAAACACTGATTCTCCATTAACGAGAAATCTTACCGCAAATGTAATCGCACAGTCCCGTGCCATTATCGACCCTGAAGACCCAACAGTCACATCAGCGTTCAATAGACGTACTAAAGCTGAGGTAGCTGCGGACGGCAATGCTCACAGCGTTAACACCAGTCATGATATTTACAAAAACCGAAGCCAGACAGCCCATAGACTAGGCCAACGATCTAAATTTGTTGGGGCAGTAGGGAGGCTTCAAGAGGAGGACGCACGCAAGTTATCTTCTCTGATGAGCAATACCACTATCATAACGTTGGACAAAGTCAATGACATACTCGGCTGGAATGTCTCTTCCTTCAAACCTAATGATGTAGACGACTTCAATAAACTCATAAGCACTGCAGAGGCAGACGGTTATAACTGCGCACCCTTTGGTTGGCTATCAAAACCTACATCTATAGAGCGCATTGTTATTGTCGCTCCCGTGACTGCAGCGCTTATACTATCATTCATTAAAGGTTGTCAGATTGAGTTGAAGAATTCCAGCTCGCAAGCGCGCAATCATGCAATAATTGTGCAGCTATGCTATGCCAAGATGGTTTTGAGGTCATTTGACAGACGCACAGTTGCCGACGGCCGTGAAATGCTTGAAGAGTTTGATTTCCCTCCGGCTATCATCTGAGATATCTCAAATGAAAAGTAAAGAGCGAACCGTTTCCTATAGTAACAAACTCGGTGATTCTGCTTTCTTCATATATGAAAGCTCATCATCAAGAATCATACCTGCCCCGTTCAATTACGCATGTGATCGAAAGAAGATTATTTGGGCGCAGGAGATCTTCGTGCAAATGTCCTTTGTGTCACATCAAGAACGTGGCAAACCTTTGCAGGTTACTAATTTACACCAGGCTATTAACTGCTGCGCTGCCTTGAGAGGCATATGCGAATATTGGCAGACTTACTTGCCAAATAAACCTCTGTGGAATTGGACAGAAAAAAATCTGACTGATTTTTTCCATACTAAGATGGTCAAAACTGATATTTCCGACCACCACCCATCCCCTATTTACGCTAATCAGAACTTTAGTAATTACTCTAACATTTTTAAAATCAGTCATGCTGCTCGTTTAAATGGAAAGATCAGTGATGGTTTAGGCTTTCCTATCACAACCAAACTAAAACACCTCATTATGGAACCACTTTTAGATGATATGGGCCTGACAATTGAGGAGTGGTTGAAAGGCCAGAGCCACCCTCCAGTCCCCCTAGGTATTTCAGCTGTTATTCTTAGCAGCGCGATTAATTTGCTGGAATCCGATGAGACTGCTGTGGCGTTATCACTTTACTCTGCGTGGAGAAAATCGCGCCAACTCCACCAGAAGTGGTTTCCAACAAGAACGTGCAACTCCGATATTATCCAGCAATCAAAAATTATCGAAGGTGATAATTTTGGAATAAAAGAAGCACTCGAAGCTCACAACGTTGGGCATGTCCATGAATTACCATGGAGAAACAGAAGAGAATTTAGACGCTTTCGTCGGCGGCTGATAGGCGCTTGCCTAAACATCATGCTGATTCAAAGTGGCCACCGTAGCCACGAATTTCAATCCACAGTATCGAACGATCGTAGATTGAGACGTGGATTGCTGATGGTCAAACAAAAACTGGACAAATCATTGAATGGCCTTAAAGCGTACCGCCCTCTTGCAAAGCTATCTACGCGAGCGGCTGAAACTTTGTGGAATTTAAGCTTCGTCAACCCCGATCTTTACCCAATGCCGCTTCAGCATTCGTTCCATGACACCCGATTTGCGGAAATGGTTATACATAACGAATTTCCGGTTGATGCGTTCACATCTTTTGACAACTGCTCTCTAAATGCGCGTTTGAATGCATTTTACCAATCTGATGTACTACCAATAATGCCAGAAGCTCATAATATCCACCCCATCCTTAGTACACATCAGTTCAGGCACTCTTTTGCCGAATTTTCATTGCGCAGGTTCGACGAAGACGTCCATGAGAGTTTACGCGAACATTTCATCCATCGATCCGAATACTCCACGAAAATTTACGAGCACTGGAAATTAAACCCCGCAGTTCAATCGATGTTAGAGAAAAACTATCTCTATGAACTAATTGGAAAAACGGCCGAAGGTAAGCTCGAAGCACGTTTCTGGGGGCCAGCCTTTCAAAGAATTAAAGCCGAGATCAACCGCATCAAGTTTTTGCATCCTAACAAGCCAGGGGAGCACTATCAACAAATCTTGGACAGTATTGAGCGATTTGCTGTATTTGAATGGGGATTCTGTGTTCTTTTCTCCTCATCCAAACGTGAGGCTAATTGCTGCGACTTTGTTACCGGACTTCCTGACGTCGACGCATTAGCAACTCCAGGCCGATGCTCCGGCTGTCCAAACAACATGGTCAACACAATCCAAAAGGGAAATTTGCTGCGAATCGAACTAGCCTATTCAGAAATGAGCGAAACCCATCCGATAAAGGCTATCGGCGATTTGTGCAAGGACATGGCCAACCAAATATCACGCAGGACTAAAAAATAAAATGCCGGTTACCCTTGAGCAATTCAGAAAAACAAAAGGCGAGCCTAGCAACTTTCCGTGCTGGGCAGTTTCTGAGACAACGAGAAAGCTATATACATTTATAATTGAAAACTACAATCAGATCAAATTGAATATAGAAAACAGTTCAAATTTGAGCCCGCGCGATCGTCAACTTATAGCTAGACGTATAGCCGTACAATGTGGCTTTAGCCCAAGCATTATCACTGATCGTAGACAACCGAACATTGTAGATCTGATCAAAGAGCTGAATGCAGATCTCGCCATCGTTTTCAAAAGTGTCTCTGCAAAAAAATGGCAAAGCGGGAGAAAACTTACTAAAGAGGAGTTAATTAAAGAGAACAAAAACCTCAAGACTGAAAACGTTGAACTTAGGAAACTTTCTCTCGGTGCCTTTGCTACTGCAATACTAGAAAGCAGCATCCTGGCCGACACTCGCTCTTACACTTTAACAATAGACAAACTTAAAGAAGAAATAGAGCGACAAAAAACTGTTATTGACAATCAAGCGGAACAAAATAGAAGGTATATGGAATCGCTCAGCAAATAAGCTAGAAGTGAGCATAGTACGTGTTTCCAACCCCAAGCTAGGTATCAATTACGTCCCGAGTAGCGGCATCCTTGTCGCGCCCTCTCATGACCATTCTAGTCAATCGCCATCCGCCCACTAAAAAAACAAAAAAAAATTAACGCGCCAAAAATCCGTCGCATTAAAAATCAACAAGTTACTAAGTTTGACACCAATATTATTACATATATTGCCAAACTTTTAACCTGTAACCACTTGCAAAGTCAGTAGCAATGGCCTATTCCTAAAAACAGTTAATATAACGGCATTACATTACGCATGGCAAGCGATGGAGTTGAGGATGCGCATCCACTGGGGATTCAAAGAGGAGATCCTTACATTGCTGGCTAACGCAGCAAAAGCCCCCGACCAATCTGACGAACAAACCTTACTGCTTAATGAGGCAAGTGTCCTTCTCTGGCGATTCGATAATGAGGTCTTACCACGAAAGGCAGAAGAAATCCGTAACTTATTAACATTCGACATTAACATTTGGCTTCCTAAGACGGTGAACCTTATGTATACAGGGCCACTCATTTGCAAGGGCCAACCAACAATGCTATCCGACATAATTTTACTTGATTTGTCGGGGGATGCACTTTCCTTACGAGATAGGGTGATTAACGATGCTCTGGTAGGCTGTAGAAAAGACAACTACTCATATGAAAATTTTCGTGAATTGCATAATGCATTCACCTTTCCAGGCCTTATTAAGCCTGAAGAAATCAAACCATTGAGCTTTAAGTCTCGTTTCTACACCAAAATACCAACCACTCAGCACGATGACTACATCTATAGCTGTCCTGGATGTCTTTCACCTTTAGATCACACAGCAGATGTTTTACAGTGCAGCTCACCTTTTTGCCCGACCACCAAATACTCCCGGCTACCACCGCACAGAGAGATCCCTTACCACACTCGAAAAGAACATATCACCAAGACCGTTTACAAAAAGCAATTGAAACTTAACCAATTGGCTTGGCGCACGATCGCTAGCCCATTAGTTTTTGAAACAATCATCATGAAATATTTAAAAAAATTGGTACCTGCTAGCACAAGCGAAACGATTACACTGAATGAGTCCAGGCCTGGTTTATCGATAATTGAAAACGGGAATAGAATAAATCTTGACCCAGTAGCTACTCATTCCGCGCATACGATTTTCAGCTATTACTCTGAAAAGGCTATCCCAGGTGAAACCTGGATTGTGGTGCCCGATGGAACTAGGCAACTTTTCCGACATTTGAAAGAAAAGCTTTCTGACAGCTACAAGATCGTTACCGCCCGAAGCTACCCTTATGAGTATCTCAAACGATTTCATTCCGACCGATCCAGAGTTAAGAGGATTCGGTGTCGCTAGCAAATTTAAACCACCTCGTTGTATGTCGATCGGCCGACTGAATGGGAGGCCATAAAGCTACACGTCTGACCGGTTTGCTTGGTGAGCTCTTTGACCAGAGGCTTTAGCGACTATCCGTTCATAAGCTCTTGACAGCGAGGAAGTCAACGTCCTTCGCAACTTTGGCGATTGCTTGAAAGCTCCTGGTAGGGCGAATACTAAGATGCTCGAGATTCCAGGTCGCGATCGTTACACCGGAGTGACTGAATGGCGCGATGAGGGTAAGAAGGCTAGCTAGCAGCGATGGCGCGATAAACTTGGAAATTATTAGTACGAGTCAATGCCAAACTTTTTGGTGGCTGGTAGACCATATGATCATTGTCCAAATAGCAGCAACTGCTCCTGCAAAGGCATCCGCCAAACATACGCAAAGTAAGGTTCAACAGGATAAGTATGCAGCTAAAATCTCCATCATCTGCAACCGGAAGATGCTGATTCACTACCGCCCTGACGGCGCTTCCTACGACGCCGTATCGGAAAAAACAGTGGCTCTATTGATAGCGAGTCTGGCGCCCCGCGCTCAACATTAGCGCTTGGCTTTTAACAGTCAGAAAGCCTGATGACCGACGGCGCAGCCTCATGAGGGACTGCGCACTAGGTCAGCATATGCGTGTGCGGCGCGGCGCATTCCACAGAGCGTTACTTCCTAACCAACTCATGTTTGATGCAGCCGTCGTAATACGTCTTTTTGACGACTGAAGGCTGAAGCCTCGACTTGCTTTTGTAGGTTTGCTCTGTGATACCCAGCGCCATCTTTGGCATCCAAGACTTCGAATACTTCCGTTTCTTTAGCTTGTTTTGAGTGCTGTACAGCGTGGTGCCAGAAAGCTTCGACTGCTGGGCATTGCCAGCGACTCCTGCACCCCATTTGCAAATTTCTAGCTGACGAGCGTTGAGGTCTTGTGCTTGTGCGGGTAACACTGCTATCGCCATGAGAAACGCTCCCATGGTGTAACCAAGAATGCGCATCAATCCCGATCTCCATTCGATCAAAAGCTGAGATTCTGACAGGAGTTGCGAGGGCGACGGGCCACTAATTTGCCCATGAAGAACATGGTTCTATTGATTGATCAACTCGTAGTGATCACTTCCCTTGAAATTTTGGTAAAAAAGAAAGTCTAACCATCGCTAAAGCTTTTGGTCTCTCCTTCCGTTCAATAAATAACGGCAAAGCTCACGGCGTCTGGCCGACAAAATATATTTACTCAACGGAAAGCTAAGCTAGGAAAAATTATGAAACACCTCGAAATATTCAAAGAATACTACAATGGTTTTTGATTTTCAGCTGAGCGCTTTAAAAGCGTACCAATAAATTCGTAAATATCAACGGTAACCGATAGGTACTTTGACGTTACGATTGCCCAACTATCTAAAAAATGGTCGAGATTACCCTTGGTGAGTTCCAAATTCTTTCAACGACAGAACAAGCGCATGAACTGTCATGTCACCTTGCACTTGCGGGCTTTGACCCGGAGAAATTTCTCAGCGCACGCTCTCCAGCGTCTAAAGGCAAATGGAAAATGGCGGCAACAAGCTAATGAAGCTTCAGATTCTACAGTTCTACAGTTCTACACAAATGCCCTCTCCAACGGCCACACTTTGTCTGTCAATGGATTGTGCGCCCTCACCCTAAACCAAATCAATCTGCCCAAGCGGCCTTGCGGGCGTCGTTGGCTTAGGGCGCGCTCCCCCGTGTGAAACCCGTTGTGCTAGGCGGCAGTCGCAATGATCTGCCGTAAATGCCTCTCAGCAGAGATGACCTGTTGATACAAGAAGAATCCACCCGTGATGACGAGGGTCGTTGAGACAAGCCTCACAATGCAAAGAGTGCAAAGAGTGCAAAGATCGGTTATCTAATTTGGCTGATGCTAGATAATTTCGACGATCTTTTTTTTCTCCCCAGGCTTAGCATTACCCCACAGCAGCTCAAACCGCGCCGCGTTTAATCTCACGTCCGTCTCGAGACCAGACTCTCTACCATTTGGGACGTACAACGCTGCCACTACACCATTCGCGGCGATGGCAAGGAATGCTGCAGATAGGTAGTAAATCGACCCTCTAACTTGGCGCGCTGACTGTTCAATTTGGCCGGCAGTGTCTTCGTTCTTTTGAGCTGAGCGAGCTAGCGTGGTAACTACCGACTTCACGGAGTCTTCGACACTCTTGAAAGCTGCACCAGGCGCTTGTTTCGCCACCTGAGCAGCGACTTCGTCTGCTCTTGACGACGCTTTTTCTGCCAGCTGCATTTGCTGCGCGATCTGTCGACCGACAGCTTCGACATGCTCAGTGCACTTGGCTGAACTTTCGAGCACCGCTGTGGCTGCGCGGGTTTGGCTCGTCAATCGATCAACTTCATCGGTCAGCCTTTCCGCACAGCGCTTAAAATCCTTGACGTAACCATCTATGGGCCTGTCTGGCTCATGTTTCATCCTATGAAGGCAATGACGAAGCTGCAATTGAAGGCCTTTAGCTCCTTGTGTCAGTTGCTCGCAAAAAGGGCTTTTTACGGGATTAAAATTCGATCGATTCAATAATCCGATTCCAGTATCCATCTCCCCTCCTTGAGTCATGGGTTCAATGTGGCACCCGAAATTTGAATATGCTCACTCATGAAAAAATTGCTTTACGTCCTAACGCTATCTCTCTCGATAATCAATCCTGCCTTTTCCGCCCCTCCATCGAATTTTACCGACGCCAAAGTCATAGCAAAGCAGAAGATCTACCTTGACCAAGCAAGCAGCTCAATGGGCGAGCTGTACTGCGGCTGCAAATGGACGTGGGTGGGGAAATCGGGTGGGCGCATCGATGCTGAATCCTGCGGCCTTCAAGCTAGAAAGCAAGAGAACCGCGCAGAGCGAACTGAATGGGAACACATTGTTCCAGCTTGGACATTCGGTCACCAACGGCAATGCTGGCAAAACGGAGGTCGTGAGCAATGTGTGAAAGATGACCCAATGTTCGGCGTGATGGAAGCTGATTTGTTCAATCTGTATCCATCAGTTGGTGAGGTCAACGGCGACCGAAGCAATTTCAACTATGGTATGGCCGCAGGAGTGGCTCCGCAGTATGGTCAATGCAAGACAAAGGTTGATTTCGACCAGCGAGCCGCTGAGCCGCTGAGCCGCGCGACGAAGTTAAGGGTTTGGTAGCTAGGACAACGTTTTACATGTTCGACCGATACAAATTGAGCATGTCACGTCAGCAGCAACAATTGCTTATGGCATGGGACAAGCAGTTTCCAGCGACGGCTTGGGAGCTGGAGCGTGACAAACGCATCACAGCTGTCATGGGCCATTCCAATCCTTTCGTGACCGGTCAGCGAAATTGGGCGCTTGGATATAAGCCGGTAGGTGATGGCGTCGTAAGCGCGCTTCCCCAGAAGGTCTCGCGGTTAGACGCAAGGCGCCAAGTCGGAAGTTCGAACGCCCACGGGTTGATCATCGGCAACCAAAATAGCCATCTGTACCACTTACCAATCGGCTGCCCTAGCTACGACAATGTTTCGCCAAAAAATCAGGTCTCCTTTGCCTCGGAGTCTGAAGCCTTGTCGGCGGGATATCAAAAAGCAGGGAACTGCAAATGACGTATCGGTAGCTGTTAGGTTCGGCAAAAGTGAATCACGGACTAACTGCTACCGATGCCACTTCCCCCGGGTGAGTAAGCCAAGAGACTACTTCTATTCGCAATAGCCTGCCTGAATTCATACCTGATCTTCATAACTGCGCTGACAAGATATTGAACGGCGATGAATTGAAGTCTCACGCACTTCACGTAGATATCGGCTAGTTCATTACTTCGGAACTAGCGACGCCCGTTCAGCTCAGCTCGAGGGGCGGAGTATGTGTAGGCTCACCAACTATTCGACCAAGGAATTCTGATCGTACCTCGGCGGTACTTTGCATGCCCGGGCGGGAAGGCTGTCGCGAACCAGGCGCGGCGATACTCGCCGTTGTCCTGGCCCGGCGGGCTACCATCCTCACGTCTACGCGCTCCGCTTGCGAGCAAATTCAGTGCTCTCAATCAGCACTGATATCTCGCTGTCGATGAAGTTATGACAAAGAATACGGTCGAACTCTGTGGAGCAAACCGCTCCGGGATCTCGTAGTCACAGCGGTTTTTTCAATCCTCATCCTCTTCATCTGGCTCGTCAGTGATTCGATGCAACCCGCTCCAAGGCTTGCCGCAATAGAAAGGCGATCCATCTGGCCGCCAGGAGTTACGCACGCTGTAATAGCAGCAGGCAACACCGTGCTCCTCCTTTAACTGTTGGCACAGAATCTTAACCATTTCCTGGCGCTCTCTCAGATCTCGGCGCGGATCCAGCTCATTTAAATTCCCGAGGTATCGCCCTTTCTTATTGACTACCACCCGGCCAGTTTTCAGTAACGCCCTCACATAGGGGTGAGTGTTGTCTTGGAAAGACACCCAGCAACCACCCAGCTCATGAATTTGGCGTTTAGAGGTCGATATCTCGAGAGTTGAAAGTTGACGAGTAAAGTCTTCCAAGGCAGCTGCTGCAGCTTCGTCTGAAATGGACATGCACGACCTGAAGTCAAAACATGCCGCTCTCGCCGCTTTATTGATCTTAGATTCAGACAGCCCGTTCAAGCTCGCTGGCAACCGGTCACAGATTAGAAGGTGATCGAAATGGCTCTGAGGGACAAGTCCTTGGTCAATCAGAGATAGCATGTCGTACTGGAGCCGGAGAGCGTCCGCTTCAGTGGATACGACCACCCCAATCCCTCCCCAACGCCCCTGAGCAAAATCCAACCCAGGGATCGGGTTTGCCTCATACCCTTCCTCTTCGATTTTGGTAACTGCACGGCGATAATCTCCGGTATAGGGCCATCGCCACTCCGGCTGGGAGGTCTGCTCTCTGAAGAGATCTAGTTGAACGTCGATGTACCGGAACTCCTTGCTAACCACGTCAGCTTCCGGCACGAACCCTAAACCGCTTTCCTTCTGTATGAAGGCTCGTAAATTGCCCCCTCGAACCACCTGCTCCGCGCCCGCTAGCTCTGCTGAGCGAGTGTGGAAGGTGATGGCATACTGAGTAGCGTGTTCGTCGGCTGCTGATAATCCATCCCGAACGGCGATCAGGTCAGCCACATTGAAACCTGAGAAGCACACAGCAGGTTGGGTACCATTGATTGTTTCACGTCCATTCCTGATGCCAAAGGTTGCCCAGATATGGTGAGAGCGTATCGCCTCTCGTAGGAGAATCAGAGCGGGCCAATATGGTGCTTCGACGCAGCAGCCTGACCAAAAACCTTCGGGAATAAAGTCCGGACTCGAGTCGGAAGATAAATCGACATTTCGGAAGTAATGAGCGACTCGAGAAAAACTTCTGCTGTTTTCTTCTGGCATGGCTTTCTCCACGCCTGTTTCAGGCAGTTAAAAGAATTTAGACTTAGGGCTATTCATCCTCCATAAAAAAATAGACCAACCTTATGCCCCTTGCAAGTTTTCTGGACAAAAAAAATAACAAACTTATATACATATAAATCAAGAACAGAATATTGACATATTATAAACAAACACCAGCGCATTAATTTAATAGTACAAAACAGAAGGCATACTTCTAGCTAAATCGACAACAACTAATAACAAACTCATCTACGCCCGCCATGTTATCGCCCGGAAGGATTAGCGCGTGAAGAGCTTGTAGTGCACGCAGAAAACGGAAACCAGTTGTACGAGGAGGTCTATAGCAAAAGCCATGGAGCTTTGAGTCCTCCCGGCAAGGCTGAGGCATAACCGCCTATCGGACATGCTCAACATGAGCTGTAACGTACTTTGACGCGATGTAACACCGGTTTTGAAACTACGTTACAAACCAATGGATACTGGGCATTACCCCCGAGAAACTCATCAAAAAGTCCACGCGTTGTCGTCGATAACCACCACAAGAAAGTCGCATTCTTATGCGCTCACAGGACGAATGGAGGGTTTAGTACACCCGAATTTCTAGACAGATTACATGGACGTGCTACTTTGAATGTACGGTTTCCTGGATCGCGCGGTCGGCTCGCTAAGGCGGTTTGCCTCAGGTTGTTCATTTCTGTTTCGCATGCACTTCGACAATTGTCAGGGGCAGCCGACACTCTGACGTATTGGAGAATGTCATGCGTATCCCCATCTATACTGTCGATTTTTGCGATAAATGCGGCTTCAAACGTATTGCGAAAAAACTCCAGCGGAGTTGGCCAAGCGTTATTCCTTTGATGCTTTCTTCAGCTCAAGAGATCTTGTCACGTGGCTTTGGCTACCGTGACCTCCACGACCTGCGGCAATCATCAGATAAATTTGATCGTCTCGCGCCCGTGCCGACTCAGTCGGAAGTTAGAGACGGGATCAGCACATCCATTTTTGTCTTTTGCCGGTCGAGAGAAATTACCGATATCGACGAAAATGATGTCGCCCATTTGGTTACACTTTTACCGCTACAGGAGCTCAGCGTTTATCAGCACGTAGGGCAAGGTGAGACATTGCCTCTCTCGGGTGAAGAACTCCTCAAACCTTCTGAAGGCCACCGACGGGCCCAGTCACCTGTTACTCATCGGCGCAGAACTGAGCATGTAGATCAGCCGAATAGTGTGGATACGAATCGTAACCATACAAGCCGACCCCTGGAATTAATCAGTTTGGATGGACTGAAATCTTTATGGGAGGTAGTTCTCCGCCGAGGGAGCTTTCGGGATCAGAGCTTGTTTGCAATTTTGTTGCAAGGGATACGTCCACACGAGGTAAGGGCTACTAAAGCGCATGATATTTCATCCTACAATTCGCACACCCTTATTCGCTTGTACAGCAGCAAAGCCCCCGAGAGGGAATTCAATGTCGGTTTACCACCAAGCAGTGGCGCCTCGATTGCCCGGTACATTCGTAATGCTGGGCTCTCTGAAAATGACTATCTATTTCCTTCAGCTTCAAATGCGACGCTCCCCATGAGGGCGGATGAAATGAACAAAATCATCGTATCCTACTTGCATGAAGCCTTAGGTAACGATGCGCAAATGTCGGCGCATAAAATACGACAGTCCGTTGCCGCTATTGCCTTTGAGGCCTGCGGGCTATCCCTGTCGCAAGTGAAAAGTCATCTCTCGCACCATGGGATACCTCCTTACTTAATCGGACAGAAGAAACCGAAGGAATAGAGTGTTCCATTGGCTGACCAAGCTTCGTAAGTACGAAGCTTGGTCGCTTGGGTCTCCCCCTACCAGGTTGCACAAATGCTCAAAGCTCAAAGCTCAAGAGGTTTACCAGATACTTCGCGATGCCTCCGTGGCTTCACTCTCGATGAGGCGAATCACCCAGGAAAGCTGGAATGAAATCTACTGCGGATTGATGACCATAGAGGTCGACGGCTGGCAGATCACATTCTTCATTGACTGCGGTGATCTGGATTACTGCGACAACTGCGTTTCCCCTGACGGTAGGAAGTATGAGTTCAGCTCAAAAGAGGCGTTTGATCCGGTCGGGCTTTTATCCCCGGAGGAGCATCGACAGCTAAAAGGACTGCTTCGTCATATTTGAAAAATTTGTAATTGTTCGACCACATTGCGAGGCTAGGAGCACGTCATGAACAACAACTACGTTGACCAAGCCAAAGACCTTCTGACTGAGATTGGCGTCCACCATCCCTCTAAAGGTGTATGGGCATTCACGAATGTTCATACTGCCAATCAAGCCTACATCCATCATTCGCGAGAACCAGTAGCCCTAGCTGCCTTCGCAGCAGTTAACGCCACGTTTGCTGCTGGCCGTTTCCCTGGCTGGGCGCTGGTCGACATGGTGGACAAAGTGCCCTGCATGGACGGTGCTGAGCTTACGGCGCTGTCGATGGTCTGCGGGGCTTCCATCCCAACGCTCCCCAGTGCATCAGTGCGCGGGAATATCTTTGGGCAAGCAGTGTGGAACATCGTAGAGGCTTACTCGCTCGAGGGCTGTTTTGAACATGTCGCACGCGCCTATGGAAGCCCAGGCAGGCATTACAACTTACGGCCTCGCGGCTTCGATTGGGCTGGCGGAGAAGAGCCCATCCCCGAAGAATTGAAAGCAATGCGCAAAAACTATCGCGCAATGTCTCCGCTGCAACAGGTCATGGTTTTAACGATCATGCATTTGTACCACCAGGGCAAAGACAAGGTTTATCTGACTGGGGGCTGTCCGACGAAAATTGCTGCCGCAGAGGCGATGGATATCCTTCGCAGAAATGGGCCGGCGCTCTCGGCCTGGGGCCACATGGTTACTCATTATGCGGGCTGGTGAGAGGCCATGGCTTCGGGCGTGCCCCTGGTCGGGGATGGCTGTCTTAAACCAAGCCTACGCGCAAGGCGCTGGTCTTGGCCCTTGCGGGCTTCCATCCGCACGCCTGCGCGCTCCGCTTGCCTGGGCCTCGCTTTCTGGGGGCTGTAACGTAGTTTTGTGCGCTGTAACGTATGCAGTGTTACAAAGCACAAAACTACGTTACAGCTCAAATGGTGGAGCATGAAATCAGTCACATCGAGCACTGCAAACGCAGTACTTGGCAAAGCATTTATTCGGGCTGGCGAAGGCTTGGGGCTTGATGACTCTGAACTATCAGCTGTTTTGGGCGAGCAGGTATCCACTGTCCTGCATCTACGTCACGGACATGAACTGCTTCAACCTTTTACTGAGGCTTGGGGCCGGGCCTTGCTTCTAGTTGAGTTGTATCAGTCATTGCTCACGCTCGTAGGAACCGAGCAAAAGGCAAAAATTTGGCTAACCAGCCAGAATCGCGGTCTGAGTGGTCGACCGCGTGATCTCATCGCATGCCAAGCGGGACTGGAGCAAGTAGTTCAGTATTTGGCTGCTACTCGCTCACTCATTTAACATCTCCTGCACATCGCTGAAATGCTGCCATGGAACACGAACTTAGGAGTGCCGCATGAAGTGGTTCGGTCGATTGATAGGACTCGTTTGTCGAGACAACAGATCAGGTCGCGAGCAAGCCAGAGAACGAGAATTCATCGACACGCTTAACGGCCTGAAAACTCTACGTGTGACCCCTGATGGTGGTATGTCGATTGATCCAGAAGAGATCCGCGACCGTGTGATCGCAAGTCGTCATGCGCTAAAGCACTTCGTTAGACGCCCTTAAACCACGAGGCTGAGTAGATGCTCACAGCTCAAGAGGTCTACCAGGTACTGCGCGATTTCGCTATGGCGTCACGCCCAATGCAAAGAGTCACCAATGAACACTGGAACGGAATTTACTACGGTCTTATGACCGTCGATGTTGAGGGCTGGATGGTCACGCTTTTTATAGATTGCGGTGACCTGGATTACTGCGACAGCTGCCTCTCCCCGGATGGGAGGAGGTATGACTTCAATGCTAAAGACACGTTTGACACAGTGGGACTTTTATCTCACGACGAGCACTGTCAGCTTGAAGAAATGCTTCGCCAGATCTGACCAAATTTTTCCAACGACTCGACCACCCTGCTGAGTCGCGAGCTTGAGCCGCCGTTTTCACGCGTGGTTGACCGGCCGATTGATCATCATCGCATGGCCTACGTTTCTTGGAACTCGAGCGGCTCTTCTCCTACTGCTTCCATCAGCGCGTTGGACAGCCAAACTGCATCAGGCATGCTGAACAAATAGCATGCGGTTTCCAACACGAGCATCATTCCATTGTCAGCTGCTGTGTAAATACCTACATTTACAGGTGTATCAGCGTCATCCGTCAGGAACTCCATAAAACTGAGTTCACCTTCTGACCTATGAACGCTGAATCCCCCCTCACCCAAATAACTCCACATCCCATCCATATTTTTTTTATACCATTGATCGAATGCGCTTTCCCGTGTGGCTGGCTTTGGTATATATCCTTTCAGATTTCCCACGGTGACGAGCTCGGCATCGAAAATACAACGCGCGATATCTTCAGCAATGGAGTGTGTGAACCTGTACGATATGTCGCCAAACCTTAAACTGACATAGCCTTTCTCCTGCCTGGATACCTGACATGGATATAACTTGTCATGAGCACGCTCGTGCCAACTGGTAAATTTACGCTCCGCGAAAAAGAAACCTGGTTGCATTTTAGTTTCGGTCACAATTTTCACCACGCTAGGTTGTTTCTAATAACAACGGTTGCTTAAAGCCAAAACTTTAACGTCTGGAACAAATTTTCTTCATGGCGTTCGATTATCGCGTGTATCACTGCTTAGACTCCCTGTAATTCTATCGAAGATAGGAGCGGTCAAGACGCCTCAGCACTCGGAACCAAAAAAGGTTCCTCTTCGGATCTTTAAATCTTTAATGACCCTCGTAATGTCCCAAAAAATGGACTTTAACTGCAAAAAACAGTCTTAATGTCCCGTATAAGAGACACTACGCCAACTGCTGCTGCCAAATCCACTTCGTCAGATTGCTTGCCCTCTTTTATAGAGAAACGATAATCAAATCACCGCAGCATTTCCTAATCACCTCAGACGAGACTCCGTCTATGGAACAGTCACCATATGTGAAGTACCGCGATATTTTGCTGAATGAAAAGTACGGCACCGCATACCGACTAGGAGATCTGGTGCTGGGGTTATATGAACCTGGAAGGTTTCGCCTTCGCAGAGACGACTGTTGGGGAGGTTTTGATGTCCGCCACCGTCAGATTTATCAGGAGTTAGCCGATTGGTATCACGAACATGGAAATGAACATTCGTTCGTGACGGTATGCGAAGCACTCATCTCGCGTGGTGAGCGCCAAGCAGAAGAACTCCATGTTGAGCTCACCCGGCTCAGGGCTACAAAACCCAGTGATTATCCATCGGTAGACGATCGGACAAATGAGGACTCTTACAAGGCCGCGCTCAAATCCTGTGAGCACTTTTTGTCGGTCGCTCGCAGTGACGGTTTTTGAGGGATTGAAGCTCAATGCACTCTTCTACATGGCTGTCTATTTTCGAATGCCGGCTCCGTGAACAGCAATTGCCGCATTCATATCTTCAATGCTCACAGCGGTTTCTGGTTTACGGGTCATGCCCTTGAGGCTCTTAACAGAGTGCGTGACCGCTCGAATGGCGAATTGGCCCGGCTCAAATTCAATGAATTCGACTCTATCGCCAGGTCGCAATCCGAGGGATGCACGTATTTGCGCAGGGATAGTGATTTGACCTTTTGAAGACACGGTTGCAGTAGTCATTTGAATACCTTTCGGACGATTCATTTTTGGAGCATGCCCCTTTGGGGATGGCTGTCGTGAACCAAGCCCTGGCGCGATGCGCCGGTCTTGGCCCTACGGGCTTACATCCGCACGCCTGCGCGCTCCGCTTGCCTGCGCCCCCCTCTCGCTTTCTGAGGTCTGTAAAGTAGTTTTGTGCGCTGTAACGTAAGCAGAGTTACAGAGCACAAAATTACGTTACAGCTCATATGGTGGAGCATGAAATCAGTCACATCGAGCGCTGAAAACGCCGTACTAGGCAAAGCTTTTATCCGGGCTGGCGAAGGGCTGTCGCTTGATGATACTGAGCTTTCAGCTGTGTTGGGCGACCAGTTTCCACTGTGCTGCGTCTACGCCATGGACATGAACTGCTTCAACCTGGGACTGAAGCGTGGGGCCGAGCCTTACCTCTTGTTGAGTTGTACCAGTCACTGCTCGCCGTCGCAGGAAACCAGCAAAATGCAAAGGTTTGGCTAAGCAGCAATAATCGAGGTCTGAGTGGTCGACCACGTGATCTCATCGCATGCCGAACGGGACTGGAGTAGGTCGTCCAATATCTGGCTGCTACTCGCTCACTCATTTAATATCTCCTGCACATCGCTGAAAATGCTGCCATTGAACACGAAATCAGGAGTGCGGCATGAAGTGGTTCGGTCGATTGATAGGACTTGTTTGTCGAGACAACAGATCTGGCCAAGAGCAAGCCAGAGATCGGGCGTTCATAGCTGCCCTCAACAATCTGAAATCTCTGCGCGTGACACCAGACGGCGGTATGTCGATCGATCCCGACGAGATTCGAGAAAAAGTAATAGCGAATCGGCAGTCACTTAAACGATTCGTGCGATGACCATTTGCGATTTATGTCGCGTACTGAGCCGAGCCGTTGGCTCGAAGGAGCGATGGCAGGACAGCATTGCATCGTGCTCAGCGACCTTTTTCCGGATTGACTTAAACCTGGAAAACGATATCGGATCGCCTCACACCAGTACTCCCCTTTCGAGCCTACCCATCAGCTCACTCAAACAGCGTTTATTTCTACCCTCGTCCTCAACATGTCTAGAGGCCACTTCAACCCTAAACCTTGCACCGGCGAGCTCATCCATTTTGCGGCAGCGGTGGCATCGTTTTCGAATAGGGAACGGGCCTGCTGAAACACAGCTATCAATGCCACCAGACGATCGCTTTTAGCTGTTTTCAAGCGGCCTGCTTTTGCCCTGCGCGCCAACGTCGTGGGCGACACTCAAATAGCGTGGGAGATATCCGCACACGGCATCTGAACCAGGGTCGCTATCTGGTAGAGCAATTCGACGGGAAGGAACATCTGACATACATCAGTTATCCTCGCCCTACGTCCGAAACAACCATCTTCTTCTCTGGCGTTCAGGAGGTGGATGAGCCTGGGATGCAGAAAGCAAAAGAGAATGCGCCGGCGACCGATTGACCTGCGAGGATACTCCCTTGTAAACGCCGCTTAGGTACATGCGATAACCTATGTGGAGTCGGCTTGGAGCTAGGGGCGTTTATTGCGCGATATCCAAACGCTGCTTGGGCATCGTGGGGTGACTATGATGCAAGGCAGCTTGAGCGAGACGTAGGGGTTGCTGCGCTCCCAACCCGACTCGAAGGCTTACCCCATCTCAATGCAAGGAGATGGCATGCAGGCAACTGTAAATTGCACCAGGCCGGCACGCCCGATGAGCCCTACATTGATATGAGCGGCTCAATCCTGAGGAGGCCCCACCGGTTGCGATAGTACAAGCTTGCAAACCGGCCTGCTCTAGCTATCACGAACGAGCGGCCTTCCTGCAGGAGCTGCAAAAGCCTACTGAAATGCCGCCTCGCCTGGGGTGCGCTTATCACCTGCATTTCATACCCTGCCTCTAATGCGTTCGCCAAGACCAAACCTGGCGAATCCTGAGTTCAGCATCTCAAGGTAGCATGAGTGAAATCGTATTTTTTAAGTCATCGAATTCCTCAGAGAAGTTTTTATATACAATACCGCACACCAATATGAGGCATCGCTCTGGCTCTAGGTTAACTTGCTCACCGACTTCGGCGAATTCCTCATGTTTACCTGCTTGCAATGCATATTCGACAATTGCAGATGCGCGCCTAGAATCAACACCTAGCTCAACACCGAGCTCTTGAGGTATTTCGCCGCATTTTTGCAAAAGCCAGGCTTCAGGCCATGTGTCACCTGGTAGGTAGCTTGTTCGTGCAAGTAACCAATTGGTGATTTCATCATCCTTTCGCTCCGCCATGTTTTTGGCATGCTCTATGTTTTTAGCTTGGAGCTTTCTCTGATCAGCGTCGTATACAGCCAATATGTTTGCGTGCTCATTTTTTAAATAGTTGGCTGCTAACTGGCGAGCCACTGCAGCGGCGGAGCCGATACGAGTGACATTGACTCTGCTGCGGGTATTTCCATCCAATACTGTTTCGATCATTACCTTGGCGACTGGGTCTTCAACAAATATTTCGAGTTCTTTCTCACCAATCGCTCCCATTTTCGAGAACGCAAATTCCGCTGAAACACCGGGAGTGATCTTCGTCTTTCCTCCGTTCTTCTCAATAAAAAACCTAGCGTCGTCAGGTAGACACTGAAAGATTTGCTTTGAATGAGTCGTGCATATAACTTGGGTGCCCGTGCTCATGCAAACATCTTTTAGACGCTCAATGAATAGTCTTTGAGCCTTTGCGTGGAGGCCAAGCTCAATTTCGTCGAGAACTAATAAGGCGCCTTCGCCGGAAGCATAAATTGTGGAGAATATATCAAATAACGCATTTTCACCTGCACCCATGTTAAAGCCAGAGTAAATCACACCACCGACCTTAACTATTGGGAGGCCGTACTTCCTGTACTCTAATTGCCGGTAATCATCGTATCGCTTTCCAAGGACATAACCGACCGCATCCTTAACCTTTTGCTCCCAACCATGAACCCTCAAGTCTTTGAAGGCGCGGGAGTAAGATCGTGACTGACTTCGTTCAGCATGAGGAACAATACGTTCAATACCCAAAAAAACCACCGTCCGGTTAATCCTAGTATCGTAGTCGTTCCACTTACCGCCGGCCTTCTTTTTTCGTACTTGGGTTCCAATTCCTTCAGGTCTGCCTTTCCAATTGTCATGAGCGAAGGTATACCAAATTTCTACTCCGGGAGGAGCAATCTCTTCTGAATGCTGCACGAAAAAATCGGAAAATGTGTAATAACTTCTAGTGCGCTTCGGAAGTTTGAAACCGTTCGATTTATTGTGGTAAGCGCAGGCAGCTAGCGCCAGCATAGTTGACTTTCCGGATCCATTAACTCCGGCAAACGCGGTAATCGGATAGTCGAGATTTACCTTGAATGACGTCAGCCCGCGAATGCCCCCCGTTGAGATTTGAATGCTTCGAAGTAGCGCCTTGGTATTATCCTTACAAAACCACTTTCGTAATTTCTTATCTAGATTACTTTCCCTGTACTTCATCTGCTCTCCAAATATTGACTTAGCAATGGCTGCGAGGCTATGTGGCTATTTGCTATACGTATCACAAAATTCGGAGACTATCGAGCCAGCAGATTGCTTTACCTGAAACTACGCGTGCATGGTGCTAGTCGCCTCTTAGCCCGAGATGCCTGGTCGAACAAAAAAGGTCGACCAGCGACACCAGTGTAAAGGACGTCGCACGACTGGTACGGGAGAAGAAAAACATTCCGGTTAGGACGGCCGACCCTGGCGCTAATGGGGGCGGGACGCTTTCCTTATGCCCACAAAGGCGTCCATCTCCATGTCACCTAATCCTAAATGACAGGCACGATTCGTCTACGACTTTGTGCAAGCGGTAGGCGCAAAATCGATAATGGAGGCGCCTAACAGCATCAAAAATCCTAAAATACCGACTCACACGAAATTTTTTAGGTATATAATCTCGCCAACTGAAACCTGAGCACGACTAAATGACCCCAAACCCAGATGCTATCGCAGCTTTGCTAATCGCCAACGTTTCGCGTGACCTTGTGATGGGTGTCGAAGACGCCTTCGCCGCAGGTGCGCTACAAGCCTTTGGGTTGACGAAAGAGGTCAGTAAAAAGCAGCGGAAAACTGCGCTGGGGTACATGCGGCACATCCAGATGAACGAGCGCTTCAGTGATTTGCTGGAAGCATCTAACGCTGAGCTGATTTCCTCCCAAGGCAACCGCGTGATCGTGGGCGCGGCAGGGATGTTCAAATTTGCGCGCTTGAACATGAGTACAACGAACTGGAATCGCCCCACTCGTAGCACCATCCGACGTGAGCTGGCTGAAGCGAATGAAGCCATGAACCAATTGGTGCAGCCGTCACTTTTTGGGCCACAGGATGTGACCTCGGGGGCGTTTTTCTTCGTCGCACGCTTCAGTGGTTCACTGCATCACTATCCCGAAAAGCCACTGCAGATCTACATCGCAGTGCCCAATCCGAAAATGGACGGGTGGCTGTTTCGGGAACCTTTGAGCCAGTTCCTGGATCGCTATGATGCGGCTCCGAAACAGGCCGACAACGCAACAGTAAAACTCAAGACGGGCTTCATCGAGCTCGGAGGACAGGAAGAAACATGAGCCGGGGCATTACTGATTTCCAGCCAGGTCGATTGATTCAAGCATTGGCTGCCCGCGCGCTTTCGCAAGTACAGCTTGCTGCCATGGTCGGCGTATCGCCGGCCACGATCAGCAAGTGGAAGTCTGGGCAGCAGGCACCCGAAGCGGAGGCGCTAGATAGCCTCTCCAAGGTCATCAATGTCAGTCCTGAATGGTTCACTCGTCCTCTTCCTAAGAAGGGTTCGTTGCCTCTTTTCCGAAGTAATGCGTCTGCGCACGTTTCTGCGAGGGCGATGCTGGAAGCCCGGCTAGAATGGGCGCAGGACATCGTTCTGGCGATGAACGAATTCGTGGACTTTCCAGACGTAAATCTTCCGGTCAGGTCGTTCACCGATCCTCAACAAATTGCCAATTCCGACATCGAGGAGGCTGCGAGTGAATGCAGAGATCTCTGGAGTCTTGGTCGTCGTGCAATTCCTGATTTGGCACTGGCTGTAGAGGGTGCCGGCATTATCGTAGTGCGGGAGGAAACGGGCATCGCGCCGATCGAAGGCCTTTCTGCATGGAGCTACGAACTTCAACGGCCACTGATACTTCTGTCAGCCGACAAAGGTAATGGCTTTCGCAGTCGATTTGACCTAGCGCACGAGCTCGGCCACCTCATCCTTCACAAAGGCATAGACCGCTCAACCGATCCTGAGCGCTACAAGTTGATGGAGGCACAGGCTCACAGGTTCGCCGGCGCTTTCCTATTGCCAGCAGAAACGTTTGCAGCCGATGTGAGGACTCCGGTCACACTTGATAGCCTTCTGTTACTCAAGCAGCGCTGGGGCGTCTCCGTTGCGGCCATGATCATGCGCCTCGAGGCGCTCAAAATCATCGATGCTGACGTGAAGCTGGTTCTGTTCAAACGCAGGTCAGCCAGGTGGGGAGCTAAATCCGAACCCGGTGATGATGCGCGCGCCCCTGAACAACCTCGCCTTCTTAAGCGCACTATCGAGCTGCTGTCTTCTTCTGGGGTTATGCCGATTGAGTCGGTATCTAGCTATATAGGTTTGGCTGCAAACGATGTCGAAAAGCTTGCGGGCTTGCCGGAGCGTTATCTGTCGGGGAAAGCTTCGGTTTTCCATCTGGCCAAGCTGAAGTCCATGGTTAGCGGCGATTCGCTTGTTAAGTCTGACGACAGTGCTGTAGTGCTCGCCTTCAATCGGGGTAAATGATTCAAATCCGCTGCCAGGCGAACGCCCAATGTTGGGCGCTCGCGCCATTGATTGAATCTTGCCCAGGTTATTACATCTGTTAACCAAGCAGCCTGCGGCCGAGAGACGTCGGGGTTACGTCATCCGTGTGCATTGCAACAAACCGGTTCCAGCACTCCAGACTCCGTCAGGGTTAGGCTGATGAAGATATTAGGAACAACGACGGCATAGGTTTCAAGATGGATCTAGATAAAATGCAACAGAATGCTCGGCACGCCGCTGCCGCGAATATTTTTGCGACCATGTCGTCAGAAGAAAAAAGTGAGCAGCTCCTCGCGCAAATTCGAGCGCAGACCGATGCGCAGATTGACTTCACCGCCCGCATCGAAGGCATACCTGCCGAGCATATGCACATCTATCGCGCCATGATCCGAGGTGAAGACAACTCTTTCCTCCAAGAGGTAGCCAGCGTCGACAATCTCCTGCGTGCGGGGGACATTATCCTGTGTACGGGTGCTACGTTTGGCGCAAAAGTCATCACGAAGGGGCAAAAATATGCTTACGAGCACGCTCGCTCAAGCCATGTTGCGCTTGTTCATGCGGACTATGTTTGCATTGATGCTATGCCAGGCGCCGGTGTGACTAATCGGTTGATCTCCGAAGTCCTGACCGATGTGAAACCAGATTGGAGAGTGATCCGTTGTAAAAAGCTAGCTACTGAGCATACCGATGCTGTCTACCGTGCCTGCGCGTTTTACCTCGCTCAACCCTACAAGATCCGCCTGTCTAAAAAGCCGATGAAGGCGGCAGCCAATTGCTCCGAGCTCGCACGCAAGGTTTTTTTGCAGACGGGCATCACAGGGATTGGAATCCCCAACGACAGTGTTCTGAGCCCAGGACGGTTTGATGCCTTGGCCGATAATCACTCAGAATGGGACGATGTCACCGAGCAGGTTAGACCGGCGATCGAACTCTGCATGAAGTATCCCCAACTCATGAAGGTCGCCTCACGGCTGATGATCGAAGGGCTCAAGTTGAATCGAAAGCGCTTTGAGGAGCGCAGGGAGCAAGTCAACGAGATCCAGCGCATGGCAAGTAAGAAACTGATGGATAAGGATGCAGCCAAGGAGCTCGTGAAGAAGATCCGGGACATCGAAAACAACATGAATCACGCGTTTTGGGATCATTCGAAGTAAGCGAGGCCGACCGGACTGAGCCCTCGTCTAACCGTAGGGTCTAGGTGAGTTCACCGGACAATAGCTGGCAAGGCACTCAAGCCCAATGCTGCGCGGGACGGACGTAGTGAAGCCTCGGGGGGAACGCAAATCTTCCAAGGCCAGCGGAAGGGAACGGTCGAGTGGTTAGGTAGCTTCCACGCTTCATCATGGCACTGTAGAATCAGCGGTGAAGGGGTGGGTATTTCCTCTCGTGCGAGCGAGGGCGGTTCTGATAATTAACAGCTTCGGCTGTTGGGTTTCGGCCCACTGATCCCTACGGGATGTTCAACGGTACTCAAATCCCCCCGCCTCTTCACCAATTTCTATGGAGAGATGTGCGTGAAAAAGGATAGCGTCTGGTTCACTTACAAGGCACGTATTCAGGCTCATAAGCGCCTGGAGTGGCTGGACTTTCACTCGCAGCTCTTGCTGGTATGGTACGCGATCCTCAGCACGGCGTTGGGGGTGCTGACCATCAGACACAGCACGATCCTTGGCCCAGATACCGATGTCATGGCGACGATCCTTTCGGTTGCCCTGTTGGGCATTTCGCTTGCGGTTGCGAACCGCGACTTTCGGGGCCGCGCAATGCTGATGCGCACCAACTATCTGGAGCTGCAGAAGCTCCATCGGGGACTGCCCGAAGGCTCGCCCACCTCCCCACCCCCTGCGCCAACGCCCGAACAGATCAGCAGATATGACCAACTGCTGGCTGAATCGGAAAATCATCGGGAAATCGATGATCGAATCGCACGTGTTTTTGCGAATGGCCCCACCACTCGCCCTCTCACAGGCTTTGAGTATTTTTCTGCCGCCCTCTGGCTCACTATGCGATTTCTGATCACGACGCTGCTTTATGTTCTTCCCGTGTTGGCAGGCCTCTATGCTTTTTGGAACCAGCCATGAGCGCGGCGAAAAGCTTCAAAAAAATCTTTACACGAAAGCGTCTCCAGGAAATCTACACCGACAGGATCAAAAACTCCGGGGCCATCGGCCTCGACCGAGTGCGCCCGGCTAACCTCGATAAACACTTGACAGCTGAGCTTGATCACATCGTCGAGAAGGTTCACCGGGGGGAGTATCGTTTCACGGCCTATAAGGAAAAACTGATCCTCAAAGGTGCCTCGTCCCCACCTCGGCAGATATCCATTCCGACCGCCAGAGACAGAATCGTCCTACGTGCGTTGTGCAATTGCCTATCTGACGTTTTTCCCAAGGCGAAACTCACCCTCCCCCAGACCGTCATCGATTCCCTTAAGACTGCGCTCAATTCCGGTGTGTATGCCGAATACGCCAAAATTGATCTTAAAAGCTTCTACCCATCCATTCCTCACGAATTGGTCGCCGCCGCCACGCGAAAAAAAATTCAGAAACCCGAGTTCAGACAGCTGATTACCGACGCGCTCACAACGCCCACGGTGCCTGAATCCAGGGGAAGTAAAGGAGCCGATCGTCCTACAGTCGGCGTTCCCCAAGGCCTCGCGATTTCTAATGTGCTCGCGGAGATTGCGCTGCAAGGCATTGATACCCTCTTCGAGTCTCGGACGGGGATTTGGTACAAGCGTTACGTAGACGACATCCTGATCTTGGGGCCGACAGGAGTAGCGCGCTCTACGGCTAATGAGCTCATCGCGGAATTGAAGGCATTGAAGCTCAATCCGCATGACTTTGAACCGGGATCGAAGTCCAAGGTAGAGAGCTTAACCGACCCCTTCAGTTTTCTGGGTTACCAGATAGAGGGAGGCCAGGTGCTCATTCGCCACGAGAGCATTCTCAGATTCGAGTCATCGATCGCCAAGATCTTCACGGCATACCGGCACAAACTGGCGACAGCCCGACGTCCTGCTGATAAGGCGCGCGCCTTGGCCTACTGCCAGTGGAAGCTAAACCTGAGGATTACTGGCTGCATATTCAAAGGTAAGCGCCTCGGCTGGGCGGCCTACTTCTGCCAGATCACCACGACTTCCCAGCTTCGTGCCATCAATCACACAGTCAGGAAGCTCACAGACCGCTTTTGCCCAACCGGTGAGATCAATCCGAAGTCTCTGATCAAGACCTTCTACGAGCTGCAGAGGGGCATGAAAGCCAATAACGGATACATACCGAACCTGGATGCTCTCACTATCAGCCAGAAGCGCGAGAAACTTGCCATGTGGCTTGGCGACGATGCGCTGAAGCTGAGTGACGCAGAGGTGGAGCGTCGATTTGAAATCAAAGCCAGCAAGGCTGTGCGGGAGCTAGAAGAGGATATCGCTCAAACCTCCTGACCGCTCAGTCGCTGCGTACTGGCGCCATGAATTCAGACAGACATCAAGCAACTGGAGGAGGATCAATGAGTTCATACGGTGGGTACATCGAGAGGTTGGCAAGGAAGGTCGAAGCGCGCTTGCAGGACATCGAGGCGATCTACAATTTTGACCTTGGGGACGAATTCGAGGTCGCCATTTGCGCTTTGCTGGAAGATATTCTCCCTGCCAAATACGGCGTGTGCCGGGGTTTTGTCGTGGCTGAAAATGGCGAAAAGGCCGGGGATGACCTTATCATCTACGACAAGATGTCTAGCCCAACCCTGCGCTCCGGTATGAGCCGCCAGTTTCCTGTGAAAGAACAAATCCCGGTTGACGCCGTGTACGCTTACATAGAATGCAAGCACTCAATCTCGGAATCCGCAGTATTGGCGAAGGCGGTCAGCCAAGCCGAAGCGGTAAAGAAATTGCTGCTCACACGTCGAGGTCGCACCAACCCTGAGTATCAAGTGGATGGGCCGATCTACAACGGAAGGGTCAGGGACTGGCCCCGTACTTACCCTCCACTCAAGAACCAGCCCTTCTGTGCAGTCTTTGCACGCAAATACCTACGGGACATTTCTGTTCACAACGTTCAGGGAGAGCTCGCCCCTGATTTGATGATTCTGGGTAATGACCACATCGCGACTCCTACTGTGTACATGGGGGCGGACGGTATCCAATCATCGCTCTTTTACGACACTAAGTTCGGGGCGCCGCTGTGCGTGGAATCTGCCCCCGGAAATGCATACGGCTTGGGTCTGGTGATCCTTCTTCAGGCATTGAGCTGGGTTGAACTCCTGCCGATCGATTGGACGGGAGCACTGAGCACCACGTTCCTCGACAACCTGTTCAATCGCAAAGACTGACACCCGCCTCCAGCGGATAGACGAGGGTCAAAGGCTGCTGGCACCATGCAAGGTATACGCTGCCTGACCAAGACATGCCACATTGTGCAGGATGATGATCACGTATCGTTGGGTCTAATCCGATGCACCTTCGCATCCGGTGGTTCTCCTTCGGTAGACAAGGAGTCGTGCGTATACTTCACCCCTTCTAAACTGCTTAAGCTTTCCAATGAAAAAACTGCTTTCTGTAGTAGCGCTATTTCTCTCGGTAATCACTCCCGCCTTCTCAAGCCCTCCATCGACCTTTTCCGAAGCCAAGGTAATCGCCAAGCAAAAGATCTACCTCGACCAGGCGAACAGTGCCATGGGCGAGCTGTATTGCGGCTGCAAATGGACGTGGGTTGGCAAATCGGGTGGTCGTATCGATGCTGAGTCATGTGGCCTTAAGGCGAGGAAGCAAGAGACTCGATCAGAACGTACTGAGTGGGAGCACATAGTTCCAGCCTGGACATTCGGCAACCAACGGCAATGCTGGCAAAAAGGTGGTCGCGAGCATTGCGTGGACGATGATCCGGTATTCCGCGCGATGGAGGCAGACCTTTTCAACCTCTACCCATCTGTTGGTGAGGTAAATGGCGACCGTAGCAATTTCAACTATGGTATGGCCTCCGGGGTCTCGCCGCAGTATGGCCAGTGCAAGACGCGAGTTGATTTCGATCAACGTGCTGCGGAACCGCGTGACGAGGTTAAAGGGCTGGTCGCCAGGACAACCTTTTACATGTTCGACAGATACAAGCTAAGCATGTCTCGTCAGCAGCAACAGCTACTGATGGCCTGGGACAAGCAGTACCCGGTTTCGTCTTGGGAGAAAGAGCGAGATCGACGCATTGCAGCAATCATGGGGCACTCCAATCCATTCGTAACTGGTGAGCGTCGATGGTCACAAGGGTACAAGGCAGTTGGTGATGGGGTAGTTAGTGCGATTCCTGTTAATTCTCCGCGAGTCGCATCCCAGCCAACCCTCGCGAGCGCGACCGGGATAGGTGTGATCATCGGTAACCGGAAGAGCCATGTGTATCACCTCTCAGTGGGGTGCCCTAGTTATGGTCAGGTGTCCGAGAAAAATCAGATCTCCTTCACCTCAGAATCTGAGGCTCAAGCGGCGGGATATCGCAAAGCAGGCAACTGCAAATAGTTGTTTTTCGTTGAGACCCGGCCTTGCGAAACCGAGGCCGGCACCTAACATTAGACTCATACATGCGTCCTGTTTTTGCGATTTTCATACTTGATAAAGTCATTCACCGCAGGCCGTTCCAGCTAAGGCTTGGACGCCACATCTTTCACCATCCAATAAGCCAATCGCTGGCTGTGAACGAGGAGTAGAAAATTGCTTAACCGTCCCGACAAAGACGCGCTCCGTGCGCTGCTCGAGTCGCAAGTGCAAGAAAAACTCCAGCACGACCCAGATGCGGTAACGACCTATGCAGCCAAACCTGAACCAGAGCGAAAGCCTTACACGAGCAAGCCCACGGTTCAGGACAAGGCATTTTCACAAAGAGCTCGAGCAGATGCGAGCTGACGCCGAAGCTGGAGTGGTACATGCGCCGAAGCGCGAGCAGGAGGACGGAGGCGCTCCTAGCCTTATGCTTGATGATTATCCGGATCTGTAAACGTACCAGGGAGAATTTACAGGCGAGAACGGCTTACCGGCTCATAGCAACGGAGACCAAATGTGAAAAAGCTACCGATGAAAATCGTCATCGAAGAATGGGATGGTGACGGTGCGATTCGAATTCCAGACGAAGCGCTGCAAGAGCTCGAGCTGGATGTCGGCGACGCTGTGTATCTAATAGAGGAATTTGTAGGCAACACGCGCTGCCTTGTCCAATCAAAAAAGCCTCAAATCGCAGATCGGATAGACGAGCTTACTGAAACCTGGGATGGCGCACGGCTTGGTAACGCCCCGGAGAAATGAGGCAGCTGCAATGCGTCGTGGTGGGCCAAGTGTGGAGTGACTCGACCAAGGTATGTGAAGACTTGGGATCGAGCCGGGCTTAAGCCCGAAGAAGCAATAGCCGTAGTAGCTTTATCTCCAAAGCCTAACAAGTCGGCTAAGCATTGATGGTCAACCAGCTAAGCGGCTTTCGTCTAAAATCCTTTGCAGCGGATCTAATTGTTAAATTGCATCTCAGCCGAAACCAGTGCGGACTGCACCGCAACCTGCTCGTAGACCTGCCCCTGAATATGGCTCTTCCTGTACTTGTTCTTCAGGCAGTATATGCATTGACCTGAGAGGTGGCAGGTACTGCATCAGATCAGGCGGGAACAAGCGCTACGGGGTTTGAACCATCAGAATTGGTCGAGCCTAGTTTGTAACTCTCAAACGCTCAACTGCCGAAGCCATACGACGTGCTGGACGAATGGCCACGACATTTTCGGAAGCGCGCTACATACCTATGAGTGCCTAGGTAAAGCCACTCAGCACAGTAGGTTACGCAAGGTAAAAATAAGCTGATCATCTCTGTGCAAAAGCTGCAGCTACATTGCCTCACTTTATATAAAATCCTGCTCCAAAAGTTGCCAGCCCTCGGCAGTACGCCGCTCCATCATATGAGTGCATGCACTGTCAGTACGCAGTAGGTAGAGCCATCCGTGCAACACGAGATTTCTAACCACTGCATGCTCAGCCAGAACTTTATCGATCATTTTCTGGGGCGCCTCGATTACTACACTCAGACGCAATGGACGATGTATCCAGCGCTCGCCGTCATGCAATGATTGCCTCGCCAGACCAACACGCAGATCGCCGCCATTCCCTTCAAACACTCCAATGCATCCACCTACGACGTTGTGCAAAACCTTGTTGCCGCTTCCGAAGCGCAGATTGTCGGTGGTGGAGGTCAGGTACTGCATGTTGATCCAGTGCGCAACCACCATGGGGGCCGTCATGATCAGCTCCAGCACCTGCCCCTCTTCATCCTGTCGCCAGTCATAATCGTGCAGGAATGACCGGCCCTGCAAATTCAGTCCCCTCGTTCGTGATCGTGGGGCAGCAATAAAGGCAGAATTACCGGCTAACCCCCATTCCGGACGGGTCTGAGCCCAGTCGACTGCGCGTCTGCGAAGGGCTGCTAGTAGCTTAGCCGGATGCCCGCACAGGTGTGCCAATCCCAAACGCGCGGCGCGCTCGCGTCGGGCAAGTACGCTGGCATCATCGAGGGCCTGGCGCAACGTCAGCCAAGTTGGTCTCAATGTATCCGGAAGCGACTCGCTCGCAAAAACCTGCATTTCGTCGGTAGTGGTGTTGTGCAGCCCTGCCAGCACTCGGCAAGCCACAGGCATGTCGATACCCTGTTCGCGGAGAGCGCTGCGCACTCCTGCATCGTTGAGCATGTCCGCCACCAGTCTGGCGTTGATCTCGCCGCTTTGGCCACAGCACGCACCACAATCTAGCCCGGCTGCCTGAGGGTTATTGGCACTCTGGCTACCATGTCCAAGCAGTAGGATCATAGGCGGGAAGTCGCGAGTCAGGCTCATTGCACGCAAGATGCTCGCAGCAAATTTGGCACGCTGTCCTAGGGGAAGCTCCGGTATCGTTGGCTTCAGCTGCTGCCACTCATGCGGTCGTAAAGCACTATGATCTGGCGCGGATGGGCGGGACAGCAATCCACAGGCGCGCCCAAGTAGCGCGCCCGCGTAGCCTAATCCCAGCGTTTCAATCAAAGTAAATGTTGATGCAGGCAAACGCTGGAACAGCTGCCACCGACCGGCGCGTTCCAAACGCATTTTGCGCTTGCTGGCCAAGGCGCGGTCACAGACGGCATCGCCGCTGCTGTCAGTAACCGTTAGTTGCGCAGCAAGCAATCCGGGTAGTTGTGGACGCGAGGCATTTGTACCTAGGGGCATATAGGCAATAGGCATGCCGAAAAAACCGGCGAATCCACCGGTCTGCACTTGCGGGCAAGCCTGTTCTAGTGCTCTTCTCACCACCTCGGATCGCACGTCTATACAGAAGTAAACGCGCGCAAGCGCGGTGCTATCGGTCACGGACGCTGGGGGTTTTCGCATCATACTCTGCAGCTGCTCCTGCCAAGCCAGTTCTTCCGCCCGCTGCCAAAGCTGTAGTGCCTGCCAAGCTGCGGTCGGAGCCTTTTTTCGCCCTACCTGCCAAGACTTGCGCCAGTCACTCCAGCAACTCTCGGCATCGCGCCTGCGGTCGTCCACCAACCACTCCCAAGCTGCACGAATTGCCAGCAGTTCAAGCAGAATCGGATCATCGCTACCTTGTAGGCGTGCTTGCCAGCGCCGGTAGGCGCACCAAGAAGCCCAGCCGAGGCTACGCAGCAACAGGCAATCGAACCACTCCTCCAACTCATCTTTAGCAATGCCCAAACGTTGCACCGCTGCCGCAATGGCATCCTTCGGGTGATGTGGTAGTTCACCAATCCGTTCACCTAGCGATCGGCAAGCGCTAAGTACACTTAAGCCGCGATCTTGCAACATTGACTCACGCCAAGCCTGATAGAGCCCCGCCTGTTTAGTCGCACACCAATCGGCCTGATCCTCATCGAACCAAGAGGCGCAGCACTGGCTAATCTGATGTGTTATCAGTGCGGGCCAACCTGCTGACGTAATGTCTGTGTTTGCCATATCCTCTAATAGCGGCATACCTTGGAAACTATCAAGCGGCTCATCCAGGAACTGTAGTAGTTGCGTCGGCGTCCAGTTAAGAGAGGCTTCGGACAGGGACAAGTAGAGGTGGCGTTCGGCTATAAGTTTTTCTTGCCAAGCAAGGCGATAGTCCGCTGGTGAAAGGGTCATGCGGCTCCCTGCGCGTCGCCAGAGCTCCTCGGTCACCTTCGCCCAGGGTTGATCGCGGCGCTCCCAGAGCGGACTAACCGCGATCATGCGATCCAACGGCCAAGCTGGGGCTATACGTTCGCAAGCCTGCAAGGCGATGTCGTGGAGAGCATCTAAATCAATGGGTGCAGAGTGTTCAAGCACGGTCATAGGCTGTCTCCTTCGCATGTATGGGCCGCTGCTGACTGCGTACTGGCCAAAGGCGGAAAGTCAGGCGGGTAAAGTGTTCATCTAGAAAGAATCCGGCGAAAGCCAAAGGATATAGTCGCCGCGCCAGCGCTCCTTGGGGCCTTGCCAAGATCAATGCTTGAATCAAGTAGAGGATGAGGAACATCAGTATCGCTATCAATGCCAGATTCTGTTGGAGGGCACTTGGGGAAGGGCTCGCACCAAGTACATATCCGGCGGACACATGCCACACCAGGTAAATTCCGAGCAACACTGTGAGCGTGCCCAAATTATGCAGAATGCCGCTAAGGCGCATACACCACGGAGCCAGGCCGATAGCGAGGACAGCAAGTGCCATTAGGGGGATCTCATGCGTCGGTAGCAGTTGGCTCCACACTACATGCAGCAAAGCGACCCATAATGCTGCAATGGACAGTGCCAGAAGTATCTGCGAGAGCGTCGCTGGCGGACGCCGCTCATACAGTGCCTGACGCCTCACCTGCGCGACCGTTTCACCGGCGCTGAGGAAGGCATAAGCCTTATAAAGCGAGTGAGCTATAAGGTGTACAAACGCCAACTCGTATAGACCCAGACCGCACTCCAGCAGCATGAAACCCATTTGTGCACAGGTTGACCAAGCCAAACGAACCTTAATGCTGATACGTGTCATCATCACGAGACTTGCAAGCAAAGCCGTCAGCCCACCTATTACCACCAGTAACGTCTGAGCCACCGGTGCGGCATTCAGTAAGGGTGCGAAACGCAGCAGCACAAAGCCCCCAAGATTTACAAGACCCGCATGTAACAAAGCCGAGACTGGTGTCGGTGCCTCCATCACCTGTATTAGCCAGCCGTGTACCGGCAGTTGTGCAGATTTGAGAATAACTGTCAGGATCAGCAGCACTACCGCCAACTGTAGATCCCAGCTCAGAGAACCGCTTAGCTGCAGGCGCGCTGCGACATGTTGGAGGATCATCGCGATGTTACTGTCGTCGGCTGCCTGCACCAGCAATACAGCAGCTATGAGTAAGCAGATGTCCGCCAGACGGCTGGCAAGAAACTTTTTATGGGCCACCACTTGGGCCATTGGGCGGTCATGATAGAAGGTGAGCAGCAAGTGCAGGCTTAGGCTGGAGATGATCCACGCACCGACGAGCACATAAAGATCATCGCATGTGACCACGAATGCGACTGCAGCCAAGGTGCTGAGCAGCGACATTAGGTATCGGCGCTGCCCTTGTTCACCTTCCAGGTAGCGCGATGAGAAGTCGATGATGACCAGCGCCAGTAGGCTAATCAGTGTGGCCATGGCCAAGCCCAGACGGTCATTTTCAGGCCCGTCCAGCGCTGCTTGCAACAAAGCTGTTAACACCAGCGCAAAGCCCGCATATCCGGCCAATCGTGCTGACCACCAGAGACGACCGACCGTCGCCTTACCGAATGCCACTGGTAACAGGGCTAGCGCGTAGATCCAGGGCAGCATGGTACTCAGTTGGGGAAGCAAGAATGGCATCAAAGAAACTCGCGAGGGTGATCGGCAGATTTAGTCTTATCCAGTTGCTTTTTTATTGAAAATAGATTGAATGGAACGTATCGATATAAAAAAAAGAACGAATCATGCGTCGCCTGAACTTTCATCATCTGCATTACTTCTGGGCCGTTGCCAAAGAAGGCAACCTGACCCGAGCAGCTCAATCACTGCATGTCGCCCAGTCGGCACTGTCGACACAGATTCGCGCCTTGGAAGATCAGCTCGGCTATGCACTATTCATCCGCTCAGGTCGCAGCCTTCTGCTCACTGAAGCAGGTCGCTTGGTTCTGGATTACGCCGAAAGTATTTTTGCGCTAGGCAACGAGCTACAGATGACACTGCAGGGGGGCCAACAGGCCAATCAGCAGCTACGCATTGGCGCCGTTGCTACCCTTTCCCGAAATTTTCAAGAGAACCTACTGCGGCCATTCCTCGGTAGAAACGATGTTCACATCACCCTAGAGTCGGGCAGTTTGGGAGAGCTGTTGGAGCGGCTGGTGTTACACAAGCTTGATGTAGTCCTCACCAACACACCGGTAAGCTCGGATGCGCATCGCTCGTGGCGTTGCCAACTATTGGATCGCCAATCTGTCTGCCTGGTTGGCCCGCCCCGGGACGGGCAGCCGCCTTTTGACCTGCGCCGTGACCTTCAGCATGTCCGCCTGATTTTGCCCGGCCGCAGCAGCGACATTCGCAGTCAATTTGAGTTGTACTGCGATAGCCACGAAGTACGCGCGACCATCTGTGCAGAGGTGGACGACATGGCCATGCTGCGCCTGCTTGCTCGCGACTCCGGCGACGTAGCACTACTGCCAGCGGTAGTAGTGCAGGATGAACTACGCAGTGGTGCTCTACAGCTATATTTGGAAATACCGGAGATTGTTGAACAATTTTTCGCCGTCACCCAGCAGCGGCATTTCAGTTTAAGTATCCTCAACGAGTTATTAAAAATTCATTAAGTTTGAAAGAAACGCTGTGCATGGTGAACTTACAGTATTGGCGCACTCATGATCTAATTCAGAAACAGGGAGTTGGCTTAAGTGCATTGCCTGTTCCGCTACTCCCCAGCCTGAGATTCAGAGCTCAGCGTACGATTTTTTCTCAATTCTGCGGGCTCCTATAGATGAGATCGTGCCTTGCGACTGAAATAATGCCCGCTACGCACTAAACACCAGCGCCTCGTAGTATTGGTTCATCGCACATTTTCCTATTTGCTCGAGAGCCTGAACAACCTAACTGGAATTTTGACACGACGACGAAGTTTGGGCCGAGCGGCCACCGGTGTGTACCATCAACTCGGCAGGTTGCGGCGCCCAGTTCGAGCCAAGGGAAATACCCCCCGTTTCCCAACCTGCTTGTAGATTGCTGCCAAGTGATGATATCGCTCAGCTAAAAGCCGGGCATCGAGCAAGGCGTGATGAGAAAGCTCGGGGACTGTTATTTTACCAATTCCGGCGGCCTCAAAATGACTTAACAAGTGGATCAGGTTGGTAGGCCTTTAGCCACATGACTTGGCCATTGGTGATCCACATACGCGAGCTAACAGAGAAAGTCCCAGTCCCAATCCGGGGCAATGTCCGACTATTGTTAACCGGACACGATTACCCTTGTCGCACTAGCGGCTGATACGGAAGCGACCACTCAAATTGCTCAACCGTTCGGCTAGTTGGTTGAGGCGCTGGCCATCTTTATTAAGCTTGGTCGCGTCGCCGAGGGCTTTTTGGGCCACTAGCTGCACGCTATGCAGATGCTGACTGACTTCCGCACTGGTAGAGGCTTGCTCGTGGGTAGCGGCGGCAATTAGCTCGTTCATTCGAGTAATTGCGCTGATGTCTTTTGCTACTGCGCCGAGTATTTCGGCAGTGGTCTGACTGTCTTTTACGCAGGTGCGAACGCTGTCTTGGCTTTCCTGCATGGCAACCGCCGCTTGGCGGCTACCTTGTTGTAGGTCGCTGATGATTTGTTCTATTTCAGCGGTGGACAATGCAGTTTTCTGCGCTAGATTACGCACCTCGTCAGCCACGACAGCAAAACCACGACCATGCTCGCCAGCGCGTGCTGCTTCAATAGCAGCGTTTAGGGCCAGCAGGTTGGTTTGATCCGCAATCGAGCGGATAACTTCCAGCACCTTGCCGATTTGCTGGGATTTTTCGGCCAACGCCAAAATCTCGATTTCAGTCACGCCGATTTGTAGAGCTAGTTTGCCGATATTGCTACGCACATGGTTGACCGAACGGCTACCCTCGGCAGCCTGCTGATTGGCGTTTTGTGCTGCCTTCGCTGCGCCATCGGCATGTTCAGCCACTTCATCAATAGCGGTACTCATCTGCAGCATAGCTGAGCTCATGTAGATAATTTCGCCTTGCTGGTGTTCTGCGCCGGCGCTCAGGTGACCGGTGGCCTGCTGCAGGCTGTCACCCATATTTTTAAGACTTTGAGTATCTCTTATCACTTCCCCGACCAACTCGTCAAGGGTACTGAGGAAGTGGTTGAAGCCTTGGCTTACTTTTCCTTGGGCAACACTGCGGTAGCTGAGGTCAATTTCATCAGCTTTCTCAGTGAGTTTCTTAGCAGCTTGCATCAGCGCCGCGCTTTCAACCGCTTCCGCGTGGGCTTGCACCGCTAAATAGATCAAAATTGCGCTTTCTGCGATGACGTATAGCGCATGAAGGAAAATAATCGGCCAGCTGGCACTCGTGAGTACAACTACATCAACACCTTGAGCTTGCAAGGCAAAAAAACTTAAGTGATGCATGGCAATCACCAACGCGGCGACAACGATCGGCAGCCAGTCGCGGTAATACACTAAGAAGGCCAGTAGCACGAAGATGCTGAAGTGCATTTCCAACATGCCACGGGACTGGTTGATGTGCAGGGCTGCCATCACCATAAACGCCGCGCCCATAACGCAACGCAGCAAGCGTTGACCGCTGATGAGTTGATTAAGAACACTCATCACCACAGCTGTACTACCACCAACCAGCAAAGCTTGCCCCCACGTGCCATGCCAAAACGCGAGGCCGAGTGAGTAGATCAACATCAGCCACAGCACACCCAGCATGATGCGGTCTGCTTTTTTGTAGTGCTGCTGAAGGAGCGGAAGGTTAGCAGGCATGGCGAGACGCTCAAGAGTTGATTACATTTATGGAGAGTGCGGTAATTCATTTTGTTGAAAACGTTAGGATTGCGATAACACCTCAGAATGACTGTATCGGCAAGCTCAATTCAGAAATGAGCATAATTCGATAATGCTGTGCAAGCTTGCGCCGTCAGTCTTGCGGCCAGTCGCAGAAACAGCTTACGGCCAGCATGTTGCTTGCGTTGACCGTTCGACCAGAACTCAGGGCGTCGAGGATAGGCTCGATAAAGCTGTTACTGGAGGTGCAGGAGGCGCCTTCGCTATAGGGGCCGAAATAGGATAGCTTGCCTGAACGATCCCAGATCGCCACTGCAGGGCTTGAGGGGATTTTATCGCTCCCGCTCAAAGTTGCTATGGTTTGCAGGATTGCCATCGCTTCAGGTAAATGGCCTTGGCTACCGGGCGCTTGCACTACATAAAAACTCACACCTTGTTGGCTATAGCGCTCGATCAGCGCGATCAAGTGCTGCTGGCTAGCGACACTGCACGGGCAGGAGGGATCCCAGAAATGCACCAGTCGAATCGGGCCTGGGCCAGCCAGTTCATCAGGCAAGCGTAGTTGCTCACCGTCAAACAGCACATTTTGCGCAATGAAACTGCGCAGGTATCGGGCTTCGTACCACCAGTAAGCGACTACCATGGCAACTGCCCATAACGTGATCAGCAGGCTGGCCTGCAGTTTTTTGCGGTTCAGGCGAGTCATTGGCAGTATTTGCTCTTCATAAGCATAAAATATCAAAGCTGACTCGACAGCTGGAGACTCATCACTGCGCCACACAGGTCACGAAGACAAGCCTAAAGCTCGCATGCTTGCTGAGCGTGGAGAGGGGATGATTACTTCGGTGTATTGCGGCCGATATTGAACTCAATTGATCAATAAATCTATGTTAACGACTAACCCGATGAGCGATTGCGGGGCGTGAGCCGCCAAGCTCGCTGGGCACGGGATTGGATCCTGATGGCTAAATCGGCGTGATTGAAGACCTTCTTGGCGACTGCATGACTGCAGTAGTTCGCCTCCCCTAGAACCGGGTCTAGAAACTCCATCAGTTTTGCTTGCCGAATCGTTTTGTTGGTTTGATCAAACCACGCAGCATGGCAAGCAAACCTACGACGCTCGTCTTGGACAGCTTGATCAGAAGCTTGCGGTGTACTACATCTCTCATCGCCTCAAGCTCGCTGAGGGGCCGGATGCATATAAGCATTTCGACGCACGTGATAATGGCTGGACGAAGGTAGTGCTCAAGCCCGCAGCTTAAAACGAATAACTAACGCTTACCGGCTCGCACAGAGCCGGCTTTTTGCTTGTGAAGAAAGCCACGTGGCGGGCAGATAATCACAAACCGGCCAACTCACCCTCCCGCCCCCACGCCAAAAGCGATGGCATCAGGAAGGTGTGTTGCCCGGACGGTTACAAGAGTGCGCCCAGCCCGGGGCATCGATTGCGAGCATCGCGCAGAAGCACAGCCTTAACGCGAACCTCGTCCATAAATGGATTAGGGTACACACGAACAAAACCATGGCGCTGCAACCTGCTTTCATTCCAGTGCCCTTCCCGCTATTCCACTTTCCAATCGCCGCCTTTTGAGCCAACCCCTGGCTTTGGTGACGCCGAAGATCTGACTCTGCAAAGCCAGTATGAGCGTGTCCAAAACTAGGTAGCGTCCCCAGTCCGGGCGATCTTTCTCTTTCCTATGGGCCAGAGCACTGAAAGCGCTGAGTCTTCCCAATACATATCAGACAATTCATCGCGGTATCATCAAACGCAGTGCACTAAAAACCACAGAATGCTGAGACGCGAATATACTGAAACACTGACTCATCAAACGCTGGCCTCCTATGCCCGGCTAAGGATTCTTTGAGTGATCGTCAAATGGGAAGGTTTTCGGCCAATCGAGGGTTCGGTCATTGTCATAGAAGACGATCCAACTCTGCGAGCGCTGATGGAGGAAATCGTATCGGAAGTAGGAGGAAAGGCGATCTCATTCGGCACAGCAGATGATGCACTGACCTTTCTGCTTCAGACTCATGAGCAGTGTCGTCTAGTGATCGCAGACCACGGCCTACCTGGCCAAATCCAAGGCATCGAATTTATCGAAATGGTAAGGAGTCGATGGCCTTCCATTGGGGCAATCCTAACCTCTGGATATCTGATAGATCTTGAAGCTGTCCCAGCATCTAGCATTTATCTGCACAAGCCATGGTCGTTGGATGATTTCGTTTTAGCTATCGCGACTCTGTTACAGCCTGGCATTCCGATCCGCAAAGGCTGATCAACGGCATCGGAGATGCCAGGTAGGCTGGGCTAGGCTTAATCACGTCCCTCAGCAAAAGCGTGGTCAATGCTTCCTCTACCTCATCAGCGGCGCCGTGTTTATGCTGCGTGAGTGACCACTGCGGGTAACGATCTGCCATCAAGCCACCGACCACTTCTGCGCATAAAGCATCACAGCTAACACCCATCTCTGCGGCTGATGCGATGGCCGATGTAAGTGCTTGCTCAAGCTGCTGGGTTCTACCGGAGAACACGAGACCGGCTCGCTGAAGAATGAAGCCCTAGCATGAGCCGATATCAGTTTGACATCAAAGGTAGCCTGTTAGGCTAACCCTCCCGCATCCGCTCAATGCCCCGGGGCTCTGCACTCGCTCGATTTGAAACTAGCTTTGCGCGCAGTCATCTCACTGCGAAGCTCGCCTATCAGATTGGCAATCGCACGACTCGAAGTAAGTGGGGCCGTCGACACACCCGTGACCAAGAGCTCAACGCTACCTGAAGAGGGTTCGGTGACCTTGATCATCAGCGAACCATCCACGTTCAGGGTGCAAGAGCAGGACAGAGGCAGGAAACCGCACTCAATGATATGTCGGAGCTCAAGAGCGGAAATCATCATGGTCGTCCTATGGGCTGTGTTCATTGATTGTTGTCCAAATGTGGAAGTAGTCAAAGATTCAGAGGAGCATTATTCGACAAGGCATTTCAGGCTCACTCCGCTGAAACGTTGCACCTGCTTGTGTGCACTACAAACGCATTCTTGAAAAAAGTGGGCATCGCTCTGACTCTTCTATTTCGCGGCTGTTCGGGGCGTACTCCAAAAAACGAGGCGATTTCGGACGCGGAAAACCCAGGCTAAAAAACGCGCTCAAAGAAAAAGTGAAAAACGTTGGAATTTCTTCTGAGAGCACCACTCTTTTGCCTATGAGCGTAAGGAGGAATTCATGAGCCAAACAGATATTTTTGTCATCGAGTACAAGCTGCACGGGAAGCCAAAGTCATTCGTAATTCGCGCCAAAACAATGCGCAATGTGGATGCCTGGCATTGGGCAAGCTGCGACGCCGGCCTAGCGCCCATCCCTAAACCTGGTAGACCTCCGTTGAAGGTCGTTTCGAAACCTCAAGCCGAGCGATACGGAGTGACAGAAGTGAAATGGCGCGAAACGGCTGCTCTTGATTGGACAGAGACTTGAACATCGCCCAGACGGCGCAAATAGCGGGTGACTGTGACCGCTGAGATTTGATCTCGGAGTTCTCTGACTTACCCCCTTCACAACGGAAAAGTAGCTTTGAATGTTGTCCCTACATCAATTTTGGAGGTAACTGAAACCGTGCCGCCGTGTGCCTTCACGATTTCGCTGACGATGAAAAGCCCTAGACCTACGCTACGGGTGTCTTGCGGGAGGTTGACACCGCGAGTCATTGGACTGAAGACAGTGGCAAGGAAGTCTGGAGGAATCGGTTTACCCCAGTTGTGCACCATCAACTCGAAGCCCAGCGCCGTAATGGAGGATGTAACTGTCACGGGACGATCTTCCGCGCCGTAAGTGACTGCGTTAGAAATTAGGTTACCTGCCAATTGCGCAATCCTATCGCCGTCCGCGATACATAAGCCATTGCCATGTGTTGAATGGACAAGCTCTCGTTTGGGATAAACGATTCTGAGTTGCTCGACAGTTCCTGCAATGAGCATATGCAGATCGGTGGTCGCTTTCGTAGTTCCGATACCACGCCCTATTCGCGCTTGCGTGAAATCCAACAAATCGTTGATGAGCCTGCGCGCTCTTTGCGCCGCTTCCTGAGCGTGACGAACAAATATTTGCTGCTTCGACGTCAGTCCAGGGCGATCAAGCATTTCCGTGACCATTGATATCACCGAGAGAGGATTACGCAGATCGTGACTTACGATCCCAATCATTTGCTCGGAAAAAAGGGCGCGGTCTTCAGCCGTAGCTTGCTCACGTTTTACGTCGGTAATGTCATGAAGGATGCCAACAAACTGCACAAGCTTGTGATCGGGATCGAATGCGCCGCGACCAGTCGAGAGCACAGTACGCTGAACGCCGTCAATTCCGTTCAATCGGTAAATACAGCGATACTCCTTAGCTACCGACTCGAGAGCCGCCGAAAAAAGTTCGGCTTCCCTCTGCTGGTCTTGGGGCTCAAGGAAGCTTGAGTAAGCGGCTGCGGAAACAAACTGGCTTGATGGGTAACCAAGCAGGCGCGCGACGCTATCGTCGTACCGGCGCTCGCGTGTCACAGGGTCGACATCCCAGACATGCATATGGGCAGACTCTAACGCAATCCGCAACCTGGCATCGGCCACCGAAAGATCGCGCTGGAGCGCTAAGTGTGCTTCGAGTGAATCCTCTGCCTGCCTCTTTGAAATCAATACTTCTTGCTCAAATCGGTGTCTCTCGATTACCACAAATGCCGAAACCTCGTCGAAGGTGCCACCCGAGTGCTCTCTCCTTATCACGTTGAGAATCATCGGCACTTTTTTTCCGTCAGACGTTGCGAACTCGAGCTTCACCTCGGAAATGGAACCCTGCATCTCCAATAAAGGAATCCAATGAGTTTGATGAAAAATTCGTCCTCCGATGGTAAGCAATTCTTGCAGTTTACGATGGCCAATTAGCTGGTCTTTCGGGTAGCCCAACCATTCGCAAAAAGTGGTATTCGCCCGGAGGATTACGCCAGCCTTGCTCGTGATGATCAGCGCACAGGGAGCGTGCTCATAAAGTGAGTCAGCGCCAGGAAGCGAGTCGGCATCAGCTTGCATCAGCAATTCGACTCTGAACGCCTTTCAATAAAGCTTTGGATCGCATTGATGCAGAGATCAGGTGCACTGAGGTGCGGACAGTGACCCACGTTTTCAATCACCTCAAGTCGATTATTTGGGATCACCTTATGGAGGTATTGACCAACCTCTACAGGCGCGATGATGTCCTCGGACGACTGAATAATCAGTGCTGGCGCCTGCAGCTTGGCGACATCATTACGATTGTCCGAAAGGAATGTCACCCTCGCGAATCGCTTTGCAATGTCTGGATCTGTCTGGCAGAAACTATTAGTCAACTCGACGCCAAGGTGTGGTTGTCCAGGCGCGCCCATGATGGCGGGAGCCATGGAACTCGACCAACCAAGGTAGTTGCTTTCCAAAGTCTCCAGAAGCGAGTTGATGTCCTCCCGGCTGAACCCTCCAAAATACTCCCCATCGTTGAAATACGACGGTGAAGGCCCAACCATGACGTGAGCCCCGACAAGGTCAGGACGCATGTTTGCAGCGATTACTCCAGCCATAGCACTGACAGAATGCCCAACAAATATGACCGGGCCGTCCGCAAACTCCTCAATAATTTCCACGATGTCCTGCGCGTACCCTTTCAGTGATGAGTACCTCACAACCTCGTAGGCTGAGAGGTCTGACTTCCCACAACCTACAACGTCAAAAAGAATCGTCTGAAAGCTTTCGCGAAATGCCGGCTCGACCAATCTCCACATATTCTGATCACACCCAAAACCGTGCGCAAAAACTAGAGTGGCAGGGCCTGAACCTTGGACGCGTACATTGTTGCGAATTAGGACAGACATTTAAGCCTCCTGCGCTGATCACACATGGAATCCGGTTGGAGCGAGTCTAGCAGTGTAGGTCATCCACTGGCGGTCGGCGCTCAGCTCGGCTGCGGCAAATTAACCGATAACGAGCGAAACCAATCGGCAATCTCTCCACCCTGCGTTCTCGCATCGATTGCTATGTTTCGAGATTTGAGTGGGTGAGCGGAAACGTAAGTAAAAGTCAGACCAATGTGCTTACGATAAATTCCACCTGGTAAATCAAATGCTTACTTTTAGAAGATTTGCAACGTCTCAAACCATCCGTGTGCTCCATTCCATTGCAAGCAGTAGTAAGAATTCAGCGCTGCGGCCGCAATGAAGCGTGGCTTGTTGAGTGTATGCGTCCGGCCAAGTTATCTACCCAGCTTCGCAATGCCAAGACATGGTGTGCACTTCAATTTAAAAGGGCGCCGCTCTAGCCTTTTAAGCGGGTATTTCATGCAGCCAACACGCCTTTCTAATTCCAAGTCTTTCAAGGCCCAGGTCATTCAAGAGTGTGCCCAACCCGGCGCTTCGGTTGCCAGCATCACTCTCAGCCAGAGCCTCAACGCAAACCTAGTCCACAAATGGATTCGGCTGCATGCGCAGAACAGTCCGGCGCTGCCACCTGCATTTATTCCGACAGCCTTGCTGCTGGCCGGGACAAATTCCCATCATGCAGCATCGAATATCTGCGTTGGAATACAGCAACCGCGCTGCACCGTCAAAGTTAATTGGCCCACTGAACATGCTGCCGCCTGTGCGACTTTTCTTCGATACCTTCTGCAACGATTCCATCTGGCTCGCTACAGAGCCGATGGATATGCGCGCCCGGAAGGGTGAAAGCCTTGTGGCGCCAAAACACCCGCCGTCGCCAAGCGACTCGGTTCACAGCCGCTAGCTGCAGGCACCATACTCGATGATCCTGATGGATGTGTGATCAACCGCTAACCGAGGAAGCTGGTGCGTCTACATAGATTTGACTGAGACTAATTCCACATACTTGTACTTCTTCCTGGCAGCTTTCACGGCCTCTTGCTCCGCAAGCAACGAGCTCAACGTGTCGGCCTCGTGAATCAACTCATGCATCTTCCCCTCATATTCATTGCCAACCCGGAGCGTGACCCTAAGCCTAGGCGTAAACGCTTTCGTAATTACTTTCTTGACGGTGGGTGCTACAGCAGGCTTGGTAAGGACAACCTCGGGCGCAGGCTCCTGCACCGGAGCGGCAGAAACCCGCACTTCGGGCTCATCGGTACCGAACAGGGCACGACGCATTTCTTCTTCAGTTAACTCAGAGTTCATAGGACATCTCAAAGGAGCGGCACTTAGCTCGACAAATTTTACTAGGATTGTTACTTACCGGTGTCATGGGGGACTGCTAGGCGTCACATCCCCAGTTCGATTTCGATCCGAGAACCCCTCAAAGCTCGCGAAAGCCTTTCCTTCGGAAGTTGTGTGATAAGCCCATCAGCTAAATCACTTGCATGACGTGCGTACAGCTTAACCGTTTCATGAACGGGCCTTCGATCTGAAAATCGCCCAATCGCTCTTGGTCGATTTTCAGCATTTGCAGGCTTCTGACTCAGCCTGTCGGTGGACAAGTTTTCAACGACTGGTCTAGACGGAGGGGCTGCGCTACCTCACATCTCTACTACCATTTGGAGCAGCCCGTCTTCCAAAATACTCAAGGGCCGTCTCCCATAGCAGAGCTTCCTACGACATATCCAGACGATCCCTAGTCATTACGGAGTCCTAACGGCATGCGGCTCTTTCTTGATTGCGAATTTACCCAGCTCTCGGCGGCAGAGATTGCCGCGACTTCGTCGTCAAGACCGTCATTCCGCAGCTCTGGGGTGGAAGCTATGCACTACCCATCATTGGCGCAAGGTCAGCGCTGTTCGAGTTTCTCACGTCGTTCGACGAAGCCCTGGAGATTGTCACAGACGCCCCACAGTACGACTGGGAGCTTTTCTGTGAACTGGCGTATGACGATGGGAAATGGCCCAGAAATGTCCGAAATCACCCTGTTGATGCTACCACTCTGAGGGTTATAAACGATGGGGTACCGCTTCCACATCACGCTCTCTTGGATGCCCGTATCATCGCCAGCATGTTCGCACCAGGGTAAGAACGCGAAGATATTTCATGAGAGCGAGCTCATATCGCACGCTTCTTAGTCATTGCAATCCCCATCCGCCCCAGTTGCTTAACGCCATACATGGCCTGATCCGCTTCTTTTAGCAACGTGTCCAAGCTCTGCCCATGGAGAGGACAGATCGAAACTCCGATGCTGCACGAGAGTGGTACCTCGCCTATGGTCGTGACGACCGGCTGCGCGATAGTTTCTAGCATCCTCGTGGCCTTCATTTCTGCACCTTCTGGACTCCTGAGATCTGTGATCAAGGCCACGAATTCATCGCCGCCATAGCGTGCGACGGTGTCACACGAACGGGTAGCCGCAAGCATGCGGTCTGCAACCACTCGAAGAATCTGGTCGCCGACCTCATGGCCGTACTTGTCGTTAATTTCCTTGAAGTAATCCAGGTCGATTAATAGCACCGCAAAGGGAATACCCTTCACTTGCCATTCGGCATAAACCTGATCAAAACGTTCGGAGAATAAGTAGCGATTTGGCAATTGAGTAAGCACGTCATGGGTTGCGAGATAGGCCGAGCGCTCGTGTTCGACCTCTGCCCTTTCAATCGCCTGGAAATGCCGAATTAAAACAAGCGGCATCAGTACGAGTGCACCTGCCAGAACCACGAGGATAATCAATGTTTCCGCCGTCAAAACATCCTCTACACGCAACTGACGCTCAAACATCAGTGTGATCGGTTGCGAAGTATTACTGATCTCGACTCGACTGACTTGGCGCGGCAACAGCAGGCGATCCAGAAAACTTGCTTGCTCGGTATCCGTGGAAAACACTTCACTTTCAGACCCAGCAATGGTCTTCAGGATGGCTCTTATGTGAACCAAGGGGTCTACGTTCGCGTTGGTCACGGCATCGAGTAGCGAGTTCGTTTTGACCAACAGTAAAGTCACCATCGTGCTGCCAAAAAAATTGGGACGAGTGTTCAGTCTGACCTGCTCTGGCCGACTGATCGACTGCATCAGTATGTAAGCATTACCACCTTCGTACATCGCGAACACAGGGGACACAACGGGCTTCTGGCTGCTGTGGGTTCGTGCCAGTGCATAGGAGAGGTAGGCTACGGTTTCCAGCCTTACGCCATAGATTGAGCTGGATTCCGGGAGTAGCGGGTACATAAACAACACCGGCCACGTCTCATTGAGAAATGCCTGAGATTGGCTAGCCTGCTGAGTGAGGCTCGGAAAGTCTTTCAGCTCAAAGTCTGGCCTCCATGTTCGCCGCAATAGATCTTCAAAGGCGTCCTGCTCGGCCAAAGGAACGGCCCGGGCGGCCTCAAGCATGTAGATATGTGGATAAGCTGATAGGACGGCTGCCGCGTAACGGGCGGCAGCATCCGTGTCGCTCTGATCGACGGCTTGGAGAAATGCTGAAAACCCTGCAAGCACAGCTTCGTTGGTATGAAGCTGATCGCTGACGACTCCGGAAATATTTTGCACGTATTCCGAGAAGCGTTGCTCTCTGCGTTGAGTCTCGAACTTCAGCAGAAGCCAAGCCGAAAAAATAACCAGGCTCACAGCAAAAAAAATAAACCCAACCAAAGACCTGCGCCGCTGAGTCAACATCATTCTGATTTCCCAATGCGCAGAGCGTGCATACGCCTTGTCCTACTTTCAAGAGTCAGCTCACGTAGGAGTAAAATTGGAGTTCGGAGCTGGAGGGAGAACCAGCAATCAGAACTCAGTTTTGCCGACCCGAGGGCCGTCACATGGATTTCTTTGGACTCTATTCGGAAGCGTGAATCAACTTCGTTGACGTGGCCTGCATCTCTGTAGTGTGAGGACGGGTTCTACCCACTCTAGGTTGAGACGCTGGCATTCACCATCAGCTTCTGCCCGCGTCTGATAGGTAACCTTTGAACGCAATTTCTCAGCATTGTCGTAAATGTTGAAGCCCGCACTTACGGTTTCACAGTAGAAGCGTGTTCCGTTGCGCACAGACCCCGTTTCGATAGGAACTGCAGGAACCACAACAAATCTGGAATTCATTTTCAAATCCTCTTGAAGCTCCCCATTACTATTAGCGGCTATGAGCCACTACAGCAAGTGATCTTCGTGAGTTTCCGATGACGAGCCGGAACGCTGGACGTGATGCGCAAAAGCTGACAAGAACCTCCACAGAAAACGCATACCCCTTCAATTCCCGCTACTGGGGTTTTCTGCTGCTCCAGGCCGGAGTTTTGGCCAGTTACCAACGCATCACCCTGGTTTACAACGTAAGCATGCGGCAAGCACGCCACCCTGACGTCGTAGTTTAGGGCAATGGTGTCCACCTAAAATGTGATATGACCCGAAGAGTTGGACACCAATGCGCTTAAACCTGGAGTTCGGAAAGTGTGTTCGCCGGCCCATTACCGTTCAGGTAGGTGACGTGGCCAGAAGGCTACCCTTGGCCGAGGGGGGGGCAGCGAGGATCTAGACTGGCCCTTTTCTCTGATCGCCATAGCGACGGCACTCGCCTCCTTCCGCTTCAAATGAGGCGTCTTTCTGGTGTCTATGGCATGCACGCTCGCTAGCTTGGCAGTGCACCTAGTGCGCTACAAAACCGGAGTTGATATTCGCTTATTCCACGCAGTTTTCCTCTAGGCAGTTTTAGCGGCGATCAGCGTAGTCGTCGACATTCATCAAAATTGAAGAAAAAGAGGGCGGGAGCCGCCTATGCCTTTTTTGCTAAGATCAGCGTAAGAACGTGAGATGGCATCGCTCGCTCGCCGAGCGCATTTGAAACATGCAAATGCAGGCTCGGGCAGCGGTGCTGCGATGTTTCCTTTACGCCGCCCTTTAGAGATTTTTACGTCGGAGCAGAACATGAGTGATTTTGAGGATGCGGCTCGTGAGGCTCTAGCATTTTTACGGCGCCGGCTAGGATTCGATTTGTGGATGATAACTCGCACCGAAAATGACGACTGGACGGTATTGCATTGTGAAGACCAAAGCTATGACGTCCATCCTGGACAGCTCTTTAGCTGGAGTGATTCGTTTTGTAGTGAAATGGTAAAGGGCAACGGCCCTCGCATTGCACCAGACTCAGAATTGGTAGCTGCTTACTCTTCGGCGCCAATTAGCAAAAAATTACCAATCCGCGCCTACATCGGCGTCCCGCTCCTTTTGTCCGATGGTTCCCTGTTCGGCACGTTATGCGCCGTTGATCCGAAGCCTCAACCCGTGAACATCCAAGAAGATCAAGAGCTCATGGAAATGATTGGCATGATGCTCAGCAAGATTTTGCAGATGGAGTTAAAAGCTGATAACGAGTCAAGCAGAGCCGAGCGATTCGAGGCGCAGGCGCTAAGCGATGCACTGACGGGGCTTTACAATCGCGCAGGCTGGGAGCAGTTAGTCGCATCTGAGGATGGCCGGAATCGCCGTTACGGAAAGTCATCAGCAGTGGTAGTGATTGATCTGGACGATCTAAAGCTTGTAAATGATAGCAACGGGCACGCAGCAGGTGATGAGCTGATAAGGTGTGCAGCCGATACGCTTACTCAAGCTTCTCGAACAGATGATATCGTCGCAAGACTCGGTGGGGATGAGTTCGCAATCATAGGCGTCAACTGCGATAAAGCTGGTGGCGAAGCGCTTCGTGAAAGGGTCACGCAGGCGCTACATCAGTCGGGTGTTAGAGCCTCATTGGGGATGGCATGGCTAACGCCAGGAACGACATAGCCTCGGCTTTGACCCTCGCTGACGTACAAATGTACGAGGAGAAGCGTCTGAAAAAGTCAGAACAACCTGAGACTATTAATTAAAGCTAGGACTAGGAATTGAACTGTGGAGTGTCCATGGCGTGCAGTGACGAGTGTTTGATTTCGCAGGGGGCTAAATGCTGCCGTAGCATTTCAAAATAACTCCTATTCACCAAGTCTCGACTACTTTGACCCTTTAGCGGGCGAACCAATCAATGATGTCGGCGGAAAATTTGAAATACGTCGTCGAAACACCCCATCGCCCCATACAGCAGCATTCCACTAGCAAACCCCGTTATTTAATCTAAAGCCGATGACATGCGGGCTGCCAGTGTAGAGTAACGCCAGCGAAAACTTTACAGTAAAACTGACTCCAACGAACTCCTGATGTTATAAATAAAACTCATGCTGATATACCTAGAAAGACACACAATTCCTCCCTGCTTGTTTCGATTTATAAAGTTGCTTATCTGCCGACCCTAACAAGTCTTGAAGTTTAAAGTCGACACTAGGTATAACTGTTGCGACACCCAGCGAAATAGTAACCACCTGACCTAAGTCAGATTCGGAATGCTCTATGTTTAATTCTCGAACACATTGCTTCATTCTCTCTGCAATCTCAATCGCGCCAGAAATCCCTGTACTAGGCAGAATGCATGCAAACTCTTCACCACCGTACCGAGCAACTAGATCATAAGGGCGCCGGACGCATTTAGCTAAAGTAAGCGCAATAGATTTCAGGCACTCGTCTCCCGCCTGATGACCGTACTTATCATTGTAACGTTTGAAATAGTCAACATCGATGAATATAAGTGACAGTGAATTTTTATCTCGTAAACACTGGCGCCAGTCGGCTATTATTTTCTCGTCAAATTTTCGCCGATTAGCAACTCCTGTAAGTCCATCTATCAAAGCCATAGAGCGGAGCTGATCATTCTGTAATTTCAGAACTAGATGCGTTCGAACACGAGCCTTCACTATGATAGGATTTATAGGTTTGCTAATAAAGTCTACCGCGCCAAGCTCCAGCCCAAATACCTCTTCGGACTCATGGTGCTGCGCCGTGATAAAGATTATGGGTATACCTTGAGTCGCGAGATCAGATTTGAGCCTGCGACACACTTCATGACCATCAACGCCCTCCATGACGACGTCTAGGAGCACCAAATCCGGAAGTTGACTTTGGCATACAGTTATTGCCTGTTCACCGTTAGTAGCCATAAAAATATCGCAATCGTGGCGAAACAATTCATGAAGTACGCGAATGTTTGCTGGCTGGTCATCGACAACAAGAATTTTGGGACGACTACAAAAATCCGGCAGCCAATTTTCTGTATTTTTTTCCATTACAAAGTTTCCATAAGTTCGCGACCAAGCCGTAGAGCTGCGGCGAAATCCAAAGCATGCACCAACATAACCAACTCGTCGAAGCGAGCACGTAGAAGCTCAGGAGTTTTCGACACGAGTGCATCCGTTAACTGTATAGCCTCAAGGTTGCCGGTTTCAAGTAGTAACAAAATTTCTCCCAGAAACGCCCGCCACTGCCCAGGCGTCATTACTTCCACCCCGACAACAATCTCTGCTTGAACGGCACAACCAAACACGGCATTCATTCTTTCCAAGAATTGATCCAGCAATGCATGCAACTCACCAACCCAAATCGTCTTAGAAAATACATCGTCTACCGCGCTTTTACTTCCATATTTAAGTTTATGCTCTATGCCTGCGGACAGTGAGGATAATGCTTTTGCACCCATCGTTCCGCTGCTACCATTAATAGTATGCAGAATGAAAATAGCTCCCGATGCATCTCGACGGCTAACGCATTCTTCAAGGCGACTCAGTTGCTTCTCCAACTCCGGGCCAAAACTAAGTAGCACATTTCTGATCAAACCCTCATCACCGCCAAAGCGGGCTAGGATCGAAGTACGAGACTCAATAGCATTATTACCATTAGATTTTCCGAACGCCAAAGGCTCATGAGAAGATTTGCGTCCCGTTTGTGAAAGTAGCGTACCGATGAGCTGTTCCAAATCTATAGGTTTACCGACGTGCTCATCCATCCCAGCAGCTAGGCACGCCTCGCGGTCAGCACTAGAAGCATTGGCTGTCATCGCCACAATCGGCAACTCTGTAAAGCGTGGATTGGAGCGAATTCGACGTGTCGCTTCCAAACCATCGATATCGGGCATTTGAATATCCATCAACACAGCGTCGAACAGCACCTGCTCACATTCCACCTTGCTGACACCTTCTAATCCACCGTCAGCCAACGTCACCTGTGCACCTTCGCTCGTCAGCAGTTCATCTGCAACTTGCCGATTAATGGCATTGTCTTCAACCACCAATAGTCGCAGTCCGGCCAAACGCTTCGGCCTTAAATCTATCGACTTGGAAGGAGGCGAATAGAGAGCACTTCCATCGTCGAACGCTCTCTGCACCGCGTCTGCTAATTGCTTGGGTGTAACAGGCTTGGTAAGAAAACCAACAAAAGGGGCATCTCCCTGTTGATGGACGTCGGCCAAAATTTCGCGACCATACGCAGTGATCATTATGATCATCGGCGGTCGCACATCATTATCCTGCTGATGGATCAATTGCGCTGCACTCAGTCCATCCATATCGGACATCCGCCAGTCCATGAGCACTACGTCGTAAGGTTCGCCTTGCACTTGAGCGCTCTTCACCCAATCCACTGCTTGGGCGCCTCCATTCACAAGATCTGCCTTCCACCCAAGCGCATGAACGGTTCGCAACAACAGTTCGCCCGCTACTACGTTGTCATCCACCAGCAAGAGTCGAGTAGGTACATCCACTCCAGGACAGGTGGATCGCAGAGGCGAACTTTGTGCCACGTCAAGGGTGAGATCGAACCAGAACCGGCTTCCTACACCCAGTTGGCTCTCCACTTGAAGTTCACCGCCCATCAAACTGACCAACCGCCTGCAGATAACCAGCCCCAAACCGGTACCACCAAAGCGCCGGGAAGTTGATGCCTCAGCCTGAGTAAAACCCTCAAAAATACGATTAAGCTGTTCCGAACTTATACCAATTCCGGTGTCAGAAACAGAGATCCGCAAGCAAACCGTGTTTTCAGTGCGCATGCGTTGCTTAACGCTGATGACAACCTGCCCTGCTAGAGTGAACTTAAGAGCATTGCCGGCTAGGTTGATTAATACCTGTTGCAGCCTCAAGCTATCCCCCAACAAGGCGCTGGGCAGACAAGTGTCTAAGTCGAAAATAACCTCGACCTCTTTTTCACCCTGATTCCCTGCTAGCACAACGGCGAGATCACGCATAAGCGGTTCAAGCTCAAAAACGTGCAAATCCAGTTGCAGCTTTCCAGCTTCAATCTTCGAGTAATCAAGGATATCGTTGAGCAAACCCAAAAGTGACTTCGCCGCCGTCTGAGCCTTTGTCACATAATCGAGTTGACGACTACTCAGATCAGTCTGCTGAACCAACTGCAACATACCCAATACTGCGTTCATGGGGGTGCGTATTTCATGACTCATATTGGCTAGGAAGGCTGACTTGGCCGCACTGGCCATATCTGCCTGTTCTTTCGCGTATTGCAGGTTGGTCTCCAGTTCGCGCTGGGAAGTGATATCCCTATTGATACCGGTCACACGCAATGCTTTGCCATTTTCACTGCGCTCGATGTGAGCACCTGCTTGAATGAAACGAGTCTTACCATCAGGGCGTATAACGCGAAAAACTGGGTCATACACACCTACGCCATTTATCGCTGCGTTCAGCTTGGCAGCTGTATCTACGACATCCTCCGGGTGAACACTGGAGTACCAATTGTTATAAGTAAGCCCATTATCACGCAATGCGACAGGCTGGCCGTAAAACTCGTACATCTTATCATTCCACTGCAAGGAATTATCCGCCAACGTCCAAGACCAGATGCCCAGCTCCGCAACTTTAGCCGCCATCAGTAACTGATCATGTACTGCCAACAACTCAGCGCGTTGTCTTTGCGTGGTCTCGAGGCTAGCAGCCAACTGTTTTTCCGCAGTTTTACGCTCAGTAATGTCTACCGCGATACCGAGGTATCCAGTCGTTTTCCCTTCGTCATCACGCATTGAGGTGACGACCAGAGAGACCGGAAATCTTGTTGCATCCTTACGTATGTAAGTCCACTCCCGAGTTTCCGCACCTTCACTCTCAGGTTTATGTACAAAAACACGAAACCCTTCGATTAATTGAGCGTGCTCTTGGCTTAGTTCACTGCCACGGACAGCGACCTCCGCAGGATCGTGGAAAAGTGCTGGGGTGCATTTACCAATTAACTCTTCGGCACTATAGCCTAGCAGATGCTCAGCCCCCTCATTGAAAACACGAATAACGCCATCGCGATCCGTTGCAATGATCGAGACTTTGGTAGCCGAGCGCAGTACAGTACCCAGCAACAAATTAAGATGTCGCAACTCGGAAGTGCGTTCTGAAACCTGTTCTTCTAGATTTGAATTAAGCTTTAGAATTATTGCTTCTGCAGCTTTTTTTGACGAGATATCCCTTAAGGTTTTAGATATTCCAATGACTTGTCCTGCATCACCATAAATCGGGGAAATGCTAGCAGAAATATCGATTAACCGACCATCTTTGTGCCGCCGAATAGTATCAAAACCTGTTATACGCTCTCCGCCCCGGACTCGCTCAAGAATTAGAACCTCTTCAGAAGCGAGCTCCTCCGGAACAATCAAATCTTTAAGTAACTGTCCTACTGCCTCCTCAGCTGTATAACCAAAAATCTGTTCCGCGCCCTTGTTCCAGGTGGTAACAACCCCATCAAGTTTTTTTCCGATGATTCCGTCAGCCGAGCTCTCGACGATAGCCGCTAGCCTAGCTTGCTCTGCGATGACCTGCCGACGACGCTGACGACTGACATTCACAACACCCGCTAGGGCCGCCAGCAGAAAAGTGAGGAGCCCACCTGTGAACAGGACAGCCTTCGGAGAAACTTGATGAAGGTTCTGTATGAATAGCTGATTCGCCCCGAGTTTTATTTCCCACCGCCGCCCATAAACGACGCGCTCCAACGAATGGGTTAATAATATTTCATGATCACCCGAGTCGATTGTACTTTCATAAAAAAGCTTAGATTGATCGGGCGTGGTGATATCTCTCAGTTGAAGATGCACTGACTCATTTTCTATTCGCAGGTCTTGAAGCACCTGCTCAGTCTGTAAAACAACATAGCTCCATCCAAAGGCTGCTTCGTCTCGCGCCAAAGGAGTTGCGGGCGTTATACCACCGCGAAAGATGGGCATTAACAACAAAAAGGATTGCTGTGGCTTAGTATCTTTTTGTACCAGTGTGATGGGCCCAGTGATTCTAGCCATCCCGCTCTGTATAGAGGATTGAGCAGCTTCTCGCCGCGCTACTTCCGAAGCAATATCCAGCCCAATTGCGGCCTGGTTTCCTTCAAAAGGTTCGACATACTGGATAACGTAACGCTCACCCGGATGGGGTGCGAATTGACGGATGGAAAAATTCGCTGCACCATCAGCTTGAGCATACTTTATAAACGCACTTTCATCGCGTTCCTGTACACGTCGGATAAACCCTAGAGCTCTTGCTCCGGGAAACTCCAAAGATAGATCGCGAGTTTTGTGATATCTATCAAACAAATCGCGCGTAATGCCATACTCCCCGGCAGTCACAACGGCACCGCGAGCGGCTCTCAACCCGTACTGGTAGAGGTTGAGACGAGTCAAAACAAGATCGGCGGCTTGCTCAGTAGCCGCTATGATCGCCTCTTGAGCACGCTCTGCATTGACACGCTCAAGGAACCAAGCTCCTAAAGTGCTTGCTAGCAGCCCCATCACGAAAGTGATGGCTGCGCCCCAATTCCAAGCCAACGACGTATTTTTTTTCACCCGCAACATCCAGTGATTAATGGTTTCGAGGCTCTAACACAGAATTCCAATAGTTCTGAGGAACGAGCTACGGCAAATTTTCAATACTCACAGCATCAAACTCGACTCTAGAAGCCAAAAATGAACACATTTGAGTAATTGGGATCGGGTGGCAATACAGATAACCTTGCATAACTTGGCAACCTTTTTTCAGAAGGGCATCAGACTGTTCCTTAGTCTCTACACCCTCGGCCACCAATTTTAGCTCTAGCGCTTCAGCTAGCTTTATAATAGCGTCAATTATTGCCGAATCGCACTTATCGACCAACATATCACGAACAAAACTTTTATCTATTTTCAGAACATCAATTGGAAATCGCTTGAGGTATGCCAGACTAGAATAACCAGTACCGAAATCATCAATAGAAACACCCACACCTAGAAACTTCAAATTCATAAGTTTTTCGCGAGCATTATCGATATCTCGAGCAAGAACTCCCTCAGTAATCTCCATCTCCAGAAATCGCCCTTCCAGCCGCGTTTCTTTCAGAGCGCTTTCTACCATACCTAGGAAATGCTCATCACGAAACTGCACCACTGAAATGTTTACACTAACAGGAATTTCATAACCTAAGTCATGCAGCATTTTCGCATCTTTACACGCTTGCAGCAGGACATATCGTCCAATCGAGACTATTAATCCGGTCTCTTCTGCCAACGGAATAAATTCGGAAGGAGAGATGAACACGCCGTCGTTGTTACACCATCGAACCAACGCCTCCAACCCGACAACTTTATTATTCTTCGCATCTACTTTCGCTTGATAATAAACATTAAAAACCCCATCCTCTAAAGCGCTTCGCATACCATGATCTAGCAAGTGCCTTGCTCGCATGCTAGTTTCGATACTATCAGAAAAAAAATAATAACGATTGCGCCCTAAAACTTTTGCCTGATACATGGCTGCATCAGCGCAACGATAAAGCGACTCTATATCACCACTATCTTCCGGAAAGATACTAATGCCTATACTCGCAAAAATATTGTATCGATTCCCTTGAATAAAAAATGGGGTTGATATGGTCGCGAGCACCCTTCCAGCAAAATCGCCTATAGCATCGAAACCAAGCACATCTGGTAGGAGAAATATAAACTCATCTCCTCCCTGCCTACTTACAGTACCCTGTAAAGGCAGGGAGTGAGATAGTCGAGATGCAACCTCCTGCAATACTAGGTCACCGATTGAATGACCCATGGAATCATTAATTACTTTGAAATTATCCAAATCAAGCAGAAGCATTGCCACACGTCCATTGCTGCGTCGAGCCTTTTTAAGCGCCTGCTCGGTTCGATCCTGCAGCAATATTCTGTTGGGCAACCCGGTTAATGCATCGTGATTTGCAAGCCTCTTTGCCTCGTTTCGCAAAGCAATATGAGCTTTAATTCGGGCTCTTGTAACAGGTACGTTTAGTGGTTTCTTAATGAAATCCACTCCTCCACACTCAAGGGCAAGAAGTTCATTACTTGTTTTTGTGTGAGCACTTACGAAAATGACCGCCGCGTGGAGAAGTTCTGGGTCAGCCTTCAGCATACGGCAAACCTCAAAGCCGCTCAGGCCCGGCATCTCTATGTCGAGCAGCACAACATCCGGCCTGCACTGTCGGGCGATGTCAAGTGCCTCCCGACCAGCTTTAGCAAAAAAGACTTCGGCTAAATCTTGCACCGCTGCACTCAGAAGTTTCAGGTCACTAACCTGATCTTCGACTATGAGTAGGACTGGTTTGTTACTAAACGACCTATTGGGCACTTCATTTCCTCTAGTAGAACTCAGTTAACACGCTATCTAGCACCGCTAGAATCGGAGTAACCGTCTTTCAAGCTTCAAGCGATACCCGCTAAGCGTCTAAGCCTCTCTATGGCTGCTTCAGGTTCGCCGTTGTTCATGGCTGCAGCTAGACGCATCAACACCTGTTCTCGGCAGACCTGCATGGAAGGCAAGACAAAAATGGCACCTATAAGCTTCCGTAACATCATCGGCAGTCCCCAACTCGCTTTAATGCGAGCGGCAAATGGCGCTGCAAAAATACGAAGAGCGTCTACCAGTGTTTCTTCAGTCAGGCTGTTGCCCTGATTTTCCCATTCCTGACTATGGTATAGCACGCAAAATTCGCCCATGCGGTGCAACAAGGCGGCACTTTGCAGCGGAGCGGGATCAAGACCACATTGCTGAGCTAGGAGAATAACCCTCTCAGCTAAACGCTCGGCATCAGCCAAATGAGCCTGGCTGAAGGTCATCAGCATGCCGTCAGGTTGAGTATTGGCCTGTCGCAGTGCCTGACTAATCGCCAGATTCACGCTGGTAAGACCTCCTAACCGTGTCAGAGCACCCTTCAGATTCGTGCACGGCTGACCGAGCCCGAGATAATTTGCACCGTTGGCGGCGGCGATCAAGTGGGCGCATAGTGCCGGGTCATACTGCCAATCGTTGGCGAGTGCTCGTAAATCCATCGGCGCCCCGCCATAGCCGAGCTGAAGTTTGTTTTTTACCGAGGCGAGTAAAGGCAAATCCAACTCATCCGCAGACAAACCACTGAGATAGCTGATCAGGTCTTCAGCGTTGACAGTAATTGCATGGGAGGGCTCATCAAGCGGAAGGAGCGCGTCCAAACGTTGTACGACACGCGCAACCTGGAATGGCTTGGTAAAAAAGGCACTGATCCTCAGCGACTTTACCGCCAGAACACTGTCTCGATCAGCGCGCCCAGTGATCATGATCAGCGGCGTGCTTTGATCTTTTTCGCGTATTGTCTGCAACAAGTTCACGCCGGGTGCACCCGGTAAATTCCAGTCAGCCATCACCAACTGATAGGTACTTGGCTGCCAAGCCTCTAAAGCGCTAGCGACATCGATAAAGCAATCGACCTGAGCAAGCGGGCGGATGCTCAACACGAGCTGTTTTAAAAGATCGGATATCCAGGGATCGTCATCCAGGATCATCACGCGCATTCGGTAGTCCTCAATGGATTGATACTCAACATCGCAACGTCTTAGTGGCTGACTATAAGCCAACAGCAACATGGGCGTAGTTGAGATCAAAGGGTGAGGTTGTACAGAGCGATTTCGAGTAGGTCACGGCAATTTCCCTTTGGCCTATAGCTGGATCGGATCCTTGAAGAATCGAATTTATTCCTGACCCGCGAACTATACAAGCAAGCAAACAGCTCACAAGTAATTAGGCTGCCGGGGGTTAGTGCATGAACGCCGCCATGGCGGAATTGCTGAGTGATACGTCCTGCTGCTCGCTGCCCTACTCCCCTCCAATAACGCGCTCCCCCCCACCACGCGTCTCGAGGCGCGTTTGTCTGCGATAAAAGGCGTGAATAGCCCACACCACCCCTACGAATAGCAACCCCGTCCCAACCGCTTCCATAGGAGAGGGCCAGCGTTGGTTGAGGAGCAGGCCCATCGTAGTTGCATAAATGGTTCCGCTGGCGATCAATTGCCCGCTTAGAGCTAGTGGTAGACGCCGAGTTGCGATTGACCATGCCCAGGCACCTGCAAGCGTAGCCCCTAACCCCTGAATTAACCCACATACCATTAGCGCCTGAGTACCTGCCAACCCGCTCGGATGGCTGGCGAAGTGGGACAGTTTCAAGTACAGCCCAACTGGGATAAAGGCCAGCATTTCGACGCTGCACATGAAAATCAGCATGGCTGACCACAACATGGGGGACATGCTTGGACGTCGAGCCAAAGCACTTTCATTTAATAGGCCAAAACCAATCCAAAATCCGATTGCCAGCAACGCTGCGAGCAGCCCAAACAATATTGAAGTTGTCGGGAGTACCACCGTCTCGCTGCTAAAATCAAACACGCTCAGATTGACCAAACTTATGCCCAAGGCCGCCACCACCAGCGGCCCGGCAATGGCGCGCCATGGCACACTGGAGCTTCGCATGTTGCCGGCAATCGCGAGCACGATCGGTACCGACCCCATCATCACCGGAGGTATCACCGGCCCAGCTGCCAAGACCGCAGTGGTAATCAGAAAGAAATAACCGATGTATCCCAAGAAACCCAACAGTGCGGCGCAGGCCCAGTCGCTCAGTGGCAATTGCCGCACTTCGTTACGGAAAAAAAATAGCACTAGAAGGCTACCTATACCGGCAAAGCCATAGCTGACCACAGCCAGATCAAAAAGGCTGTAATCGCCGACCAACCCCGGAAAGATGTAGAGCAGCGACCAGGCAAAAGTGGCTGCAATGGCAGCTAATAAGCCTAGGGTCATACGCTCTGCTCCTGCTGACACTGCTTCCGGATCCAGCAATCAGCTATTTGCCGGGCAGTGTCGAATACCCGAACTTCCTGTCCCATGGCACCGCTGACAAAACTGCCCTCCAGCAAGATGAACACCCCCTCAGCAACTACGTCAGGATCTCTAACACCGGCGCTCATGGCCAAGGCAGCGAGATTTTCGCGTATCCCTTGCTTATGCCTGCTCACTGCCAAATGCACAGGGTGGCTAAACTGGGGGAATTCAGCCGCACTGTTGACGAACAGGCACCCGCGTTCGCTATCTCGCAAAAGAAAGCGTTGATACAGATCGAAAAAAGCGAGTATGCCACTGACCGGGTCAGGATGCCCCGCCAAGGTGCGTGCCACCTCTTCACGCCAGCGCCGGTCACGCTCCTCAAGGCAAGCCACTATCAGCGCATCCTTAGAGGGGAAATGGCTGTAGAGCGTCATCTTGGTAACACCCGCCATCGCGGCGATGGTCATCACCCCAGTAACGTATATACCTTGTGACAGAAACAGCTTCAGTGCCGAATCAATCAAGCGCTCACGGGTATTGTCCAATTGAAGGCACTCCGGCGTGGTAACGGAGTTGACTATACCGACCAGTAAGACTTGGTCGCATCCAAATACGACCGGAATCATGGAAGTTACGACACTGACCGTACCATGCCGACTCAGCAGTAAGTCCAACCAGAAATTTTGTTCCGCTAGCTAAGAGAGAGAGACCCCATCCGCGTGCTTAGCGGCACCACGACCTTAGCGGATGCATCAGCAAAGGAACTGAACATAACTCACCTGGAAGCAGATGATTTTTTGTGGTTGTCGAGTGATCCGTCATATCAAAATCTGGCAGACAAAACCCAGAAAGGAGAGCGCTTGCTAAAATAAATGCGCTTTCATGGACGTGCCGTGGTTGCCGGCTCAGTAATGCACTGGGGTCAACCGCTTGATAATGGATTTGATCTTGCGGTGTCCCTTTATCTTCCTGTTGAACTCAGGTTAGAGAGACTAAACGTCGAGAAATGAAACGATTCGGTCAAGCTAAACCGGAATTTCTGGCCTGGGCAGCCCAGCATGATGATGAAGAAGTCCCAGGACGGAGCTGGGCAACGCATCAGGAATGGCTGTCTATGCTTACATCTGCTGTCTTAAAGCTTGATGAGGACAAGTCCGCTACAGATCGGGCACGGCAAGTGATGGATATGGTCGACGAGCTGAACCACACGCCGTCGATTATATGATGGTTTGTCGGCTATAAGCTTGCAGAGCGTTTTAGCTATTAATGTCCCTTCGTGAACGTTAGCGCCCCGCTAAGCGCAACGAATCTCGATGAAGACAAGTAGCAGCGTGCAGAGAGCGATCTTCAGCCTATTTCCTCTTGCGCCCCAAATCGGGTAATGAAACATATTTTGCCGGCGTGGTGCCGAGCGCCAGCTTGAACATCCTGATAAAGCTCGTTACGGCCTCATACCCAAGGTCTCCAGCTACCTGTTGGACGCTCTTCCCCTCAGCCAGCAGTTTCAGCGCGACCATCAGATGAAGCTGTCGACGCCATTTACCAAAAGACATGCCGGTGTCCTTGAACAGCTGACGTGAAAATGTGCGCTCGCTCATCCCGCCAAAACTTGCCCATTGCTCTAACGTTTTTCTGTTATCAGGAGCGTTGATCAATGATTCAGCTATGCGCCGCAACCTCAAATCAGCTGGCATTGGGAAATGTGTACTCACCTTTGGCATAGCGCTCAACTCTTCAAGCAGCAATTGGGTGATTAGATCTTTACTGCGAATACTGCGGTCGCAGCGACCTTCGCATAGCTCAATAATCATTTCGCGCAGCATGGCACTGATACTGAACGTACAGCACTCGTCTGGAAGAGTGGATGCTGATGGTGTGATGAAAAGGAAATACCCGCGAGCGTTGGCAGAGGCGCGGCTTTGGTGGGGAACGCCAGCAGGAATCCAGAGAGCGCAATAAGGTGGCACTATCCAGTGGTTATCGGCAACCTCGCACGCGACAACCCCAAGCATAGACAAGACCAGTTGCCCCTGCTCATGAAGATGAGTCTTTGATCCCGAGAGTTCCTCACTCAAAGCCGTAAAGCTGATCGCAGTTACGATTTTTCCTGACGCGCCGGAAGGTGGAAGTGGATTCTTAGCCATTTTGACGCTTTTTGCAGATAAGTTGACTTAATACACGAATTCTACCACGACGGGTGCCGATAAAATCCTCCATAAGTTTGAGATGGCTTACCCATCGACCCGCCCAAAAGCTACTGGAGAAAGGTATGAGTAGTAATCCGATCAGAGCACGCATGATCAGTCCTGATGAAGGCCATCATGTTTTGCACCCTACAGGCGCTCTCATGAACATCAAGGTGTTTGCTAACGAAACAGGAGGATTGTATTCGCTTATGGAGACCGTACTCCCGCCTGGAGGTGTAGTACCGCGCCATATCCACACGGGCGAGGATGAAAACAACTTCATCCTTGAAGGACAGCTAACCATGCAGATTGGCGAGGATTTTCACTTAGCCGGGCCAGGCAGCTACGTCGTGGCTCCGCGCGGCGTACAGCAGTATTTTAAAAACGACGGTGATAGCAATTGTCGATTTCTCACCACCTTTACTCCTGGAGGAGCAGAAGGTTTTTTCAGGGAAGCCGGTGAATTGATACGTCGTCTCGCTCCCGAAAAGCCTAGTCGGGAAGAATTGCTCCAGCTCCAGCAACGATACGGTCTCAGCTATCTATAAAAGGGAGATACCTTATGGCTGTGCCATCGGTCGGAGCAAACTCCTGAGTTCGCTCATCTCATTGGAACGGTATTGACGCGAGCTTGGCAGAGCCGTGGATTGCTGTCCCCATATCTCATGTCGCCCATTCGCTAGGAGGCAGCCGACTGGCCGCCAACTTTTTAGATTTACTCATGCGAGCCAGCAGAGGCCTGGTCGCGGGTTTTCCACAGCGACAGCAGCACTCCGCCCAGCAGCAGCCCCAGTGTCACGCTCAGGGAAATGACCGCCGGAATCTTACCGATGATACCGACCAGGAAGATTTTGCCACCGATAAACACCAGCACCAGTGCCAGCGCGTACTTGAGGTAGGCGAAGCGGTGAATCATCGCCGCCAGGGCAAAATACAACGCACGCAGGCCAAGGATGGCGAAGATGTTCGAGGTATAGACGATGAAGGGGTCTTGGGTGATGGCGAAGATCGCTGGCACGCTGTCCAAGGCGAACACCAGGTCGGCACACTCGATCAGCACCAAAGCCAAGAACAACGGCGTCGCCCAGACCACGGACTTGCCGCTAGCATCATACTGACGCACAAAGAAGCGCCCTTCATGCAGTTGTTCGGTCACCCGCATGTGTTTGCGCAGGAACTTCACCAGCAGGTTATCGCTAAGATTAGGGTGGGCATCTACCTTGCTGAACAGCATCTTCACTCCGGTGAGAAGCAGGAAGATGCCGAACACATAGAGAATCCAGCTGAACTCGGCGATAAGCGCAGCACCTAGGCCGATCATGATCGCGCGCAGCACGATGACACCCAGAATGCCCCAGAACAGCACCTCGTGCTGATACCTACGCGGGATTGAGAGAAAGCTGAAGATCATCGCCATCAGGAACACGTTGTCCATCGATAACGATTTCTCGATCAGAAAGCCGGTATAGAAATCCATGCCGGCATCACCGCCCTTGACCTGCCAGACCCAGAGGCCGAACAGCAAGCCAGCCGTGATATAGCCAGCAGAAAGCAGCAGACTTTCACGAACGCCGATTTCTCGCTGCTCACGGTGTAGCCCCCCAAGATCGAAGACCAACAGGCCCATCACGATGCTTATAAAAACCAGCCACAACCAAGTGGCTGTGCCGAGGAACTCGGCCAAGAAGAACGGTTCTAGGGCAGTCATGAGCCCCTCCTCTAAGTGTCGAAGTTATACAAACTGCAACTCCGACATGGCAGCGGTTAGCTGTCAGAGGGGCCCGGCATTGCGATTTAAAATCTAGAGAGACGCGTGTCGTTTCTCAATCACGCAACGTTTGCAAGGTGTTTCAAGCTGGTAGGCCGCATCGGTATGAATCGCACACGGGGTTCGTAGATACCTCTTTGCCTTAAACTGAGGCCAATCAGGAGGTGCCATGAGCAACCCGCGTTACCCCGAAGAACTCAAAATCCATGCGGTCAATCAAGTGACTGAAAAAAGATGCCTTTCGCTGATGTGGTGGCGCGTCTTGGCCTGTCGACGCATAGCCTCTATACCTGGATAAAGAGCTACAGCAAACCTCTAGAAGAACAACAGCAAGACGATGATCAACACGCCGAGCGGGTAGTCCAAGAAGCCATTCAATGCATCTATAAACGCAGGGTGGATTCAACGGGATACGTTTTTTGATCTAAAAACCTTGCGAAGGCCAATAGATTACTTATTGAACATTTCGTAAAAAAGCGTAGCATTGCCGACCATGATACTCGAACAGCTAAAAGCCCTGGCCAATGACACTCGCATGCAAATGATGGAGTGGCTCAAAGACCCAATCAGTAATTTCCCACCTCAGGATCATGGCGATCCTGCGATAGGAGTGTGCGTAACCCATTTGCAGCACAAGGCCGGGCTTTCACCTTCTACCGCGTCTGCACACTTAGCTATCTTGCAGCGCGCAGGCTTCGTGCTAACCACCCGCATCGGAAAGTGGACTTACTACCGGCGCAATGAGCAGGCGATTGATGAATTTGCGGCTAGGCTGATCATCGAATTGTAATTTTTAAATTTTCATTTCGTTATTTCGCGTAATTAGAAAACATGAGGAAACCCCTATGAGTAGCAAAACTATCTTCGTCCAACCCGGTGGCGGCTATGAAAACGTTGTGGTTGGCAGCAGCGAAGTGCGAGCCGCAGCGCGTGGCGAAATCACCGTACGCCTCCACGCCAACTCGCTCAACTACCACGACTTCGCGGTGGTCAGCGGTATGTGGGGCCCTAGCGAAAAACGCATCCCCATGGCCGATGGTGCCGGTGAAGTCATTGCTATCGGCCCAGATGTCACTGAATTCAAGGTGGGTGACTCGGTAGTCAGCACCTTCTTCCCGGAGTGGATCAACGGTGCGCCCCTGGTTGAAGGCTTTGTTAGCGTGCCAGGTGATGGCATTGACGGCTACGCTCGTGAGCACGTGACGGCCAAAGCCACATCGTTCACCCTAGCGCCTACTGGCTACAGCCATGCTGAAGCGTCGACACTTACCACCGCCGGCCTTACTGCATGGCGCGCCCTGATGGCCGATGACTCCCTCAAGCCGGGCGACACCGTGCTCGTCCAAGGCACTGGTGGCGTTTCAATTTTCGCCCTACAGTTCGCTAAAATGGCCGGTGCTACCGTCATTGCTACCTCTTCAAGCGACGAAAAGCTTGAACGTCTGAAAGCTCTAGGCGCTGATCATGTAATCAATTACCGCAAAGACCTTAACTGGGGCGAAACTGCACGCGCTCTAACGGGTGGCCGTGGTGTTGACCACATCATCGAAGTCGGCGGCCCTGCGACGCTTGAGCAATCGATGATTGCAATTCGGGTTGCTGGTCACATCTCAGTCATCGGGATATTGAGTGGCGTAAGCGGTGCAATGAATTTTGTACCGGCACTGATCAAGCAAGTGCGTCTGCAGGGTGTATTGGTGGGCAGCCGTAGCCAGCAACAAGACATGATCCGAGCCATCAATGCTAATGGTATGCGCCCGATTATTGATCGTCATTTCCCTTTGAGCGAGATTGTCGAAGCGTTCAAGTATCAGGAAACCAACCAGCATTTCGGCAAAATTTGCCTGGATATCTAAGCCCACATGAATGGGCATGATCCATGTGCCTCTCTCAAAGATATGCTGACATGCCTGCCGACGCAGCGGACGAGATTGATTGGCCCATTGCTGACTGTGGCACCGGCACCAATGGGTCGATTGCAGCTCTAAACGATAGGCAGTTCTGGCGTAATTCCGCGCAGAATTACACCGCGATTCTTAAGGGGTAAGGCAAAGTACTAATAGTCAATAATCCGGGCACTTACCTACTCAGGAGTACCCGCTTTTGACTTGCTTTACATGGGCGTTGGTACAAAAATCGGTACACCTCCCCCTTTCTCTGGCGCAATGCCAATCGCTCACATCTCTTTCATACTGCCCCACCCGTAAAGTGACTCGAACGTCCTCATGCCCCGAATGACTGCTATCGGCCACGCCAATAGCTGATATTCGGTACTTACAAATGGCCGTTAGAATTTTTTTTGGAGAGTTGGCTCAAATGTGGACGGAGGGTCGTCTTGGGTTATGACGCTGGAATGGTAAAATGACATATGCGCCCCACTCCAAGCCTGGCCCCATGTGGCCCCACCAAGAGCGATCTACATGCAAGCAAAGGCCCGTGAAGTTTATGTGCCACCGGTGCTTCAAGATCTGAGAGCCGGCACTGCCGAACTGCACATCGCATTGGAAAAACGCCTTCCCTTTTTCTCCGACACCCTCGATAAGCCGGCTTTTGTAAAGCTGATGCAGGCCTATTACGGCTTCTATCTACCGCTGGAAATCGCCTTGCAGAACAGCCATTCGATCCCGGCTGACTTTGATCTGGCCCCCCGTCTCAAAGCACAGACCTTGCGTGCCGACCTGCGAGCCCTGGGTGTGTCCGCCGCAGCGCTGGCAAGCATGCCCCAGTGCGATCAACTGCCGCTCATCACCACCAGCTCGACCTGCCTAGGCGTCCTATATGTGATCGAAGGCGCGACGCTCGGCGGGCAGATTCTGCGTCGGGAAATCTCTTCACGGCTAGGCCTGGAAGCCAATAACGGCGCAGCCTTCCTCGATATCTACGGCGCCGCCACCGGGCGCCGTTTGCGTGACTTCATCCAATACTTGAGCAATCGCTCGATGAGCGCCGAGGAGCGCGCCGTCGTCGTCGCGTCGGCACAAACTACATTCAGTTGTTTCGAGCACTGGCTCGAAATCCGGGAGGTACTGGCATGATCCCGCAAGACATGGACGGGTTTGAAGAACTGCTGGTCAACTGCGCCGACGAGCCGATTCGTTTTCCCGGTGCGATCCAGCCCCACGGTTTGCTGCTAACCCTGAGCGAGCCTGCATTGGGAATCATCCAGGTCAGCACCAACGTCGAAACCCTACTGGCCAGGGCGCCGCAAGGCCTGATTGGTCAGCCACTCGAGAGCCTGATCGGCGACGTTGAAGCGGCACAAGTGCGCGAAGCCTTACTGCAACAAGCGCTGTCCGACGCACCGCCGCTGCACTTCCGACTCAATAACATCGCGTTCGTGGGTTTGCTGCATCGCCATCAGGGTGTTCTGATCTTGGAGCTGGAAATCAACGTCGAGAATTTCCAAACGCAAAACGTTGCGGGTAACCAGACTCATCTGGGGCGCATGCTTCAGCGCCTGCAAGCGGCCACCACCTTGCAGGCGCTGTACGACATCAGCGTCAAGGAAATCCAGGCCATAACTGGCTACGACCGGGTGCTGATTTACCGTTTTGAGGAAGAAGGCCACGGTCAGGTCATCGCCGAATCGTCGGCCCCGTCGATGGAATTGTTTAATGGCTTGTTTTTCCCGGCGTCGGACATTCCCGAACAAGCACGCGAGCTGTATCGCACTAATTGGCTGCGGATCATCCCCAATGCCGACTATCAGCCGGTGCCACTTGTGCCAAAGTTGCGTACGGACACGAACACGCCGCTGGATCTGAGTTTCGCCACCCTGCGCAGCGTGTCGCCGATCCATTGCCAGTACATGAAGAACATGGGAGTGCTGTCGTCGATGAGCATTTCCCTGCTCAAGGGCGACAAACTCTGGGGCTTGATCAGTTGCGGCAATCGCCAGCCACTGCATGTGCCACATGAGTTGCGAGCGGCGTGCCAAACCATAGGCCAGGTATTGTCGCTCCAAATCAGCGCTATGGAAGCCTTGGGGATCAGCCGCCAGCGTGAAGAGAAAGTAGAGGCATTGGTGCTGCTCAACCAAGCGATGATCGACTCGCCACAGAATGTGTTCGACGGCCTGGCAAACCAGCCGCAGACCCTGATGGCGCTGACCAATGCCGGCGGCATCGCGATCATTGAAGACAAACAATTGCACCGTTACGGCAACTGTCCGGAGCCGGATGAAATTCGCGCTTTACACAAGTGGCTGCTGGATAGTGGCGAGGCGGTATTTGCCAGCCATCATCTGAGCGATGTCTACCCGCCGGCACAGCAATATCAGCAAGTAGCCAGCGGCGTGCTTGCCATTAGCTTGCCGAAACCGGTGGACAACGGGGTGTTCTGGTTCCGTCCAGAGGTAAAGGAGAACATCAATTGGAGCGGCGATCCGCGCAAGCCGCTGGATCTAGAAAACTCGGAAGCCGGCCTGCGTTTGCGCCCGCGTACCTCGTTTGAAATCTGGAAAGTCGAGATGGCTGGGATTTCCACCAAATGGAGCCACGGTGATCTGTTCGCCGCCAACGATCTGCGCCGTTCGGCGCTGGAAAACGATCTGGCTCGGCAAGTGCGCCGCGAACAGAAAGCTGTGCAAGCCCGCGATGAGCTGGTGGCGGTAGTTTCCCACGACCTGCGCAATCCAATGACGGTGATCTCGATGCTCTGCGGCATGATGCAAAAGGCCTTCAGTTCCGACGGCCCGCATACTTCCCGTCGAATCTCCACAGCCATAGACACTATGCAACAGGCTGCCGGGCGCATGAACACGCTACTCGAAGACTTGCTCGACACTTCAAAAATCGACGCTGGTCGCTACGTCATCACGCCGCAGAAGCTCGACGTTGGACAGATGTTCGAAGAGGCACAGTCGCTGCTCACACCGCTAGCGCTGGACAAAGACATCAGTATTTCCTTCGACACCGATCCCGATCTACGCATCCACGCCGATCCGGAGCGGCTGTTTCAGGTGCTGTCGAATTTGGTCGGCAACGCGATCAAGTTCACCCCGCGATTAGGCAAGGTGCGCGTGAATGCTAAGTCGGTCGGCGATGAGATTGTCTTCACCGTGAGTGATAGTGGCGAGGGCATTCCCAAAGAAAACCTGCCGCATATTTTCGACCGGTACTGGACAGTAAAAGAGGGCAATCCGACCGGCACTGGCCTTGGTTTGTACATCACCCAGGGTATTGTTGAAGCCCATGGGGGAACAATTTGTGCTGAAAGCGAGCCAGGTAGAGGGTCAGAGTTCCGATTTACGGTGCCGTTGTTTACAGAATAGCTCTTCAACTGCCGGGCTAATTACTCATTTAGCAGCGACAGTTGGCTTTTTTGATGGTTGGAGCAATTGATGTCTGGCTGCTTCTGGTCAAAAACGGTGACATCTGAGCGACAGTGCTCAAAGGGCCGCTTTGTGTTGTGGATTCAACCGGTCATGGCCATGCAGTGTGCTGGTTGGAGTAGATTAGTCAGGTTGAATGCAAACGGGTGGGCAAGCCTCTGAAATTACCCAGTCGAGTCCGTCAGAGGGGGAATTGAGGCACTGACAGAAACCTCTCACTCAATTCACTGTATCGATACTAGGTTCTCAAAAGGGCACAAGCTTTTTTGCCCTAGTTTGTGATTTGCCTGAACTGACTTTGGAAATCATTCTCATGATGCTACTCAGAATGTAAGAAGCAAACACGCCCCAAAAGGTTGGATTGTGAATTTATTTCGCAGCTATGCCGAAGCCGAAGCGTTCATAAAAAGTCGGAAAGTTCGCGTAAATGCAGTCCACCCTTTACCTATCAGCATAAACTGCCCCTGGCTGAACTGTTTTCTCAAAGGCACCTGCTTTGAAGGAAAGACCAGTCATGGATTTTGTAACTTTCTGAAAGAGTAATACTCAGGCGACTCAACTCGCGCTTATTCTCTTGCTGCCACTTTAGCCGGCTTTTTTTGCCCGAGGATTTTGGCAGCCGTGTTGCCAAGTCTTTCAGTTGAGTCTCCGCTTTTTCGAGTGCTGTCGCTGCGCAGCGCTGCCAAACCTTTTCCAGCGGGAGTAGGTCGGATTCGATCAACGCTTTTTGGCACCACTGATAATGGTCATGCCACCCCCCCAAAGCCGACTGCAGGGCTTTGAGAGAACTCGCTGCTTCACCCGAAAGCGGTGACAATTTCGGAAAAGCCTCCGTCAGATAGCGAGTCCGCTTGACCAGGATTCTCAACTCATGCCGATCAAATCCGGCGTCATCTACCGCCGCATGCAATCGGTCAATCTGCTTTTTTAGTGCTTTTTCAATTTGAGGCTGGGCATGCTTTAAACCGCCGTTGATCTCAGCCAAACGAAAATTTGAGGGCCACTCATCCAACTGGATGAACAAGTTCTGGAGAGCCGAGCTTTTTAGAATTTTGGAGTAGTCAGAGGCCAAGCGCGCTGTTCTGAGGTGCGCCACGACGAGGAAGCCCCTTTCCTTCAATTCCTGAATCATCACCTCCAGATCGCGAGCAGGCGTCGTTAACCGTCCTACTTCAGCCGCCGCATTGTTCAGCGCCGAGACCTCCCTCATAGTGCGCATTGGTCGAAGTAGGCTCCGGATGCGCCTCACAGCTATTCTGAGGTCATGCAAAGCCTCGCTATCCGTTCGAGCCTCCAACCGTGCACGCGAGTGATAGAGGGCAACCTGCAGCCCCAGTATCTCGGCAACGAATTTGTCTACGAAAGACATTCGGTCATCCATTGAATAGTTAAACCACGAGCTTAGCAGAGGCGCAGATCACCAAGCATTGACCCAACTTAAGAACTTCTACGCGTACTCGGCGACCGCTTGAAACAAGAAGCTCTGCCCAAACGCTAGCCATGGTACTTGAGAGGAAAAAGGCCGCAGAGGCAAGGTCTTGCTCGTTCTTAAATCTCCACCTGCGTTCCCAGTCAACACTCTGTTCAGAGGCAATTTGAAATACTTAATATTGCTACTGGCATTCTTCAGCAGAAACGCGAACAGCGCCTACCGCCAGCGCGACATACCAATTCGCTTCTTTGGAATAACCGTCTCCCGGCTGAGGAAATAGGTCGTGCGCATCGGAGTGAAATCCAGCTCATTCAAGTGACACAGGATTAGGGCCATGGGTACGTCGGGCTCCTCCATGAACCCGAAACGGAGACCCAGCCGGAAGAAACCTTCGCCATAGGCTTCTGCCTCAAACCTTCGATCAGCGGTCACCCGAGGGCTGTGTTCGAACACTACGGTAAGCGCAACACTTGCTCTTGAAGCACCTGCTTATGCAGCGAGTTGTGCAAGAGTGCATGGGGAACGGCATCCGCCCTGTCTGTCAGGAAAAGCACCAGGGGGGAGTACATTTACAGATCATCACATCAATGCTTCAAACACATCAGAGATCTTTCAGCGCTTCGGTAAACTGACGCACCGCCTCTACTACCTGTCGTGCACCGCTCTGAATTTCGTCTATCACCTGACCGGCTTGATTGACCAAGCTGACGCCTTGATCGACCTTGTGACGACTAGCCTGCATGCTGTCGACTGCGTCCTGAGCTAGTTCATGGTTGCGCTTGACCACGTCGACGATCTCCATGGTGGCCTGGGCAGTGCGCGCCGCGAGGTTTCGTACTTCATCGGCGACTACGGCAAAACCTCGCCCCTGCTCACCCGCTCTTGCAGCTTCGATAGCAGCATTCAGCGCCAGAAGGTTAGTCTGCTCGGCGATACCCCGGATGGTCTGTACGATGCTGCGGATCATCTCAGACTGTTGATTGACGGCAGTGATGCCATCAGCAGCTCTTGATAGCTCGGCTGCTATGCCTTGCACCACCTCGACCGTTTCACTGATGACCTCAGCGCCATGGCGAGCGCTTCTGTCCGTCTGCTGGGATATATCGTAGGCGAGCTTAGCTGCATCCGATTCGGCCTGCTGCTGGCGCACCTAAGATGTAATATCCCGTGCAAATTTGACTACCTTGTAGAGTCGGCCACTGGCGTCGAATACCGGGTTGTAGGTTGCGCTCAGCCAGACGCTAACACCGTGGCGATTGAGCCGTTGGAAACGGCCAGAAAAGAACTCCCCCCGGTTCAGTCGCTCCCAGAAGTCACGGTACTCAGGAGAGTCTGCTTCACCCCGCGTGCAGAACATACGGTGGTGCTTTCCGCGAATCTCATCCAGGCGATAGCCCATAGCCTGTTCAAAGTTTTCATTTGCTTCGAGCACTTCCCCTTTCAAGTTGAAGGTGATTGCAGCCATCGAACGACTGATGGCCTGAACCATGCTGCTCTGTTCCTGCTCACGGACTACTTGAATGGTGATGTCAGTGGCAAGTTTGAGAACGCCTTCTATACGACCATCGGAACCCCGGATAGGGTTGTAGGTCGCTTCCAGCCAAACCTCCTCGCCTTGCTTGTTACGTCTTAGGAAACGTTCACGTATGTACTCGCCCCCCGCCAAGCGCTGCCAGAACCTATGATAGTCCGCACTGCCCTGATACTCAGGAAAGCAAAAGATACGATGGTGCTGTCCGACGATCTCCTCCAACCTATATCCCATGGTGGCCAGAAGATTCTCGTTGGCACCTACGATGGTGCCATCGGGTTTGAATTCAATCGTGGCCGTGGAGCGGTCAACGGCCTCGATTCTAGCCTCTGCGGCCTCAAGCTTTTGTACCGCCTCGGCCAGATTTTTCTTGATTGCTTTGTTAAACATCGGTTTGCCTGAGAGTGAAGTTATGGTCGCGAACGAGTGAGGAGACGTCTTACTTCCCATCTCGAATGTTTAACTGATGCTTAGATCAGACGGTACGGCGGGACTGTGAACACACGCACCATCTAGCCTCCTAGAGCCCCCGGCTTCACCACGTTTACGCCCCCGAGTTTCCTAGATTCCTTCCGATCTCTAAATCAGCAGTTCGCATGAGTAAACATGCCTAATTTGCCGCCTCGGTGAGGTAGCGAAACGCCAAGGCGACACCTCATCAGAACGCAAACGGTGATGGCCGTAATCACCATTAAGTGCATGGACGTCACATCCGCCACCCCCATCCGCAGAACCCCATTGCCGCAAAACCAGAGGGTCAGAGATTACAGCGCATCTCATCCTGGAGCAGACCGTTTCGAGCAGATAGCTGTAGTCAAGATCCCCGCTCTCTAGATACAGATAAAGACGAAAACCCTTTGTGTTTCACGTTATTTCCGGTCAAGCAAAAACACTTCTTGTGCCCCTGAGAGGGCTCGCAGAAAGCTATACAAAGTTTTATGATTGTACAACTTTTTTATAACATGCGATCACCATGACACCTTCAGAGAGGCTTCTCAGTTGGCACAGGCAGTGGCGCCTCTCACGGGGAGTTGTAGCCTGCAGGTTATGCAGCGCGATGCAGCCTGAGACCGATAGAGGGCGCGATTTCCCTCACAATCCGAAATGCCCTTTAGCAATAGCCAGATACCGTCCCTGGGAAGATCTAGACGAAATCCGGCCTGCCTCCTACCCCCAACAGCTCGACCAAGCTGAAATGCCCGACCGGTAGAGGCTGGAATACTGCAGGGGGCGGAGCGGAGAATTCGCTCAATGACGTCAACGAGCTCCAGTACTGGAGGTCGATCGAGATGTAGCGTCAGCGGAGCGCACTCGCGCGATCATCCGTGAAGAAGGCGGTACCTTTGAAGTCTTTACGGGAGATGTCACTAACTCAGCCGATATGCGCCGCATGGCAGAAGCAGCACAAGACCACTTTGGTACCTGAAGGACGCCTACCGGCGCAGCGCGCGAGTGAAATTAATCGCGATGACCTCCGAGGAGTGACCATGTACGACTATGCAATTCGCTTCGAGGAAGACAGTGCTCCGGGACTTGCCATTTTCTGCCGCGACCTTCCAGAGCTGAACAGCTATGGCGAAGATCGGAAGAGCGCAATCAGCGAAGCCCTGAACGCGATCGAGACAACCCTATCCATTTATGTCGATCAGCGACGAGTCATACCAGTAGCATCTGCGCCGGAGGCTGGTGGGCACGTAGTCCGCTTGCCAGCGGTAACCGTGGCGAAAATCGCGCTATGGAACGCCATGATGCAGCGAGATATGCGCAAGGCCGACTTGTGCCGGTTGCTCGGGGTGCACCAGGCACAGGGTGATCGTCTAGTGGACTTTTTACACACATCAAAAATTGAACAATTAGAAGCGGCTTTGAAAGCTTTTGACTTGCGCCTCTCGGTAACCGTGCAGCCGTACTGTGCCGAGCGCATGGGATTCCCGAGGCATCGTTGAAGGCAACCTAAACGCGGGTGCTTTCTATCAGGCACCGAATCATCACTGATCTGATCGACCCTTTAAGTAACTTGGAGCGCGTAATGCCATTCGGGACGTAGAACATGACAATTCGCTTGTGTAGCTCAAAATACTCTAGGTTCCCACCCCCCCGAAACTCAACACAACGCATTGTTATTAAAGGTTTTTCTACAATACCTACTAACCTTTTTCTAGTATCTGCCGATGGCATTTTAATAGGACACCAGGAGCAGTAGGAATGAGAAACAATCAACCAGTCACGCAGCGCGAAATTGCGTTAGCACCTCAACAGAAACTCATCTCAACAACCGATGCTCGAGGAGTGATTACTTATTGCAATGACGCCTTCGTCGAGATCAGCGGTTTCGGCCGAAACGATCTGATTGGTGCCCCTCAAAACATCGTCCGCCATCCTGACGTCCCATCCGCAGTCTTTGCCCATATGTGGAGCGCTCTTAAGCAAGGCAACCCATGGATGGGGATCGTCAAAAACCGTTCTAGGAATGGCGATCACTACTGGGTGAACGCGTACGTAACGCCAATTTTTGAAGGCAGCCAAGTGGTTGGCTTTGAATCGGTCAGAGTCAAACCGACCGCTGAGCAGATCCGACGCGCAGAATCCCTCTACAGGCGCATCAGCCAGGGAAAATCTGCCATTCCCACTCGAGACAAGTGGCTGCCTGCCCTACTGGACTACCTGCCGTACCTTGTCATGGGTCTAGTGGGAACTTTGAGCGGCCTACTTCTCAACGCATCCGTAGCTATTGTCGCCACAATAGGCATATCCGTTCCGCTCGGACTGATGACCTCTCGTTGGCAAAAGCAAGGAACAATGCGCCTGTTGCAGATGGCTGAGCCCTCTACTTCTGATCAACTTATTGCACAGATGTACAGTGATCAGCACGGGGCTCAAGCGCGTCTGGAAACAGCCTTTGTGAGCCAAGCTGCGCGTCTAAAGACCTGTCTTACACGCCTGCAAGACACCGCAGAGCAACTCAGTGGGCTAGCCGGGAGATCCGACATACTGGCCTCCGACAGTTCACGTGGACTTGATCGCCAGCGCGTCGAGACCGAGCAAGTTTCCGCTGCAGTCAACCAGATGGCAGCAACCACACAAGAAGTCGCGAGCCATGTCCAGCGAACAGCTGACGCCACCCAGGAGGCTAACCTGCTGACCGGACGCGGACGCGACATTGCCCGAGATACTCGCGAAGCGATCCAGCTCCTCTCTGCAGTGGTGGGTGAAACTGGGGAGACCGTCGCGCAGTTGGCCAAGGACAGCAACGAAATCGGAACAGTGGTAGACGTAATCAAAGGTATTGCCGATCAAACCAACTTACTGGCACTTAATGCCGCGATCGAGGCCGCGCGCGCTGGCGATATGGGTCGAGGCTTCGCTGTGGTGGCCGACGAGGTACGTCAGTTGGCACAACGCACGTCTGAGTCCACCAAGCAGATCCATGACCTAATCACCAAGCTTCAGACTTCGTCTAGCAATGCCGTACAGACAATGGAAAGCGGTCATCGTCAAGCCGAAGAAGGCGTGGCGTGGGTACTTGAAGCAGACAGGGCATTGGTGGGAATCAGTGAAGCCGTAGCCAACATCACTGATATGACAACGCAGATTGCGGCCGCCACTGAAGAGCAAACCGCCGTCGCCGAGGAAATCAGCCGTAACATCACCACCATTGCCCACCTGGCGGATCAGACATCTGAGCAAGCTCATCACTCAGCAGAACTAAGCAAGGAGTTGACCAATACGGCTGCAACTCAGTATTCGTTAGTCGAGCGCTTCAATAGATAATCTCAACGCGCTGAACCACAGGCGTTGTCATTGCCTGAGCCGCCAAAGTAAACGCGCTGCCTTCTCGTTGTGCCCTCTTCCTCGCCAACTAATTAAGGGCCCTCTCAGGCCCTTTTTACTCAACCCCAACTCACTAGATCAGCCAGGGCTCGAAGGTGGCTGAAACGTGTTTCGCGTTCCACTCCTTCAGAAGCTTATGGTTGCCACCCTTAGTTTCTACAGCTTCTCCAGATTCTGGATTTTTTGTAAACCTTAAGCTGGCGTGGTTTACGATTGCCGGTCTTGGACTCGGCTGCTGGTGCGCGACGGCCAGCCTTAGGATCAAGCAAGTTGATTACGTTCGGTAGCCATCGACAGCAACCACAGTGCCTGTGGCATAACCAAGCTTCGTGTAAACGCCCGGGCAATACATCTTTCTGATGCAAACGCTTAGGGCCAAGTTGAGCGCGAACAAATTCCTTACATGTTTTTACATCTTCGAACTCGGCATACAACGTTAACTTACATAGCTTTCCAATAATCGCACTCGAACAACAAAAAAACCGATGACATGGAGAGTTTCAGATGCCCTTTACCCATACTGTTTTAGCGTTGTCCCTAGGCCTGATATTTCTGCAGAGCCAGGCCCAGGCAGCGCCGCCGCTGTCGCTCACAAACGGCAACTCCGAGCTGACTGCGCAAATCAGCAATGCCTGGATTGAAATCAACAAGACCGCGTTAGAGCACAATATCCACTCCCTGCTAGCCGAGCTGGCCGGCAAGTCGAAACTCTGTGCGGTACTGAAGGCCGACGCTTATGGTCATGGCATCGGGTTGGTGATGCCTTCGGTGATCGCGCTGGGTGTACCGTGTGTGGCGGTTGCCAGTAACGAAGAGGCGCGAGTGGTTCGCGAAAGCGGCTTTAAAGGCCAGTTAATCCGTGTTCGCACCGCCTCCCTGGGGGAGCTGGAAAATGCTCTGCAGTACAACGTAGAGGAACTGGTTGGTAACCTCGATTTCGCCCGCCAAGCGGCCGATCTTGCACATAAACACGGTCGCAAACTGCAGGTGCATATCGGCCTTAACTCGAGCGGCATGAGCCGTAACGGCCTAGAAATGGCTACCGAGCAAGGTAAGCAAGACGCGCTGGCAATCACCAAACTGCCAAACATCGAAGTTGTTGCGATCATGACCCACTTTGCCGTGGAAGATAAGGACGATGTGCGTAAAGGGCTGGCTACCTTCAATGAGCAAGCCGCCTGGCTGATGGACGTCGCGCAGCTCGAACGCAGCAAGATCACACTGCACACTGCTAACTCCTTCGCCACCCTGGAAGTACCCGAATCGCGGCTGGATATGGTGCGCACGGGCGGCGCGTTGTTTGGCGATACCGTCATCACGCGCACTGAGTATCAACGCGTGATGCAGTTCAAGTCGCATGTGGCCTCGGTCAATAGCTATCCCGCTGGAAACACAGTGGGTTACGACCGCACGTTCACCCTGACACGTGATTCGAAACTGGCCAATATCACGGTCGGTTACTCCGATGGCTATCGCCGCGTGTTCACCAATAAAGGCGTGGTGTTGATCAATGGTCATCGTGTGCCGGTGGTGGGCAAGGTTTCGATGAACACTGTGATGGTCGATGTCACGGATGCACCCGACGTCAAGGCGGGTGATGAAGTGGTGCTGTTTGGCAAGCAAGGCGCAATCGAAGTCAGCCAGGCTGAAGTCGAAGAGATCAACGGTGCGCTACTGGCCGACCTCTATACCGTCTGGGGCAGTGCCAACCCGAAAATACTGGTCGAGAAGTAATCCCACCATTATCGTAAATCACAGGGCGCGCTCATTTGGGCGCAGCCTTGCCGAGCGCCGACAAGCTCCAATGTATGATAGGGATCGACAGGAGAGAGCTCGCCCTCTCTTGTTGGAAGGTAATCGAGATCGCGAATGTTTAAGTCGATTTGACCTTTCAAATTACCCGTCGACCCGAGGTTCCCGCGTCGCTGCAGATCCAAACAACACAACAGGCTCACCAGTTAGGTGCCTCCATGACTGGCTAAAGGACTTTCGCCTCAAAGCCACCAACGTAGAAACCACAGCCGAGCTGGTTGCGCTTACGCGCAACGCGCGATGCCTGGCGCACCAATAAAAATGACCATTTCGAGCCCTTTTGTACTCAAACCAAACTCACTTGGTCAGCCAGGACTCGACCGTCGCGGAGCCGTGCTCAGCTTTCCATTCCTTCAGCGTCTTGTGGTTGCCGCCTTTGGTTTCAACGACTTCGCCGGTGTGAGGATTTTTGTAGATTTTCACTTGGCGTGGTTTACGAGTGCTGGTCTTGGACTCGGCTGCTGGTGCGCGACGACCAGACTTCGGATCAAGCAGGTTGATCACGTTCGGCAGGCTGTAGCCGTACTCGGCAAGCAGAGCGCGCAACTTGGTTTCAAATTCGATTTCTTTCTTCAGGCCAGCGTCGCCTTTCAGCGCTTCGAGAGCCTGGAGCTGTTCGGCAAGGTGCTTTTCCAGTTGGCGAAATTCTGCGAGCTTGGACATGGTGAATCTCATATGTGATTTGTATGTACGGAAAAAACGCTCGGCTAACACATCTTTTGCGCTTGGAGCGAAAATACATGAAGAGCCACCGAGGCATTATCAACCATTATTGCTACCAGCGAAGCCATCGCGGCCCTAGTAATGCGCCTAAGGCAGTCGGAACTAACATACCCAGCAAATACCAGGCCCCCCAAAATGGAGCCTCCATTTCAGGGCAATGCAGGCAATAGGCAATCGTAGCCATCGCACTCGCCAATAATCCACCACAGGCACCCGTCAGTGACAGTCGCGTCGGGGCCATCCCGCGTAGGGCCCAGAAAACAGCAATAAACCCAGGAATCGAGAGCAAGGTGATGTTCATCGCGCATACCCGCCAAGTCTTGCCCAGAATGATCGCGACGCGCGTATCGGGAACTGCAGTCATGAGGACATAGAGGGTACCGGCCCACACCGCTGCCACCGCTGCACCGATCAGGAGGCTTCCGGTGCCCGGAGTTACTCCAGGTCTTGCCAGTCGCGTCACCACGCTCAGAGCGCCGATCATCAGACTCAGCGGGAAGGCGATCTTCGCCCAGAAGATAGGGGTAGTTGCAACTGTGGCCAGGTCTGGACGGACACCCAATATGATCGTCACCAGCAAGGTGGCAACTACAAGCCCTGCCAGCACCGCAACACTGAAGCGTTTGGCAAGCGCATGCCGGTCTACCGGGGTGATCCCGGAGGCGAGCATGCCAATAAAATCATCAGTTTTCATAGTGCACCTCTAATCTTCAGTGCCAGCGCTTTAAGCCCGCGATGGACGCCGATCTTAACGGCTGACTCCGACAATCCTGTCATTTGCGCAGTTTCTGTGACGGACAATCCCTCAAGCTTCACGTGCATGATCGGCAGACGCTGACGCTCAGGTAATTGCTCAAGTAACTTGCCCAGGTCGCGACTGGCCTGCGCCGGTTCAAGGTGAGGCTCGGCAAACAGTTCCGCCGCATCGTCGAGGGTGTCGTTGAAGACCTCATGGCGCGACTGTCCTCGGAAAAAATCTGTGAGTTTGTAGCGGGTGATGGCAAAAACCCACGCCGTCAGGGGTTGATCCGTCTGATACGTATGGCGACCGTTATGCACGGCCAGCAGCACCTCTTGCAGCAAGTCCTCGATTTCACTGGGCTGGCGTTGCAGCCGGGCGCGCAAAAAGCCGCGTACATGACCACTTAACACCGACAGGAACGAGCGATAAGCCCGCTCGTCGCCCTCAAGGCCTGCGAGGAACAGAGCCTGAAGCTGCATCTCTCGGCTGCGCAACGCGTCGTTACATGTAGTTCGTTCCATCGTCCGCCCTGGTTACACGAAGAGTAAAAATTTTTTTGTACCTATACAACGCCAGCCCTGACGACAGGCAACGGATGATGCTTGCGCTCAAGGACATAAGGCAACAATCAACCTTGTTTGCGGCTTATGAAAAGTTTTTGAAAAATATTTTGTGGTGGCTGTAACCGGAAAGGAGAAGCCAGCGAACTACTTATCGGATCGCAAGTACAGAGCATCCTGCACTGATACGACGACCCATCCCCATGATCCCGGAGTAACAGCCATGAACAATCTGAAACTTGCCGCCCTCGCCGTTGCCTTTTCTTCCTTCGCCGCTGGCGCCATTGCCGCAGAGACCCCAACCGCAGCCGGTTCCATGGATAAAGCAGGTGCCATGGAAAAATGTTACGGCGTTGCCATGGCTGGTCACAACGATTGCAAAGCCGGCGCCGGCACCACCTGTGCAGGCACTGCCAAAATGGACTACCAGCCTAACGCCTGGAAAAACGTTCCAGCGGGTACTTGCACCAGCATCAAGACGCCAAAAGGCACCGGCACCCTCACACCTATGTAATTCCGTCACGATGGGGCACACGCCAATCATGAATAAGCCATTCCAGATGGGGGCCGGACTCGGTCTCAAACCGAACCATTATGAGGACGCCCTCGAGTGTACCGTCGAGGGTCTCTGGTTCGAAGTTCATCCGGAAAACTACATGGTTGGCGGTGGCCCCCGTTTGGCATGGCTGGAAGCCATTGGTGAGCGACACCCACTGTCGTTGCATGGTGTATCGCTATCACTGGCCGCCGATTGCCCGCCGGACGAAGAGCATTTGAAACGTCTGAAAATGCTCGCGGATCGCGTTCAACCGGCCTTAATCTCCGAGCATCTGGCGTGGTCAACCTGGCGCGGAAAGTACCATCCTGACCTACTGCCCTTTCCCCGTACCGGAGAAGCCTTGCAGCGCATCGCAGGCAATATTCAACGCACACAAGATATCCTCGGACGTCGCATTGCGATCGAAAATCCGACCCACTATTTGCACTTCGATGGACATGACTACAGCGAGCTCGACTTTCTCACCGAGCTGAGTCGGCGAACGGGCTGCGGTTTGCTGCTGGATGTGAATAACGTGCACATCAGCGCCCATAACCTGGGGTTCGATGCGGCTACCTATCTGGATGCGTTTCCGGCGAAAGCGATCATGGAGATTCATCTAGCAGGATTCGCCGAAGATCCTGGCAACTCCACGTTACTGATTGATACCCACGATGCCCCTATCGCCGAGGACGTCTGGTCTTTGTATCGGCGTCTGATCGAGAGGATCGGCCTGCGCCCTACACTGATTGAACGTGATGATCATATCCCTGACTTCGACGTTTTACTGGCCGAACGCAACCGGGCACAGACCGTGTTGAACCTTGGGCAAAACCAGCGATTGCAGGTGGCGATATGAAACCATCCCTTGCGAGTTTTCAGGATGCATTCGTGGATGCGTTGTATGGCATCGAATCATCCCTCATGGACTCACTTACCACTCAGCCTGGTTTTACGGTGTATCGCAATACAGTACTCAAGGGTTCGACTGATGCGCTGCTCGCCAACTTTCCAACTGTTGAGCGCCTGGTGGGCACTGACTGGCTCAGAAGTGCGGTGGCGATATACGCACGCCTTTCGCCGCCAACTGATGCCCGGTTGCTGCACTACGGCACCGACTTCCCCCGCTTTCTCGACGAATTTGAGCCTGCGCGAGAAATGCCTTACTTAGGCGGTGTCGCCCGGCTGGATTTGCTCTGGACAAACGTTCATTGCGCCATTGATGAACCGGGTCTGGAGCTGAGCGACTTGTCGCAGTTTACCGAGACAGAACTTGGCAATCTGTGGCTGGCACCAAGGGCCGCAGCCGGTTGGCTCTGGTTACCTGACTGCCCGGCCTACACGATATGGCGTGTCAATCGCGAACAACTGGAAATGCCAGAGGAACTCGAATGGCAAAGCGAAGGCGCGCTGCTGACACGTAAAGCCGGTCGCGTGCATTGGCAACCCGCCAGTGCTGCTGATTGTGCCTTTCTCGACGCCTGTACGGCGCACCTGCCCCTCGATCTCGCGGCAGATAAAGCCATTGAAGCCGAACCAGACCTGAATCTGGAGAATCTCATTATCCGCCTGGTGAGTGCAGATGCATTCGTTTCTATGGACTTGGGTCTTTCCTCCTGAAAAACCGGTTACTGACATCATTAAAGGAGCACGACATGGACACTCTCCAAACCCGCTCACCCGCCGCTGACCACTCCCTGCGCGGACTCTGGAATCTCGTCGCGAACCGGCTGAGCACACTCATCGGCGATTCGTTTTTGTTTCTGGTGGCGCGCATTGCTATTGCCGCCATTTTCTTCATGTCCGGACGCACCAAAGTCTCGGACTTTATGACAATCACTCCGAGCACATACGAGCTTTTCCGTACGGAGTACGCATTGCCGTTGATCTCTCCAGAACTGGCGGCGCACCTCTCGACGTACAGCGAGCATCTGTTTCCTGTGCTTCTGGTGCTGGGTCTGTTTACCCGTCTATCAGCATTGGCATTGCTGGGCATGACCTTTGTAATCGAAGTGTTTGTGTACCCCGATGCCTGGCCAACTCACCTCTCTTGGGCAGGCCTACTGCTGCTCATAGTCGCGCGCGGGGCTGGATCACTTTCACTTGATCGGCGGCTGGGCATCCGATGAAACCTTCACCATTGAGCATGGTTTCAGAAAGCAACCTTGTTCATGGTTTTCGGCAACCCGTGTACCGCTAAACGCTTCGTTCTCCGTGCGCCACAAATCACGCCAGTACAACGCCCGCCTTCCGTAGGGCTGCAACTTCCAGGTAATTCACATGCAAAGTAATGCCGTCCGATTTTCCTGTGTAGGCTGCGGTATTTGCTGCAAAGGCAGACTGATACCGTTGACGTTAGCTGAGGCACAACAGTGGCTGACTCGGGGGGATGAAGTCGCAGTGATTGTCGAAGCCTTCGATGAATCGAACTGGCCTCGTTCATCAGAGGAATTCGCCCACGCCAAAGGTCGGTCGGTAAGCGTTCGTTGTGGCGATGCACGGATAAACGTCATCGCCGTATTTGCTGGCAAAGCCCTCGAGCAATCTCCCAACCTCAGAGCGGATAATCTGTGCGGTATCTACGACGAGCGCCCGTTGGTTTGTCGAATTTATCCAATGGAAATCAACCCATTTATCCCGTTACGCCAAGACAACAAGGTGTGCCCGCCAGAAGCGTGGGAGAGCAACGATATTCTATGTACCGATGGACGAGCCAATCCAGCGCTAGAAGCGCTCATCCATCAGTCTCGACTGGCAGACAACTCCGACGCCACAAGCAAAGTCGCCATTTGTGCGCATCTGGGATTAAATGTGGCGAGCTGGAAAGACAATGCGCTGGCCGTGTATTTTCCGCCTCGGACAAATTTGCTAGAGGCGATAGACAGCGCCATAGGTAACTCAGAGGATCATCCAGATTATGAGTGGCTAGTACGGGTCGATGATCCATCACTCAATGAACGATTGGCCATGGCGAATCTAGCAATGGCTGCCAACGATTCCACCGATTACATCTTCCATACTTTATGAACTGCCTTCACAGACCGACCATAAATGTATGATGGATTGCTCTTCACCAACGATCGCTTATCGAACCGTGCTCGCGTCCTGATTGAATAGCAGCTTGCGTGTTTCCTCGTCGACGACCGGAGCGGTGTTGATTCGTTCCGCCATCGCATATGCACGCTTTGTCGCAGGTCGATCACCTACTCGCTCAAACCAGCGAGCCAAATGAGGGAAGTCGGCAAGCTCTTGCTGCTGCCGGACGTGGGGCACAATCCATGGATAACTGGCCATGTCGGCAATGCTGTAGTCGCCAGCGATGTAGTCACGGCCATCCGCCAAGTGTTTATTCAACACGCCATACAATCGGGCGGTTTCCTTGACGTAGCGCTCCTGCGCATAGGGAATTGGCACCGGAGCGTATTGTACGAAGTGATGATTCTGCCCCGCCATCGGCCCCAACCCACCCATTTGCCAGAACAACCACTGCAAGGTTTCGTTGCGCCCTCGTAGATCGCCAGGAATGAACTGATGAGTTTTATCTGCCAGGTACAACAAAATGGCGCCCGACTCGAAGACTGACAACGGCTGACCACCGTCCAGTGGCTCATGATCGACAATGGCTGGAATACGATTATTGGGAGAAATTTTTAAAAATGAAGGCGTGAATTGCTCCCCTTTCCCAATGTTCACCGGCACGATCCGATAAGGCAGGCCCGACTCTTCAAGGAATATGGAAATTTTGTGCCCGTTAGGGGTAGTCCAGTAATGCAGGTCGATCATGATCTTGCACCTCTACTGAATAATCTGAGGGAACATCGCTTTACGGGCGTCAGCATCCATTTCGGTCTTGTAACTGTGTTGGGCCTTCAGTGCTTCAGCTCGCTGGGCTGCCGGTCGCGCATTGATTTCATCAAGGAGCCGTTTGACGTTTGGAAGTTTCCCCCAAGCTTCGTCACCCAGGATGAAAGGTACTGCTCGCGCCCAGCCCCACACCGCCATATCCACCAGCGTGTACTCATTTCCTAACATGTAAGGCATGTTTGCCAGGCGGTCGTTGATGATCGTCCAGTGACGCCAGGCTTCAAAGGTGTAACGGGTAACGGCGTAATCTTTGGGGTCGGGGGCGAAGTGTTTGAAATGCACTGCCTGACCAGAGTACGGGCCGATGCCAGTCGCGACGAACATGAGCCAGGAATACATTTCGCCACGGACTTTCAGATTGTCAGCGGGTAGGAATTTTCCGCTCTTTTCCGCCAGGTAAAGCAGTATGGCGTTGCTGTCGAACACTACGGTGTCGCCGTCAACCAAAGCCGGTGTCTTGGCGTTTGGGTTGATCTTGAGAAACGCCGGATCGTGCTGCTCTCCCTTGCGGGTATCGACAGGGATGAGCTCGTACTCAAGACCAGCTTCCTCCAGGAAAAGAGCGACTTTCGCGGGGTTGGGTGACGGGTGATAGTAGAACTTGATCATGTTGACTCCGTGTAGTGGCGGTCAGTGAATGTCGCAAAGTGCCAGGGGCGGAAGCCCAAGACTTTTGAGTGCAATACCAATAGCGTCTGTGACACACGCAGGATCAGGATTAATTCGCGCCAACACTCGAACGCCTAGCAATACGCTAAGGAGGTGATTGGCGCCCGCCGTTGCATTGACTTCTCCAGCAACGTCGCGTTGCGTGGTGAAGGCAACCAGCCGGCCTTCAAAAAAACTTCGAATTGTCTGGAGCTCATCTACCACTGCCTGACGCAAGTCTGCGTCATCTGCTCTCGCCTCGATGGCCGAATTCACCAGCAGGCATCCGCGATGAAGGGGATCGTTCAGCGTGCGATCTACCAGTTCTGAAAAAAACCTGGTAATGGCCATTCCAGAATGAGGCAAGCCTTCAAGACGCTGAATTCGCTCACGCACGCTGCATTCCAGATAGTGATCAAGGGAACGACGATAAAGACTGCGTTTATCGCCAAAGGCGTTGTACAGGCTTGGCTGGTTTAGGCCTGTGGCCTTGACGAGATCGCGGGTAGAAGTCCCCTCATATCCATGCGTCCAGAATGCCTCGACTGCGGCGGTTAGAACCATTGACTCATCGAATGTACGAGGGCGGGCCATTGACTGAATACGCTCTGCGGGTTTGTTACCGACCATAACACATGTTTTGTATCGATCGACACAAAACGAATTTTCGATTCCGTATTTTTCGGGTTTGTGCTGTAACCAATGGGTTGAGCCCTACCCCGCAAGCTTCAGAGCTTCCGTTGCGAGGCTACTGGTTGACGGATGAGGGTCTCAATTCAGTAACTCAAGGAAAACTCACTCTGAATCGCCCCGGGTTTCGCAGACACCTCTTTGCCTTAAGCTGTGGCCAATTAGGAGGTGCCATGAGTACCCTCGTCACCCCGAAGAATTCAAAATCCAAGCGGTCAATCATGTGACCGAAAAGAAGTTGCCTGTCGCTGATGTAGCGGCCCGTCTTGGCGTGTCCCGTAATTACCTGCAGTACACCGTCCATAGCTGGTCAACTCGCGTCGTGAAGCTCTGACTCATCATCTCCCTGCGCATGCCCCAATCTGGATTGGTTGGCACACTCGCCAAGCGAAGTGTTCCCCTACCCCATCGCTCATTGATGGAATCCAGCACGCTCATGACCTTCTCAGTAGCGATTGGCTGAGAGATCGAGAAAAGGTCATCGGTGTACTCGCCTTTCTGGCAAAGGCTGAGCAAGAGCACCTCTGCTTTGCTGTACTTGAACCCTGGCCGGAACACTCGATCAACAGCCTCCACCGCCGCCTTCGTCATCAAGCGAATGTCGTCCATTGGGTACGGCAATTCCACCAACACACCATTGGCGTACTTCGCTTCCTCGGGATTGAACATACCCGTGCGAATGCTAACCCTGATTTTTTTGCACAGAGACTGCTGAGCCCGGAGTTTCTCCGTAGCCCGCATCATGTAGGTGGCGACCGCCTCTTTGATCGGCGCTACCTCGGACAGACGCTTGCCGAACATCCGACTGCAACAGATCTCTTGCTTGGGTGGATCAGGTTCATCGAGCTCAAGGCACGGTGTGCCGGCTAACTCCCGTGCGGTCTTTTCGATGACCACACTGAATTTTTTTCGTAGTGTCCAAGGGTCGGTTTTGGAGAGATCCCAAGCTGACTTAATACCCATACCTTCCAAGTGAAGGGTCATCTTTCGTCCAACGCCCCATACGTCCGAGACCGAGCATTTCTTAAGTACCCAATCGCGCTTGGTTTGGTCACGAAGGTCGACGACACCACCACTCTGCGCTTGCCACTTTTTCGCCGCGTGATTGGCGAGCTTGCTGAGGGTTTTCGTGCCGGCGATGCCTACGCCGACAGGGATGCCTGTGCTGCGATAAACCTGCGCACGTATCCGTCGCCCGAGCGCTTCGAGATCTCCCGGTACACCCGCCAAATCTGCGAAGGCTTCATCGATGCTGTAGACCTCGACGGCGGGTACCAGCGACTCGATCACACTCATCACGCGCTGGCTCAGATCGCCGTAGAGCGCGTAGTTCGATGAGAACGCGACGATGCCGTGTTGCTTGAGCTTGTGCTTGATCTGGAAGTACGGCTCACCCATTTTTACGTACGGCTTACTCTCCGCGCTGCGGGCGATCACACAGCCATCGTTGTTCGACAAAACCACGATGGGAGTCTTCGCAAGGTCAGGTCGGAACACTCGCTCGCAGCTTGCGTAAAAGCTGTTGCAGTCGATCAACGCGAAGACAGGATCAGGCTTTCGGATCATGAGCGCGCACACTGAACGTCACCACGCCCCAGATGATTAGCTCATCGCCTTCGAGGATGTATCGCGGCGGGTAACCTACGTTCTCTGACATCAAGATGATGCTGGGGCCACGCTTGCACAGTCGTTTGCATACGGGCTCGCAGTTCACCGCCGCAATCACGATGTGTCCGTGCTCAGCGGTGATCGAGCGATCAACCACAGCCATATCACCATCGAATATCCCAGCACCTTCCATGCTGCGTCCTTCGATGCGCACCAGGTAGATATGCGGTGCTCGAATGTCCAGAAGCTCGTCGATGGAGATGTGTTGCTCGAGGTGATCGGCAGCCGGCGATGGGAAGCCTGCCGGGACTTTGAACGAGTAAAACGGTAGCTGGACTCCCCCTGCTGTCAAAGGGCCGAGGATGGTGACACTCATGATGCATGCCTTAATCGAAACTGTATATGCATACAGTTAACGTTGAAGCGTGCCTGCGGTCAATCTTGGGGGAGGAAAATTGCGACCGATGGATTCTCTGAAGGGAAATCTTAAGGTTGATCTAGAAGCCATGAAGGCTGAATCATGACTTCTACACTGTCTCAATCGAATCACGCGCTCAGAACGATTGACTGCTAGGGGGCGATCAATGGCAGACCGAACGGAAACCGTGCACTGAATGTGGTGGCCGGAACAGGATCGCAGCTACGGAAAATACTCAGTTTTTTAGCGAAATTTGTTTGGCTTCGATTTTCAGGTCACTTAGACGCTTAAGCATAGAGATGATGTTTACTCGAGCGGATCCCTCATTGGCCAAACGCAGACGCTTGATTCCTATAACTGAGTCGCCTAAGCCAGCAGTAAACGGGGTTCGGATCATTTCACGCAAAACAACCTTGTTGGTGGCCGTCTCGATCAACGTGTATTCCACTTCGCTGGTCACCTCAAAATCCAGCCCGAAAATAGGCTGGTCAACGCGCAGCAAATTGGCACTTAAGGCATAGGTGGCCGATTCGTCGCCAAGCAAATTAGCATTTGCGAGCGATTGTTTGAGCGCAGCGCCGAAGTCAGGGCTGTCGATTTCAGAAGTCCATAGAGGGTTGGTTTTATCTCCACCATTCACCTCGGATAGACGGATGTTATTTCTTAACTGAGAGTCATATGTGCTTGTCTTTGCTTGTTCGACAGATACTGACATTCCGGAAATTTGAGCGGGTGATGCACAGCCAGCGCAAAGAGCAATCAGGGCTGATGCCAAAAGCAGACGAAGGTATGTCATTCGAGAAATCCTTGTGATGGTAGTAAGTCCAAAGAGAGCTCGGATAGTAGCATTTAGCCACTCACGCCTACTAATGAGTCATCAGATGCGGGGGCGAAGGGTTACCCTTATAATCGCGATTGACCGGGAGACAATACCATGCACACTCAAGAGAAAGCTCTATTGGAGCAGGCTCTGGCCGATGCCCTAAAGAAGCAACAGTGCGAGCAATGGCTGGCTGAGAACAGCGAAGCCGTAAATGCCTACAACGAAGAAGTGGAAGCCCACGGCGTGTTCAGCGATCACGTACGGAGCTTCTGATGCCTAAGCGAGTTTTGAAACTCCCCAGAAACGACCGTGGCCGAGACTTAGTAGGGCCAGAGCAGCGAGTCTGTAAGCTAAGACGCCCTCACCCAAGCCGGGGGAAAGTTAATCTAAAACGAGCGTAAGCGCCTTCATACCCAATTACACACCCATTCACACCCATAAAGCCTTTCTGTAGAGGTCTCGTTACGTGCTGAATATGCGCTCATGACACGATTAGTATCTTGAGGAGAGCCTTGCTGATGCCCAGCCAAGGTTACTCCAGAATTGAAATCGATACTTATGCCGACCAAACTTTTAAACGATGGGTTTGTAAGATTTCAGGTAATCAAATAGTGCCTCATTCGCCAGTTCAAAAGCGGCTTTATCCGATGTTGCGTTCCCGGCACTCCACTCGATGCGCTTGTCCCAAATATTCCAGACACGCGTGCCGAGTAAATTCGCGGAATCTGCCAGTTCCAAGCAGAGCTGAGCAACGTGCTTTGGATTCAAAAGAAACTCGTCATTTCCCTTTCCAAATCCGATAACATCATCCAGCCTAGTTTTTAAGAAAACGACGTTGGCGGGATAATCCACATCCTCACCTGTTCCCTCGTAAAGCCAACCCGTCGCGAAAAATTTGTGGTCTGCTTCCGGGATGTAAAGTGTGGCGTCAGTAAACCTCATCCCCGTACGCGAAGTCTTTTTTGGTATCGCACTCACGTCATGAAGCTTTCCATTACGCCAAGGCATATCGAAACGTCCAAGACCAGTGCATAAAGCTGCCATTAGAAAGCCTTGAGCCAGTAGATCGGCTTGTGTTGAGCTCAAGTGGAAGGCGTACTCATCAATTTTGAGCATGACCTGGTCTCCGTCCCTGAAGGCGCCTACAAGACTAGAGATCTCGTAGGCTATTCGGGCTCGGAGAAAATCATGTGCATGAGTTGATTCTTGCGTGATGACGGCAGCCATATATTTTGAGCCTTTCAGTACGTTTATTTTTTTGTTTATTTGTTAAACGGCTCAAAACTGAGAATACTTTAGCTCCAATCAATAATATTTTCTGAGCATACCGCCCGTCGTGGAAAGCAGTACGAACAACACAATTCAATCTTGACCAATGGCCAACAATCGATAATATTGACCTTGTGCACGACGCCAACTTTTCTATATTTAGGAACAAATTTTTAAGGGCGTCGCATGAAATTCCTTATAAGCTTCATTCGCATCGATACGACTATATCCGACGGCTTATGGGCCAATGGCTCTGCATTGAGTTGCGTGTGTCATGAATACGTGAGCACCGACACGCATGATTATCAAGATTGCAGCAGCTCCAGCGAAATCGAAGCAGCCTTCGAATCCAAGAAGAATTATGCAGAGGATGGTGAAAGTCTGCTTTGTCCTCAAGGCAAAATCAAAGTGCTTCGGATCGAGCCAGTACCTTATTAAGTCCGATGTTGCCAGTGGCTTACCTGTTCGACTAACGCGGAAGAGGCTTTAGATGTGGTCGTTCCTCCTGTTTGATATGCCATTCCTCCAAAGCACCTAAGTGGACTTTACGACAATTGACCGTTGAAATAATGCCCTGAGCAAGAAGCATCCGGGGAATTTCGTGCATTAACTCCGCGATTTCCCAATTTTCTTTTTGAGGGTGGTTATGAATTCATTGAGATCAAAGTCCATCTCAACCAAGAATGGCCCGAATCTGTGGTAGGTCTCAAAAACTACCGATGCAATGCAAAGACTTCGCGCTTTTTGATAAGTTTGATTGCCACGGAACCTCCTCGACGCGAAATCAGGTCTGAGAGGCACGAGTGAGCAACTCACTGAATCGAATGGGGTGGCTCATGGATTGCCTGGCTCGATACCGTCAGAAAGTCGCGCAAAGTTTGACGTCCGATGTCACGCTGAAACGTCGCGATGACGTACCGCGAGTTGAGTGTGTTGAGAACCCAAAATCGACCTTCACGCAGGGCGCAAACGATGTCAGAAGTACGCATGTAGTGACCATCATCGAAGCGGCCCAATGGGCCTTTCCTTACGTGGCCGAAGACGACTCCCGCTGCACTTTTACCAACGATGGCCACATGATTCAGATAAGCCGTCACTGGAAGATCAAAACCTTGCGCTTGCGCCTTATGAATTCGAAGTAGATCGAAATTTGATAGTCGCTTGCTGTGAAACGTCATTTCGGTACCGCTCATACGAAAGCTCCGTTTGGCCGTGGTCAGCTTCAGACTGGACGAATGCGACTTGAGTGGAAAATCTCTCTCAAATTGGAAACCAATGCTCGGTTGAAATCTTTACGATGCGAGTCGTGGTACACGGCACCGCCTTCCACTTCGATAATGCAAACGACGCACTCAAGTTCATCTTCCCCCACAGACACCCTGGTAAGTGGTTCCATACTCGGTATCCCTCCCCCATTCATGTAGGCCGGGATTACTACTTGAGCACCGATCACCACCATTGTAGGGTCTTTGGAGTTCAATACCGCTTCCAGCTGATGTTCATCGTTGATCATCAACTCGTACTCGACCTGTCGGCCTTCCAACTCATGTTGAACAGTGACGTAGTACCAGTGCATTCGGAGCACTCGCGACACGGTGTGCCAGTGCGCGAGGCCTTTGCCAAACATGCCAGGTACGCCTGCCATATCGCTTTCGTAGGTTCTAAACATTTTTACTCCCGCTTCGAGCTATCGCAGGAGCGACCTAGAGTTTAAAAGAAAGAATTGTTTTAAGGCAGACTGATTTTTCATGCCCATTGCCGCACAGGACGTAAATGGTATTTCGGGTTTCAAAGAGAAAACCGTCCTGAAAGGAAGTAGCGAAAGTGCTGCGCACCCAATCTCCGACGTCGAATCGTCGCTGACTGTCAAAAATAACGTTGTTCGCAAAAATCACCATAGGCAGTTGCCCTTCTGCATGGATTTTTTTCAATTCGTCTTCAGTCACATCCACTCGAGCGATTATCCAGTCTTCGACAAGGCAATAGGACTTGTGTGGGAAACGGGCCCTCACCAGTTCGATGAGAGCTTCATCGCTTTCCCCAGACCCAGTCCGTGGCTCACCTGAGCCGTAAAGTAGTTCAGCTGTTTCTTTGTATTCGTCTGTGCTCATCCCACTGAATCTCCGTCAATACATCTGATATGTTCGCGCGTACCCCTGCCAGGGATGACCAACATCTAACCAACCGCACGCTGTCTATGCGGAAACGCTTCGTCCCAGCGACCCAAAACCTCGACAGTTCCGATAATACCACTAAACGAGGTTTATCGGAACTGGCCGCGTATGGCTCTATCCTCGTTTTTTAGGACGGATCATGTCGCTTAAGAAAGAGGTTGCAGGCGCGATAAGGGCAATCCGCACTACGAGAGGATTGGATTACGGAGACCTAGCTGAGGTCAGTGTTAAAGCCAATATTGGTAAACTCGAACAAGGCAACAGCAGCATTACGCTAGAGAAGCTGATTGAGCTATCCGAAGCGCTTCAGTTTGATCCTGTCGCCCTGCTTGCCATCTGCCTGGCCATACATAAAGAGGAACCCTATGCGCTCACGCTTACCCGGGCACGGGATCAGCTGGACGCATTCGAGGCAGAAGGCGGGGTAGAGCTTTTACGTAGACAGCTTGTTGGCAACGAATTGGTGAAGCGTCCTAGAGGAAAGCCTGGGAACACTCAGGGTGCGGATTCTGTTAAGGCCCTCAAGGATGCCGGACTCAGTCAGGCCGAAGTTGCTGAGAGGCTTGGGTTGGCAAAATCGACCATCCATAGGTACTGGCATTCGTAACCCTATTACCGTTGGTCGAACTATCGACAAGATTTTTCATAATTTTTGTCAACGTTGACAGGTTGATATGTGTCGCTTATCAAGGTAGATTATTGAAATTATTAAATTATTTTCTTTGTCAACAAAAATACAGGGTAAATAATGCAGTGAATGGCGACCGCAGCAACTTCAGTTTCGGCTGGCTGCCGGCGCAGTCGGGGCAATATGGCTCGTGCCTGACCCAAGTCGACTTTAAGGCGAAGAAGGTCATGCCGCGCCCCTCGATTCGCGGAATGATCGCGCGCACTTACTTCTATATGAGCAAACAGTACGGGTTGCGCCTGTCAAAGCAGGATCGGCAGCTTTACGAAGCCTGGAACAAGACCTACCCGGTCCAGGCCTGGGAAAGTCAGCGCAACCAAACGGTCGCGTGCGTGATGGGACGCGGCAATGAGTTCGTCGGCCCCGTGAACCTCAAAGCCTGCAGCTAAGTGCCAGTGAAAAAAGAAGGCCCCGGGCTATAAACCCAGGGCCTTTTTCTCACGTGGTGCCTTACTGGCTCAGCGGACGCTCGATCACCAACAATTCGATATTCTGTTTTTTCGCCCGCACCAGTGCTGCCTGCACCTCGGCCTGCTTGGCCTTGGCCTCGGCCTCGGAATTATAAGGGCCCATCAGAATGCGGGTCTTGCCGTTTTCCTTGACCACGCTAGAAACGAAACTGTGCTCGATCAGCCAGCCGCTCAGGTCGCTGACTGCCTGGGTTATCTCGCCACGCACTTCCAGATCCCACTGCGGCGAAGCAGCTGTTACGGGCGTCGTAGCGACTGTCGGCTGCGGCGGTGGCACGTCGCCGCGCTTACCCTGATCGCACCCTGCCAACGCCAGTATCGCGACTACCCAGACCCATTTGCGCACAAGTTGTCCCTCTGAATGCTTAAAGCGGGCATTTTAGCATTCATGAATAGTTCTTTAGGGCCGAAAAATCGAGATAAAACAACGAGAATGATAGGTGCGGCCTCTGTATAGTTACGCCTTGGGAATTAATGCAGCCTCTGCGCGTCAGAAAGAGGCACCCAAACTGAGACTTCACACTAATCTATACGTACCACCGACCTCTGCACTGTTCGAATCAGGTGCCCTACAAAGCAATCAAGGAGAAGACCATGCTGATACTCACCCGCAAAGTCGGTGAAAGCATAAATATTGGTGATGACATTACGATCACCATCCTCGGCGTCAGCGGCCAGCAAGTCAGGATTGGCATCAATGCCCCGAAGGACGTCGCTGTTCATCGCGAAGAGATCTACCAGCGCATTCAGGCTGGCTTGACCGCACCGGACAAGCCACAGAGCTGATCTTGCGGCATCCAGTAGCCAGCCCGTTCGCCCCACGAGCCTCGGCTGGCTAGAATTCTAGTGCAACGCACCTGAACCAATCCTGGCTAACCAAAGGTCAACCCCGCGCCATGCCTGTGGCTGCCACGACCTTCAACAATACCTGCATTGCCTCCACAGACTGTTTCGTGGGAATAGCTTTGCGCGCCCAGCGCCTCTTGCCCGCCCGCCCCAGCGCATACACCAACAATGGACCGCCGCCAGCAATCAGTGAGCGAGCATCGAGATACCCCTGTCGTGGAGGGACACCCCTTTCGTCGCCACCACCTTTTAGGATAGCGAAATGGTCTGCTCAGACAGCCCCATTGTGCATAAGTTCAACTAGTCTGAGCCTACGTCCCGCCAAGAGGAGTGGAAATGATGATCCTGCGCATGGTGGTTTCAGACTGGGTTTGCCTTGTTTTCGCAGGCGCCTGCGGCTTGGCATTGATCTCCATGGTGTTCTGGTGGGATCAGTGGCTAGCGCTGATCCTTAATTAGCTTCAGTTGCCCGTCCGTTTCTGGCGGCATGACTGCCCCCCCAAGAAATTAATAATTCTTTTCATTAAAGGGATTCCGCCCCCCTGGCCCACATCGGAATTCTGCGGAGTTATCTTCGACAGATCATTCAGAGTTTGCCAGTCAAACACTCCACCCAGTTGGCGAATTTGGCGCAGGCATTGTTGTTCCGTGCGAAGCCGTGGCGATTGAGCGTCAGCGTCCTGCCACCCATAGGACACCCAGCTGCGTAGTTGCCGGTCGGCGCTGAGTGCGCATGCGACTCGATGTCGGGTATACCTGCAGTATGGGTCGCGACACAGACTGCCATGAGCGGAATGAGGAATAACGAGAGGTACTTGAGGCAGCAGTTTCCTTTACGATCGAGTAGGAGGCGGATTTACATCCGCCGTCCTCTCACACCACCGTACGTACGGCTCCGTATACGGCGGTTCAAGTTATGCGGCTAAGCCGGTTTATCGTATCCAGTATCGAGACCAATCCGAGGCTATCCCACAACTTCTTCGGTAGGGCCTGATTCATATGTGACGCTCCCGAATTCCACCATGGACCTCGTCCATTGAAGGCTGATTTGCAGGC
>NZ_JAKNRW010000013.1 GCF_023072615.1 Pseudomonas violetae
CGTGGCCGAACAACCCATGTTCCGCGAGGCCCTGCGCCGGCGCCGTTGCCTTTTGCCGGCCAACGGCTTCTACGAATGGCGCGGCACTGCGCGCAAGCGTCCTTACTGGCTGACGCCGGGTGAGGGCGCGTCGCTGTTTTTCGCGGCGATCTGGGAAGCGTATCCGGTGCAGGAGCAGGTGTGGTTGAGTACGGCGGTGATCACGCAGCCGGCCGCCAGCCAACGTCGGCCATTGATACTGGATGCCGCAGGGCAGCAGGCGTGGCTCGACCCCGAGACCCCGTTGCACGCCCTGCAGGCGCTGCTGGCGAGCGAGCCTGCGGCATTGCGCGAGCGGGTGCTGGCCAATCTGGTCAATGATCCAAAGCTCAATGGGCCCGAGTGTTTGACGCCGGGGTAGGCGCTGCCATGGCAAATTTTTGCTCTGGTTCGGACCTTTTTCTCAAATGCACGTCTGTATGTGAGTTGTATCTGGCGCCGATATCATTCCGCGCCTAGGATACCGGCATGTTTTCCAGGAGCTTTTCGATGAACAAGACATTGGTTTTGTGTGCACTGAGCGCAGGTCTGCTGCTCGCCGGGTGTCAGTCGGTCAATACCACCAGCGGTGGCGCGGTGGGCGTTGAGCGCAAGCAGTATATGTTCAGCATGCTGTCGACCGACGAGGTCAACCAGATGTATGCCCAGTCTTATCAGAAGACTGTCGGTGAAGCGACCACCCAGGGCGTCCTGGATAAGACTAGCAATGATGCCAAGCGCGTCCAGGCGATTGCCAGCCGGCTGATAGCTCAGGCGCCGGTGTTCCGTCCGGATTCGGCGCAGTGGAAGTGGGAAGTCAATCTGATTAAGAGTGACGAGCTCAACGCCAACTGCGGGCCTGGCGGCAAGATCATTTTCTACACCGGGTTGATCGACACGTTGAAGCTGACCGACGATGAAATCGCCGCGATCATTGGCCATGAAATCGCTCACGCCTTGCGCGAGCACGGGCGTGAAGCAATGTCCAAGGCCTACGGTATCGAGATGGCGAAGCAGGGCGCTGGTGCGCTGTTCGGCCTGGGTCAGGACAGCCTGGCGCTGGCGGACACCGTGGCCAACTACGGCATGACCCTGCCCAACAGTCGCTCCAACGAAAACGAAGCGGACCTGATCGGCCTGGAGCTGGCAGCTCGTGCCGGCTACAACCCGAATGCCGCGATCACCCTGTGGAACAAGATGAGCAAGGTGTCGGAAGGTTCGCCGCCGGAGTTCATGAGTACTCACCCGGCTTCGACCAGCCGCATTGCTTCGCTGCAAGCAGCGATTCCCAAGGTGATGCCGCTGTACGAGAAAGCCAAGAAGTCCTGATGGTCGTGCGGTGATGCCGCTGACGCCTTCGCGGGCAAGCCTCGCTCACACAGGTTTTGTGTCGTACACACATTATGTAATCGACCGAAAACCTGTGGGAGCGAGGCTTGCCCGCGAAGAACGATAAGCGGTCTAAAGACCTACCGCGTTAAACCCACCCACTGCTTTGCATCGCCTTGTACACCGCAACGATCGCCAGGATGAAAAACGCTGAAGCCGCCAGGCGCCGAATCAGGGTCAGTGGCAGTTTTTCCGCAGCAAAGTTACCAGCCAATACCACCGGCACGTTGGCAATCAACATGCCCAGGGTGGTGCCAATGATCACCAGCCACAATTCCGGATACTGCGCTGCGAGTATCACTGTGGCGATCTGGGTCTTGTCGCCGATTTCGGCGAGGAAGAACGCGATCAACGTGGTCAGGAACGGCCCGAATTTGCGCGCGGTGCTGGCTTCGTCGTCATCCATCTTGTCCGGCACCAGGGTCCACAGCGCCGTCGCGGCGAAGCTCGCGGCCAGGATCCAGTGCAGCATTGCATCCGAAAAGAAACTTCCTACCCAGGCGCCTACTGCGCCGGCAGCCGCATGGTTGGCCAGGGTCGCGGCGATGATGCCGGCGATGATCGGCCAGGGCTTGCGGAAACGCGCTGCGAGAATGAGTGCGAGCAGTTGCGTCTTGTCGCCGATTTCGGCCAAGGCAACTATTGCAGTTGGAACGAGTAGAGAGTCCAGCATCAGGGATTTTCCTAAGGGGCGGGTCGACACGGCTATGACACGTACAGCCTTCCCGCCCCGGGTAAGGTGTTCGTGTCATAGGTCTTGTCAAACCCTGAGGTCCGTCTGAGCGGACCTTGAGGTCGCATACGCCATGGTTTGAGGACCAAGTATGTTGACGTATGCCGGACGAGCATGGCGCTCGTGGGAGACTACTCCCCTAGGACGGAGCGGATTCTGCCTAGGCAAATCCGAATGAGCAAGTCTCTTTTTGCAGAAAAGGTTTCAGCCGCGCTTGGCACGATAGATTCTGAAGCCCTGTCCTTCGGCCTTGATTGCACACACGCCAAGGTGTTCTTCGATCAAAGGCTGGTACTTCAGGAAGCTGTTAGCGACAAGGCGCAGTTCTCCACCATTTTTCAGATGTTTGGCCGCTTTTCGCAGCAAGTTCTCGGTGGCGAAGTAGTCGGTATGTACGCCGACATGGAACGGCGGATTGCTCAGAATCGCACTCAAGCCCATAGGTGCCGCATCAATGCCGTCACCGGTTATCACCTCTGCTTCAAGGCCGTTCGCAGCCAGCGTCAGGCGACTGCTGGCTGCTGCGAATGCGTCCACGTCGAGCAAAGTCACCTGATTGTGCGGATACCGGCGCTTGACCGCCGCCCCCAGCACACCGGCACCGCAACCAAAGTCCAGCAGATGGCCACTAGGTAGTTTGTCGAGATGTTCAAGCAGCAGGGCGCTGCCGCGATCCAGGCGGCCGTGGCTAAATACGCCGGGTAGGCTGATAACGGTCAGCGGCCCTTCAGACAGGTCCAACTCATAGGTCTGAGCCAGGCTTTCCAAAGGTTTGGCGGCGGGCGTGGTGGTCACGGTGACCTGCCACAGCTGGCAGTGGCGGGCGCTGTCGAGCTTGCGCGGTTTGCCAAACGGGTTGAGCTGCTTGGCCGCGCCTTCGATGCCGCTGCGCTTCTCGCCGACCAGGAACAGCTCGCGACCGGCCAGGCGCGAGGCCAGGGCGTTGAGGATGTAGTCGGTGAGGTCCTTCGACTTCGGCAGAAACACCACTGCTGCATCGAACTCGCGCTCGGGCGCGGTTACGCCAAAGTGGCTGCGCCCGGCGAGGCGGGCGTCGAGGGCTGCTTGATCGCCAGCGTGCCAGCACCAGCCGTGGGCATCGGGCAGGCGTCCCAGCAGATCATCGGCAGGTAACCCGGCGAGCAACACCGAACCCTGGAATAACTCGGCCTGACGAAGCAGTACTTCACTGCGCGGATCCATAATCTGCTCCCTGGAAAAAAGTGCCGCAGTCTATCAACTGACGACCCGCAGCGCTTTACCGCTGAAGTATCCCTGCGCGTTTTCGGTCAATTGCCCGACGATCCGCTGGCGCGCCTCGCGACTGCCCCAGGCATTGTGCGGGGTGACAATCAACCGAGGAATGTCGTTGGCCAGTAATGGATTGCCCGCGGTCGGTGGCTCGACGCTCAGCACGTCGGTGGCCGCACCACCGAGATGGCCGTTGCGCAGGGCGTCGGCCAGCGCCTGCTCGTCAATCAGGCCGCCACGTGCGGTGTTCACCACAAAAGCGCCGGGTTTCATCGAAGCCAGCTCCGCGGCTCCTATGAAATGGCGGGTGTGTTCGTTTAGTGGGCAGTGCAGCGTCAGGGCATCGATCTGCGGCAGCAACTCAACCAGCGGCAGGCGATCCGGCCTGGCAGGGCGGCCCGGTATCTGGCCCAGCAGCACGCGCATGCCGAATGCTTGCGCCAGTCGGGCGACGGCGCCACCCAGTTCGCCGTGTCCTAGCAAGCCAAGGGTTTTGCCTTCTAGCTCGACAATCGGATAGTCCAGCAGGCAGAACTGTTTGGCCTGCTGCCAGCGCCCTTCGCCCACGGCTTTCTGGTAGTCGGCCAGGCGCGTCGCCAGGTTCAGCAGCAACATAATGGTGTGTTGCGCCACCGAGGGCGTGCCGTATCCCTGGCAGTTGCATACGGTGATGCCATGGGCGCGAGCGGCGGCCATATCGACATTGTTGGTGCCGGTCGCGGTAATCAGGATCAGCTTCAGCTCGGGGCTCGCGGCGATTGCCGCAGCATCAATCAGGATTTTGTTACTGATGGCGACGGTGGCGCCCCTGAGGCGTTCGATCACCTGGTCGGGCGTCGTTTGGGTGAACAGTTGCAAGTCGCTGAAACACTCGCGCAACGGTGTCAGGTCGAGGTCACCCAGGTCCAGGGAGGGGTGGTCGAGGAAAACTGCGCGGTGAGTGTTCGTCATCAACTGTACCTTTTGTGCATTGATCTGAAGGCGTAATCTGCCGAGCCTAACAGATGAAACAATCAGTTACTCATCGCTGGGCTGGTATCCACCTCCAAGATTTCGCCAGACCTGCCACTAAGGATTTCCGCATGTATTGGACAGAGTTCTTGACCGTTGCCCTCATCCACCTGCTTGCCGTGGCCAGCCCCGGCCCGGACTTTGCGGTGGTGGTGCGTGAAAGCGTGACCCACGGTCGTCGCGCCGGCACCTGGACCGCGCTGGGGGTCGGCTCGGCGATATTCCTGCACGTAGGTTATTCGCTGCTGGGCATCGGGCTGATCGTGTCGCAATCGATCGTGCTGTTCAACGCCTTGAAATGGGCTGCTGCCGCTTATCTGCTGTACATCGGGTTCAAGGCGCTGCGGGCGCAACCGGCCAAGCCGATGGCCGACGGCCTGCACAAGGAGGCCGGTGAGCGTACCGCCCGTGGTGCCTTTACTTCGGGCTTCGTGACCAATGGCCTGAACCCGAAGGCCACGCTATTCTTCCTTTCGCTGTTCACCGTGGTAATCAACCCGCACACGCCTTTGTCGGTGCAGGCCGGCTACGGAATCTATCTGGCGGTGGCAACTGCGATCTGGTTCTGTCTGGTGGCGATGCTGTTCAGCCAGCAGCGAGTCCGCGCCGGATTTGCGCGCATGGGTCACTGGTTCGATCGGACCATGGGCGCGGTGCTGATTGCCATCGGGGTGAAACTGGCGTTTACCGAAATGCATTGAGTGGCTGAACGAAGGCGTCTTCCGACGCACCCCCTCGTAGGAGCGAGCTTGCTCGCGATGGACTAGAGAGCGCCGCCGGGTATCAGTTTTCCCGCGTTATCGTTCACGACCATCGCGAGCTGGTTAGCTCCTACCCGGTTGAGTTGCCTGGCGCTGGCGGACGTAATTCAGAAAACCTTCCATATCACTGCTGCACAGAATGCGCGACGCAGTCTTGACCTCTTCCATCGGCCAGTCCCACCAGGCAGACGCCAACAGTTCCTGGCGTACATCTTCCTCGAAGCGCCAGCGAATGTGGCGGCTGGGATTGCCGCCAACGATCGCGTAAGGTTCGACATCGCGGGTCACCACGGCCCCGGCCGCGACGACCGCGCCGTGACCGATGGTGACGCCGGACAGGATCAGCACATTGGCGCAGATCCAGCAATCGCTGCCGATCACCACATCACCCTTGGTCGGACTGCATCCAGGAATGTCACGGGCTTCGTCGATCATCAGCGGGAACGGGTAGGTGCTGACCCAGTCGGTACGATGCCCGCCACCGAGCAAAATCTGCACGCCTTCGGCTATCGAGGTGTAGGAGCCGACCTTCAGGATCGTATCGTCACCGAACTCCATGACCTCGGGAATGCCGTAAGTCCCCACACCGACTTCATAGCGGGGGTAGCGCAGGCGAATTTTTTCTGGCGCCCGTTGCAGTTTTTCCAGGCGCTTGAGGTGTTTTCGGATTTTTCGTTGTTTGAGTTTTTCGAGAAATTTCATGGACAGGCCTGGAGAAACGGGGAGGGCGCGCTCAGCGATGCAGCATCAGGCGTTTCAAACGGCGGAAGCTGGTTCGATTCAAGTGACGCCAGGGAATGGAGCGCAGCAGTTCCCAGGCCTCTTTCTTATCTTCGACTACCGCGTACTTGAGGGCCTTGTTCACCAGTTGGGTGCGAGCGCTCTGATACGCGGGATGGCTCAGGTACGGCGCAATGGCTTCAAGGTCCGCCTGGAGCAGCACCTTGTACTTTCTCGACAGGTTGTTGGGATGACGACGATAGCGGGTCACGCACACGGGGAGCTCATGCACCTCGTAACCAAGGCGGGCGATGCGCAGGGTCATCTGGAAATCCTGGACCCGCAGGCTCTGCGCATAAAAACCGGCATTGCGCATGGCGCTCATGCGGTACAGCGCGACCGGGGCGCCGATCACCACGGCACCGCTGAGAATCTTGTCGAAATCGTATGTGCGGATCTCGTCGCGTTGCTGCTGCTTGATGGTATTTCCGTCGCTGTCCATGTAGATGATCAGCGCCCCTACACAGCCTACTTTTGGGTGCTGGTCCAGGTAATCCACCCGGATGCGCAAGGACTGCGGCAGCATGATGTCATCCAGGTCTGGCGTCGAAACGTAGTCGCCCTTGGCATAACGCAAGCCGTGGTTGAGTGCTGCGCTGACGCCTTGGTTCGCTTGGGTGTACAGCTGGAAGTCATGGGTTTGCTGCAATTGCCTGAGCAGCGCGACGCTGTTGTCGCTGGAACCATCGTCGACAATGATGACTTCGAAATTCGGGTAATCCTGGGCAAAGATGCTTTTGATCGCCTCTTCCAGGTATTTTTCCGCGTTGTAACAAGGCGCCACGATGGAAACCAGGGGCGCTTTTTTACTGGAGCAATCCAGAGGGGCGGTCACTTCAGTGTTCATCGTTGTCATTGTGTCAGTAAAAGTGCATAGGCTCGCACGAAACCCGTGCGGGCATCCATTACAACTTGACGTGCACAGGTAATGAGCGTGGCCGCCGGGGACCGCGGGATGTGGCGTAAAGCTATCATTTGCCCCGTTGATGAAATCATTCCTTTGGCTGATTTGATGCCTGGGCCGGCGCATTAAAGTGCTGTTTTTCAGCCACGACCGTGCAGTCAGGAAAAGGGATTCTTATGTTGCAGACTCGCGTTATCCCCCCAGCCGAAGGCGCTTACCAATACCCGCTGCTGATAAAACGCTTGCTGATGTCGGGTGCCCGGTACGAGAAAACCCGCGAGATCGTCTATCGCGATCAATTGCGCTACAGCTACCCAACCCTGATCAAGCGCGTGGCGCAACTCGCCAACGTACTGACAGCTGCCGGCGTCAAACCCGGGGATACCGTGGCGGTGATGGACTGGGACAGCCATCGCTATCTGGAGTGCATGTTCGCCATCCCGATGATCGGCGCGGTGATCCACACCATCAACGTACGCCTGTCCCCGGAACAGATCCTCTACACCATGAACCACGCTGAGGACCGCTTCGTGCTGGTCAATAGCGAGTTCGTGGGCCTCTACAACGCGATCGCCGGGCAGCTGACCACGGTCGAGAAAACCCTGCTGCTGACCGACCTGCCGGAAAAAACCGCTGACTTGCCCAATCTCGTGGGGGAATACGAGCAACTGCTGGCGGCGGCGAGCGCGCAATACGATTTCGCGGATTTCGACGAGAACTCGGTCGCCACCACCTTCTACACCACCGGTACCACCGGCAATCCCAAGGGCGTGTACTTCACCCATCGGCAACTGGTGCTGCACACCATGGGCGTGTCGACCATCATGGGCGCCATCGACAGCGTGCGCCTGTTGGGCACCAATGATGTGTACATGCCGATCACCCCGATGTTCCACGTGCACGCCTGGGGATTGCCGTATGTGGCGACCATGCTCGGGCTCAAGCAGGTTTATCCCGGCCGTTACGACCCGGAATTTCTAGTGGAGTTGTGGCGTAAGGAGAAGGTCACCTTTTCCCACTGCGTACCGACCATCCTGCAGATGGTCCTCAATTCCAAGGCGGCACAGAATACCGATTTTGGAGGGTGGAAGATCGTCATCGGCGGCAGTGCCTTGAACCGGGCGCTGTATGAGGCAGCCAAGGCCAAGGGTATTCAGTTGACCGCTGCCTACGGCATGTCGGAAACCGGGCCGCTGGTGTCATGCGCGCACCTTAACGACGAGCTGATGGCCGGCACCGAAGACGAACGCACCACTTACCGCATCAAAGCTGGTGTGCCGGGCCCGCTGGTGGAGGCGGCGATCGTCGACTCCGAGGGCAATTTCCTGCCGGCCGATGGCGAGACCCAAGGCGAACTGGTACTGCGCGCGCCATGGCTCACCGAAGGCTATTTCAATGAACCGCAGAAGGGCGCCGAGCTATGGGCGGGCGGCTGGCTGCACACCGGTGACGTCGCGACCCTGGACACCATGGGCGTGATCGATATTCGCGATCGCATCAAGGACGTGATCAAGACCGGCGGCGAGTGGATTTCCTCCCTGGACCTCGAAGACCTGATCAGCCGTCATGCAGCGGTACGCGAAGTAGCAGTGGTGGGCATCGCCGACCCGCAGTGGGGCGAGCGTCCGTTTGCCTTGCTGGTGATCCGCGAAGGCCACGTTATCGGGGCCAAGGAACTCAAGGAGCACCTCAAGCCGTTCGTGGAACTGGGGCACTTGAGCAAGTGGGCCATCCCGAGCCAGATTGCCCTTGTTACTGAAATTCCCAAGACCAGCGTCGGCAAACTCGACAAGAAAAAAATCCGCATCGACATCACCGAATGGCAGGCCAACAACAGCACCTTCCTCTCGACGCTTTAAGCGTTTCTGGCGTGCCCGAAAAGGCACGCCAGCCCCACCAAGCAAGCGCTTGGCTTGTGAAATCTGAATTTTCAGCCATTCTTCCCGTGCCGACAGTTGTCGGACTGGCGAAAGGACTGTTCCAGAGTGGCTGGCAGCTGCAAATCACACTTTAGAGGGATCAAGCTGTACTACCTGCTGGCTATAGTCCGCTCAAGGATTTTTAAGAACGGAGCAAGCGCACAAATGGGGCGATGCAAAACTGGAGCGACTTCGGGACCACTTGGGTGCCGGTCATCCACAACGTTTTTGAAAGTACTCACTGCCATAACAATAATGCACATGGAGTAGCGTCGATGACATCAGTAAACCAGTTCTGGCGCCGGGCTAAATTGCCGCTGGCGGTCAGTCTTGCTTCTACGCTCGCCGGGCCCGCATTCGGCGTCAGTTTTAACATTGGTGAAATCGAAGGTCAGTTCGACTCTTCTCTCTCCCTGGGCATGAGCGTCTCCACCCAGTCGCCGAACAAGAACCTGATCGGGGTCAACAACGGCGGCCACGGGCTGTCCCAGACATCCGATGACGGCCACTTGAACTTCAAGAGCGGCCAGGCCTTCTCGAAGATCTTCAAGGGCATCCATGACCTTGAACTGAAATACGGTGATACCGGTGTGTTCGTGCGGGGCAAATACTGGTACGACTTCGCGCTGCAAAACGAAGACCTCGAATTCAAGAACGTCAGCAACGACAACCGCAAGGAAGGCTCCAAGTCCTCCGGCGGCCAGATCCTCGACGCCTTCGTCTACCACAACTACTCCATTGCCGATCAACCGGGCTCCGTGCGTCTAGGCAAGCAGGTAGTGAGCTGGGGTGAAAGTACGTTTATCGGTGGTGGCATCAACTCGATCAACCCGATTGACGTTTCCGCATTCCGTCGTCCTGGCGCCGAGATCAAGGAAGGCTTGATCCCGGTCAACATGTTCTATGTCTCGCAGAGCCTCACCGAAAACCTCTCGGCCGAAGCGTTTTACCAGCTGGAATGGGACCAGACCGTTGTCGACAACTGCGGCACCTTCTTCTCTCAGCCGGATATCGTCGCCGATGGCTGTGACAACAACCTGCGCGTGCTGAACAAGCGTTCGCAGATTCCAGCCATTGCCCTCGGTCCATTGGCCGGCGCTGGCGTCGACGTCAACGAGGAAGGTGTACTGGTGCGTCGCGGACCCGATCGCGATGCGCGGGACAGCGGCCAGTGGGGCGCGTCCCTCAAGTACATGTTCGATCCGCTGGATACCGAATTCGGTGCGTACTTCATGAACTACCACAGCCGTGCGCCGATCTTCAGCGCCACGGGTGCGCCGCAGTCGGTGTACAACACTGCTGCGGGCCTGCCAGGTCCGTTCGCGGCACTGGCCCCTTTACTGGTAGCGGGCAACTCGCAGTACTTCATCGAATACCCGGAAGACATTCGTCTCTACGGCTTGAGCTTCTCTACCACCCTGCCTACCGGTACGGCGTGGAGCGGTGAGATCAGCTATCGTCCGAACGCGCCGGTGCAGCTCAACTCCACCGACATTCTGTTTGCTGGTATTCGTCCTTTGGGCGGCGGCAATCCGAATAATCCATTGACCAATGCTTCGTTACTTTCCGCTGGGGCGGGTAGCGACCTTCACGGCTATCGTCGTAAAGAGGTTACCCAGTTTCAGACCACCCTTACGCACTTCTTCGATCAAGTCATGGGCGCGAGCCGTCTGACGCTGGTTGGTGAAGTGGGCGTGACACATGTTGGCGGCCTGGAAAGCACCTCCGACGTCCGTTACGGCCGAGATCCGGTCTACGGTCCAGGTGAGTTGCCAGCCTCAGGCGCCGCGGATACCTGCACGACGCTCAATACCAGCACCATAAATGGTGCGGGGCCGGGTACTGCGGCCAACAACCGAAGCCGCAATTGCACCAACGAAGGCTTCACCACGGCGACTTCGTGGGGCTACCGCGGTCGTGCAATTTGGGAATACAACGATGTATTCGCCGGGGTCAACCTCAAGCCGAACGTGGCATGGTCCCATGACGTCAGCGGCTACTCGCCAGGCCCTGGCGGCAACTTCGAGGAAGGTCGCAAAGCGGTCAGCCTGGGTGTCGATGCCGAGTACCAGAACACCTACACCGCGAGCCTGGCCTACACCAACTTCTTCGACGGTAAGTACACCACTGTGGACGACCGCGACTTTGTTGCGCTCAGCGTCGGCGTGAACTTCTAAGCACAGTATTTTCAGGATGAACACACATATGAAAATAACAAAGAGTCTGTTCCAAGCCGGTGTTCTGGGACTTTCGCTGCTGGCGACCAGCGTGATGGCGGCGGTTCCCGCTGCCGAAGCGGACAAGTTGGGCAAGAGCCTGACGCCGATGGGCGCCGAGATGGCGGGTAACGCCGACGGTTCGATCCCGGCCTGGAAACCCATGGCCAAAAATGCTGGCACTGTCGACAGCAAGGGATTCCTCTCCGACCCGTACGGCAGTGAAAAGCCGCTGTTCACCATCACCGCGCAGAACGTTGATCAGTACAAAGAGAAACTTGCTCCGGGCCAGTACGCGATGTTCAAGCGTTATCCGGAAAGCTTCAAGATGCCGGTATACCCGTCCCATCGCGGCGCCACCGTGCCGGATGAAGTGTTCGCCTCCATCAAGAAAAACGCCGTCAACACCAAACTGGTGTCCGGCGGTAACGGCCTGGAAAACTTCGAGACTGCCGTCCCGTTCCCCATCCCGAAAACCGGCGTTGAAGTCATCTGGAATCACATCACCCGTTATCGCGGTGGCAGCGTGACTCGCCTGGTCACCCAGGCCACGCCACAGCCGAACGGCTCGTTCAGTCTGGTGTACTTCCAGGACCAGTTCGTGTTCCGCGACAAGATGAAGGATTACGATCCGGCGAACCCGGGAAATATCCTGTTCTACTTCAAGCAGAAAGTGACCGCGCCGGCACGTCTGGCCGGTGGCGTGCTGCTGGTTCACGAAACCCTCGACCAAGTGAAGGAGCCGCGTTCGGCGTGGGTCTACAACGCCGGTCAGCGCCGAGTGCGTCGCGCCCCGCAAGTGTCTTATGACGGGCCGGGTACTGCCGCCGATGGCCTGCGTACCTCCGACAACCTGGACATGTACAACGGTGCGCCGGATCGTTACGACTGGAAACTCGAAGGCAAGAAGGAGATGTACATCGCCTCCGACAGCTACAAACTCGACGATCCGAAGCTCAAGTATACTGACATCATCAAGGCCGGCCACATCAACCAGGACCTGGCTCGCTACGAGCTGCGCCGTGTGTGGCATGTGGTTGCAACCCTGAAGGAAGGCCAGCGCCATATCTATGCCAAGCGTGACTTCTACATCGACGAAGACACCTGGCAGGCGGCGGTGATTGACCACTACGACGGTCGCAACCAACTGTGGCGCGTTGCAGAAGCCCATGCCGAGAACTACTACGACAAGCAAGTACCGTGGTACGCCCTGGAAACCCTGTATGACCTGCAATCGGGTCGTTACCTGGCGCTGGGCATGAAGAACGAAGAGAAGTCGGCGTATGACTTCGGTTTCACTGCCACCACCAGCGACTTCACCCCTGCTGCATTGCGTCAGGAAGGTGTTCGCTAAGCTGCACTGAGCAGAGGCCGCATCCTCTGAAAACGCCCCGACTGGTTCGGGGCGTTTTTTTTGCCTGGCGTTTCGTGGCCTTTTTGTAGCCATTTGTAGCAACAACCTTCATTACCTCTTCGTTTACCGCTAGTCTGCGGACATCTGCAACGCCGCCACCCGCCATCAAACAAGAGCCGGCCATGACTGATCTGTCCCCCATCCCGGGCCCTGCAAGCGTTGCCGTCGCGGCATTAGACGGACGTTTTTTTCGCCCGCCGCTGCCTGATGGCCATGTGCTGCGGCCGCGTCTGTGCGAGCGCCTGAGTGCCGGGCTGGGCGGCAGGCTGCTGCTGGTCAGCGCCCCGGCAGGGTTTGGCAAAAGCTCCCTGGCTGTGGAGTTCTGCCAGGGCTTGCCAGCGCACTGGCAAAGTCTGTGGCTGGGCCTGAGTCCACGTGACAGCGACCCGGGGCGGTTTCTCGAGCGGTTACTCGAAGGCCTCCAGGATTTTTATCCCAGGCTTGGCAACCAGTCCCTTGGCCTGCTGAAAATGCGCCAGCGCCATCAGCCCTTTGCGTTCGAAGAGTGGCTGGATGGCTTGCTTGATGAGCTGGCGGTGCACTTGCTGCCAACGGCTCCACTGTTGCTGGTGCTCGACGACTACCACTTGGCCCAGGGCCCGGTGCTCGACCGTTGCCTGCAATTTTTCCTCAATCATCTGCCTGACGGCCTGCTGGTAATGGTCACCAGTCGCCAACGTCCGGACTGGCATCTGGCGCGCCTGCGCCTGTCACGGCAACTGCTCGAACTGCATGAGCAGGACTTGCGTCTGACTCACGATGAAGCCGTGACCCTGCTCGATCGTCACAGCACCTCGTTGCGCGGCGAAGCCCTGGAAAATCTCATCGAGCGCAGCGAAGGCTGGGTGGCTGGCCTGCGTTTCTGGCTGCTAGCCGCCTCCGAAGTGGGTGGCGAAGGTGCGTTGCCCCAGTCCCTGCATGGTGGGGAGGGGCTGATCCGCGATTACCTGCTTGAAGAGGTCATCGATTGCCTGCCCGTCGAGGTGCAGGCATTCCTGTACGACACCGCCCCCCAGGAGCGTTTCTGCAGCGAGCTGTGCGACGCGGTTCGCGAGGCTCATGACAGCGCGGAGATCCTGCGATTCCTCCTGGCTCACCAGGTGTTCCTGGTGCCGCTGGATGAGCAGGGCCACTGGTACCGTTATCACCATCTGTTTTCCGATCTGTTGCGCACCCGCCCGACCGCCCAGGCCATCGTGCCGGCGGCGAGCCTGCACTTGCGCGCGTGTCGCTGGTTCAACGCCCAGGGGTTGCTCGACGAAGCAGTGGAACAGGCGCTGCGCGCCGGTCACCTGGACGTCGCGGCGAGCCTGGTGCAGAACCTCTCCGAAGAGCAGCTGCTGGCTGAGCAGAACGTCGGCATGTTGCTGCGCTGGAAAATGGACTTGCCCGACAGCCTGCTGATCAGCACACCGCGCTTGATCGTGCTGTACAGCTGGGCCTTGGGGCTGGCCTGCCAACTGGACGCCGCCGAAGAACTGGCCAGCCATTTGAGCCGCTTCCTGCCGGCCCCCTCGGCCACTGCGCAGAAGTCCATGCTGGCGCAGTGGCTGGCCTTGAGCGGGATCATCGCCCGCGGGCGCGGCAACCGTGAACTGACCCTGCTGTATTGCACCGAAGCCCTGGAGAGCCTGCCGTCCAAACGCTATGGCCAGCGCCTGATGTGCCTGTCGACCCTGTCCAACCTGGCGATCGCCGATGGCGACCTGTGGCACGCTCGAGGGTTGAACCGCGACTCCCTGGAACTGGCTCAGCGAGTAGGTAATCCATTGTTCGAGGCGCTGGCGCATTACGATCGTGCGCGGGTGCTCCAGGCGCGTGGAGAAATCCTGCGGGCTTTGGATGAAGTACGCCAGGGCTTGCAGCGCCTCCAAGGGTTGTCGCCGCAACGACTCTACGCAGTCCGAGCACGCCTGACGTTATACGAAGGATTCCTGTTGGCCATGCGCCTGCAGCCACAGGCTGCGCGCAGCCGGCTGCAGGCAGGCCTGAACGAAGCACGGGCCTGCCGCGATATCAGCGTGTTGATCGGCCATTGCGTGATCGCCAGGCTCGAAGGCAGCAGCGGCGAATTCGCCAAGGCCTTCGCCGAACTCGCCGAAGCCGAGCGCCTGATGCATATCTGGGACGTGCCGCCGATTTATTACCTGGCGATGATTACCCTGGTCAAATGCGAGCTATGGCTGGCCCAGGGCCGCACCGATCTTGCCGAAGCCTGGCTGGCGCGCCTGAGCCAGACCTACAACGGCGAGCACCCCGCCGCACCACCGGAGTTTCATCCGCAACTGCCCTTGCATATCGAACTGCAGCAGGCCTTGCTGGAAGTCATCCAGGGTCAGCCGATGCTGGCGGAGGGGCGCCTGAACGCGTTGCTGCAAAACGGCCAGCAAACCGGGCGGCAGATGCTCAGTGTGATGGTGCTGACGCAGAAGACCGCGCTGCTGCTGGTCAGCAACCGCGAACCAGAAGCCCGCCAAGCCCTCACCCAGGCCCTTGATGCGGCGAGCGGCGGTGTGGTGCAACCTTTCGACGGCTTGCTGAGCAAACACCCGGCCTGGTTGCGTGAGCAGCTTCAGCTCAATGCCAGGACCGCAGTGTCCTCCACCCTCGCGGAGCACCTGCCCGCTATAGCCCCGCGCATTGCGTCGGAACCATCCCACGCCTGCGAGCAACTGAGTGCCCGTGAACTGGCTGTTCTGAAGCTCATTGCCCAAGGCTGTTCAAATCAGGAGATCAGTGATCAGCTGTTTATTTCGCTGCATACGGTGAAGACCCATGCCAGCCATATCAACAGCAAGCTGGGAGTGGAGCGCAGGACTCAGGCGGTGGCGCGGGCGAAGGAGTTGGGTGTGTTGGGGTGACGCTGTCGGGCCCGCCAGCCTGTGCCAGAATAGGCCATCCATTCTTCCCAGGAGCCACCATGGTCGCTGCCAGCCCCGCGCTTATCCGCGAAACCTTCCCCGTCGGTCCTTTGCAGTGCAACTGCACGATCATCGGCGATCCGATCACGAAAAAGGCCATCGTCGTCGATCCGGGTGGTAACCCTGAGCTGATCATGGCGCGTCTCGATGCGCTGGGGCTCAAGGTGGTGAGCATCATCCACACCCATGCGCACCTGGACCATTTCCTGGCTTCCGGCCAGATGAAAGAGATAACCGGGGCGACCCTGCATCTGCACAAGGAGGACCAGTTCCTGTGGGACAACCTGGAGATGCAGTGCCAGATGTTCGGCGTGCCTTACACGCCGGTACCCCCGCCAGATCGCTGGTTGGTCGACGATGAAGAACTGGCCTGCGGCTGTGGCGTGGCACTGCACACACCCGGTCACACTCCCGGCTCTATGAGTTTCTGGTTTGCAGACGCTAAGCTGCTCATCGCCGGTGACACACTGTTTCGTCGTGGGGTAGGGCGCACGGATTTATGGGGTGGGGATCAGGCTACTATTGTGCGGTCGATCAAGCAGCGCTTGTATACCCTTGATGAAGAGGCGACGGTGGTCACCGGGCATGGTCCGGACACGCGCCTGGGTGACGAAATGCGCGAGAACCCGTTCGTGCGTGCCTAATGTCTACCCGACGGAATTTTTACCGCGCAAAATGATCAAAAGCCGGCAAAGGTTCAATGCTTAAGTCCGTTGCACCACAGAATGCAAAAAAGTAGGAGCTCTTCATGTTCACCACGCCTCGTCTGATTATTGCCGCTACTGCCATCGCCGTGCTGTCTGGCTGCGCCTCGCCTAACCCGTATGACAACCAGGGTCAGGCCGATAGCGGTTCCCAGGGCATGAGCAAAACCGCCAAGTACGGCGGCCTCGGGGCTCTGGCCGGTGCGCTGGCGGGTGCCGCCATTGACCACAACAATCGTGGCAAAGGCGCGCTGATTGGCGCCGCCGTGGTAGGTGCGTCCGCAGCCGGTTACGGTTACTACGCTGACCAGCAGGAGAAAAAGCTGCGCGCCAGCATGGCCAATACCGGTGTGGAAGTGCAGCGCCAGGGTGATCAGATCAAGCTGATCATGCCGGGCAACATCACGTTCGCGACCGATTCGGCGAATATTGCGCCGAGCTTCTATCAGCCATTGAATAACCTGGCGGGTTCGTTGAAGGAGTTCAACCAGAACCAGATCGAAATCGTCGGTTACACCGACAGCACCGGCAGCCGCCAACACAACATGGACCTGTCCCAACGTCGCGCCCAGAGCGTGGCGACCTACCTGACGTCTCAGGGGGTCAGCGGTGCCAACCTTTCGGCTCGTGGTGCCGGTCCGGATAACCCGGTTGCCAGCAACGGTGACGTTAATGGTCGGGCGCAGAATCGTCGGGTTGAGGTCAACCTGAAAGCGATTCCGGGCCAGCAGTATGGTGGGCAGCAGCAGGGTAATGTTCAGCAGTATCCATAAGCGTTTGGCTGAACCCCTGATGTGAAAAAAGCCCGCCCGATCTTCTGCTGATCGGGCGGGTTTTTTGGGTGTTCGTGCTTGCCCGCGAAGAGGCCAGCACAGGCGACGCAGACCCCAATCAAAAACAAAAAAGCCCCCGGACAATCACTCATCCGGGGGCTTTTTCATGTCGCGCAAAACCTGCTTACTTCTTCAGGCCGTAATGCTCATCGAGCATGCCCGGCGCGTTTGGCGCTTTTGGCGCGTAATCGCGAGGCGGCTCCTGGTTGCGCGGCGGCGTCAGGCGCTCACGAGGCGGCTGGGCGGCGTCGGCATGCAATGCAGCCAGCAAGCGTTGGCGAGTCTGCTCGTCCAGGGCAAGGCGGTTTGCCCCATCAGCGAGATGATCCTGCACTTCCTGGTAGCTCTGGGTCATTTTCTTGACCAGGGTCGCCGTGCTGTTGAAGTGGGTGACCACCTCGTTCTGATAACTGTCAAAACGTTCCTGAATATCGTCCAGCTGACGTTGCGTGCTGTTAGGCGCGGCATTCGGCACCAGGCGAGCGATCAGGAAACCAATGGCGACACCCACAACCAGGGCAAGAGTCGGCAACAACCAAACTAAGAGCGAGTGTTCCACGAGTCCTTCCTCTATAAACGGCTTTGCTTTACGTTAACGGCTCGAACCTGCGCTGTATACCGCGATTCACTCGCAGGTAGATTGGCACAGACAAATTGCTAGACGAGTCGACCCGATTTGAGGTCACGGAGTTCCTTCCTTGCTTATGCGCGAAACCCCTGTATTGATTGATGGCCCAGTCGGTGAGCTGGAAAGTTTGTACCTGGATAATGAGCAGCCGCGCGGCATTGCGCTGATCTGCCATCCGAACCCGGTGCAGGGTGGCACCATGCTCAACAAAGTGGTTTCGACCTTGCAGCGCACGGCCCGCGACGCCGGTCTGGTGACTCTGCGCTTCAATTACCGTGGCGTAGGTGCCAGTGCCGGTTCCCACGACATGGGCACCGGCGAAGTCGATGACGCCCAGGCCGCCGCTGCCTGGCTGCGGGCGAAACATCCTGATCTACCTTTGACACTGCTGGGTTTCTCCTTCGGCGGTTTTGTTGCGGCAAGTCTCGGCGGTCGCCTGGAAGCCCAGGGTGAACAGCTCAAGCATCTGTTCATGGTGGCGCCAGCCGTCATGCGCCTGGGCGATCAGGATCAGCTGCCGCACCAGGGCGAGCTGACCCTGATCCAGCCGGAAACCGACGAAGTCATCGATCCGCAACGGGTCTACGACTGGTCCGAACAACTCGAGCGCCCCCATGAGCTGCTGAAAGTGGCAGAATGCGGACACTTTTTTCATGGCAAGCTGACCGATCTCAAGGATCTGATCCTGCCGCGTCTCTCGAACTGATTGCAGTCTGACAAGCGATAACCCATGACGACTCGTACCCGTATCCTCACCGGCATCACCACCACCGGCACGCCGCACCTGGGCAACTACGCCGGCGCCATCCGTCCGGCGATCCTCGCCAGCCGTGACAGCAATGCCGATTCGTTCTACTTCCTGGCCGACTACCACGCCCTGATCAAATGCGATGACCCGCTGCGTATCCAGCGCTCGCGTCTGGAAATCGCCGCGACCTGGCTGGCCGGCGGCCTGGATGTCGAGCGCGTGACCTTCTATCGCCAGTCCGACATCCCGGAAATCCCCGAGCTGACCTGGCTGCTGACTTGCGTCGCCGCCAAGGGCCTGCTCAACCGTGCGCACGCCTACAAGGCCTCGGTGGACAAGAACGTCGAGACCGGTGAAGACCCGGATGCTGGTATCACCATGGGCTTGTACAGCTACCCGGTGCTGATGGCCGCGGACATCCTGATGTTCAACGCGCACAAGGTGCCGGTCGGTCGTGACCAGATTCAGCACGTGGAGATGGCCCGGGACATCGGCCAGCGCTTCAACCACCTGTTTGGCCAGGGCAAGGAATTTTTCACCATGCCCGAGGCGCTGATCGAAGAAAGCGTCGCCACCTTGCCAGGCCTCGACGGTCGCAAGATGTCGAAGAGCTACGACAACACCATCCCGTTGTTCAACAGCGCCAAGGAAATGAAGGACGCAATCTCGCGGATCGTTACCGACTCCCGTGCACCGGGCGAAGCGAAAGATCCGGACAACTCCCACCTGTTCACGCTATTTCAGGCCTTCGCCACCCCGGCGCAGTCCGACGAATTCCGCAGCGAACTGCTGCAGGGCCTGGGTTGGGGCGAGGCGAAGAACCGTCTGTTCCAGCTGCTGGACGGCGAGCTGGGTGAATCCCGCGAGCGTTATCACCAACTGATCGAACGCCCGGCCGACCTGGAAGATATCCTGCAGATCGGCGCCAAAAAAGCCCGTGCCGTGGCCACGCCGTTCCTCAACGAGCTGCGTGAAGCGGTTGGTCTGCGTTCGTTTGTCGCCCAGGCTCAGGTGGCTGCCACCACGAAAAAGAAAGCGGCCAAGGCCGCGCGCTTTGTCAGCTTTCGCGAAGACGACGGCAGCTTCCGTTTCCGCCTGCTGGCGGCCGATGGCGAGCAATTGCTGCTGTCGCGCAACTTTGCGGATGGCAAAACCGCGGGCCAGGTGACCAAGCAGCTGCAAGCGGGCCAGGCTCTGGACGTGCGTAGCGAAGACCTGAGTTTCAGCGTCTGGCTGGAAGGCGAGTGTGTGGCAGACAGCGCCACGTTCGCTGACAGCGCCGCTCGCGATGCCGGCATTGATGCGTTGCGGATCGCGCTGACCCCGGTTCAGGAATAAATCAACGGCTCGGTCCGACCAAGGGCTGATTGCCATTCCGACGGGCCGTCGCTACAGTGACGGCCCGTTTTTGTTACCTTGCTAACGAATTATGACGCCCCTAGAACGATATCAAGCTGATCTGAAACGCCCGGAATTCTTCCATGATGCCGCGCAGGAAACTGCCGTGCGTCACTTGCAACGCCTGTACGACGATCTGGTGGCGGCCTCGCAGAACAAACCGGGTTTTCTCGGGAAATTGTTCGGCAAGAAAGACCAGACCCCGGTCAAGGGGCTGTACTTCTGGGGCGGCGTGGGACGCGGCAAGACTTACCTGGTCGACACCTTCTTCGAAGCGCTGCCCTTCAAGGAAAAGACCCGCACCCACTTCCACCGCTTCATGAAGCGCGTGCACGAGGAAATGAAAACCCTGGGCGGCGAAAAGAACCCGCTGACGATCATCGCCAAGCGTTTCTCCGACGAGTCCCGGGTGATCTGTTTCGATGAATTCTTCGTCTCCGACATCACCGACGCCATGATCCTCGGCACGCTGATGGAAGAGCTGTTCAAGAACGGCGTGACCCTGGTCGCGACCTCGAACATCGTGCCGGACGGTTTGTACAAGGACGGCCTGCAGCGTGCGCGCTTCCTGCCGGCCATTGCGCTGATCAAGCAGAACACCGAGATCGTCAACGTCGACAGCGGCGTCGATTATCGCCTGCGCCACCTCGAGCAAGCGGAACTGTTCCACTTCCCGCTGGACGAGGCGTCCCACGAAAGCCTGCGCAAGAGCTTCCGCGCCCTGACGCCGGAATGCACCGCCGCAGTCGAGAGCGACGTGCTGATGATCGAAAATCGCGAGATCCGCGCCTTGCGTACCTGTGACGACGTGGCCTGGTTCGACTTCCGCGAACTTTGCGACGGCCCGCGCAGCCAGAACGACTACATCGAACTGGGCAAGATCTTCCACGCGGTACTGATCAGTGGCGTCGAGCAGATGAGCGTCACCACCGACGACATCGCCCGGCGCTTCATCAACATGGTCGACGAATTCTACGACCGCAACGTGAAGCTGATCATCTCCGCCGAAGTCGAGCTCAAAGACCTCTACACCGGCGGTCGCCTGAACTTCGAATTCCAGCGCACCCTTAGCCGTCTGCTGGAAATGCAGTCCCACGAGTTCCTGTCCCGGGCGCATAAGCCTTAAACAGATCTTCAGCGTATAAAAAGGGCCTGCAATTGCAGGCCCTTTTTGATTTGTGCTGAAGAAAAAACCGAATGCACTGCAATCCCTGTGGGAGCGGGCTTGCCCGCGATGGCGTCGTGTCAGGCAATATTCATTCCTCTGACAAATCGCTATCGCTGGCAAGCCAGTTCCCACAGGTTTTGTATTTTTCTCGGGGCTAAGCTGCCTGCTGAAACTGCTGCCGATACTGATTCGGCGACAGCTCCGTATGCTGGCGGAACAAGCGGGCGAAGAAGCTCGCATCGTCGTAACCCACCTCGTAACTGATGGTCTTGATGCTTTTGCGGCTGCCGGACAGCAGGCCCTTGGCGGTTTCGATGCGCAGGCGTTGCAGGTAGTGCAGCGGTTTGTCGCCGGTGGCTGTTTGGAAGCGGCGCATGAAGTTGCGGATGCTCATGCCGTGTTCGCGGGCGACGTCTTCGAAGCGGAATTTGTCGGCGAAGTGTTCTTCGAGCCAGTGCTGGATCTGCAGGATGATCACGTCCTGATGCAGTTTTTGTCCGCCGAAGCCGATGCGGCCGGGGGAGTAGCTGCGCTGCACTTCATATAGGATGTCCCGGGCCACGGCTTGTGACACGTTGGCGCCGCAGAAGCGTTCGATCAGGTAGATGTACAGGTCGCAGGCTGAAGTGGTGCCGCCGGCGCAATACAGGTTGTCGGCGTCTGTCAGGTGCTTGTCCTGATTGAGCTGGACCTTGGGAAAGCGTTCGGCGAAGGCGTTGAAGAAGCGCCAGTAAGTCGTAGCTTCCTTGCCGTCGAGCAGCCCGGCTTCGGCGAGCCAGAACACGCCGGTTGCCTCGCCACACAGCACCGCGCCGCGGGCATGTTGCTGGCGCAGCCAGGGCAGGACTTGCGGGTAGCGTTGGCACAGGGTCTCGAAGTCGTCCCAGAACGCCGGCAGGACGATGATGTCGGCGTTTTCCAGGCCGCCGTCCACCGGCATGATGACATCACTGAAGCTGTTCACCGGCTTGCCATCCGGGCTGACCAGGCGAGTCTCGAAGGCCGGGACGAGGCCGTGGCCAAGCTGTTTGCCATAGCGCAGGCTGGCAAGGTGGAAGAAATCCTTGGCTTGCATGAGGGTGGAAGCGAAAACCCGGTCGATAGCCAGGATGCTGACGCGCCGTAAAGGCGTGGAGGCTTGGTTAGACATAATTCAACTTTATTTTTATAAGGGAAAGTGGTCACCAGACGGCTGGATCGTCTTATTTTTTGTCTGATGTGTCCAGTGTCCTGTAGCGGAGGCGAGGCATAGTCTCTGGAGGCCACATCCCTCCAACAATAACGACCGGTGCCGCATGATCCCCAGAACCTTGTTCAGTTCCGAGCACGAACTCTTTCGCGACAGCGTTCGAACGTTCCTTGAGAAGGAGGCGGTGCCGTTTCATGGGCAATGGGAGAAACAGGGCTACATCGACCGCAAACTCTGGAACAAGGCGGGGGAGGCGGGGATGCTGTGCTCACATCTGCCCGAAGAATATGGCGGGCTGGGGGCGGATTTTCTCTATAGCGCGGTGGTAATCGAAGAGGTGGGTCGACTCGGTCTGACCGGCATTGGTTTCTCTCTCCATTCGGACATTGTTGCACCCTATATCCTGCATTACGGCAGCGAGGCCTTGAAACACAAATACTTGCCGAAACTGGTGTCTGGCGAAATGGTCACGGCGATTGCTATGACCGAGCCAGGGGCTGGCTCCGACTTGCAGGGGGTCAAGACGACGGCGGTGCTGGATGGCGACGAATACGTGATCAACGGCTCCAAGACTTTCATCACCAACGGCTTTCTGGCCGACCTGGTGATTGTCGTGGCCAAGACCGATCCCAAGGCTGGCGCGAAGGGCACCAGCTTGTTTCTGGTGGAGGCCGATACGCCGGGATTCGACAAGGGCAAGCGCCTGGAAAAAGTCGGCATGAAGGCCCAGGACACTTCGGAGCTGTTCTTCCAGGACGTTCGGGTGCCCAAGGAGAACCTGTTGGGTCAGGCGGGGATGGGCTTTGCCTATCTGATGCAGGAGTTGCCTCAGGAGCGGCTCACGGTTGCCATTGGCGGCCTGGCTTCGGCCGAAGCGGCGCTGCAGTGGACGCTCGACTACACCCGCGAGCGCAAAGCGTTTGGCAAGGCCATTGCGGACTTTCAGAACACTCGGTTCAAGCTGGCGGAAATGGCCACTGAAATTCAGATTGGCCGGGTCTTCGTCGATCGCTGCCTGGAGTTGCACCTGCAGGGCAAGCTGGATGTGCCGACGGCGGCGATGGCCAAATATTGGGGTACGGACCTGCAATGCAAGGTGCTCGACGAGTGCGTGCAGTTGCATGGCGGCTACGGGTTCATGTGGGAATACCCGGTGGCCCGGGCGTGGGCGGATGCCCGGGTGCAGCGCATTTATGCGGGGACCAATGAGATTATGAAGGAGATTATTGCCCGGTCGCTTTGATTTATGCGCTGGCTGGAACGACGCCATCGCGTGTAGGAGCGAGCTTGCTCGCGATGGTCGTCAACGATAACGCTGGGGGCCTGGCACCCCGCAGCGCTCTCCGAGCTCGCGCCTACAATTGCCGCCTACGGCGCTGGATTCGGATGATCCTTGTGAATCGCCTCAATCCCCTGAAGCACGTCATCCGAGAGCTTCAGTTCCAGGCTCGCTATGTTGCTCTCAAGCTGCTCCAGGGTCGTGGCACCAATGATGTTGCTGGTGACGAACGGCTGTTGGTTGACGAACGCCAGCGCCATTTGCGCTGGATCCAGACCGTGTTCGCGGGCCAATGCCACATAGCGGCTGCAGGCGGCTTCCGACTGTGGGTTGAAATAGCGGCTGAAGCGGCTGTACAGGCTCAGGCGGCCTTTTGGCGGGCGGGCACCACCTTCGTACTTGCCGGACAGGAAACCGAACGCCAGGGGAGAGTAGGCGAGCAGGCCGCATTGTTCGCGGAGGGCGATTTCCGCCAGGCCAATCTCGAAAGTGCGGTTGAGCAGGTTGTAGGGGTTCTGGATCGACACGGCGCGCGGCCAGCCTCGGGCTTCGGCCAGCGCCAGGAAGCGCATGGTGCCCCACGGCGTTTCGTTCGACAGGCCGATATGGCGGATCTTGCCGGCCCTGACCTGCTCGTCCAGCGCTTCGAGAGTTTCCTCCAGGGGCGTGAGGTTGGCTTGCGTCTGGTGCTTGTAACCGAGCTGGCCGAAGAAATTGGTGCTGCGCTCCGGCCAGTGCAACTGGTACAGATCGATGTAGTCGGTTTGCAGGCGCTTGAGGCTCGCATCCACGGCTTCGGTGATGTGCTGGCGGTTGTGTCGCAGGTTTTTGTCGCGGATGTAGTCGATGGTGTTGCCGGGGCCGGCGATCTTGCTGGCGAGGATCCAGTCGGCGCGATCGCCGCGGCTTTTGAAGTAATTGCCGATGTAGCGCTCGGTGGTGGCGTAGGTCTCGGCCTTGGGCGGCACCGGGTACATCTCGGCGGTGTCGATGAAATTGATCCCGGCACTCTTGGCCCGTTCGATCTGCGCGAAGGCTTCAGCCTCGCTGTTTTGCTCGCCCCAGGTCATGGTTCCGAGGCCGATGGCGCTCACGTTCAGATGGGTCCGGCCTAGCTGTCGATAATCCATTGGGTGCTCCTTGGGCAAAACAATCATAAAAGCAGGTTGAAATATTTTTCGCAATCTGCATAATTGCGCACCTCTTTCTGCAGTGGAAGTGATGCGCCGCCGCCGAAGAATCTTGCCGTTGAACGGACGCGCCGACCCGAGCCCCCGAAAGCGTCTGTATCCGGCTGCCTTTGACTTGTCAAAGTACGCACTATTCAGTAAGATCCGCCGTCTAATTTACAGGGCGGCCCCTGAGGCTATAAAGAATGAAAACTTTTACTGCTAAACCGGAAACAGTACAGCACGACTGGTTTGTCGTCGACGCTGCAGGTCAGACCCTGGGTCGTCTGGCCACCGAAATCGCGAGCCGTCTGCGTGGCAAGCATAAAGCTGAGTACACTCCTCACGTTGACACCGGCGATTACATCGTCGTTATCAATGCCGAGCAGATTCGTGTAACCGGTGCTAAAACCACCGACAAAATCTACTACTCCCACTCCGGTTTTCCGGGCGGCATCAAGTCGATCAACTTCGAAAAGCTGATCGCTAAAGCCCCTGAGCGCGTGATCGAGACCGCGGTCAAAGGCATGCTGCCTAAGAACCCGCTGGGTCGCGACATGTATCGTAAGCTGAAAGTCTATGCGGGCGCTGTACACCCTCATACTGCTCAGCAGCCCCAAGAACTGAAGTTTTAACGGAATAGTTCATTATGTCGGCGACTCAAAATTACGGCACTGGCCGTCGCAAGACCGCAACCGCACGCGTTTTCCTGCGTCCGGGTACTGGTAACATCTCCATCAACAACCGCACCCTGGAAAATTTCTTCGGCCGCGAAACTGCCCGCATGGTAGTTCGTCAGCCGCTGGAATTGACTGAGACTGTCGAGAAGTTCGACATCTACGTCACCGTGATCGGCGGTGGTGTAAGTGGTCAAGCTGGCGCAATCCGCCACGGTATCACTCGCGCTCTGATGCAGTACGACGAAACCCTGCGTGGCGCTCTGCGCAAAGCTGGCTTCGTGACTCGCGATGCTCGTGAAGTTGAACGTAAGAAAGTTGGTCTGCGTAAAGCGCGTAAGCGTCCGCAGTACTCGAAGCGTTAATTCGCTTCCACGTTCAAAAAAGAACGCCCAGTTCCTCACGGAGCTGGGCGTTTTTTTATGGGGGCGATTTATCAAAGAATTGCTCTGTGACAACTTGCCACAGCCGTAGAGGCCCTATACTACAAGGCTTGGCAGTGGAGCTCTTGGGTAATTACCTTGTCAGAATTGGGGCTTTTCATTACCATTCGGCAAAATTTTTATAAGTACATAGATTTACTTAGTAGATGCCTGATTTAACAGGCCACAAAGCTGATGGGAGAGGACTGAATGAGCAATGACGGCGTGAATGCAGGCCGGCGTCGCTTCTTGGTAGCAGCCACATCCGTGGTGGGTGCTGCAGGAGCGGTGGGGGCTGCGGTCCCGTTCGTGGGGTCATGGTTTCCCAGTGCCAAGGCGAAAGCCGCAGGTGCACCGGTGAAGGTGAATGTCAGCAAAATCGAACCAGGCCAGCAGATGATTGCTGAGTGGCGCGGTCAGCCGGTGTTCATCGTCCGCCGTACCGAGGAAATCCTGGGGAATCTGAAGAAGATCGAGGGCCAGCTTGCTGACCCGACCTCCAAGAACTCGACACAACCGACTTATGTCGACCCGGAAACGCGTTCGATCAAGCCAGAAGTACTGCTGCTGATCGGTATCTGCACGCACCTGGGTTGTTCGCCGACCTTCCGTCCCGAAGTGGCGCCTGCTGATCTGGGCAAGGACTGGGTAGGCGGTTATTTCTGCCCTTGCCACGGTTCCCACTACGACCTGGCTGGTCGCGTCTACAAGTCGCAACCTGCGCCTTTGAACCTGCCAGTTCCCCCGCATTCCTATGAGACCGATGAAATCATTGTCATCGGCGTCGATACGGAGAAAGCGTGATGAGCAAGTTCATGGATTGGGTTGATGCGCGCTTTCCCGCGACCAAAATGTGGGAAGACCATCTCAGCAAGTACTACGCCCCGAAGAACTTCAACTTCTTCTATTTCTTTGGCTCCCTGGCGCTGCTCGTTCTGGTCAACCAGATCGTCACTGGTGTCTGGCTGACCATGAGCTACACCCCGTCGGCGGAGGAAGCCTTTGCTTCCGTCGAATACATCATGCGTGACGTCGAGTACGGCTCGATCCTGCGTCTGTTGCACGCGGTTGGTGCTTCGATGTTCTTCATCGTGGTCTACCTGCACATGTTCCGTGGCTTGCTCTACGGTTCGTACCAGAAGCCGCGTGAGCTGGTGTGGGTCTTCGGCATGCTGATCTACCTGGCGCTGATGGCTGAAGCCTTCATGGGCTATCTGCTGCCTTGGGGCCAGATGTCCTATTGGGGGGCCCAGGTCATCATCTCGCTGTTCGGTGCGATCCCGGTCATCGGTAACGACCTGACCCAGTGGATACGTGGTGATTACCTGATTTCCGGCATCACCCTGAACCGCTTCTTTGCCCTACACGTCGTGGCCTTGCCGATCGTGATTCTCGGTCTGGTGGTGCTGCACGTCCTGGCGTTGCACGAAGTTGGGTCGAACAACCCGGATGGCGTGGACATCAAGAAACACAAGGACGAAAACGGCGTACCGCTGGACGGCATTGCCTTCCACCCGTACTACACCGTGAAAGATATCGTCGGTGTGGTGGTGTTCCTGTTCATCTTCTGCTCGATCGTATTCTTCTTCCCGGAAATGGGCGGCTACTTCCTCGAGAAGCCGAACTTTGAGACGGCGAACGCTTTCAAGACACCCGCGCATATTGCTCCGGTCTGGTATTTCACGCCGTTCTACGCGATCCTGCGGGCGGTTCCCGACAAGCTCCTGGGCGTGATCGCCATGGGTGCGGCTATCGCTGTGCTGTTCGTTCTGCCATGGCTCGATCGTAGCCCGGTCAAGTCGATGCGCTACAAGGGTTGGCTGAGCAAGATCTGGCTGGTGGTGTTCTGCGTTTCGTTCGTGATCCTCGGCATCCTAGGTGTCCTGGCTCCGACGCCAGGCCGTACCTTGCTGTCGCAGGTGTGTACCTTCCTATACTTCGCCTACTTCATTCTTATGCCGTTCTACACCAGGCTCGAGAAGACGAAACCGGTTCCGGAAAGGGTGACTGGCTGATGAAAAAGCTATTTGCAGTTTTGATTCTTGCTGTGCTTCCTGCGGTTTCTTTTGCCAACACTCTTGAGCCTGAGCTTGAAAAGGTTGAGATTGACGTTGCTGACAAAGTCGCCTTGCAGGATGGTGCGCGTACATTTGCAAACTATTGCATGGGTTGTCACAGTGCGAAGTACCAGCGCTATGAGCGGGTAGCCAATGATCTGGATATCCCTGTGGATCTGATGCAAAGCCATTTGATATTCACTGGTGCAAAAATCGGCGACCACATGAGCATCGGCATGCAACCGGCAGATGCCAAGGCCTGGTTCGGTGCGGCACCGCCCGACCTGACCTTGGTCGCCCGCGTGCGTGGCACCGACTGGCTCTATAGCTACCTGAAGTCGTTCTACGAAGACCCGGCGCGTCCTTGGGGCGTCAACAACAAGGTCTTCCCGAACGTCGGCATGCCTAACGTGCTGGTCGGCCTGCAAGGTCGCCAGGTTGTCGGCTGCAAACAGGTGCAGATCGTCGAGGATGGCAAGAAGCAATATGACCCTCTGACCGGTACGCCGCTGACTCATGAGGCATGCGATCAACTGACCATCGTGCCGAAGAGTGGAGCGCTGACTGAAGAGCAGTTCGATGAGAAGGTCAAGAATCTGGTAACCTTCCTCGCTTACTCGGCTAACCCGGTTAAGCTGCAGCATCAGCGCATCGGTACGTACGTATTGCTGTACCTGGCGTTCTTCTTCGTATTCGCTTACCTGCTCAAGCGCGAATACTGGAAAGACGTGCACTGATAACGCTTTAAGCAATTGCTGTTAATCGCGCGCGCCCAAGGGCGTCTCTGAAGATGTAACGGATCTGGTTATCCAGAGGTTACGGAGAGGCGCCCTCTGGGCGCGCTCGTTTTTTCCGCTTTCGAAATTTCAACAAGCGAGGAGGACCGCCATGGGCGTGACCAATCGGTTGGCCTGTTACTCCGACCCCGCCGACCACTATTCCCACCGGGTACGCATCGTACTCGCAGAGAAGGGTGTCAGCGCCGAGATCATTTATGTGGAAGCTGGTCGCCAGCCGCCTAAACTGATCGAAGTGAACCCTTACGGGAGTTTGCCCACCCTGGTCGATCGTGACTTGGCGTTGTGGGAATCGACCGTAGTGATGGAATATCTGGATGAGCGTTACCCGCACCCGCCGCTACTGCCGGTTTATCCCGTGGCGCGTGCCAACAGCCGTTTGCTGATCCATCGTATCCAGCGTGACTGGTGTGGCCTGGTGGATCTGATCCTGGATTCACGGACCAAGGAAGCGGCCCGCGTAGTGGCTCGCAAGGAACTGCGCGAGAGCCTGACAGGCGTGTCGCCGTTGTTTGCGGACAAGCCGTTTTTCCTCAGTGAGGAACAAAGTCTGGTGGATTGCTGCCTATTACCAATACTCTGGCGCTTGCCTATTCTGGGTATTGAATTGCCGCGGCCCGCGAAGCCGCTGCTTGATTATATGGAGCGCTCGTTTGCGCGTGAGGCTTTCCAGGCGAGTCTGTCTGGTGTCGAACGCGATATGCGCTAAGGCTTAAGGAGCCGCTATGAACTCCAGTCGACCTTATCTGGTCCGCGCGCTCTATGAGTGGATTGTAGATAACGATTGCACCCCGCACATGCTGGTCAATTCCGAGTATCCGTCGGTGCAGGTGCCACAGGGTTTTGCCAGTGACGGACAGATTGTCTTGAACGTATCGCCGGCAGCCGTGCGGCATTTGCACATGGACAACGAAGCGGTCAGCTTCGAAGGGCGCTTCGGTGGCGTGCCGCACACTCTATACGTGCCTATCGCATCGATCCTGGGCATTTATGCCCGGGAGAACGGTCAGGGCATGGTGTTCGATCTGGAGTCGCCTATGGACGACGAGGAAGAGATCGAGCCGGATGATGATGTTCCGCCGCCCGACAGCGAGCCGCCGCGACCAAGCGGAAGGCCAAGTTTGAAGGTGGTGAAGTAATAAAAAAGGCGATCCGAATGGATCGCCTTTTTTATTACTTCACCACCTTCAAACTGTAGGAGCGAGCTTGCTCGCGAAAAAACCGAGAGCGCCTCGGGGTGTCAGGATTGGCGCGTTATCGTTGACGACTTTCGCGAGCAAGCTGGCTCCTACAAAGGCAGGTCAGTCGATGTATTCAAACAACTTCACGATCTTCTGCACACCAGAAACGCCTTGCACCAGATTGGTCGCCTGGGCCGCTTCCTGCTTGGTCAGTAGGCCCAGCAGGTAGACGATGCCATTCTCGGTGACAACTTTGATGCGCGAGCCGGGAATGCTCGCATCGGTCAGCATCTGGGTCTTGATCTTGGAGGTCAGCCAGGTGTCGTTCTGGCGAGCCAGAAAACCGGAAGGTGGCAGCACCTGCAATTCGTTATGCACCGTCTTCACGCGCTGGACCGAGGATGCGGCCTGTTCGGCTTTGGCCTTGAGGGCAGCGGTAGGCGTTTGCCCGGCCAGCAGCACCACGCCGTTGAAGCTCGTGACGACGATGTGCGAATCGTTGTCCAGGGCTGGATCGGCCTTGGCGACGTTCACGCCGACCTTGGTTTCGATCAAGGTGTCATCGATTTTGCTGCCGAAGGTGCGGGTCCCGCGGTCATCATCAATTGGAGCCTCACGGCTGGCGTTAACCACCGAAGTGCAGCCGCTGATGCCGAGGCATAGTGTCAGGGCCATCAGGCCTAGGCGATTAGGGGTCATTCTTCACTCCCGAACAGTTGGCTGTCGATCAAGTCGCAGAGGCAATGGATCGCCAGCAGGTGGACTTCCTGAATACGTGCAGTGACGTTGGCCGGGACACGGATCTCGACGTCCTCGGGCAAAAGCAGTGACGCCATGCCGCCACCGTCGCGCCCCGTCATAGCTACGACAATCATTTCGCGATCATGTGCGGCCTGGATCGCTTGAATAATATTGGCCGAGTTGCCGCTGGTCGAAATTGCCAGCAATACATCGCCCGGTTGACCCAGGGCGCGGATCTGCTTGGAGAAGATTTCGTTGTAGCTGTAGTCGTTGGCAATCGAGGTGATTGTCGAACTGTCGGTGGTCAGCGCAATGGCTGGCAGGCTCGGGCGCTCTCGTTCGAAACGGTTGAGCAGTTCCGAGGAGAAATGCTGGGCGTCGCCAGCAGAGCCACCATTGCCGCAGGACAGCATCTTGCCCTCGTTGAGCAGGGCGTTGACCATCACCTGGCTGGCTTGCTCGATGTGCGGTGCAAGTACGTCCATCGCCATTTGCTTGGTGTCGATACTGGCCTGAAAAAGCTGGCGAATTCGGGATTGCATGTCCATCTGTGTGACCTTAATTAGCGCGGCTACTTGGCACAGGAATGTGCAGCCCGCAAAGCAAAGAGCAAAAATGTTGGGTGGAAGTGTCCGGTTCAGCGCGCGGTCGATCAGCTGTCGAAGGCATTTTGTAACCAGTTCAACTGATCGAGATTGCTGTCGATGGCAATCACGTCGAAACGGCAAGGGGAATTGGCCCAGCGCGACTCGCGCTGAAGAAAATACTGCGCGGCAAAAATCAGCTTCTGCCGTTTGCGCTCATCGATGCTATCGAGCGCGCCACCCCATTGAGTGTTTTTTCTGTAGCGGACTTCAACGAATACTACTGTATCGCCATCGAGCATGACCAGATCAAGCTCACCGCGTTTGCATAACCAGTTCTGCGCCACCAGGCGCAGACCCTGTTGTTGCAGATGCTCGAGCGCATGGCGCTCGGCATCCTGACCGCTTTGTCGACGTGACCTCTCGGGCATCAGCGCGAGGTGTCCGGCAGGCGCTGGACCTGGCCATTGACGAACTGCGCCCACGGTAACTGGCGTTCGACGCGCTGGTTCTGGGTCATGCCCAAGCTGCCCGACTCACCCTCGATGCGGCTGTCCGGCAGGGCCTTGAGCTGCCCCAGGCGAGGTGCCAGGCGGTAGGCGTCGGCGCCCATCGCATACAGTCGACCCAAGCTGCCGGCGGCTTGTGGCCACTGTGCGGTGACCTGTTTGCGTAGTGGATCATTGACGTCCAGCAGCCATGGAGTTTCGCAGAACCGCACGCCATTCATGTCCTTGTACTGGTTCACATCACCGCTGGCACTGTACACGTGGGACGTGGCGTAGACCGGCACGTCGCCCGCGTATTGGAAGTTCAGGGTCGGCTTGATCTGCTGGGCTTGCTGCGGAGTTGCCGCGAGGAAGATGAACTCGATGTCCTGGCGACGCGAAGGCTGGGCCGCGACCTGCGAACCTACCGTGCTTTGCAGGCTCTTGGCGCGACCTTCGCTCTGGCGCAGTTGGAACATGTCGGCTATCTGCTGGGCCAGTTGCACCGGCTGGTCGATACGTTCGGTGGCGACGATACTGCCGCCGTTTACCTGCCAATCCTGGCTGAACGCTCGCAGTACGCGATCGCCCCATTCGCCTTTCGGCACCATGATGGCGGCGCGGGTCAGGCCGTCGGCGCGCGCGCGGCGGGAGACTTCCCGGGCCTCGTCTTCGGCGGCAAGACCAAACTGGAACAGTTGGGCCGGGCCTTGGGCGCCTTCACTGTAGTTCAGGGCCAGGGTAGTGATAGGCAGTTGCGGGCGAGTGCTGAGTTGTTTGACCAGCGGCTTCTCCAGTGGACCCACGACCAGTTGCACGCCGTCGGCCTGGGCCTTGCGATAGAACTCGTCCATGGAGGTCAGGCGCGAGCTGTCATAGAACTCGATGGCTGGTGGGTTCTGACCAGCTTGCTGTGCCTGGTAGTGAGCTGCCATGAAGCCTTCACGCAGCGCCCTGCCGACTGAGGCCAGTGGCCCGTCTTGTGGCAGCAGCAGGCCAATCTTGCCCAGGGGCTGGCTGGCCAGTTCCTTGAGCTTGGTCAGGGGGGTCGGCAACTGGATGGCTGCTGGGTGCTTGGGGTTCTGTGCGCGCCAGCTGTCGATCGCGGCTTGCTGTTGTTCCAGGGTGCCCGCCGTCTTAACGGCCAGCGCCAGGCTCATCCAGCCACCGAGGTCATCGGTGGAAGTGGGCTGCAGTTGATCGGTCGGCAACGAAGCGATCAGGGTCCAGATCGTTTCATGGTTCTTGCTGGCCGCTTCACCTTCGAGCATGGGGGCGATGAAAATTCGCTCCCGTGCGGCCGCCAGTGTCTGGCCATCGGCTTCAAGCGCGCGGGCATGTACGGTGCCGGTGCGCACCTGTTGCTCGACCGGCAGTTCGCTCAGGCGCTGCAGGCTCGGATGGCTCAATGCGGTCAGCGCCGCCTTGGGCTGATTGCGCACCATCGCCAGTTCTGCCGCCAAGGTACTGGCGAACACCTGTTGTCCAGGCTTGAGTTGTTCCACAGGTACTTGCTGGAGAATTTGTGCGGATTGGCCGGCGTTACCCTGGCGATAGGCCAGGTCGGCGGCGCTCAGGCGCAACAGTGCAGCCTTCTCCGGGTCTTTGCTTTGGGAGGCCTGCTCGAGCAGTTGCTCGATACTGGCATCCGGAGTCCGTGGAAGGTCGCCAAGGCTGGAGGAGGGCGAGCTGGCGCAAGCCGCCAGCAAGGCAGCAAGGCAGAGGGCAGTGAACAGCCGCAGGCAAGCGATCATGTAGTGTTCCTGATACTCGATCAAATTAGCGTGGAATTGTACCCAAGCACTGGCCGGGGCGCGATGTTACTGGCGTGAATCCATCAATTTAGCTCATGTAGATGTTGCAGCGTGGTAGCGATGGCTGGAAAACCTGCGGTGGCAGACGCCTGTCGCCGGCGGCTCTACGCGCTACAATGGCGACTTTTAACGATCATGAGGTGTGCGCTTTGACTGCTCCAGGTGCTTTGAATTCCGCTGCTGGCTCGCTTTATGTGGTGGCGACGCCCATCGGCAACCTGGACGACATCAGTGCGCGCGCGCTGAAAATCCTCCGTGAGGTGGCGTTGATTGCCGCCGAAGACACTCGGCACTCCCAGCGCCTGATGCAGCACTTTGGCATTCCAACGCCGCTGGCGGCCTGTCATGAACACAACGAGCGAGATGAAGGTAGCCGCTTTATCACCCGCTTGCTGGCAGGTGACGATGTGGCATTGATATCCGATGCCGGCACGCCACTGATTTCCGATCCAGGCTATCACCTGGTGCGCCAGGCGCGCGCGGCGGGGATAAATGTAGTGCCCGTCCCGGGCGCCTGTGCATTGATTGCGGCATTGTCGGCGGCGGGCCTGCCGTCGGACCGGTTCATCTTCGAGGGATTCCTGCCTGCCAAGGCAGTGGGGCGCCGGGCTCGTCTGGAACTGGTCAAGGAAGAGCCCCGCACCCTGATTTTCTATGAGGCACCGCACCGTATTCTGGAATGCCTGCAGGATATGGAGCTGGTGTTTGGCGGTGAGCGTCCGGCCTTGCTGGCCCGGGAGATCACCAAAACCTTTGAAACCCTCAAGGGCCTGCCCCTGGCGGAATTGCGCGAGTTCGTCGAGTCGGACAGCAATCAGCAGCGGGGTGAGTGCGTGGTGCTGGTGGCGGGCTGGTCCGCTCCCGAAACTGAAGATGCTGTTAGCAGCGAGGCAATGCGAATCCTCAATCTGCTGCTCGAAGAAATGCCGCTCAAGCGTGCCGCCGCCCTGGCTGCGCAAATCACGGGTGAGCGCAAGAATGTGCTTTATCAGGTCGCACTGGATAAACAGAAGGGTGAGTAAAAACCCGACGCGCAGGAGTGGCTAAAGGCTTTTACTGCTTGTTCTTCGGCCGCTGTGCCGTTAATCTTCGCGGCGGAGAGTCGATCGGACAGTCGCTGCCCTCTATGAAAATTAGGGGGGGGAGGAAAGTCCGGGCTCCATAGGGCGAAGTGCCAGGTAATGCCTGGGAGGCGTGAGCCTACGGAAAGTGCCACAGAAAATAACCGCCTAAGCGCTTCGGCGCCGGTAAGGGTGAAAAGGTGCGGTAAGAGCGCACCGCACGTCTGGCAACAGTTCGTGGCTAGGTAAACCCCACTTGGAGCAAGACCAAATAGGGTCCCAAGGCGTGGCCCGCGCTGGGACCGGGTAGGTTGCTAAAGATGTCCAGTGATGGCCATCGTAGACGAATGACTGTTCAAGACAGAACCCGGCTTACAGATCGACTCTCCACCTTTTTCCCCCTCCCTGTTTGCAGTACTGGACAGGGCGCAGATAGTAGCGATTTTCCTCCTTCCAGAAACGTCAGCAGAAGCACTTTCGTAATACCAAAAAAATCTTACTCTTAACAAACTACTTTAACTTCCGAGCGCAGCCATCAGTGCTGGTTCAAGTTGTTGAGCAGGATTACGCGTCAGATTCTCGTTACCCCTCCTTTTGCGTTCCTAAATCACAGTTATGTAAGACTTTTCCTTTACCGCGCGCCTTGACGGTGTGGTGGGCGCATTCCTATAGTGTGCGCAAGTGGCGGAAAGTGGCATGAAGTGGGTTTTTTGAGCTCAAAACGCTAAAATTTGGAGAAACGCTGACGTGTTTCGCGGAGCTAACGCTATCAGTCTCGATGCAAAGGGCCGTCTCGCTATGCCGAGCCGGTATCGCGACGAGCTTGTTTCGCGTAGTTCAGGGCAGTTAATCGTGACAATCGATGCCGTTGATCCATGTTTGTGTGTTTACCCCCTCGATGAGTGGGAGATTATCGAAACCAAACTGCGCGCACTGCCTTCGCTTCGCGAAGAAAACCGCCGCCTGCAACGTTTACTGATCGGTAATGCCGTCGACCTCGAGCTCGATGGCAGTGGTCGTTTTCTGGTTCCACCGCGTCTGCGTGAATATGCCAAGTTGGATAAGCGCGCGATGTTAGTAGGCCAGCTGAACAAGTTCCAATTATGGGACGAGGATGCCTGGGATGCGGTTTCTGCCGCTGACCTGGCTGCTATTCAACAACCGGGCGCCATGCCTGATGAACTGCGTGATTTAATTCTGTGACTATTGATAGCGGCTTCAACCACATCACCGTACTGCTTGACGAAGCCGTCGAGGCTCTTGCCGTACGCCCTGATGGCTGCTATCTGGACGGTACGTTCGGACGCGGCGGGCATAGCCGGTTGATTCTCAGCCAATTGGGGCCCGATGGCCGGTTGCTGGGGTTCGACAAAGATCCTCAAGCGATTGCCACAGGGCAAACGCTGGCGGCCGAAGACGGCCGCTTTGTCGTTGTGCAGCGCAGCTTTGCCGAGCTGGGTTCGGAAGTTGCCGAGCGCGGCCTGGCCGGCAAGGTCAGCGGCATTCTGCTGGACCTCGGCGTCTCTTCCCCGCAGCTTGACGACCCTGAGCGTGGCTTCAGTTTCCTCAACGATGGCCCGCTCGACATGCGCATGGATCCTTCGCGAGGGATCAGCGCTGCCGAATTCGTCAACACCGCGCCGGCGCAAGAGATCGCCCGGGTGTTCAAGGAATACGGCGAAGAACGTTTTTCCGGACGCATGGCCCGTGCTGTCGCCGAGCGTCGCGACATCAAGCCATTCGAACGCACCGCCGATCTGGCTGAAGTCCTGAAAGTGGCCAACCCGGCATGGGAGAAGGGCAAAAACCCAGCGACCCGTGCCTTCCAGGGCTTGCGTATCCACGTCAATAACGAACTGGGCGACTTGGAGGCCGGCCTTGAGGCCGCCCTGGAGTGCCTGGAAATCGGCGGCCGTCTGGTGGTGATCAGCTTTCACTCCCTGGAAGACCGCATCGTCAAGCTGTTCATGCGCAAGCTGGTGAAAGGCGAAGCTGACAACCTTCCGCGCAACCTGCCGGTGCGGCACGTCGCCTTCGAACCGAAAATCAAAGTCCATGGCAAAGCGCAGTCCGCCTCCGAGGCCGAACTCAAAGCCAACCCACGTTCCCGTAGTGCCGTCATGCGTGTCGCGGAGAAGTTGCGGTGAGCAAGCTTTTCGCCAAGCCACTTCCCGGCGGAAGCTTTTTCATGCTGCTGCTGTTTATAGGCGTGCTCGTGTCGGCCATTGGCGTGTCTTACAGTGCCCACTGGAACCGTCAGCTACTGAACTCGCTGTACAACGAATTGAGCGTTCGCGACAAGGCGCAGGCGGAGTGGGGCCGGCTGATTCTCGAGCAGAGCACCTGGACCGCGCATAGCAGAATCGAAGTCCTCGCCTCCGAGCAGTTGAAGATGCGCATTCCCGGCGCCGCTGAAGTACGAATGGTGGCGCCATGATGAAACTCGAAGGTGCACTGTTCCCATGGCGGTTTCGCCTGGTACTGGGCTTGCTCGGCGTCATGGTAGCGGCGATATGCTGGCGTATCATCGATCTGCAAATCGTCGACCGTGCTTTCCTGAAAGGCCAGGGCGATGCGCGCAGCATGCGGCACATTCCTATTCCGGCTCACCGAGGTCTGATCACCGACCGTAACGGCGAGCCCTTGGCCGTCAGTACTCCGGTCACCACCCTGTGGGCCAACGCAAAGGAAATGCAATTCGCCAAAGAGAGGTGGCCGGCTCTGGCGGCGGCTCTGGGACAAGACCCCAAAGCCCTGAGCGAGCGTCTCGAAGCCCAGGCCAATAAGGAGTTTATCTACCTGGTGCGTGGCCTGACCCCGGAGCAGGGCCAGTCGGTACTCGACCTGAAAGTGCCCGGCGTCTACGGCATCGAAGAGTTCCGGCGTTTTTATCCTGCCGGTGAAGTCACCGCGCACATGGTCGGGTTTACCGATATCGACGACCACGGTCGCGAAGGTGTCGAGCTAGCCTATGACGAATGGCTAGCCGGTGTCCCCGGCAAGCGCCAGGTCATCAAGGACCGGCGCGGCCGACTGATCAAGGATGTCCAAGTCACCAAAAACGCCAAGGCCGGCAAGCCCTTGGCGTTGTCAATTGACTTGCGCCTGCAGTACCTGGCCAACCGCGAGCTGCGCAACGCGATCATCGAGAATGGCGCCAAGGCCGGCAGCCTGGTGATCATGGATGTGAAGACCGGCGAGATCCTCGCCATGGTCAACCAGCCGACGTACAACCCGAACAACCGTCGCAACCTGCAGCCGGCGATGATGCGCAACCGCGCAATGATCGACGTGTTCGAGCCGGGTTCGACGATGAAAGCGATTTCCATGAGCGCCGCGATTGAATCCGGGCGCTGGAAACCGACCGATACCGTCGAGGTGTATCCGGGTACCTTGCGGATCGGTAAATACACCATCAAGGACGTATCCAGGTCCGAAGGCCCGGTACTCGACCTAACCGGTATCCTGATCAATTCCAGTAACGTCGGAATGAGCAAGATCGCGTTCGACATTGGCGGCGAAACCATTTTCCGCCTGGCACAGAAAGTCGGCCTCGGCCAGGACACCGGCCTGGGTTTTCCGGGTGAACGAGTCGGCAACCTGCCGAACTACCGCGAATGGCGCAAGGCTGAAACCGCCACGCTGTCTTACGGCTACGGTATTTCCGTTACTGCGATCCAGTTGGTTCACGCCTTTTCGGCCTTGGCCAACAACGGTCGCCTGGCGCCACTGACTCTGATCAAAACCGACAAGGCGCCGCAGACCACTCAAGTATTGCCTGAGGCGGTCGCGAAGACCATGCAGACCATGCTGCAACAGGTGATCGAGGCCCCGCGCGGCGTATTCCGTGCGCAGGTCCCGGCGTATCACGTGGGCGGCAAGTCAGGTACTGCGCGTAAAACGTCGGTCGGCACCAAGGGCTATGCCGAGAATTCCTATCGTTCGCTGTTCGCTGGCTTCGGCCCGATGAGCGATCCGCGCTACGCAATCGTTGTAGTCATTGATGAACCTACGAAAGCCGGTTACTTCGGCGGCCTGGTTTCGGCGCCGGTGTTCAGCAAAGTGATGTCCGGGACCTTGCGCCTGATGAACATCACCCCTGACAACCTGCCTGCGGTCCAGCAAGCCAATGCAACCCCGGCAGTTCCGCTGAAAGCCAATGGAGGGCGCGGCTGATGTCTCTAAGTCTGAACAAGATATTCGCCCACGCCGGTCGTGATCTGCTGATCCGCGAACTGACCCTGGATAGCCGCAATGTGCGGGCTGGCGACCTGTTCCTCGCTGTGCCTGGCGGCAAGTTTGACGGCCGTGCTCACATCAGTGATGCCTTGCAACGCGGCGCGGCAGCCGTGGCCTATGAAGTCGAAGGCGCCACCGTGCTGCCGATCACTGACGTGCCACTGATTCCGGTCAAGGGCCTGGCGGCGCAGCTATCGGATATCGCCGGACGATTTTATGGTGATCCGAGTCGCCACCTGAACCTGGTGGGCGTCACCGGCACCAATGGCAAGACCAGCGTTACCCAACTGGTTGCGCAAGCCCTGGACATGCTCGGCCAGCACTGCGGCATCGTCGGCACCCTGGGCAGCGGTTTCTACGGCGCCTTGGAAAGCGGTCTGCACACTACGCCAAACCCGATTGCCGTGCAGGCGACCCTCGCCGACTTGAAGAAAGCCGGGGCCAAGGCCGTGGCCATGGAAGTGTCCTCCCACGGCCTGGACCAAGGGCGAGTGACTGCCTTGGCGTTCGACGTGGCTGTGATGACTAACCTGTCCCGCGATCACCTCGATTACCACGGCACCATGCAGGCTTACGGCGAAGCCAAGGCGAAGCTGTTTGCCTGGAACGACCTGAAATGCCGCGTGGTCAATCTCGACGATGAGTTCGGTCGCCAGCTGGCTGCCGACAAACGCGAGTCGCGGCTGATCACCTATAGCCTCGAAGACGCCAGCGCCTATCTTTATTGCCGTGAAGCGTATTTCGACGACGAAGGCGTGCGCGCCACGTTGGTCACGCCCCAGGGCGAGCATCACCTGCGCAGCACGCTGCTCGGCCGTTTCAACCTGAGCAACGTGTTGGCCGCAGTCGGCGCCTTGCTCGGCCTGGATTACGCGCTCGACGAGATTCTCAAGGTGCTGCCCAAGCTGGAGGGGCCGGCCGGCCGCATGCAGCGCCTGGGCGGCGGTGTTCAACCGTTGGTGGTGGTCGATTACGCTCACACACCGGATGCGCTGGAAAAAGTTCTGACGGCCCTGCGTCCACACGCCAAAGGTCGCCTGTTGTGTCTGTTTGGCTGCGGCGGTGACCGCGATCGCGGCAAGCGCCCGCTGATGGCTGAAGTGGTCGAGCGCCTGGCGGACGGAGTGCTGGTCACCGACGACAACCCGCGTACCGAAGACCCAACGGTGATCTTCGACGACATTCGTGCCGGTTTCAGCGCTGTGGATAACGTGACTTTTGTTGCCGGTCGTGGCCAGGCGATTGCCCAACTGATCGCCAGCGCCTCGGCCGATGACGTCATCGTCCTGGCAGGTAAAGGCCACGAGGACTATCAGGAAATCAACGGCGAGCGCCAGCCGTTCTCCGACTTGGTCGAGGCCGGTCGTGCCCTGACTGCATGGGAGGTGGCCCGTGCTTGAAGCCTTGAAATTGAGCGAACTCACCGGCGCGCTGAATGCCCGCCTGGTCAACGCCGACGCGAGCTTCGCCGGTGTCAGTATCGATAGCCGGGCGATCCAGCCCGGCCAGTTGTTCGTGGCCCTGACCGGTCCGCGGTTCGACGGGCATGACTACCTGAATGACGTCGCCGCCAAAGGCGCAGTTGCAGCATTGGTCGAACGCGAAGTTGCCGACAGCCCACTGGCGCAACTGGTGGTGAAGGACACCCGCCAGGCCCTCGGCCAGTTGGGCGCGCTGAACCGTATCGCGTTCACCCAGCCCGTGGCGGCCATCACCGGTTCCAGCGGCAAGACCACGGTCAAGGAAATGCTCGCGAGCATCTTGCGCACCCGTGGTTCCGTGCTGGCCACCCGCGGCAATCTGAACAACGACCTGGGTGTGCCGCTGACCCTGCTCGAACTGGCGCCGGAACACTGCGCAGCAGTGATCGAGCTGGGTGCTTCGCGGCTCGGCGAAATCGCCTACACCGTCGCGATGACCAAGCCCCATGTCGCCGTGCTCAATAACGCGGGGACCGCCCACGTCGGCGAGTTTGGCGGGCCGGAAAAAATCGTCGAGGCCAAGGGCGAGATTATCGAAGGGCTGGATGCCGATGGCATCGCCGTGCTCAATCTAGATGACAAAGCCTTTGAAATCTGGATGACCCGCGCAGCCGGTCGCAAGGTGCTGACCTTTGCCCTGAGCAATGTCGCCGCCGACTTCTACGCCAGTGACCTGGACCGCGACGCTCGCGGCTGCCCGGCGTTCAACCTGCACAGTCCCGACGGTGTGGAGCGCGTTCAACTGAACCTGCTCGGCACCCATAACGTCGCCAATGCCATGGCTGCGGCAGCCGCTGCCCATGCGCTGGGTGTCTCCCTGTTCGGCATCGCCACCGGCCTCGGCGCGGTGCAACCGGTCAAGGGCCGCACCGTTGCGCAGCTGGCCAGCAATGGCATGCGCGTCATCGATGACACTTACAACGCGAACCCCACCTCAATGTGCGCCGCCGTTGATATACTCGCCGGCTTTTCCGGCCGCACCGTTCTGGTGCTCGGGGATATCGGCGAGTTGGGCGACTGGGCGGAGCAGGGGCACCGCGATGTGGGCGAGTACGCCCGCGACAAGGTATCTGCGCTTTATGCAGTGGGGCCAATGATGGCCCATGCCGTGAACGCGTTTGGCGAGCAAGCCCGTCACTTCAGCACCCAGGCTGAACTGATCCAGGCCCTCGGCGCCGAGCAAGACACCAACACCACCATTTTGATCAAGGGCTCGCGCAGCGCTGCGATGGAAAACATCGTTGCCGCTTTGTGCGGGTCCAGTTTGGAGAAACATTGATGCTGCTGCTGCTAGCGGAGTACATGCAACAGTTCTACAAAGGCTTCGCGGTCTTCCAGTACCTGACCCTGCGCGGGATTCTCGGTGTGCTGACCGCGCTGGTCCTTTCGCTGTGCTATGGCCCGTGGATGATTCGTACCCTGCAGAAGCGTCAGATCGGCCAATCGGTGCGTAACGACGGTCCGCAATCGCACCTGTCCAAGTCGGGCACCCCGACCATGGGCGGCGCGTTGATCCTGTCTTCGATCGGTGTCAGCACCTTGCTCTGGGCTGACCTGAGCAACCGCTATGTCTGGACGGTATTGCTGGTGACCCTGCTGTTCGGCGCGATCGGCTGGGTGGATGACTACCGCAAGGTGATCGAGAAAAACTCCCGTGGTCTACCAAGTCGCTGGAAATACTTCTGGCAGTCGGTGTTCGGCCTGGGCGCGGCGATCTTCCTGTTCATGACCGCCACCACGCCAGTGGAAACCACGCTGATCCTGCCGATGCTCAAGGACTACAGCATTCCATTGGGCGCGGGCTTCATTGTCCTGACCTACTTCGTGATCGTCGGCTCGAGCAACGCGGTCAACCTTACCGATGGCCTGGACGGTCTGGCGATCATGCCGACCGTCATGGTCGGTGGCGGCCTGGGGATCTTCTGCTACCTGTCGGGTAACGTGAAATTCGCTGAATACCTGCTGATCCCTTACGTGCCGGGCGCCGGTGAACTGATCGTATTCTGCGGCGCGCTGATTGGTGCGGGCCTGGGCTTCCTCTGGTTCAACACTTATCCGGCGCAAGTCTTCATGGGTGACGTCGGTGCGTTGGCGCTGGGCGCCGCCCTGGGCACCATCGCGGTCATCGTCCGCCAGGAAATCGTCCTGTTCATCATGGGCGGCGTGTTCGTGATGGAAACCCTGTCGGTGGTCATCCAGGTGGCCTCCTTCAAGTTGACCGGGCGCCGGGTGTTCCGCATGGCACCGATACACCACCACTTTGAACTCAAGGGCTGGCCCGAGCCGCGCGTGATCGTCCGATTCTGGATCATTACCGTGATTCTCGTACTGGTTGGCCTTGCCACCCTGAAGCTGAGGTAGAACGAGTGTCTCTGATCGCTTCTGACCACTTCCGCATCGTTGTCGGCCTCGGCAAGAGCGGCATGTCCCTGGTTCGCTTCCTGGCGAGCCGGGGCACGTCGTTTGCTGTGGCCGATACGCGGGAAAATCCACCGGAACTGGCCACGCTCAAGCGTGACTATCCGCACGTGGAAGTGCGTTGTGGCGAGCTTGATGTCGAGTTCCTGTGCCGTGCCGACGAGCTCTACGTGAGCCCCGGCCTGGCGCTGGCGACTCCGGCCCTGCAGGCCGCCGCCGCCCGAGGGGTGAAATTGTCCGGTGACATCGAACTGTTCGCGCGTAACGCGAAGGCGCCGATAGTCGCCATCAGTGGTTCCAACGCGAAAAGCACCGTGACCACCCTCGTTGGTGAGATGGCCGCAGCCGCCGGCAAGCGTGTGGCGGTCGGCGGCAACCTTGGCACGCCGGCGCTGGACCTGCTCGGCGACGACGTCGAGTTGTACGTCATGGAGCTGTCGAGCTTCCAGTTGGAAACCACCGATAACCTCGGTGCTGAAGTAGCGACCGTGCTCAACGTCAGCGAAGATCACATGGACCGCTACAGCGGCCTGCCGGCCTACCACCTGGCCAAGCACCGGATCTTCCGCGGCGCCCGGCAGTTCGTGGTTAACCGTCAGGACGCCCTGAGCCGTCCATTGATGGGTGAAGGCCAGCCTTGCTGGACCTTCGGCCTTAGCAAACCTGATTTCAAGGCATTCGGTATCCGCGAAGAAGATGGCGAGAAGTACCTGGCCTTCGAATTCCAGAACCTGCTGGCGGTGCGCGAATTGAAGATTCGCGGTGCCCACAACCAGTCCAACGCCTTGGCGGCATTGGCGCTGGGGCATGCGGTGGGCCTGCCGTTCGACGCCATGCTCTCGTGCCTGCGCACCTTCGCCGGCCTTGAGCATCGTTGCCAGTGGGTCCGTGACCTGGATGGCGTTGGCTACTACAACGACTCCAAGGCCACTAACGTAGGCGCTGCGCTGGCAGCCATCGAAGGCCTGGGCGCAGATATCGACGGCAAGGTCGTGCTGATCGCCGGTGGCGACGGCAAGGGCGCCGAGTTCAACGATCTGCGTGATCCGGTTGCGGCCAACTGCCGCGCCGTGATCCTGATGGGGCGCGACTGCGACAAGATCGGTGCGGCTGTTGGCAACCGTGTGCCGCTGATCCGCGTCGGGTCCCTGGTCGAGGCGGTGGAGCAATGCCGCGCCGCAGCCCATCCGGGTGACGTGGTGCTGCTGTCGCCGGCCTGTGCCAGTTTCGACATGTTCAAGAATTACGAAGACCGTGGTCACCAGTTCGTCCGCGCCGTGGAGGATCTGGCATGAGCCTGCTGAGTATCATCAAACCGTACCCGTCGCCGATTATCACCGGGCGCGGCATCGATCTCGACTTCCCGATGCTCGCCGGTTGTCTGGCATTACTGGGCCTGGGCCTGGTGATGATCGCCTCGGCGTCGACCGAAGTCGCCGCAGCACAGTCGGGCAGCGCCCTGTACTACATGATCCGCCACCTGATTTACGTGATGCTGGGCCTGGGCGCCTGCATCGTCACCATGATGGTCCCGATCGCTACCTGGCAGCGCCTGGGCTGGCTGATGTTGATTGGCGCGTTCGGCTTGCTGGTGATGGTGATCATCCCGGGCATCGGCCGTGAAGTGAACGGTTCGATGCGCTGGATTGGGTTCAGCTTTTTCAACGTGCAGCCTTCCGAGATCGCCAAGGTGTTCGTGGTGATTTACCTCGCCGGTTACCTGGTGCGGCGCCAGAAAGAAGTGCGTGAAAGCTGGATGGGCTTTTTCAAACCATTCATCGTGCTGTTGCCGATGGCCGGGCTATTGTTGATGGAGCCGGACTTCGGCGCCACCGTCGTGATGATGGGGGCCGCTGCGGCCATGCTGTTCCTTGGCGGGGTGGGGCTGTTTCGCTTCCTGCTGATGGTGCTGCTGGCCGTCGGTGCCGTGGTGCTGCTGATCCAGATGCAGCCGTATCGGATGGCGCGCCTGACCAACTTCGCCGACCCATGGGCCGACCAGTTCGGCGCCGGCTACCAGTTGTCCCAGGCGTTGATCGCTTTCGGTCGCGGCGAGTGGCTGGGCGTCGGCCTGGGCAACAGCGTGCAGAAGCAGTTCTACCTGCCGGAAGCCCACACCGACTTCGTGTTCTCGGTCCTGGCCGAAGAGCTGGGTGCAGTAGGCTCGCTGGTCACGGTTGCACTGTTTGCCTTCGTCTGCGTACGCGGCATGTACATCGGATACTGGGCGGAAAAAGCCAAGCAGTTTTTTGCGGCCTACATTGCCTATGGCCTGTCATTCCTGTGGATCGGTCAGTTCCTGATCAATATCGGCGTGAACGTCGGCCTGTTGCCAACCAAGGGCCTGACCCTCCCGTTTCTGAGCTATGGCGGCAGTTCGCTGGTGATCTGCTGTGCCTGTCTGGGCCTGCTGCTGCGCATCGAATGGGAGAGTCGAACCCATCTGGGTAGCGAAGAGATGGAGTTCCAGGAAAGCGACTTCGCCGAGGAGCCGACCCATGGGCGCTAACGTGCTGATCATGGCGGGCGGCACCGGTGGCCACGTGTTCCCGGCGCTGGCCTGTGCACGCGAATTCCAGGCCCGCGGGTATACCGTGCATTGGCTCGGCACCCCGCGTGGCATCGAGAACGAACTGGTGCCGATGGCCGGTATCGAGCTGCACCGCATCAATGCCAGCGGTCTGCGTGGCAAGGGCAAGCTGTCGCTGCTCAAGGCCCCGATCATGTTGCTCAAGTCGGTCTGGCAGGCGCGGGCGATCATTCGCCAACTGCGGCCGGTCTGCGTGGTCGGCTTTGGTGGCTATGTGACCGGTCCTGGCGGTGTTGCCGCCAAATGGGCTGGCGTGCCGGTGATCGTTCATGAGCAGAACGCCGTGGCCGGTACCGCCAATCGATTACTGGTGCCGTTGGCCGCTCGGGTGTGTGAAGCCTTCCCCGACACCTTTACCCTGTCGGACAGCCGCCGTACCACCGGTAACCCGGTACGTACCGAGCTGTTCCTCGAAACACCGCGTTCGGCCCTGGCCGGGCGCAAGGCGCGTTTGCTGATCCTGGGCGGAAGCCTGGGCGCAGAGCCATTGAACAAGTTGCTGCCTGAAGCCCTGGCCCAAGTCGCTGCCGACCTGCGCCCTGAAGTGTTTCATCAGGCCGGCAAAAACCACGATGAAGTGACTGCAGAGCGCTATCGCGCGGCCGGCGTCGAGGCGCAGGTGCAGCCTTTCATCAAAGACATGGCCCAAGCCTATGGCTGGGCCGACCTGGTGGTGTGCCGCGCAGGCGCGCTGACCATCAGTGAACTGGCTGCCGCCGGTCTGCCCTCGATGCTGGTGCCTTTGCCCCACGCCATTGACGATCACCAGACCCGCAATGCCGACTATTTGGCCCGTGAAGGCGCTGCCTTCCTGATGCCACAAAGAACGACCGGCGCTGCGGATCTTGCCGCACGCCTGACAGAGGTCCTGATGCAACCACAACGACTCAATGACATGGCCTCCGCCGCTCGCCGCCTGGCCAAACCAGACGCCACTCGCAACGTTGTCGATACCTGCCTGGAGGTGGCCCATGGTTGAGAATCAGAAAGCCATGCCACATCCGGAAATGCGCCGCATCCGTCGCATCCACTTCGTCGGTATCGGCGGCGTGGGCATGTGCGGGATTGCCGAAGTGTTGTTGAACCTGGGTTATGAAGTGTCCGGTTCCGACCTGAAGGCTTCGCCGGTGACCGAGCGCCTGGAATCCTTTGGTGCCCACATTTACATCGGCCACCGCGCCGAGAACGCCGCGACGGCCGATGTGCTGGTCACCTCCAGCGCCGTGAACACCTCCAACCCGGAAGTCGCCACCGCCCTGGAACGTCGAATTCCAGTGGTGCCGCGCGCCGAAATGCTGGCTGAGCTGATGCGCTACCGTCACGGCATCGCCGTCGCCGGTACCCACGGCAAAACCACCACTACCAGCCTGATCGCGTCGGTGTTCGCCGCTGGCGGCCTGGACCCGACGTTCGTCATCGGTGGGCGTCTGAATGCAGCGGGTACCAATGCACAACTGGGTACCAGCCGTTACCTGATCGCCGAAGCCGATGAAAGCGACGCCAGTTTCCTGCACTTGCAGCCGCTGGTAGCTGTGGTCACCAACATCGACGCCGATCACATGGCGACCTACGACGGTGACTTCAACAAGCTGAAGAAAACCTTTGTCGAGTTCCTTCACAACCTGCCGTTCTACGGTCTGGCGGTGGTGTGCCTGGACGATCCCGTGGTCCGCGAAATCCTTCCACTGGTTAAACGTCCGACCGTCACCTACGGCTTCGGCGACGACTGCGACGTGCGCGCGATCAATGTGCGCCAGCAAGGCATGCAGACCTTCTTCACCGTGCTGCGCCCTGAGCGCGAGCCGCTGGATGTCTCGGTGAACATGCCGGGTAATCACAACGTCTTGAACGCCCTGGCGACCATCTGCATCGCCACCGACGAAGGCGTCAGCGATGAGGCCATCGTTCAGGGCCTGTCAGGGTTCCAGGGTGTCGGCCGACGCTTCCAGGTCTACGGCGAACTGCCGGTGGACGGCGGCAACGTGATGCTGGTGGACGACTACGGGCACCACCCGACCGAGGTCGCCGCGGTGATCAAGGCCGTGCGCGGTGGCTGGCCTGAGCGCCGCCTGGTGATGGTCTACCAGCCGCACCGCTACAGCCGCACCCGCGACCTGTACGACGATTTTGTCAATGTATTGGCCGACGCGAACGTGCTGCTGCTGATGGAAGTCTATCCGGCCGGTGAAGAACCGATCCCGGGTGCCGACAGCCGCAAGTTATGCAACAGCATCCGCCAGCGCGGCCAGTTGGACCCGATCTACATCGAACGTGGTGTGGATCTCGCACCCATCGTCAAGCCGCTGCTGCGCGCCGGCGACATCCTGCTGTGTCAGGGCGCGGGCGACATCGGTGGCCTGGCCCCGAAACTGTTGAACAGTCCGTTATTCGTTGGTGCCGTTGCTGCGCCGAGCGTGGGGAAGTTGAAATGACCGCTGCATACGCCAACCTCTTTTCCACCATCGCGCCGAAAGACTTCGGTCGGGTGGCCGTGCTGTTCGGTGGCAAGAGCGCCGAGCGCGAGGTGTCCCTCAAGTCGGGTAACGCCGTCCTCGAGGCGCTGCAAAGCGCTGGAGTCGATGCGTTTGGTCTCGACGTGGGCGATGATTTGTTGCAGCGCCTGCTGAACGAAAAGATCGACCGCGCCTTCATCATTCTTCACGGTCGTGGCGGTGAAGACGGCAGCATGCAGGGCCTGCTCGAATGCCTGGGCATCCCGTACACCGGCAGCGGCATCCTCGCTTCGGCATTGGCCATGGACAAGCTGCGTACCAAACAGGTGTGGCACAGCCTCGGCATTCCGACGCCGCGTCACGCCGTGCTGTGCAACGAGGCCGATTGTATTTCTGCGGCGACGGAACTGGGCTTCCCTTTAATCGTCAAACCGGCCCATGAAGGTTCAAGTATCGGCATGGCCAAAGTGACTTCCACGTCCGAGTTGATCGACGCCTGGAAAGCGGCCAGTACCTACGATTCGCAAGTGTTGGTCGAGCAATGGATTCACGGTCCGGAGTTCACCATCGCCACCCTGCGTGACCAGGTGTTGCCTCCGATTGCCCTGGGCACGACCCATAGCTTCTACGACTACGACGCCAAGTACGTGGCTTCCGATACCCAGTACCGGATTCCCTGCGGGCTCGACAGCAACAAAGAGAAAGAACTGATCGACCTCACGGCGAAAGCCTGTGAGGCGCTGGGTATCGCCGGTTGGGGCAGGGCAGACGTGATGCAGGACGCCGATGGGCAGTTCTGGTTTCTCGAAGTCAACACCGCGCCGGGCATGACCGATCACAGCCTGGTGCCGATGGCGGCCCGTGCTGCCGGTCTGGATTTCCAGCAACTGGTTCTGGCCATTTTGGCCGCCAGCCTAGAGCCGCGAGGTTAAGAACATGCAAGGCGCCCAGCTGAGACATCAGCCTCCCGCACCGCCCGGCCGCAAGCCGGTGCCGCGGGGTGCAAGCCGAATGGTGGCCAAAGAGCCGATGTCCGCGCGCCTGCCGAAAGCCAACTTCGGTTTTCTTAAAGCCCTGTTCTGGCCGGTACTGCTGATAGCTCTGGGGGTCGGTACTTACGAAGGTGCGCAGCGTCTGCTGCCGTACGCCGACCGGCCGATCACCAAGATCGCCGTACAAGGCGACCTGAGCTACATCAGCCAGCAAGCGGTGCAGCAACGGATCGCCCCTTTTGTGGCGGCGAGCTTCTTCACCATCGACCTGGCGAGCATGCGCACCGAGCTGGAACAGATGCCATGGATTGCCCATGCCGAAGTGCGTCGGGTATGGCCGGATCAGGTAGTGATTCGCCTGGAAGAGCAACTGCCGGTGGCCCGTTGGGGCGACGAGTCGTTGCTGAACAACCAGGGCCAGGCATTCACCCCGCGCGAGCTGGCGAACTACGAACACTTGCCACAGCTGTTTGGCCCACAACGGGCCCAGCAGCAGGTGATGCAGCAGTACCAGGTGCTGAGCCAGATGCTCAGACCGTTGGGCTTCTCGATTGCACGGCTGGAATTGCGTGAGCGCGGCAGCTGGTTCCTGACCACCGGAGCCGGCAGTGCGGGCCCGGGCATCGAGCTACTGCTGGGACGCGGCAACCTGTTGGAGAAGATGCGCCGTTTTATCGCCATCTATGACAAGACGCTTAAAGAACAGATTACGAACATTGCGCGCATCGATCTGCGCTACGCCAACGGCCTCGCTGTTGGCTGGCGGGAACCTGTAGCGCCCACGACAGCCCAACCCGCTGTCGCGAAGAATTAAGAAGAGGCAGGACCCATGGCAAACGTGCAAAGCGGCAAAATGATCGTCGGTCTGGATATCGGCACTTCCAAGGTGGTGGCGCTGGTCGGCGAGGTCGCGGACGATGGCACGCTGGAAATCGTCGGGATCGGTACGCACCCATCCCGCGGCCTGAAGAAAGGCGTGGTGGTGAACATCGAGTCCACCGTGCAATCGATCCAGCGCGCAATCGAAGAAGCGCAGCTGATGGCCGGTTGCCGGATCCACTCGGCGTTCGTCGGCGTGGCGGGCAATCACATCCGCAGCCTGAACTCCCACGGCATCGTGGCGATTCGAGATCGTGAAGTCAGCTCCGCCGACCTCGAGCGCGTTCTCGACGCCGCCCAGGCCGTGGCGATCCCGGCTGACCAGCGAGTGCTGCACACCCTGCCGCAGGATTACGTGATCGATAACCAGGAAGGTGTACGTGAGCCCCTGGGCATGTCCGGCGTTCGCCTGGAAGCCAAGGTCCACGTGGTCACCTGCGCCGTCAACGCTGCTCAGAACATTGAGAAATGCGTGCGTCGCTGCGGCCTGGAAATCGACGACATCATTCTCGAGCAGCTGGCTTCGGCCTATTCGGTGCTGACCGACGACGAGAAAGAACTGGGTGTGTGCCTGGTGGACATCGGCGGCGGCACCACCGACATCGCGATCTTCACCGAAGGCGCGATCCGTCACACCGCCGTGATCCCGATTGCCGGTGATCAGGTGACCAACGACATCGCCATGGCGTTGCGCACCCCGACCCAGTACGCCGAAGAGATCAAGATTCGGTACGCGTGCGCCTTGGCCAAGCTGGCCGGTGCTGGCGAGACCATCAAGGTGCCAAGCGTTGGCGACCGTCCACCGCGCGAACTGTCCCGCCAGGCCCTGGCCGAAGTGGTCGAGCCGCGTTACGACGAACTGTTCACCCTGATCCAGGCCGAGTTGCGTCGCAGCGGCTACGAAGACCTGATCCCGGCCGGCATCGTGCTGACCGGCGGCACCTCGAAAATGGAAGGCGCGGTTGAACTGGCCGAGGAAATCTTCCACATGCCGGTCCGCCTGGGCGTGCCCCATGGCGTCAAGGGCCTGGATGACGTGGTGCGTAACCCGATCTACTCCACCGGCGTTGGCCTGTTGATGTACGGCCTGCAGAAGCAGTCTGACGGGATTTCGTTCTCGGGAATCAGCAGCCGCGACAGTTATAGCAACGAAGAACCGAAAGCCGCCTTGCTCGATCGCATCAAGAGCTGGGTTCAAGGCAACTTCTAACGAAGCAGTTTCAAGTGGCACAAGCGGCAAGCAGTAAAAGCAGTAGGCGAAAAAACTAGAGAATGTAAAGGAGAGGGAAAATGTTCGAACTCGTAGACAACATCCCCGCAAGCCCGGTCATCAAAGTTATCGGTGTTGGCGGAGGCGGCGGCAACGCTGTCAACCATATGGTCAAGAGCAACATTGAAGGCGTTGAATTCATCTGCGCCAACACTGATGCCCAGGCGCTGAAATCCATCGGCGCGCGGACCATCCTGCAACTGGGCACCGGCGTGACCAAAGGTCTCGGCGCTGGCGCCAACCCTGAAGTAGGTCGTCAGGCCGCTCTCGAAGATCGTGAGCGCATTGCCGAAGTCCTGCAGGGCACCAATATGGTGTTCATCACCACTGGCATGGGTGGTGGTACCGGTACCGGTGCTGCGCCGATCATTGCTGAAGTGGCCAAGGAAATGGGGATTCTCACCGTTGCGGTGGTGACTCGTCCGTTCCCGTTCGAAGGCCGCAAGCGCATGCAGATCGCCGACGAAGGTATCCGTCTGCTGTCTGAAAGCGTCGACTCGTTGATCACCATCCCCAACGAGAAGCTGCTGACCATCCTTGGTAAGGACGCCAGCCTGCTGTCGGCTTTCGCCAAGGCAGACGATGTACTGGCCGGCGCCGTTCGCGGTATTTCCGACATCATCAAGCGTCCAGGCATGATCAACGTCGACTTTGCCGACGTACGTACCGTGATGAGCGAAATGGGCATGGCGATGATGGGCACTGGCTGCGCCAGCGGTCCGAACCGTGCTCGCGAGGCTACCGAAGCGGCCATTCGCAACCCGTTGCTGGAAGACGTGAACCTGCAAGGTGCACGCGGCATCCTGGTGAACATCACCGCCGGTCCTGACCTTTCCCTGGGTGAGTACTCCGACGTGGGTAGCATCATCGAAGCCTTCGCTTCCGAACACGCAATGGTCAAGGTCGGTACCGTTATCGACCCTGACATGCGCGACGAACTGCACGTGACGGTGGTTGCTACCGGTCTGGGCGCGAAAATCGAGAAGCCTGTCAAGGTTATCGACAACACCATGCACACGTCCGTGGCTTCCCAGCCACAGCAACAGGCACCCGCTCGTCAGGAAGCTCCTGCCGTGAACTACCGTGATCTGGACCGTCCGACCGTCATGCGTAACCAGGCCCAGGCCGGTGCTGCGACTGCCGCGAAGATGAATCCGCAAGATGACCTGGACTACCTGGACATCCCGGCTTTCCTGCGTCGTCAGGCCGATTGATGGAATGTATCAGGGCTATGAAGGTGATTGGTGTTCAGCAAAGGTCTGGTCTGCTATTATCGCCAGCCTTTGTTGATACCAGTTCGCAAATTGCGCTGAAGCGGCCCAAGCCATGATTAAACAACGCACACTGAAAAATATTATCCGTGCCACAGGTGTAGGCCTGCACTCCGGGGAGAAGGTATACCTGACCCTCAAGCCCGCACCTATCGACACCGGCATTGTGTTTTGTCGTGCCGATCTCGACCCTGTGGTGCAGATTCCTGCCCGCGCGGAAAACGTTGGTGAAACCACGATGTCGACCACGCTGGTCAGTGGTGACACCAAAGTGGATACGGTGGAGCACTTGCTCTCGGCCATGGCTGGCCTGGGCATCGATAACGCCTACGTCGAGCTCTCCGCGTCCGAAGTTCCAATCATGGATGGTAGCGCTGGACCTTTCGTATTCCTGATTCAGTCGGCTGGCCTGGAAGAACAGGACGCCGCCAAGAAATTCATCCGCATCCTGCGCGAAGTGACAGTGGAAGACGGCGACAAGCGCGCCACTTTCGTCCCTTTCGAAGGTTTCAAGGTGAGTTTCGAGATCGATTTCGATCACCCGGTTTTCCGTGACCGCACACAAAGTGCAAGCGTGGATTTTTCCAGTACTTCGTTTGTAAAAGAAGTCAGCCGCGCCCGTACCTTTGGTTTCATGAGTGACATCGAGTACCTGCGCAAGCACAACCTCGCACTCGGCGGCAGCGTTGAAAACGCTATTGTGGTCGACGCGGATGGCGTACTGAACGAAGACGGCCTTCGCTATGAAGACGAATTCGTGAAGCACAAGATCCTCGATGCTATTGGTGACCTCTACCTGCTGGGCAATAGCCTGATAGGTGAGTTCAAGGGCTTCAAGTCCGGACATGCATTGAACAACCAGCTGCTGCGCAAGTTGATTGAGCAGACAGATGCTTGGGAAGTCGTGACTTTCGAAGACGCCAGCACTGCACCGATCTCTTACATGCGTCCAGTCGCGGCCGTGTAAGTAAAAACCTCTCTAGTTTTTAAGGGCTGCCTTCGGGTGGCCTTTTTTTATGATCCGATTTTTTGTGGCGCCTGGGCTGACCTTTTCGCGAGCAAGTCAATCAACTAAAAATCGTCAGCCGGCAACCACCCGATTCCGCCCATTTTCCTTGGCCTGATACAGCGCCTTGTCCGCCGTAAACAATAGCTGCTCCAGGGTCGCTTCCGTCTGGGTGGTCCAGGTGCTGATACCGATACTGACCGTCATCGGTAACTCGTCTCCCTCCACCTTCGGCAACTGTTCCACCGCCGCCCGGATCTTTTCGGCAATGAGCTGTGCGCCTGCGCTATCGGTTTCCGCCAGGATCACCGAAAACTCCTCGCCACCGTAGCGCGCCACCAGGTCTGCAGGGCGCCGCACATTGGCCGCGATTACCTTGGCGACTATGCGCAAAGCCTCGTCACCCCCTTGATGGCCATGACGATCATTGAAGGCCTTGAAGTGATCGGCATCGATCATCAGCACCGACAGTGGCTGGCCTGAACGTTGCGCGCGGAACCATTCGTGGCGCAGGGTCAGATCGAGGATCCGGCGGTTGGCGACCCCGGTCAGGGCGTCGGTGGCGGCCAGTTGCGCCAGCTCCTGCTCGGCGTGATGGCGCAAGCCCAGCTCCCGACACAGCAACCAGCTAAGCCACAGCAAGCCAATACACAGCACGCCCGTTGCCCCACTGATCACTAGCGCCGTGCGCTGCCAGGCCGCAAACACGTCGTTGCCGGACAGCGCGACGATGACCGTCAGCGGCAGGTTGCCGACCCGGGAAAAGGTATAGAGACGTTGCTGGCCATCGATGCTTGAAACGCTCTCGAAGCTGCCACTGCCCTCGCGCAGGATGCGCACGACATTGGGGCGGTTGGCGAAGCTCTTGCCGATCGAGTCATGCTCCAGGTAGGGCTTCTGCGCCAAGAGGATGCCTGCGTCGTCGATGATGTTCAGCGTGCTGTCGCTGCCAATGTACAGGCTGTTGAACAATTGGTCGAAATAGGCCAGGCGCATCGATGCCACGGCCACGCCCAAGAACTCCCCGGTCGGCGAGGCAATGCGCCGGCTGAAGCTGATTCGCCATTCATTGTTGTCTTCGCAATCGCACCGGGGCTTGAACGGGCGGCTGATGAACATACCGCTGTCGGTGTTGCTGACGTGGGCTTGAAAGTAGTCGCGGTCGGCGAAATTGCCCGGCCGGGGCTCTATCAGGGATGAGTCGGCGAGTACCTCGCCATGCTTGTCGAGCAGCAGGATATCGCCCTTGAATCGGGCGGTAGTGGAGCGGTCGAACAGCACCAGGTGACGGATCTGCGGTGACACCTGGCGCAGGTCGTGCCGCTGCGCGGCAGATATCAGACCTTGCAGGGTCAGGTCGTAGAGCTCGATGGTGCGCAGCACGTCGGCATCGATGAGTTGTGCAATCGTGGTCGCACTGCGGGTGGCGGCCTCCTTGGCGCCCGCATGTTCGCGGATCAACAGGAAGGTGACGATACCCAGAATCGCGATAACCGTCAGTGTGCTGCCGAGGATCACCATGAGTTCAGGTCGACCGGTCTTGCCTGAGACTTGAGGGAGGCGACTGGCGATCATGGGATGAGGTCTGCGTGAACTTCGGTTAGGTCTTTGTAGGAGCGAGCTTGCTCGCGAAGAACGCCAATGCACCACGTTAAACCAGGCAGCCCGCGTATTCGTTGACGTTCTTCGTGAGCAAGCCCGCTCCTGCAGTGAGTTAAGCAGGTAGTGGGCGGTTTCGCCTATCGTTGCATGCATTGTAAGAATCGGTGGACGAAAAAAAGCCGCTGGCAACAGCGGCTTGAAGACAACTTTTCAAAGGGAAGAGCCGATGGAAAGTGTCGAGGGAAACAGATTTCTGCAGCGGGTCAGCTGTCTTTCTCAGCCTGAGGCTGGGCATGAGTCGTCGATGCTTGCGGGGGCTGGCCAGCTTCCTGGGCCTTGGCCGTCATCTCTCCTTGGTACGCCTCGAAGGCCGCAGCGCGTTCGGCGTTGCGGGCGGCGAAGGTCAGGGACTCTTCCGCCATGGCGAGTGGGGAGAGGAAGAATGAGGACAAAACGAAAGCGCTGGCAATACCCATGGAGTTGGACATCTAAAAAACCTTCTTGCTTGGCAAGTGCTGTTTGGTGGCGCAAAGATAAGGCTGAACGGGGTGGGGAAAAAGAGTGGATTCGTGAAATGACTGTTGCCGTTTAGGCAATAGTAGATGGCCGCAAGGGGGGAGGGCTTCAGATTGGCAGGTGAATCCCGAACGTATTTACGCCCTGATCACTGCGCGCAAACACATCACCGCCATGCATCAGCGCAATGGCCTTGACGATCGCCAGGCCAAGCCCATGGTTATTCCCGCTGTTGCTGCGCGAAGCATCAACCCTGTAGAAGCGTTCGAACAAGCGCGGCAGGTGCTCACTGGCAATCGGGTCGCCCGGGTTGGCCACGCCGATGCTGACCTGATGCGCCTGGGCTTCGATGTGAACCTGGATCACCTGCCCCGGCTCGGTGTGCTGCACGGCATTGCTCAACAAGTTGATCAGGGCCCTGCGCAGGTGTGCGATCTCGATTCGTACCTGCGCATCGCCGCTGACCTGTACCTGTACCCGAGCGTCTTCGAGGATGAAATCCAGATACTCCAGGGTGGTCGCCACTTCATCCGCCAGCGAGGTGAAGGTCAGCTTGGTGGCCTTGCTACCCTGGTCGGCACTGGCCAGGAACAGCATGTCGTTGATGATCGAGCGCAGTCGCTCAAGCTCTTCGAGATTGGATTGCAGCACTTCGAAGTAATGCTCCGCCGATCTTCCTCGAGTCAGCGCGACCTGGGTCTGGCCGATCAGGTTGGTCAGGGGCGAGCGCAGTTCATGGGCCACATCGGCGTTGAAGGATTCAAGACGAGAGTAAGCCTGCTCGACTCGCTCCAGCGTCGAATTGAATGAGCTGACGAACTGGTTAAGCTCCGGTGGCAGTGGCGACAGTTGCAACCGCCCGGACAGCAGCGGCGGCGCCAGGCGTTGGGCTTCCTGGGACAATTTGATCAAGGGTTTGAGGCCGATCCGTGCCACCCAATAGCCGAGGGCCGACGCCATCAGCACGCCTATGATTGCCAGGCTGATCAGCGCAATCAGCAAATGGTGCTGAGTCTGGAAAAAGGTTTCGGTGTCGATGCCGATCATAAAACGTAGCGCAGGACGCTGGTCCTTGGCGGGGAACTGGCTGACCAGCACTTTCAGTGGATAAGGCAGCTCCGGCAGCTTCAGGTCGCGCATGCCCAGCGGGCCCTGGGCAAAGGCGCGGATCTGGGGCGTCAGCTCGCCGTATTCATAGTGGGGGTCGGCGCTGATGATCCAGAAGCGTATGCGCTTGTCTTCTTCGCCCAGCAGCTTGAGCTTGTTGTTGATCTTCACCCAGTGCTCGGGTGTGCCGTAACGGCCGACGGTGGATTCGAGCACGCTGTATCGCGCATCCAGTTCGGCTTCGGGCAGCAGGCCCAGGCCCTTGTCGACCTGCTGGTACAGGGCCCAGCCAATCAACAGGAACACCAGCAAAGCCACCAGCGTAAACATGCCGCTGAGGCGTAAGGCAATTGAGTTACTGGACATTGCGGCTCTCCAGCACGTAGCCCATGCCACGAATCGTGTGCAGCAATTTCTCATCGAACGGCCCGTCGAGTTTGGCGCGCAGACGCTTGATCGCGACCTCGACGACGTTCGTATCGCTGTCGAAATTGATGTCCCAGACCATCTCGGCGATCGCGGTTTTCGAGAGGATTTCACCCTGGCGGCGGGCGAGCACGCTGAGCAGCGAGAACTCCTTGGCGGTCAGGTCCAGGCGGGTTCCGGCACGGGTCGCCTTGCGACTGATCAGATCTATCCACAAGTCGGCGATGCTCACCTGCACAGGTTCATGCCCGCCACTGCGCCGGGTCAGCGCCTGCAGGCGAGCGACCAGTTCGAGGAAAGAGAACGGCTTGCCAAGGTAGTCATCGGCACCATCGCGCAAGCCCTTGATGCGGTCTTCGACTCGCTCGCGGGCGGTCAGCATGATCACCGGGGTTTGCTTGCGCGCACGCAGCGCACGCAGTACGCCAAAGCCGTCGAGGGCCGGTAGCATGACGTCGAGGACGATCACTGCGTAGTCGCTCTCCAGCGCCATGTGCAGGCCTTCTACACCGTCGCGCGCCAGGTCCACGGTGTAACCCTGTTCCGTCAGGCCGCGGTGCAGATAGTCTGCGGTTTTTTCTTCGTCTTCGATGATCAGGACGCGCATGACCCCGCCTCAGTCTGTGGTCGCCAGCGCCGATGCCGGGGCTGGTTCAGGTCGATGGAATAGCCGCTCCAGCCACAAGTATATGACCGGCGTGGTGAACAGCGTCAGTGCCTGGCTCACCAGCAGGCCGCCAACCACCGCGATCCCCAAGGGTTGGCGCAGTTCGGCGCCGGTGCCGTAGCCGAGCATCAACGGCAAGGCGCCGAGCAGTGCGGCGAGGGTCGTCATGATGATCGGCCGGAACCGCGTGATACAGGCCTCATAGATCGCTTCTTGCGGTGACAGGCCACGGTTGCGCTGGGCATCGAGGGCGAAATCAATCATCAGGATACCGTTCTTCTTCACGATACCGATCAGCAGCACCAGGCCGATCAGCGCCATGATGGAAAAATCCTGGCCACAGATCCACAGCATGATCACCGCCCCGAGCCCGGCAGACGGCAGCGTCGAGATAATGGTCAGCGGATGGACAAAGCTCTCGTAGAGCACACCGAGGATGATATACACCGCCACCAGCGCCGCCAAAATCAGCCATGGCTGGCTGGCCAGCGAACTCTGGAAGGCCTGGGCCGCGCCCTGGAAATTACCGCTCATGGCGGCCGGCATGCCGATCTCGGCCTTGGCCTGGTTGAGCATGATCACCGCATCACCCAACGCCACGCCGGGCGCCAGGTTGAATGACAGGTTGGCAGCCGGGAACATTCCATCATGGGCAATTGACAGCGGACCGACCGTTGGCGCATCGAATCGGGCCAGGGCGGAAAGGGGCACCATTTCTCCGCTCAACGGTGAGCGCAGGTAGAAATAGTTGAGGCTTTCAGCCTTGCCGCGTTGCCGGGTGTCCAGTTCCAGAATGACGTTGTACTGGTTGATCTGGGTCTGGAATTCGTTTATCTGGCGTTGGCCGAATGCGTCGTACAGCGCTTCGTCGACATCGCTCGCCGTCAGGCCAAAACGCGCGGCGGCGCTGCGATCGATGCGGATATGGGTGATGCTGCCGCCCAGTTGCAGGTCGTTGGAAATATCACGGAACGCCGGGTTGCTGCGCAGTTTCTCGGTCAGACGCTGGGTCCAGATGCCGAGCGTCGCGCCATCGTTGCTCTTGAGCACATATTGATACTGCGCGCGGCTCGGGCCGGAGCTGAGGTTGATGTCCTGGCCGGCACGCAGGTACAGCACGATGCCTGGGACTTTCATCAGCTGTGGACGAATCCGGTCGATGAACTCGCTGGCCGAGACATCGCGGTCGCCGCGTTTTTTCAGGGATATCCAGAACCGGCCGTTGGCGATGGTCTGGTTGCTGCCCGAGACGCCGACCGAATGGGAAAAGGCCTGCACGGCTGGGTCGGCGGCGACTATCTCAGCCATTGCCAGGTGTTTTTTCACCATGTCGCCGTAGGAAATATCCGCAGCGGCTTCGGTGGTGCCCAGGACAAATCCCGTGTCCTGCACCGGAAAGAAGCCCTTGGGAATGAATATGTAGCCGGCAATGGCCAGGCCCAATGACATCCCGAACACCCCGATCATCAGGGTCTGGTGCGCGAGTGCACGGCGCAAGCCCTTTTCATACCATCCCAGCAGACGCTCACCGAACCCCGGCTTGCAATTGGCGTGATGCACCGGTGCGCGCATGAACAGCGCAGCCAGGGTCGGTGCCAGGGTCAGCGACACCACGACTGAAATCATGATGGTCGCGGTGGCCGTCAGGGCGAACTCCTTGAACAGCCGCCCGACCACACCGCCCATGAACAGCAACGGAATGAACGCCGCCACCAGCGAGAAACTGATCGACACTACGGTGAAACCGATTTCGTCGGCACCCTTGATCGCCGCCTCGCGCATGCCATCGCCAGCCTCCAAATGACGGTGGATGTTCTCCACCACCACAATCGCATCGTCGACCACAAACCCCACGGCCACCACGATGGCAACCAGGGTCAGGTTATTCAGGCTGAAGCCCATGATGTACATCAGGGCGAAGGTGGCGACCAGTGAAACACCCAGTACCGCCGAGACGATCAGCGTTGCGGAGAGCTGGCGCAGGAACAGCGCCATGACGGCCACGACCAGGGCAATGGCGATCAGCAGGGTGATTTCCACCTCATGCAGGGACGCCCGGATGGTCTGGGTGCGGTCGATCAGCACCTTGACTTGGACCGAGGCCGGCAGCATGGCCTCCAGGCCGGGTAACGCGGCCTGGATGCGGTCGACTGTTGCGACAATGTTGGCTCCCGGCTGGCGCGAGATCACCAGGTTCACGCCAGGTTGATCACCGGCCCATGCCTGCACGTAGGCATCTTCCGAGCCGTTGACGACCTTGGCCACATCCTTGAGATGAACCGGTGCACCGTCCTTGTAGGAAACGATGAGCTGTCCGTATTCCTCGGGGTGGAACAACTGGTCATTGGTCGACAGGGTTGAGATGCTTGATTCGCCGTATAGCGCGCCCTTGGCCAGGTTGAGGCTGGTCTGCTGGATGGCCAAGCGTATGTCGGCCAGGGTCAGGCCGATCGCTGCAAGCTTGTCCGCTGAAGCCTGGACGCGAATGGCCGGGCGCTGCTGACCGGTTATGTTGATTTGGCCCACGCCGTCGATCTGACTGATCTGACGCGCCAGCAGGGTTTCCACCAGGTCGCTGAGTTCCGGGCCGGGCAGCAGGGTTGAGTTGATACTGAGAATCAGCACCGGGCTGTCGGCCGGGTTGACCTTGCGCCAGGTCGGCAGGTTCGGCATATCCTTGGGCAGTTTGCCGGAGGCCGTGTTGATCGCCGCCTGCACTTCCTGCGCGGCGCTGTCGATGCTTTTGTCGAGGGTGAACTGCAGGGTCAGGTTGGTCGAGCCCAGGGCGCTGCTTGAGGTCATCTGGGTCACACCCGGGATGGCGCTGAATTGCACTTCAAGCGGCGTGGCCACCGATGAAGCCATGGTCTCCGGGCTGGCCCCGGGTAACTGCGCAGCCACCTGGATGGTCGGGAATTCGGCTTGCGGCAGCGGCGCGATCGGCAACTTCGGGAACGCCATCCCCCCCAGCAGCACCAGGGCGAAAGTCAGCAGGATCGTCGCGACCGGATGATCGATGCACCAGGTGGAAACCGAGCCGTGGCCTTTCATGGCTTAGGCTCCGACTGCACGACCTGCGGCGGCTCGGTCAGTACCTGTACCGTGGAGCCGGGCTTGAGCCGTGACTGGCCGTCACTGACCAGCACGTCGCCGGGCTCCACGCCCTTGATGATGTCCTGGCCGCTGCCTTGATACACCATCTGCACCTGGACGATCTCGACTTTGTCACCTTTGACCCGATAGACGAAATGTTGATCGAGGCCACGCTGTACAACCGTGGGTGGAACCACCAGCGCACCTTTATCCACGCCTGTCTGAATTTTCACTGTCACCAGCAGGCCGGGCCAGAGTTTCTGCCCGGGATTGTTGAATTCGGCTTTAGCGCGGATGGTCCCGGTGTTGGAGTTGATCTGGTTATCGATCAGGGTCAGATGCCCCTCGCCCAGCAGGTTGCCGGTCTCACTGTCTGTGTCGGATCCGATGTAGGCCAAGACCTGTGCATGTTCGGGATCGTTGATCAGGCCTTGCAGGGTCGGCAGCATTTGCTGGGGCAGGGAGAACTCCACGGCAATCGGGTCGATCTGGGTCACTGTGAACAGCCCCTGGGTATCGGTCATGCGCAGGAAATTGCCTTCATCTACCGTGCGAATACCCACCCGACCGGTGACTGGTGAGCGAATCTGGGTGTAGGACAGTTGTACTTGGGCCGCGTCAATCGAGGCCTGATTGCCTTGGGCTGTGGCCTTGAGTTGGTTGACCAGCGCCTGCTGCTGATCATAGGTCTGCTTCGACACTCCATCGTCGATACTGAGCAATTTGTAGCGCTTGAGGTTGACCAGTGCCACCTGCAGCTGTGCCTGGCTTTCACCCAGCCGCGCGCGGGCTTGGTCGAGGTTGGCGCGAATCGTGCGGTCATCGATGGTGGCGAGAAGATCGCCAGCTTTCACCCGTTGACCTTCCTTGACCAGCAATTTGGTGAGGACACCATCGATCTGCGGGCGCACCACCACGCTGTGCAGCGACAACACCGAGCCGATGCCGCTGACAAAACGCGAAACATCTTTTTCGGCGACATTGACTACGCGCACAGGGATAGCGGTCGGAGCTGCCAGTTTCGCCGTGGCCGGTTTACTCAGGTACCAGATGCCCAGCGCAATCAGCATGATCAGAGGGGTGGCGAGCAGGGCGGTCTTGTTCTGGATTCGCATGCGAGTGGGGCGCCAGGCAGGAAGTGCAAATTGGATTGAGATTTATACTTTCCTTATAGCCCTGTTACACCGTCAGCAAAGTGACTGCCAACTGACAGCGCTGTCAGTTTGGCCGCCAAGGTTACAATTGCGGTTTAAAGATCATTGCCCGGGTGCGGATACAGAGAGTGTCAGAACCTTTCTGGAGCGATCCTGCGATGAAGTTTACAGTCATGATTTCCAGCGCGCTGTTGCTGGTTCCGCTGGCCCTGTCGGCCGCGCCCGCGAATATGTCGGGCCGCATCAGCTTTGTCGGGCATATCGCCGAGTTTACTTGTGCCGTACAGAGCACGCGGGCGGTGCAGTTCAGCGAGTCGCGAAATCTGCAGGTCATTCCGGGGGTGGACCTGGAAGTGAGCACCCATGAAAACATCTGCGCGGGTGGTTCTTTGCCCTTGTCCGCCACATTCGAAGCATTGGCTGATAACGAGGCCATCAGTGTCTCGAAGCCTGTAAGAGGCATTGTCACCGTCACCTACCTCTAGGCAACGGTTGTCAGCAGGTGCTGTAAATTCTTGCAGTGCCGACCGAAGGTGCGCGTGCGTGGGTCGGCCGGGCAGGTATACTGCCGCCTTTCGTGGCTCGCTGACCGGGCCCGACTCTTTTGCATCACCCGGAGCTTTCATGACTTCCCCGACACAACCGCCGGTTGCCGACGCTTCGAGCGACGCCCCGGCAGACCTGCCAGACAGCGTCGACTCCAGCGCAGACAGCGAGACCAAAACTGCAATCCCGGAATTCAAGTTCCCGTTCAAGCCAGGTGAACTGGCCGCTGCGAAGAACGCCAGCCAGCCGTGGTACAAGAATGGCGCGAAGAACGGCCATACCAAGACGCCGGGCGCTGCGCCGCCGGGTACCCGCAGGTCGATGGGTAAGCGCTAGGCTTCAAGGTTTTTGGTGATTGATACGCCGCCATCGCGAGCGGGCTCGCTCCCACAGGGGCTTGGCCGCTCAGGGTCTGCGGTCACGTGGCGCGCAACGAAATAAACGCATAGTTTTGCGCTGCCTCGTCGGTCACCTCAGCACCGGCGGCTTGCACTTGGCCGGCGATGTCGTCACCTGATACATGGAACAGCCACTCGCTGGCCCATTCCGGCAACGTCTGCCCGGCCAGCTCATCGAAGATCGTGGCGAACTCGGCCATATCCGGCAGATACGCGGTAAACCCGTCGCCCTTCAACGCCGTGGTGCGGATCCCCAATAGCGCACACATCGCATCCTTGACCAGCACATCATCACGGTCCGCCTGACGGGAGCGCTGGATCAGTTCGGCCAGTGGCTGGTCGACCAGTGTGCCGCCCACGATCAGATCCGGGCCGTTTTCCCACGATTGCGGCGGACATTCCTTTACCGCGATGTTGAGTGGGATGTGTGGATTGATTTCCATGGGGTAGATGCGGCAGACCAATGGGCGGCGCTCATAGATGCGGCACAGGTTGTCTTCGTCAAGATTCCGGCAGCGACCAAGGTTGTAGGCGGCAAAGGTGATTGCCACAAAAGCCTCTGTTTTGCCGCTGCTGACTCGCACTGAACGGCGCTCGGCATGCTCGCGCTGCTGCGCCGGCAGGCCCAGGCCATTGTTGAGAAAACCCTCGACCAGCACGATCACCTGACCGCCGTCAGCGGCCCACATACGGGCTTCATCCAGGGTCAGGGGGACATGGTGATCGGTGCAGCATTTGCCACAACCTACGCAGGAAAACGTCGTATTCATTGAGCGGTCAGTCGCATCCGGAAACAGGAAAGCGGTGACGGAAAATCACCGCGAAGGCCTGGCTGGAAGCAAGTTATGAGCCACTCATTGAGTTTTGGCCGGCGGGCGGATGGAATCCCACTCGGTGACATAGGCGGTTTTGCTTTTCTTGTTGTAGAGGCACAGCTCGGTGCCTTGCTGGCCTTTCATGTGTTTTTGCGGGTACTGGCCTTGCAGCAGGAGTGCGGTGTACTCGACCCGATCATCGAATTGAGCGGCGCTGCCGATCGGTTTGGCGTTCTTCAGGCCGCTGGCCTTGGTGCAACTGGCGAGCACTGCCTTGTCGAAGGCAGCCCAGGCGTCGGAGCTGGAAGCCTGGGCCTGGGTGGCGAGGGCGCTGAGGCAGATGAAGGTCAGAGTGATTGCTTTCATGGGGTCTGAGATCCTTGGGCATGTGTTGTCCGAGGTTGGAGTATGCCTCAAGAGGGTAAGTTTGCCCGATTGCCAAAAGATCGCAGCCTTCGGCGATATCAGGCAGGAACCGGTTCCCGGCGAACCACATACATTCCGACACGCTCATATAACCGCTGCGCCCGAAGGTTGTCTTCCCGCACCTTCAAATCTACAAAACCTTCGCGCCTTTGCTGAAATGTATTGAAGGCATGGAGCAACAAAGTGCGTCCTAATCCTTGGCCCCGAGCCCGTGGATGCACCACCAGGTTTTTGATGTAGGCACTTGTCCAGCACTGACAAACACCCACTATGCCTGCGGCATCCAGAGCGATGAAGCACAGGGTCGGGTCGTACTCAGGATCAGTTTCAAAACGCTGTTGCCAGATAGCCAGTGCCGGCACGCGAGCGCCACCATCCTGATACCCCTGCGCCATCAAACGATGAACAGCTTCAGCCCGTTCAGGGTGGTATTCACCGATGACAACTCCCTGAGGCCAAGTGATCGCGGGCACAACTTCAGCGAGGTTGCGCCGCATCAGAAAACAGAAGTCCTTGCTCAAACCTCAATGACCTTGTTCTGCAACAGCCTTGGCGGCTTCGATCAGGCACTTGGTCAGTTCTGGCGAGGAGAACTTGGTCAACACTGCGTTTGCGCCAGCAAGACGGGCCTTTTCGCTGTTCATCGCACTGTCCAGTGAAGTGTGGAGCAACACATAGAGGTGCGAGAAATCCGGGGTTTCACGCAGGGTCCGGGTGAAGGCATAACCGTCCATCTCCGACATTTCAATGTCTGAAACGATGAGGTTGATCTGCTGTTGGGTGCCTTGCAAGTCCAGCAGGCAATCGATGGCTTCCTTGGCGCTGCGGGCGGTGTGGCATTGCAGGCCGAGGTTACGCAGGGTGTGTACCGATTGCTGCAGCGCGGTCTGGCTGTCATCGACCACCAGAATCCGCGCGTTGCCGAGTATTTCAGCGTCTTCCATGCTGAGTTCGGTCGGCGCCGATTCAATCTGCGCCGGGGCAATGCCGTGGATGACCTTTTCGATATCCAGCACCTGCACCAGCGTGCCATCGACTGAAGTGACCCCGGTGATGTACGAGCGCAAGCCACCAGAGCCGTAGGGCGGGGGGCGTATATCGGTGGTCAGGCAGTGGACGATCTTGCTGACGGCCTGCACGTGCAGGCCTTGTTTCGAGCGGCTGACATCAGTGACGATCAGGCAGCCACCGTTGGGGTCTTCCAGCGGCCGCTCGCCAATGGCGCGGCTGAGATCGATCACCGACAACGACATGCCGCGCAAGCTGGCGATGCCTTTGACGTGGGGGTGTGACTCCGGCAGTTTGGTCAGCGCCGGGCAGGGGATGATTTCACTGACTTTCAGCAGGTTGATCGCCATCAGCTTGCCGCTGCGCAAGGTAAATAGCAGAAGCGAGAGTGAGTCTGCGCGGGCTTTGGTGGAGGACATAAAAACCTTCTGTGGAAAAAGGTGATGGACGATCCGGGAACCGCCAACAACTATCGATGCCGTGTTATCGACTTGTTGCGGGCAGGCTTTAGCATTCAATCAATGTCGGGTGGAGCAAAAGGTCGTATTTCCTGCAGGCGCTGCCGAAGCCTGCGATCTTTGCTTATTTCATGCCGAGGCGTTTGGCCATCCGCCCAAGATTCGCTCGGTCCAGGCCTAGCTCCCGCGCCGCGCTGGCCCAGTTGTCGTGGTGCCGTTCCAGGCAAGCGCTGATCAATTGCCGCTGATAATTTTCGGTTGCTTCACGCAGATCGCCCGACACCCATGCCACCGCAACCCCTACGGGTTGCTCTGGCACTGCTTTGACGCCGCCACTGGGCAGATCAAAATCCGCCGCGCTCAAGCTGAGAATTTTTGGCCGTTCCTTGCATTGACCCAGCGCCTTCAGGGCACTGCGGCCGATTAAGTGCTCCAGTTCCCGCACGTTGCCCGGCCAGTCGTAGGCCATCAACGCGGCCTGGGCATCGCTGCTCAGGCGCAGGCTGTTGAGGCCCATGCGTGAACGGTTCTGCTCAAGGAAATAACCACTGAGCAACAGTACATCGCGTCCGCGGTCGCGCAACGCCGGCACCAGCAGTGGGTAGACGCTCAGTCGGTGATAAAAATCGGCACGATAGCGACCACCGCGCACCTCCTCGGCGAGGTCGCGGTTGGTCGCCGCAATCAAGCGCACGTCCACCCGATGTTCCTTGTCCGACCCCAGCCGTTGCAGTTGGCCGCTTTGCAGCACGCGCAGCAGTTTGGCCTGCACGGTCAACGACAGCTCGCCCACTTCGTCAAGAAACAGCGTGCCGCCATTGGCCAGTTCGAATTTGCCGCGCCGGTCACTCGTGGCACCGGTGAAAGCGCCGCGCACGTGGCCAAATAGCTCGCTTTCCACCAGGGTGTCGGGCAAGGCGGCGCAGTTGAGGCTGATGATCGGTTTGTCGGCACGAGCAGAAGCGGAGTGGATGGCCTGGGCCACCAATTCCTTGCCAACCCCGGTTTCACCGGTGATCAATACGGTCAGGTCGCTGCCGCCCACCAGGGCGATTTCTTCAACCAGGCGTTTATGCGCCTTGCTCTGGCCGATCATCTCGCGGTGCTGCTGGCCGCTTGCCTGGCGATAGACCTCCGCACGTTGATGTTCGTCTTCGGCCCTGTTGGCCAGGCGTTCGATCCGTTCGGCGGCATTGACCGTGGCGGCCGCAAGGCTGGCGAAGGCTTGCAGCGCGTCCAGTTCAATGGGTTCGAAACTTTGCGGATCAAGCGCATCCAGCGTCAGCAGGCCCCAGGGACGCTCGTCAATAAATAGGGGGCAGCCCATGCAGTCATGGACTTCCAGATGCTCATGCAGGCCATCGACCAGCCCGTCATAGGGGTCAGGCAGCTTGCTGTCGGCGGCAAACCGGGTGGGGCCGTGACTGCTGAGCAGCGCTTCGAAGCGCGGGTGCTCGCTAATTTTGAAGCGTCGTCCCAGGGTGTCGGTGCTCAGGCCGTCAACTGCCAACGGCACCAGCCAGTCTCCATCAATGCGCAGCAGCGCTGCGGCGTCGCACGGCAGCAGGGCGCGCATGGCTTCGAGCAGGCGTCGATAGCGCTCGCCTTCGGGGAGTTCGCGGGACAGGTCGGAGACCAGTGGCAGCAGGGCGGTGAGCAGGGATTTTGCAGTCATAGTGACTCCATATAGTCGATATGACTATAAATCTATCCAGGTCGAAATGACTATATATTCAATAAGTTATTGATTTTAAACGATTTTAAAATTGGCATGGAAACTGATACCTAAGGGGCAAACGAATAGAAACCAGGAGTCACCTTATGCTGAGCGCTCAAGATCGTGCAATCGTCAAATCCACCGTGCCGTTGCTGGAAAGCGGTGGCGAAGCGTTGATCACCCATTTCTACCGGATGTTGCTCTCCGAGTACCCAGAAGTGCGCCCGCTGTTCAACCAGGCTCACCAGGCCAGTGGTGACCAGCCGCGTGCCTTGGCCAACGGTGTGCTGATGTATGCCCGTCACATTGATCAACTCGACCAGTTGGGCGACCTGGTGGCCAAGATCATCAACAAGCACGTGGCCCTGCAGATCCTGCCGGAGCATTACCCGATCGTCGGCACCTGTTTGTTGCGAGCCATCTACGAGGTGCTGGGTAACGAGATCGCCACGCCTGAAGTGATGGCCGCCTGGGGTGCCGCCTATGGTCAACTCGCCGATATCCTGATGGGTGCGGAAAAAAGCATCTACGACCAGAAGGAGCAGGCGCCTGGCGGTTGGCGTGGCGCGCGGGAATTCATCGTGGCGGCCAAGGTCGAGGAGAGCGCGGAAATCATTTCGTTCTACTTCGAGCCGGCGGACAAGGGGCCGATCCTGGCAGCGGAACCCGGCCAGTACATTGGTATGAAGCTGATGCTGCAGGGTGAAGAAATTCGCCGTAACTATTCACTGTCGGCCTTGGCCAATAAGGGCCAATACCGCATCAGCGTCAAGCGTGAGCATGGAGGTCGCGCCTCCAACCACCTGCACGATCAACTGCATGTTGGGGCGTCTATCCAGCTGTTCCCGCCATCGGGTGAGTTCACCCTGAGCGCCAGCGACAAACCGTTGGTGCTGATCAGCGGCGGCGTTGGTATCACCCCGACCCTGGCGATGCTCGAAGCGGCGCTGGCAACTGAGCGTCCGGTGCACTTTATCCACTGCGCGCGTAATGGCAGCGTCCATGCGTTTCGTGACTGGATTGACGGTCTTGCCGAACGGCACCCGCAGCTCAAGCGTTTCTACTGCTATGCCGAAGATGACGGCGTAAGCCCTGCCGCACACAAGATTGGGGTGTTGAGCCAGGAACAGTTGGGCGAGTGGTTACCGCAGGAGCGCGATCTTGACGCCTATTTCCTCGGGCCGAAAGGCTTCATGGCCGCGGTCAAGCGACATCTCAAGGCGCTGGGTGTGCCGGAGAAGCAAAGCCGCTACGAGTTCTTCGGCCCGGCATCCGCGCTGGAATAATCACCGTTAGTTGAACGCCAAGGAACTTGTGGCGAGGGAGCTTGCTCCCTCGCCACAAGTTCCTTGGCGTTGCGGTCAGCCCTTGAGTTCCTTCAAATGCTTGTACACCGTCGCCCGCCCCATGTTCAGGACATTCGCCACATAGTTGGACGCGCTTTTGCCTTTGAATGCGCCTTCGGCGTGCAGGGCCAGGACCAATTCGCGTTTGTGGTCGCGGGTCAGCATGCTCAGGCTCAGCTGTCGCTCGCGCAGCCAGGCATGGAGGAACGTGTTGATCCGCTCCTGCCAGTCATCTCGGAACAATGAGTCCGGCTGCGGTATCAGCTTGCTCGGCGACAGGAACAAATCCAGCGCCGCCTTGGCGTTCTCGAACAGCGAAATATTCAGGTTGATGCACAGCACCGCCGAAGGATGGCCATCGCTGTCGCGCAACACACTGCTCAAACTGCGAATTTTCTGACCATCCCAATTGAGTTTTTCATACGGCCCGATATTCCGCTCGCAGACCTCTTCACTGAGCATGTCTTCCAGCGAGGAGTCATCGCCCACTACGCGTTTCGACAGGTTGTTGGCGATGTAGTCGACTTTCTGCGTGCGCAGATCGTGCAGCACCACTTCGGCATGGGGAAAGAACAGCGTCGCAATCGCGTCGCTGATAGCTCGGTAGTTATCCAGGGCCGGATCTCTCTCGGGTGCGTTCATTGGGTGGCGCTCCAGGCGGCGTCAGCGCCCATAAGGCAGGGCGCTGGAAGTTTGCCGTAAACGGCTGTGGACGTCACCTGACTACCCCTGCGTGCTCAGGCGCGCGGGGTCGAGCATCGCGGCGCTCAGGCCGAAACAAGTCAGGGTTTCGGGCAGGGGCTCGCCGCGCACCAGTGCCGCACTGGCCTGGCCCATCGCCGGAGAGGTCTGAATCCCATAACCCCCTTGAGCCGCCACCCAGAACAGGCCAGGTACCTGCGGATCGAAACCGGACAGCAAATCGCCGTCGCTGACAAAACTGCGCAAGCCCGCCCAGGTGCGGGTCGGGCGGCGGATGGTCAGGGTGGTGGCTTCCTCGATCTGGTAGATGCCCATGGCGATGTCCAGTTCTTCGGGTTGCACATCGTGCGGCTCGACCGGGTCGGCATTGGCCGGCGAGCCCAGGAACATCCCGGCGTCGGGCTTCATGTAGAAGGATTCATCCAGGCTGACCAGCATCGGCCAGTTGTGGATGTCCACGCCTTCCGGCCCGGCAAAGATGAACGCGGCGCGGCGCTTGGGTTGCAGGCCCAGTGGCCGGGCACCGGCGAGTGCACCGATCTTGTCCGCCCAGGCGCCTGCAGCGTTGATGACGATGGGAGCGCTGAAGGTCTGGTCATTGGTTGTTACCTGCCACTCACCGTCGGCATCGCGAATGAGGCTCAGCACCTCGCAGTCTGTATGCACTTGGCCTTGATTACGACGAATCCCGCGCAAATAGCCCTGGTGCAGGGCATCGGTGTCGATGTCGCTGGCGGTTGGGTCATAAATGGCACCATGGACTTTTTCCCGGCGCAGGATCGGCAGGCGCACGCACGCTTCTTCGGCGCTGAGCCATTGCATCTCCGGCACTGTGGCCTTTGCGCTCAGGTACTGGTTCTGCAGTTCAGCAGGGTCGCCGCTGAAGTCCACGGTCATCTCGCCACGCGGGGTCAGCAGCGGATGTTCGCAGAAGCCTGCAGGGGGGGCGTCGAAGAAATCCCGGCTGGCCTGGGTCAATGCCCGAACCTGCGGGGTGCCATAGGCCGCGGTATACAGCGCGGCGGAACGGCCGGTGGAGTGATAGGCCGGATGGGATTCGCGTTCGAGCACAATCACCCGGGCGTGCTGCGACAACCAGAAACCGGTGGAAGCGCCGGCAATGCCGCCGCCGATGATGATGAAGTCTGCCTGGCTCATGAACGTCTCCTGGAGGGGCGCAAATGCCATTGATATAGAGGAACACTGTGGGCGCCGGGCTTGCCCGCGATTGCATCACCGCGGCGAGCCTGACAGAACGCGGCGCCTGAATCGCGGGCAAGCCCGCTCCCACAGGGTCAGGTGTTAACGCTGTAGTTGGTAAAGGGCATTCGCCAGCGCGATGTCTTCCAGGCCCAGACCGATCGAGCGGAAGAACACATGACGGCCGTACTCTGGGCGTTGCACTTTCTCGCTGAGCAGGTCGGGCAGGTCACCAACGATGCAGCTCTTGTCCCAGCCATGCTGTTCACCGGCAATCAGCATTTCGCCGGCCGAACCGGGGGTGGTCAGACGGTAGTCGCAGAACACCTGCATGTCGTTGAGGCTTTGCGGCGGCACTTCGTGAGCCCTTGGCGCGTTGGTGCTGATGGAGGTGATAAGCGCCGGCTTGCTCAAACTGGACGGGTCAATGACCGGTCCAGCGGACGAGGTGCACAGCATGATCACGTCGGCGTCCAGCACGGCCGCTTCGCGACTGTCGACCAGCGTCAGGCGCGGGTCGAGGCCTGTGAGCTGTGCCTTCGCTTCAGCGTCAAGGCCGTCGAGGCCAGGGGAGTACAGGCTGATGCTCTGCCAGTCGCGCAGGCCTTTCACGTAAAGCAGGTGCGCCTGGGCCACCTTGCCACTGCCGATAATCGCCAGGCGCTGCGCCTTTGGCGGGGCCAGGGCATCAACCGCCACCGCAGTGGTCGCGGCAGTGCGCGCCGTAGTCAGTTCACCGGCATCGCACAGTAATAACGGCTGGCCGGTCTGCATCGACATCAACAAAGTCCACGCAGTCACCAGCGGGCCCTGCTCGCGCACGATGTACGGCGAAGTCTTGACGCCGTACACCCCGTCTTCTGCCAGCACGCCCAGGTAGTTGATGAAGTCGCCCGCGCGCCCGGGGAATTCCACCAGTTGCTGCGCTGGCTGCACCGCTTGCCCTGCCGCCAGGTCGCGGAACAGTTTGCGCAGGATCTGCGGCACATCGATTCGATCGAGTAACTCACGGGCTTGGGGTTGGGTGATCACGTAAGGCGTGCTGGACATGAACGGCTCCGGAGACTGCATATAAACTATTTTGTCTATTATGGACTTTTAGTTTTGTCCGGCAAGCGCCTATTGAGAAAAAGCCAGGCGAAAAAAAGGCGCAGTCCGTTTCCGGCTGCGCCTCTTGTACTGCGACCCGCGTTACGGGCGCTTGCGCTCAACCGTTCGCAGCAGATGCGTCGGCGGCGTTTCACAGCTGATCTTGCGACCCAGCAGAGCTTCGATGGACGGTAGCTGGTAGGAGTCGTCTTCACCGGCAAAGCTGATGGACACGCCATCGGCGCCCGCACGACCGGTGCGGCCGATACGGTGCACGTAGTCGTCCGGCACTTCCGGCAGAGTGAAGTTGATCACGTGGCTGATACCGTCGATGTGGATGCCGCGACCGGCCACATCGGTGGCGACTAGCACGCGGATCTTGCCCTCGCGGAAACCTTCCAGCGTCTTGATGCGTTTGTGCTGCGGCACGTCGCCGGACAACTGCGCGGCATTGACACCGTCACGCACCAGGCGTTCTTCGATGCGCCGCACTTCGTCCTTGCGGTTGGCGAACACCATGACCCGCTCCCAGCCGTTGTCGTTGACCAGGTTGTAGAGCAGTTTGTATTTATCGGCGCCGGCGACGGCGTAGATGTGCTGCTCGACGTTTTCGCTGGCCACGTTATGCGACTCGATCTCGACGATCGACGGCTCGGTGGTCCATTGCTTGGCCAGGTTCATCACGTCTTCGGTGAAGGTCGCGGAGAACAGCAGTGTCTGACGCTCGTTCTTCGGCGGGGTCTGGCGAATGATTTGCCGTACCTGCGGGATGAAGCCCATGTCGAGCATGCGGTCGGCTTCGTCCAGGACCATGACTTCGACCATGTCCAGGTGCACGTCGCCGCGCTGGTTGAAGTCCAGCAAACGACCGGGCGTAGCCACGAGGATGTCGCAGTGACGGGCTTCGAGGTGCTTGAGTTGCTTGTCGAAGTCCATGCCGCCGACAAACGTCATGACGTTGAGGCCGGTGTACTTGGTCAGGTCAGCGGCGTCCTTGGCAATCTGCACCACCAGTTCCCGAGTCGGCGCGATGATCAGCGCCCGCGGCTCGCCCATGTAGCGCTCTTTAGGCGGCGGGGTTTGCAGCAACTGGGTGATGATCGAGATCAGGAACGCGGCGGTCTTGCCGGTGCCGGTCTGGGCGCGGCCGATGGCATCCTTGCCTGCAAGGGTAAAGCCCAGCACTTGGGCCTGGATCGGCGTGCAATACGGGAACCCCAGGTCCTGGATGGCGTGCATCAGCTCGGGGGAGAGTTTGAAATCATGGAAACGGGTTTTGCCTTCCTGGGGTTCGACGACAAAGTCTTCGAGTTTCCAGGGAATAACCGGTGCCTTGGGCTTGGGTTCGCGACGCGGCCTGGCAGGCTTGGGCGCTTCGCTACGCGGCGGCTCGTCGCTCGTGTCCTCGACAGCTGGGGTGGCCGGTGGGGTCATCGGTTCGTGCTTCGGTGCCGCTGTGGTTGCGGCCCGGCCCGGCTGATTACCGTCGGTGCGGTGGCTGGGTGAGTGAGACGGAGCGCTGGAGGCTGGCGCGAGCTGCTCAGTCTCGCTTTTACCGAACATTTTCTTGAGTGCTTTGAGCACGGTCATCTCATCAATTGATTAAGGAATGTACGCCGGCCAGTGTAATGCAAGAACCGGGCGCGGCGTAGTGTGATGATCAAAGGCGGCTTTTAAACGGCGTGATTAACGCAGGCGCTCGGTGAGCCAGGCCCCGATATCGCGGATTTCCTGGGGTAACACTTCGTGTCCCATTGGGTATTCCTGCCATGTCACGGTGACACCACGGACCTTCAAGTGCTCGTAGGCGCTGCGCCCCATCGAGTTTTGCACCACTTCATCGTACTGACCGTGCAGGCACAGCACGGGAATACGCTGCTGGCTGGCGGAAATTTCCAATTCATCGCTGAACGTAGGAGCGTAGGTGGAGAGGGCAAGTACGCCACCCAGGGGGCCTTGGCATTTCAGGAAGGCTGCGTGCAATACCACGGCGCCGCCCTGGGAAAAACCGGCGAGGAAAATTCGCGAGGCGTCTATTCCGCTGGCGCGCTCGGTTTCGATCAAATCCAGCACCCGCTGTGCCGACTCGTCCAGTTGCTCGCGGCTGATCGCCCGGGCGGGGCTCATGGCCAATATGTCGTACCAGCTCGGCATCTCGTAGCCACCATTAATGGTGACGGCGCGTGTCGGTGCCTGGGGCAAAATAAAGCGGGTGCTCAACAGGATTTCCTGCAGCGCTTCGGCCACCGGCAGGAAGTCGTAACGGTCGGCGCCCAGGCCGTGCAGCCAGATAACGCAGGCATCTGCTGGCTTGACGGGTTGAAGAATCAAGGGCTCGGTCATGTTCGCTCCATTTTTGTGCGTGCGCTCCCATTGAGTGCGAGTTCTGAGTGCGCGGCTGGTTGATCAGTTAAGAAGATGTCGCAAGGTTACAAGTTTTGCTATTGACCTGTCTTTGAATCGCTTTAGCGAGCGGTCTGGTACGGGCTTTGCTATGAGACAACCCGAGCAATCAATCCTACAACCGGCGGTAACACTATCAGTGTACTGCTGGCGGCGGGATAGCAAAAAAAATCCGGTGATGGATGTTCGCCAGTAGCCGCTACGGGCTTCGCGAACGTGAAGGGCTACAGCCCGTTCGGCCGATTGGTGAGAAGTGAGTGATCCATGATGTGGATTTTCTCCTACTAGACTCATAGCTAAGGTTCTACGTCGCTTGACCCTCAAAAAAGCCAACACGGGTCAACAACGCCTCATAAGGGTGCGACTGGACTCACGCTCCGACACAACAAGAGCAAAACTGGAGGTTTGAATGAAGATGTTGAAATCCACCCTGGCCGTCATGACTGCAGCCGCAGTACTTGGCGTCAGCGGGTTCGCTCAGGCGGGTGCAACCCTGGATGCAGTGCAGAAGAAAGGTTTCGTGCAGTGCGGTGTGAGTGACGGCCTGCCGGGTTTCTCGGTACCGGACGCCACTGGCAAGATCCTCGGCATCGATGCTGACTTCTGCCGCGCAGTGGCCGCTGCAGTATTCGGCGACGCGACCAAGGTTAAATTCAGTCAACTGAACGCCAAGGAGCGCTTCACCGCGCTGCAGTCCGGCGAAATCGACATCCTGTCGCGCAACACCACCATGACCAGCTCCCGTGACTCGGGCATGGGCCTGAAGTTTCCAGGCTTCATCACCTACTACGACGGCATCGGCTTCCTGGTAAACAAAAAGCTGGGCGTCAAGAGTGCCAAGGAACTGGACGGTGCAACCATCTGCATCCAGGCCGGTACCACCACCGAACTGAACGTTTCCGATTACTTCCGTGGCAACGGTCTGAAATACACCCCGATCACCTTTGACACCTCCGACGAAAGCGCCAAATCGCTGGAATCCGGTCGTTGCGACGTGCTGACCTCCGACAAGTCCCAACTGTTCGCCCAGCGCAGCAAGCTGGCCGCGCCGAAGGACTACGTGGTTCTGCCGGAAACCATCTCCAAGGAGCCCCTGGGCCCTGTGGTGCGTAACGGCGACGACGAGTGGCTGGCCGTAGTTCGTTGGACTGGCTACGCCATGCTCAATGCTGAAGAAGCCGGTATCACTTCGAAAAACGTCGAAGCTGAAGCCAAGGCCACCAAGAACCCGGACGTCGCTCGTATGCTCGGGGCTGACGGTGAATACGGCAAGGATCTGAAACTGCCGAAGGACTGGGTCGTGCAGATCGTCAAGCAAGTGGGTAACTACGGCGAAGTGTTCGAGAAAAACCTCGGCAAGGACACTCCGCTGGAAATCGACCGCGGCCTGAACGCGCTGTGGAACAACGGCGGCATTCAATACGCACCACCAGTGCGCTGATGGTTCTATCACCCGGTGGGCCAACCGCCGGGTGATGTTCTGTTCCATTCTTTGCGGGGCACTTCATGCAAAATTCAATCGGCGCACCAAAGCAGAGGCTCAGCCTCAGCGATCCCAAAGTGCGTGCGTGGCTATTTCAGATCATCACCATTGTGGCGGTGGTCTCGCTGGGCTGGTTTCTGTTCGATAACACCCAGACCAACCTGCAGCACCGGGGCATCACCTCCGGCTTCGACTTTCTGGAGCGCAGTGCCGGTTTTGGCATCGCTCAACACTTGATCGACTACACCGAATCGGACAGCTATGCCCGGGTGTTTGTCATTGGCCTGCTCAATACGCTGCTGGTGACTTTCATCGGCGTGATCCTGGCGACGATCCTCGGGTTCATCGTCGGCGTTTCACGGCTGTCGAAAAACTGGATCATTGCCAAGCTGGCGACGGTGTATGTAGAAGTTTTCCGTAACATTCCGCCGCTGCTGCAGATTCTGTTCTGGTACTTCGCGGTATTCCTGACCATGCCAGGACCGCGCAACAGTCATAACTTCAGCGATACGTTCTTTGTCAGCAGCCGTGGCCTGAACATGCCGGGGGCGTTGGCGTCGGATGGTTTCTGGCCATTCGTGGCCAGCGTGGGCGTGGCCCTCGTCGCTATCGTGCTGATGAACCGCTGGGCTACCAAACGTTTCGAAGAGACCGGCGTGCCGTTCCACAAGTTCTGGGTGGGCGTTGCCCTGTTCCTGGTGATCCCGGCGCTGTGCACGTTGATTTTTGGCGCCCCCGTACACTGGGAAATGCCCAAGCTGCAAGGCTTCAACTTCGTCGGTGGCTGGGTACTGATTCCGGAACTGCTGGCGCTGACCCTGGCGCTCACCGTGTACACCGCGGCATTCATTGCCGAGATCGTGCGTTCGGGCATCAAGTCGGTCAGCCATGGCCAGACCGAGGCTGCACACTCCCTGGGGCTGCGCAACGGTCCGACCCTGCGCAAGGTGATCATCCCGCAAGCCCTGCGCGTGATCATTCCGCCACTGACCAGCCAGTACCTGAACCTGGCAAAAAACTCCTCGCTGGCCGCCGGTATCGGTTACCCGGAAATGGTTTCGCTGTTTGCCGGCACGGTGCTGAACCAGACCGGACAGGCGATCGAGGTGATTGCCATCACCATGAGCGTGTACCTGGCGATCAGTATCAGCATTTCCCTGCTGATGAACTGGTACAACAAGCGCATTGCGCTGATCGAGCGGTAAGGAAAAGCGCATGAGTACTCATACTTTCAAACCTGACATGCCGCCACCGGACCGCAGTATCGGTGTGGTGGCGTGGATGCGCGCCAACATGTTCTCCAGCTGGCTCAACACCCTGCTGACCCTGTTTGCGTTCTACCTGATCTACCTCGTGGTGCCGCCGATTCTCAGTTGGGCGATCATCAATGCCAACTGGGTCGGCACCAGCCAGGCCGACTGCACCAAAGAGGGCGCCTGCTGGGTGTTCATCCAGCAGCGCTTCGGCCAGTTCATGTACGGCTACTACCCGGTGGGCCTGCGCTGGCGCGTGGACCTGACCGTGTGGCTGGCGGTTATCGGCGTGGCCCCATTGTTTATCTCGCGTTTCCCGCGCAAAGCGGTGTACGGGCTGAGCTTCCTGGTGCTGTATCCAATCATTGCCTGGTGCCTGTTACACGGCGGTGTGTTCGGCCTGACCCAGGTGGCGACCAGCCAATGGGGCGGCCTGATGCTGACCCTGGTGATTGCCACCGTCGGTATTGCCGGCGCCTTGCCGCTGGGCATTGTCCTGGCGCTGGGGCGTCGATCGAACATGCCGGCGATTCGGGTGGTCTGCGTGACCTTCATCGAGTTCTGGCGCGGCGTGCCGTTGATCACGGTACTGTTCATGTCTTCGGTGATGCTGCCGTTGTTCCTGCCCGAAGGCATGAACTTCGACAAGCTACTGCGGGCCTTGATCGGCGTGATCCTGTTCCAGTCGGCCTATGTTGCCGAGGTGGTGCGCGGTGGCCTGCAGGCGATTCCCAAAGGTCAGTACGAAGCGGCCGCAGCGATGGGCCTGGGCTACTGGCGCTCAATGGGCCTGGTGATCCTGCCGCAAGCCCTGAAGCTGGTGATTCCTGGCATCGTCAACACCTTCATTGCGCTGTTCAAGGACACGAGCCTGGTGATCATCATCGGCCTGTTCGACCTGCTCAACAGCGTCAAGCAAGCTGCCGCCGACCCGAAATGGCTGGGTATGGCCACTGAAGGCTACGTGTTCGCCGCCCTGGTGTTCTGGATTTTCTGTTTTGGTATGTCGCGCTATTCCATGCATCTGGAACGCAAGCTCGACACTGGCCACAAGCGTTAGGAGTTCTTTTTATGAGCGAAGCAATCAAGCAGCCTGTGAGTCCTGAAGGCATTATTCAGATGCAGGGCGTGAACAAGTGGTACGGCCAGTTCCACGTGCTGAAAGATATCAACCTGAACGTCAAGCAGGGCGAGCGAATCGTCCTGTGCGGCCCGTCGGGTTCCGGCAAGTCCACCACCATTCGCTGCCTCAATCGCCTGGAAGAACACCAGCAGGGGCGCATCGTGGTCGATGGCGTGGAGCTGACCAACGACCTCAAGCAGATCGAGTCGGTGCGTCGCGAAGTCGGCATGGTGTTTCAGCACTTCAACCTGTTCCCGCACCTGACCATCCTGCAGAACTGCACCCTGGCGCCGATGTGGGTCCGCAAGATGCCCAAGCGCAAGGCCGAGGAAATCGCCATGCATTACCTGGAGCGCGTACGCATTCCGGAGCAGGCGCATAAATTCCCCGGGCAACTGTCCGGCGGTCAGCAGCAGCGCGTGGCGATTGCCCGTGCCCTGTGCATGAAGCCGAAAATCATGCTGTTCGACGAACCGACTTCGGCACTCGACCCCGAGATGGTGAAAGAGGTGTTGGACACCATGATCGGCCTGGCCGAAGACGGCATGACCATGCTCTGCGTGACCCACGAAATGGGCTTTGCCCGTACCGTGGCCAACCGCGTGATCTTCATGGACAAAGGGGAGATCGTCGAGCAGGCGGCGCCGAATGACTTCTTCGACAACCCGCAGAATGAGCGGACCCAGCTGTTCCTGAGCCAGATTCTGCATTGATCTGATTCAGGCGTTGAAAAAAACCCGGACTCACTTCCGGGTTTTTTTTCGCCTGCAATTTAGCGCCGTGACGCGATCTCGTATGAGCTGTGTTGATCTTTAATAGATAGCTGACTAAAATGTCAGGAAATTCATCCTATGATTGGATGACAGGGCGAATCTTATGTCTGAAATCTCTCCATTAGTTAAACGCTCCTTGGTCGATCAGGCCCTGGACCAATTGCGCCTGCGCATCACCGAAGGCGTGTGGACCGTTGGCCAACGCCTGCCCACTGAGCCGGAGCTGTCCGCAGAGTTGGGCATCAGCCGCAATACTGTGCGCGAAGCCATGCGCGTATTGGCTTTTTCCGGATTGATTGAGATTCGCCAGGGCGACGGCAGTTACCTGCGCGCAGTGATCGATCCGCTGGATACCCTGAAAGCGCTGTCGCGCTGCTCCCATGAACAGGCGCGCGAAACCCGGCACATCCTTGAAGTCGAGGCCATTGGCCTGGCCGCCTTGCGCCGCACCGACGAGGATTTGGCGGCATTGCGCGAGGCGCTGGGCGTCAGCGGCAGTCACTACCATGGCGACCTCGACAGCTACATCGCCTGCGACCTAGTGTTTCACCGGCGCCTGGTCGATGCCGCACACAACCCCACGCTCAGCGAACTGTATCGCTACTTTTCCAGCGTCGTCGGCGCGCAACTGCGCCAGACGCTGAACATCACCCCACGGCGCCAGGAAGTGTTCGATCTGCATATCGAACTGCTGGACGCCGTCGAGCAACGAGACCCGGAACGGGCCAAAGCCCTGTCCAGGCAGTTGATCAATGAACCTTGAACACGAGAAAACCATGTCCAGCCGCAACAGCAACATCCCTGAAGCCAAACGCACGGCAGAGCTCGAAGAGCTGCTGATCGATGCCGAGGCCGATGACGACGAGGTGCAGAACAGCCACCCGATCCTGCGCCGGCCCTGGCTGCTGTTGCTGGGCCTGATCCTGGTCGCATTGAACCTGCGTCCGGCGCTGGCGAGCATGGCGCCGATGCTCAGTGAGGTGTCGAAAAGCCTCGGGCTATCGGCAGCCCAGGCGGGTTTACTGACCACCTTGCCGGTGCTGTGCCTCGGCTTGTTCGCACCGCTGGCGCCGATTCTGGCGCGACGTTTCGGCGCCGAGCGGGTGGTGCTGGGCATTCTGCTGACCCTGGCGGGCGGCATCATCCTGCGCAGTTCATTTGGCGAAATCGGCCTGTTTGCCGGCAGCGTCCTGGGCGGTGCAAGTATCGGCGTGATCGGCGTATTGCTGCCCGGTATCGTCAAGCGTGACTTCGCCAAACACGCCGGCACCATGACCGGCGTCTACACCATGGCCCTGTGCCTGGGCGCGGCGATGGCCGCCGGCGCCACCGTGCCGCTGAGCGAGCATTTCGACCAGAGCTGGGCCATCGGCCTGGGCTTCTGGGTTATTCCTGCGTTGATCGCGGCGCTGTTCTGGCTGCCGCAAGTCGGCCATAAACATGGCGCGCACAATGTCGCCTACCGGGTTCGCGGTTTGCTGCGCGACCCACTGGCCTGGCAAGTGACCTTGTACATGGGCCTGCAATCGTCCCTGGCCTACATCGTGTTCGGCTGGCTGCCTTCGATCCTGATTGGTCGCGGCCTGACGCCGACCCAGGCGGGGCTGGTGCTGTCCGGTTCGGTCATTGTGCAGTTGGCCAGTTCGTTGGCGGCGCCCTGGCTCGCCACCCGTGGCAAAGACCAACGCCTGGCCATCGTGATCGTCATGGCCTTGACCCTCGGCGGCCTGTTCGGCTGCCTGTATGCACCGATCGACGGCTTATGGGGCTGGGCGATTTTGCTTGGGTTGGGGCAGGGTGGTGCGTTCAGCCTGGCGCTGACCCTGATCGTGCTGCGCTCGCGAGACGCGCACGTGGCGGCGAACCTGTCGGGCATGGCCCAAGGCTTTGGCTACACCCTGGCATCCATGGGGCCATTGGCGGTGGGCATCGTGCATGACTGGACCGGCGGCTGGACGGCGGTCGGCTGGATTTTCGGCGTCATAGGCCTGGGCGCGATCATTGCCGGACTGGGTGCCGGGCGATCGTTGTACGTTGGGGCGGTCAGCGAGAGGGTCTGACTACAGGTACACCATATCCAGCGTCGCCGAGCCGTCGAGTTGGATGTCGGTGCTCAGGTCCAGCCCGGCGGTGGGCGCTATCACCGTTTCCAGGGTGACCTGGCTGGTCAGACGCTGGATGGCAATCGGCCCGGCGTTGCTCCCGGCCATGTCGGTGAACCCGAGGTAGCTTCTGGCGCCAATCGGAATGGAGCGGCTGTTCGATGCGCTCCACGCCTTGCCACCTGTGGTGGAGTCGGTGCGATAGACCTGTGACAGCTCGTCCACCACCGTGTGCGCAGGATCGAAATGCAGCGCGTACAGGCCGATCTTGTTGGCACTTTGATCGTGGTTCAGGCCGTAGTAGATCTCGCTGTTGACGGTCGCCGAGCCGTCGCGATTGTCGTGCATCAGCAGGGCAAAACGCGCGGGGGCGATGCACTGGATGGTCAGTTCCAGGGTCTGGTCGCGCAGTCGTGTGGGCCTGTCGGCGTTGAGGTCGTGGCGGGAGATTTTGCCGAAGTCGACCAGGCCGCTGTTGGACAGCAAGGGCGTGCAGGCGATAGGAGTGAGGGTGCCTTTGACGCTCAGGTCGGTGTTTGAGGCGGCGAGGGTGGCGGTTGGCAGTGCGAACAGCAGTACCGCGCAAAGGGTTGAACGATAAGTCTTCAACGACAGATTCCTTTCGGGTGGAGGGTTGAACCTCTCGCGAGTTACTGGGCGAGAGGTTCAGTGCAAGGCCGGGTATCAGTATTTGATTTCCAGCGTTGCCGAGCCGTTGATAGGCGCTTCAGCGGTCAGGTCCAGGGAGTCAGCCCTTGCTATGTAAGTACTGATTTGAAGATCTGCGAGCAGCTCCTTGATCGCTATCGGAGTGGTGGGATCAGCAGGGGAGCCGAATGCGTTAATCGTGGTGGGGCGCATGTAGCTGGTCTGAACCCAGGTGTCGCCATTGTTTCTGGAGTTCAGGACGGTTGCAGGCACGTTGTCGGCGATCGCGTTCCTGATGAAACCTTGGAAGCCGCCCAGCTTCTGATCGCCATTGATCTTGCCCAAGCCGAAGAGATCCCCGTCATGGCCGGTATTCGGTCTGTTATCGATCGGCTTCAACGTGTACAACGTCGCGGAGTCGCAAAGCACACGGAACTGCAACGTATGTCTGGCCAGGAGTGTTTCCGTGGTCTGTTTCAGGTCCTTGGCAGAAACCTTGCCGTGTTCGACGATCCCCCCATTGGACAGTTCTGGTACGCATGCCGCCGGCGTAATGAGGCCAGTGACTGTCAACTCAGTGGTCGAATTCGCCAGCGCATAAGGCGCAACGCCGATTAGCGCGGTGGCGGAGAGTATCGCGAGGTACTTTTTCATCGTTGTTTCTCACTTTTTGTGGTTGTTCCCGTCTCTTGCCGGTGGCCCAAATGCGCCCAGGCTTTGACGGGATCGGGTTGGGTGTTACAGGTAAATGATCTCGATCGTCCCTGCGCCATCGAGGTCGATGGCGCTGCTCAGATCGAGGTTGTTGGTCGGGGCGATGACGGCTTGCACCGTTACCCGAGTGCTGAGTGTCTGGATCAGCACCGGGCCGGCGTTGCTGCCGGCGCTGTCGGTAAACGCCAGGTAACTGGTCTTGCCGATGGGAATCGGGTTGGAGTTGCTGGAACTCCAGGCTTTGCCGCCGGTGGTGGAGTCGGTTCGATAGAGCCTGGGGTAACGGTCGGCGCTGGCGTCGTTGGGGTCGACGTTCAGCGAGTACAGGCCAATTTTGTTGTCGCGGCGGTCTTTGCCCAGGCCGTAGTAAATCTCGCTGTTCACGGTCGCCGAGCCCAGGCGGTTGTCGTGCATGACCAGGGCAAATGGCGTCGGCGCGTCGCAGCCAACGGTGAGGGTCAATGACTTGGGGGGCAGGCGAGTGCTTTTGTCGGCGCTCAGGTCGTTTTTTGTCAGCGTGCCGAAGTCGACCAGGCCGCCATTGGACAGCGTCGGCTCACAGGCCGCCGGGGCAAACCGGGCGCGCAGGGTTGCCTCGCGGGTGAGCCCCGGCGCGATGGCGTCGAATACCCCGGTGGTTTCCCAGGTGAGCGCGTCACGCAGCTGCATCCCTTGTTCCTGAACCCACGCAGTGACCTCAAGTTGCGCGGAAAAAGTGCGTCCTTGGGACGGCGCTCCCGCCTGCACCGCCACCACCCCGTGACCCGGACGCCAGGTGAGTGTCGAGGCGGTTTGCGTCGGCGGTTGTCCTGGTGCGGCAATCAAACCGATATCGACTGAATGACCGTCGAGCACCGCATCGCGGATGCGTATCTGATAGCTGCCGCGATCGGCAAAGTGGAAACGTTCGGCCGTCGCCGCCATGGCCCGGTAAAACAGGCTGACGTCGGTGGGCTGCGAGCAGCTCAGGTTGAGGCTCAGGTTACGCACCCCGAGGTTGCGCTCCGGGGCGCCGTCGGGTCGTATCGCCCGGTTCATCAGCCCGTAGTCGAGTACGGGCTGGCTCAAATTGAGCTGACACTCATCGGCCACGGCGAGCGACGTAAATGCGCAAGACACCAAGGGGGCGAGGATCAGCAGTAAGCGTGACAGGTTCATCAAGTCATCCTCAGAGTGCCCGGCACTGGGCGGGGGCCATTTCGTAATAGGCGTTGGGGTCGGCGTCCGCCGGCAGTTCGAAACTCAGCGCGCAACGTTCCAGCCCCGGTGCGGTGATCCACAGCGCGCGACGGTCGAGGGCGTTGGGCACAAATACCAGGCCGTTGTCCTGCACCAGGGTCACGAACTCGCCCTCTGCCGTCGTCACGGAGGCGCCGCGCGGTAGCGGTGCGCCGTTGGCCATCGTGGCCTTGAGCAGGACGCGGCGGGTCAGGCTGATGCCGAATTCGACGGTGTCGACAGCGCCGCGACCGGCCGAAATCACGGCCAGGCCGTTGTGGATATCGGCGTTGCGCGGCAGGGTTTTGGTGTCGACTTCCACCGGGCTGCGGCCGTAAGCCGCGACCTGCGGGATCACCGCCTGGCCTTGCCAGTCGGTCCATACCGGGCCGCTGGGCGTCGACACCTTGATGGCGCCCATATCGCCCAACGACAGCAGGGCGAAGGTGTCGCTCACCGGGTAAGGCGACAGGGTCATGCCACCACTGTGCAGCACCGCCGCACCACGGGCGCTCGCCTGATAACTGGAGCGGTCGGCGTCGGCGCGGGTGTAGTTGAAATCCAGCTGGGTGTAGCGTGGCAGCAGTGAAACGCCGACCGTGGACTGCACTTGTTTGTCACGGGTGTCGTGCTCGACGCCGACCCGGTAACCGAACTGATCGTTGACCCGCTCACTCAAGCCCACGCCACTGCGGTATTCGCCGTCGGAACTGCGCACCCAGGTGCGCGCCCGGCGGTTCTCACCCAAGGGAATACTGAGGTTCAGGTAGACACTGTCGTCACTGCGGTTGGCGCCGCTGAGCTGCCATTCGGCGGTCGCCGATACCGATACGCCAGCGATGCTGGTGCCCCAGGAGGTGATGGCACGGCTGCTGCTTTGGCCGTCGAAGGAACTGGAGCGGCTGAAACCGCTGCTGAAGGCTCCGAGCCACGGGTGCGACCAGGACAAGCCCGCGCTCTGCTGATCGCGATACCCGGACTTGCTGTTGTCGCCGGTGTGGGCGAAAACCGCATCTTCCAGCTCACGGTAACCAAGGGTGCGATAGGAACTGCCGGCGTTGAGTGCCCACTGGTCATTCAAACGGTGCGACACGCTGAGGTCCGCCTGCAGTCCCTGGCTGGCTTGTCTGCCACTGGCGTCAGCGCCGGTCAGCGTGGCCTGAACCTGGGTGAACGGCGAGGGCAGCAGGCCGACACTGGCCCCTGCCGCACGATAATCGGCGGCGCCGGTCAGGCCGCCGCTCAACAACACTTGCGGGGTGAGCGCGCCGCTCCAGCCGCCGCTGATCACCCAGGGATCGCTGCCCTCGGTGCCACTCACACTGCGCACCTGACCGGCCGCCAGCGAGTAACCCGGTGCGGGCAGGCCGATGCCGAGCATGGCCGCAGGCACGGTGAAACGGCGCTCGCTGCCGTCGGCCTCTTTGACCGTGACTTCCACGTCAGAACGGGTGTTCAGGCGGCGCACGTTGTTGAGTGCAAAAGGACCGGCCGGCACCACCGTGGAATGGATCAGCGAACCGTTCTGGCGCACTTCCACCTGGGCCTGACTGTTGGCGATCCCTTCGATCACGGCGCCCTGGGATTCAACCTGCAAGGCCTGTTCGTTGAGCACTTGCAGGCCGGTGATCTGCGCGCCGGCCAGCACCGGGTTGTAGAGGTTGATCTGGCCCGCCTGCAGGACCATTTCCTGGCTGGCGAAGGTGCGTTGGGCGTAGGCCGCGATATGCGTAGTACGGGAAACATCGTCTTGCCAGGTTTGCACCTGGCGACTGCGCACGATCCAGTCCCCGGCATTAAATCCGAGTTCAGTATTGGCTGACGCGTAGCGACTCGACTGGTCGCCGTACTGGCTCTGCGAGCCGGTAATGTCGTAGTTGATCAGGCCGGCAATGCCGCCGGTTTGATACCCGGAAAAGTCCCGGGCAGCCGGACGAATCGCGTCGGTGGGCACGATCAGCGACAGGGCGAGGTTCGCCGGATCCGTTTCGATGATGGTTTGCGGCGACGTGCCAAGAAAGTCGTGACAGCGACCATCGTCCAGAAACGCTGCGGGCACGTTCAGGTTGGCGGCATCTAGCAGGACGCGATCGAAACACAGTGCCCCTGCGTCATTGAAGGCAACGTCGACCCGGCCCTGCCGCTGGCCGTTGACGGTGAGCGTAACGGGGTGCCTGCCCGCCGTGAACTGCGGCGCCTGCATCAGCAATGTCGCCAACGCCGGATCGATGCCGCGCTGCAGCAACGTGTCCTTGTCGAACGACACCGCCAGCGATTCAGCGCCTTGCGCATCGAGCGCCACCGGTACCATCAGCGCTTGAGTCAACAATAGCGCCACCCGCGCGTACCATCGCAACACGTGCGCACGAGCGCTGGCACGAATCGCGGGCATGGCTTCGCCATCACGGTAATTCAATACGGTGTTCATCGGGCTCACTTGGGTTAATCCGGCGTGCCGGCCTGCTGTACCAGGGCCTCAATCACGCTCGTGGCGAAGGACTGGACCATCGCCTTTGTACGAAGGCGCTCGCGGTTCCTTTGCGGCGCTGTGGGATGACGATGGGTTCAGGATTTGACGGGCGCCTCGTAATGCGGCACCGCAAAGCCGTAGACGGTCGCCGGTTGAAAGCGCACTTGGGTCGCGCTGCCGTCAGGCGCCTTGATACTGATATGTTCGCCAGGCAGTAGATAGGTTTTGGGCAGCATGGCGTTGCCTGCCGACGGCAGCAATTGCACTTCCTGGCCCATTCGGACCACATACGGCGTGTCATTGCGCACGGTCAGTTGCCCGTCTTTGAGCGACCATTGCAGGTCGGTCCACGGCGTTCGATTGGGGGCCAAACCCTTGGGGTGCAGAATCACCGGCAAGTTCTGGCGCACCGTCACGCCCACTCGGGCTTGCCCGGCTTCGGCGGCGGGTTTGCCCTGGGGGATGCCTTCGAAGATCACCCGTTTCAAACGCTGGGTGAGCAAGGGCTTCTCCGACTGGAGAATGAAGCGCACCAGTTGCGCCTCGCCCGCTTCGACCCGCGCCAGTGGTGGCGTGATGATCAGCAGGGACTCGTTGTCCTCGGCGATATTTTCCAGGGTGACGTGCAGCAGTGCGAGGTTGGCATCCGTGTTGGTCACGGACACCGACGCTTCACCGTCAGCCTCGTTGACGATCACCACGGAAGTATCGGGCACCATGCCGTCGGCCTGGACTTGTGCGCTCAGCAAAAGGGCGAGCGCGCCGATGCTCGACTGCAGCAAACGGCTGGGAAATCCTGAAAACATCTGCATGACGTTTCTCGTGTGAGTGGCTATTCAGTAATTGAGTTGCACGGTGACGTGACCGTCGATGGGGACTTCGTCGGTCAGCGTCAGGTCGTTTGCGCGCACTATGGTGGTAAACGCGGTGAGCCGCGCGGTCAGTTTTTTGATGGCGATCGGGGTGCTCAAGTCGTTCAACGCTGCAAAGGCGGTGAGGCCGGCATGTCCCAGGTAGGAAGACACTCGCCAGCTGGCGCCGTCGTTGAGCGAGATGATGGTCTTCACCGCCTCCCCATCGGCAACGGTGTCGAACAGACCCAGCGCCACGCTGCCCAGGTTCTGGTCCTCGTTGATGACACCCAGCCCGTGACTGTTGGGGTGGATGGCGGAAGAGCCTGGGCGGTTATCGATCGTCGTCAGGGTGAATGGCGTGGCGGCCTCGCAAATCACCTCCAGGTACAGCGTGCCGTTTTCCAGGGCAGTGGGCTGGTCCGGTTTGAGGTCCTTGACCGTCAGTTTGCCGTGGTGGACGGTGCCGCCATCGGACAGGCTGGGTGTGCAGGCGCTGGGGGTGATCATGCCGGTGACACTGAGCTGGGTGCTGCTGACCGCCAGCGCTGCAGGGGCGCCCAGAATCAGCAGCGGGGCCAATAGAGCGATTGAACATCTGTCCATGACGGGTCGTCCTTGGAGTGAGCGGGCAGTGCCTGTGGCAGGCGCTGCCCGATGGATATGGAGATTTACAGGTATTTCACTTCGAGGGTTGCAGCGCCGTCGATTGACTCCTCGTCGGTCAGGGTCAGGCCGTCAGCACGGGCAATAAACGCATTTATTTCCATGTCCATTACCAACGTTTTGATCAGCACCGGAGCCCAGTCGCCGCTGGCGTTGTTGCCCGCGGAGGCCCAGCTGCCAGGATCTATCGGGATGCCCTCGGTGCGTTTCCACGTTTTGCCCTCATCGAACGAAACCAGGGCGTTGCTCGGGCCACTTTCGGTAATGGCGCGGGAGTAAGCAACTGTGAAACCGCCGAGTTTTTCGCCTGCGTCGGTCTTGCCCAGGCCGTACACCTCAGGGGCGAACGCGGAATAGGCGCGATTGTCTATGAGGTTTAGTGCAAACGTTGTAGGACCGTCACACCCCACACTCACTTGCATATATTTCATGCCCAGATGGGTTGTGCTGGTTTGCTTGAGATCGCTGACGGAGCGTTTGCCGAAATCGACGGTTCCATTATCGGAAAGACTTGGGAGGCAAGCTGCTGGAGTGATTTTGCCCGTCACCGTCAGGTCAGTGCTGGATGCCGCAAACGCCGACGATGCGCCGGTCAACAGTAGTGCAGCGGTCAGAAGGGATATACGAGTGTTCATGTGGAACGCTACCTCAACGAATGATTGATGGGCTTTGCCCCGTGGGGGTGGGCGCAATTTATCGATGGGGGTAGCCGGGTGAAATGCAACTAATACGAAAAACAGCTGAGAAAATGGATGAAAAAGAGCTTTCGTCGTTAATTCGGCATTGTCTGTAGTCCTTTTTCCTGTCGGGTGTAGGTCATTCACGTAGGAGATTTTTTTCTTTTTTGTAGGAGAAAAGTAAGAGCCCTGAAAGTGTTGAATATCGCGGGTTTGTGTGGAATTTGAGGTCTTGTAGTGGCGCTATGACAGCGCTATTTTTTGCTCATTCCAGCCATCACCCAGGATAAATCCTACAATGCGTGTAATCATCGCTGACGACCATCCTGTCGTTCGCATCGGGTTGCGGATGCTCGTGAATCTGAACCGACATTGCGAGGTCGTCGGCGAAGCCGATGGCCCCGACAGCCTGCTCGACCTGCTAGCCACTACTCCCTGTGATGTGCTGATCACGGACTTTTCCATGCCGGGAAACTCCCAGGCAGACGGGCTGAAGATGTTGAGTCAAGTGCGGCGTACCTACCCCAAAATGCAGATCATTCTGGTGACCATGTTCGCCAACGTGACGACACTCAGGGCCGTCTTTGCACAAGGGGTCCTGGGAATCGTTGCCAAAGGCGCATCGGCGCAGGAACTGCCCCTGGCGATTAAATCGGTGGCCGACGGGCGACGGTTTATCAGCGAGTCATTGCGTTTGACGCTGCTTCAGGTCGACCCCCGCACTCAGGCCAATCCCCCGGCGTTATCGGCAAAGGAATATGAGGTCGTGAGAATGCTTGCCAGCGGCATGACCGTCAGTGAGATTGCCAACCAATTCAAGCGCAGCGTCTCCACCATCAGCAGGCAGAAGATCATGGCCATGCAGCGGCTGGGCATTTCCAACGATGTGGAGCTGTTTGTCTATGCCCGTGAAAGTGGCATGGTGCATTAGGTTCAGGCATGCCCGAGGACATTCCCGATACTGATGCCGGTAGTGGTCCGCGCTGTTGTTGACTATGGTGCAGTCCATCTTGCAAAACCAATTGTTACCCAGGGAGCCTGAAAATGAGTGATGCCCATCAAGCATTGATTACCCGGTTTTACCAAGCCTTCCAGCGGCTGGATGCCGAGGCCATGAGCGCCTGCTACACCGATGATGTGGTGTTCAGTGACCCGGCCTTCGGCGAACTGCGCGGGCGCGACGCGGGTGACATGTGGCGCATGCTCACCACTCGCGCCAGGGACTTTTCCCTGACGTTCGACGACGTCCGCGCCGACGAGCACTCCGGCAGTGCGCATTGGGTGGCGACGTACCTGTTCAGCCAGACTGGAAATACCGTGGTGAACGACATCCAGGCAAGGTTCGTGTTCCGCAATGGCAAAATCTGCGAGCATCACGACAGCTTTGATCTGTGGTCCTGGTCGCGCCAGGCGCTGGGTCTCAAGGGCCTGCTGCTGGGCTGGACGCCATTGGTGAGGAACGCCGTACGCGCCCAGGCCTTGAAAGGGCTGAAGGCATTTCAGGCGGGTCGCTGATACCATCGCTACTTGTTTTCTTCCAAGCCCTGATCGTCCCGTGAACACTCCAAGTGATTCTTGCGTTATTGCCACCGAACCGACACTGGTCAGCAAGCCCTGGTTCGTCTACCTCGTTCGCGCGGCAAATGGTTCGCTGTATTGCGGGATCAGCGACGATCCCGTGCGCCGCTTCGCCGCTCACCAGCGTGGCAAAGGTGCGCGCTTCTTCCTCTCAAGCCCGGCCGTGGCCCTGGTCTACACCGAAGCCTGTTGCGACAGGAGCGAAGCGTTGCGTCAGGAGCGGCTGATCAAGAAGCTCAGGAAAAGCGCCAAGGAGTGCCTGGTCGCGAGCTATCAATCTGGCTGATACGTTCCCATCAGGCAGACCGGTAGGCTGCCTGCGGATTGCACGCTAAGCTGCGGACTCCTTATTCGCGTGGCGGAGCCGAGCATGTCCGAGTTAATTCTGCATCATTACCCGACGTCCCCTTTCGCCGAAAAGGCCCGCCTGTTATTGGGTTTCAAGGGACTGTCCTGGCGGTCGGTGAAAATTTCACCGGTGATGCCAAAACCTGATCTGACCGCCTTGACCGGCGGCTATCGCAAGACACCGGTGTTGCAGATCGGCGCTGACATCTACTGCGACACAGCGTTGATTGCCCGGCGTCTGGAGCAGGAAAAAGCCTTGCCGGCGTTCTTCCCGCAAGGTCAGGAAATGATCGCTGCGTCGTTCGCCGCCTGGGCGGACTCCGTGGTGTTCCAGCATGCCGTGAGCCTGGTGTTCCAGCCGGAATCGGTCGCCGTGCGCTTCGCCAGCCTGCCGCCGGAAGCCATCAAGGCCTTCCTGGCAGATCGCGCCGGGCTGTTCAGTGGCGGCAGCGCCACCCGGTTGTCTGCCGAGCAAGCCAGGCATCAGTGGTCGACGATCATGGCGCGACTCGAGCAGCAACTACAGCGCGAGGAGGGTGATTTCCTCTTTGGCGAGCCGTCGATTGCCGATTTCGCCTTGGCGCATCCCATGTGGTTTCTCAAGGCGACGCCGGTCACTTCACCGCTGGTCGATACCTACCCGGCAGTGTCCGCCTGGTTGGGCCGCGTGTTGGGCTTTGGCCATGGGGCGGCGAGCGAGATGACTGCAGAAGAAGCGCTTGAGGTGGCACGAAACGCTACACCGGCTGTGTTGCCGCAGGAGCAGTTCGAAGAGCCTAACGGATTTGAGGCAGGTCAACAGGTAGTGATCGCGGCGACGGATTACGGGGTTGATCCGGTGGCGGGTGAGCTGCTGTTTGCCGGGAGTGAAGAGCTGATTCTGCGTCGCGAGGATGAGCGCTGCGGGGTGGTGCATGTGCACTTTCCGCGATTCGGGTTTCATATCCAAAGAACCCAGTAAATCAACAGATCGCAGCCTGCGTCAGCTCCTACATTAAAGGTGTGTGCACCTGCAGGAGCTGCCGAAGGCTGCGATCTTGTTTATTTCAGGGCCGCAAGTATTGCATCCGGGTCATACCCGCGAATCAGCGTCCCGTTCACATCAAGGATCGGGATGCCGCCACCACCGAGCGCCTCATAGGCCTTGCGCGCCTCGGTATCCTTCTCGATGTCGAACTCCCGATACGGAATACCTTTCTGATCAAGACACCGCCGGGTCACCTTGCAGTAGCCACACCACTGCGTGGCGTAGAGCACCACATTGGCCTTGGCCTGGGTCTGCTCCGACACCACCTGGGACGGATTGAACACCCGCTCGATCTTGCCCCAGTTCTGATAGACCACAACCACCAGCACAATGAGCAGGCATTTCTTCAATACGCCCTGGAGCATCAGTTGCGACGCTTTAGCTGATCGGTGAGCTGGGTTGGCAGGCCCTTGATGATCAAGGTGCCGGCTTCTTCGTCATACTCGATCTTCGAGCCCAGCAGGTGCGCTTCAAAGCTGATGGAGAGACCCTCGGCACGGCCCGTGAAACGACGGAATTGATTCAAGGTGCGTTTGTCTGCAGGAATCTCCGGAGACAGGCCGTAGTCCTTGTTGCGGATGTGATCATAGAACGCCTTTGGACGTTCTTCATCAATCAACTCGGACAGCTCCTCCAGGCCCATGGGCTCACCCATCTTGGCCTGGCTGCTGGCGTAGTCCACCAACGTCTTGGTCTTCTCCCGGGCAGACTCTTCCGGCAGGTCTTCGCTTTCGACGAAATCGCTGAAGGCCTTGAGCAGTGTGCGGGTTTCACCGGGGCCGTCGACGCCTTCCTGACAGCCGATGAAGTCGCGAAAATACTCCGAGACCTTCTTCCCGTTCTTGCCTTTGATGAACGAAATGTACTGCTTTGACTGCTTGTTGTTCTGCCACTCCGACACGTTGATCCGTGCCGCGAGGTGCAACTGACCCAGGTCCAGGTGTCGGGACGGTGTCACATCCAGCTGCTCGGTCACGGCGACGCCTTCGCTGTGGTGCAGCAAGGCGATGGCCAGGTAGTCGGTCATGCCTTGCTGATAGTGCGCAAACAGCACGTGACCACCCACCGAGAGGTTGGATTCCTCCATCAGCTTCTGTAGGTGCTCCACCGCCACCCGGCTGAATGCCGTGAAGTCCTTGCCGCCTTCGAGGTACTCCTTCAGCCAACCACTGAATGGATGCGCTCCGGACTCGGCATGGAACAAACCCCAAGCCTTGCCTTGCTTGGCGTTATAGCTCTCGTTGAGGTCGGCGAGCATGTTCTCGATGGCGCTCGACTCAGGCAGTTCTTCGCTGCGGGCGTGCAGAACTGCAGGCGTGCCGTCGGGTTTTTTGTCGATCAGGTGGACAATGCAATGGCGGATCGGCATGGGCTTCTCGGCTGATTGTAGAGAGGAGGGCGCGCTCCCCGAAAAAGCGCCCAGTGTACCGCAACCATTGGTTTTGGCGCGGGGTGAAGGGCAATTCCGGGGGGCGCACTGCTGCTTGTGCTGTTTTTTAACGATTTAGAGCAATAAAGCTGACCAAATGGGTAGCTAGAGGCGGATATTTCCCCGTCTCTGTGCTAGTTTTGCCCGGTCTTGCGCGAAGTCACTGCGTTAAGCGTGCATTCAGCATTTGTCAGGTCGAACCAAACCCTGATTTCGGTATCTATAACCCCGATCCAGTGGTTATTGGCCGAGGGTGCCAGATCCAGAAGATCGGGCTCGATGGCTGACACTGCACTCTGCAATCCATATGAATTTGATAGGGAAGGAACACTACATGGCTCTTACTAAAGACCAACTGATCGCCGACATCGCTGAAGCTATCGACGCGCCAAAAACCACCGCGCGTAACGCTCTGGACCAACTGGGCCAAATCGTTGCTGATCAGCTGGAAAACGGCGGCGAAATCACTCTGCCTGGTATCGGCAAACTGAAAGTGACTGAGCGTCCTGCCCGTACCGGCCGCAACCCTTCGACTGGCGCTGCCATCGAAATCGCTGCCAAGAAAGTTATCAAGCTGGTTGTGGCCAAAGGCCTGACCGACGCTGTTAACAAGTAAGACGTGTAAAAAAACCGTGCTCCGGAGCGATCCGGGCACGGTTTTTTTGTGCCTTGAATTCTTCAAGACACCAAAGATCATTGTGGGAGCGGGCAAGCCCGCTCCCACAGGGATTTTTGGTTACTCAGCTTTTACGCGCCCAACGTTGGCGCCACACCTGCTGTTCGCTCTTGGTCTGGAAGGTCCAGGCGACAAAACGGCTTTTCTTCTGGCCCTGGGACATTTCCACGACCTGGCTTTCCAGCACACCGGCCTTTTTCAGCGCGATTTCGATGGCGGGCAAGTTCGACGCCTTGGACACCAGGGTGCTGAACCACAGTACCTTGTGCTGGAAGTGCGCGCTCTCGGCAATCAGCTGAGTCACGAAGCGGGCTTCGCCGCCCTCGCACCACAGTTCTGCCGACTGGCCACCAAAGTTCAGCACCGGTAGCTTGCGTTTCGGGTCGGCGCGGCCCAGTGCGCGCCATTTACGCTCGCTGCCTTTGGTGGCTTCGTCCATCGACGCGTGGAAAGGCGGGTTGCACATGGTCAGGTCGAAGCGTTCGCCGGGTTCCAGCAAACCCAGCAGAATGTGCTTGGGATTGGTTTGCTGGCGCAACTGAATGGCCTTGTTCAGCCCGTTGGACTGGACGATGGCCTTGGCGGCGGCGACGGCGGTCGGGTCGATTTCCGAGCCGAGGAAGTGCCAGCGGTAGTCGCTGTAGCCGATCAACGGGTAGACACAGTTGGCGCCCATGCCGATGTCGAGCACCTTGACCGGCGCGCCGCGCGGGATTTCACCGTCGTTGACGCTGGCCAGCAGGTCGGCCAGGAAGTGCACATAGTCGGCACGCCCTGGAACCGGCGGGCACAGGTAATCCGCCGGGATATCCCAGTGGGCCACTCCGTAGAACGACTTGAGCAGCGCGCGGTTGAACACCCGCACCGCGTCCGGGCTGGCGAAGTCGATACTTTCCTTGCCGTACGGGTTGATGATCACGAACTTCGCCAGTTCCGGCGTGGTTTTGATCAGCGCCGGGAAGTCATAGCGACCCTGGTGGCGGTTGCGCGGGTGCAGGCTGGCCTTCTCGCGAGGCTCGACCGCTTTGGCCGGGGTCGCGGATTCGGGCTTCTTGCGCGCAGGTCTTGGTGTGCGGGGGGCGTTCATGGGCGTGATCGATTCGGGTATGGCTGAAAGTGACGGGTATTGTCCCACATCCAGACATTTTGAACCCAATTGTGAAGATCAGTTCGAATCCCTATGGGAGCGGGCTTGCCCGCGATGGCGATCTGTCAGTCACCTCAATGTTGAATTCGATGGCCCCATCGCGGGCAAGTCGAATCGTCGCACCGCCGCTCCCACAGGGTGTTGTGGTGATTGTGGGTAAGGGGCAGGCACAAAAAAGGGAGGCCATTTCGGGCCTCCCTGTTCATTGCGATTTGCCGTTACAGACTGGCAATCCGCGCATGCTGCTCGGCCAACTTGCCCAATGCCTGTTCGGCTTCAGCCAGTTTGGCGCGTTCCTTCTCGATGACTTCGGCCGGAGCCTTGTCAACGAAACCGGCATTGGACAGCTTGCCGCCCACCCGCTGGACTTCACCTTGTAGACGCAGGATTTCCTTGTCCAGGCGTGCCAGCTCGGCGTCCTTGTCGATCAGGCCGGCCATCGGCACCAGCACTTCCATCTCGCCGACCAATGCGGTAGCGGACAGCGGCGCTTCTTCGCCTGCCGCCAGCACAGTGATCGACTCGAGTCGCGCGAGCTTCTTCAGCAGAGCTTCGTTCTCGGTGAGACGGCGCTGGTCTTGGGCGCTGACGTTTTTCAGGAACAGGTTAAGCGGCTTGCCTGGACCGATGTTCATTTCGGCGCGAATGTTGCGCGTGCCAAGCATCAGTGTTTTCAGCCATTCGATGTCATCTTCGGCGGCCGCGTCGATGCGCTCTTCATTGGCCACTGGCCAAGGCTGCAGCATGATCGTCTTGCCTTCGATGCCGGCCAGCGGCGCGACGCGCTGCCAGATTTCTTCGGTGATGAACGGCATGAACGGGTGCGCCAGGCGCAGGGCAACTTCCAGTACGCGAACCAGGGTGCGACGGGTGCCACGCTGGCGTTCGACCGGTGCGTTCTCGTCCCACAGCACCGGCTTGGACAGTTCCAGGTACCAGTCACAATACTGGTTCCAGATGAACTCATACAAGGCTTGTGCCGCCAGGTCGAAGCGGAACTGATCGAGTTGACGGGTCACTTCGGTTTCGGTGCGTTGCAGCTGCGAGATGATCCAGCGATCCGCCAGGGACAGCTCGTAGGCTTCGCCGTTCTGGCCGCAGTCTTCGCCCTTGTCCAGCACGTAGCGCGCGGCGTTCCAGATCTTGTTGCAGAAGTTGCGATAGCCTTCGACGCGGCCCATGTCGAACTTGATGTCACGGCCAGTGGAGGCCAGCGAGCAGAAGGTGAAGCGCAGGGCGTCGGTGCCGTAGCTGGCGATGCCGTCGGCGAACTCGTCGCGGGTCTGCTTCTCGATCTTTTTCGCCAGTTTTGGCTGCATCATGCCCGAGGTGCGTTTCTGTACCAGCGCTTCGAGCTCAATGCCGTCGATGATGTCCAGCGGGTCCAGGACGTTGCCTTTGGACTTGGACATCTTCTGGCCCTGGCCATCACGCACCAGACCGTGCACATAAACGGTCTTGAACGGAACCTGCGGCGTACCGTCTTCGTTTTTCACCAAATGCATGGTGAGCATGATCATCCGGGCAACCCAGAAGAAAATGATGTCGAAACCGGTCACCAGCACATCGGTGGAGTGGAATTTCTTCAGGAATTCGGTCTGCTCAGGCCAACCAAGGGTGGAGAAGGTCCACAGGCCGGAACTGAACCAGGTGTCGAGTACGTCGTTGTCCTGTTGCAGCGCAACGTCCGGGCCAAGGTTGTGCTTGGCGCGCACTTCGGCTTCGTCGCGACCGACGTAGACCTTGCCCGACTCGTCGTACCAGGCCGGTATCCGGTGACCCCACCAGAGTTGGCGGCTGATGCACCAATCCTGGATGTCACGCATCCACGAGAAGTACATGTTTTCGTATTGTTTAGGTACAAACTGGATGCGGCCATCTTCAACGGCAGCGATTGCAGGCTCGGCCAAAGGCTTGGTCGACACGTACCACTGGTCGGTCAGCCACGGCTCGATGATGGTGCCCGAGCGATCACCTTTCGGCACTTTCAGGCCGTGGTCGTCCACGCTGACCAGCAGGCCGGCGGCGTCGAAGGCGGCGACAATCTGCTTGCGCGCGTCGAAACGGTCAAGGCCGGCGTATTCGGCCGGGATCTTGCCGTCGATGCTTTCGTTCAGTGTGCCGTCGAGGTTGAACACCTGGCAGGTCGGCAGGACGGCGGCGTTCTTGTCAAAGATGTTCAGCAGCGGCAGGTTATGACGCTTGCCGACTTCGTAGTCGTTGAAATCGTGGGCCGGGGTGATTTTCACGCAGCCGGTGCCGAATTCAGGGTCGCAGTAATCGTCGGCGATGATCGGAATGCGGCGGCCGACCAGCGGCAGCTCGACAAATTTGCCGATCAGGGCTTTGTAGCGTTCATCGTTCGGGTTAACCGCGACGGCGGAGTCGCCGAGCATGGTTTCCGGGCGAGTGGTCGCGACGATCAGGAAATCCTTGCCTTCTGCGGTCTTGGCGCCGTCGGCCAGTGGATACTTGAGGTTCCACAGGAAACCTTTCTCGTCGTGGTTTTCCACTTCGAGGTCGGAAATCGCCGTGTGCAACTTGGTATCCCAGTTGACCAGGCGCTTGCCGCGATAAATCAGGCCATCTTCGTGCAGGCGTACGAACGCTTCTTTAACGGCTTCCGACAGACCGTCGTCCATGGTGAAGCGCTCGCGGCTCCAGTCCACGGACGAGCCGAGGCGGCGGATCTGACGGCTGATGTTGCCGCCGGACTGATCCTTCCATTCCCAGACTTTTTCGAGGAATTTCTCGCGGCCGAGGTCGTGGCGACTCTGGCCCTGGGCTTCGAGTTGACGCTCCACCAGCATCTGCGTCGCGATACCCGCGTGGTCGGTACCCGGTTGCCACAGGGTGTTGCGACCCTGCATGCGGCGGAAACGGATCAAGGCGTCCATGATCGCGTTGTTGAAACCATGCCCCATGTGCAGGCTGCCGGTAACATTTGGCGGCGGGATCATTATGGTGTAGGAATCGCCCGCGCCTTGCGGGGCGAAGTAGTTCTCTGACTCCCAGGTGTTGTACCAGGAAGTTTCAATGGCGTGCGGCTGGTAGGTCTTATCCATGCGCGGCGGGACCCTATTGGCATTTATTCAGGAAAAGCCGGCAAGTATAGCGGGGCATGGGGCGCAGGGCGAGCAGGGGCGGACAGGGCGCCGATCAAAGTGTGGAATGGACCTGTGGCGAGGGAGCTTGCTCCCGCTGGGGCGCGAAGCGGCCCCAACATCAGCAAGTCAGGTGCGCCAGGTGCTCGGCGTGTTCAGGCTTTGCGGCTGCTTAGCAACCGAGCGGGAGCAAGCACCCTCGCCACAGAAGCCCACCCGGATCAGAATTATTCGTACTGGCTGAGGAGCCGTTCCATTCGCGCCGCCAGGCGGCGTTTGACTTCGGTTTCGATGTGCGGCGCGAAGTCGTCGATCACGTCCTGCATGATCAGCATGGCGGCGGCGCGCAGTTCGCCGTCCAGATGCAGCAGGGCGTCCGGACCTTTATCTTCGGCAAGGGGCGCAGAGGGCGGCTCGCTGGCAGCAGGCGGGTTGCCGGCAGCCTCGAACAGCATGGGAATCTGTTCCTGGTCATCGCTCTCGACCGTGTCGGTCAACAACGGTGGTTGCAGGTTGTCATCACCGAGCAGTTGGCGGATCGACTCGAGGTCGTCCAGCAGGTGCGCAGACTGTTGCTGTTTTGGCGTGTCCATCGGAATACTCAGAGTCGCTGTAAACGGTGGTCTTGCAGAGGATAGCCCTGTTCACGATAGAAACGGAAACTCTCCCGTGCGGCCTGGCGAATCACCGGATCTTCCACCACCACTTCCGCCACGCGGGCGAACCTGTTGGCAAAGGCCGGCACTTTCAAGTCGAGATTGACCAGCAGGTCTTGATGTTGACCGCAGTCGTCACCCAGGCCCAGCACAATCAAACTCTGCGGCTCGCTCTCGGCGGGACCGTGGGGCACGAAACTTTCGCCCTTGAACGCCCAGAGGCGTGCGTCGAGATCGTCACGTTGGCTCGCATCGCTGCAATGCAGGTAAATGCGATGGCCCATGCGCCAGGCTTTCTCCGTGAGCTTGCAGGCGAAATCCAGCCGCGCCGACGGATCGGCGCTGGGCAGGATATAAAAATCGACTTTGGTCATTGCGGTTCCTGGAATCAACTTCCGCGGAATCTGTAGGAGCGAGCTTGCTCGCGAAGGTCGTCAACGATTACGCGGGAAACCAGGTTAATCGCGGTGATCTTGAGTTTTTCGCGAGCAAGCTCGCTCCTACAGTGGTCCGTGAGCGATATTTAGGCCTTGGCGCGGTCCAGCAGGTATTGGGTCAGCAGGGGCACCGGACGGCCAGTGGCGCCCTTATCCTTGCCGCCGCTGGTCCAAGCGGTGCCGGCGATGTCCAGGTGCGCCCAGTTGAGGTTTTTGGTAAAGCGCGACAGGAAACAGGCCGCGGTGATGGTGCCGGCTTTCGGCCCGCCAATGTTGGCGATGTCGGCGAACGGGCTGTCCAGCTGTTCCTGGTACTCATCGAACAGTGGCAACTGCCAGGCACGGTCGTCCGCGGACTGGCCGGCGCTGAGCAGTTGGCCGATCAGTTCGTCGTTGTTGCCCAGCAGGCCGGAGGTGTGTGCGCCCAGGGCGACAACGCAAGCGCCGGTCAGGGTCGCGATGTCGATCACTGCTTGCGGCTTGAAGCGTTCGGAGTAGGTCAGGGCGTCGCACAGCACCAGGCGGCCTTCGGCGTCGGTGTTGAGGATTTCCACGGTCTGGCCGCTCATGGTGGTGACGATGTCGCCTGGGCGCGCAGCGTTGCCGCTCGGCATGTTCTCGGCGCAGGCCAGGATGCACACCAGATTGATCGGCAGTTTCAGTTCGAGCACGGCGCGCAGGGTGCCGAAGACACTGGCGGCGCCGCCCATGTCGTACTTCATTTCGTCCATGCCGGCGCCCGGCTTGAGGCTGATGCCGCCGGTATCAAAGGTAATGCCTTTACCAACCAGGGCGAACGGCTTCTCGGATTTCTTGCCGCCATTGTATTGCATGACGATCAGGCGCGGAGGCTGTGCACTGCCCTGGCCGACCGCATAGAACGAGCCCATGCCCAGGTCCTTGATTTTCTTCTCGTCGAGGACTTCGACTTTCAGGCTCTTGAATTCCTTGCCCAGGCTCTTGGCCTGCTCGCCCAGGAAAGTCGGGTGGCAGATGTTCGGCGGCAGGTTGCCCAAGTCGCGGGTGAACGCCATGCCGTTGGCGATTGCAGTGGCGTGGGCCGCCGCGCGCTCGACTTCAGCCTGGGCAGCCTTGATGGTCACCAGGGTGATTTTCTTCAGGGCGCGCGGCTCGGCTTTCTGGCTCTTGAACTGGTCGAAAGTGTATTCGCCATCCACCAGGGTTTCAGCCAGCAGGCGGGTCTTGCCGTAGCTGTCACGGCCCTTGACCACGACTTCGTCCAGGGCCAGCACCGCATCGCTGCCATTCAGGCCTTTGAGGGTATTGAGGATGCCGGCAATGATTTTACGGAATGGGCGATCGCCCAGTTCTTCGTCCTTGCCGACACCAACCAGCAATACACGCTCGGCCTTGAGATTCGGCAGGCTATGCAACAGCAGGCTCTGGCCAACTTTACCGGCGAGGTCGCCTCGCTTGAGCACTGCGCTGATCGCGCCGCCGCTCAGTGCGTCGAGTTGGCTGGCCACGGCGCCCAGCTTGCGGCCTTCGCCTACGGCAACCACCAGCGTGGCGGTTTTCAACGTTTCCGGATTAACGCTTTTTACAACCAATTCCATGTTGGGGCCCCTGAATCATTGATCAACACGCAAGTGTGCACACTTGCCTATAAATAGAAATACGCAAGTGAGCCTTGCGACAAAGGCCGCAGTTTGAACCTCGCTGGCGGCGCCTGACAACCCTGGGTCGCAGGTTAGTCACGGTTTCGGCCGCCCTTGCAGGAGCAAGCTGGCTCCGGGCGGCGTTCCGACGATGAACCTGAGAGCACCGTTGAGTGTCAGACATCCCGCGTAATCGTTGACGACCATCGCGAGCTTGCTCATGGAGAACGCGCGCAGTGACAGGCGCATGCAATCACAGGATAATGCGCCATCTTTTGCGGCGGCCCTGCTTTGCGGTTCGCCTGCTACGTTTGCTTGTTTGGCCGCCTTCGCCTGACAACCCTGGAGTGTCTGGTTTGATTGTCTTCCGTTACCTATCCCGCGAAGTCCTGTTGACCTTGAGCGCCGTCAGCGCCGTGTTGCTGGTCATCATCATGAGCGGGCGCTTCATCAAATACCTCGCCCAGGCCGCTGCGGGCTTGCTGGACCCAGGCTCCCTGTTCCTGATCATGGGGTTTCGCCTTCCGGGCTTCCTGCAACTGATCCTGCCGCTGGGCCTGTTTCTCGGCATTCTGCTGGCCTACGGTCGTCTTTATCTTGAAAGCGAAATGACCGTGTTGTCGGCCACCGGCATGAGCCAGCAACGCCTGTTCGCCATTACCCTGTTTCCGGCCACTCTGGTGGCATTGGTGGTGGCCTGGCTGAGCCTGAGCCTGGCGCCCCAAGGTGCCAATCAGTTCCAATTGTTGCTGAACAAACAAGATGCCCTGACTGAATTCGACACCCTGGAGCCTGGCCGCTTCCAGGCCCTGCGTGATGGCACGCGGGTGACCTACACCGAGACCCTGACGGACGATCGCATCAACCTGGGCGGCGTGTTCATTTCCCAGAAGAACACCAGCACCGACCAGAAGGACCGCGGGATTTCCGTGCTGGTGGCCGAGAAGGGGCGCCAGGAAATCCGCCCTGACGGCAACCGCTACCTGATTCTTGACAATGGCTACCGCTACGACGGCAAGCCGGGCCAGGCGGATTACCGGGCAATCAAGTACGACGAGTACGGCGTGCTGCTGCCCAAGCCGGATGTCAGCGACGAAGTCACCGACCGCGACGCGATGCCCACCAGCAGCTTGATTGGCAGCGATGACGTTCGTTCGCGCACTGAATTGCAATGGCGCATGTCCCTGCCGTTGCTGGTCTTCATCGTCACCCTGATGGCCGTGCCGCTGTCGCGAGTCAACCCGCGCCAGGGACGGTTCCTCAAGCTGCTGCCAGCGATTCTTCTTTATATGGCCTACCTGACCATCCTGATTGCCGCTCGCGGCGCGCTCGAAAAAGGCAAGATCCCGATGGCCCTGGGCTTGTGGTGGGTGCATGGAATCTTCCTGGTGATTGGTCTTGGGTTGCTCTATTGGGAACCCCTGCGCCTGAAGATGGCGAGTCGCCGCAGCGCGCTGGAGGTGGCTCGTGGTTAAGCTGGATCGCTACATTGGTAGCAGCGTGCTCGTGGCCATCCTGGCCGTATTGGGCATCATTCTCGGCCTGGCAACGCTGTTCGCCTTCATCGACGAGATGGGCGATGTGAGCGACACCTACACTTTGCTGGACGTGCTCGGTTACGTCCTGCTGACGGCGCCCCGTCGCCTGTACGACATGTTGCCGATGGCGGCCCTGATCGGCTGCCTGATCGGCCTGGGCAGCCTGGCCAGCAACAGCGAACTGACCATCATGCGCGCCGCCGGCGTGTCCATTGGGCGGATCGTCTGGGCGGTGATGAAGCCTATGCTGGTGCTGATGGTTGTTGGTATCTTGATCGGCGAATACGTAGCGCCGGCCACCGAAAGCACTGCCCAGGCGAACCGCTCGCTGGCTCAGGGCAGCGGTGATGCACAAAGCGCCCGCCATGGCCTGTGGCACCGCCAGGGTGACGAGTTCATCCACGTCAACTCGGTGCAACCCAACGGCTTGCTGTACGGCGTGACTCGCTATCGCTTCGACAAAGAGCGGCACATGTTGTCGGCCAGCTTTGCCAAGCGCGCGGAGTTTGACAAAGACCACTGGCAGCTGAGCGATGTCACCACCACGGTTTTCCATGAAAAGAGCACCGAAGTGGTCGCGGCCCCGGTCGAGCGCTGGGAAGTCGCACTCAGTCCGCAACTTCTGAGCACGGTGGTCATGGCGCCCGAGTCTCTGTCGATCACCGGTCTGTGGGGTTATATCCACTACCTGGCCGACCAGGGGCTGAATAATGGCCGTTACTGGCTGGCATTTTGGGTCAAGGTGTTGCAGCCGCTGGTCACCGCGGCACTGGTACTGATGGCGATCTCCTTCATCTTTGGCCCGCTGCGCTCGGTGACCCTCGGTCAGCGGGTGTTCACCGGTGTACTGGTAGGGTTCACCTTCCGTATCGTCCAGGATCTGCTGGGGCCGTCGAGCCTGGTATTCGGTTTCTCGCCGCTGTTTGCGGTGCTGGTGCCGGCCAGCGTGTGCGCCCTGGCCGGGGTCTTGTTGTTGCGCCGGGCCGGTTGATTCCGGGGACTTGTCCAGCTGCGAAGCCATGAAAAACGCCCTTGTCGTGAGACCAGGGCGTTTTTGTAAGTGCCGTCCGACCTGCGCAGGTGACGCTTGCGCCGTGGATCAGGTACAATTCCCGGCTATTTTTCGGCGGGCTATGCCTGCAGCCTTTTTGAGTGTTGATCCGTGAGTGATTTGAGTCATATCCGCAATTTCTCCATCATCGCCCACATTGACCATGGCAAGTCGACGCTGGCCGATCGCTTCATCCAGATGTGTGGCGGCCTTGCCGAGCGCGAAATGGAAGCCCAGGTACTGGACTCCATGGACCTGGAGCGTGAACGCGGGATCACCATCAAGGCCCACAGCGTCACCCTTTATTACACGGCTCGCGATGGCATCAAGTACCAGCTGAATTTCATCGACACCCCGGGCCACGTTGACTTCACCTATGAAGTCAGCCGCTCGCTGGCGGCCTGTGAAGGTGCTTTGCTGGTGGTCGACGCCGGTCAGGGCGTAGAGGCGCAGTCGGTTGCCAACTGCTACACGGCGATTGAACAAGGCCTGGAAGTCATGCCAGTCCTGAACAAAATCGACCTGCCGCAGGCCGATCCGGACCGCGTGAAGGAAGAAATCGAAAAGATCATCGGCATCGATGCCACCGATGCAGTCGAGTGCAGCGCCAAGACCGGCCTGGGCGTCGATGAGGTCCTCGAGCGCCTGGTGCACACCATTCCTGCGCCGACCGGCAACTACGAAGATCCGTTGCAAGCGTTGATCATCGACTCCTGGTTCGACAACTACCTGGGCGTTGTTTCCCTGGTGCGCGTACGCCACGGTCGCGTGAAGAAGGGCGACAAGATCCTCGTCAAGTCCACTGGCAAGATCCATCTGGTGGACAGCGTCGGTGTTTTCAACCCGAAACATACCGCTACCACTGACCTGAAGGCCGGTGAAGTAGGCTTCATCATCGCCGGCATCAAGGACATTCACGGTGCGCCGGTGGGTGACACCCTGACCTTGAGCTCGACCCCGGACGTCGACGTCCTGCCGGGCTTCAAGCGCATTCAGCCGCAGGTTTACGCCGGCCTGTTCCCAGTCAGCTCCGACGACTTCGAAGATTTCCGTGAGGCCCTGCAAAAGCTCACGCTCAACGACTCGTCGCTGCAGTACACCCCCGAGAGTTCCGACGCCCTGGGCTTCGGTTTTCGTTGCGGGTTCCTCGGCATGCTGCACATGGAAATCATCCAGGAGCGCCTGGAGCGCGAGTATGACCTGGACCTGATCACCACGGCGCCGACGGTTATTTTCGAGCTGCTGCTGAAAACCGGTGAAACGATTTACGTCGACAACCCGTCGAAGCTTCCAGACCTGTCTTCCATCGAAGACATGCGCGAGCCGATTGTGCGGGCCAACATTCTTGTGCCGCAAGAGCACCTGGGTAACGTTATTACGCTGTGCATCGAGAAGCGTGGCGTGCAGCACGACATGCTGTTCCTCGGTACCCAGGTCCAGGTGACTTACGATCTGCCGATGAACGAAGTGGTCCTGGACTTCTTCGATCGCCTGAAGTCAACCAGCCGCGGCTATGCTTCGCTGGACTATCATTTTGATCGTTATCAGTCGGCTAATCTGGTGAAACTGGATGTGCTGATCAACGGTGACAAGGTCGATGCCCTGGCGCTGATCGTGCACAAGGATAACGCGCACTACAAAGGTCGCCAGTTGACCGAGAAGATGAAAGAACTGATTCCGCGTCAGATGTTCGACGTAGCGATCCAGGCCGCCATCGGCGGGCAGATCATTGCACGGACCTCCGTCAAGGCTCTCAGAAAGAACGTATTGGCCAAATGCTACGGTGGTGACGTCAGCCGTAAGAAGAAACTGCTTGAAAAGCAAAAGGCCGGTAAAAAACGCATGAAGCAAGTCGGCAACGTGGAAATTCCACAAGAAGCCTTCCTTGCAGTGCTCAGGTTGGATAGTTAGGTCCTATGTCACTAAATTTCCCGCTGTTGCTGGTCATCGCCGTGTTCGTCTGCGGCCTGTTGGCGTTGCTCGATCTGGTTTTCCTCGCGCCGCGTCGGCGTGCAGCCATTGCATCCTATCAGGGCAGCGTCAGCCAGCCTGACGGGATGGTGGTCGAAAAACTGAACAAGGAGCCGCTGCTGGTCGAATACGGCAAGTCGTTCTTCCCGGTGTTGTTCATCGTGCTGGTGCTGCGTTCGTTCCTGGTGGAACCGTTCCAGATCCCGTCCGGCTCGATGAAACCGACCCTGGACGTTGGCGATTTCATTCTGGTGAGCAAGTTCTCCTACGGGATCCGCTTGCCGGTGATCGACCAGAAAGTCATCGAGATCGGTGACCCGCAACGCGGCGACGTGATGGTGTTCCGTTATCCGAGCGATCCGAGCGTCAACTACATCAAGCGTGTAGTGGGCCTGCCGGGCGACCAGATTCGCTACACCGCCGACAAGCGCCTGTTCGTCAACGGCGAGTCAGTCGCCGAGCAGTTGGTCGGCTCCGAGCCGGGTACCCTGGGTAGCGCCGAGCTCTACAAGGAAAAACTCGGTGTCGCCGAGCACTTGATCCGCAAGGAAATGAGCCGTTATCGCGCAACGCCGGACCGTTCGTGGACCGTGCCTGCCGGGCACTACTTCATGATGGGCGACAATCGCGACAACTCTAACGACAGTCGCTACTGGGATGATCCGAGCATTCCCAAGGACCTGCTGGGCATGGTCCCCGACAAGAATATCGTCGGCAAGGCCTTCGCGGTCTGGATGAGCTGGCCGGAACCCAAACTCAGTCACCTACCGAATTTCTCGCGGGTTGGCCTGATCAAGTAATCACACACGGCGCTGTTGAACACAGCGCCGAATGCATTTCTGGAGCCGCTACAATCGGCCCCCGAGGCATGAAAACAATGATATTCAGGACGTAATTTTTGAACACAGCGTTAATTGTCCCAAGCCTGCGCCGCACCCCGGCGATGGCGGTGGAATCCAGCCACGAACTCAGCGTGGGTACACCGTGAGCGTTTCCTTAAGCCGTCTAGAGCGTCAGCTCGGCTATACCTTCAAGGATCAGGAACTGATGGTCCTGGCCCTGACTCACCGCAGCTTTGCCGGGCGCAACAACGAACGCCTGGAATTCCTCGGTGATGCCATCCTCAACTTCGTCGCTGGCGAGGCGCTGTTCGATCGCTTCCCGCTGGCTCGCGAAGGCCAGTTGTCGCGTTTGCGCGCACGCCTGGTGAAAGGTGAGACCCTGGCGGTACTGGCCCGTGGTTTCGACCTGGGCGAGTACCTGCGCCTGGGCTCTGGCGAGTTGAAGAGCGGCGGTTTCCGTCGCGAGTCGATTCTGGCCGATGCCCTGGAAGCACTGATCGGTGCGATCTACCTGGACGCCGGCATGGACATGGCGCGCGAGCGCGTGCTGGCCTGGCTGGCCGGTGAGTTCGAAGGTCTGACGCTGGTCGACACCAACAAAGATCCAAAAACCCGCCTGCAGGAATTCCTGCAATCGCGTGGGTGTGAGCTGCCGCGTTACGAAGTGGTGGATATCCAGGGTGAGCCGCATTGCCGGACGTTCTTCGTCGAATGTGAAATCACCTTATTGAATGAAAAAAGCCGAGGTCAGGGTGTGAGTCGTCGTATTGCCGAACAGGTAGCGGCCGCCGCAGCACTGATTGCCCTGGGGGTGGAGAATGGCAATGACTGATTCAACCGCAACACGCTGTGGCTATGTTGCCATCGTCGGCCGTCCCAACGTGGGCAAGTCCACGCTGCTGAACCACATCCTCGGGCAGAAGCTCGCGATCACTTCGCGCAAGCCGCAAACCACCCGTCACAACATGCTGGGCATCAAGACCGAAGGCGCCGTGCAGGCGATCTACGTTGATACTCCGGGCATGCACAAAGGTGGCGAAAAAGCCCTGAACCGCTACATGAACAAGACTGCTTCGGCAGCCTTGAAAGACGTGGACGTGGTGATCTTCGTGGTCGACCGCACCAAGTGGACTGACGAGGATCAGATGGTCCTGGAACGCGTCCAGTACGTGACCGGCCCGCTGATCGTGGCGCTGAACAAGACGGATCGCATCGAAGACAAAGCCGAGCTGATGCCGCACCTGAGCTGGTTGCAGGAACAGTTGCCGAACGCGCAGATCATGCCGATCTCGGCCCAGCATGGGCACAATCTCGAAGCGCTGGAGCGGGTGATTGCCGGTTACCTCCCGGAAAACGATCACTTCTTCCCGGAAGACCAGATCACCGACCGCAGCAGCCGCTTCCTGGCGGCCGAACTGGTTCGCGAAAAGATCATGCGCCAGATGGGTGCAGAACTGCCGTACCAGATCACTGTCGAAATCGAAGAGTTCAAGCAGCAGGGCAAGACCCTGCATATCCACGCCTTGATTCTCGTCGAGCGCGACGGCCAGAAGAAAATCATCATTGGCGACAAGGGCGAGCGGATCAAGCGCATCGGCACCGAGGCGCGCAAGGACATGGAACTGCTGTTCGACTCCAAGATCATGCTCAACCTCTGGGTGAAAGTGAAAGGCGGCTGGTCCGATGACGAGCGCGCGCTGCGTTCGCTGGGTTACGGCGACCTGTAACACCGGATCCAGATACACCGAAGAACCCCTGTGGGAGCGAGCCTGCTCGCGATGAGGACCTGAAATTCAACATCACTGTTGACTGTCAGGCCGCAATCGCGAGCAGGCTCGCTCCCACATTGGTTTCTGGTTGTTTATAAGATCGCGTTTCTTCATTGAGAACTCCATGTCCCAACCCATCGGCCAACCCGCCTACGTCCTCCACTCCCGCGCCTACCGCGAAAGCAGCGCGTTGGTGGATTTCCTCACGCCGCAAGGTCGGCTGCGGGCGGTCTTGCGTAGCGCGCGGGGCAAAGCAGGAACATTGGCCCGGCCGTTCGTGTCGCTGGAAGTGGAATTTCGCGGGCGGGGAGAGCTAAAGAACGTCGGGCGAATGGAAGCCGCCGGTGTTTCTACCTGGCTCAACGGCGAGGCGCTGTTCAGTGGCCTCTACCTCAACGAACTGCTTATCCGCCTGTTGCCCTCAGAGGACCCGCACCCTGGCGTGTTCGATCACTACGCCGCGACGTTGCTCGCACTGGCCGAGGGTCGACCGCTGGAACCGCTGCTGCGCTCCTTCGAATGGCGCCTGCTCGACGATCTCGGTTACGGTTTCGCCCTGACCACCGACATCCACGGTGAGCCCATCGCCCCGGACGGCCTCTACCGTTTGCAAGTGGACGCCGGTCTTGAACAGGTATATCTGCTGCAACCCGGTCTGTTCAACGGCACCGAACTGTTGGCCATGGCCGACGCCGACTGGACCGCGCCCGGCGCATTGTCCGCTGCCAAACGGTTGATGCGTCAGGCATTGGCCGTCCATCTGGGCGGTCGTCCTTTGGTTTCCCGAGAGTTGTTTCGAAAGCCGTAAAATCCCCGTGTATGCTGTGCACCGAACTTTCCCCTCTTCAGGAGCGCTTCCGTGACCACCAGCAATCGCATTCTTCTTGGCGTGAACATCGACCACGTCGCCACCCTGCGCCAAGCCCGGGGCACTCGTTACCCGGATCCGGTCAAGGCTGCACTGGACGCGGAAGAGGCGGGCGCTGACGGTATCACCGTGCACTTGCGTGAAGACCGTCGCCACATCCAGGAGCGCGACGTGCTGCTGCTCAAGGACGTGCTGCAGACCCGCATGAACTTTGAGATGGGCGTCACCGAAGAGATGATGGTGTTCGCCGAACGCATTCGTCCTGCGCACATTTGCCTGGTCCCGGAAACGCGCCAGGAGCTGACCACTGAAGGCGGTCTGGATGTAGCGGGGCAGGAGGCACGGATAAAGGCTGCGGTGGATCGCCTGGCTCGAATCGGGTGCGAAGTATCGTTGTTCATCGATGCGGACGAGCGCCAGATCGAAGCGTCCCGTCGAGTCGGAGCGCCGGCCATCGAGTTGCACACTGGGAGGTACGCCGATGCAGAGACTCCGACCGACGTGGCTGAAGAGCTCAAGCGAGTGGCTGATGGTGTGGCGTTTGGTCTGGCCCAGGGGTTGATCGTCAACGCCGGCCATGGTTTGCACTACCACAACGTTGAAGCAGTGGCGGCGATCAAGGGCATCAACGAACTGAACATCGGCCACGCGCTGGTGGCGCATGCGTTGTTTGTAGGGTTCAAGTCGGCTGTTTGCGAGATGAAGGCGTTGATTCTGGCCGCAGCAAAAGCTTAAACACCACCACAAAACACTGTGGGAGCGAGCCTGCTCGCGATAGCGGTCTGACAGTCACCATTTATGTTGACTGGAAGGACCTCATCGCGAGCAGGCTCGCTCCCACATTTGATACGTGCGGTCGTTAAAGCTGCGGCGAATCCTGGTTCGGCTTGGACTTGTCGATCCCCGGCACATGCAAATTGCCTTCAGCCACTTGATCACCTTCAAGCTGCGGCTGCGTCACCCAGGTCAGGATGTCGTAATAGCGGCGGATGTTCGCCACAAAGTGCACGGGCTCACCGCCCCTGGCATAACCGTAGCGGGTTTTGCTGTACCACTGCTTCTGCGCCAGGCGCGGCAGGATTTTCTTCACGTCCAGCCATTTGTTCGGATTCAGCCCCTCCTTGGCCGTCAGTTTGCGCGCGTCATCCAGATGGCCGCTGCCGACGTTATAGGCCGCGAGGGCAAACCAGGTACGATCGGGTTCCTTGATCGACTCGTCCAGTTGTTCCTTCATTTGGGCCAGGTACTTGGCGCCGCCCATGATGCTCTGCTTGGGGTCCAGGCGATTGGACACGCCCATGGCCTGCGCAGTGTTCTGGGTCAGCATCATCAGGCCGCGAACGCCGGTCTTGGATGTCACGGCCGCTTGCCACAGCGATTCCTGATAACCCACTGCCGCCAGCAGGCGCCAGTCGACCTTTTCTTTCTTGGCGTAGGATTTGAAGTGCTGTTCGTATTTGGGCAGACGCTGCTGCAAATGCTGGGCAAAGGTGGTGGCGCCCACGTAGCCGAGCACATCGACATGGCCGTAATAGCGGTCTTTCAGCCGTTGCAGGGTGCCATTCTTCTTCACCTTGTCGAGGTAGTCGTTGATCTCGTTGAGCAGGCTGTTGTCTTCGCCTGCCGCCACGGCCCAGCTCTGGTTGCTGGCGTCACCGAGGTCAAAGGCGACCCGCACGTTGGGGAAGTAGACCTGGTTCATCGCCACTTCGTTGGAGTCGACCAAGGTCAGGTCGATCTGGCCTTCATCGACCATGCGCAACAGGTCCACGACTTCAACCGCGTCGGACTCTTCGTATTCAATACGCGGGAACTTCCTTTTCAGCTCTGCCAGTTGCTCGGCGTGGGTGCTGCCCTTGAGCACCATGATCTTCTTGCCTACCAGATCTCCCGCGTCGGTAGGGCGTGATTGGCCGTTGCGATAGATGATCTGCGGGGTGACTTCCAGGTAGGAGTGGGAGAACCGCACCTGCTTTTTACGTTGCTCGCTGCTGACCAGTCCGGCAGCAGCCAGCACGGGGCCGTTGGGCTTGCCCACCTGATTGAATAGGTCGTCCAGATTTTCGGCGGTCTCGATTTCCAACTTGACCCCCAGATCGTCGGCGAAACGCTTCACCAGCTCGTATTCAAAGCCGGTTTCACCGCTGCGATCCTGAAAGTAGGTGGCGGGGCTGTTTCGGGTAACCACCCGCAGCACGCCATCCTCCTTTACACGCTCGAGTGTGTTGGGTTTATCAACACAGCCACCGAGCATCAGGAAGAGTCCGGTTGCGATCAGCCATTTGGCGTACCGCGGACGCAAAGCCGTTGGGGAAAACATCTGCGCAGTATACGCAAAGGACCACGAGCGCCATATCTCGACAGCAAAGGGCCAGTCTGTTAGAGCCGCGAAAAAACGCGCAAAACCCGCAGGAACAGGCTTTTACGACACTTCTTGATGGAAAAAATATCCGCCGAAGGCCTCCTGTTTCTGCTCTCAAACCCCGGCCCGACGTTCGGGTGCGGCCGTACGCACCGTTTCGGGTGATGTCGCGGGCGGTTTAGGCTAGAATGCACGGCCTCAAAGCACACCCCTTCCCGAGGCTGTCCCGAAGATGTTGATCCTGCGCGGCGCTCCTGCCCTTTCTGCCTTTCGCCACAGCAAACTCCTTGAGCAACTGAGCCAGAAAGTCCCGGCTGTCAGCGGCTTGTATGCTGAATTCGCTCACTTCGCCGAAGTCACCGGCGTCCTGACCGGCGACGAACAGCAGGTGCTCGCGCGCCTTCTGAAGTACGGCCCAAGTGTTCCAGTCCAGGAGCCGACCGGTCGTCTGTTCCTGGTGTTGCCACGTTTCGGCACCATCTCGCCCTGGTCCAGCAAAGCCAGCGATATTGCTCGCAACTGCGGCCTGAGCAAGATCCAGCGCCTTGAGCGCGGCATCGCCTTCTATGTTGGCGGCCAGTTCAGCGAAGCTGAGGCGCAGCTGATCTCGGACGCCTTGCACGACCGCATGACCCAGATCGTCCTGGCCAACCTGGAGCAGGCCGCAGGCCTGTTCAGCCACGCCGAACCCAAGCCCCTGACCGCGATCGACGTGTTGGGCGGTGGCCGCGCCGCGCTGGAAAAAGCTAATACCGAGCTGGGCCTGGCCCTGGCCGAAGACGAGATCGACTATCTGGTCAACGCCTTCGTCGGCTTGAAGCGCAACCCCCACGACATCGAACTGATGATGTTCGCCCAGGCGAACTCCGAGCACTGCCGTCACAAGATCTTCAACGCCAGTTGGGACATCGACGGCCAGAGCCAGGAAAAAAGCCTGTTCGGCATGATCAAGAACACCTACGTGATGCACAGCGAAGGCGTTCTGTCGGCTTATAAGGACAACGCTTCGGTGATCGTCGGCAACGTTGCCGGCCGTTTCTTCCCGGACCCTGAAACCCGCCAGTACGGCGCGGTGCAGGAGCCGGTGCACATCCTGATGAAAGTCGAGACCCACAACCACCCGACCGCGATTGCCCCGTTCCCGGGCGCGTCCACCGGTTCCGGTGGCGAGATTCGCGACGAAGGCGCAACCGGTCGTGGCGCCAAGCCAAAGGCCGGCCTGACCGGTTTCACCGTCTCCAACCTGCAGATCCCGGGCTTCGAACAGCCGTGGGAAGTGCCGTACGGTAAGCCCGAGCGCATCGTTACCGCGCTGGACATCATGATCGAAGGCCCACTGGGTGGTGCCGCGTTCAACAACGAATTTGGCCGTCCAGCCCTGACCGGTTATTTCCGTACCTTCGAACAATCGATCACCACCCCCCGTGGCGACGAAGTTCGTGGCTACCACAAGCCGATCATGCTGGCCGGCGGCATGGGTAATATCCGTGCCGAACACGTGCAGAAAGCCGAGATCACCGTTGGCTCCAAGCTGATCGTGCTCGGCGGCCCGGCGATGCTGATTGGCCTGGGCGGCGGCGCCGCTTCCTCCATGGCCACCGGCACCAGCTCGGCGGACCTGGATTTCGCTTCGGTACAGCGCGAAAACCCGGAAATGGAACGTCGCTGCCAGGAAGTTATCGACCGTTGCTGGCAACTGGGTGATAAAAACCCGATCAGCTTCATCCATGACGTCGGCGCGGGCGGTCTGTCCAACGCCTTCCCGGAACTGGTCAACGATGGCAACCGTGGCGGTCGCTTTGAACTGCGCAACATTCCAAACGACGAGCCGGGCATGGCCCCGCACGAAATCTGGAGTAACGAATCCCAGGAACGCTACGTTCTGGCCGTTGGCCCGGCTGACTTCGAACGCTTCCAGGCGATCTGCGAACGCGAGCGTTGCCCGTTTGCAGTCGTCGGCGAAGCCACTGCCGAGCCGCAACTGACGGTCACCGACAGCCACTTCGGCAATAGCCCGGTGGACATGCCACTGGAAGTGCTGCTGGGCAAAGCCCCGCGCATGCACCGTTCGGCCGTTCGTGAAAACGAACTGGGCGACGATTTCGATCCGTCGACCCTCGAGATTGCAGACTGCGTCGAACGCGTTCTGCATCACCCGGCCGTGGCGAGCAAAAGCTTCCTGATCACCATCGGCGACCGCACCATCACCGGCCTCGTGGCTCGTGATCAAATGGTTGGCCCGTGGCAGGTTCCAGTGGCCGACGTTGCCGTCACCGCCACCAGCTTCGACGTCTACACCGGTGAAGCCATGGCCATGGGCGAGCGTACTCCGCTGGCTCTGCTGGACGCTCCGGCGTCGGGTCGCATGGCCATTGGTGAAACCCTGACCAACATCGCGGCTTCGCGCATCAACAAGATCTCCGACATCAAGTTGTCGGCGAACTGGATGTCCGCTGCCGGTCACCCGGGTGAAGACGCTCGTCTGTACGACACCGTGAAAGCGGTTGGCATGGAATTGTGCCCGGACCTGGGTATCACCATCCCGGTGGGCAAGGACTCCATGTCCATGGCCACGCGCTGGAACGAAAACGGCGAAGACAAGACCGTCACCTCGCCGATGTCCCTGATCGTGACCGGTTTCGCGCCAGTGGCTGACATCCGTCAGACCCTGACCCCGGAACTGCGTATGGACAAGGGCACCACCGATCTGATCCTGGTCGACCTGGGCCGTGGCCAGAACCGCATGGGCGCCTCGATCCTGGCCCAGGTTCACGGCAAGCTCGGTTCGCAAGCGCCGGACGTCGATGATGCCGAAGACCTCAAAGCCTTCTTCGCCGTGATCCAGGGCCTCAACGCCGACGGTCACCTGCTGGCTTACCACGACCGTTCCGACGGCGGTCTGCTGACCAGCGTGGTGGAAATGGCCTTTGCCGGTCACTGCGGCCTGAGCCTGAACCTCGATGGTCTGGCAGAGACTTCCGCCGACATCGCCGCGATCCTGTTCAACGAAGAACTGGGCGCCGTGATCCAGGTTCGCCAGGACGCGACTCCAGATATCCTCGCGCAATTCAGTGCTGCCGGTCTGGGCGAGTGCGTGTCGGTGATTGGTCAGCCGATGAACAACGGCCAGATCAACATCACCTTCAACGGCGAAACCGTGTTCGAAGGCCAGCGTCGTCTGCTGCAGCGTACATGGGCTGAAACCAGCTACCAGATCCAGCGTCTGCGTGACAACGCCGACTGCGCCGAGCAAGAGTTCGACGTGCTGCTGGAAGAAGACAACCCAGGCCTGAGCGTCAAGCTGAGCTACGACGTCAATCAGGACGTCGCTGCGCCTTACATCAAGAAAGGCATCCGCCCACAGGTTGCCGTACTGCGTGAGCAGGGTGTCAACGGTCAGGTGGAAATGGCCGCAGCGTTTGATCGCGCTGGTTTCAACGCAATCGACGTGCACATGAGCGACATCCTGGCCGGTCGTGTCGACCTGAACGAGTTCAAAGGCCTAGTGGCGTGCGGTGGTTTCTCCTACGGCGACGTACTGGGGGCCGGTGAAGGCTGGGCCAAGTCCGCGCTGTTCAACAGCCGTGCTCGCGATGCGTTCCAGGGTTTCTTCGAACGTAACGACAGCTTCACCCTTGGCGTGTGCAATGGTTGCCAGATGATGTCCAACCTGCACGAGCTGATCCCGGGCAGCGAGTTCTGGCCGCACTTCGTGCGTAACCGTTCCGAACAGTTCGAAGCGCGCGTGGCGATGGTTCAGGTCCAGGAGTCGAACTCGATCTTCCTGCAAGGCATGGCCGGTTCGCGCATGCCGATCGCTATCGCCCACGGCGAAGGCCATGCCGAGTTCGCCAGCGAAGAAGCGTTGCTGGAAGCTGATCTGTCCGGTTGTGTGGCGATGCGTTTCGTCGACAACCACGGCAAGGTCACCGAGAAGTATCCGGCCAACCCGAACGGTTCGCCGCGCGGGATCACCGGGCTGACCAGCCGTGACGGTCGCGTGACCATCATGATGCCGCACCCTGAGCGTGTATTCCGCGCCGTGCAGAACTCGTGGCGGTCGGAAGACTGGAACGAAGACGCACCGTGGATGCGCATGTTCCGCAACGCGCGCGTGTGGGTGAACTAAGCCTCATGTTCAAGCTCGCTTTTTTCGTTCCGGCCAGCCACGTTGATGGGGTCAAGAGTGCTGTGTTCGCTGCCGGTGGCGGTCGAGTCGGTGCCTATGATCACTGTTCGTGGCAGGTCCTGGGCCTCGGCCAGTTTCGCCCGCTGGACGGCAGTCAGCCGTTCATTGGCGAGGCTGGCGAGGTCGAGCAGGTGGAGGAGTGGAAGGTCGAGCTGGTCGTGGCGGATGAGCTGATCGTGGCCGTGGTGGCCGCGTTGAAACTCAGTCACCCGTACGAGACACCGGCTTACGAGGTGTGGCGGCTGGAGGATTATTGATCTCTGGCTGCTGAGACAGGAAACCCGCTGGGCCAGTTTGGTCGGTGGGTTTTTTGTTGTCTGTAATCAAGAGGCTGACACCGGTTTCGGAGCGTTCCTACAGGTTTTTAGGGTTGTCCCTCGGAGCCCGTATCTCTAGTTTCTCGGGTTGGAGCATCTGAGTGACTGACGCCATGGAACCCGAACAAAAATCCTTCACTCAGCCATTGCGGAGTGTGATGTATCGCATCACAATCCTCCCATGATTGTTAGCTGGAAACATAAAGGCCTCAAGGCGTTTTATGAGACTGGTTCAACCAAAGGCATCAATGCGAATCATGCAAAGCGCTTGCGTCGACTGCTCCTCATCCTGGACAACGCCCGTCACTCAAGTGAACTGGACCTTCCAGGTTGGCGGTTTCATAGCCTGAAAGGAGATCTGACTGACTATTGGTCCGTCAGCATAAGTGGCAACTGGCGCATCATTTTTCGCATGTTCGACGACCACGTCGAGCTGGTTGATTATCTTGACTACCACTGAGCAGAGGCACCTGAATGGGTATGCACAATCCTCCTCATCCCGGCGAAATCTTGCTTGAGGACGTGGTTCCCGGCTTGGGAATCACCATCACTGAAATGGCTCGACGTCTCGGCTATGCCCGGGAAACTTTTTCCAGAATATTGCACGGCCACGCGCCGATCAGTCCCGATCTGGCCGTGCGTTTGGAGCGAGCCGGCATCAGCAAGGCCCAAACCTGGCTGTCGATGCAGATCAGCTACGATTTGTGGCAGGCGGAAAACCGCGAGCAGCCGGTGATCGAGCGGTTTGCTCGCGTCGACTGAGCCTCCATTATTTCCCTTTTCCCCATGTAAAAAAGGAAGCGTCCTACATACGGCTTGTTTCGATTAGCGTCCTAATTTGTGTGCTTGTATTTCCAGCGAAATGCAACAACCCGAGCACCCAAAAACCAGGTCGCAGGAAACTTGTTAATGGAACTAACAAAAATATTGTCGCCGCAGACTCGCCGTCTGATCAAGTTCACATCGGCCACTGACGGCGCGCAGGAATTGCTGTTGGAGCGCTATTCGGGCAGTGAAGGATTGTCCACGCTGTTCGGGTTCGAGTTGGCGCTGATCAGTCAGGATGCGCACCTTCCGCTCAAGACCCTGATCGGTCAGCCCGCCTTGCTGGACATCGAACTGGCGTGCGGTGGCGCTCGTTACATTCATGGCTATATCAGTCGTTTCAGCCTGCAATACAGTGACGGGGGGCTGGCGCATTATTCCGCAACATTGAGCCCCTGGTTGTGGATGCTCTCGCGGCGATTTGATTCGCGGATATTTCAAGAGCAAACGATCGAGGACGTCATCCGCCAGGTTTTTGCGGCTTATGGCGCGCTGGCCAACTTTACGTTTCGCCTGCAGCACCCGCTCAAACCCCACAGCTACATCACTCAATACCGCGAGAGTGATGAGGTTTTCGTCCTGCGCCTGATAGAGCGTGAGGGTTGGTTCTTCTACTTCGATCACTCGATGGATGGGCATCTGTTGGTCATCACCGACCAGTCCCGTCACCTGGAGGCGCTCGAGCAGCAACCGCAGATTCGTTACCACAGCGCTTCGGTCACCGAGACCGCCGACTCGATTACTCAATGGAGCAGCAACCGCATCCTGCAGTCTGGCTGCATGGCCATCCAGACATTTGACTACCGGCAGCCGCGCAACCCACTGCCGGTCAGCATGCCCAGCCTCAACGAACAGGGTGAGGTCCCGGCCTATGAAATCTACGATTTTCCCGGTCACTACAGTCACCCGTTACCCGAGGATGGCGAGACCCTGGTCCGGCATCGACTCGAAGCACTGGAAGTGCAAGCCAAAACGTTTCACGGGGCCAGCAACTGTCGAGCCATGCTGCCCGGTTACTCCTTTGAACTGACCGGGCACTTCGACCACGAGGATGATCCTGCGGTTGATCGACAGTTCCTGTTGCTGATGGTCGAGCACAGTGGCAGCAACAATTACTTGTCGCAGCAACCGGCGCAGTACCTCAATCGCTTCGTCTGCATTCGCCACAAGATCGCTTATCGCGCGCCAATCACCATTCCCCGCCCAACGATTCCTGGCCCCCTCACCGCCATCGTGACGGGCCCCGAAGGAGAGGAAGTCTTCACCGATGAGCTGGCACGGGTGCAGGTGCGTTTCCATTGGCAACGCAGCCAGGACCCGGCGCAATGCACCACCTGGCTAAGGGTCGCCATGCCCAGTGCCGGTGCCGGGTTTGGCCATCAGTTTTTGCCGCGCATCGGCCAGGAAGTGCTGGTGACCTTCCTGGGCGGTGACATTGACCGGCCCCTGGTGACCTCGGTGCTGTACAACGCCGATCATCGACCCCCGCGCTTCAGTAACGCCATGGGTTTGCCGGGCAATCGAACACTCTCCGGCATCCAGACCCAGGAACACAAGGGCAACGGCTACAACGAGCTGCTGTTTGACGACACCCCCGGTGCGTTGCGCGCCCGCGTGGGCACGACCCACCACGCCACTGCGCTAAACCTTGGCAAACTCACCACGCCCAGAACCGATGGGCGAGCCCAGGCCCGTGGCAATGGTGCCGAGCTTCGTACGGACGCCGCCATTGCCCTGCGGGCGGCCCAAGGCATGTTGTTGACCACCTACGCTCGCCACGATGCGCAGGGCTCGCAGCTCGACCGCGAGGAACTGCTGAAGCTGCTGGCTGAGTGTGGCGAGTTGTTCCAATCGCTGGGCCAGACCGCCGCAGCCCGTGGCAGCCAGCAGATTGATCGCCAGGGCATCGAAGCAGTGCGCCAGTCGTTGGATAAATGGCCTGCACCCGACAGCAACAGCGCGGGCGATGCCGTGTTGGCGCTGGCCGCCAAAGCGGGCATCACCAGCGCCACCCCTCGGTCCCAAGTGCACTACGCCGGTGAAAACCACGACACCACGGCCCAGGATCACCTGCAGTTGACCAGTGGCGCGGCTATGCACCTGAACGCGGGAAAAGGCATCAGCGCCTTTGCCCAGGATGCCGGCATCAGTGCCATCGCCAACCGCGGCAAGGTGCTCGTCCAGGCCCAGGAGGATGACATCACGCTCAACGCGCACAAGAACCTGCAGCTGTCGGCCACCCAAGGCGAAGTGGTCATCTGCGCGCCGACCATCCGCCTGGTAGCCGATGACGGCAGCTACATCAGGATCGGTGGCGGCATCGAAATGGGTACGAACGACAAAGTCCTGGTGCATGCCAGTGACCACGACTGGCTCGGCCCGAAAACCGACAGCGTTTCCATCCCGTCCTTCACCCGTGATCCGGCAGCGCAACGCCTGGCGTTTCACTTCCCGGGTCACGCTGGCAACAGCTCGCTAATGGCGGCTGACCACGCGTACCAGATCGAAGTGGGGGATGGCAGCGTGGTGCAGGGGCTGACGGATGCAGTGGGTTTGACCGAGCGGGTAGAGCGGGAGGTGATGCATCGCGGCAAGGTGAAGGCAACTCGTAAAACCGACGCCGGTGGAGAGAGCAAATGACCGACTCAAATGTTCACACGGTAGCGCAGGCTTCCTTTCGGTTGATCCTCAACTGCACCACCGAGCGCAAGTTGGAAGTGCCCGCAGATTTGCCTGGGGTGGTGATTTTCCTGCACGGGGTCAACGACCCGGGAGCGTCGTACGAGTCGGTGGAAACGGGATTGTGTCAGGGGGTGAATGAGCGGCTGGATCGGCCGGATCTCAGGGCAGGGCGGTATGGGGCTGATTACAGTCAAGCGCAAGCTTTACCGCGCGAGCAGCTCGAAGATGAGCACAGAACCGTGCTGGATGATCCCGATACCTACCTCTACCAGCGCGACACCACGAACCCCAGGACGCGTAGTTTGATGATCCCGTTTTACTGGGGATACCGGGCCGAGCCAGCGGAAATCAAGCGGGACGAAAGGGGTGATCCGGCCAGGCTTCGAAATCAGTTTCAGGACAAATTTCATAACCGCCTGGACCGTCACTTCGCCAAGGGCGGTGGTTTTTTCGCCAATGCCACCAATAATTTGCGGGAGATGTACGCGACTGGGTTCGCCGCCCAGGTGCGCCATTTGGCGCAACTGGGACTGCCCAACTCCCAGTACATGGGCAAGGGGCCGCATCGTCGATACTTTGTGTTGGCGGCGACCCGTCTGGCCATGCTGGTCAGTGAAATTCGCCGCGTCTCTCCCAATGAAACCATCACCATCATGGGCCACAGCCAGGGCACGCTGATCACCTTGCTCGCGCAAGCCATGCTGGTGGATCGGGGAGAGCGCTGCGCTGACTGCACAATCATGGTGGACTCGCCTTACTCAGTGTTGCCGGGCGCCACGCCAAAAAATTCAAACACCCTTCAAGTGCTGATCGATATCGTGCAACAGATCACCCAGGCACCTCACGCACAACCGTCCCTTGATGCCTTGCGCTGTGGCGTGCGGGGATACGGTGGCCGCTCTGGTCCGCGTTGGTCCCCTGAGCAGGGCCAGCGTTTAGGTGCCGACGGTAAAACCGTGGTATTTCCCGAGCGCGACAATCGCGGCAAGGTCTATCTGTATTTCTGCCCGGACGACACCACTGTTGCCCTGGATGACGTGCAAGGCATCGGCACATACGGCGTGCCCGACGAGTTACCCGATGGCGCGCCGGCCATGAATGCCTTGCAGTCCCTGCGCTTCTACCAGCGCCTGTGGACCAAGCGCCTGCGAGACGACCAGCCGGTTATGGTCGGCAAAGCCGCGCAACAGGAATGCATGCGAGCCAAGGGCGAACCGCGCTATCCAGGCGGTTGGTCAGCCACAGCCGTTGCTACGCGTGCGCCGATCGAGGAAGGCCAGGAGCGCAACATCAATGCCGAGCAATTGCACCCACCTCACGCACCGCAGATGTTCGGTGGCGAAGCGCTAACCGGCTCCACTCACAAGTCCGGTATGGACCGTCCCGATGCCGTCTCGCAAAACGCCGCCTTGGGCAATCCCAGCGCAGCGTTCAAATGGAAATTTGTGCAGAACCTGCCGGATCGGCTCGATGTGGAAGTCGTGCGCGAGCGTTGGAACAAGGGCAGGGAGCCCGACGACCAGACACAGGCCTTCCAACGAACCACAGTGTCCGGGATCGCGCTGCTCGGTACCCAGAATCACTACCGTTACGAACGCGAAGAAACGCCAAATGAAATTCGTGCGCGCATGGAAGTTGATACCAAGGAGTGGAGTGAAAACAGCTATCACTCGGCGGTGTTGCGCAGCCCGGAGAATCATCGTTGGGTGACTGCTATGGATATCGCGATCGGGCAGGCGAAGTGTCTGGATGATCCTGATATGCGGGAGGTGTTGGTGGCGATTGCGGATTGGAAGTTAGATGAAGATAGATTTGATCAGGTTAGCGGCTTACGTGGTTGGTCTCGGCTTAGTGCTGAGGCGCAGTCTTTGGTAGATGCCAGTTACCGTTATTACGACAAGGGTGTGTTTCCCTCGGATGAATTGGTGTCGATGACACCTCCGATGTTGCTCCAGGTTCCTTCAGCAAATGGAGGTGCGGAATGAGGGATCGCCGATACGACGAATCTCAGCGACCGAAGCTGAAGGGCTATTTATGGGGGGCAGCGATTCTCATCGCTATAGGGTTGGGGGTTTCAATATACGTGATTAGTGCGACGCCATTTGAAGATTGGAAACCAAAGGAGATGGGTGCATTTATGCGTTGGGGAATCGCAGGTATTTTTGGTGTACTGGTGTTGGTTTACAGCGTTCACTGGTTTGGGAATGCCGTTGCTTTTGAGAAGGAACAACTTGCAGCGTACAGATCAGAGCTTTTGGCTAATCAATCTGCGCAAATCGCTACCCACGAGCGTACGTATTCACTGGAAATACGAGGGGTGGGACTTGCGGTAAAAGGGTGGTATCAATCGTCGGTGTGGAGAGAAATTGAGAAAAAAGCAAACAATTTTGTCTCCATTTATTCGCGCAGTCCCGAGGATTACAATGCCTCGGTGACATCCAGGACCAACACCAGCCGGCTTGCGATCCGAGCTGCGTTTACGCATTCAGCTAGCGACGCAGTTGCGTATTGGCCGATTCCTGTATTTGCATTGGGGCCACCGGATCCTTTTGAAACAGGTTTCAAAGCCGCTGGCTTGATCAATTCTGGTCGAAATGCTGCCACCTTGGGCGTTACGCAATTTCTCTGGCAAGACGACGAGAACGCCCCTCACGCACAGGCGATGCTCGAGCGGCTATTCGTATTTTTTGACGAGAACCCGCAAGTGCCTCAAGCGCTGATAGCGAGTAGGGATGGGGATGTCCCACGGGACATTTACCGAAAGCCAGGTACTTCCGCAATGCAGAACGTCCAAGTTGTACCAACAGTTTTCGAAAGCGTCGCCGGTATTCTGGTCTCGCGTTCGGATCGTGTGGACCGTTATATCCGGCCTTTTGCAACCCAAGACTCGGAAGACAATCAAAACAAGAAGACGGACTTCGGCAAACTTTGGGCGTTCTACTGGGATCGCGACCGAGCGTTCATTGACTGGTATGAGAATGCACAGCGAGCAAAAGGGATTAAAAACCCAAGGGCTCCGAGCACCATGTCCTCAGCTTATTGGCAATCCCAACTCCCCACTCTCTGGAAAACCCTCAACAACCAAGGCCCCGGATACTTCGAGCCCTCCCCATGGTTGCCGGTACGCTGGGCCAACCATCAAGTCCAAGAGTTCGACCGTGCGCCGATCCTCGGCTACCTGCACCGCCCAATCAAAGTCCCGATGCGTGACGATAACGGCAAACTACTCAAACCCGCGCTCCAGGCGAAAGCCCTCCAAGCCGGCTGGCTACAGGCGCTCGAAACCCTGCCAAAGGGCGAAAAACCAGTTCGGGTTTTCTACGACAGCACCGACAACACCAAAGGTGAAATCGCCCTCACCATCGCACTGCACGGTCTAAACACCGATGGGCATGGCCTTGAGTTGGGCAACGTCGAAGAGGGCTACGACATCGGCCGTCGCTTGGGTAATACCGGTGTCAGCAGCGCCCTGGTCGAAATCAACCTTGCCACTATCGCCAGTTACAAGGACGGTGGAACCAGCGCGGTGGTTTACACCGGCGACGACGATAGCGTCACTGTACAAATGGTCCGCCCACCGGACGTAGCCCGCAAAGCGAAAAACCAGCAAACCCACGGCGTCGACCCCTTCGTCTTCCGCATGCCGGGACCAAGACCATGACTCATCCCATCTGCCTTGGCGATCCGACCAGCAGCGGTGGCATCGTCGTGTCCTGCCAGCTTTCGAACACTCATCGGCTCAATGGCAAGACACCCGCTGTTTTAGGTGACAAGGCCACCTGCCCATCGCATCTGGGCATTTTCACTTTCGTAGAAGGCCATCCACGCAGGCGCATGAATGGCATTCCAGTGGTGCTGGAAGGTCATCTGCTGTCCTGCGGTTGTCACGGTGTGGCGACTAATGCGTTGAACGTGCGGGTGGTGTGAGAGGGCCAACTTCACTCAAGGCTGAAACGCCCCAATGAAAATCGCCGGGTCCACTCGCGCATCATTCAAGCTCACATTCCAGTGCATGTGCGGGCCAGTTGCGCGGCCGGTGGCCCCGACTTTGCCGACTACGCCGCCGCGGGGCATTTGCTGGCCTACTTTCACGTCGATTTTCGACATGTGGCAGAACATGCTGATGAACCCCTGGCCGTGGTCGACGAACACGGTGTTGCCGTTGAAGAAGTAGTTGCCGATCAGGATCACCTTGCCGGCGGCAGGAGTCTTGATCGGGGTGCCGGCAGGCACGGCGAAGTCCAGGCCGGAGTGGGCGTTGCGTTCTTCGCCGTTGAAGAAGCGGCGCACGCCGAATTTGCTGGAGAGGGGGCCGTTGACCGGTTTGTCCAGCAGCAGGTTGCTCGGGGTGTTCGGGCTGAAGCTGCGGTAGGCCTGGATCTGTTCGGCCAGTTCGCCCTCGATGCGCTTGAGGTTGGCCGGGTTCGGATTGACCTGCTGGGTGTTTTTCAGGGTGATGTGCTGTTCCGGGTACTTCTTGGTGCCTACGGTGAATGTGAGGTTACGCCCACCGCTGCTGACTTGCTGGGTGCCCGGCTTGACCGTCAGCGGCACGCCGACGATGGCCAGCCAGTTGTTCTGTTCCTTGACCACCAGCACCGGTTTGCCCTGGTAGCTGGCCTTCGGCGCTTGGGCCGATGCTCCCAGATCCACCACCGCCACGCCGCCCGGCACCGGTTTGTTGAGCAGGCGGGTGATGTAGCTGTCGGCGTGGGCGTTGAAGGTAAGGCATAGCAACAACAGCGGTGCAAGAAAACGCGGCATGGATCAATCCAGTAAAGAAAGGGTGACGGGCGTCAGGTGATTGTCTTCGACCCGGACTTGCAACTCGCCTTCGCCCAGCCTGGCTTTGAGGCGCTGGCCGGTGTGGGTCTGGGCGGCGTTGCGGATCGCGTTGCCGCGTTCATCCAGCAGAATGCTGTAGCCGCGGCCGAGGGTCGCCAACGGGCTGACCACGTGCAGGGTCTGCATCTGGCTTTGCAGCTGCATGCGCCGGCCTTTGAGACCTTCGCGTATGGCTCGGGGCAGGCGCTCGGCCAGGCTGTCGAGGCGCTGGCGCAACATTGCCAACTGCCGACCGGGATGCTGGCCGGCGAGGCGGGTTTCCAGGCGGATCAAGCGTTCGCGACGGGTGTTCAGGCTGCGCTCGAAGGCGCGGCGCATGCGCATGTCCAGGTCGTCCAGACGCTGCGCTTGCTGGC
>NZ_JAKNRW010000014.1 GCF_023072615.1 Pseudomonas violetae
TGGTGCCGCTGGCCATGCGCGAATATTCGATCGCCTCGATCGCCGCCGACGGCATTCTGGAACTGATCGTGCGCCAGGAAGTGCATGCCGACGGCAGCCTGGGCGTCGGTTCCGGCTGGCTGACCGAGCATGCAACGGTGGGGGGCAGCATCAGCCTGCGTGTTCGGCGCAACAGCAGTTTCCATTTGCCGGCCGAGCCGATGCCGATGATTTTACTGGGCAACGGCACGGGCCTGGCCGGGTTGCGCAGCCTGCTCAAGGCACGGATTGCCGATGGCCAGCAGCGGCATTGGCTGCTGTTTGGCGAGCGCCAACGCGAGCATGACTTCCTCTGTCGCGATGAACTACAGGAATGGTTGATTTCCGGCGACCTGGAGCGCCTGGACCTGGCCTTCTCGCGGGACCAGGCCGAGAAAATTTATGTGCAGGATCGGCTGCGTGAGTCGGCCGATCTACTGAAGCAATGGTTGGCCGACGGTGCCGTCATCTATATCTGCGGAAGCTTGCAGGGGATGGCTTCAGGTGTGGATCACGTGCTCAACGAAGTGCTCGGCATTGAAGAAGTCGACAAGCTGATCGAGCAAGGCCGCTACCGACGCGACGTTTACTGAAATCCAAAATTCCAGGGTGGGATATCCCCTGTGGGAGCAAAGCTTGCTCGCGATGACGGTATGCCATGCAACCCATAGGTTGATTGCTCCACCGCCATCGCGCGCATCCTGCCCAGCAAGAAGGAATTTCACCTCTGCATTTGGGAAACGTCCTAATGCCAGCGTCGTTGTAACCCAAGTACTTTGAAGGCTCCACGCCTCGGCAGTTTCCCGCGCAAGCCTGCGCGCAGTCGAAGTGAGCAATCAAACTACAAAGGTTGAACAATGAAATATGATTTGAAGTTCCAGATCTACGGAATAGAACCAGACAGCGACCGGGCTAAATACGAGATCGATCTACCAGCGACAGTGACTGCGGATATCCTGATGCCGATCATGGGTTGGCGTGAAGAAGAGGAGGCCATGGGCAGCCACCCTCTAAACGCTGCGCAAATCACGGCAATAGAACGTCTCATAATGCTCAGATTACCCAAGAACCTGACACTGCATGTCAGCAGCTATATGTGAGACTTCGGCATCCGCGGCCTGTAGGCGCGAGCCTGCTCTGCGGCGTTCCGACGATGGCGTATCTGGAGTCCCGCATTGATGTGACAGTTAGACCGCTATCGCGAGCAAGCTTTGCTCCTACAGCAATCTGCGCCCGACCAAATTCTGTGTAGGCCGCAGATACCCTGTAGGAGCGAGCTTGCTTGCGATGGTCGTTAACGAAGACGCGGGGAACCTGATGCCCCGCGCTGCTTTCGGTTTTTTCGCGAGTAAGCTCGCTCCTACAGTTGTGGGGGATCAGGCCTTGGCGGGCTCGAGTGCCAGTTCGACGGCTTCCGGCCGCTTGAGCAGCGCGTAGGCCACCGCCGTCACCAGGCTCCCCGCGACAATCGCCAGCAGATATAGCAACGCATGGTTGATCGCATTGGGAATCGCCAGCACAAACAACCCACCATGCGGCGCCATCAACTTGCAGCCGAAGTACATCGACAATGCACCCGTCAGCGCGCCACCGGCGATGCTCGCCGGGATAACCCGCAGCGGATCCTTGGCAGCGAACGGAATCGCCCCTTCGGAAATAAAGCACAAGCCCAATACCAAAGCAGCTTTACCGGCCTCACGCTCGGTCTGGGCGAACTTGCGCCGGGCGATGAAGGTGGCGATGCCCAGCCCGATCGGCGGTACCATCCCCGCCGCCATGGTCGCGGCCATCGGTGCATAACTCTGCGACGCCAGCAGGCCCACCGAGAACGCATACGCGGCCTTGTTAATAGGCCCGCCAAGATCGACGCACATCATTCCTCCGAGCAACACACCCAGCAGGATCGCGTTGGTGGTGCCCATGCTGTCGAGGAAATGAGTGAGCCCTTCGAGCATCCCGGCCACGGGTTTACCAACCACGTAGATCATCACCAAGCCGGTGAACAGGCTGGCCAGCAGCGGGATGATCAGGATCGGTTTTAGCGCTTCGAGGCTCTGCGGCAACCGCGCATATCGGTTGATTGCCTGGGCAGCGTAGCCGGCGATGAAGCCGGCAATGATACCGCCGATGAAGCCAGCTCCGAGGGTACTTGCCAGCATACCGCCGATCATCCCCGGCGCGAGGCCCGGGCGATCGGCGATCGAGTAGGCGATGTAACCCGCCAGCAGCGGCACCATCAGTTTGAATGCCGTGTCGCCACCGATCTGCATCAGCGCGGCAGCCAGGGTGCCTTCTTCCTTGAACGCGGTGATGCCGAACACAAACGACAAGGCGATCATCAAGCCGCCTGCCACCACCATGGGCAGCATGAACGACACGCCGGTCAGCAAGTGCTTATAGAAGCCGGTCTTCTCCTGCTTCATGGGGCTTTTGGACCCACTCGCTGCGCTCTCTTGCGAGCCTTCGGCCAGGGCTTTGTTGAGGGTCGCCTCGGCTTGCTTCAGGGCAATGCCGGTGCCGCAACGGTAGATTTTTTTCCCGGCAAAGCGCTCAGTGGCCACCTCGATGTCGCAGGCCAACAGCACTACATCGGCCTCGGCAATGGCCTCGGCGCTCAGCGGATTGCGCGCTCCGACCGAACCCTGGGTTTCGACTTGCAACTCGTAGCCCAGACGCTTGGCCGCTTGCTGCAGGGCTTCGGCGGCCATGAACGTATGCGCGACACCGGTCGGGCAGGCGGTAATCGCCACCAGTCGGGGCGCCGTCTGGCCGTTGGGCAGCGTCTCGGTGACGGCTTCGGGGGCTACGTAAATCCGCGCCTCTTCGGCGCCCTTGCGCAACACCGCTTCGACATCCTGCAGGGCCTGGGCCGGAGTGCTCTGAAACACACGCTTGCCGACGAATCTCGACATGTCCACAGGAGCACTGGTAACCAGTAATACCCACTCGGCCGCCTCGAGGGTGGCGGCCGACAATTGCCGTTCAGGGTGTGCCGCATCGGTGACTTCGACGCTGGTGCTCCAGCCCTGGCGCTGCGCTGCCGCATCCAGCAAACGGGCGCACAGCACACTGGTGACCATGCCGTTCGGACAGGCCGTAACAATGGCTAACTTCATGACAAACCCTCTTATTGTTCTGTCAGGGGGCGTACACGCACACCCTGTTCGAGCTGCGCCAATTGCGCGGTATCGCCAATACCGAAGCCGATCTGGGTGACGGCCATCGCTGCAATCGCCGTGGCGGTGCGCAAGGTCTGTTCAGGCGTGTCCGCACTGAGCAAACCGTGGAGCATGCCGGCAAGCAACGAATCACCTGCGCCCACCGTGCTGGCAACGCTGACCTTGGGCGGGGTGGCGTGCATCGCTGAGCCGACGCTGAACCAGTTCACACCTTGCGCGCCCTGGGAAATCACCACGTGCTCGATACCTTGCGCGTGCAAGCGGCTGGCCACTTCCGCCTGCGCAGCCACTGACACCACTTCGCAATCGAATACTTCGGCCAGTTCTTCGGTGTTGGGCTTGATCAGCCAGGGGCCGGCCTTGAGCGCTGCGCGCAGGGCTTCGCCGCTGGTGTCGAGGGCCACTTTCAGTCCGAGATTCTTCAGGCGCTCAATCAGCGCCTGCAACCACGCTGGGCTGACACCCTGAGGCAGACTGCCGGCGACGACGATCGCGTCGTGACCGGGTGCGATCTGTTCGAGCCGATCGAGCAATGCCTGCTGGGCAGCTTCACTGACCAGCGGTCCCGGGCCGTTGACGTCGGTGATACGCCCATCGCTCTCGGCGAGCTTGAGGTTGCTGCGGGTTTCACCCGGGACACGGATAAACGCATCGACAAATCCGCGTTTGGCGAACAGCGTCTCAAACGCCTGGGGATTGGCTTCACCGAGGAATCCGCTGACGGTCAATTGATGCCCGAGGTCTGCCAGGACCTGCGCCACGTTCACGCCCTTGCCTGCGGCGTGGGCTTGCATCTCGTCACTGCGGTTGACCTGGCCGGGTTCAAGGCGGGGCAGTTGGACAGTGAGGTCCAGTGCCGGATTCAGGGTCAGGGTCAGGATCTTGGCCATTACAGGGCCTCCACTAATGCGCGTACTTCATTCGCGCTGCCGACGGCCAGGGCCTGGCGGGCAACGGTTTGTGCCTGGGTGAGGCTGAGCTCGCGGATGCGCGCCTTGACCTCGGCGATGCTGCGGCCGGAGACGCTCAACTCATCCACACCCAGGCCAACCAGTACCGGCACCGCCAGTGGATCGGCAGCCAACTCGCCGCACACACCGACCCATTTGCCATGGGCGTGGGCTGCACGTACCGTGATGTCGATCAGTTGCAGCACCGCCGGGTGCAAGCCATCCGCCTGCGCCGACAGGGTCGGATGACCGCGGTCGATGGCCAGGGTGTATTGGGTCAAGTCATTGGTGCCGACACTGAAGAAGTCGACTTCCTTCGCCAGGACCGGCGCCAGCAATGCCGCCGACGGCACTTCGATCATGATCCCCAGCTGCAAGTCCGCAACGGGAATTTCCAGGCGCAGACGCTCGGTCATGTCTCGGGCCTGACGCCACTCATCAACGCTGCCGACCATGGGAAACATGATGCGTAATGGTCGGTTGTCAGCGGCGCGCAGCAACGCACGTAATTGCGCTTCCATGACTTGGGGGCGTTGCAGGGTCAGGCGAATACCTCGCACTCCGAGGAAAGGGTTTTCTTCCTTGGCGATCGGCCAGTAAGGCAAGGGCTTGTCACCACCGACATCGAGGGTGCGTACCACCAGCGGGCGACCTGCCAGGCCATCGAGCACCCGGCGATACTCCACCTCTTGCGTGGCCTCGTCCGGCAGCTGCGGATGGGCCATGAAGATCAGTTCGGTACGCAGAAGGCCAATGCCTTCGGCGCCCTGCTCCACGGCACTGGTCACGCCCGCACTTTCGCCAATGTTGGCGAATACTTCGACGGCGTGGCCGTCGCGGGTCAGGGCCGGTTGATGGCGCTGCTCGGCGGCAGCCTTGAGCCGTTGTTCGCGGGTATCACGTTCTTCCGTGGCGCGCTGCAAAGTGGCGGCGTCGGCGTCCACGTGCAGTCGACCACGCTGGCCATCCAGCAGCAACGGCGTACCTGGGGCCAGCAGCAACACGGCCGCACCCGCACCGACCAGAGCCGGAATGCCCAGGGCCCGGGCGACGATTGCACTGTGTGCCGTAGCGCCACCGCGTGCGGTGAGAATGCCGGCTACGCGCGTCGGGTCGAGACGTGCCACATCGGAAGGACCGACCTCGTCCATCACCAGGATGTAGGGTTGGTCCGGCTCGCTCGGCGTCTCGATGCCGCAGAGTTGCGCCAGCACCCGGCGGCCGATGTCCCGCAGGTCGGCCGCGCGTTCGGCGAGCAACGCATCCTGCAAGGCTTCCTGTTGCCGGGCTGCCGCTTCGATCACTGCCATCCACGCCGCCTCGGCGCTTTCGCCTTGCTTGAGACGGGTGTCGACTTCGTCGGTGAGTTCCGGGTCGTCAAGCATCTCCTGATGGGTGATGAAGATCTCGCGGATGGCCTTGGCTTTGCTGCGTTCGATCAAACCTTCAATATCCTGCCGCACCTGGGTCAACGCCAGCTTGAGACGCTCGCGTTCGATCGCGGCGGACTCTCCGCGTAACGGGTACTCGATGGTTTGCAGCACCTGGATATGCGCCGGGCCGATGGCAATCCCAGGAGCGGCGGCGATCGCCTGAATCAGGCTGCCGGATGCCGGCGCCAGAAGTACCTCGGCGATATCGGTGAGCACTTCGCGCTGTTGGCTCACGGCCGGCAAAGGCTCGACTTCTTCCCCCAGGCCCTCTTCGATGGCGGCCAGCAAAGCCGGCAACGCGTCAGCAGCAATCCCCGGTTCGGCAATAAACTCCAGCACCTGACCACGGCGAGCGCCAAGGCTCAACAGCTTGCTTAAACTCTTCACCGAGACTGCGCTGTCCTGACCATCGACGATGCGTACACGAATCTCGCCTTCAAAACTCTTCGCCAGTTGGGCGAGGATCTTCGCCGGGCGGGCGTGCAAGCCATGGGCATTGGCCAGAGCGATCCGCGCACTCGGCCAGTCGGCAGGCAATTCTCCGCCCAGTACTTCGAGGACTTTACGGCTGCTCGTGGCACGGCCCAGCTCATGGCCACGCCCTTCGATCAACAACGCGCACAGGCGCTCGAGCAAGGCCTGATGCGCCTCGCCGAGGCTGGCCAGACAGAACAGTCCGCTCAGCGGCTGGCCGAGATAACGCATCGGCTTATCCGGCGTGACAAAGGCCAGGCCCGGACGCTTCACCGTCTGTTCACTGTGCAACCACCACAAACCGTCACCCAGCGGCAGTGCCTCAACCTGCTGCAATACCGCAGAGAAACCGTTGCTCACACAATCGGCCTGGCGCAGCAAGCGGGCACCGCGCCACACCAGTTCTTCGAAATCATCGGCGGACACACCCAGACCAATCATCTGGGCATCCAGCGCCAGTTCCTGAGGTGCGCCCTGCAGGAGTTTGAGCAAGGCTTCGGCACTAGCGGCACGACGCAGGGCCTGGCCCAGGTCGGTTTCACCCAGGGCACGGGTCAGCAGTTGCAGCAAGCGCAGGTGTTCATCGGACTTGGCGGCAATACCGATCGCCAGGTAGACGATCTGCCCGTCGCCCCAGTCCACCCCTTCGGGGAACTGCATCAGGCGCACGCCAGTGGAAAACACCTGGTCGCGGGTATCCGGCGTACCGTGGGGAATGGCAATACCTTGACCGAGAAAAGTCGAGCCCTGGGTTTCCCGGGCTTGCAAGCCGGCGAGATACCCCTCGGCGACCAGTCCATCGGCAACCAGGTGCTGGGCCAGCAGATGCAACGCTGCGGACTTATCCACGGCCGATTGCCCCATGGATATCTGCTCAATAGTGAGCTCGAGCATGCTTTCTCCTTTTTGGCGCCGAAAAGGTGCCAGGTATTGTTTTAGATAGTTCAGCTTAGGCGCTTGTTCAGCAAATTTGGCAGTTTCACGGCAGAATCGGCCAAGGCGCCCTAAACGTAGAAAATACGCCTGCTGAAACGTTTAATCTAGAAAGATTGGCACGTTACTCGATAATGTCCCATCCTTGAAGTCCAGATTGTCGGATGCGCTGCGACAATGGTCGCCTGCCTGAATCAGGTAGGATTGTCGAAAATGTCGGGCAAGCTCGAAAAAACAAGGAAAACCCGAGTTGAAACTCAGTGATATCGCCCAGTTGGCTGGGGTCTCCGTGACCACCGCCAGTTATGTCATCAACGGCAAGGCTGAACAGCAGCGAATCAGCAGTGCCACGGTCGAGCGCGTGCGCGCCGTGGTCGAGCAGCATGGCTTTACCCCCAATCCACAAGCGGCAGGTTTGCGCAGTCGACACACCCGCACCTTGGGGTTCATTCTGCCGGATCTGGAAAACCCCAGTTACGCACGAATCGCCAAATTGCTGGAACAAGGCGCGCGGGCCCGTGGCTATCAGCTGCTGATCGCCAGTTCGGACGACGCACCGGACAGCGAGCGGCAACTGTTGCAGTTGTTTCGCGCCCGGCGCTGCGACGCGCTGATCGTCGCCAGCTGCCTGCCCAGTGGCGACGACAGTTATCGCCAGCTGCAAGCCAAGGGTATTCCGATCATTGCGATCGACCGGGTCATGGAGCCTGAGCACTTCTGTTCGGTGATCAGTGACGACCGCGAAGCGAGCCTGCAATTGACCCGCAGTCTTCTGGAGCCCTTGCCCAGGCAGATTGCCCTGATCGGCGCGCGCCCCGAACTGAGCATCAGTCAGGAGCGTGCAGCAGGTTTCAAAAAAGCATTGGCCGGCTTTGATGGGGAAGTGCTGATAGAGCACGGCGAGTCTTTCAGCCGCGAATGTGGCAGGCAGTTGATGGAGGAAATGCTGCAGCGCCTGGGGCATCTGCCCGACGCGCTGGTCACCACCTCCTATGTTCTGTTGCAGGGTGTGTTCGATGCCTTGCATGACTTCCCGCTCAAATCCCGCCCGTTGCGCCTTGGTACATTTGGCGACACCCAGTTGCTGGATTTCCTGCCACTGCCGGTGAATGCCATGGCCCAACAACATCAACTGATCGCCGACAAGGCGCTGCAATTGGCATTGGCTGCCATTGAGCAGTCGGACTACCAACCTGGCGTGCAAGCCATTGCACGGACCTTCAAGCAGCGTATTCGCCAGGACTGAATCGTGGAGCTGATCGATACCCACACCCACCTGGATTTTGCCGACTTCGACGCCGATCGCAAGGCGCTGCTGGCTGCAAGCCGCGCACTGGGTGTGCGGCGGATGGTGGTGCTGGGGGTTTTCCACGATAACTGGCAGAGGGTATGGGATCTGGTGCAAAGCGATCCAGACTTGTATGCAGCGTTCGGATTGCACCCGGTTTATCTGGACCAGCACCAGCCTGAAGATCTACCTGAGCTGGATGCCTGGCTCGAGCGGTTGGTCGGGCATCGACAGCTGTGCGCGGTGGGCGAGATCGGCCTCGATTACTTTATTGAAACCCTGGATCGCGAGCGCCAGCAGGCGTTGTTCGAAGCGCAACTGCAACTGGCGGCGAATTTCAACTTGCCGGCGCTAATCCATGTGCGTCGCAGCCATGCGGCAGTCATCGCCACACTCAAACGCTTGAGGTTGAAACGCGCGGGCATCATCCATGCGTTTGCCGGCAGCAAGGAAGAGGCTCGCGAGTACATCAAGCTGGGATTCAAGCTCGGCCTGGGCGGTGCCGCGACTTGGCCGCAAGCGCTGCGCATGCACCGAGTGCTGGCCGAGTTACCGCTCGGCACCGTGGTGCTGGAAACCGACTCGCCGGACATGGCTCCGGCGATGTACCCCGGCGAGCGTAATAGTCCGGCGCATTTGCCGGATATCTGTGCGGCGCTGGCGGTGATCATGGGAGTCAGTGCCGAGCGGTTGGCAGCCGCCAGCACTGCCAATGCGTATGAAGTTTTCGGCTGGTAGCCGGTCTTTTCAGACCCGGAACGCGCTGATCAATTGCTTCAACTCCACAACTTGGGCCGACAGGGCCCGACTCGCGTCTTCGGTCTGGTGCGCCCCCTCGGCAGTACGTTCGCCCGCGCGATTGATCTCGACGATGTTCTGGTCGATGTCATGCGCCACCGCCGTCTGCTGTTCCACGGCAGCCGCGATCTGCTGGTTCTGGTCAACGATCATGCCGACCGCACCGAGAATGTTTTCCAGTGCCTGCTGGACTTTCTCCGACTGCCCCACTGTACCGCTGGCCATCTGATGACTGGAGCCCATGGCCTTCACCGCGGCGCCCACGCCAGTGTGCAGCTTGCTGATCATTTGCTCGATTTCTTCGGTCGATTGCTGGGTACGCTTTGCCAGGGTCCTGACCTCATCGGCCACTACGGCAAATCCACGCCCCTGCTCACCCGCCCGAGCGGCTTCGATGGCTGCGTTGAGCGCAAGCAGGTTGGTCTGTTCGGCGATACTCTTGATCACTTCCAGCACGCGGCTGATGGCCTGGCTGTCGGTGGCCAGTTGATTGATCACCAGCACCGACTGATCGATCTCGCCAGCCAGTGCGGCAATACTGCCCTGTTGCGATTGCACGAGGCCGCGGCCGCTGAGCGTTTCATCATTGACGCTGTGGGCACTGCTGACAGCCGCTGCGGCACTGCGTGCCACTTCCAGAGAAGTCGCCGACATCTGATTCATGGCCGTCGCCACCTGCTCGATCTGCGAGCGCTGCCCTGCCACGGCTTGATTGCTGCGGGCGGAAACGTTTTCCACCTGACCGGCCTGGCGCTCGACTTCACCTACGGTGTGTCCTACGCGCTCGATCAAGTCGTGGATCTTCTTCACTGTACCGTTGAACACCTCGCCCAACTCCCCCAGTTCGTCGCGGCTATTGGCGTTGAACGTTACCGTCATGTCGCCAGCCGCGACTTTGTCCATCATCGCGCCCAGGTTCTTGAGGGTGGTGCGGGTCGAGGCGTAGAAACCGCCATACAGATAGAAAATCAGGATGAAGACCACCGATAACGCCACCGCCTGCAACACAATATGCGTGCGGTTCTGCTCCAGGCGTTGCTGCAGCTGGGTCCCAAGAAATTTCAGGGTGGCTTCGTTGAGCTGGTAGGTCTGGTCCATCAGGCCCGTGACCTGATCGTAGAAACCTTGCCACGGCGCGTCCAGCGTATCAGCCATCACCACCTGATCTTCAAACAGCTCACTGGCTTTTTTCAGGCTCGACTGGCTGATATCGGCTTGAGCCGCCAGGCTTTCCCTCGCCGCCTTGCTAGAGCCGAGCGCGTCCTGCAGCTTGAGTCCGTATTCGCCCTGGAGCTTTTCGATTTGCGCCAACAACTCGTCGAAGCGAGTGCTCGATGCCGAGTTGAGAAACCCCTGCCCCAGCGAAAACGCCCCCATGGCCCGTCCATCACCTAGCAATTGAGTGACCGACGGAGTGACAGTGGTAATAAGTTCGGTCAGTTGACGCATGTCGCTTTGCGTATCGCGACTGAGGCCCGCCTGACTGGCAATGATCTGGCTGAAAATCTGCGCGTTGCCAAGCAGCTTACCGATCATGCCGCTCTTACTTTGCAGGGAGCTTTCGGCCTGCTGGGCCTTGAAGGCCGCGATCATTTCATCGCGCTTGGCCTCGAACACTGTGACCTGCTCAGGATCAGACGACATGGCGTTCAAAGCCTGCAGTCGCGCCAGCAGGCTTTGCTCCAGGGCACTGATTGTCGACTCGACGTTGCCGGCCTTGCCCGACTGCCCCAGGGTGACGTTGATCTGCACCAGGTTATTGAGCGTTTCCAGGTCCCGGCGCAACGTCAGACTGCTACCCAACAGGTCGATGCTTTGCAGTTCGATCCGCGTGCCCTGGAATTGACGATAGGAATCGCGCACCAGATAAAAGTTGGTCACCAGCATCGGTATGAGGAACAGCACGCTGATCAGGCTGAACTTCATACCGAAGCTCAGACGATTCATTAGCGCGACGGCGGGATAGAGCAAGCTCTTCACTGTGAAGTCTCCCTAGAAATTCTTATTTTTATTGGCAGGCGCACAGAGAAAGCAGATAGCCACTATTGGACGCTGTCTCTGTATAGCTTAAATCGGCGGGAGTTTTTGTAACTTAAGGTTAACGACAAAGATCGCAAGCACCAATCTTCGTCGTTAAGGGCGCAGGATTCAGGGAAGGACTGTCCACAAGGCAAATCCGGCGTACCAGAGTACCGCTGCGCGCAGCAGCAGCTCCCAGATTCGATCGAGGCTGTTGATGCCGTCCGGGCCGACCACTGGCGCTGGAATTTCACCAGCTACAAGGCCGACTTTTTCGATCAACTGGGCAGCGCTGATATCCCAGTTCAGCAGTTCGTGGAGCATGACCCGGCTGACCGCAACAAAATTACCGACCAGTGCAAAACTTGCCGCCAACAGGCGTACCGGTATCCAGTCGAAGGCATGGCGCAATTGGGCGGCACGCTCGGCGACGGCGCGATTCCGGGAGTGAGCTTCGGCCAGCGCCAGGAGGCGATAGCTCAGCGCAGCGACCGGGCCCAGCAGGAAGTACCAGAAAATCACCGCGAAGAAACTCTGGTATGCCTCCCACAGCAAGTGGCCCTGCACGCGTTCGAGCAACTGCTCGCCACTGTCCGCGGTGATACCCAGATCACGGTTTGCCACATGCGTAGCGGCTTGCAGGTCTTCCCGGCGCCAGGCGTCGCGGAAGGGGCCCAGGCCCGCGAGAAGATCGCCACGGCCCAGGCTGTAGATCACCACGAGCAAATGCACGGGCAACGCCAACAGGCCGTAAGCAACCGGGTCCAGGACGATCAACAGCAGGCCCAGTAACGCGACCGGCAGCAACACCAGAATCACCAGCACCAGCCACGGGTGGCTCGCCAGGCGTGGGCTGGCCTCAAGCTTGTTCAGTTCGCGCAACCATCCGCCGTCGCGCTGGACCCGATGACGCAAGGCCGAGAACTTCTCGATCCAGACCGCCAACAGCAACACCAGAAAACTCATTGTTGTTCCTCTTTTGCCAGGGCTACGCGATAGCGTACCCAGTCGAACGCTGGCCCCGGATCAGTCTTGCGACCGGGTGCGATGTCACTATGACCACAAATGCGCTGTGGAGTAATCGCCGGAAAGGCCCTCTGCAAATGTCGGGTCAGCCCCGTCAGCGCCTCGTATTGAACGTCGGTGAAAGGCTGATCATCCGTGCCTTCGAGCTCAATGCCCACGGAAAAATCGTTACAGATTTCCCGACCTTCGAAAACCGAGACCCCGGCGTGCCAGGCACGCTCAAGACAAGAGACAAACTGAGTCACAGTGCCATCTCGCTCAATCAGAAAGTGCGCGGACACCCGCAGATCGGCAATCCCTGCAAAATAGGGATGCTCCGTTACATCCAGGCGATTCTGGAAGAACTCCTGCACCTTGCCAGTGGCGAACTGCGCCGGCGGCAGGCTGATGTTGTGGATCACCAGCAGGGAAATTTCATCCGTAGGGCGCGCATTGAAGTTGGGCGAAGGACAGACTTGGGCGCCTTCACACCAACCACTCGCGGGGTCCAACTGCATACTGGCTCCTTCAGCGTCGACTGTATTGGCCCCCAGTATGCCGCGATAGGCCCTCCGCGCGCGATCACTTGCCACGATAGATATCTTCGCCAAGGCGACCAAATGCAGGTTTCACAACCGCGCCGCGCTTCGGATGCCTTGGGTTGCCGCGCGCCATGGCCCTATAATCGGACCACTTTGTTTGTGGAGTCCTTTATGCCGAATCTACGTCTCGCCGATTTGACTGCCGAAATCGAAGCCAACGTGCGCCGTGCGTTGCTTGAAGATATCGGCAGCGGCGACATCACCGCACAGTTGATCCCGGCAGAACGCCTGGCCAAAGCCACCATCATTACCCGTGACGCCGCCGTCATCGCCGGTACCGCATGGGTCGATGCCGTGTTCCGGCAACTGGACCCGCGAGTCGCCGTGCACTGGCAGGTAAGTGACGGCGACCGGGTGCAACCCAATCAGGCGCTGTTCCACCTCGAAGGCCCGGCGCGCTCGCTGTTGTCAGGTGAGCGCTGCGCCTTGAATTTCCTGCAGTTGCTTTCCGGGGTAGCCACTCGCGCCCGCTACCTGGCGGATTTCGTTGCACAAACCGAGGTCAAGCTGCTCGACACCCGTAAAACGCTCCCCGGCCTGCGCCTGGCGCAGAAGTACGCTGTCACCTGCGGCGGTTGCCACAATCACCGCATCGGCCTGTATGACGCGTTCCTGATCAAGGAAAACCACATCGCGGCCTGTGGCGGCATCCCAGAAGCCATCAACGCTGCGCACAAGATTGCCCCGGGCAAGCCGGTGGAGATCGAGGTGGAGAGTCTGGGTGAGCTGAGGGAAGCGCTGGCAGCGGGTGCAGACATCATCATGCTCGACGAGTTGAGCCTTGATGACATGCGCGAAGCGGTACGCCTGAACGGCGGCAAGGCCAAACTGGAGGCAAGCGGTGGAGTCAACGAAAGTACGCTGCTGCCGATTGCTGAAACCGGTGTGGACTATATTTCGATTGGTGCGATGACCAAGGATGTGAAGGCGGTTGATCTGTCGATGAGGTTGAGCTTGTGATGCTGTAGGAGCAGGGCTTGCCCGCGATGGCGATCTCTCGGACGCCATCGCGAGCAGGCTCGCTCGTACAAGGGTCATACCACCAGATTATTCATCTCGCAGTACTCTTCCCACTCAACGCCCAGGACTTCGGCCGCTTCCTTGTGCAAAACCAGGCGCGCGGCTTCGAACTCTTCCGGTGTCGAAGTGTACTTGAGCGTCAGCTCCCAGGGTTGCAGGCCCTGGGATTCTGCCTCGTCCTCGAATGCCCACTGGATCTGGTCTTTCTGATCGTCGGCGGGCAGGTCTTTGATCTCGCCAGCCAGCTGGGGTGACTCAAGCAAATACTTCTTCAGCGCTTCTTCGTGACGAGCTTCCTGGGACAATTCTTTAACGGTCATGGCGTTCTCTTTGATCGGGGGAATGGAAGATGGATCTGGATCATCAAGGATCTCTCTGACGCAAATAAACCGTTTTAAGCCCGGTTTGTCTGGCCTTCAGAACCATTCGGGGATCATCTGAAAACAACGTGTCGCTGGTGCCCGAGACAGGAATCGAACCTGCGACCTTCGCGTTACGAGTGCGCTGCTCTACCGGCTGAGCTACACGGGCAGTGGGCTAAACCTAGCACTGACTCAGGGGTCAGGCAACTTCACTTACCTTTAAAAGCAAAAGATCTCAGCCTCCGGCAGCCCCTACAGAAAATCGTGCGTATAAGCTGCCGAAGGCTGCGATCTTTTGATCTTTTCCGGACACAAAAAAATGCCCCGCCGTTTTCACGGCGGGGCATTTTCTACAACGTTGAAGCGGTCAGGCGATGTGCGTAATTAAACGCCCGAAGCCTTGGCAGCGGCTACGTCTTTGATGGATAGCTTGATACGGCCGCGGTTGTCCACGTCCAGTACCAACACTTCCACTTCTTGGCCTTCTTTCAGGATGTCGGTCACTTTTTCAACGCGAGCGTCGCTCAGCATCGAGATGTGAACCAGACCGTCCTTGCCAGGCAGAATGTTGACGAATGCGCCGAAGTCGACGATGCGCTCAACCTTACCAACGTAGATCTTGCCGATTTCAGCTTCTGCGGTGATGCCCAGAACGCGCTGACGTGCAGCTTCAGCAGCTTCCTTGGTTTCGCCGAAGATCTTGATCGAGCCGTCGTCTTCGATGTCGATCGAAGCCTTGGTCTCTTCACAGATCGCACGAATGGTCGCGCCGCCTTTACCGATAACATCACGGATTTTGTCGGTGTCGATTTTCATCGCGATCATGGTCGGAGCATTTTCCGACAGTTCGGTACGGGACTGACCAATGATCTGGTTCATCTGACCGAGGATATTCAGGCGCGCTTCCAGGGCTTGGCCCAGAGCGATTTCCATGATTTCTTCGGTGATGCCCTTGATCTTGATGTCCATCTGCAGCGCGGTAACACCTTTGGCGGTACCGGCTACTTTGAAGTCCATGTCGCCCAGGTGATCTTCGTCGCCCAGGATGTCGGTCAGGATGGCGAACTTCTCGCCTTCTTTAACCAGACCCATGGCGATACCGGCAACCGGTGCCTTCATCGGAACGCCGGCATCCATCAGTGCCAGGGAGGCGCCGCAGACCGAAGCCATGGAGCTCGAACCGTTGGACTCGGTGATTTCCGATACAACACGGATGGTGTACGGGAACACGTCGGCTGCAGGCAGCATGGCTGCAATCGAACGACGGGCCAGACGGCCGTGACCGATTTCGCGACGACCAGCGCCACCCATGCGACCACACTCACCTACCGAGAACGGAGGGAAGTTGTAGTGCAGCATGAACGGGTCTTTTTTCTCGCCTTCCAGGGTGTCCAACAGCTGCGCGTCACGGGCAGTACCCAGAGTTGCAACAACCAGCGCCTGGGTTTCGCCACGGGTGAACAGAGCCGAACCGTGGGTCTTAGGCAGAACACCAACTTCGATGTTCAAAGGACGTACGGTCTTGGTGTCGCGGCCGTCGATACGTGGCTTGCCGTTTACGATGTTTTCGCGAACGGTGCGGTATTCGATTTCGCCGAAAGCAGCTTTCACTTCGCTGGAAGAAGGCTGACCTTCTTCACCGGACAGCTTGGCCACAACCTGGTCTTTCAACTCACCCAGGCGAGCGTAACGGTCGGCCTTGATGGTGATGGTGTAAGCCTGGGAGATCGCGTCGCCGAACTCGGCACGGATGGCGCCCAGCAGAGCGGTGGCTTCTGGCTGTGCAGTCCAGGTCCAGGTTGGCTTGGCCGCTTCGGCCGCCAGTTCTTTGACGGCGTTGATCACAACCTGGAACTCGTCGTGAGCAAACAGTACCGCGCCCAGCATCTGGTCTTCGGTCAGCTCTTTGGCTTCCGATTCAACCATCAGTACGGCTTCCGAGGTACCGGCAACGACCATGTCCAGGCTCGAAGCTTTCTGTTGCTCGTAAGTCGGGTTCAGCAGGTAGCCAGTGCTTTCGTGGAACGCAACGCGTGCACAGCCGATAGGGCCATCGAAAGGAATGCCGGAGATGGCCAGGGCAGCCGAGGTACCGATCATCGCAGCGATGTCCGGATCGGTCTTCTTGCTGGTGGAAACGACGGTGCAGACAACCTGCACTTCGTTCATGAAGCCTTCTGGGAACAGCGGACGGATCGGACGGTCGATCAGTCGGGAAGTCAGGGTTTCTTTCTCGGAAGGACGGCCTTCGCGCTTGAAGAAACCGCCAGGGATCTTACCGGCAGCGTAAGTTTTTTCCTGGTAGTGAACGGACAGAGGGAAGAAGCCCTTGCCTGGATCGGCTTGCTTGGCACCGACAACAGTCACCAACACGCTGACATCGTCGTCAACGGTGACCAATACTGCGCCGGAGGCCTGACGGGCGATACGGCCAGTCTCGAGGGTAACGGTCGACTGACCGAACTGGAATTTTTTGATTACCGGGTTCACGGTGTCCTACCTTCTTTGTGGCTCTTGGGGAACTTGTCTTCTTGCGAAATTCTTGGGCAATGTCGGGAGTCGGCCCAACGCCTGTCCAGGGTAAAACGTGTATCCAGATAAAACTTGAGGCTGGGAGCCTGCCATGCGCCAGAGGGAAACCCACTGACGTACGGCAGACAACCAACCTCTAGCGCAATCGCTTATTAGCGACGCAGACCCAGGCGACCGATCAGAGCCTGGTAACGGCCCAGATCCTTGCCTTTCAGGTAGTCCAGCAGCTTACGACGCTGGTTTACCATGCGGATCAGACCACGACGGGAGTGGTGATCTTTACCGTTGGCCTTGAAGTGACCTTGCAGTTTGTTGATGTTGTGGGTCAGCAGTGCAACTTGCACTTCTGGCGAACCAGTGTCACCAACAGCTTGCTGATAGTCAGCTACGATTTGAGCTTTTTCTTGAACGTCGAGAGCCATGAGGCAATCCTTTTATCAGGAAACTGTTTCAGAAAAACAGTCTCAATAGGCCAGGGACAAATCCCTGTATCTAAAAATGAGTAGTGACCGTGCCTATTAACAGCCACCCTCGTCCGGTCATTCTGACCGAATCAGTCGACGCGGCGCGATGCGCCCGTCTTCGCTCACTTCACCGATTCCGATGAAGCGACCATTGTGATCCTGTACCCGTACCATGCCGAACTTCGGTGCGTCCGGGGCTCGTACCGGTTGGCCGTTAAGCCAGTAGAACGAGCTGTGCTCCGAAAACTGCAACAGTGGCCAATCCAGCAGGCCGCTGTCCGATGGCATCAGGAAGCGATCGACCGCTTCGTTACCACCCTCGGCATGTACCGCTTCCAGCTCTTCAAGCGTGACAGTCTGCGCCAGCGTGAACGGCCCGGCCTGGGTACGTCGCAATTGTGCAACGTAAGCGCCACAACCGAGTTGCTCACCAATATCCTCCACGAGGGTACGAATATAGGTGCCTTTGCTGCAATCCACCGCCAGCCGCGCAGTATCACCTTCGAAGGCCAGCAATTCCAAGCGCGCAATAGTAACAGAACGCGGTTCGCGCTCCACTACTTCGCCTGCACGAGCCAGCTTGTACAGCGGCTGCCCGTCACGCTTGAGCGCTGAATACATAGGTGGTATCTGACTGATTTGCCCACGGAATTTCGGCAAAGCCGCTTCGATATCGGGGCGACCAACGGTCACCGGACGCTCCTGCAAAACCTCACCCTCGGCATCGGCCGTGGTGGTGGTCTTGCCCAGTTGCGCCAAGGTTTCATAAGCCTTGTCGGAATCGAGCAGGTACTGCGAAAACTTGGTCGCCTCACCGAAGCACAACGGCAATACACCGGTGGCCAGCGGATCGAGACTGCCGGTGTGGCCGGCCTTCTCGGCGTTGAGCAACCAGCGAACCTTCTGCAACGCCGCGTTGGAGGTGAACCCCAGCGGTTTGTCGAGCAGGATGATGCCGCTGACGTTACGACGGATACGTTTGACCTGAGCCACCGATTACTCCTTGGCGTCTTCGGGTTCAGCCGCTACCGGGCGCTGACTGTCTTCAGCCACCGCACGTTCGATCAGGGCCGACAGGTGCGCGCCACGCACGACGCTTTCGTCGTAGTGGAAGTGCAGCTGCGGAACGCTGCGCAATTTCATTTCACGGGCCAGCTGCATGCGCAGGAAGCCTGCGGCGGAGTTGAGCACCTTGATGCTTTGCGCGATGTCTTCGGCGTTGTCCTGACCCATCACGGTGATGAAAATCTTGGCGTGACCGACGTCACGGCTGACTTCAACAGCGGTAATGGTGACCAGGCCGACGCGCGGGTCTTTGACTTCACGACGGATCAACTGTGCGAGCTCGCGCTGCATCTGATCGCCGATACGTTGGGTACGGCTGTATTCTTTTGCCATGTCTTGTTACCTGTTACTGCCCCACGGTGAAACCCGTGTGGTCTGAAAGCGGCAAACGCCCGGCCTGACAAAAGCCAGACCGGGCGTTGCGTTTAGAGTCCTGACGCCGTGCCGCGCATTTGCATGCGACGGCCCGTCGTGGCCCTTGAAGTGCGCGAGTTAGAGGCTGCGAGCAACCTGAACCTTCTCGTAGACTTCGATCTTGTCGCCAGCTTTGACGTCGTTGTAGCTCTTCACGCCGATACCGCATTCCATGCCGGCACGTACTTCGGAAGCGTCATCCTTGAAGCGGCGCAGGGATTCCAGCTCGCCTTCGAAGATAACGATGTCTTCACGCAGTACACGGATTGGACGGTTACGGTGAACGACACCTTCGAGCACCATGCAACCGGCGATCGCGCCAAACTTCGGCGAACGGAACACGTCACGTACTTCAGCGATACCCAGGATGTTCTCGCGAACATCGCTGCCCAGCATACCGGTCAGGGCTTTCTTGACGTCTTCGATGATGTCGTAGATCACGTTGTAATAACGCATATCCAGACCTTCCTGCTCGACGATCTTGCGAGCGCCAGCATCGGCACGCACGTTGAAGCCGAACAGTACAGCGTTGGAGGCCAGTGCCAGGTTGGCGTCGGACTCGGTGATACCACCGACACCGCCACCGACAACACGCACTTGCACTTCGTCGTTACCCAGGCCGTTAAGGGCACCGTTCAACGCTTCCAGCGAACCACGGACGTCAGATTTGAGGACGATGTTAAGCGTCTTCTTCTCTGCCTGGCCCATGTTTTCAAAGATGTTTTCCAGCTTGCCGGCGTGAGCGCGAGCCAATTTGACTTCGCGGAACTTGCCTTGACGGAACAGAGCCACTTCACGGGCTTTCTTCTCGTCCGACAACACGCTCATCTCGTCGCCAGCGTCCGGGGTACCGTCCAGGCCGAGGATCTCGACAGGGATGGAAGGACCGGCTTCCTTGATTGGCTTGCCGTTCTCGTCGAGCATGGCACGTACACGGCCATAGTTCGAACCGACCAGCACCATGTCGCCTTGGCGCAGGGTACCGTCTTGAACCAGAACGGTTGCAACCGGACCACGACCTTTGTCGAGACGCGATTCAACCACGACGCCACGGCCAGGAGCCGAAGGAGTCGCTTTCAATTCAAGAACTTCAGCTTGCAGCAGGACAGCTTCGAGCAACTCGTCCACGCCGGTACCGACTTTCGCCGAAACCGATACGAACGGGGTGTCGCCGCCCCACTCTTCCGAAGTCACGCCGTGAACCGACAGTTCGCTACGGATGCGATCGAGATCAGCGCCCGGCTTGTCGATCTTGTTCACTGCAACAACCAGTGGAACACCGGCAGCCTTGGCGTGCTGGACAGCTTCAATGGTCTGCGGCATCACGCCGTCGTCCGCTGCAACTACCAGGATCACGATGTCAGTGGCCTTGGCACCACGAGCACGCATGGCGGTAAACGCGGCGTGACCTGGGGTGTCGAGGAAGGTGACCATGCCACGTTCGGTTTCAACGTGGTACGCACCGATGTGCTGGGTGATACCGCCGGCTTCGCCAGCAGCTACCTTGGCACGACGGATGTAGTCGAGCAGCGAAGTCTTACCATGGTCAACGTGGCCCATTACGGTCACAACTGGAGCACGGGAGAACGTCTCACCTTCAAACTTCAGGGACTCGGCCAGGGAATCTTCCAGGGCGGTGTCGCTGACCAGGGTCACTTTGTGGCCCAGTTCTTCGGCTACCAGCTGAGCAGTTTCCTGATCAAGCACCTGGTTGATGGTCGCTGGAGTACCCAGTTTGAACATGAACTTGATGATTTCAGCAGCCTTGACCGACATCTGATTGGCGAGATCGCCAACAGTGATGGTCTCACCGATCTGCACATCACGCACGACAGGGCCGGTTGGGCTCTGGAAACCGTGGGCATTGCGTTTTTTCAGCTTGGCCTTGCCGCGACCACCACGACGGAAGCCATCGCTTTCTTCGTCGGTAGTACGTGGGGCAACGCGTGGAGCAGGCGCTTTCTCTTTGACCGAGGCACGATGCGGAGCGTTTTTACGCTCGCCGTCGCCACCACCGCTGCGACGATTGTTATCGTCTGCACGTGGTTTGTCCGGACGGCGCTGTTCGTTCTGCTTGTTACGAACGTCTGCAGACGGTGCTGGAGCAGCAGCCACAACCGGAGCGCTTTCACGCACAGGCACGGCGGCCGCAGCAGGAGCCGCGACTGCGTCGTTGGTAGCGGTTTGCGCAGCAGCAGGCTGGCGACGCGCTTCTTCTTCGGCGCGACGCTTGGCTTCTTCTTCAGCCTTCTGACGTGCAGCACTATCTACTGCGCGACGTTCATCCAGTTCGCGTTTGCGCTCGGCTTCAATTTCTTCCGGGCTGCGCTGTACGAAGACTTTCTTCTTGCGTACTTCAACGCTGATGCTTTTGCTGCCAGCAACACGCAGGGTGCTGGTGGTTTTACGCTGCAGCGTGATCTTGCGTGGTTCTTCCACTTTCGCCTTGTGGCTGCTTTTCAAGTGAGTCAGCAAAGATTGCTTCTCACTGTCAGTCACATGTTCTTCGGCGGCGGTGTGCGGCAGACCTGCCTCACGCATCTGCTGCAACAGGCGCTCTACCGGTGTTTTGACCTCATCGGCCAGTTGTTTCACCGTGACTTGCGTCATGCACTTCTCTCCTCAGGCCGCGCCTAATTACTCGAACCAATGGGCTCGGGCGGCCATGATCAACTTGCCGGCACGATCATCGTCAATGCCGTCGATGTCGAGCAGATCGTCAATAGACTGCTCGGCCAGGTCTTCGCGGGTAATTACGCCGCGCACCGCCAGTTCCATCGCCAAATCCTTGTCCATACCCTCAAGCGAGAGCAGGTCTTCGGCCGGATGGGCGTCTGCCAGCTTTTCCTCAGTAGCGATGGCTTTGGTCAACAAACGATCCTTGGCACGAGCGCGAAGCTCGTTGACGGTTTCTTCGTCAAAGCCATCGATGTTGAGCATTTCCTCCACCGGTACGTAGGCAATCTCTTCCAGGCTGGTGAAGCCTTCATCTACCAGCACCTGTGCAAGGTCTTCGTCGACTTCCAGCTCGTCGATGAAGTTGCGCAGGATGTCGCCGGTTTCTGCTTGCTGCTTAGCCTGGATGTCCGATTCGGTCATCACGTTCAGGGTCCAGCCAGTCAACTGGCTGGCCAGACGCACGTTCTGACCTCCGCGACCGATGGCCTGAGCCAGATTGTCTGCGCCAACGGCGATGTCCATTGCATGGGCATCTTCGTCAACGATAATTGCCGCAACCTCAGCCGGGGACATAGCGTTGATTACGAACTGAGCCGGGTTATCGTCCCACAGGACGATGTCCACACGCTCACCGCCCAACTCACCCGACACTGCCTGGACGCGCGAACCGCGCATACCGATGCAAGCGCCCTGCGGGTCGATGCGTTTGTCCTTGGAGCGGACCGCGATCTTGGCACGCGAACCCGGGTCACGGGATGCAGCCATTACTTCGATCAGGCCTTCAGCAATTTCCGGCACTTCGATGCGGAACAACTCGATCAGCATTTCCGGCGCGGTACGCGACAGGATCAGCTGCGGGCCGCGGTTCTCGGTGCGGATTTCCTTGAGCAACGCACGCAGGCGTACGCCAACCCGGAAAGTTTCGCGGGAGATGATGTCTTCACGAGCCAGCAACGCTTCTGCGTTGTTGCCCAAGTCGACGATCACGTTGTCGCGGGTCACTTTCTTCACGGTGCCGGAGATGATTTCTCCCAGGCGCTCGCGATAAGCATCAACGACTTGAGCGCGCTCGGCTTCGCGAACTTTCTGCACAATGACCTGCTTCGCAGTCTGTGCAGCAATACGGCCGAACTCGATGGACTCGATCTTTTCTTCGACTACGTCACCGACCTGTGCGCCAGGATGCGTTTCTGCAACCTTGCTTGGCCAGGTTTCGATAGCCGGATCGTCCAGGTCTGCTTCTTCGACCACCGTCCAGCGACGGAAAGTCTCGTAGGCACCGGTGTGGCGATTGATTTCCACACGCAGATCGACTTCGTCCTCGAAACGCTTTTTGGTAGCAGTGGCCAAGGCCAGCTCCAGCGCTTCAAAAATTACGTTTGCCGGTACGCCCTTTTCATTGGATACCGACTCAACAACCAGCAGTACTTCTTTGCTCATCGTACGCCTCGCCTTTCGCAAGCCATTGGATCCGCGGGATCCGCGTCTCAGTCAAAACTGGGAATAATGTTGGCCTTGTCGATCATATCGATCGGCAACAGGAACTCATGGTCTTCTACCTGCACCACGACGTCCTGCTCTTCTACACCGCGCAGAAGGCCCTGAAAGTTGCGTCGACCTTCAAAAGGCGAGCGCAGCTTGATCTTCACTTGTTCACCGGCAAATTTTGCAAACTGCTCAATAGTGAACAGCGGGCGTTCCATGCCAGGCGAGGAAACTTCGAGGGTGTATTCAACGGCGATTGGATCTTCAACGTCCAGAACACCACTGATCTGACGGCTGACAATGGCACAGTCGTCCACCAGCACACCGCCCTCTTTATCGATATAAACGCGCAACATTGAGTGGCGACCTTGAGCCGAAAACTCAATACCCCAGCATTCATAGCCTAGGGCCACGACCACCGGGGCCAGCAAGGCCTGCAACTCTTCTAGCTTGCTCGACACCTGAACCCCCTCGTGCATGTATGTGCATGCTGTGCAAAATAAAAAAATGGGCGAAACGCCCATCCTTGAAACGCCGTCGAACAGCGGCGTTGAAAGTGTCCAGCTAACAAAAAGCCCCTTAAAAGGGGCTCCTTAAACTGGTTGCGGGGGCCGGATTTGAACCGACGACCTTCGGGTTATGAGCCCGACGAGCTACCAGACTGCTCCACCCCGCGACAAAGCTGGGGCGGAAGTATACGACCGATCCCTTTCAGGGTCAATGTAACCTTCCACCTACAAGAAAGCCCGCAACAGCGGGCTCTCCTGATAATTGGTACCGAGAAGGGGACTCGAACCCCTACACCCTATGGGCACAACCACCTCAAGGTTGCGTGTCTACCAATTCCACCACCTCGGCAATACTACGTTTGAAACCCTTCTTACTTCTGCTCTTGAGCTGGAGGCACGTCAGTCGCTGAAGTAGCCGACTTTTGCTCTTGAAGCACCGGTACATCATCAGAAGCCGGTTTTTGCTTTGGAACTTCCAACACTGCTGGATCTGGTAAACCTACTTGAGTCAGCTGGTGAGCTTTCTCTTTAGCAAAGTAACCTAACCCCAAGCTGGTTATGAAGAAACCTGCGGCAAGTATAGCAGTAAACTTACTAAGAAAGGTAGAGGAACCTTGGCTTCCGAACACAGTATTTGAAGCACCTGCTCCGAAAGACGCACCAGCATCCGCACCTTTACCCTGCTGCAGCAAAACCAGAGCAACTACGCCCAATGCACCCAGCAGATGAAAAACGACTACGACTGTTTCCAGCATTTTTTCAGTTTCCCGCGGCGCGAATGATCGCACCGAACTCATCTGCATTCAGGGAAGCTCCACCAATGAGCCCCCCATCGATATCCGGCATGCCGAACAGTTCGACCGCATTGGCCGCCTTCACGCTGCCGCCGTATAGAAGCCGCACACCTTGTGCGACCTCAGAATTTTCTGCCGCCAACTGGGCGCGGATGGCTGCGTGCACATCCTGCGCTTGTTGCGGCGAAGCCGTCAGCCCGGTGCCAATGGCCCAGACCGGCTCGTAAGCAATGACTGCCTGGGCAAAGACACCAACACCCAGCTCCTCGATGATGCAGCCCAGCTGACGCCCGACCACCTCAAGAGTTTTCCCGGCTTCGCGCTGTTCAAGGGTCTCCCCTACGCACAACACCGGAATCAAGCCGCATGCCTGTGCCGCTGCGAACTTGCGGATCAATGCTCCGTCCTGCTCGCCCATGATCTGGCGGCGCTCGGAGTGCCCTACAAGAACCAGGGTACAACCTGCATCCACCAACTGACTCGGTGCAATCTCACCGGTCAACGCACCTTGCATGGATTCCACCGCAGAGTTCTGCGCACCGACCTGGATCGGCTGGCCTTTCAAGCCATCAATCACTTGATTGATATGCAGGCAAGGCGGGAATACCGCTACATCAACACCGCTCGGCAAGGCCAGATGACTCAGGCCATTGATCAGCTCAGCGACGCTGGCGCGGGTACCGTGCATCTTCCAGTTACCAGCTACCATAGGGCGACGCATGCTGTACCTCGTCGGTCAAAGTGGGCGCAGATGTTACCCAACACAATCAAGACTGGCAAGCCGAATTCAGGCAGAAACTTCAGTAACCAGCTTTGCCAGCTCTTCGGCATAGCCACGAACCTGTGTTTCGTCTTCGCCTTCGACCATGACACGCACCAGCGGCTCGGTACCGGACTTACGCAACAACACGCGCCCACGACCGGCCATGGCGTCAGTGACGCGCTGACTGGCCTCTTTGACTGCTGGATGCTCAATTGGATTGGCACCACCGCCAAAACGCACATTGATCAGCACCTGAGGGCACTTGCGCAACGCTTGACGCGCCTGGGCAAGACCTTCGGAGCGAGTCTTGAGGGCCATCAGCACTTGCAACGCCGCAATGATCGCATCACCGGTGGTAGTGTGGCTAAAGCACACGATATGCCCGGAGTTTTCGCCACCCACCAGCCAATTGCGCTCCAATAGGTCAGCAATAACATACCGATCGCCGACATTGGCGCGCACAAAAGGAATCGACAGGTCAGCCAGGGCCAGTTCCAGCCCAAGGTTACTCATCAAGGTACCGACCACGCCGCCCTGCAGCTTGTCACGCTCATGCAGATCGCGAGCAATGATATAGAGCAACTCGTCGCCATCAACAATGGCACCGGTGTGATCAACCATCAGCACCCGGTCGCCATCGCCATCAAAGGCGATACCCAGGTCGGCGTGTTCGGCCAGTACGGCAGCCTGCAGTTGCCCCATGTGGGTCGAGCCACAATTATCATTGATGTTCAGGCCATTGGGCTGGGCAGAGAGCACTACGACTTCAGCCCCCAGCTCACGGAATACGCTCGGGGCCACTTTGTAGGTCGCACCGTGGGCGCAGTCGAGCACGATCTTCAGGCCAGCAAAGCTGGTACCCGTCGGCACGCTGCTCTTGCAGAATTCGATATAACGACCCGAGGCATCGTTGATCCGCGAAACCTTGCCGATCTTGCTCGACTCAACCACAGTCATCGGGGTGTCGAGCAGTTCTTCGATCATCAACTCGACTTCATCCGGAAGCTTGGTCCCACTGCCGGAGAAGAACTTGATGCCGTTGTCGTCGTGAGGGTTGTGCGAGGCACTGATCACGATCCCGGCTTGCGCATGAAAAGTGCGGGTCAGGTAGGCAATGGCAGGTGTTGGCATCGGCCCCAACAGCATCACGTCGGCACCGGCCGACGTCAGGCCAGCCTCCAGCGCCGACTCAAACATATATCCGGATATGCGGGTGTCCTTGCCCACCAGCACCTTGCATGCACCCATCTTGCGAAACGCCATGCCTGCAGCCCAGCCAAGCTTGAGCATGAAGTCAGGGGTAATTGGGTATTCGCCGACTCGACCGCGAATGCCGTCGGTACCAAAGTATTTCTTAGTCATAAGTTGCTCCATCACTCTTATTCGGCTGTTTCGACTGCGGTAATCATCCGCACTACATCAACTGTTTCGGCTACATCATGGACGCGCAATATACGCGCTCCCTTGGCGCACGCCAGTGCCGCCAGCGCCAGGCCGCCATACAGACGTTCCCCGACCGGACGATTTAACGCATTGCCAATCATGCTCTTGCGCGAAACCCCGACCAACAGGGGGCGCCCCAGGGCGTGCAAGGCTTCCATGTGTTTGAACAAGCTTAGATTGTGCTGCAGGGTTTTGGCGAAGCCGAAGCCCGGATCCAGGATGATGCGCTCGGCTGGAATGCCAACCAGTGCACACTGAGCCATCCGCTCGGCGAGAAACTCACCGACCTCACTGGTAACGTCCTGATAATGCGGATCATCCTGCATGTCGCCAGGCTCGCCCAGCATATGCATCAAGCACACAGGCAAGCCGGTGGCTGCAGCGGCATCCAATGCGCCGTCACGGCGCAAGGAGCGCACATCATTGATCAACCCCGCCCCCAGTCGCGCAGTTTCGCGCATGACTGCCGGAGTGGAGGTATCAACCGAAATGATCACATCGAGTTCGTTGTTGAGGCGCTCGACGACAGGCGCTACGCGCTCGAGCTCCTCGAGCGGAGAAACCGCCCTGGCACCCGGCCGGGTCGATTCACCTCCGACATCGATCAGCGTCGCGCCGGCCGCCACCATCGCTTCCGCATGGCGCAGAGCCGCGTCGAGCTGGCTGAAGCGGCCGCCATCGGAAAAGGAGTCGGGAGTTACGTTGAGAATACCCATGACATGCGTATGGGCCAAATCAAGAACCCGGTTGCCGCAAGGCAACCGGGTCGAGGACTGAACAAAAGTCATTTCAAACCTTAAACGTCAGCAGCAGGACCGCCGATCGGTGTTTCCGGGCGCGGATCCTGCACTGCCGGAGGAGTACCGGAAGTGCCTGTACCACCCGACCAGTCCCGAGGTTCGCGAGGAGTACGACCCGCCATGATGTCGTCGATCTGATCGGCATCGATCGTCTCGTATTTCATCAGCGCATCGGCCATTGCGTCGAGCTTGTCGCGATTATCGGTGAGAATCTGCTTGGCGGTGCCGTAGCACTGATCAATGATGCTGCGGACCTCGGAGTCGATCAGCTTGGCTGTCTCACCAGAGAAGCTTGCACCCTGACCTCCGCCACCGCGACCGAGGAACACTTCGCCTTCTTCTTCGGCATACATAAGCGGACCGAGTTTTTCCGACAGTCCCCATTTGGTTACCATGTTCCGCGCAATCTGGCTGGCGCGCATGATGTCGTTGGAAGCTCCGGTGGTCACACCGTCGAAGCCCAAGGTCATCTCTTCAGCGATACGACCACCGTAGAGCGAGCAGATCTGGCTGATCAGCGCACGCTTGGACAGGCTGTAGCGATCTTCCTCCGGCAGGAACATGGTCACACCCAACGCACGACCGCGCGGGATGATGGAGACCTTGTAGACCGGGTCATGCTCCGGCACTACGCGCCCCACAATGGCATGACCTGCTTCGTGATAAGCGGTGTTCTGCTTCTCTTTTTCCGACATGACCATGGATTTGCGCTCAGCGCCCATCATGATCTTGTCCTTGGCCAGTTCGAATTCTTTCATTTCGACGACGCGCTTGCCGGTACGGGCAGCGAACAACGACGCTTCGTTCACCAGGTTGGCAAGGTCGGCACCAGAGAACCCTGGTGTACCACGGGCAATTACCGCAGGAGCGACGTCGTCACCCATTGGCACTTTGCGCATGTGCACCTTGAGAATTTGCTCGCGACCTCGGATATCCGGCAGACCTACCACGACCTGACGGTCGAAACGGCCCGGACGCAGCAACGCAGGGTCCAATACGTCCGGACGGTTGGTTGCAGCAATCACGATGATGCCGTCATTCATTTCGAAGCCGTCCATCTCTACCAGCAACTGGTTGAGAGTCTGTTCGCGCTCGTCGTGACCACCACCCATACCGGCGCCACGGTGGCGACCGACGGCGTCGATTTCATCGATGAAGATGATGCAAGGCGCATGCTTCTTGGCCTGCTCGAACATGTCACGAACACGGCTCGCACCCACGCCGACAAACATCTCGACGAAGTCGGAACCGGAAATGGTAAAGAACGGCACCTTCGCTTCGCCGGCAATCGCCTTGGCCAGCAAGGTTTTACCGGTACCCGGAGGACCGACCATCAGCACACCGCGAGGGATGCGACCACCCAGGCGCTGAAACTTGCCCGGATCACGGAGGAATTCTACCAACTCGCCGACTTCTTCCTTGGCTTCGTCGCAACCAGCAACGTCAGCCAATGTAGTCTTGACCTGATCTTCGGAGAGCAGGCGTGCCTTGCTCTTGCCGAAGCTCATCGGCCCACCCTTGCCTCCCGCGCCGCCCTGCATCTGGCGCATGAAGAACATGAACACGGCGATGATCACCAAGATCGGGAAGCTTGCCACCAGGAGTTGAGTCCAGATGCTTTGCTGCTCAGGCTGCTTACCTTCGACAACGACGTGGTTGTCCACGAGGTCACCGATCAGACCGTTGTCCTGAATTGCCGGACGGATGGTCTTGAAGCTGTCGCCATCGTTGCGTTTACCGGTAATCACATAACCGTCAACGGCTACGCGCTCGACCTTGCCATCCTTGACCTGCTGGATGAAGTCGGAGTAGTTGAGGGTCTGCGGCTCGTTAGGGCTGGAGAAGTTGTTCATCACCGTCACCAGGACCGCCGCGATGATCAACCACAGGATCAGATTCTTTGCCATATCGTTCAATTAACTACCCTCTGAAGCAAGCTCCGCTAATGGCGCGCGCTTCGCATGATATTCACCGGCCTAACTTACTACATTACGTACGGCTCTGGCAGGCGCCGTCTGTAACCCTTTGTGAAACACTTTCTACACAATATTCGCTATTTCCCACAGGGCGAAATACGAAAATCCTATCGAGCCGCAAAAAAACCTCGATTTACTCACTGCGGCCGCGGTAGCCCCAAGCCAGCATGTATTGCTCGCGGGAACTGCCACGGGAAGAGTCCGGCTTAATCATCTGGACCTTGTCGAATTTCTGACGAGCGTCCTTCACGTAAGCATCAAACCCTTCGCCCTGAAACACCTTGATCACAAAATTGCCACCCGGCCTGAGTATCCGTGCCGCCAGATCAAGAGCCAGCTCACATAGAAACATGGCTTTTGGCATGTCCACCTCAGGCGTACCACTCATATTGGGGGCCATATCGGAAATCACAAGGTCCACCTGCGAATTACCCACGGCTTCAAGGATCTGAGCGAGCACTTCGTCCTGGGTGAAGTCACCCTGGATGAAAGTCACGTCCGGAATACTGTCCATTTCCAGGATGTCCGAGGCGATCAAACGCCCATGACCACCGATCAGCCGACTAGTGACCTGCGACCAGCCGCCGGGCGCCGCACCCAGGTCGACAACGCTCATACCCGGACGGATCAGCTTGTATTTCTCCTGGACCTCCAGAAGCTTGTAACTCGCACGCGAGCGGTAACCATCCTTCTGCGCCTGCTTCACATAGGGATCATTGACATGTCTTTGCAGCCACTTAAGGCTTGTCTTGGAACGGGCCACGGGCCACCTCGAAAATAAAACGGGTCGTGATTAACTGGGCGGTCCCGGACTCGCTCGGGTAAACTGGCCGCCGCTTTTTACAAGATCAGACGCAGGGGTCAGATTATGCCGCTCACTCAAGAGCAGAAGAAACAGTACAAATCCATTGGCCACCATCTGAAACCAGTCTTGACTGTGGCTGACAACGGTTTGACTGAAGGTGTGTTAGCCGAACTTGAACGCGCGTTGGCGGATCACGAGCTGATTAAAATCAAGCTCAACATCCTCGATCGCGAGTCGCGCCTGGCGAACATTGCAGAACTGTGCAAGGTCGGCAAAGCGGACCTGGTTCAGGTCATCGGCAAGATGGCACTGATTTACCGCAAGAACTTCAGCGTCAACAAGCAACTGTCGAACGTCCATCGCTTCAAGTGATGACAAGGGTCAAGGGTGTGCTTCGCGCACCCTGCCACTCCACCCAGGCACCGGCTGCAACACCAGCACCAGCCCGGAAAAGCCCAGGACCAGGTAGCTGAAAACCTGCCAACGCACTGCATCCGGCCAGCCGAAGCGCACGACGACAAACATCCCGCACGCACACAACCCCACCAACAGCAGTTGCCCGCGAATATCGCGCCATAGACTGGCAAGGCCCTCGGCCTGAATCAGCACCAAAGCCTGAAAAATCACACACGCTGCGCCAAACGCCACCATCAGCGCATTCAGCATGCCTGCAACTTCGTCGATCAGCAGCGGCGCCAGGCCAATCATGCCCAGCACCGGCACCAGACCGATATGCAGCAGCCACAGGCCGCCAACCCATAACATCTGGGTCAACTGCCAAAGCATGGCGCCCGCACGAAGCGGGCGCCCTGACTTATTAGATGTGGCGAACTTCGACAATCTCATACTCGATAACGCCACCCGGCGTCTTCACGGCAACCACGTCACCCTCTTCCTTGGCAATCAAGGCGCGGGCCAGTGGCGAACCCACGGAAATCTTGCCGAGTTTGAAGTCAGCTTCGTCTTCACCCACGATGTGGTAAGTGACGCTTTCGTCGGTTTCGACGTTGGCGATTTCAACGGTGGTGCCGAAAATCACTTTGCCGGTGTGCGCAATGGTCGTGACGTCGATGATTACCGCATTCTGCATGCGGCCTTCGATGTCACGAATCCGCGCCTCGACCATGCCCTGCTGCTCGCGAGCAGCGTGGTATTCAGCGTTTTCCTTCAGGTCTCCCAACTCGCGGGCCGTTCCGATGTCCTGGCTGAGCTTCGGACGGACGACCTTGGTCAGGTGAGCGTGCTCCTCTTCCAGGGCTTTGGCGCCCTGGACGGTCATTGGGTACTTGATCATGCCTTCAATCCTGCGTGTAGATCCTGCAAGCGACGTACGGTCTTCTCGGGACCGAACTTCAGCGCTTCGCAGATGGCTTCGCCAGCAGCAATGGTGGTGGTGCAGTAGATCTTGTGCTGCAAGGCATTACGACGAATGGAGTACGAGTCGGCGATCGACTGACGACCTTCGGTGGTGTTGATGATCAGGGTGACTTCGTCATTCTTGATCATGTCGACCACGTGCGGACGACCTTCGGTCACCTTGTTCACACGGCGCACTTTCAGGCCTGCGGCTTCGATCAGCTTGGCAGTACCGGCAGTGGCAACCACTTCGAAGCCCAAGTTGATCAGATCACGGGCCACGCCTGCAACCAGTGGCTTGTCATCGTCACGCACGCTGATGAACGCGGTACCGCCAGTCGGCAGTACTTCGCTGGCGCCCATCTGGGCCTTGGCGAATGCTTCGCCAAAGGTGTCGCCCACGCCCATCACTTCACCGGTGGACTTCATCTCAGGGCCCAGGATCGGGTCCACACCCGGGAATTTGGCGAATGGGAACACCGCCTCTTTCACGCTGTAGAAGTTAGGAATGATTTCCTTGGTGAAGCCGATTTCCTTCAGGGTTTTACCGGCCATGACGCGAGCCGCGATCATCGCCAGGGAAACACCGATGCACTTGGACACGAACGGCACGGTACGGGAAGCGCGCGGGTTGACTTCGATCACGTAGATGTCTTCGCCTTGCAGCGCCAACTGCACGTTCATCAGGCCGACAACGCCCAACTCCAGGGCCATTTTCTTGACCTGTTCGCGCATCTCGTCCTGGATATGCGCAGGCAGCGAGTACGGCGGCAGGGAGCATGCGGAGTCACCGGAGTGAACACCGGCCTGCTCAATGTGCTGCATGATCGCGCCGATCACCACGTCGGTACCGTCGCAGACCGCATCCACGTCCATTTCGATGGCGCAGTTGAGGAAGTGGTCGAGCAGCACCGGGCTGTCGTTGGACACTTTCACCGCGTCACGCAGGTAGCGCTTGAGCTCTTCTTCTTCGTAGACGATTTCCATCGCGCGACCGCCCAACACGTAGGACGGACGAACTACCAGTGGGTAACCGATCTTGCTGGCAGCACGAATCGCTTCGTCTTCGCTGCGCACAGTAGCGTTTGGCGGCTGACGCAGGTTCAGGCGCTCGACCATTTGCTGGAAGCGCTCGCGGTCTTCGGCGCGGTCAATGGCGTCAGGGCTGGTGCCGATGATCGGCACGCCGGCTTCTTCCAGGGCACGCGCCAGTTTCAGTGGGGTCTGGCCGCCGTACTGGACGATCACGCCTTTAGGCTTTTCGACGCGGCAGATTTCCAGCACGTCTTCCAGGGTCACTGGTTCGAAGTACAGGCGATCGGAGGTGTCGTAGTCGGTGGAAACGGTTTCCGGGTTGCAGTTGACCATGATGGTCTCGTAACCGTCTTCGCGCAGGGCCAATGCCGCGTGCACGCAGCAATAGTCGAACTCGATGCCTTGGCCGATACGGTTAGGACCGCCGCCGAGGATCATGATCTTGTCGCGGCCCGACGGCGCGGCTTCGCACTCTTCCTCGTAAGTCGAGTAGAGGTAGGCGGTGTCGGTGGCGAACTCGGCCGCGCAGGTGTCAACGCGCTTGTAGACCGGGAAGATCTCCAGCTTGTGACGGTGACGACGCAGGTTTTTCTCGGTCACGCCCAGCAGCTTGGCCAGACGCATGTCGGAGAAGCCCTTGCGCTTGAGGCGGAACATCATGTCTTTGTCGATGCTGGCCAGACCCAGGGTCTTGACCTTCTCTTCTTCCTTGATCAGATCTTCGATCTGTACCAGGAACCACGGGTCGATCATGTTCATGCCGAAGATATCTTCGACCGACAGGCCGGCGCGGAACGCGTCAGCCACGTACCAGATACGCTCGGCACCCGGCACGGTCAGCTCGCGCTTGAGGATGCTCATGCTTTCCGGATTGCTCAGGTCGAGCTTCTCGTCCAGGCCGCAAACGCCCACTTCCAGGCCGCGCAAAGCTTTCTGCAGCGATTCCTGGAAAGTCCGGCCAATGGCCATGACCTCACCCACCGACTTCATTTGAGTGGTCAGGCGCGCGTCGGCTTTCGGGAATTTCTCGAAGGCGAAGCGTGGCAGCTTGGTCACGACGTAGTCGATGGACGGCTCGAAGGACGCAGGAGTAGCACCACCGGTGATTTCGTTCTGCAGTTCATCCAGGGTGTAGCCGATCGCCAGTTTGGCAGCGATACGCGCAATCGGGAAACCAGTGGCTTTCGAGGCCAGTGCCGACGAACGGGATACCCGCGGGTTCATCTCGATGACCACCATACGGCCAGTGTCCGGGCAGATGCCGAACTGGACGTTGGAGCCGCCGGTTTCCACGCCGATCTCGCGCAGTACCGCCAGGGAGGCGTTACGCATGATCTGGTATTCCTTGTCCGTCAGGGTCTGTGCCGGCGCAACAGTGATCGAGTCACCGGTGTGCACGCCCATCGGATCAAAGTTTTCAATGGAGCAGACGATGATGCAGTTGTCCTTCTTATCGCGGACAACCTCCATCTCGTATTCTTTCCAGCCGATCAGGGATTCGTCGATCAGCAGCTCTTTGGTCGGCGACAGGTCCAGACCACGAGCGCAGATTTCTTCGAACTCTTCACGGTTGTAAGCGATACCGCCACCGGTGCCGCCCATCGTGAAGGACGGACGGATGATGCACGGGAAGCCGAGCTTCTCGAGCACTGCGTTGGCTTCTTCCATGCTGTGGGCGATACCCGAGCGCGGGCAGTCCAGGCCAATGGATTTCATCGCTTTGTCAAAGCGTGAACGGTCTTCGGCCTTGTCGATGGTGTCGGCATTGGCGCCAATCATCTCTACGCCGAACTTTTCCAGGACGCCTTCGCGCTCCAGGTCCAGGGCGCAGTTCAGGGCGGTCTGGCCGCCCATGGTTGGCAGCAGCGCGTCCGGACGTTCTTTCTCGATGATCTTGGCAACGGTCTGCCACTTGATCGGCTCGATGTACGTGGCGTCGGCCATGTCCGGGTCGGTCATGATGGTTGCCGGGTTGGAGTTCACCAGGATGACGCGGTAGCCCTCCTCGCGCAGGGCTTTGCAGGCCTGGGCGCCGGAGTAGTCGAATTCGCAAGCCTGGCCGATAACGATCGGGCCAGCGCCGAGAATCAGGATGCTTTTTATGTCTGTACGTTTTGGCATGGGTTTGTCACTCAAATCCGCAGGTCAGTCGGCAAGCCGTCTTGTTCAATCTGTGAAGCCTTGAGGGGGCCGCCGGTCTCGGGACCACCCTCAAGCTATGCTGCATCAGTACCAGCGATTAGCGTCGCTTGGCCATTTCATTGATGAAGCGATCGAACAGAGGCGCTACGTCGTTCGGGCCAGGGCTGGCTTCAGGGTGACCCTGGAAGCTGAAGGCGCTCTTGTCGGTACGCTCGATCCCTTGCAAGGTGCCGTCGAACAGCGATTTGTGGATCGCCCGGACGTTGGCTGGCAGGGTCGCCTCGTCCACCGCAAAACCGTGGTTCTGGCTGGTGATCATCACTACGCCGCTGTCCAGGTCCTGCACCGGGTGGTTGGCACCATGGTGGCCGTGGCCCATTTTCAGGGTCTTGGCACCGGAGGCCAGGGCCAGCAACTGGTGACCGAGGCAGATACCGAATACCGGGATCTCGGTTTCCAGCACGTCCTTGATTGCCTGGATCGCGTAGTCGCATGGCTCCGGGTCACCCGGGCCGTTGGACAGGAACACGCCATCCGGTTTCAGCGCGAGCACGTCAGCCGCTGGCGTCTGGGCCGGAACCACAGTAACGCGGCAGCCGCGCTCGACCAGCATGCGCAGAATGTTCAGCTTCACGCCGTAGTCGTAGGCAACCACGTGGTACGGCAACTCCGAAGCGTCGATAGTCGCGTGACTGTCGGTTTTCAGGTCCCAGACCGTCGAGCGCCATTCGTACTGTTCTTTGGTGCTGACGACTTTCGCCAGGTCCATGCCCTTGAGGCCAGGGAAACCCTGGGCGGCGGCAATGGCGGCTTCTTCCGAGATGTTGTCGCCGGCCATGATGCAGCCGTTCTGTGCGCCTTTCTCACGCAGGATGCGGGTCAGGCGACGGGTGTCGATACCGGCGATGGCCACGACGTTGTTGGCTTTCAGGTAATCGGACAGGGACATCGTGTTGCGCCAGTTGCTCGCAACCAGTGGCAAGTCACGGATGACCAGGCCAGCGGACCAGACGCGGTCAGACTCGGCATCTTCCGGCGTAGTACCGGTGTTGCCGATGTGCGGGTAAGTCAGGGTAACGATCTGTTGGGCGTAGGAAGGATCGGTAAGGATTTCCTGATAGCCGGTCATGGCGGTATTGAACACCACCTCACCAACGGTTTGACCGTCGGCTCCAATTGCTTCGCCGCGAAAAATGCTGCCATCAGCAAGGGCGAGTATGGCTGGCTTAGTCAAGAAGACCTCCCGTAAATAAAGCCTGAAAGGGCGATCGCAGGTGTAAAAAAGCGGAGTGACGTATGGACACGTCACCCCGCTCATTCACTGAATTATTCTGCGCGCTTTTAGTGAACACACTAAAGCTGTAGCTTACAGAAAAAGGCATTTTTGGTCTACCGCCAATGAGCCTTAAAGGCTGGAGAATGCGACAGGACGTCGCTTGGCGGAGTAAAAACGGGCTCAAACGCTGCGCGCGAGCCCGATTTCGGGTGCATCTTAACGCAGGTCGAGCACGTCTTGCATGTCGTACAGACCAGGCTCACGCCCGTCCAGCCACAATGCGGCACGCACCGCACCTTTGGCGAAGGTCATGCGACTGGATGCCTTATGGGTGATCTCTACGCGCTCACCGTCGGCGGCGAACAGCACCGTGTGATCGCCAACAATGTCGCCGGCACGCACGGTGGCAAAACCGATGGTCTCGCGCTCACGAGCGCCGGTCTGACCCTCACGACCGTACACCGCAACCTTCTTCAGATCACGGCCGAGGGCATCGGCAATCACTTCACCCATGCGCACGGCAGTGCCTGAAGGCGCATCGACTTTATGCCGATGGTGAGCCTCGGTGATTTCGATATCGACATCATCACCCAGCACCCGCGCGGCAGTATCGAGCAGTTTCAGGCACAGGTTGACGCCGACGCTGAAATTGGCAGCAAAGACAATTGGAATGTCCTTGCCCGCCTCGGCCAGCAACTGCTTTTCTTCGACACTGAAACCCGTAGTGCCGATGATCATCGCCTTGCCGTGTTTGCGGCAGAATGCAAGGTTCTTCAGGGTCACTGTCGGGTGAGTGAAATCGATCAGCACGTCGAACTCGTCGACTACCCGGGCCAGGTCACCTGACAGCGGAACGCCAATACGCCCCAGCGCCGCCAGCTCACCGGCATCCGCACCAACCAGCGTGCTGTCAGGACGATCCACAGCCGCAGTCAGGCCGGCGCCCGGAGTTTGTTGCACGGCTTCTATCAGGGTTTTGCCCATGCGCCCGGCGGCGCCCATCACTGCAATACGTCGCATGCCCATCTCCTTACAGATCGCCGAAGAAGCGTTTCACACCTTCGAACCAGCCGGTGGTTTTCGGCGACTGGCTGTTGTCGTCTGCGAGCGAACTGCGGAACTCTTCCAGTAATTCACGCTGACGACGACCCAGGTTCACTGGGGTTTCGACCGCCACCCGGCACATCAGGTCACCGGCACCACCACCGCGCACCGGCGCAACGCCTTTGCCGCGAACCCGGAACTGCTTGCCGGTCTGGGTACCTTCAGGAATCTTCAGCTTGACTCGACCATCAAGGGTCGGAATCTCCAATTCACCACCCAGCGCCGCGTCGACGAAGCTGATAGGCACTTCACAAAACAGATGCTTGCCGTCGCGCTGGAAGATCGCGTGCTCGCGCACGTTGATCACCACATAGAGGTCGCCAGTCGGGCCACCTTGGGCACCCGCCTCACCCTCGCCGGACAGGCGGATGCGGTCACCGGTATCGACACCGGCCGGCACTTTCACCGACAGGGTCTTGTACTCTTCGATACGTCCTTCGCCGTGACAGGAATCGCACGGGTCGGAAATGATCTTGCCCTGGCCATGGCAGCGCGGGCAGGTCTGCTGCACCGAGAAGAAGCCTTGCTGCATACGAACCTGGCCAATGCCGCCACAGGTCGGGCAGGTAACAGGCGCCGAGCCCTTCTTGGCACCCGAGCCATCGCACGGCTTGCAATTGACCAATGTCGGAACGCGGATATTCACGGTAGTTCCGCGCACCGCTTCTTCCAGGTTCAGCTCCAGCGTGTAGCGCAAATCGCTGCCGCGCTGGGCGCCGCCACGAGCACCGCCGCGACCGCTACCGAAGAAATCACTGAAGACATCACCAAAGATGTCGGAGAAATTCTGACCACCGAAACCGGCGCCACCGCCACCCATGCTCGGATCGACGCCGGCATGACCATACTGGTCGTAGGCCGCGCGCTTGCTGGAATCAGATAGCACTTCGTAGGCCTCGTTGGCCTCCTTGAACATCTCTTCCGATGCTTTGTCATCGGGATTACGGTCCGGGTGATGCTTCATTGCCAGGCGGCGGTAGGCCTTCTTCAGGTCTGCTTCGCTTGAGCCGCGCTCAACACCCAACACTTCGTAATAGTCACGCTTTGCCATAAGTCTTTGCACTCTTGAGGACGTCCGGCAAACCTCTCCTGAGCCTTGCCAAACTCGTTGAGCCCCAATACAGGCCCGGACCCAACTCACGTCAATTCAACGATCCTGGTCTTTGATTCATTGCGGTACTTGCGGCGCGAAAAGCAGGAGCATCCTCGGCCATACCACCCACAGGCGAACGTTGTCGCATGCGGTAAAAATTCTCGTACTCCAGACACGCCAACGCGGGAGCAGGCTCCCGCGCGGCGACATCCTACCAGTCACCGCCTGAAGGCAGTCAACCGGGCGACCAACAACTTACTTCTGGTCTTTTACTTCTTCGAACTCGGCGTCGACGACGTCATCAGCCTTCTCAGCCTTTTCGTCCTGCTGCGCAGCGCCTTCAGCAGGCTGGGCCTGTTCGGCGTACATCTTCTGCGCCACTGGAGCGGAGACTTTCGACAGTTCTTCAACCTTGGCTTCGATCGCAGCCTTGTCGTCGCCTTTGACAGCGGCTTCCAGGGCTACCACAGCAGCTTCGATTGCAGTCTTCTCTTCAGCGCTCACCTTGTCACCAGCATCAGCGATCATTTTGCGAGTCGAGTGCACCAGCGCATCACCCTGGTTGCGGGCAGCGGCCAGCTCTTCAAACTGACGATCTGCGTCGGCGTTGGTTTCAGCATCGCGAATCATCTGCTGAATTTCTTCCTCGGACAGACCCGAGTTAGCCTTGATCACGATCGACTGAGTCTTGCCAGTGGCCTTGTCCTTGGCACCGACGTGCAGGATGCCGTTGGCGTCGATGTCGAAGGTCACTTCAATTTGTGGCACGCCACGTGGTGCTGGTGGAATCTCGGCCAGGTCGAACTTGCCCAGGGACTTGTTCTGTGCGGCCTGTTTACGCTCACCTTGCAGCACGTGAATGGTCACTGCGCCCTGGTTGTCGTCAGCAGTCGAGAACACTTGCGATTTCTTGGTAGGAATCGTGGTGTTTTTCTCGATCAGCGCAGTCATCACGCCACCCATGGTTTCGATACCCAGGGTCAGCGGGCTGACGTCGAGCAGCAGAACGTCTTTCACATCGCCGGCCAATACTGCGCCCTGGATGGCAGCACCCATGGCAACGGCTTCGTCCGGGTTCACGTCTTTACGAGCTTCTTTACCGAAAAACTCGGTTACCAGCTTCTGAACCAGTGGCATACGGGTCTGACCGCCGACCAGGATCACGTCGTTGATCGCGCCAACGTCGATACCGGAGTCTTTCAGAGCGATGCGGCATGGTTCGATGGTGCGTTGAACCAGGTCCTCCACCAGCGCTTCCAGCTTGGCGCGGGAGATTTTCACGTTCAAGTGCTTAGGACCGGTAGCGTCTGCAGTGATGTACGGCAGGTTCACGTCGGTCGAATTGCTCGAAGACAGTTCGATCTTGGCTTTTTCAGCGGCTTCTTTCAGGCGCTGCATGGCCAGCGGGTCACCTTTAAGGTTCATGCCGCTTTCTTTCTTGAATTCGTCAACGAGGTAGTCGATCAGACGAATGTCAAAGTCTTCACCGCCCAGGAACGTGTCACCGTTGGTGGCCAATACTTCGAATTGGTGCTCGCCATCGACTTCAGCGATTTCGATCACGGAAACGTCGAAAGTACCGCCACCCAAATCGTAAACGATCACGGTGTGATCGCCTTTCGCTTTGTCCATACCGTAGGCCAGAGCGGCTGCGGTTGGTTCGTTGATGATACGTTTAACGTCCAGGCCCGCGATGCGGCCGGCGTCTTTGGTCGCCTGGCGCTGGCTGTCGTTGAAGTAGGCCGGAACGGTAATTACCGCTTCGGTCACCGGCTCGCCAAGGTAGTCTTCGGCGGTCTTCTTCATTTTCTTCAGAATTTCAGCCGAGATCTGTGGCGGCGACATTTTCTGGCCGTTCACTTCAACCCATGCGTCGCCGTTGTCAGCCTTGGCGATTTTGTACGGGACCATCTTGATGTCTTTCTGTACGACTTCTTCGTCGAACTTACGACCGATCAGACGCTTCACCGCGTACAGGGTGTTGTGCGGATTGGTCACTGCCTGACGCTTGGCCGACTGGCCAACCAGGATTTCGCCATCGTTGGCGTAAGCCACGATCGACGGCGTGGTGCGGGTGCCTTCAGCGTTTTCAATAACTTTGGCTACGCCGTTTTCAAGCACGGAGACGCAGGAGTTGGTAGTCCCCAGGTCGATACCGATAATTTTGCCCATGTTAACTCTCCCGAAACTTTGGATTTGGTTGCCGCAGCAGTGGTGGCTAACTGCGGTAGCACTTAAACGCTTGACTTCTAAATGGGGGCCTTGCGGCTAATTTCAAGCCTGCTCATCAATAGAAGGCGAAACTGGCGCAGGCGCCTTGCTGACCACGACCATGGCCGGGCGCAGCAGGCGTCCGTTGAGCTGGTAGCCCTTCTGGAACACCTTGAGCACGCTGTTCGGCTCGACATCGGCACTTTCCTGCATGGCCATCGCCTGATGTTGAACGGCGTTGAACGGTTCGCCATGCGGGTCGATTGCTTCCAGCTGATAACGCTTCAGGGTGTCCTGGAACATTTTCAGGGTCAGCTCGATGCCTTCGCGCATCGGGCGGATGCTTTCGTCGTCCGGGCTGGACAACTCCAGGCCACGCTCGAGGCTGTCGATAATCGGCAGCAGGTCGCCGGCGAATTTTTCCAGGGCGAACTTGTGAGCCTTTTCTACATCCTGCTCGGCGCGACGGCGGACGTTCTGCAGATCGGCGGCTACACGCAAAGCCTGATCCTGCGCGCCTGCCAGTTGCTCTTCGAGCACTTGTACACGGGTTGCCAGGTCATCACCCGAACTCTCGGGCGCCTGATTGGCGTCTGGATTTTGCGTATCCACTGTCTGTTCGTCAGCCATAGATTTCTCCTTTCAATTACGTCCGCGAGCTCAACTCGCGCTTCTGTCCAGCTATATGGGGCCGCAAAAACCAGCTTCAAGGGGTGGACCGGATTAACCCTACAAAAAGAGCTGCATTGTGATTCCACACAGCACTAAGGGTTTCGTCGGATCAAGCAAATCGAGCTAAGCGAGGGCATTGTCAGCCAGAATGAAAACACTGTATAAATAACCAGACCTAACACCTGGGAGCGGCCCCTATGCTGGTGCACCTGTCTGTACACAACTACGCCATCGTTGAACATCTCGATCTGGAACTTGATCGCGGGATGAGCGTGATCACAGGGGAAACCGGCGCCGGCAAGTCGATCATGCTCGACGCCCTGGGCCTGACCCTGGGCGATCGTGCCGACAGCGGAGTGGTGCGTCCCGGCGCAGACAAGGCCGACATCCTGGCCACCTTCGACCTGATCGACATCCCGGAAGCCAGTGCGTGGTTGGCCGAGCGCGACCTCGAAAGCGACGGACCGTGCATCCTGCGCCGGGTCATTACCGCCGAGGGACGTTCGCGCGGCTACATCAACGGCACCCCTTGCCCCCTCGGCGACCTAAAGTCCCTGGGCGAATTGCTGATCGACATCCACAGCCAGCACGAACACCAGTCCTTGCTGAAGACCGATACCCACCGCCGCCTGCTCGACGAGTATGCCGGCGCAACCGACCTGGCCCGCCATGTTCAACTGGCCGCCCAGCGCTGGCGCCAGACCCGCCACGAGCTGGACCGCCTCTCCAACTCCGGCGACGAACAGCGTGCCCGCCACCAACTGCTCAGCTACCAGCTTGAAGAGCTCGAAAACCTGGGCCTTGGTGAAAACGAGCTGGAACAGCTGGAGCAAGAACACAAGAATCTGACCAACGCCGAGACACTCCTGGGCATCTGCCGCCAGGTAGTCGAGCAGTGCAGTGAAAGCGATTCCGGAAATGTCCTGAACGCACTGACTGCCAGCCTCAATCGTCTGTCGAGCGTCAACAATTCCATCGGCGCCCTGGGCGAAGCCAGCAGCTTGCTGACCAGCGCACAGATCCAGGTCGAAGAAGCCGTGGGCGAACTGAACCGCTTTCTCGACAACTTCGATGCCGACCCGGCGCGCCTGCAGTTCCTGGAAGAGCGCCTGGATGCGATCTACACCATGGCACGCAAACACCGTATCCAGCCGACAGAAGTCGCGGAAATGCAGCAGAAACTGCTGGATGAAATCGAGACACTGAATGCCAACGACGAATCCATCGAGCGTTTGAGTGACGAGTTGGCGTCATACGCCCGGCATTATCACGAGAAAGCGCGCGATCTGAGCGACCTGCGCCACCAGGCAGCGGGCAGCCTGGCCAGCGCGGTGGAAGAGGAAATCCAGCGCCTGGGCATGCCCGGCGGGCGCTTCAGCATCGAACTGCGCCCCAACACCAGTGATGAGCTGCTGCCAAACGGGCTTGAGCAAGTCGAATTGCTGGTCAGCGCCAACCCTGGCCAGCCGCTCAAAGCCTTGGCAAAGGTGGCCTCAGGCGGCGAGTTGTCGCGGATCAGCCTGGCCATTCAGGTCATCACCGCCCAGACCTCACGAGTGCCCACCCTGGTATTTGACGAAGTGGATGTCGGCATCGGCGGCCCAACCGCAGAAATCGTCGGCCAGCTGCTGCGCCGCCTCGGCGAGCGTGGCCAGGTGCTGACGGTAACTCACTTGCCTCAGGTGGCCGCCCAGGGTCATCAGCATCTATTTGTGCACAAGGTGCGTGGGGAAGACGCGACCCGTACCGCGGTGTCCAAGCTGAGCAAGAACGATCGAGTGGAAGAAGTGGCGCGAATGCTCGGAGGCATCGACCTCACCAAGGAATCCCTCGCTCACGCGAAAAAGATGGTGGTAACCGCAAAAATTTAACCGGGCAGAAAGCGCGAAGGCGACCCTGGGGTCGCCTTCGCTCGTTTCGCGAACCTGAGTTCACGCGACATGCTTACTTTTTCTTGCGCACGTACAACACAAGATTGTGATCAACCATCTCAAAGCCATACTTGTCGACGATGGCTTTCTGCAGACGCTCGATTTCTTCGTCGAAGAATTCGATCACTTCGCTGGTTTCGACGTTGACCATATGGTCGTGATGCTTGCCGTCGTCCAGCTCGAAGACCGCATGGCCTCCGTCGAAGTTGTGCCGCACCACAAGGCCAGCTGCCTCGAACTGGGTCAGTACACGATAAACCGTGGCCAGACCGACGTCCTCACCAGCCTCCATCAGCGCCTTGTAGACGTCCTCGGCACTCATGTGGCGTTGCTCGGCGGAATCGAGCATTTGCAGAATTTTGACCCGTGGAAGGGTCACTTTGAGGCCGGCTTTGCGTAGTTCGCTATTTTCAACCATGGTCAGCTTTCTCGCGATGCTGCTTCGCAGCTTCTCTTAATGCGGGTATGATCGGCGTTTACGTTGTCCCAGCCAAGATAGTGGAAGTCGCCCACCGATGCAAAACACCAAGCTCTTGCTAACCAGTTTCACCTTTGTGGGACTGCTCGCACTCGCCGGTTGTTCATTCCCCGGGGTTTACAAAATCGACATCCAGCAGGGCAATGTCGTCACGCAGGACATGATAGACCAGTTACGCCCGGGAATGACCCGCCGGCAAGTACGGTTTATCATGGGTAACCCTCTGCTGACTGACACGTTCCATGCCGATCGCTGGGATTATCTGTATAGCCTGCAACCCGGTGGCGGTGAACGCCAACAGGAACGCATTAGCGTTATCTTCAACCCAAATGACCAGCTTGTCAGCCTTTCCGGTGATTTCATGCCGGGAGTCAGCCGTGACGAAGCCATTCTCGGGCAGGATAGCGGCACTAATGTGACCGCGCCTGCAGAAAACGTCGAGAAGCCGAAACCGGAAAAACCGGTCAAGCCCGGCTCGTTGCTGGACCAGATCCAGAAGGACGTGGACGGCGTAGAAACCGTTCCGGTCCCGACTCCGGAGCCTCTGGACACTTCGCCGCAATAATTTGCGACGCAATAAAAAACCCGGCACGCCGGGTTTTTTATTGTCTGCAATTCAGCCACTACTGATTACGCGACCTGGCCTCAGCCGCTTTCGCCGCGCGCAGGCGCCGAACTTCTTTGGGATCGGCCAGCAATGGCCGGTAAATCTCGATCCGGTCACCTGCCCGGGCTAGCCGACTCTGCGGATCTGAAACCACTTTGCCGAAGATCCCTATCGGGCACTCGGCAAGATTCAGCTCGGGGAACTCTTCAGCAACCCCGGAGCGCCGCACAACCTCGCGCACGGTCAGACCTGGCGGCACGCTCACCCCAAACAGCATCTGTCGATCAACGGCGGCATACACCACCTCAACGTCGATCATGGCCTTAACCATGCATTTGCTTGGCACGCTGGCAGAACGCATCCACCAGTGTATTGGCGGCCTGATTGAACAGAGGCCCCAAGGTCGCGCGAACAATCGGTCCCGCATAATCAAACGACAGGTCGAGGCTGATCTTGCAGGCCTTCTCGCCCAACGGCTTGAACACCCAGACGCCATGCAGCTGATTGAACGGACCTTCTTCCAGGTTCATCTCGATGGACTGGCCGGGCACCAGTGTATTGCGCGTCACGAAATGCTGGCTGAGGCCACCCTTCGCCACGCCGACACTGGCGCGCATATGCTCGGCAGAACTCTCCAGGACCTCGGCAGACGAGCACCAGGGCAGGAATTCCGGATACCGCGCCACGTCATTGACCAGGTCATACAGCGCTTGTGCCGGATACGGCAGCAGGGCCGAACGTTGAATATGGGTCGTCATGTCAGCGTCACTTCCACAGCTGGGCGGCAAACACTACAAGAATGCCGATGGGCGCCACATAGCGCATCAAAAACAGGGACAAGGCGAACAGTGCCGGGTTGCGGATCGACAATTCGTCACGCACCGCTTCACGGCCCATCACCCAGCCTGCAAACATCACGAAACATAGTCCACCAAGGGGCAGCATGACTCGCGAGGTGAAGAAATCGATCACGCCGAAAAAGTCCAATCCCCCGGCCGCACCCCATTGATAGAGGTGAAACATCCCGCCTTCGTTCACGAAAAACTTGGCTTCTTTCCAGATATTGAAGGAAAACACCGTGCCCAGCCCGACAAACCAGCAAGTGAAAGCCAGCCAGAATGTGACCCAGGCCCGACGGACCTTGGTCCGCTCAACCAGGTAAGCCACCATCGGCTCGAGCAGGGAAATCGCCGAGCTCCAGGCCGCGACGGCCACCAGTACGAAGAACACTACGCCCATCATCTGGCCGAAGGCTACGTTGCCGAAGGCGAAAGGCAGGCTGACAAACATCAGCCCCGGGCCTTCGCTTGGGTTCAGGCCGGCAGCAAACACGATCGGGAACAGGGCCAATCCGGCGACCAGGGACACAAAGGTATCCAGCAGCGCCACACCGACAACCGTGCCGGAAATTGACGAATCTTTCGGCATGTAGGCGCCGTAGATCATGATCGAACCAACGCCGACGCTGAGGGAAAAGAACGCATGGCCCATGGCAGGTAGCAGGCCATCGAGGACTTTTTCCGGATGGAAGTCGAACATGAAATGCACGCCTTCCATGAAGTGCCCGGTGGTCATGCTGTAACCCAGCAACACCAGGATCATCACGAACAGCAGTGGCATCATGATTCGCAGGCTGCGCTCAAGCCCGGCGACCACACCTTTGGCGATCACCACGGCCGACAAAAGCATGAATATTGTGTGCCAAAGTGTCAGACGCCAAGGGTCGGCGATGACATTGCCGAAATAGGCGCCGACCTGATCAGGCGTAACGCCCTGGAAATCGCCGCGCCCCATGTCGATGATGTAATCCAGCGACCAACCACCCACCACACTATAGAAAGACAGGATCAGCAACGCTGTGATCATGCCGGCGAACGCGCCCCAAGACCACTTGCCCGAATGCCCCGCCTCGATTGCCAGCACCTTCAGGGCATTCGCCGGGCTTTGCCGGGCGCGGCGGCCGATCAGGGTTTCGGCCAGCATGACCGGCATCCCGATTAGCGCGATGCAAGCCAGGAACATCAGCACAAAGGCGCCGCCGCCATAGACGCCGACCATGTAGGGGAATTTCCAGATACTACCCAAGCCCACGGCCGAACCGGTCGCGGCGAGTATGAAGACCCAGCGGCTAGCCCAACTGCCGTGGACAGAAACCTTGTCTGTCGACATCGTTATCACGCCCAAGCGTTCAAAAAAGAGCGCGCATTGTCCGGGATTCAATCAACCTGCTCAAGCACGTAGCGATACCGTAGCCGACTCGCTTGCAACTCCCTATAATGCCGCCCCTATGGCTAAACAGAAGAAACACCCCACAGGGACCATCGCGCAAAATAAAAAGGCGCGACACGATTACTTCATCGAACATCGGTTCGAGGCTGGTCTGGTCCTGGCCGGCTGGGAAGTAAAGAGTTTGCGGGCGAGCAAGCTACAACTGGTTGACAGTTATGTACTGCTCAAGGATGGCGAAGCCTGGCTGCTCGGCAGCCATATCACGCCACTGATGACCGCGAGCACTCACGTCATTGCTGACCCGACTCGCACGCGCAAGCTCCTGCTGAATCGGCGCGAGCTGGAAAAGCTGGCCGCGGCCGTGCAGCAAAAGGGTTACGCCTGCGTATGCCTGTCCTGGTACTGGAGCAAGCACATGGTCAAGTGCGAGATCGCTCTGGGCAAGGGCAAGAAGGAATACGACAAGCGCGATACCGAACGCGAGCGCGACGCTGGTCGAGAGCTGCAGCGTGCGGTGCGGAACAAGGGCAAGGAAGATTAATTTTCTTTTTGCTTGAATCCGCTTTCGCGAGCAAGCCCGCCCCCACATTTGGTTTTGTGTCGCTCACAAATCCAGTGTGGGAGCGGGTCTGCTCGCGAATGCAATCTCGAAAACCCTGCAAAGCGTACTGACTACATCCCCTTGCGCCGCTCCGCCCGAGCCATGCGCTGCACTTCCTGACGCACTTCCTCTAGCACTTCCTGCACATACAGGATATGCCTGCTGGACACTTCTCGCGCCTGCTCGGCACGCCCCTCGATAATCGCCAGGTACAACTCCCGATGCTGAGTGATCAGCATGTCGCGGGTTTCCGTGCGCTGCTTGTACATCCCGCCGATGTTCGTCACGACATTGCGCTTGAGCAGATCGAACAGCCCACGAATCGTGTGCAACAACACCGCGTTGTGACTGGCTTCGGCAATGGCCAGGTGAAATTTCGCATCAGCGGCGCCCTCCTCCACGCGACTGACTTCGTCGTGTCGCGTATAGCAGTCCTGCAATTGATTGAATGCCGCAGTCAGTCGCTCGCGATCAACATCGGTAGCGCGCAACGCCGCGTAATAGGCGCATGAAGCTTCCAGGGTGTGACGAAACTCCAGCAGATCGCGCTGGGCCTCGGGGTTGCTTTCCAGCAGATGCAGCAACGGATCGCTGAACGTCGTGCCCAGGGATTCCACCACATAGTTGCCACCCCCCTGACGACTGACCAGCAAGCCCTTGGCCGCCAGTTTCTGGATCGCTTCGCGTAAAGACGGCCGCGAAACGCCGAACTGCTCGGCCAGCGCACGCTCGGCAGGCAACCGCTCACCGGCCTTCAGCGTGCCCTCGAGAATCATCCCCTCGAGTTGCTCGACAATATCGTCAGACAAACGGCGCTGGCGAATCTGATCAAACCCCATGACTCATTTCTCCACGATCCCGACCACTCGCCGGGCTCTCTATTCTGGCCTATCGGCGCTGCGCAGGCACCTGCCAGACACTGTTAAGTCGAACGAAAAAATCGATCCGCCAGGCGCACCTAAGACGAAAGTTTGCGGGCGGCAAATTGACACACCCCCCAGAAGGCTTTTACCCTAGCCAACAGCGATTGTAAATTGGTATTACCAATTAACCAAGCACGCTGACCAGTGCCTGACCAACAACAATTAGGGGCCACCCCATATGCAAACCTGGCAACAGCTCTATACCCCGCTCGGCAGCCTTGGCTTCTCCGCGCTCGCCGCCGTTATCCCCATCGTGTTTTTCTTCCTGGCGTTGGCGGTGTTCCGCCTCAAAGGGCACGTGGCCGGCAGTATCACGCTGGCGCTGTCCATCGCCGTCGCAATCTTCGCTTTCCAGATGCCCGTCGACATGGCGTTCGCCGCCGCAGGCTATGGCTTCGCCTACGGTCTGTGGCCGATTGCGTGGATCATTGTCGCCGCTGTGTTCCTCTACAAACTGACGGTCAAGAGTGGTCAGTTCGAGGTCATCCGCAGCTCGGTGTTGTCGATCACCGACGACCAGCGTTTGCAGGTTCTGCTGATCGGTTTCTGCTTCGGTGCGTTCCTGGAAGGTGCTGCCGGTTTCGGTGCGCCGGTAGCGATTACCGCCGCATTGCTGGTAGGACTCGGCTTCAATCCACTGTACGCCGCGGGCCTGTGCCTGATCGCCAACACCGCGCCAGTGGCCTTCGGTGCCTTGGGGATTCCGATCATCGTGGCCGGGCAAGTGACCGGAATCGACGCGTTCAAGATCGGCGCCATGACCGGTCGCCAACTGCCGCTGCTGTCGCTGTTCGTGCCGTTCTGGCTGGTGTTCATGATGGACGGCCTGCGCGGCGTTCGTGAGACCTGGCCTGCTGCGCTGGTCGCCGGCTTGAGCTTTGCAATCACTCAATACTTCACGTCGAACTTCATCGGTCCTGAGCTGCCGGACATCACCTCGGCCCTGGCCAGCCTGATTTCCCTGACGCTGTTCCTGAAAGTCTGGCAGCCAAAACGCGCCGCCGGCCAACACATCGCCGGTGCCGTCTCTGCCTCGGTGGTGACCGCCAGCGCCGGTGGTTTCGGCCAACCGCGCACCAGCGTGGCATCCCCTTACAGCCTGTTCGAAATCATCAAAGCCTGGTCGCCGTTCCTGATTCTCACCGTGCTGGTCACCATCTGGACCCTCAAACCGTTCAAGGCAATGTTTGCTGCCGGCGGCTCGATGTACAGCTGGGTGTTCAACTTCGCGATTCCGCACCTGGATCAGATGGTGATTAAAGTCGCACCGATCGTGACTGCGCCGACCGCCATTCCAGCGGTGTTCAAGCTCGACCCGATTTCCGCCACCGGCACGGCGATTTTCTTCTCCGCACTGATCTCGATGCTGGTACTGAAGATCAATTTCAAAACTGGTCTGACCACTTTTAGAGAGACCATCTACGAACTGCGTTGGCCGATTCTGTCCATCGGCATGGTCTTGGCATTTGCCTTCGTCACCAACTACTCGGGCATGTCTTCGACCATGGCGCTGGTATTGGCAGGCACCGGCGCGGCCTTCCCGTTCTTCTCGCCGTTCCTTGGCTGGCTGGGCGTGTTCCTGACCGGTTCCGACACGTCGTCCAACGCGCTGTTCAGTTCGTTGCAAGCGACCACCGCGCACCAGATCGGCGTCAGTGATGTGCTGCTGGTAGCGGCAAACACCAGCGGCGGCGTGACCGGCAAGATGATCTCGCCGCAATCGATCGCCGTGGCCTGCGCCGCGACCGGCCTAGTGGGCAAGGAGTCGGATCTGTTCCGCTTCACCCTCAAGCACAGCCTGTTCTTTGCAACGATCGTCGGCCTGATCACCTACATCCAGGCCTACTGGCTCACCGGCATGCTGGTGCACTAAGACCTGCAAGCAGCATCGAAAAAACCGACGCCGGACCACGACTCCGGCGTCAGCTATTCACAACCCGGTCTGTAAGGCTGCTGAAAGCTTCCCTCTCTATATTCAGCAGCCTCAGCGGATGGATAACCGGGCCCACCCGGAGACACGCCTGATGAGCGAGCTTTTTTACAACGCCGTGCCGAACGCGACCCGCGTGGCCCCGCCACTACCTGAGCCTCGGCAATACCCCAGCGAGAAACCGTCACGGGTCTACCTGTTCGGGACCTGCGTGGTGGATCTGTTCTATCCCGAAGCCGGGATGGATGCGATCCGCTTGCTGGAACGCGAAGGCATTCGGGTCGAGTACCCGCAAGGGCAGAGCTGCTGCGGACAACCGGCCTACACCTCGGGTTACACCGAGCAGGCAAGGACCGTCGCGCGCTCGCAACTGGCGCTGTTCGCCGGAGATTACCCGGTGGTAGTGCCGTCGGGATCGTGCGCCGGGATGTTGCGCGAACACTATGCCGACTTGTTCAAGGACGAGCCGCAAACGCTGAAACAGGTTCAGGCACTGGCGGCCCGGACGTATGAACTGGCTGAGTTCCTGCTGTTTGTCTGCAAGGTGCAGCTCAAGGACAGCGGCGAGCCGGTAAAAGTGGCGTTGCACACCTCGTGTTCGGCGCGTCGTGAGATGAACACCCACCTGCACGGTCGCGAGTTGTTGTCGCAACTGAGCAACGTGGAGCGAGTCGACCACAGCCACGAAAGTGAATGCTGTGGCTTCGGTGGGACTTTCAGCGTCCGTATGCCAGACATTTCCGGCGCGATGGTGGCTGACAAGACCCGGTCGTTGAAGGAGTCCGGCGCGCATCAGGTACTGAGTGCCGATTGCGGTTGCCTGATGAACATCAACGGCTCGCTGGAGAAACAGAAGGAATCGTTGCGCGGCCTACACCTGGCCAGTTTCCTTTGGCAGCGAACCGGAGGTGTTCTATGAACGCTTCCGCGATTATTCCTACGGTTGCCGTAGAAGAAGATTTTCGCACCCGAGCCCACACGGCACTGGGTGACCCGCAGCTGCGAAATAACTTTCGCACGGCGATGGATTCATTGATGAGCAAACGGGCAGCGTCTTTCAGCGATGCCCACGAAAGAGAACACCTGCGAGCGCTCGGCAACGCCGTCCGCGCCCGTGCTTTATCCAAGTTGCCCGACCTGCTCGAGCAGCTTGAACAGAACCTGACCCGCAACGGTGTGACAGTGCACTGGGCGGAAACGGTGGACGAGGCCAATGGCATCGTCCTCTCGATCATCCGCGCTCACGAGGGGCGGCAAGTGATCAAGGGCAAATCGATGGTCAGCGAAGAAATGGAGATGAATCATTTCCTTGCTGATCGGGGCATTGAATGCCTGGAATCGGACATGGGCGAGTACATCGTCCAGCTCGACCACGAGAAGCCTTCACACATCATTATGCCGGCAATCCACAAGAATGCCGGCCAGGTCGCGTCCTTGTTCCACGACAAACTTGGCGTGGAGTACACCAAGGACGTTGACCAACTCATTCAGATCGGTCGCAAAGTCCTGCGGCAGAAATTCTTCGAAGCAGACATCGGCGTCTCCGGTGTCAACTTCGCCGTGGCCGAAACCGGTACCCTGCTGCTGGTGGAAAACGAAGGCAACGGGCGCATGACCACCACGGTGCCGCCAGTGCACATTGCCGTCACCGGCATCGAAAAAGTGGTCGAGAACCTGCGCGACGTGGTGCCGCTGCTGTCGCTGCTGACTCGTTCCGCCCTCGGCCAGCCGATCACCACCTACGTCAACATGATCTCCGGCCCGCGCCAGGAACATGAACTCGACGGCCCGCAGGAAGTGCACCTGGTGCTGCTGGACAACGGTCGCAGCCAGGCTTTCGCCGACAGCGAATTGCGCCAGACCCTCAACTGCATCCGCTGCGGCGCCTGCATGAATCATTGCCCCGTCTACACCCGAGTCGGCGGCCACGCCTACGGCGAGGTGTACCCAGGGCCGATCGGAAAAATCATCACCCCACACATGGTTGGCCTGGCGAAAGTTCCGGACCACCCCAGCGCCTCTTCGCTCTGCGGTGCGTGCGGTGAAGTCTGCCCGGTAAAAATCCCTATCCCCGCGTTGCTGCGTCGCCTGCGGGAAGAGAACGTCAAGGCCCCGGACAGCCCGAACCCGGTAATGCGCGGCCAGGGCAGCAAGTATTCGCGCAAGGAACGGTTCGTCTGGAACGCCTGGGCCAGGCTCAACAGTTCGCCGACGCTCTATCGCCTGTTCGGCTTCTTCGCCACCCGCCTGCGTGCCCTTACGCCCAGCAGCATGGGCCCGTGGACCCAAAACCACAGCGCACCAAAACCGGCTGCCCGTTCATTGCATGACATGGCTCGCGAGCATCTGGCCAGACAGGGAGATCGTTGATGAGTGCCAAGCAGAATATCCTCGGTAAGTTACGCAACAGTCTGACGGGAACCACGCCGGTGCCTGACGACTTCGACGTCGAACTGCTGACAGCGCCCTACACCTATGCGCCCGAACAACGCATCCCGCAACTGCGCAAGCTGATGGAAGCGGTGCACACCGAGATTCACCTGACGTGCGATGAACAGTGGCCGGCATTGCTCGCGCAACTGGTCAAGGATCGCCAGCTACCGAGTCTGCTGATCGCCCCGACCACTGCACACGGCCAACGCGTCACTCAGCATTGGGCGAACAATCCGCAGCTGCCAACACTCAAATCCTACAATCGCCCGATCGAGGAATGGAAAGCCGAACTGTTCCACGACACGCCGGCCAGCCTGACCACGACCCTGGGCGCCATCGCCGCCACCGGCAGCCTGATCCTCTGGCCAACCCGGGAAGAGCCGCGGTTGATGAGCCTGGTACCGCCGGTGCATTTCGCCCTGCTCAAGGCGAGCGAAATCCGCGACAACTTTTATCAGGTGCAGCAAGAATTCAAATGGGCACAAGGCATGCCGACCAACGCCTTGCTGGTGTCCGGCCCGTCGAAGACCGCTGACATCGAACAAGTGCTGGCCTACGGCGCCCACGGTCCGAAAGACCTGGTGGTTTTGATTCTGGAGGACCAATGACTTTACCGGCGGCTTTCCTGCGCGACGCGCAGCAACTGATCCCCCAGGAGCGGCGCTTCGACGACCCGCTGTCGACGCTGGCGTTCGGTACCGACGCCAGCTTCTACCGGCTGATTCCCCAGCTGGTGATACGTGTCGAGTCCGAAGACGAAGTGGTGGCGTTGCTCCAGCTGGCGCAACGGGACCAGGTTTCGGTGACCTTCCGCGCGGCGGGCACCAGCCTCTCCGGCCAGGCCATCAGCGATTCGGTGCTGATTGTGCTTGGGGATAACTGGAACGGCCGCGAGATCCGCGGCAAGGGCACACAGATTCGCCTGCAACCGGGGGTGATCGGCGCGCAGGCCAACGCATGGCTGGCGCCGTTCGGACGCAAGATCGGCCCGGACCCGGCGTCGATCAACGCCTGCAAAATCGGCGGCATTGTCGCCAACAACGCCAGCGGCATGTGCTGCGGCACTGCGCAGAATACCTATCACACCCTGGCCGGCATTCGCTTGGTGCTGGCTGACGGCAGCCGGCTCGATACCGAAGACGCCACAAGTGTCGCGGCATTTCGCCAGAGCCACGCTGCACTGCTGGAGCGTCTGGCGACACTGGGCCGCGAAACCCGCGCCAATACCGAACTGGCTGCGCGAATTCGCCACAAATACCGCCTGAAAAATACCACCGGCCTGTCACTCAACGCCCTGGTAGATTTCGACGAGCCTGTGGATATCTTGAGCCACTTGCTGGTGGGTTCAGAAGGCACGTTGGGCTTTATCAGCGCAGTGACCTACGACACCGTAATAGATCACCCCAACAAAGCCTCGGCGCTGATCGTCTTCCCGGATGTCGAAACCTGCTGCAATGCAGTCAGCGTGCTGAAGAGCCAGCCGGTGTCCGCCGTGGAACTGCTCGACCGCCGAAGCCTGCGCTCGGTGCAGGACAAACCCGGCATGCCGGCTTTCGTACAACAGCTGTCGAACAATGCCTGCGCGCTGCTGATCGAATCCCGCGCCGCGTCATCCACTTTGCTGCAGGAACAACTGGCGCAGATCATGGCGTCGTTGACTTCGTTCCCTGTGGAGAAACAAGTCGACTTCACTGAAGATCCCGTCGAGAACGCCCGACTCTGGGCGATCCGCAAGGACACCTTCCCCGCTGTCGGCGCCGTGCGTAAAACCGGCACCACGGTGATCATCGAAGACGTGACCTTTCCTGTGGAACAGCTGGCGATCGGCGTAAACCGCCTGATCGAGTTGTTCGATAAACATCACTACGACGAAGCGATACTGTTCGGCCACGCCCTGGAAGGCAACCTGCACTTCGTCTTCACTCAGGGCTTCAACAACCCGCAAGAAGTCGCGCGCTACCAGGCGTTTATGGACGACGTAGCGCAACTGGTCGCGGTGGAGTTTGGCGGGTCGCTCAAGGCCGAACACGGCACCGGACGCAACATGGCGCCCTTCGTTGAACTGGAATGGGGCAGCGATGCCTACCAGTTGATGTGGCAACTCAAGCGCCTGCTTGATCCCGCTGGCATTCTCAATCCGGATGTGGTGCTCAGCGAGGACCCGCAGATCCATCTCAAGCACCTCAAGCCCTTGCCCGCCGCCGACGAGATTGTGGACAAGTGCATCGAGTGTGGCTTCTGCGAACCGGTCTGCCCCTCCAAGGGAATGACCTTGAGCCCGCGCCAGCGAATCGTGATCTGGCGCGATATTCAGGCGAAGAAACGCGCCGGTGTCGACACCTCCGAGCTTGAAGCCGCTTACGAATACCAAGGCATCGACACCTGCGCCGCTACCGGGCTGTGCGCGCAACGCTGTCCTGTAGGAATCAATACCGGCGAGTTGGTGAAAAAACTTCGTGGTCGCAAGGCAACCAGCAAGAAAACCGCTGACTGGCTGGAAGGCAATTTCGCCACCGCGCTGCAAGGCGCGCGCTTCACCCTGCATGTGGCCAACGGCGCACGAATGCTGCTGGGTGCGCCGCGTTTGGCGAAGTTATCGGCGACCCTGACAAAACTGTCCAAAGGCCAGGTCCCACAATGGACCAACGCCATGCCACAGCCGGAAAAAGCCATTCGCTTCAGCCCGGCCCCCTCAGACGAGCGCCCTCGGGTGGTGTATCTGGCAGCCTGCGTGTCGCGAGTCATGGGCCCATCAGCCGGCGACAGCGAGCAGATGTCGCTGTACGAAAAAACCCGCGGTTTGCTGGAAAAAGCCGGCTACCAGGTCATCTTCCCGGACAATCTGGACAGCCTCTGCTGCGGTCAACCTTTCGCCTCCAAGGGCTATGCCGAGCAGGCCGAACACAAGCGTCAGGAGCTGATCGGTGCGCTGCTGCACGCCAGCCGTGGCGGGCTCGACCCGATCTACTGTGACACCAGCCCCTGCACCTTGCGACTGGTCCAGGACCTGGGCGACGTGCGCCTGGACCTGTACGACCCCGTTCGATTCATCCGTACCCACCTGATGGATCGCCTCGACTTCACCCCGCAGCAAGCGCCTATCGCCGTCCACGTCACCTGTAGCACCCAGCACCTGGGCGAGAGCCAGGCGCTGATTGACCTGGCGCGCAAATGCAGCACCAAGGTGGTCATACCCGAAGGCATCCACTGCTGCGGTTTTGCCGGCGACAAAGGCTTTACAACGCCGGAATTGAACGCACATTCATTGCGTTCGCTCAAGGATGCCGTGCAGTACTGCAGCGAAGGGATATCCACCAGCCGCACCTGCGAAATCGGCCTGAGCCAACACGGTGGAATCGATTACCACGGGCTGGTCTACCTTGTGGACCGGGTCACCCGGGCGCGAGTAACTGAAGAAAAATAGAACCCTTGCCCCTGGCTGTAGTCAACCGAGTAACCCGGCACTGCCGGGTTTTACTCAAACTCGGCAGCCCGTCCTGACGCCAGCCAAGCCTGGCGCTTCAGTTCAAGGAGATACACATGAAACGTTCTGTACTGTTAGGTCTGTTCGTTACTGCTTCCATGATGGCCTCTACTTCCTTCGCCGCCACTGAAGACCTCTGCGAAGTGAACCTGCAGACCATCGCCAATGCCAAGTCGCAGATCCAGGCGCCAGAAATCCAGACCCGTGTCGAGGCCAGCGTCCAGCAAGCCAAGGCTCACCAGGCAATGAACACCAAGGAAGGCACCGAGAAGTGCATCGCTGAAACGACCCAGACCATTCAAGACATCAAGAATGCCAGCAGCGGCACCAATAAGTGACTTCCACCCGGAAGGCGAACCTTCGGGTTGGCCTTCCGGGATGGTTTGACGTACACTGCACAGGCTTGTTGCTCACCAGATTCACGAGCAATGAGTTCGGGGCCGTTTAGGATTCGACGCTGGTCGCGAAACTTTAGGTGCATGCCGAGTTGGTAACAGAACTCGTAAATCCACTGTTGCAACTACTTATAGTTGCCAATGACGAAAACTACGGCCAGGAATTCTCTCTCGCTGCGTAAGCAGCTTTAGACCTGAGCTTCTGGTGCCTTCGGGCCCAGCAATCACTAGGGGATGTCTGTAAACCCGAAGTGATTGTCATATAGAACAGAATCGCCGTGCAGTACGTTGTGGACGAAGCGGCTAAAACTTACACAACTCGCCCAAAGCACCCTGCCCTTCGGGTCGCTGAGGGTTAACTTAATAGAAACGGCTACGCATGTAGTACCGACAGCGGAGTACTGGCGGACGGGGGTTCAAATCCCCCCGGCTCCACCACTTCAACATCTAAAGACGTCCACGGACGTCTTTTTTTGTGCCTGAAATCCAGTGAATACGGGGGTTTCATGGCTTCGGGGGGCTTTCCAGGTTTTTTGAGTTCCAGGCGGTTTGGTATTCCCAATGGTATTCCCGGCTACCCGGCGCTAATCTTGGGAATACCAAAAGGTGTCATGGAGTACTTCTCATGTGCGCTCAAACCACCCGCCTCTCCGACCGCCAGCTCAAGGCGGTCAAACCGAAAGACAAGGATTACGTCCTCACCGATGGCGACGGGCTCCAGCTGCGAGTCAGGGTCAATCGCTCGATGCAGTGGAATTTCAACTACCGGCATCCAGTAACCAAGAACCGAATCAACATGGCACTCGGCTCTTATCCCGAGGTTTCTCTTGCGCAAGCGAGGAAGAAAACCGTTGAGGCCAGAGAGCTGCTTGCACAGGGCATCGACCCAAAAGCTCAGCGCAATGAGCTGCAGGAAGCCAAACGAGCGGAAACGGAACACACCTTCGAGAACGTGGCCACCGCCTGGTTCGAGTTGAAGAAGGATTCCGTCACGCCGGCGTATGCCGAAGACATTTGGCGCTCCCTCACACTGCATGTTTTTCCGAGCATGAAATCAACGCCTCTCTCGGAAGTCAGCGCCCCAATGGTCATCAAGCTCCTTCGTCCAATTGAGGCCAAAGGCAGCCTCGAGACAGTTAAGCGAGTTAGCCAGCGCCTTAACGAGATCATGACCTACGGGGTCAATTCCGGAATGATCTTTGCCAACCCTCTCAGCGGCATTCGAGCGGTCTTCAAGAAACCCAAAAAAGAGAACATGGCCGCGCTACCAGCTGATGAGCTTCCCGAACTCATGATGGAAATCGCGAACGCCAGCATCAAGCGGACGACCCGCTGCCTGATCGAATGGCAACTTCATACCATGACCCGCCCTGCCGAGGCAGCCACCACTCGATGGGCAGACATCGACTTCGACAAACGCATCTGGACCATCCCTCCGGAGCGAATGAAAAAGCGTCGTCCGCACACAATCCCGCTGACCGAACATGCACTCTCGTTATTGGAGACGCTTAAGCCCCATAGCGGCCACAGGGAATATGTGTTCCCGTCAGATAGAAATCCGCGCACCCACGCGAATAGCCAGACAGCCAACATGGCATTGAAACGAATGGGCTTTCAGGACCGCTTGGTCAGCCACGGCATGCGCTCCATGGCCAGCACAATCCTGAACGAGCATGGATGGGATCCGGAGCTAATCGAAGTCGCGCTGGCGCATGTCGATAAAGACGAAGTTCGAAGCGCCTACAACAGGGCGGACTACATCGAACGTCGGCGCCCGATGATGGCTTGGTGGAGTGAACATATCCAGAAGGCGGCTACCGGCAGCCTGTCGGCATCTGCCATCAATCAAACCAGGGACCGTAACGTCGTGCCGATACGCTGAGCCGGCGACAATCCGTGTCGTGCAGCAGGGCGACTGAAGTGGCGACTATCGCTAAATCTGCCGTATGCCTGCGCTTCTTCGGCCAAGCCCCTGAGTATGGGAAGGCTCCGCATTCCCACACTCAGGGGCTCACGCTTAAAAGCGTCTATCAGACAACCACGAGTTGCGCCTTTCTGCTGCGGATCAGCCCTGCTGTTAACTCATAGTAATAGACGGTCGCTGGTGCTGAGCAACGCAGATAGTGCTCTAAAAACCATCTGGTGTGCTTTTCCTTCCAGGACCAGGGGGTCGCACAACTCCAGCGCTCACGAATCGCCTCGTGCATCCTTTCTGCCTGCCTGATATGCCGCTGCCGCGTGGAATGCGCACCTTTGAGCACGGGACTCAGAAACAACTCCATATCGAACTCGGACTTCATCGACGACCTCCGATGTAGGCACTCACCACGTCGATGCGGTTATGCCCCAACTCGTGGCTGATCTGCTGGCGTGCACGCAGATCGAGTGCTCGATCCTCTCGATGACAACGACCGCCATTAATGGGCGCGGAGAAGCCGGTCAGTTGCTCATAGCGCTCACAGGCGTAAGCCGCCCGTAGTTCATGAAAGCCTTTCAATCCATGTTCATGCAGGATGTCCCGTGCCGGTCGCACGATTGTCTGTAGGAAATCTTTGTAGCTTTCATCAGGTGTTAACAGATTCCGACTGCCCTTGGGTGAAGCCTCGCTGGCCCTGTCGAGGGCGCCACGAACTTGATCCGTGACCGCAATCCAACGCGGTGCCGATGCGCCTGATCGACCGCCTTTGGTGCCGTCCTGGATATTGATCTTGCCCAGTTGCTGAGCCTCACGTTGCAGCCGAGGCAAGTCCGCCAAGATCGCTTCACGCAGACGCATGCCGGTCTCCCGAGCAAGGAGCACAATGGCACTCACCCTCGATTGCTGGCCTCGCTCTGACAACGCCTGTGCGATCAACTCGATCTGGACATGGTCTTGGCCTTGCGGGGCCTCACTACGCACACCTGAGCGCTGCAAGCCAAGCGCTTTACTCGGACTGGGGATTTTGACGTACTTATCACCGCGCAGCGCGGCCATCGTTCGGTTCACGCTGGACAGGCGGTTCTGCGCGGTAGCGATGCCGACGTTGCCCTGATCAACCTGCTCGCGCAAATGGAAGGCGTACCGCATAAGGATCTCGCGGTCGATCTGTCGCGCGTCATTGAGCCTTGGCCCTTCCTCGGATCGACACCAACGCACGAATACCTGCCAGCGATCGCTATGGGTTTTGACGGTAGCAAAATGGCCGTCGCCAAACAGATCTTTCAATGCTTGCGGTCCGGCATAGCTGAGCTGGCGACCGAAGCCAAAATTACGTCCCGCTCGCTTACCGACCCGAGCCATTTTTCTGTTCCTGATCGACTGCAGCGAGATCATTCAAAAGGGCTTGCCAGTGCGCACTCACGATGGCGACCTGGGCCCAATCCGTCGGACGAAAACACAGCCTGTTATCGGAGACGTAGAGATGCGCGCCCTCCTCTTTCAACCATTGGATGATGGCTGTCGGCGAGGTGATAGCTTTATGGGGGGTGGCGACACCGGCGACACCGGCGACAACCCTTGTCCTGCCTGGCTTTGAGCGTGGCGACAAAGTGGCGACAGTCACGGCGACAAACCGCGCTTTCGGCTCCTTTTGACGTTGAGCCAGGTGGTTGCGCAGCGCTTCATCAAGATTGAACATGGCGCACCTCGAAGGTACAACCGTCAGTGCTCAGCCACTGATGATCAATCAACTCGACCAACAGCTTGGCGGCATGACGACTGCTCTTACGGGCAAATCGGGGACCATTGCGATTCAGCTCCCGAATACTGAAGCGCTTCCAATCTTTGACCTGCAGCCAGCGCAGCAGCCGGTCTGCCTCCTCTTTTACCCGGCACACCGGTTCCTGCTCGGTCAGGCGCTGGATCTCGGTGAGGTAATAGCCGACTAAGGCCGAGGCCCGTTGGATGTGATCGACCTCCACGAAGCTGCTCTCCTCCACGACTGCCAGATTGCCGGCGACGCGCAGCAGGTTGTCGGCGGCCTTCGATCCGCTAGGCCGTACGCTGGCCAACTCGCCAAACTCACCCAACTGGGCCTCGATGGCATCATGCAGATCAATCCAGCGACGACGAGCCAGTGGACTGAGGCTCAGCGGTGACAGCCGCAAGGCACCGTCAGCGGAAAGCGACCAAGGCTGATGAAACAGGGCCGAAAGACGGTGGTGATATCGCTTTAGGGCGGGGTCTTTGGACAAGTCGACAGCCTGGTAACTGCGTTGTCCGGCCAGGCTGGTGGGCCAGGTCATGAGGCAGCGACCGAGAATGCCTTGCCCCTGCAGCAACGGGTCACAGAGTAACTGCATGGCTAGATACGGTTGCAGCATCAGGTGCAGGCTTAAGCGTCGATCGTAAGCTCGCAAGCTTTCACCCACCATGGACCGCGCGCGATCTATCGGACTGCCGTCCCAGAGTGACGACAAGGCCGTAACCGCTTTCAAACGGTTATCTCGACTCATGGTGCTGCTCCCGAGGAATTGTCCCCCCTCGTCACAGAACAGGCCCATGCTCGGCAAGTCATGGCAGAGTCCCTTGATCAGGGCCTCGATAGTCGGATCCGTGGTGATCAGCCTAGGTGCAGAGGGCTCCGCTTCAAGCGGTACGCCGTTTGTGGGGTCGGGATCGCGAGGGTTGATACGCTGCGCCTGTCGCTGCGCGACACGGTACCGGGCGAGTTGTTCACGGTAGCGCTGCCACTGCTCACGCTCCCATTGCCGTGCTGGCAGCAATGCAAAACGATCTGCCGCGGTCTTGCGATCACCTGACGCGGCCACTGTAATCAGGAACAGCGACAGGGGGTAATTTCGTCCATCGAGTTGCAAGCCCGCATGACCTTGAGTGGCCAGCGCCGAGGCAGCCAAGACCGATTGTGCGGCCAGTGCCTGGGGCACGCCGATGACCTCGGCCATGCGCTCAACCGCAGGCCCAAGAATTCCACCCAGTGCCTGGACCGGATAAGGCTCGGCCACGGGGTTTGACTCAATCAGCGGTCGAGGCGGTCGTGGTAGTTCAAGCTTCGGATCTAACTGCTGCATGTGCCCTCTCCTCGGTAATTGCTGGTTGTCCTCACGTAGTCCCGCCACGGCTGTTGAGTGTTATCAGGGATCAAGGCCCCTGCGGCCTGTGAGGTGTTCACTGACGTGGAACGCACGGCTCCTTACGGCCGGGAGCGAGGGCATGACCCCATGAACCTGACCTCCTTGACGTATCCAAAGACACGGGCGGGTGGAGGCTGTGCCGACTGACGAGTTCGGCACCTGGAGATCCTGAGTGGGAGAAGGCAACAACATCGACACCTGGGGCATGTCTGACTGTCAGTCAGGTGCAGCCTTTCCTTAGGCTGCGGCACCGGTGCCTGTGTTATTGCGGATGGCGACGAATCGGATTTGTCAGGCCGATTGTCACGAGGAGAGTTGCGGCAATGCCTTGTACGACGTGGCTTGCAGCAGTGGTACGAGCGCCCGTCTCTTTCAAGGAGAAAGAGACGGGCGCGGATTGGCGCAGCGAAGTGTGCCGATAGGTGAGGTTGCTGCAGTGCAGCGAGGAAGGTCCATCGTCTGCCGCAGTGGGCAGATCAGTCGAGTAGGCATCCATCACTCTTGGGGAGTGACCGTGCGAGCCGCCGGACGCTAATCGCACTTCGGAAGAACCACCACATTAAGTGGCGTAGCCTTAAAGGTTCTGGCTACCTGGGCTGGTGCTGTCAACGACAGCGATCCGTGCGCCAATTTTTATACCGACTCGAAAAGGCGGTCAAGCATCACGGCCAAAACGCGCAAGAAGTGGCGACTGTCGCCACTTTTGTCGCCATGCTCCAGGCTACGTTCTACGTGCAGTGTCGCCGGTGTCGCCGCTGTCGCCATCTCTCAACCGTAGCCTTACGACAAGCTCAGCTCTGACGTCCAAACTGCGCTGCCCTCGATAGATATCGAGGGTAATTACCGGCAGTAAAAGTCGGCGTGGCGTTAATCAGATATGAAATGGTGGTACGTGGTGGCTTCGAGAAAAAGCGAGTGAACCCTCCGATCAGCGCGATCAAAGATCGCTTGAACGAAGGGTTTGGCGGGAAAAGCAAAGCCGTCGGCCAGATGTAGTCTGTCATATGTGTCTAGAAAAATTAGGTGTACCTCAGACCTCAGGTACCTTGTAGTGCAAGTCTTATGCGGTGCGGGCATTGCGCTTACAACGCTTTTTTCTTTCCTCTTCTAGCTGTAATTGAGTCTGCTCGTGATGCATACATCACGAGCTTTTAACCGCGACCCTAGTTGCTCCGCCGTGCTCAGTCACTCGTGGCCGACATCTAAGCTTTACGGCCCCCTTTGAGAACGACTCGTCAGTGGCCTTGCTTGACCAGACGTAAGCCTCGCCGGCCTTGAGCAGAGCCATGCGCTCGGGAGTCAAATTGGCCAATGCGGCGTTGGCTTTCTGAATGTGCTTCAGCCAGGCGGGTGAGTTGAATTTGTGCATTATGATCTGGGTGGATAGCTCTATCAGGCTGACAGGAACTGATGGTGGATCTTGACTTGCCACCATAATGCTCACGCCCTTATGGCGCATTTCGCGTACAACTTCGATAAGCCCCGCAACAAGGTCTGGGCTTTCGATGTATTTGTGGGCCTCATCGAACACCACCAGCTTGTTGAAACTACGCCCATCGATTCGCGCTTCGGCAAACAGCTGCAAGAGCACGACGAAGAGTCCGAGAGCCTGGTCCTTCTCGATGTACTCATCTCGAAGGTCCACGATGATCAAGCGACCAGGCTTTACCACTTCGGTGAGCGAAGCTGAATCGTTGATGTATTCGGCAGCCAACTCCAGACGCATTCTGGCCAGTTCCTTCAGATGCTCCGGGATCGGCGACGCTTCGACACCGGCTCGCAGCCCCTCCAGAGTGATGTCATCGCGCATGGACTTCATGATGCGCATAATCTGACGAATGTAGGTGGCCTGATTGCCCACGGCCCCCATAAGAAACTTCCAGTGCGAGGCCTTCAATTCCGATGCAGAGAACTGTAGGGGCAACACCTCGATGCCCGGATACTCGGCACGCCGCTCTTCAATTTTGTCTGCAGGTACAAGCAGCAAAACATCAGTTAGAGCTTTCGGCTCTGCGCCGTACACCTCCTTCAGCGCTCGGACCTGATCCTCAACGCTATTGGCACCTACCATCGACGTGAACTCGGGTTTATAGTCCATCGTCGGGCTGTAATGGAAGATCACCGTGGACAGCGGTTCTGGTAGGCAGTTTATGCCTGGGATTGGCAACGAGGCCATCTCCGCAACACTGCCCAAGGTGTAGCTCTTCCCGCCCCCTTGAACACCGAACAGGCTGATGGTGTGGGTCTGGTTCAGGTCCAGTGCAACCTTCCGCCCAGACACCTCTCCGAGCAAACCGTATTGAGGCGTTGATCCGGTCGCGCCAAGCATGATGTCGTAGGCGACCCGGCCATTGATTGGCTGAGCAACTTCAGACGAAGCAACTGAGGCTTCGGTGACCATGGGCGTCGCCACCTTCTCTTCGTCTGGCACAGGCGCGGGCCTGGAGTCAGCGATGGAAGGTTGCTTCGTCTCTGACATTGTGATCGGCAGCTGAGGCGGTTCAATCACTTCTGAGACCAACATCCCGGCCGGCTCTGGTTCGCGCACCTGCAATGCAGGCGTGAGGTTTGATGGGCTGTACGAAATTCGTGGCCTATCGTCCCAAGCCAGAGTTCTATCACGAGGCGGACTCAAGAAAGCAGCGCTCTCAAAGGTCGGGACAGCTGGTGCCAAAGTCCTGCGACGTAGCAATTCCTGGGTCACCTCGCGCGCCGTATCGGTGGATCGAACACTCTGCAAGCTTGCGATGGTCTCGGTGTCGATCACTGCTGCTTCGACCAACTGGCGAATCAGATCACTGCCGATGCGGTAGAACTCGATGCCGTTCTCATGCTCAGGCGGTTCCGTGCCCGGCTTGCTGAAGTCGAACACGACAGCGCTTCGCGTGAACTGCAGTGTGTAGGGCCGCTCATCCAAACGACGCAAGAAAAAGTGTGCCTCCTCTGCCGCCTCAGGCAAGACCACACCGTAGCGTTCCGAGCGGTCTAAATAGAAGCCAAGCAGAGCTGCAAGATCACGGTTCTTAATAGGACGATCCGGACGATCCACTTCCGCCAACTTAGGGTCGAAGTGGTAGGCGAGAACGTGCTCCGTCTGTTCGATCTGCTCAGCAATGGATGCTTTTAATTGCGCATACGCGGCTACATCACCAACCTTGCTGTAGCACTTCACCTCGACGAGCCTGCAGGTCACAACACGGTTCATTGGATCAAGGTCGAACAGTGCAAGATCAGTTCGCCGGAAATTGACCTCATCGCCCATTTCTTCGGCGTTCTGACGAAGAGCTTTGTACAGCTCCAGGTGCGCATCCAGGGGCACAACAACTTGGTTCTGAAACACCCCTTGATGCTCAAGAAACAACCTTGAAAGTGCGAGCCCCATCGCCTCAGCTCTTTGCGATGAGGACGATAGCAGCTTCAGGGCCAACCGCCCGGACAGCGAGCGAAGCTGATCCAGCATCACCAAGGCATGGCTGCCTGAATTTGGGAGGCCATATTCCCCCAAGATTGGCACCAACAATGACTCCAGCTCGGCCACTGAACGGGAGGTGATTGCCAACCGATGGCTCATCGCATTTGCCATGTCGGGCGAGTGATCAATTAAATAATCAGGGCGAGTTGGGTGCCGTCGATGGTCAAAAAACTCTATGCCCAGGTTCCGATCAATGGTGAGCACCCAATCGCTAACCTCATGTATCTGATGGAGCATCGCACGCTCGTCTGCAGACAAGCTCAACGCTACCACCGGCCGAGCGTGCGGCAAATACTGGCTGCGCGCCACCGTCGCCACGGCAACCGAAACTGCACGCGAGATGCCTCCCATAAGATCGAACAAGGCCTCTGCCCCCTCAATCGGCTGCGCCGCCCCGTGCAGCGGGCGACGAAGCCAAGTGATCGATTGCTCATCTTCCAGGTAATCCACCTTAAAGGGCTGGACAAGCCCGTGGACGAAGGAGGAGTCATCCGAATCTCGAACATCAACAGCGCGAATGTCCTCGGCCGGAAACAAGTCAAACAAGAACGACAAGTGCGCAGAATGCAAATCAGGCTCTTCTCGGAACTCCCTGATCGCTCGGATTGCCAATCTCAACTTGGGGTGCAGGTGGCTCTCAGTCGGCGTGGAGAACGCGTCCGCCTCCTTCGCGCTGGTTCCCGAATCGGGGACCAGCAGTTCCAGCAGTGCCTCTCCCGTTGAAGGAGCAGCCGGATCGGGCACGAACAGCCTGATGTCGTACCGAAGATCGGCAAACTCGGAATGACGCTGCAGTGCAAGTAGCACTTCAGCTAAAGCCTTCGCCCGTCCCGCATTGAACGCGTTGATCGTCAGAGTCGCAACATACGGGTGCTGAATCAGATAACGCTGCACCCGAGCCGCCAAGTAGGCGCTATCGATGGTCGCACCGCCAATGGCTGGCTCGGGCAGACCAAGTGCGGCGCACACCTCCCCAACCAGACCACGCGGGTCTTCCTCATCGGGTGCCGCATACAGCGACCAGAAAGGGTTGATGTTATCTACAGCCAGAGCTGTGCGCCCCAGCTCCTCACCGAAAGGCAATACAGGTGGAAATGCCGCAGGCGCAAGCTGCTTTATCACAGCGTCTCGAGTCGGCACCACAAACTCGCGGCCACTCGCCTGGCTGCGCTCCATCCAGGTCTGACCCAGCTGACTCCAGGCGACATGCCAGTTAGCACGAAGAGGATGAGTCGGCCCCAACAGAACGGCATCACGTCGTTTACCCTGATAGTCTTCCAGCACTAAAGCAACCGAATCGATGGTGAGTGCGCAACGCAACTCTTCAAAAGCCTGGCGTGCAATGACGGCGTCTATTGAGCCGCATCGAATCAAGACAGCATCAATCCAAGCTAAATAGGCTGCCGCATAATTCTGAGTGGGCTCCTGCAAACTGAGAAGATCGCTGGCCTGCATGATCAAGCGTTGATCGCCTTGTAAGACTGCGCCAAAGAAGGTTGCCCGAGACTCCCGAAACCTCACGGATTCATCCGAGACGGGCCATTTGAAGGAAGTCGTTGATCGCGCGGCGACGCCGGAAACGTTTATCGAAAGCCTCAATCGATTGAGGCCATCCGGGTCGCCAAGAAAGGCGCGCTCCAGATCAGCCAACACGGCGGATACCGAGACATTCGCTTTGCCTTCTTTTCCCAGTCGAACCTCCAAGGTCTCACCGCTGGCCGCAGCCTTGCTTCCTCGCTCTACCCAAGCGCATCCCGTGATCGATACGGAACTGGGATCTCGATCCTGAGCCACAGCAGCAAAGCGCGCACGCAGCAGCGCATGCATCAAGCTTGGTTCGCGCGGCACCGCCCGCTGTGGAGGCTCTACCTCTAACTCGTCATCGGTGACCACATAAAAGAGATCGCTCTCATTAGCATTGCCAAAGGTCTCGGAGACATCGCTGTTGAAGCGAATAGGATTTCCCTCGCCGTCAGCAAGCGGAATACGGTCACCGTCTTCGGTCTCCCCGTACACGCGAACAAAGTGCCAACCCTCTTCCCAATCGATCTTGCCAATCGACGAAAATGCGATCACCCCAGAATCCGTACCCTTGGTCCACGCGGCCTTACGGCGGCGCAAGCCTGTAGGGCCGTTGTCGCGTGACACCACCTCAGCCACGAATCGAGATAAGCCCTCCACCCTGGACGGCACAGGATCGACCCTGAAAGACACACTGAACTTTTTCAGCCCCGTCTTCGAGATAGGCAACACCCGGTGACCAATCAGCTCTGCCAGGCGGGAGTCTTCATTGTCGTCCTTCACCACCGGCAAATCTGGCAGTTCAACATCGCTGATGAATATGCTATCCGGATTGACGCCCCCATCTTCAAACAGCCACTTGTTGAAAGCGAGGGGCCAATTGCTCCGATCGCGGACGATCAGCTGGGTCCACTCCTTCGGATTGGCAACACCAACCCTCGAAAAGAACTCACCAAGCTGCTTGCAGAAAACTGGATCGAGCAGGCCCAGCTCAAGAGCGCGCACGCGCTCGGTTTTGGTTGACCATGTGATCTGCTCGACGCATTCGCGATTGCGAGCCACCCGCGCTGGAGCACGTTCTGCTTGCTGGAACAACTCGAAATCTGGCACGAGGGCCAGCTCGAAAAGAGCAGCCCCCATCGCATCCGGGTCGAAACCGTTGACTTGGCATGTGAGTAGATATCGAACTACAGCGGCATCGTCGGCATATCGCCAGCGCGAATCGCGCCTGAGCAGCTCACCCAAACAGGCTTCGACAGCAACCCTGATGTTGGCCGGAATCTGCATGATCAGCTGCGCATTCAGCTGAGCGTAGGCACCATCAATCGACACCTCTTCAAACGTCGCGACACCGAACGAATCCTCGGCAGACGCACGCAGATCATTCGGCACAAAAACCAGCAGTGGTGGCCTTAGCTCTTCGTTGGGCAACGGGTTGCGCAGTTCAACAAGCTTGGTGCTCGTCACGGCCAATTCCGGTGCTTGGGCACGCAGGGCGTCGTCTGCTAACACAACCACATTGGCAGAAGGAACGGCCGCACGCAGCCCTCCAGCCAATCGGATCATCAGATCACGATCCAGGTCCGTGACACGCATGCAATGCCCAAGATCACGGGCAGCCAAGACGTTGCAAAGCCTCGGCAGCAATACGGACTCAAGCGCCGCGCTCAGCTCTTGGCTGGTGAGTTCACGCAGGCCCCGGCTCATGTGCGCGCCCTTTCTGTTCGTTCTGCAATCGTATAGCGGGGTATAACCGTCTGTGTGACATAGGCATCGGACAAATCGCGGTAGAAGCCAATCTCGCGCAAGCGTCCAGTAAATGCCTGAACGTTGCATCGTAGAGCTTTACGCTCGTCGATCGTGGGTGTTGAGAACCCCTCACCGGGCGGCAGCTGATCTATGTAGAGGCCGTAGCGTTCACGCAGAAAAGATAGCAGGTCATCTATCCGCATCTCACCAGTGAAGTAGCCCTGGTCCCCCCCTGGACGCAGCACCGCAATTTGCAGCAGCACCTCCAGCAAGCGGCTCTCAAGAGAAAATCGGCGAGGGGCATTTCTCGCACGCGTTTGGGCCAGCAGTCCTCCCGACTTATTCTTCAACATCGTCGCGTCTAACGACTCAATGATGTATTTCCTGTGAAAAGTACCGCGGAGGGCGACAAGAATCTCGATGTAGGTTTCAAAATCCGAGAGGCCCATCTTAGTGATGGCTTCAACCTCGAAATCCAGCCCGGCCTCGCCTTCTGACAGCGACTCCAAGAGCCCCGACAAACGCTCGCCAAAGAACTTGTCTCGCTCCTCAGCGAATGGTTCGGCTTGAAGGCCATACAGTTCACCGACAGAGAGCACTGAATTCAACGGACGGATCAATTTGCCACGCCGCACAAGGTGCTCCGAGAACTCGTCTAGTTTCTTCGCTACAAAGTACGCGCGAATGAAACTCGGGATTCGTCGGTAAAAACCATCGGCACTACGCTCAGCGAGCGCAGCGGTTGCTGAGTTGGCGTTGCCCGATAGGTCAACAAACATCCCCAGCTTGTAAGGGCAGTCACCCTGTGGTTCGCGATGCTCACGGGGTTTCATCGGACACGCTGACTCAGCGCACAACGAATTCGCACCCTCCAGTTTTTGCCAGGCAGGCAAGAGCTTCAGCAAGCGCAGGTGATAGAGCGCCAAGTGAAACGATAGCAGCACCTTCAAGTACTCCACCATCACCGAGCGCGGCATGTATTGCTTGTAGAAAAGCAGTCGCTGAATGTCCTCAGCCATCAGGTCTGCCGATCCAATACACACCGGCGCAAAGCGCTCTCCACCGGCACGGGTATCCGCCGTGTCTTTGCGCTGAGATAGGAAGTGCAAAAGCGTGGCGGTCTCAATGTCCGTCAGCGCCTTGTTGTTCAGCTCTCGCGTGACTTTATCGAAGCCGTCAAAGAAGAAGCCCTTCAGGTGCTCGATGGCCTTGTGCCCCGAAAGATGCCGGGCGTGGTGCAGCATTTGGTACAGTTGCTGGGCAGCGCCATAGTCACGAGAATGCTTGGGATTACGGAAGCGGTAGGTATAACCATGCAGCGGACGTGGGCCAGCCACCGCAGAATTTTTCTTGCCACGATTAACGATGTCCATGAGGTGGGTTTCAACCCAGCGCTGCACCATGTCTCGATGCTGCGCGAATCCCAAGAAGCGGTCGCCGGCTTCAAGGATGTCGTCCACAAACTTGTCCACCGTAAGCTCGCGCTTGTCGCGAAACACGCTCGGATAGCCGCCATGCTCCAAGCGCTCAAACAATCCGGTGAGAACGCGATCCATCTCGATGGTCTTGAAGTCGAGGTAGCTGACTTTCGGGAGGCGGAACTCCCTGTCCTTTTTTTGCAACGCCATCAGTTCTCCCCGAAGCCTTTCGCTAAGGCCTCTTCTTTATTTACACCGGTCACGGCCCTTTGCAACAAGCGCATCTCCACCCGGCTGTCGTCATGACGAGCCAAACGGTAGAAGTCATGCCCTGTCGTGGTCAGTAAAATTTCCCGATATGGCTGCGCGTTGAGGCTGTTTTTAAAGACGCCCAGACAGAGGTAGAAGCCCTGCATCTCTTCGACGCTAGGCCGGTAGCCTTCATTCAGTCGCACCAACATCTCGAACACGTCAAGGTTGATGAGCAGCTCACTGGAAATGGCCCCGAAACCCTGCCCCTGAAACTTCAGCAACAGGCCCGTCGGCAGGTGCTCAACAAAACGCGCGCTGGCGGCAAAGTCTTGCACCTGCAGGCCAAACCCCTCCACGGGGAAGAGCCTATAGCTGCGGACCGTACCGTGCTCCACCTGACGCAATTGCAGAGCCAAGCTGGTCCCCAAACGCTCCGGGCGGTGTAGACCCTCGCCTCGGTTAATGGCATGCAAAATTTCACTTGTAAGTGCATCAATTGAAGTGTCGCCACGAACGATTTCAACCATGCGCTTGGCCGAACGGTACGGGAGCATTTTTTCCCAGCTTGCATCGCGCCGCTCGAAAAAGTGCCTACGCCGGGCCATCGCCACATATTCGCGGTGCTTATGCGCGCGCTGTCGAACGGACACGTCACCCACCCCGCGAGGTAGATCACCGAACAGACGCTTCAACACCTCGAAATCGAATTGCCCCCGCCGTTCAAAACGGAACAGCGCTCGGTCATCCGGCTGAACAAAGTCAAGCCCTCTGTCAAATCGCGGGTCTTCCTGCTTGCCCACATCGAGTTCGCCTAGCAGGGTGAGCAATCGATCCGAAGTAGGCTGCCCGCCGCCCATCCAACTGTTGAAGTAGTAGCTGCGCGCTACCTCATCATGCTTTCCGGCCAAATACAGCGCATGAATCTGGCCACAATCACGGTTGCCGATCAGCATGAATGACAGCGCCGAGCGGAGGTCACGCATGGTGATGTGCAAACGACCACGCAGGTGCGCCATTGTGTAGAGAGTCTTGAGTCGTTCCAGCAAGTGTGGGCCAGCAATCTCATCCTGGAAACTACGTGCGTTATGCAAGGCATAGCAGCTGTCCTTCAGGTCGCAGCTTTCGCAAGCTGACCAATTCCTGGGCTGCACGATGCTCTGCAGGGTACGCTCCAGAATCGAGCCCCCTTCGGCCTCTGCCACCACGCTGCGAAGATTCAGATTCACCACCGCGACGCCAGACTCAGTATCGCCCGTCGAGAACGCCCGCCGAACTAGCGCGGTTAACTCACAGAAGTCGTGTTCATGTGTCGCAAGGAAGTCCACCAAGCGGCCTTCATTGATTGCAATAAGGCGAGTTTCTTTCGGCTTCCAGGTGCTCGCATCGCTACCCTTGAAGGGTGATAGGAAATCCAACAACACCTGGTTGTTGTCCTTATTACCTTCGTCTTGGCTGCCGTCGTAGTTGATTAAATAACGCTTGCCGTCCAATGCCAACTCGCTGCCGTTTGGCAAGCCTCGATTGGCTGACCCGCCACGACTTTCAACTTCCTTCTCCAAGCGCTGTAAAAACGCTGTTTTTCCATCGCCCGCGTTGCCGGAGATCAGCACCAATCGGAACTCACCAGAAAGGACCGCTGGCAATAGTTCCCGATCCAAGGCGGTATCCACATAAGCTGAGAACCCCAGTGCGTCCATACCACGCGTACCGGCATTACTGCGGTGACTTTGGCTGTAGAGCGTAAGAAGGTGCGAAACGAAGGCATTGCTGTTGGGCGACGATTGCACCTGGCCACTGCTGGCGGTTGCAATTGCAGCCAAACTCACGGTTTTGATTCGCCGTGCGTGGCGCACATCGGCCAGGGCATCATGAAAATCTGTGGCTGTGGCAAATCGCTCCGCACGACGCGGAGATATGGCCTTCAACACTACGTTCACCAGCTCCGGTGCAAGGTCAGAATATCCTGACAGCTCGCGTGGGTCTGGCGCAGGCTTGTTGACGGGTGGCTCCGTCGTATCCCAGGGATAGCGCGAAGTCAGCGCCTCATAAAGCGTTAGCCCCATGGCATATAGGTCGCGGTCTGCGCGCTCGCCGTTATAGGGGATGACTTCTGGATCAAAGTCAGGAGGCAGATAACGACGCGAACCACCTCCTCGCGACTCCTTGTCATCAGCCCGCACCGACACATTGAAGTCGATGATCTTCGCGCCCTTCTGCGTCCACAGCAGATTCCGTGGTTTGATGTCGCAATGATGAAAGCCATGTAGATGCAAATGCACCAAGCCTTCAATCACCTGCTTACCCAGCTCCAAGACGTCTTCGGGCGACAGCAATCGCTCATGAATCATGTCACCGACGTCGGAGCCTTCGACGTACTCGAAAACCAAGAAGGGAATGTCACGACCAGGGATCACATCCGCGTCCAGCACGCGCACTACGTGTGGGTGCTCGGGTATGTGCACAAGATGACGGTACTCCTGTTTCAGGCGATCCAGAGTCGAGTGTCGATCGCTGACGATGAGCTTCACCGTACGCGCCACATCGCCCAGTGTGTCGATCACCTTGTAAACCACGCCAAAGCTGCCACGCCCCAGCTTCTTTTCGATGATGAACTTGCGGGTCAATCTATATCCCGCTGGTAGATTTAGGTAGTCGGTTTGGTCATCAGATACCTCAGGGGACTCAAAGGCCGATGCTGCAACGAGCCCCCCTGTTTGCAGGGCCTCAGGCTGTAGCAAGGCATACAATGCTGCCAACGCTTTGGGTGCCGATGGTCGCTTATGCTCGTCAAACGAACACAGACTTTGCAGCCAAGCATCGAAAGCGTCATTCAACTCGGGCCGCAGCGCTGATGGTTTGTTCAGGAACTCACCTACACGATCCCACACCGTCGTCGGCGCCCCCGAAAACGGGCGCTCTCCAGTGAACAGCTCGTAAATGATGACACCGGCCGAGAAGATGTCCGACGCGCTCGACGCGGCACCCGGTTCGCGGAATGCCTCTGGCGCGACATAGGCCTTTTCAACCAAATCAACGATGTCCGCAGCAATGGTCAGGCTGCGGTTCTCACTAGGTTTCGCAAAGTCGAAGTCTGTGATACGAGTGGTGCCGTCTTGACCGATCAGGATCGCACTGGGAGTAAGGTTGCGATGCAACACACCATGTTGATGAGCATGTGCAAGGGCTGCCAGTAGATCTTTAGCAACACGCCATTTCTGGTCTATGGTCAGCGCCAACTGTGGCCGCGCCATATGCAAGGTCAGCGCCTGGCCGGGCGCGTCGTCCAGAATCAAGATGAAGGACTTGTCATCGTCGGCGGGGAAGAAATCTCGCGCGGCAACAATGTTGGGATGTAGTGGTAATTTGGATAGCGCCCGGTAGGCGTTGGCAATGCGATTAACCTGGACCTCGCGCACGTCTTCAGGCTGGTAGGGGTCCGCTTGATACACCCGCAGACGGGCCGTGCCACCTGCAAAGGCGTTCTCTGCACGGAATTCGCTGTAGGCCAGCGCCGCGCCGAGCTTTTCCTTCACCTCCCAATGGCCAAAACGGAGAACGGCAGAGGCGGGTTTCACCACTTTCAGAGCATGTAGGATCAGCCCATGCTGCTGCAGAATGTTCTTCGAAAAACGTGCGGGTATGCGTGTAGCATCTTTGAAGTAGCGCTCGGCGTCCTTCAACTTCAGCGAACGGTCTGAATCTAGTTGGTCGCGGTCAATCAGGTGCGCATCCGGCGCAGTGAGCAGAATGGCTGCATCCACATAGATGTCGTTCAGTTCATTTCGCCCTGGGTGGGCCTGAGTTACCAGGCCCTTGACCGTACGTGCATGCCCGCGCAGCTTGCTCAGGGGCGAAGGGTATGGTGCACGCCCCTCGGGATACCACTTGTTGCCATATACATCGATGGTGCCGCGCGTGCCCTTTACATCGATCAAGTACAGCGCATGCGGCGTCAACAGAGCAATATCGATCTCGAAGCGCTCACCCTGGCGTTCGATTTCGAAGTTGTGCAAAAGGATAAAGCTGTCTGGCAAGCGATCCCGCAGGTAAGCGATAGCGCTGCGCTCTGCATCGTTGACCGGCTGACCTACGGGGATCACTTTAGCCATCAGCCTTCCTTCCTAATCTTTGCTTCCAATTGCTCCACTGCTGCGGTTTCAAGAGCAACCCCCATATCTTGGGCGGCTACAGCTTTTCTCACCAGCGCTTCAATCTCGACGCGATCTTGCTTAGGCAGCCATGGCACAACCAGCTCGCCTATTAGGGATGAATCTAAGCTCGGGATCGACGATCCAAAAGCAGTGCCTATTGATGCCCAATATCCCGCCTCAGATGCCAAGACGGCCCACAAATAGGCCGCATCTGACTGTGAATGGCACCTAATCCGAACAAGATGTTCACTTCCCGCATGACCAACATTCCTGGGCAGCGGCAAGACCGCACGTCCAATGATCCCTCCCAACTGCCCACTTCTCGGCAATAAAACATCACACTCAGACAGCAATAAATTTTCCAAATTCGGAGTTAAGGATCGTGAAACAAAGTACTCAGCGCAGGGACTCAACTCGAATACGGCTGACGATGATAAAAACGGAATACCGTAAGCCGGATCGGTGACTTTAAGTCGCGATCCACGATTGGGTTCGAAAACTCGTTCGACTTGGTCTCTCAATATAACGCCATTTGTCGCCGCGAGTGCGGCACGGCCTGCTTCAACTTTTGAAGAGTGGTGAAAGGCGTCCATGCGCCTCAAGACCGCTGCAGCGTTTGTTCTGGTTGCAATCGAAGACGAAGTAACTCCCTTCCAACCAATTTTCATCTCCAATAATTGAATAGCCGCTCGACGGCTTGACGATGCAATAGCTCGTTGAACCGCTGCGGCTTCTATTTCATCAGCTACTTGTCGCTCAAATTCTCGGTCGAACCTCGGCACAGGTAAATCGGCAATGTGAACAGGCTCAATGTGTTGAATGATTGCGCCGTATGTTCCGGACACCACAAGGGGTACACCATAGTGACTAGACAGGAACGCATATAAGTAGCCAGGTGGAATTTTTTCGGGATCCGGAACCACTCGGAGGACATCTTCAGAGCACGCCAATCCAGCCATATCTGAACGCACATACGCCATGCGACCGATTGTTCCGGAACGTGTAATCAAAGACCAGCCTGCCTCAACAAGCAGCTTCGGATTCCGAGCGACCTGCTTATTTGAGATCAACGGCAATGTAGACAGATCAGCTAGGCTAATTGCCGAGCTGCCCATGTAACGCACTCCATATCTAGAGTCATTAACCCAATTTCTGCTTTCTCTACCAGAGTCGAACATGCCTAAGGTGAGATCGCAGAGTTTTTCTTTGGGGCAGCCGAGGCGCATCAATGCATCTCTTGCTTCCAGCGCTCCGGACATATATGGGTTGCAATCCAATCGCCTCCCACCGTTATCTAGCCAGCCGGAACGGACAATGCGCGCGTTCTTGAAACTCGCAAAGGTCATGGAGCCACCTCCTGTGGGAACCAAGCCAGAAACGCTGCATGCATTTCAGCAAATGCCGCGTCCGTGCATCCCTTAATCGAGATGTGCTCCGCCAGTTTTTGATAGATCGCCGAAGAACGCGGCTGACGAGTTTGCCTCAAAACCCACTCAGCCGCCTCTTTTGGCCGAGGTGGTTTGGCAGCATCAAGGGGCCACCAGCCGCTATCGGCCAGGTGCTGACGCAGGGGTTTATCACCCTTATAGCGAAGCGCATCCGCTACTTGCGGTTTGTCTTGCCACAACCAGTTCTCCAACTCCGGCTCAATGGCGATCACTTTAACCGCATCCTCACCCCAGCCACTTACCACTAAACGTGCCGTGATGTGTTCAACGATGGCAGCCTTATCTGGTGAGCCCTCCCACTCGCAATCCAGAACCACCAACGCACGATGGTGGCTGCTTTGGTAGGGACGCAGCAACTCATGACCCTTGGTATACACACCAGGATCGTTACCACCCTCATCGACGAGAAGGTCAGCACCAATATCGGTGTTAATCTCGAAAGGCGCGCAGCCGAGGCTCAGGTGCCAACCGTCGCGCCTAAAATAGCCACGAAAGGTGGCTGCCATGTTGCTATCGGCCACCAAGATGACACAGGGTCGTTTGTTAATCATCCTAGGACCCCCGCTGCAAACAGGCTGCCCAGATCGATGCCACCGCGCCACTCCTGTAAACGCGGGTGATCGGTACCCGCGACCATTTCTACACTGCCTTCATTGACCAACCGAGCGCACAACAATTGATCGAGGTTTGCACTAGCGAGGACCACGGGAGAGTGTGATGACACCCACACCTGACTGTCGTACATGGACGAGAGTGACTGTAGAACCGCCTCAATGGCGCGCGGATGGATGCCATTCTCTGGCTCTTCGGTAACGAGAATGGACGGAGGCTTGCGGAGATAAGGCAACAGAGTCAACGTAAGAATGCGAAGCGTCCCATCTGATAAACTCGATTGAGGCACAGTGAATCCGCCCCGATAGGTCACCCGGAAGTAGGCATGGTGATCATCCTCGCGCTCACGAACATCAATATCAACAATTTGAGGAAGAGCCGTTTGCACATGTGCAATCCAATCTGCAAATCGCTCGCTACGATAGGTCGAGTCGCTGTCAGGCGCCTTTTCGTCATTCTTAAGATCAAGAGCCAGCCATGGAATATTCCGCCCTGAGCGAATAATCGTGTTTGGCTGGCCAGGTAAACTTGCCTGCCTCATCTCCACCCAGTTTGGCTCAAGAAAAACCGCTCGCTCAGTAAGCAATCCGAAGAACCAGCGAGCAGCAGGGAACTCGGCTGCCGACTCATAAAGAACACGCGCAAGCGCAAGAACATTTCCCGGCAGATCAATTGCCTCCTGATCTCGCTGCTTTCGCCGGGGGGCTTCTGCTGAAAATAAGGCCCCGGAGCGTGAATCACGGACGAGCACTGGCAACCAGTTCTTATTGGAGTCCACATTCACGCCATGCAAAGTCACTTGACCATTGCGTTCCGGGGCAAGAACGGATGGAAACAAAAATAGATATTCGTTTCGCACCGTAATCGCACCATTTTCAGCGACTTCGAATGCTATTTCATAGCGAAGATGGGTAGGCCAACGATTTGAATCAGCAGCAAAGGCGGCTCGAGCTTTTTCACCTCGCTGTTTTGCAATCGTTGCATTGGTAACAGCATTGGCCACATCAGCAGGAAGACGTGCTTCTACTGCGAGCGAAAAGTCTTTCCCTGCGCCTGCAAATAAAAGCTCTCTTGCATTACCAGCACGAGCTGGCATGCCATTTCGCCGCTCTAAGAATGCGGAGGTGACATTCGTAGTGCGCAACAAATCTCCAAATAGCTCAGGCAAATCAAGCAAAGTAGTTTTACCAGAGCCATTCGCTCCAACCAAAACCTGGAAGTCGCCAACTTCGATTCCGAGGCGCTCAAAACAGCGATAGCGCGTGGCTTCCAGTCGAGTGATCATTTGCCAGGCTCCGGGTGTATCGCGCGGAACTCAGCATACGCCTTGGCGATATCGGGTAGGTCGTCGTCGAGAATGCGCTCTTTACGATGGAGCGTGCGCACCTGTAGACCACCAGCGATTCGGACTTTCTCTTCGTGACTCACACTCACGAGGATTTCTTCGCCGTTAGGGTGACGCTTGTACAGCGTATTGCCACGACGGTCGAAACCCACCTTCTCAGCCACAGCCATAAACACCGGATAATCACTCTTCTGGCCCAGGTCTTCTGCCTGAATGACTTCCGCAGGCTTGCGCTTGAGGAACAGCAGGCTAGTGAGAATGTTGACGTTGGCCTCGACGATGAACGATTCCACTGGCAAGTCGATGCTAGCTAACACCCAGCAATGGCGAAGAATCCAGTAGCGGATGTACTCATCACCAGGGTTACCCAAGATGCCATCAGGCAGGACGATGCCAGCCCGGCCACCCGGCTTGAGCCATTTCACACAGCGCTCGATGAACAAAACCTCGGGCGAAACCGCTGGCTTGGTCGCACTGGTCATCACAAAGCCATCGCCTTGCCGCTCCCAACGGCGGGCCAGCTCATACTGCTCAAGAATGGTCTTTTCGGTGACGGGGATGTCCGAGCCGAACGGCGGGTTGGTCATCAGGACATCAATCGTACCGAGCGGGATGGACTCTTTCGCTGCCTGAACGCCAGGGAGATGTCCTACCGGGAACTCCAGCGAGTTCATGTGATAGAGGTGGCCCAGCGAGTTGCCTGCCATCATCACGTTCATCTGAGCAGCCCGGACCAGGAAAGGGTCAAAATCAGCACCGAATAGGTTCTTGGCTGCGTAGTTGGCCAACCGATCACGGATGGATAGGAACTCTTCAGTGTTCTCATCGCCTGCCTTGATGCGCTTCTCTTCGTGGAAGACCTTGTTCAGGTAGTTCAGAGTCTCAACCAAGAAGCCACCCGTCCCGCAGGACGAATCCAGCACACGTTCGTGCTCTTTGGGTGCGAGCATCTTGACCACAAGGCTGATGGCACCACGCGGCGTGAAGTATTGGCCGCGATCCCCACGCAGGTTGGTACCAACGATCTCTTGATAGGCCGCGCCTTTGGCATCGACATCGGTGCGGCCAAAGTCGTAGCGAGCCAACTCCGAGACGATGAAAGCCAATGCCCGATCGGATAAGGTGATTTCTTCGTTACCCTTGAATAGGCCACCGTACTTAGTCTTCACCCTCTCAAAGAGTGGTTTGATTCGGAGACGAATGGCTTTCTGGCCTTCAGGGTCAAAAGGCTCGAATGGGCCGACATAAAACACCCTAGCTTCATTAGGCTGCTGCTCGTCATACATCTTGCAGAAGATGAGATACAGGAACTGCCAGAAGGCGGCGTCCTTGGGCATGCCCTCGTTGCCATGGATGTAGTTATGGCAACGACGGAAAGCGGTACGCAGCATCACTGGATCTGCACGGCGCATCCGGCCCATGGAGCGACCTTCAACACTGAAGGAGTCGTCTCCCAATGGCCAGTCACCGATGGGTTTGAACTTGGTATCGAAGCGGGTGACCTCCTTCTTGAAAAAGAAGAACTCCAGTCCATTGGTCCACAGCCCGTAATCGCAGCTATCGACCTCAGCCATCACGGCCTCCAGCACCTCGAACTCTTTGCGCGCCTCTTCTGGATCACGCATGCGATACGCACCCTTAGTACCGATCTTGGGCTCTTTCTCAACCACCACAGCACGGTAAAGGTTGTCTAAAGTGTGCGCCTGGCCCGGCTTAAAGATCGCGATGTCGAGCTTGCGATTCTTGCCCAGCACCTTGACCTTGAAGTCGGGTTCCATGTCTTCGGCCGCAATGCCGTACTCATGAATGATGGCACGCGCAATGCGCTGGCGAACCTTTTCTTTGTCGCTGTCTTTCACCGGGTTGCCGGTGATGTAATCAAAGACCTTGCCCTCTTCGAGCGCGCGCGCTGGCGCTTGGAATTCTTGATCAAGGTCGCTCATGTCATTGCTGTCCTGTGTGGAGCGCTGCTTAGGCATTGCGCGGCTCCTTGTTGTCAAAGTCATCAGTACTCGCAGCGGCACCGCCTTCTCGCACCCAGGTGTCCACGTCTTCCTTTTTGAATTTCCAGAAGCGCCCAACCTTGTGCCCAGGCATGCCTTTAGAGGTCACCCAGGTATAGATGGTGTCTTTGGCTACACCTAGGTAATCGGCGATTTCATCGACGGATAGCCAGCGGTCGTCCATAGCGAAGCCCTAATTGCTGTATAGGTATTAGAGGGGGAGCTTACACGTAGTCAGACCTGCTTGCATGGGTTAGGCAGGGTTAGGTAGGGTAAAACCTAGTAAGCCCGCCTTTCACCCGAACCAGAACGAAAGTGATGATCTAGATTTTGCTCTGATCCATGACGATTGCACCCGCAGCGGCGGCGATGCTGTCGCGGGTGAAAGTGGGTTGCCTCGAGTGGATCTCAAACTACCGGTCCTATTGCCTCGCCAACCCCTTCTCCAGAGTGAAGTCAGTAGGCATGGCAAAGCTTTTAACTCGTCGCACATAGCACCGAGGAGCTTGATCCGGGGTAACGGTAGCCAATCGATGCCGACGAAAGCCATGACTGTGGGACGATGCACATTTCGGCTTAATTCACTAACCGCGCTGCGATCAGGCCGTGCATCCGAGCCAAGTCGTAGACTCGGAATCCCAAGCTAACTTAGGGAAAAGGTATTCCAAGCGGTATTCCACCGAAAAATTGAAATCTATAAAACTAATTTAAATCAAATACCTACATCCAAGATTCAAATTACCCCGGCCCACCAATTCATCATCTAAAGACGTCCACGGACATCTTTTTTTGTGCCTGGAATCCAGTAAACACAAGGTTTTAGGGTCCTAGAACCTTCAGTTGCGCGTCAGGAGCAATGGCTCGATGCTGTGGAACTAAAACGAAGCCAAGCGAGCGCAGACGGAACATACGCTAGAGAATGTGGCCACCGCCTGGTTCGAGCTAAAAAACACTCCGTGACTTCCGGCAGACCAATATCCGCGCCCCCATGCGTGAAATCGATCAGTTGCTGCCGCACAACTGGCAACCGGTCTGGTTGCGCGGGGCGTGGTCCCGCAGGCATGCGTTCCAACTAGGATTGCAGGCACTGCTTGTTGGTTAGATTTACGATGGTGATCATAATCTTCGCACTGTGTCGAAATCGGAGGATGAAATGAAGGGAAGCTGCGCTTGTGGGGCTGTAGGTTATGAAATCGACAGCATTGATATGCCAATTAGCCATTGCCATTGTAGTACCTGCCGCAAGACCCATGCGGCTGCATATGTCACCACAGCAGGGGTGCTTAGAGAGCATTTCAAATGGACTCAAGGCTTGGAAGCATTGAAATCTTTCGAGTCATCTCCAGGAAAACTCCGACACTTCTGCTCTCAATGCGGATCGCACCTTGCAGCTGAGCGTAACGGATCAGCTGCAATGATCGTACGCGTAGCGACGCTGGACGATGAGCCTGGCTCTAGGCCCAAGTATCACATCTGGACGGAACAGGACGTAGCGTGGCTGGAAGGGGAAGATCTCCCGAGGTACTCACAATGGCAGCCGGATGGATAACAGAACAGTTGCCAGGCTATAACACCCGTTAGGTGCCCATGCGGGATTCATGCTGAGACCTTATGTTCCGCAATGGCACTGGCAAACAAAGGTGGCTGGAAAGTCTCGATGGCTGACGTTCACGACCGTATTGGCTTTAGTCTCTGAAGAGTTCGTAGCGCTCGTCAGAAGCTATCGGCTCATACTGCGTTCGTAGGCTGCCAGCACGGTGCGCTCCGACTGCACCAGATAGGCTTCGAGCATCTGAGTTGCCTCCTCTGGTCGCCCCTCTTCGATACAGCGCAGGATTGAAACATTCATGTCGACATAAGGCATATGCAGGAATTCTGCGTCATCCAGTAGGCCGAAGGCCAACCGCAGTTCGGCAGATATCTGACCATAGAACACCACCAATCGCGGGCTGTCGGCTAGCTCGACGATAGCCTTGTGGAACATCATGTTAGCGGTGCCGACGGCGACCCAATCCTTGGCTTCGCGCGCTCGCATGCCCGCCTCCACTGCTTGACGCATATGCAATGTTCCCGGATGCAGCGGGTAACCCTGAGCAATGGCCTTGCATTCGATAAAGCGGCGTACACGATAGATGTCAATAATCGACGCCATATCAGGTTCCGCCACAGTTACCCCTCGATTGGGCTCATGCTTGAGCAACCCCTCACGGGTCAGGACCCTGAACGCCTCTCTCAACGTGTTGCGGGAAATCTGCAGGCTGTCGGCCAGCGCTGCTTCGGACAGCCGTTGGCCCGGGACCAATTCGCCTTCGACCAGCATCCTGCGGACCTCTTGGGTAATGGATTCACCCAGCGAGCGAGGAAGGGAATTTGAAACGTCGTTCATGTGCGATCCAGAGTCAGAAAAAGTCATTTTGATGTTCCATCAGAGCTCAGCGCATGGCAAGACGTAAGGGTGCCGTGTGCATCATTAAGTAACACGCAGGAGTGATAAGGTTACAAACCGGTGCACATTGTCGACCCAAAGACAAATCATTGTTCAACAATCAAATAGCTATGTATCAACACATTCAGCCCAATAATTGAATCTTGGCACACTCGTTGCTCAACCAAAGCATCTCCCACCGTAGGAATGATGCAGTGACACAGACAGCCGTGACACAGACCGCTCAAGATTTTACAAAGGCGCGACGCTCTTCCCTGATAGCCGCAATTTTCATGATGGCCACTTCTGCCATCGGCCCTGGATTCATCACCCAGACCGCCACGTTCACGGCTAAGATGGGGGCGGCCTTTGCATTCGGTATCTTGGCGTCGATTGTGATCGACTTCGTGGTTCAACTGAACGTCTGGCGTATTGTCACCCTGACCCGAATGCGTGCCGCAGACGTGGCCAACAAAGCGATTCCAGGCAGTGGTTACCTGCTGGCGGTGCTGGTGATCTTCGGCGGGCTGGTGTTCAACGTCGGCAACATCGCCGGTGCCGGGTTGGGCCTGAACGCGCTGATGGGGCTTGATGCAAAATGGGGCGGTAGTCTAAGCGCCCTGCTGGCCATCGGTATCTTCCTCTCCCACCGCGCCGGACTGGCCGTCGACCGGCTGATCGTCGTGCTGGGCCTGGTGATGATTGGCCTGACGCTGTTCGTGGCCTTTGCCTCTAACCCGCCACTGGGTGAAGCCCTCTACCAGACCATCCTTCCTGACCAGATCAATTTCGCCACCATTACCACCATTGTTGGCGGTACGGTTGGTGGTTACATCACCTATGCCGGGGCTCATCGCCTGTTAGACCGCGGTACTACCGGGGTAGAAAATCTCCAGGCAGTGACCAAGGCAGCCCTGAGCGGCATCATGGTCACCGGCCTCATGCGCTACATCCTGTTTCTCGCCATCCTAGGCGTTGTTGCCAGCGGTGTAGTTATCGACACCTCGGGTCAGGGCGCCAATCCGGCCGCTCAAGCCTTCCAGGCAACGGCTGGGCAGATCGGCCTGCGCGTCTTCGGTCTCATCCTGTGGGCCGCCAGTATTACCAGCGTGATCGGCGCTGCCTACACTTCCATTTCCTTCATCACCGTGTTCAAGCCGAACATCACTGAGAAGGGGCGCAACCGCGCCACGATAGTGTTCATCTCCCTATCGCTGCTGATCTTTGTCCTGATGGGTACTGCACCTTCCGCACTGTTGCTCTTCGCTGGCGGTTTCAACGGCCTGATACTACCAATCGGTCTGAGCATTTTTATCTACGTCGGCTGGCGCCGGTCCGACCTCATGGACGGTTACCATTACCCACGCTGGCTGCTGGTGCTGGGCGCCGTGACCTGCCTGCTGACCTGGTACATGGCAATCAAATCCGTTGGGCCGATCTTCGCCTTCCTCAACATTGTTTGAGCCCGATGACGAACAAGGAGTCACGTTAATGCCAACAATAGATATCAACAGCGACCTGGGCGAAAGCTTTGGCGCCTGGAGCATGGGCGACGATTACGCGATGCTCGATGTCGTGACCAGCGCCAATGTCGCCTGCGGTTTTCACGCCGGCGATCCGGCCGGCATTCTGCAGACACTGAAAGCTGCAGTGGCAAAAAATGTCACCATTGGCGCCCATGTCGCTTACCCGGACAAAGTCGGCTTTGGCCGACGAAACATGGACCTGTCCAGTGACGAGCTGACTGCCGACGTGATCTACCAGATCGGCGCGCTGCAAGGCCTGACCAAGGCCGCCGGCGCCTCCGTGCGCTATGTGAAGCCCCATGGCGCCCTGTACAACACCATTGCTCACGATCGCCGTCAGGCGCTGGCCGTGATCGAAGCCATCCGCGCGATTGACTCCAACCTCATATTGGTCGCATTGGCGGGCTCCAGCCTGATTGAACTGGCCCGTAACGAGGGTTTGCAGTGTATCGCCGAAGCGTTCGCTGACCGTGCCTATACGCCGCAGGGCACCCTCGTCTCTCGCCGCGAACCAGGTGCCGTGCTGCACGATCCCAAGCTCGTCGCCCAACGTATGCTGCGCCTCGTTGAAGACGGCACCATCGAAGCGATCGACGGCAGTCTGACCAAAATCCAGGCCGACTCGATCTGTGTCCATGGCGACAGCCCGGCAGCGGTGGAAATGGCCCGTGAACTGCGCCGCGTGCTGGAACAGGCCAACATGACCCTGCAACCCTTTGCAGGAGGTCGTCCATGAATGCCCTTGATCGCGCTCGCCGGGCGGCCATCGCCGCTGGCCGTGAAGCACGCGCAGCCTACCGTGGCGGTCTAGTCACCCCCACCGCCGGTATCGCACCGGGCATGACTCAAGCGAACCTGATTGCCTTACCGCGTGACTGGGCCTATGACTTCCTGCTGTATGCCCAACGCAACCCTAAAGCTTGTCCGATCCTTGACGTCACCGATGCCGCAAGCCCAAACACCCTGTTGGCTGAAGGAGCTGACCTGCGCACTGATCTGCCCCTGTACCGCATCTGGCGTGACGGAAAGCTGGTGGAGGAAGTCAGCGACGCCACGAAGGCGTGGGCCGAACACGACGACATGGTGACCTTTCTGATCGGCTGCAGCTTTACATTTGAAACGGCCCTGCAAGAGGCAGGCATTGAAGTGCGGCATATCGCCGATGGCTGCAACGTACCGATGTACCTGACCAACCATGCCTGCCGTCCGGCCGGGCGCCTGAAGGGTGACATGGTGGTTTCCATGCGGCCGATCCGCGCCGATCGCGTGGCCGAAGCCTGCGGCATCTCCGGGCGCTACCCTTCAGTCCATGGCGCCCCGGTGCACATCGGAGAGCCCGCTTTGCTTGGCATCCAGGACTTGGCTCGACCCGATTTCGGCGACGCCGTACGCATCGAGCCGGGAGAGATCCCGGTGTTCTGGGCTTGCGGAGTAACGCCTCAGGCGGCGGTCATGGCTTCGGGCGTGCCCTTTGCAATCACCCATTCGCCCGGCCATATGTTCATCACCGATGTGCCTGACAGCACGTACCACGTCTAGGAGTCTGCTGTGCGTTTTTTACCGGTCAACCTGGACGCCCTGCTCGTCGAATTGAAAGATCTGGACGAAACCCTGGCATTGTTCGACGCCCTGACGGCGGACCCTATTGCGGGGGTGGAAGAAATCATTCCTGCCGCACGAACCCTGCTGATCCAATTCCGCCCCAGCGCCATTACGCAGCAGGCGCTGGTCAATCGTATCGCTGTCCAGGACCTGAGCCAGCCCCGCGCGTTCGAGCATCGCCGGGTGGAAGTTCCCGTTCATTACAATGGTGAAGACCTCGACGAGGTCGCCACGCTGCTGGGGATCAGCCGCGCCGAGGTGGTCCAACGTCACACCGCCCATGACTACAGCGTGGCCTTCTGCGGATTCGCTCCGGGGTTCGCCTACCTGACCGGCGGGGCGGGTTTCCAGGTACCCCGCCGACAAACTCCCCGCACCCGCATACCCGCAGGTGCGGTTGCCTTGGCGGGGGAATTCAGCGGTGTTTATCCGCAAGCCAGCCCCGGCGGATGGCAGATCATCGGCGTCACGCCTTTGCAGATGTGGGACCTGAACCGCGCTGAATCGGCCCTGCTGCGGCCCGGCTATAAAGTGCGGTTTACCGATGCTGGCCCACTCCCGGCGGGCGGCCTGCCCGCTCCCACAGTCCCGGCAAGTGCCGCCGCGCCCAGCGGTGCCTATCTGGAAATCATCACTCCCGGCTTGCACTGCGTGTTGCAGGATATGGGCCGTCCCGGCCAGACCGGCCAAGGCGTATCCCGTTCCGGCGCGCTGGACCTCGGCGCCTTGCGGGCGGCCAACCGCGCGGTCGGCAATCCCTCGGACATGGCCTGTGTGGAATCGGTACTCGGCGGCCTAAGCTTCGTCTGTCATGGTCGTGCGGTGATAGCAATCACCGGCGCACACACCCCGGTCACCATCACTAACGCCAGTGGCCTGCAATGGCCTGCCGACAACTACCAGCCCATTGAGCTGGAGGCCGGTGACAAGGTCAGCCTGGGTTCACCTTCGGCAGGGTTGCGCAGCTACTTGTCGATTCGCGGCGGCTTTGAGGTCGCTCCGGTGCTCGGCAGTCTGTCGACAGATACCCTAGCCCAAGTCGGCCCCCCTGCACTCGCGGCCGGTGACAAGCTGGGTTTTACGACGCCTGCGACAGGCACCAGCGTGTCGCTGAACGAAGCTCCGGCCTTCGATCTGCCCACTAAGGCCAACATCGTGACCCTGGACGTGGTCATGGGGCCACGCACTGACTGGTTTACCGAAGACGCTATCCAGCGTCTGAGCAGCCAACTCTGGCGAGTCACCTCACAGTCCAACCGCGTCGGTATTCGTCTGGCGGGTGACACGCCGCTGGAGCGCAGCAACCACCAAGAGTTGCCCAGCGAAGGCACTTCCGTCGGCGCCATTCAGGTTCCGGCCAGCGGCCAACCGGTTCTGTTTCTCGCCGATCACCCGTTGACCGGTGGCTATCCGGTGATCGGCGCAGTCGCCAGCTACCACCTCGACCTGGCTGGCCAGATACCTATCAATGCGCAGATTCGCTTTAACCCTTTGGACGGCTTCAAAGAGATTCAAACCATTACTGAAGCCTCTTCTTCACCTGCCGATGTGAAAAAACTCCCATGAAAAAATTACTGATTGCCAACCGTGGTGAAATTGCCGTCCGCATCGCCCGCGCCTGCCGCGACTATGGCGTGCAGTCTGTCGCAGTCTATGCCGACGCGGACATCGACGCCCTGCACGTGCACCAAGCCGACGAAGCCTACTCACTGAATGGCCAGCGTCCGGCCGAGACCTACCTGGATATCGGCAAACTTATCGCCGTCGCCAAACGCAGCGGTGCCGATGCCGTGCACCCCGGCTATGGTTTTCTGTCTGAAAGGGCCGACTTCGCCCGGGCGGTGATCGAGGCTGGGCTGATCTGGGTCGGTCCCAACCCAGAGACCATCGACGTGCTTGGCGACAAGGTCGAGGCGCGAAAAATTGCCCATCTGGTCGGTGCGCCTCTGGTGGCCGGTACGCCAGGCCCGGTCGAAAGCGCCGCCGAAGTGCTGACCTTTGCTGAACAGCACGGCCTGCCCATTGCCATCAAAGCGGCCTTTGGCGGCGGCGGACGTGGCATGAAAGTCGCCTGGCGCATGGATGAAGTAGCTGAATTGTTCGCCTCCGCCGTGCGCGAAGCGGAAGCGGCCTTTGGTCGTGGCGAATGCTACGTCGAACAGTTCCTCGACCGCCCTAGGCACATCGAAGCGCAGATCCTCGCCGACAAACACGGCAAGGTCGTCGTCGTCGGCACGCGTGACTGCTCCTTGCAGCGGCGCAATCAGAAGCTGGTGGAGGAAGCGCCTGCGCCCTTTATCAGCGACGAACAGCGCCAGCGTATTCATCAGTCTGCTCAGGATATTTGCGCCAAAGCCGGCTACGTCGGTGCCGGCACTGTGGAGTTCCTGCTCAGCCAGGATGGCACCCTGTCGTTCCTGGAGGTCAATACCCGCTTACAGGTCGAGCACCCGGTGACCGAAGAGACCTCTGGGGTTGATCTGGTGATCGAACAACTGCGGATCGCCGACGGTTTCCCGCTGTCCTTCAGTGAGACACCGACCCCGCGAGGCCACAGCTTCGAATTTCGAATCAACGCGGAAGACCCGGGCAAGGGTTTCCTGCCGACCCCCGGTCAGATCACCGATTTCCTGCCGCCGTCTGGCCCGGGCGTGCGTCTGGACAGCGGAGTGATAAGCGGCTCACGAGTTCCCAGCACCTTCGATTCGATGATGGCCAAACTGATCGTCACCGGCGCCACTCGCGAGCAAGCTATCGTGCGCGCCCGGCGCGCCTTGGCTGAATTCAACATTGAGGGCATCGCCTCGGTACTGCCGTTCCACCGGGCCGTGATGGACCATGATGACTTCACCGGGACCGATAAATTCGCCGTCCACACGCGCTGGATCGAGACCGATTTCGCCGAACAGATCACGCTCGCCCCACGTGCTGCTGTATCCGCCGACCCAGGCATCCTGCGCACATTTGTCGAGATTGACGGCAAACGCCACGAACTGGGCCTTCCGGCTGCGCTGCTGCGAGGCGTCAGCCTGAATGCATCGAGCACCGACAGCGAAAGCACAGCCCCGTCCGAGGTTACTGATCCGCAGGCGATACTGACGCCCGTGGCGGGGAATCTGCATACCTGGGTCGTCGAAGACGGCGAGTCGGTGAGTGCCGGACAAGTGATCGCGGTTGTAGAAGCCATGAAAATGGAAACTTCGGTCCTTGCACCTTGTGAAGGTCAGGTGCAGATCGCCAAACAGGCAGGCGACTATTTTGAAGCCGGTTCCGTGATTGGCCGCATCAAGACCCTTAATTGATTTAAACGCTTTTCTTTTCGCAGGTATTACGCGCAACGGGTTAATAGCCCCGTTGCCGCGTGTTGCCCGCAGAAAATTGTAGATGTAATTTTTCATGAAAAACAACAATAAATCTAATCATTAAATCTGCCGTTTATCTGGAGCATAAAGAGCATGTCAATCAACAAGGCTTTTGCTATTGCGGGTACCTGCGCGCTGGTTTTTCCACTCGCAGCCTCTGCCGACTTTATTAACGACAGCAAGGCAAGTGTGGAACTGCGCAATTTCTACTTCAATCGAGACTTTCGTAACGGCCCGCCTACGGCACAACGTGACGCTGCAGCAGAGTGGGCACAGGGTGCGATATTGCGCGTCGAGTCGGGTTATACCGCGGGCACTATTGGCTTCGGCCTCGACGCCATCGGCATGCTCGGCATCAAGCTTGACGGCGGTGATGGGTCCGGAGGCTCTGGCCTGTTGCCGGCTGACCTCAGTTCGAAGAACGGCCGCGGTTCGCAAAACGAGTACTCCAAGCTGGGCCTGACGGCCAAGGCGAAGGTCTCTGCAACGGAACTAAAGGTCGGCTCACTGGCTTTCCGTACGCCAGTGGTGTCGAGCAATGACACGCGCCTGTTGCCTTCCACCTTCGAAGGGGCACTGCTCACCTCAAAAGATATCGATAAATTGGCCCTGCAAGGAGGCAAACTGCAGAAGATAAAGTTTAACAGTTCCTCAAACTATCAAGACTTCACCGGCAACCGCATCGGCGGCGTCAGTGATGACTTCCGTTTTGCCGGTGGCACCTACAGTTTTAATAAAGCCCTAAGCACAAGCCTGTTTTACGGCAATCTGGAAAATGTCTATCGCCAGTACTTTGGCGGTGTGATCTATGAAATCCCCCTCGCCGCGCAACAGTCGCTGAAGTTCGACCTGCGTTATTCTAAAAGTACCGATGACGGTAATTTCCGCCCTCTCGATAACCAGGCAGCGAACGGCCAAGTGGCCTACACCCTGGGCTCCAACGTATTTACCGCCGCCTATCAGCGAATGAGCGGTGATGACCCGTTCCCGTACATAGCCAATAGCGACCCTTACCTGGTCAACTTCGTGCAGATCAACGACTTTGCCAACACTGAGGAGCGCTCATGGCAGGTGCGCTATGACTACAACTTCGCCGCGTTGGGTATTCCCGGGCTGACCTTCATGACTCGTTACGTCAATGGCGACAATGCGCAGGTAGCGGGCAGTAATTCGGGGAAAGAGTGGGAGCGCGATACCGATATAGGTTACGTGGTCCAAAGCGGTTCGCTGAAGAATCTCGGGGTCAAAGTTCGAAATGCCACGGTCCGATCGAACTTCGGCAATGACCTGGATGAAACACGACTGATCCTGAGTTACACATTGGCATTGTGGTAAGGTCGACGCGCTTTAACAACTTTCAAACATCGACATCCACAGAATCGAGCAAAGCACGCGCGCCCTCGCGGGCTCTATGACCCACAACATCCAGAGCTGGCTGGAGGGGCGACTGTTTCTGATTAAGGATGTTACGGAACCCATCGGCCAAGATCCTTCAACCGAAAATATACTCGGCAAGTTGTAACGCCGCAGGCTGATGGATCAATTCATCGCAAGTTAGCTGGGTACCCGTGAGGGGGATTTCAGATATATCCCCCCACGGGAGATGTCCGCCGGTTACGACAGCAGACAACGGCAATGGTAAAAGGACACCGTCGAACAACTACGGCGCGCGGTGCAGATGAATTTTTCTTCACCCCGCTGCCCGGCGGCAAACGATACATTGCCCTCGCTCATTCAAGAAACTACGGTTTGCCCGCCCTCCCGCGGGCTTTTTTTTGTCTGCAGGACGGGCTTACCGCGTGATCGTTCATCGTCGAGCCTGCTCGCGATTACCTCACCACAACGCGATGTCATACGTCAGGTACAGTCGCCAATTATCCCGGTCGCTGACATAGGTAGAACGGTAAGTCGCCTTGCGCACTTCCATCCCCACCCCCTTGAACGCGCTGTCCTGAATGACATAACGCAGGTTGGTGTCAGACTCCCATTCGCGGGCTTCCCGGCCTTTATAATCGCCGTTCTCGCCCTTGTAGTAGCGGCTCATGAAACTCAAGCCCGGAAGCACGGCCGCGAAGTCATAGTCGTAGCGCAGCATCCAGGTTTGTTCACCGGCCTGGATGAACTTGCCGACCCCCGCGTTGGTGAACGAATAAACCGTTGAAACGCTGGTGTAAGGCAGCGCCGTGTCACCGGTCACCTTCTGGTAACCCACGCCGATGGCTTGCGCCCCCACCTTGTAGGTAAACAGACCGCTGAACATGTCGGCGTCGACCGCACCGTTGCGCGCCTCGCCCGCATCGTTGCTGATGAAATAACGCAGGTCGCTGGTCAGGCTGCCGCTGCCCACTGGTAGCTTGTGCACGAGGCCGAGGAACTGCTGGCGATAGAACTCGCGCATTTCACCGTAGTACCAGGTGCCACTCAGGTTTGGCGTGAATTTGTAGCTCGCGCCAGCAAAGTCGAAATCCGTGCCTTTACCACCGGTGTAGCCCTGGGGATAAATATCGACACTGTCCGACGAATTGCGCTGCTTGAATTTATCCAGATGCCCGGTATGCAGATACAGATCGCGGATACCCGTGTATTCAACCTGGGTACCACGAAAGGTTTGTGGCAGCAAACGGCCGTCGTTGTAGACCAGCACCGGGATCTTCGGCTGCAGGTTGCCGGTTTTGACCACGGCATCGCCAATGCGCATCTTCGCCGTCACCCCCAGGCTGGAAAAACCATCCGCCGCATGCCCGTCATCGTGCACCGGCAACAACCCGGTACCTGCATGGGTCGGACTCGAGTCCAGCTTGAGTCCGGCCAGGCCCAGCGCGTCCAGGCCAAAGCCCACGGCGCCCTCGGTGTAGCCTGATTGCAGGTTGAGCAGAAAGCCCTGGGCCCACTCTCGGCGATCGTTTCCACCATCGCGATAGTCATCGTTGAAGTAGTAATTGCGCAGGGACAGTTTTCCTTGCGAATCCTCCAGGAACCCTTGGGCCAGCAGCTGTGGTGACCAGCTTGCCAGTAGTGCGACGGGCACAATTGCGCCTCTCGTGAACAGCTCACGCATAACCATTTCCTCAGTGCCGTATTGTCGGTTTTATGGGCAGTAGCAAAGGTCCCGCGGACGGGATATGTGTCGATAATCTTGTGGTATCGCGCTGGACTCAGCGGCGCATTGGGGTGGACACTAACGACTCATCCACGCCTGCACAACGTTATGCGAGAAGCGCATCAGGCTATGCGCAAGCTCGTGTGTCGACACCTTGCGGCGGTTAAAAACCACGGGGATCCCTGCGTGAATCTCAAACAACTCGAAGCCTTCAAGGCCATCATGTCCACCGGCTCGACCATTGGTGCCGCGACGCGGATGGGCTTGTCCCAATCGGCAGTCAGTCGCCTGCTCACGCAGCTGGAAGAGACCTTGGGCTTTGCCTTGTTCCTGCGCAAAAAGGGTCGTTTGATGGCGACCCCCGAGGCCGATGAGTTGCTTGCGGAAGTGGCTGGCCTGGTGGATGGCATGCAGCGCATCCAGCGGCTGGCCGACGAGCTGCGTGTTGGGCATTCGCGCAAGCGCCTGCTCAAGGTGGGCGTGCCGACCAGCATGACCCAGGAGCTGCTGCCGAAAATTGTGGCCGAGTTCCTGAAGGGTCATGAAGACATCGTCGTCGAGTTGCTGACCGGCTCCTACGACATGATCGAACGAGCGGTGCTGGATCGTTCGGCCGATCTTGGGTTCGTCCGCTTGCCCACCGAGCTGGCGGATTTTGACATCGAGCCGGTGCTGGAAACCGAAGGGGTGTGCGTGATGCCCGCAGACCATCCGCTGACACGTCACGCGGTGATCGGGGTCCAGCATTTGCGCGACGTGCCGCTGGTCATGCTGGGCCGACAACGGGCGTTGCGCGCAGAGCTCAACCAGGTGTTTCGCGCGGTCAACCTGACGCCCCAGGTGCGGATCGAAGTGCACTCCGTCGGGGCCGCGTGCAGCTTCGTCGCAGAAGGCCTGGGGGTGTCGATCGTCAACGGACTGCTGGCCAGCCACTTCGCTCATTTGCCGATTGTCACCCGTCCGTTTCGGCCTGCCCTGCCCTATGCATTCGGCCTCGCTTTCCGTCGGGACGAGCCGCGTCCGGGTGTTGTCAGTGCCTTCGCCGAACACCTCAAGCAGCGCCTGAGCGAGTCGCCCGTCGCTGGCAAATGATGACAAAACGCATAGCTCAACCCGCTCCACGCATAACGTTGTGGGCCTTTGATCTTTGGCCTAGTGTCCGCTCCAACAACAGCCGACACCAAAAACAATAACCGCGAGGGCGTCCCTGCCAGCCAGGGCAAGAATCATGAGCGAACCACAAATCACCATCTCCCAGCCGACCGCCGCCCCCACGAAAGTGGATACCGGCAATGCCGGCCAGCGCAAACCCATCAACCCGGCGATCATCCTGCTGAGCATCGTTTTGCTGGCGGTCGCCTTCACCTATGTCGTCAACTCCGGGACCTTCCAGCGCCAGAACGCGCTGGTGATACCGGGCTCCTATCAGGTGTTGGAAAAGAGCCACTCACTGACTCAGTTGCTCTCCACCGAACCGCGCAAGGCCAACGAAAGCGTGGCCCGACCGGTGTCGCTGGTCGAAGGCTTCATGGCGATCCCGCAAGGCATCGAGAAGCGTGCGGCACTGATTTTCATGGTGCTGTTCATCGGCGGCATGTTCGGTGTCCTCAACAAGGCCGGCGTGATCGATGCCGGGCTCGAACGCTTGCTCGGAATGACCCGCGGCAACATCTACGTGCTGGTGCCGATGCTGATGCTGGTGTTCTCGGCCGGCAGTACCTTCATGGGACTGGCCAAAGAATTTATCCTGATCGTGCCCCTGATGGTCGCGATGGCCAATCGGCTAGGCCTGTCGAACCTGATCGGGCTGGCGATCGTATGTATCTCGGTGAAGGTTGGCTACCTGGCCTCCATCACCAACCCGGTGGTGCTCTCCGTGGCCCAGCCGATGGTCGGCCTGCCAATCTTCAGTGGCATGAGCATGCGGATCGCTGCCTATGCCCTGTTCCTCAGCGTCGGCATTGCGTTCGTGTTGTGGAGCATCCGCAGGCAGGGCTTCGACGCCAGTGCAAAAATCAGCTTCGAACACAAACCGCTGCCGATGCGCCACTTGCTCAACCTGCTGGTATTGGGCAGCGGCATCGCATTCATGGTCTTTGCCTCCACCCGCTGGGAGTGGAAGTACCACGAACTGTCAGCGTTCTATCTGGCATTGAGCATCGCTTTCGCAAGCATCGCCGGGATGGGTGCCAGTGCCACGGCGAACGCGTTCGTCGATGGCATGAAGAAGGTGTTGATTGCCGGTGTGCTGATCGGCCTGGCCACTGCCGTTGAAATCATCCTCACCACCGGCCAGGTACTGGACACCATCGTCAATGGCCTGGCGAGCGTCGTGAGTGATCATGGCCCGATCGTTTCGGCCTATGGCATGTTCTTCTCGCAACTGGGGCTGGATGTGTTGATCCCTTCAACTTCCGGTCAGGCCGCGGTGACCATGCCGATTTTCGGCCCACTCGGCCAGCTCTCCGGCGTCAGCCCGCAAACCACGGTGTATGCGTTCCTGCTGGGCAATGGCTTGACCAACATGATCACCCCAACCTCCAGTGGCCTGCTGGTATTGCTGGCGACCGCGCAAGTCGGTTGGGGCCAATGGGCGCGCTATATCCTGCCGCTGTTTCTCATCTACATGGCGCTGGCGATAATTCTCTTGGCCATCGCGGTGACCACCGGTTACTGACTGTGCAACGGCGCTTGCGGTGATGACCGCAGGCGCCAGCGTCGACAAGGTTCTGATATGAATTCCCTTTCTGAAAAAGCTTTACCGGCCATGCACATTCTGCGCGACCAGTCAGTCCCCATGCGCGATGGCGTGCATCTGGCCACCGACATCTATCTTCCGACAAACGCTGAAGGTCCATTTCCGGTCGTCATCGAACGCACGCCCTATGACAAGAGCAAGCCCTCGCGCTCGGAGAAGCAGCTCGACGGGCAACACATTTCCCGTGAAGCCATGGCTGCACGGTTTACCGAACAAGGGTTTGTGGCAATCTTTCAGGATTGTCGCGGGCGATACGCCTCCGAAGGGGTTTTCACCAAGTACACGGCAGAAGGCGAAGACGGTTTCGACACGCTCGCCTGGATCGTCGATCAAACCTGGAGCAACGGCAAAATCGGCAGCATGGGGTTGTCCTATGCGGCCCATACGCAATTGGCGATGGCCTGCCTGCATCCGCCCGGGCTGAGCAGCATGGTTCTGGACTCGGGTGGCTTTTCCAACGCTTTTCAGTGCGGCATCCGCCAGGGTGGAGCGTTCGAACTGAAGCAGGCCACCTGGGCCTGGCGCCAGGCCAAGGAGAGCCCGGCAGCGCTCGCCGACCCGCAGATCCGCGACGCTCTGGAGCAGGAGGATATCCATCAATGGTTTGCCCGGATGCCTTGGCAGCCGGGCCAATCGCCGATCCGCCACGTCCCGGAATACGAAGCGTACCTGCTCGAACAATGGGCCCAGGGCAGCTTCAGCGATTATTGGCGCAAGCCGGGGATTTACGCCGAGGGTCATTATGCTGACTTGCCGGATATTCCGGTGCTGTTCATGTCCAGTTGGTATGACGCTTATGTCAGTTCGACGCTCGCCAATTACAGCGCATTCAAACGCCACAACAGCGCGCCGCAGCATCTGATCATGGGACCCTGGCTGCACGGGGACCGTAACATCAGTCACAGCGGTGATGTCGAATTCGGCGCGACGGCCCCCTTCGATGGGCAGGTGGCCGAGGACTGGTTGACGTGTCGGCTGCAATGGTTCGAGCGCTCACTCAAGGACACGTCGCAGGTAGCGCCAGCATCGGCCCCGGTGAAAGTATTCCTGATGGGCGGCGGCGACGGTACGACCGATGAAAACGGCCGCCTGCAACATGGCGGGCGCTGGCTGCATAGCCAACAATGGCCGCTGCCTGGCAGTGAGGCAATGAGTTTGTATCTGGATCACAATCGGCGCCTGAGCCCCACTCCCCCAGGCGTCCGTGAGGCAACACTGAGTTATCGCGCCGACCCCGACAACCCTGTCCCCACCCTCGGCGGTGCGCTCACCTCGGGTGCCCCGGTGTTTGTCGGCGGCGCATTCGATCAACGCGAACGGCCGGATTTTTTTGGCACCCGTGGCAACAATCGGCCCCTGGCAGAACGGGCGGACGTGCTGAGTTTTCAAACCCCACCGCTGACTGAGGACCTGATTATCGCGGGTCCCCTGCAGATAGAACTGTGGATCGAAAGTGACGCGCCCGACACGGACTTCACCGCCAAACTGGTGGACGTCTACCCGCCAAGCGCCGACTACCCCGAAGGCTACGCGATGAACATTACCGACGGTATCCGCCGCTGCCGCTACCGGGACTCTTGGGAAACCCCGCAACCACTGACACCAGGGAAACGGGTCAAGGTGGTCATCGAACCGTTCGCAACCTGCAACCTGTTCAAACGCGGGCACCGACTGCGCCTGGACATTGCCAGCAGCAACTTCCCGCATTTCGACGTCAACCCCAATAGCGGCGAACCCGAAGGCCAGGCCCGTCACAAGCAAATCGCCACCAATACCGTGTATATGTGCGAAGACTTTGCCTCGCGCCTGGTGTTGACGGTTCTGCCGGCGAATGCACTAGCCTCCCTGTAGCCGGACGGTCATCTACTGTGGGAGCGAGCCTGCTCGCGATAGCGCCCCATCAGTTGCTTGCAATGGCGCCTGCGTCACGGGGACCTCCAATCGCGCGCGGCCGTAAAACGCCAGCGCCGTCAGCAGACAGGCCAGCCACACAAAGATCCCGGCCCAAAAGGTGTGGGACATGTAGTGCCACCCTTGCAGGACTCGTGTGGTGCCGTAGACAAAACCCAACGCCAGCGAGCCGTACATCAGCGCCTTGGAATAGCGCCAGCGATAACGACGCGCCACGAAGTACAGCGCCAACATGGTGAAACCACCCGAGGCATGCCCGCCTGGCCAGCAGCGCCCGTCACCCGCGACTTTCAGCAGGTCGAAGTTCTGATACCACTCTTTGTGCTCGATCTTACCGCCGTACTGGGTGGTTTCAATCGGGCAATACACGCTGGTGTGACCCTTGAGATAGTGGATGACGCCGGTGCTGATGGAAAACGCGAACACCACATACAAAAAATCCCGACGGTGCTTCGTCGCAAATCGCAGCACCGGAGCCAGCTTGATTTTTTCCAGGAAGCCAATGAGTTTCGAATGCTTTTCAGCCTTCAGACGTGGCCATAAAAAGGACAGCAACGCGCCGATGATCGCGATTTCGCCGGTCCAGTTGGGAATGATGCGTGCCCATTTGTGGGTGATTTTTTCGAACAGGTGGACATGGTCCAGCGGAAAGGTGCGGGTGACCGGGTCATAAAAAAGATCATTGAAGGCGATGTCGATCCTGGTCAGGTCGAACAGCAGGAACACCACGACCGCCAGGGCCAGCGGGATACCAAAATTAAAGGCATAGAAGCGCATGGATCGGCTCATTGGGTGGTCACCGAGCGCCAGTCGGACGCTTCAACGAAGCCCAGCATACGCGGGACGGTAAAGGCTTGGGCAGAGATGAACAGCGACGCACCGTAACCGAGCGTCGAAACGGGCAGCTTAAGGTCTTTTTCCAGTTGCGCCATGCATTCGCTGTGAGTGACCAAAATCAGGTTGCGACCCGGTACTTTGTGCATCAAGGCATCCTGCAACATGGTGCCCCGGCAATTGACCAACCACTCTTCACCAGCACCCACTTTGTTGAACATGTACCCGGCCGTCTGCGCCGTACGCAGCGTCGGGCTGTTGTAGACATCCGCCTTGTCCAGACCCAACTGTTCAAACTGCGCGCCGACGCCCACCGCAACACTGCGTGAGCGCGCGGTGATGCCCTCGTCGCCGCTCAGGCAAGCGGCGTTGGAATGATCGCAACGTTCTACGTGGCGCACCAGGACGATCATGTCGCCCTTGGCCCAGCCGGCGAGCAATGCCCGGGCGCCAGCAGCGTTGCCATGGGCCAGGTCCGGCACTGCGGCTGGCGCCAACAACCAGAGGGTCAACGGGATGACCAGCAGGGCAGAGGCCAGGACCACGACAGTATTTCGATAGCGGGTCAGCCAGCGCCGATCAATCGAGCGCTTTATCCCCAACAGATTCAGTCTTAATTCCATATTTAGCCGCCTCGCCGGCACCCATCGCCTTCATTTTCTGCCGCGAGGTTAGAGAGTGGCACGTTGGCAGGGAGTGAAACGGTTGTGAAAAATAGATTAAGAAAAGATCGCAGCCTCGTTTGATCTTCAGTTAACAAGCCAGCTGCCGATATCCCCCTGCTACCCATTTTTGCTGGCTCTCAAAAACAACAATCTTCCAGCCTAACGACGATCAAGAAACACAACGTTCCTGGAGGAATTGTGATGAATAGCTGGTTCGGCAACATCAGTGTGAACCTGAAATTGGGTCTGGGGTTTGGCCTGGTCCTGGCACTGACCTGCGTCCTCGCCCTGACCGGCTGGACGAGCCTGGGCGGGTTGATTGACCGCAGTAACTGGATGAGTGACATCACCCAACTCAACGCTGGCCTGACCAAGCTGCGAGTAGTGCGCCTGCAATACATGCTGACCAACGGCGACGAAACCGCTGCGCAGAATGTGCAGACCACCCTCGATGCGTTCTCCGCCCAGCAACAGGCGTTGCTGGTGCAGTTCAAGAGCCCGGACAACCTCAAGCTGCTCCGGGAGCAAGGCGCTCAGATCGACGCCTACAAAGCGTCCCTGAACAAGATGCGCAGCGCCTACCGCTCTGGCAACAGCGCCCGCGACGTGATGGGCGCCAACGCCGAAACCGCCAATTCGCTGATCAACGCCATCAACACCGGCGTGCAGCAAATGCCGATCAGCGATCAGCGCTTTGAACAGTTCCAGGCCATCACTGCGGCCAAGGAAGCATTCCTGTTGGCTCGTTACGAAGTGCGTGGCTACACCGCCACCACCAATGCCGAGACCGAGCAAAAAGCGCTCAGCCAACTGGGCTCCGCGATTGCCAGCCTGAAACCGCTAAACGTGTATTTCGCCGACACTCAGCTCGACGCATTGCGTCAGCTGGAAACAGCGCTGGGCAACTATCGCAGCGCTTTGCAGGCCTACAAGAATGCCAGCAATGAAGCGGTTCAGGCGCGCAAGGAAATGACCGACCAGGGCGCGGCCATCGTGTCCCTGAGCGATCAGCTGTATCAAATTCAGCTCAACCGCCGCGACATCGAAAGCGCACAAGCGCGCACTCTGCAATTGATCAGCACCTTGCTGGCGTTGCTGGTGGGCATCATTGCCGCCGTACTCATCACCCGACAGATCACCTGCCCGCTGCGTGAAACCCTCGCGGTGGTCGAGCGCATCGCCGGTGGCGATCTGTCCCAGGACATCAAGGTGACTCGTCGCGATGAACTGGGCGTATTGCAACAAGGCATCGCGCGCATGGGCGTGACCCTGCGTGACCTGATCAGCGGCATCCGCGATGGCGTCACGCAGATTGCCAGCGCTGCTGAAGAGCTCTCCGCAGTAACCGAGCAAACCAGCGCCGGCGTCAACAGCCAGAAGATCGAAACCGATCAGGTGGCCACCGCCATGCATGAGATGACGGCGACTGTGCAGGAAGTGGCGCGCAATGCCGAACAGGCTTCGCAAGCAGCCGCCGCTGCTGATGGCGAAGCGCGCGAAGGCGACAAGGTGGTCAACGAAGCCATTGTGCAGATCGAACGCCTGGCCAGCGAAGTGGCGCGTTCCACCGAAGCCATGAGTGTGCTGCAACAGGAAAGCGACAAGATCGGCAGCGTCATGGACGTAATCAAGGCCGTCGCCGAGCAGACCAATCTGCTCGCCCTCAACGCTGCCATTGAGGCAGCTCGTGCCGGTGAAGCGGGTCGCGGATTTGCGGTGGTCGCCGATGAAGTCCGCGGGCTGGCCCAGCGCACGCAGAAATCCACCGAGGAAATCGAAGGCCTGGTGGCCGGTTTGCAGAACGGCACCCAACGGGTATCAACGGTGATGAACAACAGCCGCACCCTGACCGACAGCAGTGTCGCCCTGACCCGCAAGGCTGGCCTGTCCCTGGAGAACATCACCCGCACGGTGTCGAACATCCAGTCGATGAACCAGCAGATCGCCGCTGCTGCCGAACAGCAAAGCGCCGTGGCCGAGGAGATCAGCCGCAGCATCGTCAACGTGCGCGACGTATCGGAACAGACCGCCGCCGCCAGCGACGAGACGGCCAAGTCCAGTGTCGAACTGGCACGGTTGGGTGGCCAGTTGCAGATGTTGGTGAGCCACTTTCGCGTTTAATCACAGGTCTGCGGTGATTGCCCCCCTTCGTCGTTCCGACAAAGGGGGTCTAACTCTGCCTATAGATTAATCTGTAGTCACCGCGTCCCGCGCTGGCGCAGCGCTGATGGCATGAAATAGGCGTCTTCGGGCACTGGCTGGGAGAAGTCCACGGTCTGTGGCTCTTCGTTATCCAGGTTCTGCACGTAGTAACGGCGCGCCTGCAGGTCGTGGAACACGTCCAGCGCGCTCCAGGTGGTGGGCAGGTCGTAGAAGTTCTTCAGGTAGCCCATCGACACCCGCCACAACTCCCCTCGGCCGTCGTACTGATCCACCAGCGCAGCGCCCCAGCTGTCTTCATCGAGGAACAGCACTCGTTTGGAATAGATGTGCCGCGAGCCAGGTTTGAGCATACCTTCCACGACCCACACCCGGTGCAGTTCGTAACGGGTGTACTGCGGGTTGAGGTGACCGGGGGTGAGCAAGTCTGCGTACTTCACCTGCGGGCTACCGACTTTGTAGCTGTTGTAGGGGATATAGATCTCCTGCTTGCCCTTGAGCTTCCAGTCGTAGCGGTCCGGGGAGCCGTTGAACAAGTCCGTGTCGTCCGCCGTGCGCAGGCCGTCCGACGAGGCAATCGGTGTGTCGTAAGCCAGATTCGGTGCCCGGCGCACACGTCGCTGGCCGGCATCGTAGATCCAGGCCTGACGCGGGTCTTTGAGCTGGTCCAGAGTCTCGTGGATCAGTGCCGCCCCCCCCGCCAGCCGGGCCGGGCTCTTCACGAAGGCCAAGTAGTAGAACAGGATGTTTTTCAGATCGGCGAACTGCCCGCCCGGGCGGTAGTAGTTGAACAGCCCTTCCTGTTGCGAGGTCACCAGCGCAAAACTGCCATTGCGCTGCACCGGCGCTTCGGATGCGCGACGGACCACGTAGATCCCGCGATAGCGGGTAATGTGGTTCCACAACGCTTCGACACCATCCTTGGGCACCGGGAATGGCACGCCGCCATAGGCATCGGCAAAGCCGGTACCGCCGTCGAGCAGCTTAGCGCTGGTGGCGTTCTTGAACGTATTGTCGTAGAGCCACTGGGGCGCCGAGCCTGAGCGACGGCTGGTGTACACCGGCATCTGGAAGGTGTCCGGGTAGCTGTTGAACAGCGCGACCTGACCGGCACTGAGGTGCGCTTTGTACTGTTCGAGGTTGGCCTTGGTGATGGTGAACAGTGGCTTGTCCGTTGCGTAAGGGTCGGAGTGATGCTCGCCGGGTTTGTAGCCCTTGGGCGGCTGGGTAATTCCGCCATCCCAGGCCGGAATGGTCCCGGCCGCGTTACCGGCACGCTCGGCGCCGAGGGGCGTCAGAGTGGTTTTCAGTTGTTGCGCTTCCTGAGGCGTGATCGCCGCCAGCGTGCTACCGGCGGCCAGGCCTAGTAACAGTGCCAGCGTGGTCTTGATCAGTCGTGACGTATGAAACATGGACATTCTCCAAAATAGAAACTCTGCGGGAGTGAGCCTGCTCGCGATATCGATGTTTCAGGCGACATCTGTGTTGACTGTGCTGTACCCATCGCAGCAGGCTCGCTCCCACCATTGAGTGCGCTTACCGGTACCGGGCAGTCACAGGAAGTACTTGAGGTTGAAGCCGACGTTGTCGCGGTCACGAATGCCGTTGTTCTGGCCACCGCCGTAGAACTCGGTGTACTGCAGCTCGGCTTCGAGCCTGTTCTGGTAGTTGGCCTTGATCCCCAGGGTGTAGGCTTTGCGCCCTTCGATGGTGTTGCCGGCCTGGTAGCTGTTGCCCTTGAAATCATCCTTGTAGACGACATAGGGCGAGACGTTGACCCCGGCATACACATCGTTCCAGGTGCCGTTGAACATGGCGGTGTAGCTGTAGGAGTTGCGGTTGACCTGGTCGCCTCGATCGCCGCCGGACACGTAGGAATAGTTGCCGGTACCGGCGTAATAACGCGTGCTGCCGTCATAGGCGGTGTATTGCAGGTTGCTGCCACGCAAGTGCTCGGATGCCAGTTCGAACACGCCGAACATCGAGTCGAACGACAGGCTCGGGCCAAAGTTGTAGATCGTTCCCAACGAGGTATTGAACGCTTCCACGCGCTCGCCGTTGTTGATCTGGCTGTCGAGCTGCACCATCTGCCCGCCGATGTTGATAGTCTGCCCGGCAGCCGCCGCAGCAGCGCCGTTGGCCAAGTCGCCGATCAGGTCGTTGGTTGCGGCGACGCCGATGGGCAGGTTCGGCCGATAAGCCACTTCACCGAACACCGACGCCTGGCCCACGGTGGTGTTGAAGCTCAAGCCGTACATGCGAATGTCTTCGGCGTAGCGCCGATTCGCCTGGATATTACCCAGCACGTCTGCTGTCGCCAGGCCGTTGGCCAGTTGCCCGGCCTGACTGCCGGCGACTCCGGCGAGCAGATTGGTCAGGGCGTCCATGTCGATGCCCTGGTAACCACCGAGGTTGGCGGAGATGGTCGGCTCCTTGGCGTGATAGTTGACCATGTACAGCCCGAACTCGGTGCTGTTGAGCTGCTCGGCGATGTAGCGAAAGGCGAAGCCGAACTGCCCGTCGTTGCGGGCGTTGTAGTCCTTGCCGACCGACGCCACCTTTAGGGTGTTGCCGAAGGCCGGAGTCACGCCGTTGGCGTACAGGCCGGTAGTGCCCAGCGCCTGGTTGAGCAACGGGTTATTACCCAGCGCGCTGTACAGGTCGATCACGTTGCCGAAACCTGGCACCGGTGTATCCAGCGCGGTGCCGGTGAAATTGTTGTAGGCGGTGTTGCCGCCATCGGCGAACAGGTCAGTCTGGGAGTAGAAGGTGCCGACTGGATCGATGCGGGTTTCTTTCCAGTTGGTCTGGTAGAAACTCTCCAGGGTCAGGGTGTCGGACAGGCCGATGTTGAAGCTTATCGCCTCGATCGGGATCAGCACTTCCTTGACCTCGGCACCGGGTAAGCGGTACTTGGCGGCATCTACCGGATTGGTGGTGTTGATCCCGCCCCGATAGAAAATGCCTTCCCCCCAGTTGAACACCTGGCGCCCGAGGCGCCCGGTCACCGGCATCGACGCCACGTCCCAGTTGCCGTACACGTAGGCGTCGAGCATTTCCACCCGGCTACCGGCAATGTCGCGGGTCTGGTCGGTGAAGTGGTCGTCCTGGGGATAACTCTGGCTCGGTTGTGAAGGACTGTTGTTGCGATAGTAATCGTTGCGCTTATCCATCAGCTGGGTGTCATAGAACGCGGTGCCGCGCATGAACAAACCGTAGTTCTGGTAGTTGGCCTCAAGCTCGGAAGTGATCTTGTACACCTCGGAAACCAGCCCGGTATCGAAGTTGCGATTGCCGTCGTTGGTATTGACGTCGTCGTTGCTCCTGTTCCGCCCCTGGACCCGCCACAAACGGCCATAAGACAAAGTACTGTCAAACGAACCGGTGACCTGCTGGTCGAGCACACTGAATTCCACGGCCTGTACCGCGTCCACCGCGCACAGTTGCAGCAGCCCTGCCAGGCTTGCTCCGGTGATGCCCGCGCCAGACAGTTGTAAGCGCATCCTCATGGTCAGCTTCTCCTTCCCTGATTTTGTTGTTTTGGTGTGCGGGCAACTTCGCCGCGATGGTTAGGGTGCCAAACCCGCCCTGACATAAATCCGGCTGTGCGCGCCAAAATGCCCCAGCAACTGCAACAGCTGCCGGTTGAGTTGCGGGTGGTCGTAGTCTTCGCGCGAGACCTGATTGCTGGCGCTGAAATCGCTGGTGGCCGGGGCAGTCGCTAGCCATTGTTCGATGGCCTCATCAAAGGCTGCGGACTCGGCGACGGCCTGGGCACTGACCACTTCACGCAGGTAGTCCACCGAGTACGGCGGGTAATCGGCGTCTTCAGCGAGCCTGGCGTATGCCGCAATCATCGGGTGCGGTTCTCCGGCTTTCAGTAGCCGCCGCAGCCAGGCGGATTGATACTTTTCGACCTCCATGTGCCGGGTTGCGACGCGCTGGATGGCGGCGTGTTTGTCGCTGTCGAAACCCGCCAGTGCCTTGCCTTCCATCAGCAGCAAACTGGCCAGCCCGGCGCCGGGCAGTGGCTTGGCGTGATAGGGCTGGGTCAGGTCCTGTATGTGGTGCAGGCCCCAGCCAAGGAAGCGGTAACCCCAATACGAATGCCCCGTCGCGAAGGCCAGGCGCGCCAGTCCCATGTATTGGTAAGCGCGCCAGTGCGGCCAACTGCGCTGCAGAAAACCGGCAGCGGCGTACACCACCGGGCTCTCATGGAAGAAGCCCATGTGGAAGGCAGCCTGGGAGCTGTATTGAAAACGTGAGTCGCCAAAAGGCTGCGGGCCGAAGCCGTAGCGCCCGCCGACCTCGCCAGGGTTGTCGCTGAACAGATTGATGTCGTGGCCATAATCCGGTTCGTCGGCGGCGCTGGCCAGCACCGCCAGGGGCGGCAGTTTTTCGCCGGTCAGCACGTGGATAAAGCGCTGGCGATTCCAGGGCGAGAGGGTCTGTTCAACCATCACCTGGTTGGCCTTCAGGTGTTCGCGTTCGGGCAGGTCGCGACCCGGCAGCGGCTGGATGGCCATCGCCAGGTAAATCTGCGGGTTGATGCGCAGCGCGGTGAGGAATGCCTGTCGCAGATTGTGCCCGGGTTCGGCGGGCAGTTTCAGGCTGTCGGGACGCGGCGGGTATCGGGCGAAGTGCTGACGGGCGAACCGCTCCTGTTCATCGAGCAACTCGGTCACCGCGTGGTACTGCTGGGCTAGGAATTGTTCCAGGGGTTCGACTTCCACCGGTGGGGCTTCGCGCAAAGCGGGCAACTCTTGCAGCGCCAGGTAGCTGCCCACTGTGTGATTGGACCAGCCCCAGGCTGGCGGGGCCGTGACACAGAGCACCAGCAGGATAAATGGCAGCTTCATTGCTCGGGTTTCTTATTGGATAGACAGTGGGGATGAGCCTAACAACCGCACTGGGGTGTGGCACTGTCCGATCTGGCCAAAAAAGTTCTCCGATAGCGCCATGGATTTTGGCGGTTTGAACACAGGTATTGCAGTGGGCAACCAATCAAGCCGGGTAACCCGTAATCTCGCGAATGCTTTGGTACAACGGTTTCAACTGACGATACATGCGCAGGTACACCTCCTTGTACAGGCGCTCGTAGATCTGATGCGCCTCGGCCTGGGGCATGAATACCGTGCCGACCCGGGTCATCGCCGCCGTAGCCGTGGGAAAGTCCGCGTGCAGTCCAAGCCCTACGGCGCAGCAAATGGCAGCGCCAAGACCGGAGGCCTCGTACACATGCGGACGCTCGGCAGGCAGGCCGAAAATGTCCGCCGTTAGCTGCATCGCCGCATCGCTCTGGGAACCACCGCCGGCGATTCGCAAGCGCTTGATGGAGACTTTCGAGCGTTTCTCGATGCTCTCCATGCCTTGACGCAAGGCGTAAGCCAGACCTTCGAGGATCGCCCTATAAATATGCGCGCGGGTGTGCACGTCGCCGAAGCCGATCATTGCGCCTTTGGCTTCGACTCCAGGCTCGCGGATTCCGGGCGACCAGTACGGTTGCAGCATCAGTCCCATAGAGCCCGCAGGCACTGCATTGACCAACGCATCGAACAGTTGCTCCGGCTCCACTCCCTGCTCCCTGGCCTGCTGCATTTCCCGCAGGCCGAACTCATTCTTGAACCAGCTGACCATCCAGTAACCGCGGTAGATCATCACTTCGCAGTTGTAGTGATCGGGTACGGCCGCCGGATAGGGAGGGATCAGCGGGACGATTTCCAGGTAGCGCGAACGGGTGCTGGTAATGGTCGCCGTGGTGCCGTAGGACAGGCACACCGTGCTGGAATCGACCACGCCGGCACCCACCACTTCGCAGGCCTTGTCGGCACCGGCGGCAATCAACGGCAGTCCTTCGGGAATGCCCGTGTGACGGCTGGCGTTGGCGCTGATGTAGCCCAGGGTTTCGCCGGGCTTGAGCAGGCTGGGCAGTTGCTCGGGGCGCACCGCCAGGGCCTGCCATTTCCAGTCGGAAGGAGCCGCCCAGCGCAGGCGCTTGAAGTCGAAGGGCAGATAACCGACGCAGCCGCCCACTGAATCGACAAAGCGCCCGCATAGGCGATGGGTGAGAAACCCCGAGAGCAGTAAAAACTTTTCGGTCTTGGCCCACACTTCAGGTTGGTGGTGGGCGATCCAGTTAGCCTCGGCCTGGGCGCGAAAATAGTCCACGGTGGCCTGGGCGCCCACCAGTTTGAACAACCATCCCCAACGCCCCTTGATGCCGCCTTCGACCTCCGTCTGGCGCTGGTCGAGCCACAGAATGGCCGGGCGCAACGGATTGCCCTGAGCGTCGACGTTGATCAACGTACCGCGCTGGGTCGTCAGGGAGACACCGGCAATCTGTGCACGATCGATACCGGTCTGCGCCCATAACAGCTGGCAGGCTTCACCCAGCTTCGCCCAGTAATAATCTGGATCCTGCTCGGCCCAACCAGGCTGGGTCGAGTAGTAAGCTTGCAGGTCGACCTTGCCTTTGCCCAGCAGATTGCCTTGAAGATCGAACAACAGCGCCCGTACGCTTTGGGTTCCATTGTCGATGGCCAGCAGGTAACGTTTGTTCGGGTGGTTGTCCATGGAGCTCTCTTCAATGGGCATGTGTACCTGCATATCCGTGAAATTGCGCAAATCGTGACGGCTGTTTCAAGGCAGACCGTGATGCCGTCGCCACAATGCCCGGTACAGCTGTTCCTCCTGCTGCCAACGTGCGTCATCCCAGCCCAGCCGGGGCTGGCACAGCTGACGAATGGCAGGCAGATACTCCTCGCCGCCGCAGGGCAGCAACAGCCCCAGACGGGTGCGGCGCAACAGCAAGTCATCCAGGTGCAGGACCATTTCAGTGTCACAGGCCACCGCCAGTTCCGCCCACAAGGTGTCTGTGGCGCCAACAGTGTCGTGGCCCAACTGTTCGAGCAATTGCGCAAGTCTGGGCAAGGCTCGACCGTGACGCCCGGCCAACCGCCGCCACTGGTGGCGACCGAGCCCCGGGATCGCCAGGAATGGCACGGCGGCAAACACCGGCGCGCCGTCATCACTCAGTGGACGCCCGAGCATGAGCGCGCAGGCCTTGAGCACTTCAATGGCCTGGGGGCGAAAAGTAGTCAGCTTGCCGCCCGCCAGCGTCACGCAACCGGGCTCTTTCCACAGCACATGCTCACGGGTTTCATTCGATGGTTTAACTTGCTGCTCGCCTGCCGCCTCGCCCACCACCGGGCGAACGCCGGACCAGGTCGACAGCACATCGGCGGCAACCACCCCGGCGCGGGGAAACTGCTGGGTGCAGGCCGCCAGCAGGTAGTCGAGTTCCTCGGCACTGATGCTTGCACTCAGGTCCAGGTCGTCGTGATGATCCAGGTCCGTGGTGCCCACTACGGTGGCGCCTTCCCACGGAAAAACAAACACCGGGCGGCGGTCGCCGTGGTGCAAAAAAGTGAACGCCTGGGCCACCGGCAAACGCCACCCGGGCAGCAACAGATGACTTCCGCGCAACGGACGCAACTGAAGCGCATGATCAGGCGGGCGTAGACGTTCAGCCCAGGCACCGGTCGCCACCGCCAGGACGCGACAGCGCAGCTGCAGCCCTGCCCCGCCTTCACAGTCTTCGACCTGCACCCCGCATACCCGCCCATCTTCGCGCAGCAATTGCTCGACTCGCAGGCCGTTGAGTACTACCGCGCCGTCGGCGCGTGCCTCGGCCAGGACACGCATCACCAGCCGGGCGTCATCGGTCAGCGCATCGACAAAACCGGTGCCGCCCAGCAAATCTTCTTCTTTCACTCCCGGCGCCATATACCTCAGCTGCTGCGCGTCATGGAAACGATGATTTCGCCTCCCGGCCAGCGCGTCATACACGGTCAATAAACCACCCATCAGTCGCGGGCCGGGAAAACCGCCGCGGTAATGCGGCATCATGAAACTCATGGGCTCCACCAACCCTGGCGCTTCATCAAGCAGGCGCTGGCGCTCGCGAACCGAATCACGGGTCAGGCGCCACTGGCCCTTGGCGATGTAACGTAAGCCGCCATGGACCATTTTCGAAGAACGGCTGGAGGTGCCCCAGGCGAAGTCGCGCTGCTCCAGCAACAAGCAGCGCCAGCCACGGCGCGCGGCCTCACGCACAATGCCAGCGCCGCTGATCCCGCCACCGATGACAACCAGGTCCCAGGTCTCATCCGCCAGGGTCGGCAGCACAGCCTCTCGCCACGCGCAATTCCAGTCCGGGCTCATCGCCGTCACTCCTGCAGCAACGTGCCAGGGTTGAGCCGCCCGGCCGGATCGAAATGCCGGCTCAACGCCTGTAAGGCGTCCATCGCCAGGGCACCTTTCTCCCGCAGCAGATACTGCGCGTGGTCCTTGCCCACCCCATGCTGGTGACTGATGGTGCCGCCGTTGTCGACGATGGTCTGACTGGCCGCCTGCTTGAGCGCCTGCCAACGCGCCAGTGTTGCCGGGTAATCCGCCGCCGGACGAAACACGTAGGTGGTGTAGATGCTCGAACCTTCGCCATACACATGGGACAGGTGGGTGAACACGTGCACCTGCTCACCCTCGGCCGCCAGGGCCGCACGCAGACTGTTCTCGATGCGCCCGAGCAGGTTGTCGACATTGCTCCAGTCGGTCGCGGTTTCCAGGGTGTCCACCACATAACCGGCGTTCCACAGGTTCTCGCGCAGGTAGGGAAAACGGAAACGGTTTTGCGCCCATTTCTTGCCGAGCAAGGTGCCGGTGAAGACTCCGCCGAAGGCCTTCAGATGCTGGCGAGCCTGACTGAGGGACAACGCGTTCTGTCGACGATTGCCGGTGACACCGAACGTGAGCATGCATTTGCCGACGCCGGCTCCCCGCAGAGCGAGGTATTTTTCCAGCCAGGCGATCTGCTGAGGGTGACCGGCCAGCGCGAGCTGGGTTTCGGTTTCCAGCGCATTGGACAGGCGCAGCATCGACAGCGGCACACGCGCCTGGGCCAACTGGCGGATCGCCTGCAGCGCCTGCGCCCAGTCGGGCAGGAACACGCCGTAGAAACGCTCATCGGCAGGCAGCGCACTGACCCGCACCTTGACCTCGGAAATGATGCCGAAGCGCCCCTCACAGCCCAGCACCACCTCACGCAGATCGGGACCGGCCGCCGAGGCCGGAAAGGTGGCGATTTCCAGAGGCCCGGCGAAGGTTTCCAGAGTGCCGCCGGCGAACAGCTGCTCGATTCGCCCGTAGCGCAGCGACTGCTGGCCACTGGACCGGCTGGCGACCCAGCCGCCCAGGGTCGATAGCTCCCACGACTGCGGAAAATGCCCCAGGGTGTAACCCCGGGCGCGCAACTGACTTTCCACCTGCGGACCAGTGGCACCGGGGCCGAAGGTGGCCAGCAGACTCTGCTCGTCCAGGTCCAGCAAGCGATTCATCCGGGCCAGGGAGACCGTCACCACCGGTCGCGCCGAGCTCGGTGGATTGATATGCCCGGCCACCGAGGTGCCGCCGCCGTAGGGGATCAGGCACAGGTCCTGGGTCTGGGCGAGCGCCAGCAGCTGGCGGATCTGCGTGGCACTGTCCGGAAAAGCCACGGCGTCGGGATAGAGCCCTGGCGCCCCTTCGCGCAAGGCCAGCCAGTCTGGCAGGCTCTGACCCCGGGCATGCAGCAGGCGATCATGCGGCTCGACGCTGTACAGCCCGTGCGCCGCCAGTCGCGAAGCCGGTACCCTGGCCAGCGCCTCTTCGAGGGTTGCATCAGGCAGTACACGCCCGGCGCCCAGCCGTGCGGCGAGAAATCCCGCGCCCTGGGCCGGTAACTCGACCACCGTGGTTGCCTCTCCCCAGCCGTTCCAGCGTCGCATGCGTGTGTCCTTTTGCGGTTCTTATAAGTAATATTTCAGACACCCATACTAGCCAGCCCACCAAAAGTGTCACGGTCGCATCCGGCCACTTCGAGTAGCCAATTGAGTCAAACACCGCGCAAGGACAGGCCATTTACTTTAGCGGTGGTTTCACACTACCTTTCAGGGTATTCATCCGCACATGCGGGCCTTGATCAAAGGAACACGGTCATGCAATCCCTGGGCTTCACTTCGGTTCCGCCGCTGCTCAAATACCTGCGTTATGCCGAACAACTGGGTGTCGCCACCGAGCCTGCGCTGGCGGCTGCCGGGTTGCAGGCGCAACAGTTGAGCGACAATAGCCTGCGGTTGCCGGGCGAGGTCCATGAGCGACTGCTCGACTACTTCTGCGCACACTCGGGTGACCCGCTGTTCGGTCTCAACTCGGCGCGTTTCGTGCTGCCCAACTCCTGGAGCGTGCTGGGTTATATCACCATGAACTGCGCGACCCTGGGCGATGCCATGAGCCGCATCATGCCGTTCGAAAAACTGGTCGGCGACATGGGCGTCAGCCGTGCCGAGGTCCAGAACGCACACGTGCACCTGATCTGGACCTGCCGCCACCAACGCCCGCGCATTCGCCGACACCTGGTAGAAAATGTGCTCGGCTCCTGGCTGCAATACGCGCGCTGGATTGCCGACACCCAGCTGTCGCCGGCCGCCGTCTGGCTTGAGCACGCACACCCGGACGAAACTACGCAGGCACAGTACGAGGAGTTCTTCGACTGCCCGGTGATGTTTGAGCAGCCCTACTCGGCGCTGATTGTGCCGCTGCCCTACCTGCAACTGCCGCTACGCCAGGCCGATGCACAACTGCTGCGCACCCTGGAAGAACATGCGCTGGGGTTGATGGCCACCCTGGAGGATGCGTCGCTGCAGCAGCGGGTCAAGGGCATCCTGCGCCAGTTGCTCAAGGAGGGATTGCCGCGCAAGGAACAGGTGGCCGAACAGTTCACCGTGTCCGTGCGCACACTGCAACGCCAGCTGCATCAGGCAGGCACTTCGTATCAACAGATTCTCGATGACCTGCGCCAGGAACTGGCTGAGCACTATCTGCTGAACAGTACCCTGCCGATTCAGGATATTGCGCAGTACCTGGGGTTTACCGAAGCCCGGTCGTTTCATCGGACGTTCAAGAGCCGTAGGGGAATGCCACCTGGGGAGTTTCGGCAGGTTCACCGCAGTGCGGATCTAGGCTGACGCTGCCGCCCGTTGCGGGTGTCGTTCCCACGCGCCGCGCGGGAACAATCAGCGGTCAGTCAGTCGTGATTCACCCGGGCGCGCTTGAGCAGTTTTTTGCAGCGTTCGGACAGGTGCAGCACCCGCAGGTGTTTGCCGGCCTTGGCGTAGCGCTCGCGCAGGGTCATGAGTGCGGCAATGGCCGAGTAGTCGACGAAGCTCAGGTGGCGGCAGTCGATTGTCACTACATCGGGGTCGCGGGCCGTATCGAACTGGTTGAGAAAAGGCGTGGTCGAGGCGAAGAACAGCGTGCCATGCAGGTGATACAGCTTGCTGCCGTCGGGCTCGATATGCGCATCGGCATACAGCTCGCGCGCCTGTTGCCAGGCGAAGTTAAGCGCCGCGATGATGATGCCGCAAAGCACGGCCGTTGCCAGGTCGGTGAACACCGTGATCACAGTGACCGCGACAATCACCAGCACGTCGTTCAGCGGCACCTTGTTGAGCACTCGCAGCGATGCCCAGGCGAATGTTTGCTGTGACACCACGAACATCACCCCGACCAACGCCGCCAGCGGGATGCGCTCGATCAGCGGCGACAGGAACAGCACGAACAGCAGGATCATCACCCCGGCCACCACGCCGGACAGACGACCACGTCCGCCGGAGCTGAGGTTGATCACGGTCTGACCGATCATCGCGCAGCCACCCATGCCGCCGAAAACCCCGGAGACCATGTTGGCCGCCCCCAGCGCCACGCACTCGCGATCGGGGTAGCCACGGCTCTCGGTGATTTCGTCGGTGAGGTTGAGGGTCAGCAGGGTTTCCAGCAGGCCGACCAGCGCCATCAGGATCGCGTAGGGGGCGATGATGCGCAGGGTCTCCAGGCTCCACGGAATCTCGGGCAAGGCGAACGTCGGCAGGCCACCGGCGATGTGCGCCATGTCGCCGAGGGTGCGGGTCGGCAGGCCCAGCAGGAACACCGCCAGGCCCACGCCGAGAATCGCCACCAGCGCTGGCGGCACGGTACGGGTCAGGCGTGGCAGCAGGTAAACGATGGCCATGGTGACGGCCACCAGGCCGATCATGATGTACAGCGGCGCACCCTTGAGCCAGGTTTCGCCACTCTTGAAGTGTTCGAGTTGCGCCAGGGCGATGATGATTGCCAGACCGTTGACGAAACCGAGCATCACCGGGTGCGGCACCATGCGCACCAGCTTGCCCAGCTTAAGCAGCCCGAACGCCAACATGATCAGGCCGCCCAGCAGGACGGTGGCCAGCAGGTATTGCACGCCGTGTTGCACCACCAGTGCGACGATCACTACAGCCATCGAGCCTGCCGCCCCCGACACCATGCCTGGCCGACCTCCGAAAAGCGCAGTCAGGGTGCAGATGATAAACGCACCGTAAAGCCCCATCAGCGGGTTGAGATGGGCTACCAGGGCAAAGGCGATGCATTCGGGGAGCAAGGCGAACGAGGTGGTGAGTCCGGCCAGGATATCGGCGCGCAGACGTTGTGGTTTCATGAAATACCCAAAAATACGGGCCGCAGGGGCGTGGCCGGGAAAGAGGGTGGGATGTTACGGGTTTGGGGGATATCAGGCTACTTTCGGACGGTCGGAATCACCATCGCGGGTAAGCCGACGCCCACAGGAATCTTCGCCGGACGCGAAATATGTGCGCGACACGGGTCCAGGGTGGGCGCGGGGTTGCCCCCCGGACGCAGCGCCGGTGATGAATACGCTCATGGAGAAACTCCCTGCGTGAATAAGTGATGGGTCCAGTATTGAGCACCCTCCCCTCGGGAAACAGGCGCTGCCACCCAAATCAGCCTTGCGCGGGAGTCACGAATCAGCCGTTGAACTGCGCATCTGCATACGCCGCCAGTTTCCCCTGGATGAAGTCGAGAAAGCACTGAATGCGCAGGGCGAGCTGCGAGTTGCGGTAGTACACCGCGTTGATCGGCTGGCGATAACCACTGTTGAAATCCTCCAGTAGAACCTGCAGGTGACCGGCGCGAATGTCCTCGATGGTCATAAAGTGCGACAGGCAGGCGATGCCCTGCCCCTCCAGCGCCAGATGGCGAATCGTTTCGCCACTGGAGGCGCTGATGCTGGCCTGGATTGGCCAGCGGTCCCCATGTATGTAGCGCAACGGCCACTGGTTGAGGCCCTCGTTCTGGGTGAAGCCGAGCAAGGTGTGTGCGGTCAGATCCGCCACAGCAGCCGGCGTACCGTGCTGCTCCAGATAAGCCGGGCTGGCGACAATGTGCAGCGGGCTGCAACCCAGGGAGCGCGCGTGCAGTGTCGAGTCAGCTAGCGGGCCAATGCGGATGGCGATGTCAGTGCTTTGTTCGAGCAGGTCGATGATCAGGTCGTTGCTGTTGAGCTCCAAGTGGATATCCGGGTAGAGCCGGCGGAATTCGTCAATGTGCGGCACGATGGCGTGCAGCATGAAGGGAGAGGCCGCGTTGATCCGCAGTCGCCCGGACGGCGTTTGCTGGCGGGAGGTCAGGCGTTCTTCCAGTTGGTCCATCTGGTCGAGAATCAGCTTGGCCTGCTCGAAGAAATACTTGCCCTCTTCCGTCAGGTCCATGCGCCGGGTGGTGCGGTTGATCAGCGTGGTCTCAAGCTTGGCCTCCAACCGCGACAACGTGCGACTGACCGCCGAAGGCGTTTGCCCCACCTGCTCGGCGGCAGCGGAGATCGATCCGCATTCAATCACGCAGACGAAAATCTGCAGTTCGTCGGATCTGGCTTTCACGGGTGTCCTCTTTGCACAATCAGCGTGGCATCTATCGCCAAGATCGCAACCTGCGCCAGCTCCTACAATGAAAGACGAACTCTGTAGGAGCTGGCTGCGATCTTTTAGGCGTTTGCGTCCGATAGTAGCCTGAAATCCTAGACAGACAGGCCAAACACCTCGGTCAGATGCCGCTCATAACGCGCGATGTCGGCTTCGATGTTCGGGCGTTTCATGACGTCAACGCAGAGGAAGGTTGGGAGGCTGGTCATGCCGAGGAACTCGTTGGCCTTATGGAATGGGAAATACACCGCGTCCACGCCTTTGGCTTCAAAGAAGTCGGTCGGGTCATCAAACGCCTGCTGTGGAGCATTCCAGGTCAGGGACAACAGGTATTGCTTGCCATGGACCAGCCCCCCGCTGCCGTACTTCTGCGAGGCATCGGAGCGGGTGCGGCCGTCGCTGGCGTAGAGGCTGCCATGGCCTTCGGTAAAGACTTCGTCGATGTATTTCTTGACGGTCCAGGGCGCGCCCATCCACCAGCCTGGCATCTGATAAATGATCACATCGGCCCAGAGGAATTTAACCACTTCTTCGGCGACATCGTAGCCCTCGTCAATGAACGTGGTTTTCACGTCCATGCCACCGCGATCCAAAACGCTCAGCGCAGTTTCGTGCAGAGTGGCGTTGTAGCGACCCTCGGAGTGGGCAAACTTTTTACCGCCATTGAGCAACAGGACTTTTTTCATGAAGGTCTCGGAAGGTTTGAATTCGATGGCTGCAGGGTATCGACCCGCTTCGCGCGGTATAAGCCCTGATATGACAAAACTCATTTGACCCACAAGCACGAATCGAATGCCTATTGTTGCTTTGGAGTGCGATCTCCTAATTTGAGGAAATTTGCTGATGAGTGACATTCCGGGCTTCATCCAGCACGCCAAGACCCGCCCGGAAAAATCTGCCGCGTTCGAAGCGCTGTTCAGTGCCTACGTGCAAGCCAGTCGCGCCGAACCGGGTTGCATCGAGTACCACATGTTGCGGGACAAACAGGACCCGACGCTGTTTATCTTCTTTGAAATCTGGCAGTCCCAGGCCCACCTCGACGTGCACTCGAACCTGCCGCACATGCAGCAGTTTCGCGAAGCGCGCATGGAGTATCTGGAACGGGATTTCGAGATTCGTGCCATCGAAATACTCAGCCCCTCATCCCCTAGCCGCTGATCAGCAAGTGGCCGCCCAGCACACCGAGGCCGATGAAAAACACCCGTTTGAACAAGGTGGCGCTGATGCGCTGGCGCAGCCATTGCCCCAGCAACATACCGGCCACTGCCGGGATCAGCGCCAGCAGCGATGCGCCCAGTTCGCCCCCGCCGAGGGCGCCACGCCAGAACAGGCCGGCGGCCAAGGCCAGGGTCGAGACGGTGAATGACAGGCCCAGTGCCTGCACCAACTGGTCCTTGTTCAAGCCCAGTGCCTGCAGATAGGGCACCGCCGGAATCACGAATACGCCCGTGGCCGAAGTGATTACTCCGGTCAAAACACCGCACAGCGGGCCGAGCCAGCGTTCAGCGCGGCTACCGACTGGCAAGGTGGGCAGCAACAAACCGCTCAACGCGTAGAGTAGCAATGCCGCGCCCAATCCTCGCACCACCCAGTGCCCGCCAGCCATACCGACCCACAGCGTGCCCGCCCCGGTGCCGAGGAAGATCGCCAGGAGCATCGGCCACAAGCGTCTGATCAGCTCCCGCAAATGCCCGCCGAATGCCAGCTGCCAGAGGTTGGTCAACGTCGCGGGAATGATCAACAGCGCGGCAGCCTGCGACGGAGCCATAGCCAGGCCAAGCAAGCCCATGGCGATAGTGGGTAGGCCGAGGCCGATCACGCCCTTGATCATGCCGGCCAGCAGGAAGGTGGCAATGACCATGATTGACAGGGCTAGGCCGAGGTGTTGATAGAACGCAGTCAGATTATTCACGGGTCTATCGTGGGGCTGGGCAAGGGGCTTGAAAAGCTGGCTTATACTGAGGGTGCCTCTTGCTGTGACTGAGGCTAGGTTCCCGGTTGTGGCAGCCGGCGCTTTCGCGGGCAAGCCCGCTCCCACAGGGTTAGGCGCCATGCTCAAGATCAGGCAACACCTAGGACCTGTGAGGGTGGGCTTGCCCGCGAAGGCGGCAGACCGAACAACACACCTCTATGGACTCACCATGCACTTCGACCTCACCGACCTGCGCCTCTATCTGAACATCCTCGACAGCGGCAACATCACCGCCGGCGCGGCCCGCAGTCATTTATCCCTGGCGGCGGCGAGTGCCCGGATCCGCGCCATGGAGTCGTCCCTGGGTGTGGATTTCCTGCTGCGCGGTCGACGCGGAGTCACCCCCACCGCTGCCGGCAAAGCCTTGGCAAGGCACGCCCGGCTCCTGCTGCAACAGGCCGAACACCTGCAACAGGAGCTGGCCGAGTATGCCAAGGGCGTCAAAGGGCAAGTCCGATTGTTGTGCAACACCACGGCGATGAGTGAATACCTGCCGGAGTTGCTCGCAGACTTTTTGCTCAGCCATCCCAATCTGGACATCGACCTGCAGGAACTGCCCAGTTCGCGCATCACCCATGCGCTACGCCAGGGCGCGGCGGACCTGGGCATTGTCTCGGATGCCGTGGACAGCACCGACCTGCAAACCCGCCCGTTTCGCGACGACCCGCTGGTATTGATCATGCCCCCCGATCACCCCCTCGCGGAGCTAGGCTCGCCAAGCTTCAGCGATACCCTGGCGCACGACTACGTGGGCCTGAACAGCAACAGCGCCCTGGCGATTTACCTGGAAGAACAAGCGCTGCATCTGGGCTCCCGCCTGCAGATTCGCATCCGCGCCGACGGCTTCGACGCAGCGTTGCGCATGGTCGTCCGCGGGGCCGGCCTGGCCATCGTGCCGCAG
>NZ_JAKNRW010000015.1 GCF_023072615.1 Pseudomonas violetae
CTGGATCTGGACATACAATCACGAGCGCCCGAATATGGCCCTCGGCGGCATTACCCCAAAACAGAAGTTGGCCCTGGTGGCCTGAGGTCTACTTCTGGTGAGTTTTAGGAATGGGGGGATTACCATCTCTAGTGGGAGTCAATGTTGCGACGCCCAGTGAAATAGTCACCACACGATCTACATCAGAAGCAGCATGTTCGATGCCCAATGTCCGAACACGCTCTCGCATTCTTTCTGCAATCTCGACCGCACCAGAAAGAGCTGTATTGGGCAGAACGCAGGCGAACTCTTCGCCACCATACCGAGCGACCAGGTCGTAGGGCCGTCTAACCGCTTCAGATAACGCTTGAGCAATGGATTTCAAGCAGCCATCTCCAGCCGGGTGCCCGTAATGGTCGTTGTAGCGTTTGAAATAGTCGACATCCACCAAAATGAGTGATAGCGGTTTTTGCTCTCGAAAGCACAGACGCCAATCCGCCAATATGTCCTCATTAAATTTGCGTCGATTGGCCACTCCAGTAAGACCATCCATTAATGCCATGGAACGCAGCAGATCGCTCTGTATTTTCAGGGTTAGATGTGTTCGTACCCGCGCTCTGACAATGGTGGTATTGATGGGTTTGGTAATGAAGTCCACCGCGCCAAGCTCCAGACCTAGCACCTCATCTGACTCCTGATGCTGTGCGGTAATGAAGATGATGGGGATGCCTTGGGTCATTGGGTCAACCTTGAGTCGACGGCATACTTCATGCCCGTCCATACCCTCCATGACCACATCCAGCAGAATCAAATCGGGCAGTTGGGTCTGGCATACGCTGATTGCCTGCTCACCACCGGTGGCCATGAACACATCGCAGTCCTCACGAAATAGCTCATGAAGTACCCGGATATTAGTCGGTTGGTCGTCGACAATAAGGAGTTTTGGACGGTTAAAGGAATGTGGTAACCAGGTTTCCATCGTTTGTTCCATCAGGCAGATCTCAGCAGGTCACGACCAATCGGCATCGCAGCGGAAAAGTCTAGCGACTGCACCCTGACAACAAGTTCGTCGAACTGTGGGCGCAGGGATTGCGGCATTTTTGGCGCCAACGCGTCTGCCAGTTCTATGGCGTGAAGGTTGCCCGTTTCCAGCAATAGCAAAATCTCCTCTAGGGACTCTCTCCAGTGCACTGGCGCCATGGAGTCCTCGTCAGCACTGCTTTTTACACGCAGGCTCTGGCCAAAATCGGTATTCATTTGCTCAAGGCTTTGTTGCAGTAACCTGCTCAACCCGTCAAACCATGTTGGGTCGGCCAAAAGCCTCACTACAGACTCTGAATCGGCAGATTTCAGTTTGTGCTCCAGGTCGCCTGCCAGCAGCGACAATGCCTTGGCGCCCATAGTACCGCTGCTACCTTTAATGGTATGGAGTACAAACGCGGCCCCCGATGCATCTTGCCGCTGGATCTGATCGCGCAACTGGACAAGCTGTTTTTCCATCTCTGGGCCAAAGGTACGTAGCACCGTGTGGATCAAATCGAGGTTACCACCAAAGCGGTCAATAGTTGATGTACGAGACTCTATGACGCCGTCTCCTGCATTGACTTGTCCCAAGGTTAAAGATGCCTGACTATCTTCACGGCGCGATTGAAAGAGCAGCGTTACGACGAGTTGTTCCAGGTCTATAGGTTTGCCGACATGATCATTCATCCCCGCAGCAAGACAGGCTTCACGGTCGGTATTGGAGGCATTTGCGGTCATAGCCACAATCGGCAATGCTGCAAAACGTGGATTCGATCGAATGCGACGTGTCGCCTCCAAGCCATCAATATCCGGCATCTGGATATCCATTAATACGGCGTCGAAGGGCACACGCTCATTCATCACCTTACTCACACCTTCCAGCCCGCCTTCGGCCAGCGTCACCTGAGCGCCTTCCATTGTCAGTAACTCATCGGCCACCTGGCGATTAATCATGTTGTCTTCCACCACCAATAGCCTTAGCCCGGCCAGACGTGGTGGTCTCTGAACCGTTGAGCGGGGAATGGGGGAATGCAGCAGGCCTTTGTCATTGAACGCGCCCTGAACAGCGTCGGCTAGCTGCTTGGGAGTGACAGGTTTGGTGAGGAGCCCCACGAAGGGAGCGTTTCCCGCCTGGTGGACGTCGGCCAATACCTCGCGGTCGTAAGCAGTGATCATAATGACCATCGGAGGTGGCACTCCGTTACCCTGCTGATGGATCAATTGCGCAGCGCTCAGCCCATCCATATCGGACATCCGCCAGTCCATCAGCACCACGTCGTAGGCCTCACCTAGCGCTTGGGCTTTCTTCACCCATTCCACCGCTTGAGTGCCACCACTCACGCGGTCAGCCTTCCATCCCAATCCATGAACGGTTCGCAACAGCAATTCACCCGCTATGGCGTTGTCGTCAACGACCAGAATCCGTAAGGACACATCGACTCCAATACAGGCAGATCTCAGCAGTGACGTCGGCGCTACATCCAGAGTTATATCGAACCAGAAACGACTCCCGACGCCTTGCTTACTCTCCACCTGCAGTTCACCACCCATCAAGGTGACCAACCGCTTGCAGATCACCAGGCCCAGACCTGTGCCACCAAAGCGCCGGGAGGTTGAAGCCTCGGCCTGAGTGAAACCTTCAAAAATGCGCTGAAGCTGTTCCGGGCTGATACCAATGCCGGTATCAGAAACGGCTATGCGCAAACTCACAGCATTTTCCGTGCGCATCAGTTGCTCAACGCTGACCACGACCTGGCCTTCCAGGGTGAACTTGAGGGCATTACCCGCCAGGTTGATCAGTACCTGTTGCAGTCGCAGGCTATCGCCGATCAGGTCGTTGGGTAAATTGGAGTCAAGGTCGAACATGACCTCAACCGCCTTCTCACCCTGGTTACCTGCCAGCACTACGGCGAGGTCACGCATGAGCGGTTCAAGCTCGAACGGGTGTACATCGAGTTGCAGCTTGCCCGCCTCAATCTTGGAATAATCGAGGATGTCATTGAGCAAACCCAGCAATGATTGCGCTGCGGTTTGGGCCTTGGTCACATAATCGAGTTGGCGACCATTCAGGTCAGTGTTTTGCACCAACTGCAACATACCCAGCACGGCGTTCATCGGTGTGCGTATTTCATGACTCATGTTGGCCAGAAAGGCAGACTTGGCCGCACTCCCTGCATCGGCCTGTTCCTTGGCGTAAAGCAGATGTGACTCTAGCTCGCGTTGGACAGTGATGTCCCGATTGATCCCGGTCACACGCAATGCCGCACCGTTCAGGCTGCGTTCAATCTGCGCGCCAGCGTGTATAAAGCGGATCTGACCGTCCGGGCGAACGACACGAAAAATTGTGTCATACACATCAGTCCCCTCGACGGCGGCATTCAGCTTTGCAGCCGCTGCCACGACATCCTCAGGGTGAACACGTGAGTACCAGTGCATATAGCTCAGACCGGTATTACGCAACGTCAGTGGCTGCCCGTAGAACTCGAACATACGGTCATTCCACTGCAAGTTATTGTCCGCCAACGTCCAAGACCAGACGCCCAATTCGGCCACTTCAGCAGCCATCAGCAGTTGATCGTGCACCGCCATCAGTTCGCTACCTTGTTCGAGTGTCGTCTTCAGGCTCGCAGCCAGTTCTTTTTCTGCCGCTTTACGTTCAGTGATGTCTACCGCAATACCCAGGTAGCCGCTCAAGACCCCATCGGCATCGCGCATGGAGGTGACCACTAGCGTGACAGGAAACCGCGAGCCATCCTTGCGTGTGTAAGTCCACTCTCGGGTTTGTGCGCCTTCAAGCTCAGGTTTATGGGTAAGCACACGGAAACCGTCGATAGTCTGAGCGTACTCCTCGCTGAGCTCAACGCCATGTGCAGCGACTTCCTCTGGGACATGGAAGAGCGCCGGGGTGCCTTTGCCTACTAACTCATCGGCGTCATAACCCAACAAATTCTCGGCGCCTTTGTTGAACACACGAATAACGCCATCGAGATCCGTCGCAATGATCGAAACCTCAGTAGCCGAGCGTAGCACCGTGTCCAACAACAGATTGAGATGCCGCAACTCGGATGTTCGTTGCGCAACCTGCTCTTCGAGGCTGAAGTTAAGTTCAAGAATTCGGGCCTCTGCCACTTTTTTCGCCGAGATATCCCTTAACGTCTTGGATGCCCCAATGACGCGACCACCCTCGCCATAAATGGGTGAGATGCTGACGGAGACATCAATCAGTCGTCTGTCTTTGTGATGGCGTTGCGTATCAAAGCTGCCGATACGCTCGCCCGCCCTGATGCGCGCAAGGATATGAGCTTCCTCTGTGACAAGCTTCAGCGGAACAATCAAATTGGCCAGTGTCTGGCCCACGGCCTCCTCGGCGGTATAACCAAAAAGGTGCTCGGCACCTTTGTTCCAGTCGGTGACGACGCCATCGAGGGTTTTTCCAATAATGCCATCGCCCGAGCTTTCAACGATGGAAGCCAGCCTTGCCTGCTCGACAAATATCTCCCGACGACGTTGACGGCTGACACTCACGACACTCACCAAGGTCGCCAGAAGAAGCGTGAGAAAACCACCAAAAAACAGCACAACTTTTGGTGAAAGCTGATGTAGGCGCTGGATGAACAGCGAATTTGCGTCGAGTTCGATTTGCCACCGCCTCCCGTATACCTCGCGCTCCAGATGATGGGTCATCAGCCTTTCACGGCGAGCCGAGTCGTCGGTGCTTTCATAAAACAGCTTCTCTTGTCCTGGGACGGTGATATCCCTTAATCGTAAATGTACCGTCTCATTTTCTATGCGCAGGTCTCTGATCACCTCCTCTGTCCGCAAAACGACATAGCTCCAGCCAAAAGCTGCGGCCTCGCGCTCAGCAGCGGTCACCGGAGTCACTCCGCCGCGAAAGATGGGCATCAATACCAGGAAAGACTGCAGGGGTTTTCCTATGGACTGTATTAGCGTGATGGGCCCAGTGATCCGTGCCGCACCGCTTTCTATCGAGGATTGTGCCGCCTCTCGCCGCGATGTCTCTGACGCTATGTCCAAGCCAATGGCAGCCCGATTATCTTCAGCCGGTTCGACATACTGAATAACGTAGCGCTCGCCTGAATGCGCTGAGAACTGATGAATGGAGAAGTCCGCTGCGCCGTCAGCTTGAGCGTGCTTGAGAAACTGGTTTTCATCACGCTCTGGTACACGCCTGATAAAACCAAAGGCACTGGCGCCGGGGAACTCGAAAGCGAGGTCACGGGTTCTGTGATATCGGCGAAACACTTCACGGCTAATGTCATATTCGCCTGCTGTCAGCACCACTCCACGAGCGCCTCGCAAACCGTATTGGTAAAGATTGAGACGCATTAAAACCAACTCTGCGGCGTCTTCGGTCGCCGCTGTAATCGCTTCTTGAGCCTGCTGTTCATTGACGCGTTCAAGGATCCAGCCACCCAGAACACTTGCCCCTAACCCCACGACCAGAGTGATAGCTACTCCCCAGTTCCGTGCAAAAAACTTATGCTTTCTCACCCGCGTTGTCCCATCGCTGAAGGCCTTGAGCCTTCAAGATTAAATTCCAAACCCTGTTGGGGGGCCGCAAGATGTCCAACCTGCAAGTCACGAGTACGCTCAGGTCAGGCCGGCTAATCGTTGAAGTCGGTCTATGTCTGCTTCGGGTTCGCCGTTGTTCATGGCGGCAGCAAGGCGCATCACCACTTGTTCGCGGCGAACTTGCATGTGGGGCAACGCATAAATCGCGCCTATCAACTCACGTAGAACCATAGGCAGCCCCCAGCGCGCTTTCAAGCGAACCGCAAAAGGCGCTGCAAAATCGCGGACTGCGTGCAAGAGCATTTCTTCGTCCACGCTATTGCCCTGGTTCTCCCATTTCTGAGTTTGGTACAGCACACAAAGTTCGCCCATGCGGTGCAACAGGGCGGCACTTTGCAACGGAGCGGGATCCAGACCACATTGTTGAGCTAGGAGCAGAACTCTTTCAGCTAAACGCTCAGCCTCATCCAGATGAGCCTGGATGAAAGTCATCAGCATGCCGTCAGGTTGAGTATTGGTCTGTCGCAGTGCCTGGCTAATGGCCAGATTAATGCTGGTAAGCCTTCCTAACCGTGTCAGAGCACCGTTCAAATTCGTGCATGGCTGGCCGAGCCCGAGATAAGCTGCACCGTTGGCGGCGGCGATCAAGTGGGCGCATAGCGCCGGGTCATACTGCCAATCATGGGCGAGTTCTCGCAGATCCATTGACGCCCCGCCATAGCCGAGCTGAAGTTTGTCTTTTACCGAGGCCAGTAAAGGTAAGTCCAACTCACCCGCAGACAAGCCACTGAGATAGCTGATCAGGTCTTCAGTGTTGACAGTGATCGCCCGGGGGGGCTCATCAAGCGGAAGGAGCGCGTCCAGGCATTGTACGACGCGCGAAACCTGGAATGGCTTGGTGATAAAGGCACTGACCCTCAGCGATTTTACCGCCAGCACACTGTCTCGATCAGCGCGCCCAGTGATCATGATCAGCGGCGTGCTTTGATCTTTTTCGCGAATTTTCTGCAGCAGTTTGACGCCGGGGGCATCCGGTAGATTCCAGTCGGCCATCACCAACTGATAGGTGCTTGGCTGCCAAGCCTCTAAAGCGCTAGCGACATCGATAAAGCAATCGACCTGAGCAACCGGGCGGATGCTCAACACGAGCTGTTTTAAGAGATCTGATATCCAGGGATCATCATCCAGAATCATCACGCGCATTCGATAATCCTCACTGGATTGATACTCAACCTCGCAATGTCTCAGTGGCTGGCTATCAGCCAACAGCAAACATAGAAGTCATTGAGATCAAAGGGTGAGGTCATTACTGAGCGATTTTGAGTAAATCACGGCAATTTCCCTTTGACTTGTAGCTTGATAGGATCCTTCAAGGATCCACGAAGGATCGAATCTATTCCTGACCCGCGAACTATACAAGCAAGCAAACAGCTCACAGGTAGTTAGGCTGGTGGGAGTTAGTGCATGAAACGCCCCCATAGCGGAATTTCTTGAGTGATTACGTCCTGCTGCTCGCTGCCCTCGGTCCCCAAAAAATGCGCAGCCCCCTCTGATTCACTGATCCAAGCAGTCTTGGCTAACGGCCCGAGCGACAGTCGCCCCATCGTGTTTGGGCTGGTTTTACGCCAACATTTGTGGACTGTCCTGGCATCTTCCAAGGGAACACGCCCCGAATGGCTGCAACGGGTCGGATAGCGACGGTCTAGCATCGACCGTCGCAGAGGGTGGTTAACCTTCCGTCTGTTCCGCCATTTCCAGGGCATCATTGACCTCGATTTGTAATTGACTCGCCAAGCCGTGTTCGCCGGACGATTACGGTTTACCGACGCGGCACGATGTGACATCCCGGCCTGGTAGTGGTTTCTAGATTATGTACCGGACTCGGAAGGAATGAGGACGACCAGATCAGTATCGCCTACGTCGACACCACCTTGTGACAGCAAAGTAGTAACTTGGCCTCGGTGATGAGTCTGGTGGTTGAAGAAATGCATGACCAAGCCATAAAAGCTCTTGTCAGCGGGGGGGGGCTTTCATGCTTGTGTAATTGAGGGTGTAATCTAAATCCGACTCTGTAATGGAGCGAGACCACTCGACAATTACCTGATCGAGCCAAGCGCGATGTGCCGAAAGTTCTCGGATATTTGAGAGCAGTAACTGGTTGAGGCTTTGGGGCGCAGGAAGCTGTCGAATCGGCTCCAGAGCCAAGTGATTCGCTGGGTGCATGGCGAATCGCTTTAGCCAGATAGTGTCCCCGGCCACCAGATGGTTCAACGTCCCGAGAATAGAACCAAAGAATGCGTTCCTATCCACTGACAGCTCTTCATCTGTCAGACTTCTGGCCGCCTCATAAACCTTTGCGTTCATCCAATCGTTATAGTTCGCCATCAGGCAGATATGATTGGTGCGGCCCATCGTGTTCATCCTTTGAGTGAGTACTAGACAAGAGATCCATGCCCATCTGGGGCGCCATTGTAGAGTAGGACTAAGTGAGCGTACGCACTTACATCGACTTGACCGAAACCACTTCCACAAACCTGAATTTTTTTCTGGCCATCTTAGTAGCTTCTTGCTCTGCAACTAGGGAGCTCAGCGTATCGGCCTCATGTATGATCTCGTGCATCTTGCCTTCAAATTCGTTTCCCACACGGAGCGTGACTCTCAACCTAGGTGTGAAGCCTTTTGAGACTGTCTTTTTCTTCGCTGCCTTGACCGGTTGCACAATCACAACATCCGGGACAGTGTCCTGCACGTCTGAATTAATTGCTGGCGCAGAGGGCTCAGCATCACCGAACAGCGCCCGACGCATCTCATCTTCCATCAGTTCTGTATTCATACCATTTCTCGAAAGGGTGTGATCTATAACCTGATCGATTCTATCAGGATGGCTGGACTCTGTAGTAAAACGTCGCTGAGTCAGACCTTAAGCAGTAAAGGGTCGCCAGGGACCGTCGGGCGTCAGCGTCTGCCCAAAGTAAAGATTTCAATCTCAGACGCGCACTTTTCTGCCGAGCAAACCATCGTCGACTTTTTCAACAGAATCCGCCAGAAGCAGTCATTCACAACGTTCATAATTAAACCCATCCGCGCAGTCGCAGTGGCCAACAAAAAAACTGAAAAGCCACGACTAGCAGGTCTCCCGCACGACTAATCTACAATGAACAACTTCGCCCCGGTGGTGGTGAATGAACGATGCCCTTCAGCATTATTACCCACTTGATAACTCATGCCAGCGGTCAGCGTGAACTGGCGGCCGTCTTCCAGTTCTGTCTGCAACTGGCCTTCAAGGCACAGCAGTATATGACCTCTCCAGCACCAGTGATCGGCCAGGTAACCGGGGCTGTATTCCACCATCCTTACGCGCGCGGCCCCAAACTGACAGGTTCGCCAATAGGCCACGCCCGTCTGACCGGCATGCTCCACAGGTTCAATCGTTGACCAGTCGGTAGTACCAAACGGGATGGCGTTGAGATCCATTGTTGCCTCATTGATATTCAGTGAACGCGGACCGTATCAATCCGGCGACAGTGCCGATAGACACAGATGGCCCGCAATTTTGAAATACAGGCGCTGCACAAACCCGAAGGCTAGTTGCCACGACCACCACCAAAGGACCATTCATCAGTCTCAGTCGTAGTGATCACTACCATGACGTCTTCCGCGTCGAGCCCAGTCGCACGATTCAGTTTCTCGACGAGATCACGGTAGAAACGCTGTTTCGTTTCGATGCTTCGAGGACGGCCAGCGGTGATCGCGATCAACACAAAGTCGTGGCTACGCGGCCCACCCAAATAGTCGCGATCAAATACCAGTTCGCCCACTTCATGCTGGTGAATGACCTGGAAGCGATCTGTGTTGGGCACCTCGAAGCTGTCGACCAAGGCGTCGTGCAACCCCTGAGACAACGCTTGTAGATACTCGGCCGACTTCCCCCGATGCAGTGAAATACGTGCAAACGGCATAATCGGTTACTCCTGGCATGTGGCGAGACTAGCCCGTAATTCACTGAGCAAACTCAGCGCCGAGGCGGCCGTCGGCCAGCCTGAATAAAAGGCCAGATGGGTGATGACTTCAGCCTGCTCGTCGAGACCTAATCCGTTATCCAGTGCACGGCGCAAATGAAACGGCAGTTGCTCAAGACGGTACATCGCGACCAGCGCAGCCACCGTCGCCAGGCTGCGCTCACGAGGCGTCAATTGCGTTCGCGTCCACATGTCACCGAACAGTATGTTTTCGGTCAGTTCGGCAAACTTTTGTGGGTATTCACCCTGTTGCTCTCGCCCCGTGCCCGTGGATGCATTCATGACGTTTTCCCTCTAATTGACTAATCGACAGGGGAAAACTAACAATTCGCGATCGTTCCGAATATCAGATTTAATAGAGGCGACCATTCCAAATTTATGGACTATTAAATGCGCCGCCCAACCTTCGATCTTGATGTATTGCGCACATTTGTCACCGGCGTGGAGTTCAACAGTTTTGCCAAGGCGGCGGATCGTCTCGGTCGATCTACTTCCGCCGTGAGCGCCCAATTGAAGAAACTAGAAGAGCAGGTCGGTACTCCGGTACTGGCGAAATCTGGACGAGGGCTGGTTTTGACGCAGGTAGGCGAATCACTGCTCAGCCATGCCCGCCGGTTGCTGGAATTGAACGACGGGATCTTCCAGACTCTGCATGAAAGCCAGATCGCCGGGACAATTCGGCTCGGGCTTCAAGAAGATTTTGGGGAGCATTTCCTGAGCGAGATCCTTCGACGCTTCGTCCAGACCTACCCGATGGTGAGTCTGGAAGTGAGGATTGCGCGAAATGCCGAATTGCTGGCGTTGGTCGAAAGCGCTGGCCTGGACCTGGCCCTGACTTGGGATGCTGGCCACACGTCGCCCTATGCCACGCGACTGGGCGAAACACAGATGCACTGGATCGCAGCGCGTGACGCACCGCCGTTTACCCGCCTTGCAGAATCACCCCTGCCACTGATCATGTTCGACGCGCCTTGTGTCTTGCGTAGCGCCGCAACCCAGGCGCTGGATGCCGCGCAAATGCCCTGGCGAATCGCCCTGACTAGCCCCAGCGTCGCTGGAATCTGGGCGGCCGTCGCCGCCGGATTGGGGCTGACACTGCGAACCCGCATTGGACTGCCAAGTCATCTCACCGTCATTGACGGCTTACCTCCTGTGCCAAGCATTGGATATACGCTTCATAGCAGTGGTGCTGATCCTATACCAGCCATCAGACAACTCGCCATGTTGATCGAAACTAGTTTGCAAGAGCAGGCGTTCAATTTCACTGTTGCGAAATAGTTAGAGGTTCTCAGGGCTTCAAACATTGTGAGGAAAAAAATAACAAAAAAAAGAAGATGACGAGTCCCTGCCTGGCCTTGGATAACTGTCTCCCACCAAAGACCCTCAGCGGACACTCGCCAACGTCAGCCACGATCAAAAAGCAGCTCGCTCCGTTACTGCAACGGAACATACACATCCGTTTGCCATTGATCCTGCGGTGTTTGCGGATACACGCTCAGGTAATGGAAGAACAGTGGCTGATCACGCAGTTCTTCGCCACTGGCAGGCAGCCAATCGCGGTAGATCGGATAGATCGATTCGCCGATGTGGTCCGGCGACCCCACGTGCCGCACTACGACGCAGCGACCGCCAGCAATGACCAGTTCGCGCACGCCGAACGCATTCGGTTCCACCGCCTCGTGAATCTCGCCGCAAATGGCGAAGCGGAATTCTTCTGCTGGCGTGGTGTCGGGGTTGCTGTAGGGAATGCCAAAGCTGCGACTCGATGCCACCGGCGACTGCCCGCTCTGCATGCGCCACTCGATGAACCTGCTCACGCTCTCATTGACGAGCCCGGGGGAGCCGCAATGTTCAAGCGCTGCGACCCGGACTTCGGGGAATTCCACGATTCGTACTTGCATGATGATAGTCCTGGAAAAGTGAGGGATGGCGAACACCGCATGCCAGACCTGCCAGTTCGGCGCCTTCCTGAACGCACTCGGCGTCATACCGACCGCTCGCTTGAACGCCCTGCAAAATGCCTCGGGACTGTCGAAACCGGCAGCGAGTGCCGCCTCCAGTACCGAGTGATCCGCAACGGCGGCCAAGCGATGGGCGGCGCGTCGTAGCCGCATCAGTTGCACATACCGTGAAACCGGCACGCCGACGAACGCGGTGAATTGGCGATGGAAGTGAAACGTCGAAAAATTCGCCACATGACTCAACGTCTTCACCGACAGATCACCTTCGAGATTCTCATCAATGTAGGCGAGTACGGCGTTGAAGCGCTTTGTGTAAGCGAAGTTGATCGGCGTGTCGGACACTGGGACAAGCTCCTGGAAGTACGGTCGGCAATAGAGTCGACTATAGCGACGGGAGCGTGCCTAGCCGGGTTTGCTCAACGCGGTTTTTAGGTTGGAACATCCATAGGTGAGTGGCCGCCCCTTTCACACCCGCGACGTCTTCCATTGAGCGTGCGTAAGTCCATAACACTTCGCCAAGGCAGGCGCGGCGGATATTTTCAGTTCGGCGTCATACAAGTGCACCGCACCCAACTTCATCGTGGCCGTTTGCGAACGAATGTTCGTAGTCGCTATGTGGAAATAGACGATGTCGTAAGCCGTGAATGCATGCTCCAGCATCAACTGCTTAAGCTCGCGGTTGGAATTGCCACCCCACTTCGCACGCACCAGGAATGTAAAACCGATGGCAATGCTATTCGGTAGATCCGGCGGCGTGTAGTAGCTTGATGTGCCAACGATATCCCCCGAGGCAATATCAATGACAGCGAGCGCCTTCTTCGTGGCGAGTAGAGAGGCGAAGTACGCTTCGAACACCTCGCGTTTATAGCGCTCCCTGGCGGGATGGCCGCCCCAGATGTCTGGATCAGCCGCTGCCTGAAACATACCTTCAAAATCACTGTCTGCCAGAGGTTTAAGCCTCAGGCTGCTTCCGCACAGATCGGGTTGGCAGTCGAAGTCGGGGGCGGACATGGGTTTCTTTCCGATTGGCCAAGGGGTTGGAGCCAGTCTAGAGCGGCAGTTTGATAAAGAAAGATCCAATGTGACGGGTAATGATGGAGCCATCGTTAGAAAAGGGGACGGATTTATTTTCCGAGTATGTCCCGATGATCTGGCGCGTTGCTGGGGCGGTTTAGCTCATTCGGAAGGGACATCGTGCCTTGATCAGGCTACGAAGCCGGACAGCCACTCAGCCTTGAAGATCGAAACGGGATCTAGCGTTTTTACACACTCTGGGCCGATCGCTGCCTGTCGCAAGGGGCTTCAATCGACCCAAAGCAACCCTTGATGTATGTTGGTTGTCGCCAAATGTTATTGGCATTCATGGAGGATTCTGACTGATGGCACGTGTGGGATTGATACTGACACCCGGTTTTGCGGACTGGGAATATGCTTTCATTGCTGGAACTGCGTCCCCGTTTTACGGGATCGACGTCAGGTTTTTCGCTTCTGCTACGGGGCAGTTCCGCTCGCAGGGTGGATTGGCTGTAACGGTTGATAGCAGTTTGCAACAATGCCTGGACTGGAAACCGGACGTTGTTGTCGTCATTGGAGGAATGGTCTGGGAAAGTGCAGAAGCACCGGATATTCGAGGCTTTCTTCATGCTAGTCGTTCAAATGGAGCGACAATTGCCGGTATCTGTGGGGGAACGCTGGCACTTGCTAGGGCCGGGCTTCTCGACACGGTTCCTCATACTTCGAACAGCGCTGACTTCTTACAACAGAATGCCGTAGGTTATGAAGGGCGCACGCTTTATCGAAACAGTCCGGTAGCTGTGGTTGCAGACCGCATCATAACTGCTCCGGGCCCTGCACCCGTTAGCTTCACGTGCGCAGTGTTCGAAGGTGCCGGGCTATCTTCAGAGATCATTTCTCAGTTCAGGTCAATGTTGGCAGCGGAACATCGGTGACCGCTTCGTCCTACAGAATAGCTGATCCAGGTGATGTGTTCGAGTGGCCGCTCATGTCCGATTCAGTTGAAAAAAGGCGATTCTTGAGAAGACCTGACACTGAGCTTGGCCTCATCAGAGAACCTATTCACCACTGTTAATGTTGCTGCTTTGTCAGTGGGTTAGTGTCTCAAGCGATCCAGTTTCAGGATGCGCTTGAGGTGGGCAAACAACCTTTCAACCTTTTTACGTTCGTGGCGAGAGCGCTGATACGCCGGCGTTACTGCAATACGCCGAGCCACATCGCGATCGGCGTCATGAACGCTGCGAGCGATCTTTCGGAATGCGGTGTTCGGGCAGCACTGGGTTCTCATCGGACAGGCTACGCAGTCGGCCTGCCGCGATCGGAAGATCATAGTGTTGGCTTTGGTGACGTGCGAACGCTCGTTCTTGAAGGCTCGCCCTTCGCTGCGCAATACGTTACCGGCCGGGCAGAGATATTCCTCCGTCTCTTCATTCCCTTGAAAATCGTTGCTGGAGAAACTGTCATTCTTGCGCCCGGTTTTGTCCCACTCCGGCACATGCGGCTCGATATCCTTTTCCTCTACCATCCAGGCCAGCATTGGCGCTGTACCGTAAGCGGTATCGCCGATGAGGCATTCAGGTTTGATCTCGAACTGCGACTCGACTCGATCGATCATCGTCTTGGTACTTTCGACTTCGGCTGTTCGATGGGCAGGTGTGGATTCCACATCCATGATCACGCCGTGCTCAGTGTCGATCAGGTAGTTTGTGGAATAGGCAAAAAAGGCGGGGACGCAGCACTTCATTAAACAGCCAGCGAAATAGATCGCTGTCCCGGAAACCGTAGAAGATGATTTGTTGGAATGTGACCTTCAAGATTGAACGAGTAAAACAGCCGCTCCTGACCACTCGATAACTGTCCCATCATGCTGCGTATTCTCCCGCTGGCCGACGGGTAGATTTTGCCGCAAGCCAGACAGGAGCGATACGAGTCAATCAAAAATGACCCGAATGGCCGTTAATTTTCGCAGGTAGCGTTTCGTAGATCGTGCCACATATGCACTTTCGAAATGAATTGCTGCCCTACTGCTACCGCCAAAGGTTCTATTCCAAACGGCTTGAATCCCATTCGCTCATAGAGCCCTTGTGCACCTCGATTGCCCTCGGTGACGGTGAGCTGAACGAGCAAAAGCTGAGGCTGGGATTTCGCATAGGCCAGGACGCTGCACAGCAGTTTATATCCGATGCCTCTCTCTCGATGAGCGAGTGGAACGTACATTCCGAAGAGCGTGGATTTGTGGCTGGCCTTCTTTCTTCTATCAACAGAAAGTCCAACGACACCAAGCAAATCCTCCCCCTCAAACGCAGCCAACACTACATCGGCAGCATCAGATCCACTATTAAGCCTTTTCTCCCACCAGTCGATGGGTAAGGCTTCGCGCTCGCCGACATCGGAAGTAAACGCATCGGGATGAAGGCGATAAGCCTCAAGCATTAGCGCTCGATACGACGAGGCATGATCCGGGGTCAGTCGTTTAATTATCGTGGTCATCCAAGTCACATTTCATGGTCGTGCACTGATTATGTCCTTTTTAGGCCCAAGGTGACACGGACGGAGATGCTTGAGTTTTTCAACAGAATCGGCCAATTGTTGCCCGTCGTGAAGGGCCGAAATCGACCCAGGCTGTGTGAAATCGTTTTAGAGCGGGTTTGACACTCAGAACCGCAACGAAAATCGCATTCCTACGCAAAATTCAGGTCTGCGGACCTGCCAAACGCTGCCAGATTTTACGTAGCAAAGCAGACTTCAAAACGGTGCATGCGTTTTCACAAAGCCTGGGCCGATAGCGGACGTACTCTCAACGAAGGCAAAGCTATGGCCCGTCCGATCATGACACCACCACATTAATGGTGATCGTCGCGCAGAAGCCCAAGAGACACAGGATCCCAACACCATAGAAAACGGTGCGCCAAGGCTGGACGCCCTTCATGTATGCCAACGTGTGCAGAACTCTGGCGATGGTGAACAGAACACTCAACCATAGCGTGATGGAAGCGGGTGCATTCATGGCAACGGCGAGCCCACCCAGCGCGAAAAATGCCGGGATGTTTTCCAGGTCGTTCGCCCAGACCCTTGCCGCGCGAGTCACTTGCGGAAGCTCTTTTTCACGAGCAATTCGATTAAAAACAGCGGCGTCCTCTGTGTTCGTGAATGCCCTGAAGCGCAAGCGGAAGACGCCCTGGTAACAGGAAACCGCGAACATCTTGAGGAACAGCACAACCACGCAGAGTGCGTAGACGGTCAAAGCACTGCTCATGTCTGGCGCTCCCGATTGCAGCCTTTGACCACGACGTACAGCAGCGGCCCCACGGAAACGAATACAGCAGTCAGTATAAGGTAGGGAAGCAGGTTAATGAGTGCCCCCCCTCGCGCTCGGTTGTCTTTCGCCATCCAGACGCAGGCCAACGCTGCCATAAGGTACAAGTCGATGACCAACTGGGCAGTGTCAGGTTGGGTAATCAGCTCAAGCCCAAAGGCCAACAGCGACTGCTCAGCATTCAGCATCGTCCAGCCGGTATACATCGAAAAGAGCACCAGCGATGCCAGCGCAATGAGGCGAAGTACCATAGTCCTGTCCTTGGTAGGGTTTCCTGGCACTGTAGTGGTCGGGTTGTTGGCGCTCAATGACCTGTGAGGTCATGGAGGCCGAACACAAGGACGTCAGTGGCGAAGCGTGAGTAATCACCTGTTCCATATAAACATCCCCCGCGGGCCAGCACGTGCTCCACCTGCGTCGGCAGGCAGGGCTAAGCCAGCTCGATCTTTCACTCTACGACGGCTGGCCAAATTTACATCTCAAGGGCCACCGCTCACGGGCTAGGTGCCTCTGCACTAAGCAAAAACCCTCAAACCAACCCAATAACCGAGCAGCAAAGATCAACGAAGGGCCGAAAAACCACTCAATGTGGTGAGGAGGCTCTTTGGTGGTGGTCGTGCCTGAGTTCGGGCCAGCTGAAAATCCGACTTTTTCAACAGATTCGAGCCTTAGCCGTCATTGGTTGTCGATACCAATAGGTCTGTACGTTACCGAACAGACGTGATGTCGCCAGACGTGCACATTTGGATTTCCGTACCTTGGGACAACATTCATCGGGAAAGGCACCTTGTTGCGTATCCACTGACCTGCCCTTGTCGAATGTTCTGCGTTCAAAACTTTTTGAAAGGGAGAGCACCATGCTTCACCAAACGAAAGACCTGCAGGATCTCGTCATAGACGCCACCGATGGCGCCATCGGCGACGTGAAGGATCTCTACTTTGATGACGAGGCCTGGGTGATTCGCTACCTCGTCGTTGAGGCCGGCTCATGGCTGTCCAGCCGCAAAGTTCTGATCTCGCCCATTGCCGCCGGCACGCCCGATTGGAGCACCAAGTTGTTGCCGGTTTCGCTGACCCGCGAGCAAGTCAAGAACAGCCCTGTCATCGACAGCGACAAGCCGGTATCGCGGCAACAAGAGATGGATTACATGGGGTACTACGGTTATCCCTATTATTGGGGAGGTGCCGGGCTCTGGGGCGAAGGAGCTTCTCCGGGAATGCTCATGAGCGGCTATTCCAACCTCGGTGTGGGACAGTCTGCCGGGCGGCCTGAAGTGGCTGAAGCTTACCAGCAGGCCGACGCGACGGCGCATCAGGATGACGACCTCCACCTGCGCAGTTGCAAAGCGGTCAAGGGCTACCATATCCACGCGAGCGATGGCGACATCGGCCACGTACAGGGTCTGATCGTCGACGTGGAGACCTGGGCCATTCGATACATCATTGTGGACACCAGCAACTGGTGGCTTGGTCATCAAGTGCTGATTCCACCGCAATGGATCCAGGACGTGAGTTGGCCCGATGACAAGGTCTCGGTCAACCTCACCCGCCAGGCAGTGAAAGACGCGCCCCCCTACGATGCAGCGGTGCAGCTGGATCGCCAGCAGGAATCAAGAATCTACGAGTACTACGGCCGTCCCGGCTATTGGGAGAATGGGGAGTAGTGCGAAGCAACGATTTAATGCCCATCAGGTCCGTTTCTGAAGCTGTACACGCAACCCGCTTTCCCAAATTCTGGCGCAGCACCGCTCGTGGAAGAAGACCGGTTCTCTCCGCGTGGCGATTTCGGCCAGCAGCGTCAAAAGGTGGACGACTACTGGAAGTGTTGATCAGCTTCGATTTCGCGGCAGCTCTCCGTAGGGCTTTGCTCAATAAGGATTGGGTCTTCAAGGTTCACCTCGTAACCCAGCTACTAGCGTTTTCAAAGTGATGACTTGCTGAGTTGACATCCTCCCGGGGCGGGCCTCAATGAGCAATCGCTGCGTAGCCGCTGTGTGTGTGTGTGTGTGCGTTGCCGCACCGACAACCCAAGCAGCTCCCGCGCAGGCTTAAGTCTGGTCAGAGACTGCGCAGTACAGTCGGACTTCTGAGGAGAACTGCCGTGAAAACAGCTATCACGCTAACGCTTGCGCTGCTGTCGCCTATCAACGCCTGGGCACAGCTCTCGAACAGCCCGATCCCCGATTTCACGGCGACTGCGCTCACTGGGGAAACAGTCAGCGCCGCCCAACTGATCGGCCAGCCAACGATCCTGATCGTCACGCCGAGCACGGACGCCGCAAAGAGCACCCGCCTGTGGGCCGAAGCGCTGCGCAAGAACATCGACCAGACCCGGGTGCGTATCAGAGACGTGCTCGCGATCGACCTGCCGTTCTTCATGAGCGAGGAAGACGCGATCGGCCGAGCCAAGGAAAAAATTCCGGCGCGCTACCAGGACCAGACCTGGATCTTGAGTGAGTCGAGCCTCGAAAGCGCTTTGAACATCCCGCGCGACAGTGCCAAGGCATTCGTGTTTGTGCTCGACGCGCAGGGCAACGTCATCGCGCGCGTCGAGGGCGATCCGAACGACGCCAAAATCATCGAGGTGGAAAAAGCGGTCCGCTCGACCCAGTAGCCCGACAGCTGCACATCATCTCTGAGGATTCCCGATGGACATGACCGACCTTCTGACCACACTGCAAGACACGTTCTTCGACTGGCTCATGCACGGGCTTGGCGGTTTCAGCGGCTGGCAGATCGTCATCTATACGCTTGTGACGACGCACATCACGATCGCTGCGGTCACGATCTTTCTGCACCGCAGCCAGGCGCATCGCTCAGTCGAACTGAGACCACCGGTTTCACATTTTTTCAGGTGCTGGCTCTGGCTCACCACCGGCATCGTGACTCGTGAATGGGTTGCGGTGCATAGAAAGCACCATGCAGCCTGCGATACCTCCGAGGACCCGCACAGCCCCCAGACCCGCGGCATCGCAGTCGTGCTGCTGCGCGGCAGCGAGCTTTATGCAGCCGCCGCGAAGGACCGCCAGATGCTCGACCAGTACGGAGCCGGCACGCCAAACGACTGGATCGAGCGAAAACTCTATACGCCGCACAGTTTGTACGGCGTCGGCTTGATGCTAGCGATCGATCTGCTTGCATTTGGAGCGATAGGCGCAACCGTTTGGGCTGTGCAAATGCTCTGGATCCCGGTCAGTGCCGCCGGCATCGTCAACGGCATCGGCCACTGGTGGGGGGATCGCAACTTCGAGCTCGCCGACGCAAGCCGCAATATCGTGCCTTGGGGCATCCTGATCGGCGGCGAGGAGTTGCACAACAACCATCACACCTATCCGACTTCGGCGAAGCTGTCGGTGCGCCGCTATGAGTTTGACCTCGGTTGGGCCTACATTCGCGTCCTCCAAATGCTGGGGCTGGCCACTGTGCGCCGAGGCCAGCCGCAGTTGCGGCTCGGCTCGGCGCGGCCCGTGGCCGATGCGACCATGCTGAACGCGATCATTGCGAACCGCTACGAGCTCATGGCGAATTACGCAAGGCGTATACAGCGCGTGGCCCTTGCCGAATGGTTGCGGTTGCGTGCGCAAGGGCACTCAGTCGAGCTTGCGAACCTGCGCAGGGCGCGGCGCTGGTTGCACCGGGACGTGCGCCACATGCCGACCGCCCGGCAGCGGCAGGCGTCAAGCGCGATTGAACAAAACCAGGTACTTACCGAGCTGGTCACGATGCGCGAACAACTGCGACCGCTGTGGACGCCCTCGGGCGAATCCGGCGAACAACTCGTAGCTCACCTGCAGGCTTGGCTAAAGAAAGCCGAGGCAAGTGGTAGCGAGACGTTGCACCAGTTCGCGGCGATGCTGCGGGCGGTCCGCACGTGAGATGCCAGCCCTCCGAAAGCAAGACTTGGACCGATGTAGCGGGACGAACAGCTAGAGCTAGCTTCGGTTCGAAAACTTAAACGGTAATGAGGTCTCGTGCAGTGCGTGTCTGGATGCTTAGTCCGAGGCTGACGAGTTGAAGTGAGGCGTCGTGCAAACATTGCTGCAGAAGTACTGGTATCGACTTAGATCCAGTTTATGGTTCGTGCCAGCGACCATGACCTGCCTGGCCGTGACATTGGCCCTGTGCGCCGTTGCTCTCGACAGGACCGTGACCAACGACTGGCTGCAGCTATTGGGCTTGAGTTATTCAGGCGGCGCGGAGGGTGCCAGCCTGCTACTGGGCACCGTGGCGGGGTCGATGATCGCCATCGCCGGGACTGTTTTCTCGATGACACTGGTGGCGCTATCGCTCGCCTCGTCCCAGTTGGGCCCGCGCCTGCTGCGCAACTTCATGCGCGATACCGCCAACCAGGTGGTGCTGGGTACGTTCGTGGCCACGTTTTTGTACTGCCTGATCGTGCTACGCACCATCCGGCGCGCCGACGAAGTTGCATTCGTGCCTCATCTCTCCATCAGCATCGGCGTGTTGCTGGCCATTGTCAGCGTTGGGGTGCTGATCTACTTCATCCACCACATCTCAGTCTCGATTCAGGCGGATCAGGTCGTGGCTCGGGTCGGCCGGGAACTCGATGAAGGTATCGACAGGTTGTTTCCCGGTGACCTTGGTGACCCTGGATCCGAAGCCTCAAGAGCACCAAGCGAAGTCAACCTGCCAGCCGAGTTCGCGCGCGAGGCATGTCCTGTGGGTGCCCTTGAAGACGGCTATCTCCAGATGATCGATGCTGACACCCTGATGGCGTTGGCCAGCAAAGAAGATCTGCTGCTTCGGCTGGAGCGCCGGCCAGGGCACTACCTCGCCAAGGGCAGGGTGATGCTGATGGCCTGGCCCGGGGATCGAGTCACTGAAATCCTTGCCGGCAAATTGAATGCCGCCTTCGTGCTGGGGAACCAGCGCAGTGCCGCCCAGGATGTCGAGTTTTCTCTCCAACAGTTGGTCGAGATCGCCGTGCGGGCCTTGTCACCGGGTATCAACGATCCGTTCACGGCGGTCGCCTGCGTGGACCGGCTAGAATCGGCCCTGTGTAACCTGGCCCGACGCGAGATCCCATCCCCCTATCGATTCGACGCGCACGGGCAGCTGCGGCTGGTAGCATCGGGGGCCACTTTTGCCGGCATCGTTGATACCGCCTTCAACCAGATCAGGCAAAGCGCTCGATCGAACCCGGCCGTGGCAATCCGCATGCTCGATGCCATCGCCCAGATCGCTGGCCATGTGAACTCTGCGCAGCAGGCGACATGTCTCCAGCGCCAGGCCGGTATGATCGTCAAAGGGGCACGAGAAGCTGTGCCGGAAGCGGAGGATGTGCTCGCCGTCGAAGCGCGCTTCACCACGGCGACACGTGCCCTGCGCGTTTTTCGCAGCTGACGCAATGATGCGTCTCGCCATCAACCCCTCACTATGGGCCGGACCGAGCAGAACTCGTCGGCATAAACGGCGTTGGCAGCGATCAGTCGATGGCTTTTCGGGAGCCGAATGTCCGGGCGTAGACGCAGGTGAACTCTGCGCCCACCAGCAGGATCTGCGCTGAAAAGTAGACCCAGAGCAGTACCACCACTAACGAGCCAGCCGCGCCAAAGCCCGACGCTATGTCGCTGCGGCCGATGTAAGCGCCGATCACCACCTTGCCGCCGGTGAAGAGCGAAGCCGCCAGCAATGCGCCGAGCCACACATCGGACGCTAGGACACGCTGTCGCGGCATAACCTTGTAGATCAGGCCGAAGATGAGCGCCACTAGCATGAAGCCGCCGAGCGCGTCGCCGGCCTCCACCACCGTCTGCCAGTCGCCAAGCACCGGCTCCAGTTGGCGGCCCACGACAGCCAGCAGCGCACTGGTGACCAGCGACAAGATCAGCAGGAAGCCCAACGCGAGGACCATACCGAACGCCATCAGGCGTGCGCGCACGACCGAGAACCAGCCTTTCTTGCGCTGCTTCTCAGGCACTCGCCAAATCCGGTCGAGCGCGTTCTGCAGTTCGGCAAAAACGCTGGTGGCGCCAACGAACAACAGAACCAACCCCACAGCAGTGGCCATCAGTCCCTCGGAGGGCTCGCGTACGCTGACCAGCAGGCTCTGGACTGCGCCGGCGCTGCGTTCACCCATCAGGTTCTGTAACTGCGCCTGGATCTCACCGCGAGCGGCGTCTTCACCGAACAGCAGCCCGGCCATCGAAATTACAACCAGCAGCATCGGTGCCAGCGAGAATATCGTGTAGTAGGCCAGCGCGGCGCCCATGCTTGGCACGTAGTCGTCGAGCCAAGAGGTCGCGACCTGCTTGGTCAGCCCCCACCAGACGGCGGGCCGGCGGGACAGCGTCACAGGCGGTCGGTACTGAATAGAATTTCAGTGGTCTTCATATCGACTCCTTCGCGGGTGTCTGCGACTAGCTGGTGGGGCAACCGAGCTCGAAGGGCGCACGCCAGCAGTTTCGGCTGCGCCCTGCAAGCGCTTCCTAAACCGGAACGGGCAGGCAGCACGCATTGGCGGATGCAAATCAAATACACCCTGCCCCATTTGCGCGAGCGGGTCTGTACGACAGCACACATTCGCCTGTTCGCTAACGCACCGTATACTGTGCGCGCCGATCGCGATAGGCTGAACGGATGAACACCACACACGCTAATTTGCCGCCAGCAACCCCGCACTGTCGGTTAACAGGCAGCTTGCATCTGCCCTTGCGACCATGAAGCCGGACAGCTTGGTTCGGGACGAGGAACTGCGTGAACGGACGAGCGCCGAGCGCGCGGGCGACCTTGTGGTGCGGCCGTTTCAGCTGTTCGCACAACGGCAAGCATCCGGAGGCTTGGTCCTGCTGGGCTGCGCCATCCTGGCACTGGCGTGGGCCAACTCGCCGTGGGCATCAACCTACGAGCAGTTACTGCACGTTCCGCTGAGCATTGCCCTCGGCAATCAGGTGTTGCGCCTGGACCTGCAGCATTGGGTCAACGACGGACTGATGGCGATCTTCTTCTTCAGCGTCGGACTTGAAATCAAACGCGAGCTCCTCGTCGGTGAGTTGGCCGAACGCCGAAAGGCCATGTTGCCAATCGTGGCCGCCGTGGGCGGCATGATACTGCCGGCGCTGATCTATGCCGGGTTCAATTTCGAGGGTGCAGGCGCCAAGGGCTGGGGCATTCCGATGGCCACCGACATTGCCTTTGCCCTCGGTGCGTTGGCCGTGCTGGGCTCGCGTATCCCCGAACCCCTGAAGGTTTTTCTGGTCGCATTAGCCATCGTCGACGACCTCGGCGCACTGTTGGTCATTGCGATTTTCTACACTGCGTCGATCGATTGGCGCGGCATCATCGTGATCGTTGCCGTGCTGCTCGCGCTGTGGGTGGCCAACCGCTTCGGGGCCCGTCGGGGCTCGATCTACCTGCTGCTCGGGCTGGGTTTGTGGGCCGGGTTTTTCATGTCCGGTCTGCACGCGACGCTGGCCGGTGTGCTGACGGCGTTGTTTGTGCCGGCGCGGGTGAAAATCCTGCCGAGCGCATTACCAAAGGTAATCCACCGTGGCGCCGACAATATCGAAGCCCAGGCCCTCGATAAAGACTCCGACGAACTGCATCCCGATCGTGTCGCCATCATCGGCGCGCTCGACAGCAGCCTCAATGCGGCCACCGCACCGCTGCAGCGTTTCGAGCACGTGGTGCAGCCGTGGGTCACCTACGGCATCCTGCCGATTTTTGGTTTGTTTAATGCCGGGGTCGCAATCGACGCCACGGTGTTGCGCACGCTACCAACCGCTGTGCCACTGGGCATCATGGTCGGACTGGTGCTCGGCAAATCGGTCGGCATCAGCCTGGCCAGCTGGCTGGCAGTGAAGACTGGACTGGCCGAACTGCCCGAAGGCTCGACCTGGCGGCAGCTTATTGGCACCGCCTTCCTGGCCGGTATCGGCTTCACCATGGCGCTGTTCATCAGTAGCCTGGCGTTTCATGACAGCCATTTCGAGCGCGAAGCGCAACTGGCCATTCTGATCGGTTCATTGCTGGCCGCAGCCATCGGCATCAGCATTCTGCTGACGACGAAGGCAGCTAAGAAACCGGCCGCGCAGTAAGAGGTGGCCTGCCAGACCCTTGACGGGCTTTAGCGCGGTCGCCGTGAAGTTGGGAATCCGGCAGTCCGACAGCTGTGCTCAGGCGCCGACCGACACAAGCAGTGCAAGCGTGTTCGATGCTTTCATGCCGGTTTTCCTTTTTCCTTTTTGCATTTCGGCGAGAGCGATCCGCTGCGCCGCTAGACGCCGATTAACCCAGCACCTAAGCGGGACGCGCATTGGGTATCGGCACCGCTGAGCATGGCCAAACTCTGTTCACGCTACCTGCTTGAGTCTGTTCGCTGCCACACAGAGACCGTGCCGGGACGCACGAACTTGCACAGGGGTCTGCCTTGACGCAAGCACGGTGTGTGCGCCAACGAACAGACGTCAGCCCCTGTGGGCCAGCACATTGGTTGTATGTCCAACTCATCGCGCCCATCACCGCCAGCGGCTGTCACCTCACCCCCGCTGACGCCCCTGCCACCCACGACTCACCAACGCATCCTGTCGATGCACAGTGGTCGCCATCCCGAAAGGAAGACGCACCATGTTGCACAGCCAGAAAGACATCGAGAAATGCGTTATCAGTACCGCCAACAGCGACATTGGCCAGGCTAAAGATATTTACTTCGACGATCACGCCAGGGCTACCCGCTTCCCTCATCGTCGACACGGGGAGTTGATTGTCAGAACGCAAAGTGCTGATCTCGCCCATTTCTATCAGGCGCTTAATCGGACGCTCAGCGCCAGTCCATGCCCGCACACGCAAGCTGAGCCCTTGTACCAAGCAGCGCCTGGGCACAGTGGCGCCGGCGACTAAAAAGGAAACCACATGAAAATCGACGCCAATGCATACAAACTCCGTGAAGGCGACGCAGTCGACCTCGGCCTTTGGCCTACCAACGTCAAACCGCTGTGCAAGTCGAAGAAGAAGTACCACAAAGCGCTGCAAGGCCACGTCGATCGCTTAAGTGACCAGCAACGCATGCTCTATGCGTCTAACCGCCATGCTTTGCTGCTGGTGTTTCAGGCGATGGACACTGCAGGCAAGGACGGCGCCATCCGCCACGTAATGTCGGGTGTCAACCCGCAAGGCTGCCAGGTATTCAGCTTTCAGCATCCGAGTGCGCGGGAACTGAAACACGACTTCCTCTGGCGCACCACCCGCGACCTGCCTGAGCGAGGGCGCATCGGCATCTTCAACCGCTCGTATTACGAAGAGGTGCTGATCGTGCGCGTGCACAAAAGCCTGCTGCACAGCGAGCGCCTTCCCGATCCGGCTCCCGACGAATCAGTGTGGCACGGTCGTTATCGATCGATAGTCGATCTGGAAAGGCATTTGCACGCCAACGGCACGCGCATCGTCAAAGTGTTCCTGCACCTGTCGAAGGAGGAGCAACGCAAGCGCCTGCTGGCGCGCATTGATGAGCCCGACAAGAATTGGAAGTTCAGCACGGCCGACATCGCCGAGCGCGAGTACTGGGACGCCTACATGCAAGCCTATGGCCATGCCCTGGCCGCGACCAGTACGGCGGACTCGCCCTGGTTCATCGTGCCGGCCGACGACAAACACAATGCGCGACTGATCGTGTCGCAAATCGTGCTCGATGCATTGGAAGGTCTGAAGTTGAGTTACCCGGCGGTCAGCGCAGCGCGGCGGCAGGAGCTGAAAACGATTCGAAAACAGCTGGCGAAGTGAGCACGTGCAGATTCGATAGACAGCCTCTCGCAGCCCCCGCTCTGGCGCGCTGACTGTTTCGTTGAACGCTTACACCTAGGTCAATTTAACCAATGCCTTAATCGACCCTCATTAGCAACACCAGCATACTTCAGCTTGCGCGCTCTCCCCTGATCTCTAACGTCCCCGTGTCGCTGCGCCAGCAGTTACTCAAGCTAACTCGCATACAGGGTTGGCGCCGGTTTTCCGCCTGCTGAACCGACCTTTGGTGCTTACGCTTAGAGCCAAGGATTCCATCTATTGAGATGACCTCTCTTGTCGGGCAAACTCCGACTTCCTCATTGGCCGATAACAGGAGTTTACGGATGCCATTTCCACTGACGGAATACAATGCTTTGTTGGCCCTGAAGGGCGTGGGGCCGGCCGTTATTGGTCGACTTGAGCAGATGGGCATTGACTCGCTGGCTGCGCTCAGCGAAGCGAATGTTTGTGACATCCTGGCTCATGCATCGGCGGCCACGGGATCGACTTGCTGGAAGAATAGCCCCCAAGCTCGGGCCGCTATTATCGCGGCCATTGAGCTTGCGAAAGGCGCGCAGTTGAGCACGTCTGCTACGTATAGCTGATCACCTATTTCAATTGGTAAATCGTCTCGGGGAGCAGGAAGTCTACCTCGTAGATACCCCGTGCCGCGCGGACGGTCGCAGGGTGTGTGACTGGTATTAATTCACTCAGCTCCCACGCCAGCCAGCCGTCCTCGAAATAACTTGCACAGGCCGCTTGCATGTCAGCCAGGACGAATGGGCGTACAGCTTTTACACGCACAATCGCGACGGCTATACCGTCAGCGTCTTCGTCACCCTCTTTATGGAGAAATCGTCCGTTTTCGACTATCAGGAGATCTTCGCAAGGATCCAAATCCGGATACCAACGACGAACTTCGAGGGTTTTCTCTCCCGAAGCGATTCGACCGCCACTGGGCCGCACAATGGATAGAGCCTTGATCGTTATCTCCTTGAATTAGATGTCTGGAAAAATCTGGCGGCGACGACTGATGAGCCAACCGCGCCACAGCAGATGTTAAGGCATCGAGATGATTCCGGCTGCACCGACGCGCAGCCAAGGGCAGTACAAACGAAGACGTGCTCACTCGCAAATTAAACATCCGCAAAAAGGCTTTTGGCGGTTTATCTAGTCGAGACACTGGCCTCGGTGGATGTCATGGTTCACCAATTGGTGGACCAACTGAAGGGTTGATCTCGCCACCCTCTGCTGGGCATTTCCAACAGCATCATGCTGGCGGAAATTACGGCGAATCGAATGCTGGATCAGATTGATCCGCGTGAATAGGTTCTGGTTACGATAGAAGCCTGTGATTGCTCTGCGGTCCCTTTTTGGGACCGCATTTATGCAAGTTCATATGACAAATAGCCGCGCAAACGGATAGGTCCTTCGGGCCCAGACTAGCCGTCTAGGAAGCGCTCTACGCAAAACAACGAAACGTCTGATATTCCTTCTGTAAGTCCCTCGCTTAGCGTTCCTGTCCCTGAAATAAAACAAGGACCGACCAGGCATGCGGCGCTATTTCATCACCGTTGGAGCCAAGACCACCGTCAACGGCACGGTACGCACAGGCTGGGAATACGGCGATATCAATGGTCATTTATTGGCCCGCGAAGGCGATGCTGTTGAGTGCCCGGAATGCGACAGCATCCGCAAGATTGTCCTGGCAGGCCCGCGTCTGGGTCACGACTTGGGTGGACACGAAGCCGCCCTCGACGGCGACCTTTGCAACTGCAAGTGTGATCCACCTCCCAAGCTGATTGCCAACCAAACACTCCGTTGCCAGTGGATCGAGGTCGCTGCAGCACCACGCGCCAGACCGGCCGCGCAACCTGCTGCGGCACAGCCCACTGCCTCTCCCCCATTGGTACCTGGGGCATGTTCGGCACACAGGCGGCGTTGTTGCCTGAGCTGTTCGGCTCGCGCCACCGATACATGGGCGTGTCGATCGCCCGGGAAGCCTCGGCAGTGATTGCTGGAGGCATTGCGCCAATGATCGGTGCCGGCATCATCGCCCTGGTCGTGGCGAGTCACGACGGCGACGCCAGCGCCGGAGTTGGGGCCCGGCTGCCGATTGCATGCTATCTGGCTTTGCTTACGTTGATCACTTTGTACACCACGTTCAAGACTCCGGAAACGCTGAACCGTGACCTGGACGAGCCTTGCGATGCGTGGGAAATGGCAAGTGCCGGAGCGGCGATGCCTGTGCCGTCTGGAACCAGTACAGGGACACGGACAGCGTGATACTGCAGAGTCCATGAGCGGGTTGGCCTGAGCGGCCGACCCGATGCTGTCGTTCAGAGCATAGGAACCCTGGCTACCAGAACCGGACAACTAAACCTGAAGCCTCAGCGCGCTAATGATGAAAGCATGAAGGCTATTAACCGCTTTAGAACTCCGCGAGGCACGGCTGCGTAGAATCGACACTTGCATAGGCTCAATACTTCCCAAGCCGTGCTCGCTACTCAAGACCTGAAGTGATGGCTGTACGGTGCACTGAGTGATCGCGGCAATAGCGAGCCCCCCCTCAACAGCGGCGACCTGGCCCGCAAGGCTGGAGCTGTTGTAGACCACCTTGAATTGGCGTCCCCGTTGGGTCAGAGAATTCACGGCATAAAGCCGAGCCAGGCTTGCACTTTCGTAGACTGCGATCGGAACCGGGTCGCGCCTCCAGAGTTCGAACTGCGGTGAGCCCACCCAAACCATGGGCTCTTTGAACAGAAACGTGCCGCTTTGCGCCGAGTCCCTGGACACCAGCGCCAGATCAAGGTCGCCACTTCGAACGCGCGGGATAAGCGTGGTCGACTGTTCACAGGTCAGTTCTATTTCCACCCCTGCGTAGCGCGGCGAAAAGCGCTTCAGAACCGGCGTCAGATACCTGGCTGCGTAGTCCTCCGCGACCCCAAGGCGGATTCGTCCGGTCAACTCTTCCCCGTGAAAAGCCGCTTGGGTCTCGGCGTGAAGTGCGAGCATGCGACGCGCGTAGCTCAGCAGCGTCTGGCCATCGTCGGTCAGTTGAAGGTGCCTTGGGCCACGACTCAACAACTGCCGTCCAAGCGCAGCCTCGAGTTTCTTCATCTGCATGCTGACGGCGGACTGCGATCGGTTGACCTCATGGGCTGCGCCGGACAGCGAACCTGCATCCACCACAGCCACGAAGCACTTGAGCCAATCGATCTGCAAATCACTGGCAGGCATCGCTGTTCCTCTATTCGGTAATCGAATGACTAAGGCCTGAATTATGCGCTTTCCATGACAGTAGTTCACCCGCAAGATCCTGGCCTGAATCAATACATAGCGAGTCTGATCATGCCATTCGAGACCTGGTTGCTCTATCTGATAACCTGCTGTGGCATAGCGGTAGTGCCAGGACCTAATGCGCTATTGGTACTCACCCATGGAGCTCTCCACGGGAGCCGCAAAACGCTGTTCACTATCACGGGCGGCGTTCTCGGCTTTTCCGTCGTGCTTTCGCTTTGCGCTTTGGGGTTGGGCGCATTGATCCAGGCGTCGGCCACCTGGTTCACAGCATTGAAGGTTGTCGGCGGGCTGTATTTGATCTGGCTGGGGTGGGGGCTGTGGCGGTCTGCGCCTGTCAGTCTTGAGTCGACTGGCACGACAAGCTTGCGGCGTTGGTCGCTGTTTCGCCAAGGACTGGTGTCGGCCCTGTCAAACCCAAAGGCGTTGCTGCTGTTTACCGCATTTATTCCACCCTTCCTGGATCCGCACAGGAGCATCGTCGCGCAGACGGTGGCTATTGCGCTGACGTATGCAGTGGTGGAGTTTGTTGTTGAGTTTATGGTCGCCAGCGCAGCACATCGGGTGAGGCCTTGGTTGGCTCGGACCGGGCGGCGGTTCAATAAGGTGTGTGGTGGGTTTTTTGTGATTTTCGGGTTGGCGTTGCCGATTCATTCCTGAAGGCAGGCCCCGAAAAAAATGGTCGGTCGCTTTTGTAACCGCTCAACCCTGCCTATCGTGCCGAGATGTGTGCCGAAAACCGCCAAATCGCAGGCGTTGTACTTCAAGCGCTGCAGAGGCTCTCAAAATGTCAAAGAAGCAACAGACAGACACGACAGCAGTCACTGCTGCCGACATCGAAAGATCGATCCAAGCCTTGAATAGAATGGTTGAGCGCCTTTGGGGAGATGGCAGAGAGGCCGAAGCGAAAGCCCTGCTTGACGCATTGGACTCGCTCAACCGCGCGCTGGATCGAATCAGAATTGGTGAAAGTCGCAGGGTTAAGACTATTCACTGAAGTTGGCGACCTCACCCCCCTGCCAATCCCGGTTCAGCGCCGGGCTGCTACACAGGATGCCAAGCGCACGTCGACACTGTGCAGTGCTCTCGTTCCATTTGAACTATTGCTGGCACAACGAACTCAACCGGGTTGAGATTCACCCGGGTTCAGGATGGTCGCTGGATGATGTGCGTGACCAATGCGCCGTCACCAAGGCAATGATTGCCGCAGCACAGGCCCATCGTGCAACGATAATCAGGAGCATGAAGATGCAGCTCGGCCTATTAAGCCTTGATCGCATGGGCGCCAGAGGGGCATGACATGAATATTAACGTCACCCATTCCCATAAAGAACCCGCCGATGCATTGGTGGTGTTTGGGGCCACCGGAGATCTTGCTCACAAGCAAATTTTTTCTGCGCTGTATGCAATGTCCGAACGTGGTGCGCTGAAGTTGCCGGTGATCGGCGTGGCTTCCTCAACGTGGAGTGTCGAACAACTGCGCACGCGAGCCCGCGAAAGCATCAATCTCTCAGACCGGAAAGTCGACCCGCATGCATTGGACCGTCTCTTGTCGACGCTGCAATACGTCAGCGGCAACTATCAGGACACAGCCACCTTCGATGCGCTGCGACTCGCCCTGAACGGCGCGCAGCGCCCAGCGTTCTACCTTGCGATTCCACCGAGTCTTTTCCCCACGGTCATCCGCGCGCTCAAGGTCGCCGGCCTGGCCGACGGCGGGCGAGTCATCGTCGAAAAGCCGTTCGGCCGCGACCTGGCTTCGGCACGCGAACTCAACCGGGTTGCACTGGAAGCCTTTCCCGAAGACGCCATCTTTCGCATCGATCACTTCCTGGGCAAGGAAGCGATCATGAACATTCTGTACTTTCGCTTCGCCAATTCCTTTCTTGAACCGATCTGGAATCGTAACCACATCGCAAGCGTGCAAATAACGCTCGCCGAGCAGTTTGGCGTTGAGGGCCGTGGGGCATTCTACGAAAGCGCGGGCTGCCTGCGTGATGTGATACAAAACCATCTTTTCCAGATTGTCGCGCTACTGGCGATGGAACCGCCGGCGAGCCGCCATTTCGAGGCCGTGCACCGCAACAAGGCCGATGTCTTCGCCGCGATGCGCCCGCTGGGCGTCGACGACATCCTGCGCGGACAATACTTGGGCTACCGCGACGAGCCGCAGGTCGCGAACGACTCCGATGTCGAAACCTTCTGCGCGTTGCGCCTCCATATCGATTCCTGGCGCTGGGGTGGCGTGCCCTGGTACCTGCGCTCAGGTAAGTGCCTGCCGGCCACCGCCTGCGAAGTGGTAGTGCGCTTCAAGCCGCCACCGCAGAACCTTTTTGGCGACGCTGGAGTGAGCGAGGGTGCCAATTATTTACGCTTTCATTTGTCACCGCACTCGACAATTGCACTCGCCGCCCGCGTCAAACGGGCCGGCAAGGCGTTTGTCGGCGAACAGCGCGAGTTCTCGCTGCTCGAACAAGAACCTGGCGATCAGTCTCCCTACGAACGGCTGCTGAGCGATGCAATAGACGGGGACGGCTCGCTGTTTGCGCACGAAGACACCATCGAAACCTCGTGGGCCGTACTCGAACCCGTGCTGCTCGATCCGCCCCCGGTTCAGGTCTATGCCGCAGGCTCATGGGGCCCGCCCGCCGCGGCCCTTTTCATGGCGGTCGATGGTGGCTGGCACAATCCCGAAAAGGCGAACTGACAGTGCCCCTGCCTATTGAGGAATACGCCATGATCGGTGACGGCCACACCGCCGGGCTGGTGGGCCGCGATGGCTCTATTGATTGGCTTTGCTTCCCTTGTTTCGACTCAGGCGCCTGCTTCGCGGCCCTATTGGGTGGTGCAGAGAACGGGCGCTGGTTGATCGCACCGCGCGAGGAGTCCACCACGGTAAGTCGCCGCTACCGCGAAGGCACCCTGATTCTGGAAACAGACTACGAGACAGCATCCGGTGCGGTGCGCGTGATCGACTGCATGCCGCTGTCAAACAAACGCTGGGATGTGTTGCGCATCGTCGTGGGCCTGCGGGGGCGCGTGGCCATGAGTATGGAACTCATCATCCGTTTCGACTACGGCTCAATCGTCCCGTGGGTGAGCCGGCGCGACGGCACGCTGTTCGCGACTGCCGGACCAGATACGATCGAGTTGCATACACCCGTGCACACACACGGCGAACAGATGACCACCCGGGCCGACTTCGAGGTCGGTGCAGGTGAACGTGTGCCTTTCGTGCTCAACTACCGACCATCCCATGAGCCGGACCAAGGGGCCATCGACGCCGAAAGCACCCTTGTGCAGACCGAGCGTCACTGGCAGGGCTGGTCACGACGCTGCCGCTTCGAATGCCGTTGGCAAGACGCTGTGCTGCGCTCCTTGCTTACGCTCAAAGCGCTCATCTACCAGCCCACAGGTGGCATCGTTGCAGCGCCAACCACCTCACTGCCGGAGCACCCTGGCGGTGTGCGCAACTGGGACTATCGCTATTGCTGGCTACGCGACTCGACCTTCACACTGAACGCCTTGCTGTTAGCCGGCTATACCGAAGAGGCGCAAGCTTGGTGCGGCTGGCTTTTGCGCGCTGTGGCAGGCAGCCCAGCCGACATGCAGATTCTGTACAGTGTGACCGGCGAGCGCCGACTGGAAGAGCGAGAAATACCTTGGTTGCCCGGCTATCTGCAGGCCGCGCCGGTGCGCATCGGCAATGCAGCGGCCCAACAGTTCCAGCTCGACGTCTACGGTGAGGTAATGGACACCCTGCATTTGGCGCGCGCGGCCGGGCAGGAACTTCAGCCTCATGCCTGGCGCATCCAGCGTGCCTTGCTGGACTTTTTGGGCAGCCATTGGCAAGAGCCGGATGAGGGCATCTGGGAAGTCCGTGGACCGCGACGGCACTTCACCCACTCCAAGGTGATGGCCTGGGTGGCCTTCGACCGCGGGGTCAAGGCCGTCGAACGCTATGGCCTGGAAGGCCCGGTGGAGGCCTGGCGTCGCACCCGTGACCAGATCCACGCACAGGTCTGCGAAGCAGGCTTCGATGTGAAGCGCAAATGCTTCACCCAGTATTACGGCAGCACGGCGCTCGATGCCAGCCTGCTGCTGATTCCCTTGGTGGGTTTTCTACCCGCAGATGATCCGCGTGTGAGGACCACGATTGCCGCGATCGAGCGCGAACTGATCGTCGACGGCCTGGTGCTGCGCTACCGAGTCGATACCGCGACGTCCGTCGACGGCCTTCCACCTGGCGAAGGTGTCTTTCTGCCGTGTAGTTTTTGGTTGGCCGACTGCCTCACAGTGACCGGTCGGCGCGCCGAGGCCGAAGCGCTGTTCGAGCGTCTACTGGCGTTGCGCAACGACGTCGGCCTGCTGGCCGAGGAATACGACCCCCGGAGCGGGCACATGCAAGGCAACTTCCCACAGGCTCTCAGCCACATGGCTCTGGTCAACACCGCACGACTACTTTCGCTGGCGCCGGATCAGATCAATGAACCGGACCGCAAAGGCGAGCGACCAGCGACCGCAAAAGCCACGCCATGAGCACTTCACGAAAGAAAGCGCAGTCGAAGATTTTGGTCATAGACGTCGGCGGTTCGCACGTCAAATGCCTGCTCAGCGGCGAGAGGACCCGGCGCAAGTTCAAATCCGGACCTGCGCTCACACCGCAGCAGATGGTTGACGGGGTGCTCGAAATTGTCGCCGACTGGCGCTTCGATGTGGTTTCGATCGGTTACCCCGGCGTCGTCAATCAGGGCACCCCAGCACGAGAGCCCCATCATCTGGCACCCGGCTGGATCGGCTTCGACTTCGAGACGGCGTTTGGTCGACCGGTGCGAATCGTCAATGACGCGGCGATGCAGGCCCTGGGGAGCTACCGGGGCGGCAAGATGCTATTTCTGGGCCTGGGTACCGGCCTGGGGTCCGCGCTGATTGTCGAAGGCAAGATCGTGGCGATGGAACTCGGTCACCTGCGACGTAGCAAGCGGCACGATTACGAAGACCTGCTCGGCAAACGCGGCTACAAGCGTTTGGGCAGGAAGAAGTGGCGCCGGAAGGTGCGGGCTGTCGTCGAGGGTTTCAGCGCGGCATTGTTACCCGACGAGATTGTCATCGGCGGAGGACAGGCCGACCGCCTGAAAAAACTCCCGTCGCACAGCCGACTGGGCAACAACGCGGCGGCCTTTCTTGGCGGCTTTCGCCTGTGGGACGATACACCGAACACCTACACGGACCTTTCATGAGCACGAACTCGAAAAGCTGACCGAAGCCGCTTGTGCAGCCCACCGCGCTCGCCCTCAAGGCATGCGTGGTCGCTCACAACAGCCCGGCCCTCTTCATCCTGCACGATGGGCACATCGTTTAGTCGTCTCGGCTAACCATGTATTAAGGTATGGCTGCAGAACTTGATGTTTTGGCTCGAGTTTTTTTGAGCACAATACCTATTGCAGGTGGGCTATCTCTAAAGGTTCAGAAAATAGGAGGAGCATCATTTGTGATGGTGGAGTCGCACTGAATGTCGGATAAATTTGCGCCACATTTAGAGGCACTGGCAGGGTGTTCTATAGTCCAATCGATCAATGGAGGCTTTCCGGCAGCGTGGATGCGTCGCCGAACGGATTGTCTTTTTAAGGGGAGCTCTCTGACCAATGCTGGACATTATTGCAATATTCCTCTGCATCACTGCGGTCCTCGCCTTTCTCAATCGCCGGTACGTGGGCTTGCCATCCGCTATCGGCGTGATGGGCATTGCTTTGGGCCTTTCGTTATTGAACATGACATCCGATGCGCTGGGCTTTCACACTTTGCACACCATTGAGCAGTCATTGATTGAGTCCATCGACTTTTCCGAGTTGTTGATGCAGGGCATGTTGTCCTTGCTGCTATTCGCTGGCGCATTGCACGTCCATTTGTCGGAACTGCGTTCCTATAAATGGCAAATTGCATCGTTGGCCGTGGTTGGGACGACCATATCGACGCTGATCATCGGTTTTGGGCTCTGGGGATTGCTGTCCCTGACCAATCTAGAGCTACCACTTTCATACTGCCTGGTGTTCGGCGCGCTAATATCGCCCACTGACCCAATTGCCGTGATGGGTATCCTGAAGTCAGCCGGTGCGCCCCGAAGTGTTGAAGTGGTGATTTCGGGTGAGTCGCTGTTTAACGATGGCGTCAGCGTGGTGCTGTTTTCGCTGATACTGGCAATGATCGCGAGCGGTGAGGCGCCGACTGTTACCGGTGCATCGCTGGTCTTACTGAGGGAAGCTGGCGGCGGCGCCCTTCTAGGAGCTACGGTCGGGTACATCACGTACCGGATGCTCAAGAGTATTGACAGCTACCAGGAAGAAGTTCTCATCACGCTGGCAGCTGTGCTCGGCGGCTATGCCCTCGCTACAAACTTGCACGTATCGGGGCCGTTGGCGATGGTGGTAATGGGATTGATCGTGGGAAATCAGGGGCGCACTTATGCGATGTCTGAAAAAACCGAAAAAAATGTGGACATGTTCTGGGAGCTGATTGATGAGATTCTAAACGCGGTGCTGTTCGTGCTCATCGGCCTGGAGGTCGTTTTGATCCACTTCTCCAATCCCCTGATCACCACGGGATTGATGGTGATAGTGCTGACCCTGTTGTCGCGTCTGCTGACTGTTGGGGTCCCGATTGCAGTCTTGGGTCAGAGTTTTCGGCTACCAAAAGGTTCTTGGAGTGTGCTGACTTGGGGGGGGCTACGCGGTGGGATTTCGGTGGCGCTGGCTTTGTCACTGCCACCGGGAGAGGCTCGCGATGTAGTGGTTTCCTTAACCTACTTGGTCGTAGTGTTTTCTATCCTGATCCAAGGCATGTCCATAGGTAAATTGGTCAAACGAGTGATTCCCTGCAAAGGCGGGTGAAGACCATGCTTTAAAATCAAAATCGCCCAGTGCCTGGCCATTACCCTGTCATCAGTCATGCGGGATGCTTGAATGGCAACACTGGGCGGAAACGGTTCGTTGACCTATAACGCGGCATACAGCCCCATCCAGATTGCCATTCCCACCATCATCAGATTTTCCGTCAGGGAAATAAAGCCCAGTGGGACATTGCTGTCACCGCCGACACACGCACACTTGAGCTCTCGCTTCTCGATATACACGGCCCGAAAAACCGAGTATGCCCCGACGACACCAATAAAAAATGCTATCGGAGCCGCCAGCCATATCATCGATCCGGCAATCATCAAGATACCTGCAATGGCCTCTGCAAACGGATACACGTAGGCATATCGGACGACTTTCCGGGCTAGCAGATCGTAGCCCAGAAACATATTCGAAAAGCTCTCAAGGTCTCGAAGTTTAAGCATCGCCAACATGCACATGCTAAACGCGATAAACCATTGGATGGCCTGGACAGATACAAAAGTATCAAAAGCAGACCAACTTGCGGCAAGTGCCATCAACCCAGCTATTGCAAATACTGCGAGGACAGGTTGATAGGTCACGGCCTGAGGATCAGGTAGTGGCTTGCCAAGATACTGCCGTAAATCGTCATAGCCACCAATCCTGGTGCCGTCGATGAATATCTGCGGCGTTGCATCAACGCCTTGCTCCTCCATGAACGAGTCAGTCTGTTCACGTGTACGCAGCCAGTGATCGTCGATATCAAATCCTTCTCGCCTCAAAAGATCACGTGCCTTCAAACCGAAGGGGCAAATGTGTTCTTTCATGACCATTCGATAGATAGTCGCTTTCTGGCTCATACTTCTACTCTCCAGCCTGCTGCGGATTCGGGCATTGCCTTTGTGCGCCGTTGGGCTCTGGGCATCGGCAAGGCAGCGCATGCACAAGTATTAGGAGGGGTGGCGCATGGGATGGTTCAGAGAAATCGATTTCGGAACTTTTTGGGCCATGTCCAGGGAGTGTGAAAAGTGAAGACCTACGTCGCGATAGTGATGGCGCTTTTGCTGCAGGCGCCGGTTGACGCTCGGTCACAGCTATCGAGCAGCCCGATTCCAGACTTTACAGCGACTGTGCTGACAGGGGAGAAAGTCAGCTCTGCCCAACTGATCGGCCAGCCGACAGTACTGATAATTACACCAAGCACAGATGCGGCAACGGACACCCGCTTGTGGGCCGAAGCGCTACGCAAAAACGTCGACCAAAGCGGGGTGCGCTTTATAGCCGTGCTCGCGATCGAGCTGCCGTTCTTCATGAGCGAGGAAGATGCGATCGGCCGTGCCAAGGAGAAAATCCCAGTGCGCTATCAGGATAAGACCTGGATCGTGAGTGAATCGAACCTTGAAAGCGCTTTGAGCATCCCGCGCAGTAGCCCCAAAGCGTTCGTGTTTGTTCTGGACGCCGAAGGTAAGATTGTTGCGCGCGTCGAGGGCAAGCCGAACCACGCTAAGCTCTACGAAGTAAAACGGGCTCTCCGCTCGATTGATTAGTGCGGCGCTCCGTTAACTACTGTTTGATTGAGAACTGCGCAATCGCTTGTTCGAGGTCGACGAGTTGAGGTAAGGCTCCATGATCGTCAAAGGGGCGCGAGAAGCCGTGCCGGAACCGCCCCTCTTGACTGATTGCCCACTGCGCCGATGCCCGGACGCATACCGCAGGTGTGGGTAGAAAATTCCTTAGGTATGAGTCTGCTAATTCATTTAGTGATGACCAATGCCTGTTCAGAAATAATGTAGTCCCTTCAAGCAAGGCTATCTGGCTACTGCAGCACCTACGAGAACGTTGCTTCGGCGTAAGACTAGAACGCCACCCACCGCAGCTAGAATCGAACCGATCAATACCCCGACTTTGACTTCATCAATCAAATGAGCTGATCCAGCAAACGCCAGGTTGCCAATGAACAGGCTCATGGTGAAACCAATACCGCACAGCAGCGCTACACCGTACAGTTGCATCCAGGTACTCCCTTCCGGCAATTTGGCCAGCCCCAGACGGATGGCCAGCGCGGCCAGTAGGAAAATACCGACCTGCTTGCCCACCAACAGTCCCAGCGCCACACCCAGCGGAACCGGATCGACCAGGTTCTCCATGGAAATACCGGCCAACGAAACACCCGCGTTGGCGAAGCCAAAAATCGGCACGACAGCGAACGCTACCCACATGTGCAGCTTCTCTTCCAGGAAAAGCAGAGGCGACCTGGACTCTTCCTCAGGCTTGCCCAGGGGGATGCACAGAGCCACAGCGACACCCGCCAACGTGGCATGCACTCCCGATTGCAGCACGAAGAACCACAAAACACCCCCGAACAGGAGATATGGAAACAGCCGTCTTACGCCCAGTCGATTCATTGCGATCAAAATGACCAGGGTCGCGAGCGAGGCCAGCAACATCGGCATGGAAAGGCCAGAGGTGTAGAAAAAGGCGATGATGACCACGGCGCCCAGATCATCAATGATCGCCAAGGCAGCGAGGAACACCTTTAGCGAAGTCGGGACCCGCTTGCCCAGCAACGACAAGACACCCAGGGCGAATGCGATGTCGGTAGCGGCGGGGATCGCCCACCCACCCAAGGTCTCAGGATTGCCCCAGTTGATTGCGACGTAGATCAGCGCAGGAACAACCATGCCGCCGATGGCTCCAAAGCCCGGTAAGGCGCGCTGACCCCAGGTGGAAAGCCCACCTGCCAACACCTCTCTTTTGATCTCAAGACCGACCATCAGAAAGAAGATTGCCATCAGGCCATCATTCACCCAATGCTCGACAGACATGCCCAACCAGATGCTGTGCAAAGCTGAAAAGTAACTCTGGGACAGAGGCGAGTTAGCAACAATCAACGCTGCCAAAGCTGCCCCCATTAGCACAAGACCTCCAGCCGATTCCGATGACAGGAAGCGAGCCAAAATTGCGGCTGCTCTAGGGGTTTCTACGGAATTTCGGGAATCGGTCATCAATGTCCTTCGCATGGAAAAAAGACGATATTTTAACATCCCCCCTACACAAGTATGGCGACGCTAAACAACCCGAAACAGTTTATGTCACACGTCAAAATCCCCGTGTCATGTATGCAGAGTGGCTCAGGCAGGCGCTGAGCTAATTTTTGGGGACAAAGATAGCCAGCGACTTACGCATCTCTTTCCTCGCTTCACCAGCGCTCTCCGGCGGCCCCTCTCCACCCATGTCCGGCCACCAAAGCATTCCGGTGCAGAGATTGCCCTGCAACGCGCCACTTTTACTTCTCCATCAACTACAGTGGAGTCACTCTGCATACAGCCATAACAAGACGGAGAGTTTCCCATGCGAGTAAAAAGCCGCTTTACCCTGCTGGCCGCCGCTGCAGCCTTCGCAGTCGCAACCACAACTCAAGCCGCTCCGGTGTTCATCAACATACTGACTGGAGGGACCAGTGGGGTTTATTACCCAATTGGTGTCGGTCTGTCGCAAATCTACAGCGACGGCATTCCCGGCGTGAAAACCTCGGTCCAGGCCACCAAAGCGTCGGTGGAAAATTTGAACCTGCTCCAGGCCGGTCGAGGTGAACTGGCACTGGCGCTGGGCGACTCCGTGGCCGATGCAAAGAATGGTGTTGCCGACGCAGGCTTCAGTGCGCCGCTGACCAAGTTGCGCGCAATTGCCGGTGCTTACCCCAACTACATTCAAATCGTCGCCAGCAAGGAGTCGGGGATCAAGACCCTGGCCGACCTCAAAGGCAAGACCATCTCGGTGGGAGCGCCAAAATCGGGTACCGAACTTAACGCGCGGGCGATCTTCAAAGCGGCGGGTTTGACTTACGAAGACATGGGTAAAGTGCAATACCTGCCCTTCGCCGAGTCGGTTGAACTGATCAAGAACCGGCAACTGGACGCCACGCTGCAATCTTCCGGACTGGGCATGGCGGCCATTCGCGACCTGTCGTCGGTCATGCCATTGAACTACGTTGCCGTACCGGCTGACGTGGTCGCAAAGATCGGTAATCCGGCTTATCAGAGTGCAATGATTCCGCCCAACACCTATGACGGGCAACCTGAGGCAGTGCCAACGGTCGCGATCACCAACATCCTGGTTACCCGTGCTGATTTGCCAGATGAAGTGGCTTATCAGATGACCAAACTGCTGTTCGAGAACCTGACACGTTTGGGTAACTCTCATTCGGCGGCCAAGGACATCAAGTTGGAAAACGCGGCCAAGAACCTGCCGATTGCACTGCATCCAGGCGCCGAGCGCTACTACAAGGAAAAAGGCGCGCTGTAATGGCGCGTGGCGCAGCGGTCAGGGTTATCGCTGCGCCAACTGTGAGCCCCTTTTTTTCAATGCAGTCATGAGGCAGGCAGCTAATGAGTGAAGCTCATCAGGGTATCTCCGCGAATCCGCGAGACTGGCCAAAAACCTTGTTTTACGTCGCGTTACTGTTCTCGATTTTTCAGATCATCACTGCTGCGTTTGCACCGTTTTCAAGCCAGGTGCTGCGCGCCGTACACGTAGGGTTCCTGCTTTGGGTGGTGTTTTTAAGTTACCCCGCTTACGGCGAGGACCGTCCCTGGCAGCCGCTGGCCTGGCTGTTCAGTCTCGCAGCCATCGCCACGGCGATGTATCAGTGGGTGTTCGAGGCTGACCTGATCCAGCGCTCGGGGGATCTGACCTCTGCCGATACGGTGATCGGTATTTTGCTGGTCGCCCTGGTATTCGAAGCTGCCCGACGGGTCATGGGCATTGCGCTGCCAATCATCTGCGGCCTGTTCCTGGCTTATGGCTTGTTCGGCCAGTATCTACCCGGGGAGTTGGCACACCGCGGTTATGGCTTCGATCAAATCATCAACCAGTTGTCATTTGGCACCGAGGGGCTGTACGGCACACCAACCTACGTGTCGGCCACTTACATATTTCTGTTTATCCTGTTCGGTTCCTTTCTCGAACAGGCCGGGATGATCAAGCTGTTCACTGACTTCGCCATGGGTCTGTTCGGTCACAAGTTGGGCGGACCGGCCAAAGTCGCGGTCGCCTCGTCGGCGCTGATGGGGACCATCACCGGTTCGGGTATTGCCAACGTCGTAACCACGGGGCAATTCACCATTCCGCTGATGAAGCGTTTCGGTTACCGGGCCGCTTTTGCCGGCGGGGTCGAGGCGACATCCAGCATGGGCAGCCAGTTGATGCCACCCGTGATGGGTGCAGTCGCTTTCATCATGGCTGAAACCATCAACGTGCCGTTCGTGGAGATTGCCAAAGCGGCGTTGATTCCAGCCGTCCTCTATTTCGGCTCGGTGTTCTGGATGGTTCATCTGGAGGCCAAGCGCTCCAACCTGAAGGGGTTGCCCAAGGATCAATGCCCCAGCGCGCTGGGAGCCGTCAAGGAAAACTGGTACCTGCTGATCCCCCTACTGGTCCTGGTTTACCTGCTGTTTTCCGGGCGCACCCCCCTATTTTCGGGCATGGTTGGGCTGGCACTGACGGCCATCGTGATTCTCGGCTCGGCGATCATTCTTCGAGTGCAGAGTTTTGGCCTGCGCTGCGCTTTCTGGATAGCGCTAGGCATCCTCTGCACCGGATTTTTCCAGTTGGGAATCGCCGTGATATTTGGCGTGATCGCGGTGCTGGTGGTGGTGTGCGGGTTTATCAAGGGCGGTCCAGAAACACTGACTATCTGCCTGCACGCGCTGGTCGAAGGCGCGCGTCATGCGGTACCGGTAGGGATTGCCTGCGCACTGGTGGGCATCATCATCGGCGTGGTGTCACTGACCGGCGTGGCCTCGACCTTTGCCGGTTACATTCTGGCTATCGGCCGGGACAACCTGTTGCTGTCGCTGATACTGACGATGATCACTTGCCTGGTATTGGGCATGGGTATCCCAACCATTCCCAACTACATCATCACCAGCTCGATCGCAGCCCCTGCCCTCCTGGAACTGGGTGTGCCGCTGATTGTGTCGCATATGTTCGTGTTCTATTTCGGGATCCTCGCCGATCTGACCCCACCGGTTGCACTCGCGTGCTTTGCGGCAGCACCGATCGCCAAGGAAAGCGGATTCAAGATCAGCCTGTGGGCGGTGCGGATTGCACTGGCGGGGTTCGTCATTCCGTTTATGGCGGTCTACAACCCGGCGCTCATGCTGCAAGGAGACAACTTGTGGATGACCGCATACATGCTGATCAAGACAGCGTTGGCGGTTGGGCTGTGGGGGATGGCATCCACCGGCTATTTGCAGCGCAAAATGCCTGTTTGGGAGCGTTTGTTGTGCGTGGCCGCAGGCGCCTTGCTGGTGGTTGCGTTGCCACTGACCGATGAACTGGGCTTCGCCCTTGGGGTATTGCTGATACTCCAACACGTCTGGCGCTCCCGTCAGGCCGGGATCGCCAATCCATGATCGGTTTATGTCTGGGCCTCGCCGGCGCCGTCTGGGCTCAGCTTTCAATTTCTCACTTTACGCTGGCGTGGGACCACACCATTGAAAAAATCCGCTGGGAGGAGGACTACCGCGTCACCGAGCAGGGCTTGGTGCTGGAAGAAGCGCGTGTGCGTGGCAACGGCGCGGGGATGGAGATTGCGCCAGATGCACGACTGGAAAATGGAAGTTGGCATATGCGACGTCAGTTGCCGCCGTTGCAGCCACTTAACTTGGGGCGAACACCCGAGGCTGGTGACTACCAGCTGTGTTTTGACGACCAATGTCAAGCCATGAGCCGATGGGTTGGAGCGCCGACCAACAGCCAACCTTTCATTCAAATGTGGACGTGTAAGACAGGCTGAGGTGCTAACTGCAGCTTTCACCATCCGGGCAATGGGTACGTCCACGACGCATTCCCCTGAACACTCAACCTGCGCACACGGCCGAGCAGGCTCGGCTACCCCCGTTTTCTTTGCCCGGTGACCCAGGTCGCATAGGTGCACACCAAGCCGAACGTCAGCAAAAAGAAAGCCAGATAAGGGGTCACATCTTTTATCCTCGTCAGTGCGGGTGATCCATTGTTATTGCGAATATATCCGTGCTTTGGCGGGCGACGGGGTTAAGGTGGGTTAAGAAATATTTAATGTTCGGCGGGATCGTTGGTCACTAGGGTACGCCAGCATGGGCAGTCGACATTAAGTCGCAATCGCCGAAAACGGGTCCAAACGGAGGAAATTATGAGGTGCGCGTTGGTCATAGAGGACGACAAGGTGACGGCGGAAGTCATCATTGCTGAACTCCAACGCCATGGGTTCAGTTCAAGGTGGGCCGCTACCGGACGAGACGGCCTGGCCCTGGCGATTGCAGGAGGTTACGACACCATTACCCTGGATCGGATGCTTCCCGACTTTGATGGACTGACGATTGTCAGTACGTTGCGGAGTCTGGGGATTCAGACGCCCGTCTTGATGATCAGTGCGCTTTCTGATGTAGATGAGCGCGTCCAAGGGCTTCGCGCGGGCGGCGACGACTATCTGACCAAACCCTTTTCTGCTATCGAGATGGTTGCGCGTCTTGACGCATTGCTTCGGCGCACCAGCACAGATGCAAGCCATCCGCAACTCAGTTGTGGAAACTTGCGACTGGACCTGGTCGAGCACAAACTGACTCGAAATAACGAACATATCCTGCTGCTGCCAACCGAATTCAAACTGCTCAATTACCTGATGCGCAGTGCCGGCCAACTGGTCACCCGCACGATGCTTTTTGAAGAAGTCTGGGGCTACCGATTCGATCCCGGGACGAACATCATTGACGTCCATATCGGCCGTCTGCGCAAAAAGCTTGAAGGTGATGAAGGGACTCCCGCCATTCATACCATACGCGGGGCGGGTTATGTCCTTGCTGTCAAAGACTGAGGAATGGCGCTCGTCCGGTAGTCGATTGATCGGTTTCTATGCCCTGTTTTTTGTAGCTTGGGGTGCGCTCTTTACTGGCGTGTTGTATTGGGAAATCTCCCACTATCTGGGCACCGTTGCAGAGCGAACATTGCTCCAGCGGGCTCATTACTATCAAAAGATCGATGATAAACAACTGTTGAAAGAACTGGCCGCCAGTGAAACTTATTCAACGCCCGGGATCGATGCATACGGATTGTTCACTTCCGATGGACAACACGTTGCCGGAGACCTGCTAAATCTGCGCTCCAGTCTGCCCGATGATGGCAAGGTTCATTATCTTGAGCGCGGACTGAGTATTGCGTTACCCGACAAAAAAACCAGAAGCAGTTATGCGCTGTTAGCACGCCGCCCCGACGGGCATATTCTGATTCTGGCGCGTGACGGCGGCTCGATTTCCGCTGTAGGCGGGATTATCGAACAGGCCTTGATGTGGGGTTTTTCGTTAACACTGATTCCCGGGTTAATTGGCTGGCGTTTGTTGCGGCGCCGACCGTTGCGTCGTGTCAAGCGCTTGCAGCTTTGTACGGAAAGTATCGTTTCAGGCAACTTGGCGGAGCGTTTGCCCCTGTCCGCCCGCCGTGATGAACTGGATATGCTGGCAAGCGCCGTTAATACAATGCTCGATCATATCGAGCAACTGATGCATGAGGTCAAAAGCGTCTGCGATGGGGTCGCCCATGATCTACGAACGCCACTGACACGGTTACGAGCAAGGCTTTATCAGCTCCAACAATTGCCTCTGGACAGTAATCACCAGCACACATTGAATCAGGCCCTTGAAGAAAGCGAATCGATCATGGTGCGCTTTCAAGGACTGCTTCGGGTTGCCGAACTCGACGATATCCGGCGTCGCTCGGCATTTGCTCCTTTTCCGATCATGGCGCTATTGCAACAGGCACATGAGTTTTATGAGCCGATGGCACTGGACCGCGCTCAGACTCTTTCCCTGGAGATTACCAGTGACTTGCCCAGGTTATATGGCGACTCATCGTTGCTGTTCGAAGCGCTGGTCAACTTACTGGATAACGCTATCAAATTTACGCCGGAGGGAGGGCATATCGAATTGCGCGGTAGCATCAAGGATTCAACGGTCATCATTGAAGTCGCCGACGATGGGGCCGGTATTCCCGAGGCCGAGCGTACACATGTCATTCGCAGGCTCTATCGAGGGGACGCCAGCAGAATGCAACACGGCCACGGCCTCGGCTTATCGCTGGTCGCTGCCATTGTGAAATTGCACGGTTACTCGCTGGATATTCAGCCTGCCGCCATCGGTCGTGGTACCCGTGTCTTGATTCATTGCCCGATGGTTTCCGACTGATCTACGTACTCATCGGTGACTGAACCTTAAATTTAACTTAATACAGCTTAATTTGAGCCCCTCTACCCTGGCGGCTAGCTTGGCAGCACTTTCTGCTGACCCAAGGCCTTTTGCTTGTGAAATACCTGTTGTCCCGGCTCCTGTTAACCGCTCTGTGTGTCATAACGCCTCTTGCCTGGGCGAACCCTGCTCTGGCTGGCAATAGCACTCGTGGGGCTATGATCCCTGCTGCGCCGAAGCTCGGCGCCAAAGCCTGGATACTGATCGACGCCGAAACGGGTACCGTTATTACCAGCCACAACAGTGATAAGCGTCTGCCGCCAGCCAGCCTGACGAAAATGATGACGGCATTTGTCACCAGTCGTGAAATCAAGGCCGGACGAATGAAAGCTGATGACACGGTGACTGTCAGCGAAAATGCCTGGCGTACCGGCGGGTCGCGCATGTTTCTTGACCCAGGCAGCTCTGTTTCGGTTCACGACTTGCTCAGCGGTGTGATCATCAACTCGGGAAATGACGCAAGTGTTGCGCTCGCCGAACATGTGGCCGGAAGCGAAGGCGTCTTTGTCGGGATGATGAATTCAACCGCTACGACACTGGGGATGGCCAACACACACTTCATGAACTCCACCGGCCTACCTGAGCCAGAGCATTACTCATCAGCCCGAGACATGGCAACGCTGGCTCGGGCGATCATCAGCGAAGGTGCTGATTCCTACCCGCTATATGCCAAGAAGCACTTCACCTGGAATGGAATACGGCAAGCCAACCGCAACCTTCTATTGTGGCGAGACGCAAGCTTCGACGGGTTGAAGACCGGCTATACCGAAGCGGCTGGCTATTGCATGGTGGCTTCGTCGCACCGAGACGGGCGGCGTTTGATCAGTGTGATCTTTGGCGCGAGCAGCACGCATAAGCGCACCGCAGAAACGGAAAAACTCATGGGTTACGGCTTTCGTTTCTACGACACCCAAACCTATGAAAAAGCCGGAAAAATCCTCAAGTGGTCTGCGCTCTGGAAAGGTAAAAATCGATCGATCGCTCTGGGGTTACTGGACGATATGACCCTCACCTTGCCTAAAAATAAAAACCGGGAGTTAGAGACACGCATGGAGATTGATGGACCGCTTGAAGCGCCTATCGCTATCGGCACCGTCGTTGGAAAACTGGAACTGTACGATGCCGGGCAAAAACTGGGGAGTCGGCCCTTGATAGCACTTGAGGACGGTGAAATAGGCAGCTGGTGGACACGCTGGTGGGATACGACGCATCTGTTTTTCACCCAGATGATCCGCGGCTGGTTCGATGAAACTGATACTGCCTGACGTTGATCAATGCCATATCGCGCCAATGAAAAAATTCCCGGACGGCTCACAAAGCTGGAGCAACTGTGAACTCAGATGATTTACGAAAAGAATTAGCGCTCTCGAAATTCTTCAACGGCGATTCATCGCTCAATGACGCTGTCCAGGGATTGAGTCAGGACGAAAAAAAAATGTGTATTGAGTCAGCCTTTGAGCAAGAGGCTGCGCGTCTGGGGATTGAGGTGTGGGAGCTGACGCTTACACTGATTTCGCAATCTCCCGAAGAACTGAAATACCTGACCCTGCAATTCCATCAAGAAGTCGCAGACATGGTCGAGATGGACTGGCCGCAGTATTGCCAACTCAATGGGATTAATGAGTAATCGTACCGCCCCCCAAAGTTGGCAAGCGAGCATCAGCAGTTCCGGATGAGAACAGGAAACAGTCGGCAGCTTCAAACAAGGCTGATATGGATGTGCGGACCGTCCCAAGGTAAGGTGAGCGTTACCTCTCTTGTATTGATTGTTTGCACGCAAGGGAATGGATGGAATAAACATCACAAGGAATAGACAGTGTACCCGGCCGCCTTCCCTCACGACCCGATCACGCCCATTTTCGAAAACGTTTATCTAGTCCATGGCAGCATCAGGATGGGCCCCGGACTGCGCATGAACAGAAATATGGTCATCGTCAAAAACGGGGACGAACTGACACTCATCAATCCGGTGCGCATGAACGATGAAGCACTCCTTTCGCTGGAGGATTTAGGCTCCGTCAGGCATGTCATGCGCCTTGGGGATTTCCATGGTCTGGATGATCTATTCTACGTGGATCGATATCAGGCGCAGTTCTGGTGTCAATCACCACCGGAGACTTACAAGGTCCCCATAGCAAGTCACGTCATCAGCAGCGCCGCAATACCACCGCTGCCCAATGCGCAGTTTTTTGTGTATGAGGCGGCGAAGTTCCCGGAAGCCTGCCTGCTTCTGGAAGATCTGAAATTACTGATCACCACTGACAGCATTCAATATTGGGCCGACTGGAGTTACACGACTTTCCTGACCCGATGCATTTTGCAGCTGATGGGTTTCAAGCTGACACTACTGATTGGTGGGCCCTGGTTGAAACGGGTAACTGTGCAGGGTGGGAGCTTGGCCTCTGACTTCGAGAAACTGCTGGCACTCGATTTTGAGCATATTGTCGGCGCTCATGGCCAGGTATTGCGTGAGGCAGCAAAACCTATGCTTAAGGCAGCAATCAGAAAATCATTTCCCCAGTGAACAATAGGTGACTGCTTTTGGCCGATTCGGTTAAAGAGTTGCTCACCTGCCTGACCTCCGGCGATATCCCTGCATTGTCGCACTAGGCAAGGTGAACTATCCCCGCCCGTTGGGTGATGAGTCAGGTCGCCCCATCGCTCTGGACCCGGGCACGTGGGCAGAACCAGGGCGGCATGTTGCGCAGTATTGAACCATGTCGCCCTCAGTATTGGTCATGCCCTTCAGCGCGCTAGCCGAGGCCCAAGGCTCGGTATGAATTGGATCTACACATACCGTCGGGAGCGTCCGAATATGGCCCCCTGAGGAATCATTCCTCCTCAGGTGTTGGCCCTATTGGCCTGATGTCAATTTCTGTTGAATATCAAACATGGGGGAATTACGCGACGCTTCGCTGCCCTGGCGCGAAGCGGTCAATTGCATCTCATTAATACAATCATAGAGAGTGCAGAATGAAGTTCAGCTTTGTAGAGAACATCAAGCCGAGTCGCCGGCGCATTTTACGAGATGCCTTCACCCTGGCGGTGGCGGCCTCTCCCCTGGCAAACCTCGCCAAGGCAGCCACCGAAACCCAGGCGCTCGACACAAACACTGATGAAGTGACCTTTGCGGCCGGCCCAAGGCCGCTGGTGCAATATCCGCAGAAGCGGCCATTGACCCTTGTCACTGCTCGTCCGCCGCATCTGGAGACGCCATTTTCGGTTTTCAACCAAGGGCCGATCACGCCAAATGACGCCTTTTTTGTGCGTTACCACCTGGCCAATTTCCCTACCAGCATTGATCCGGACAGCTACCGTTTGACGATCAAGGGCTCGGTCAGCACTGCGCTGTCACCGTCCCTCACGGACCTCAAGACCCTCGCCCAACCGGTAGAGGTGGCGGCTGTCAATCAGTGCTCGGGTAACAGCCGTGGTTTTTTTATGCCGCGCGTGTTCGGTGCCCAACTGGGCAACGGTTCGATGGGAAATGCCCGCTGGGTGGGAGTGCCGCTCAAAGCGGTGCTGGAAAAGGCAGGTGTGAAAGCAGGCGCCCGGCAAGTGACATTCCGTGGGTTCGATAAGCCGGTGCTGCCGAGCACGCCGGAGTTCATCAAGGCCCTGGACATCAGCCATGCCATGGATGGCGAACCTATGATCGCCTGGTCGATGAACGGCACCGACCTGCCATTCCTCAATGGCTACCCGATACGTCTGGTGGTGCCAGGCTATTTCGGTACGTATTGGGTCAAGCACCTGAGTGAGATCGAAGTCGTAGACCACATCGATGATGGCTTTTTTATGGCTAAAGGCTACCGGATTCCGGATAACGATTGTTTTTGCATCGCCCCGGGCACCACGGCGGCGAAGACTCAGCCGATTTCCAGGTTACCGGTCCGCAGCTTCATCACCAGCATCAAGCACGGTGATGTCTTGCCGCTGAAAAAAAGCGTGGTGCTCAAGGGCATCGCGTTCGACGGTGGCGCCGGAATCAACAAGGTGGACATTTCGATCGACGGTGGCAAGCGCTGGCGCGACGCCCTGCTTGGGCAGGATCTGGGCCGTTTCTCTTTCCGCGAGTGGACGCTGGCGCTCACCTTCACCAGCAAGGGCGCTACTCAGTTGATGGTGCGCGCCAGTAACCATGCAGGCGAGACTCAACCGCTACGCGCAGATTGGAACCCCGGTGGCTACCGCCGCCACGTCGTAGAAACCAGCCACGTGACTGTCGCCTGAGGGGGCTCGCATGAATCGTTTGATCACTTTGCTGTGCACTGCTCAGGTTTGTTTGGCGACCATGGCCAGCGCAGCGCCACTGTCGATTACGTTGCCGCCTGAAACGGCGGTGTTCAAGTCCAGTGAGCTACCTGGCTACCCATTGGCCCAGCAGAAATGTTCCATCTGTCATTCCGCCGATTACATCAACTTCCAACCTCCTGGCAGGAGCCTCGCGCAGTGGACTGCTGAGGCGAGCAAGATGCAACAGGTATATGGCGCTCCGATCAGCGATCAGGATGTGAGCACTATCGGTGCCTATCTGGCGGTGACCTATGGCAGCGCCAAGGCAAGTGATGCCGAAGTGCTGGCGGCCTCGAATCCATCGGCGGGCCTCGTCTCGGCGGCGCCTGTAGCAAAAGGCGACGCCATGGCGTTGCTGCAGAACCACGCTTGTCTGTCCTGCCACGCGGTTGATCACAAGGTTGTTGGCCCGGCTTATCACGATGTCGCTACCCAGTATGGGAGTGACCCGCAGGCACTGGCCCGGATGGCGTCCAGCATTGCGCACGGTAGTACCGGAAAATGGGGGGATATCCCAATGCCGCCTTTCGCACAGTTAAGCCCGGAAGACCTGCAAACCCTGGCGACGTTCATACTGCACCAGTAAGCCCGCCCCGGGTTAACCAGCATTCATGCCGGGGTTGCTGCCAAAAGCCCCGGCAATGAATCCCAGATCAAGCTGACACCCGCGAGCGCCATCAGTACGAAGACCAGCCATCGCACCGTCCGTGGCGACAACTTCGGAGGGTGACGGCGCACCAGCCAGCTGACCAGCAACACCAAGGGCAATGCTTCGGCACTCAACAACAACGTGGACTGTTGCATCTGCCCTTGCGCGACAACCAGGCCAAGGCGTGCCGCTGCGTTGGCGGAAAATACCGTGATCAGGGTGTTACGGATGATTTCGTAGCCCAGTGGCTGGCGATACAGGTGATAAACAATCGGCGGCCCGCCGCTGGAGAATAAGCCATTGAGCAGGCCGCACAGGCCACCGGCCAGCCAGAACGAAGGCTGCCGGGACACTTGCGCTTTGGGTTTGTTTTGCACCACCAGCATGAGGCTGGCAGCAACGATCAGTACGCCGAGCAGAAGGCGCAGCCAGGTCAGCTGACTACCATTCAACGCACCGAGCCCCCACACCCCCAGGCTGACGCCAAGCAGACTGCTGATCAACACGGGCATCAGCACCGCACGGTCCAGCTGCGGTTTCGGCCCACCCAGCGCACCCATGGCGTTACCTAGAGTGAGGATACTGATCACCACCGCTACCTCCGTTAGCGGCACCATCTGCAGGGAGGCGACCAAGCCCATCAGGATCAGGCCGAAGGCAAAGCCGGTGAGACTCTGGGCTACGGTCGCCAGGGCCACGCAACACAGAAAGATCAGATGCACTTGCAGACTCATACCGCCTCCATTGCTGGTTAAACCAGCCTGCCGCCAGACAGTTATCGTGTCGGCGGCAGCTCGATGTTCAGACGGGGGCGATTAATCAACCCATGACACTGGCTCATCCCAGCCACTTCACCGCGATCAGGATCAACGTCGCGAGAAATACGGTTTCACTGACTAACAGGGTCGCCGGACGCCAGCCGACATCCAGCAATGCCTTGAGTGACGTTTTCATTCCCAGAGCGGCGATAGCGGTAATCAGGCACCAGCGTGAGACATCGCCGGCAAACTCCTGCACCTGCGCCGACGCAACGCCACTGCTGTTAATAGCGACAAACAGCACAAAGAAGATGATGAACAAGGGCAACGGCAGTGCCGGGCGCGGCCCCTCTTCCCGGCGCTTACGCAGCAGCAACGACAGACTGAAGACAATCGGTACCAGCATTGCCACGCGCAGCAGTTTGACCACCGTCGCGGTATCGCCGGTTTGCTCCGACATACTGTAGCCGGCACCAACCACCTGGGCCACATCGTGAATAGTTGCGCCCAGGAATACCCCTGCCTGCTGGTCGTCCAGGCCAACCCACTGGGCAATTGGCGGATAGGCAATCATCGCAATGGTGCTCAGCGCAGTCACGCTGATCACCGTGAAGATGGTGTTGCGCTCACTGTCCTTGTCTTGCGGCAATACCGCAGAAATCGCCAGCGCCGCCGAGGCGCCGCAGATGCCCACGCTGCCACCGCTGAGAATGCCGAAATCCCGAGACTGACCCAGTAACCGGGAAAGGATGATGCCGAAGCTGATGGTCAAGAAAACGGCACCGATCACCACAGCCATCAGCGTCCCCCCCAGCGAGAGAATCTGCTCAACAGTGATGCGCATGCCCAACAGCGCCACGCCGATACGCAGGATGGTGCTGGAGGTGAAGCGAATACCCGCAACTGCACGCCCCTCCTGGGAGAGGAAGCCCAGCGCCATGCCCAGCAACAGGGCCATCAACATCACCGGTGCACCATAATGCTCGGAGAGGAACGAGGCACTGGCGGCGACAATCACCGAGGCGATCACCCCCGGCAATAACAGGTTGAGTTTTTGTTTGCGGCGTATTAACCAGGACGCCGACGGCTGCGCCGTGTCACGCGATGGGCTGCGCACGGGGGCAATTGTGTGGTGCTGTTTTATTGTCATGTGCTCACCTACACCCTGTGGTTATGAAATCACTGGGTTTCGATGCTAGAGAAAACTCCGTCGCCCCATTAGGACCACGTCAAGGACGTCGTAGGGTCCAGCCAACACCTGGACGCCTGGCCCACAGTTATGCAGGCAGCTGGTGCTAATCCGCCGTCGCAGCCGCCCCTATAGTCATGCGTGCACGTCTTCGCAGCCCGCCTGGCCGCGCCCCTGACCAAGCGTCCTGTGGTGTCTGCGAATGTCTCGTTAAACAGGTACTTTGCAATGCGGAAAAACCACATGAATCTGCATAGCCAGCGTCTCGTCCAACTCGGAGATCGCCTGCGTCGGGCCTGGTCACAGCCACATCCTGCGTTTGCCTCGGGCATGGACGCGCGTAGCAGCGAGAACGCACTGCTGTTGCAGTTCTACGGCAGCCTGGCCAAAGCCGCCGGTTTCGGCTGGCAAAACGCCGGCCGCACCTTGGTCGACAAGACCTATCTGCGCATCATGAAGGATTGCTTCGGGCTGGATTTTCAGGGTTTGAGTGAGGATGAACTGGCTGCGCGCCTGGATGGTTTCATTCGCCAGGAGCTGGCTCCGCGCTGGGAAGAAATCCTCGAAAGCTGCCGCACCGAGGGCCTGCCGCTGGCCGCAAAGCTGCTCAAGGCGTGCAGCCTCACATTGTTCGCCAGCGACCGAGTGCAGACGGCAACTCGACAGCTGCTGTTCTTCCTATGCCCGCAGCTACCGCAAATGCCCTGCCCCGGCGAAACAGACCGTGGTGCCGAAGAGGATTGGCAGATCTACCAGGCGCTGCTTTCCCAGCTACCGGTATTAACGCGCCCACAGCAGTTTGCGGGGGACGCGCATCAGCAGGCGCTGGTCCGCCAACTGATCGAAGGCAGCGACTGGTGGTGTCGCAGGGTGCTCGCGGCCTGGCAGGATGAAACGGCCCCTGCACTCAAGCCAGGGCGCAATTGAACCCCGCCGATCATCCGGGGCGACGTACCTCAGTCGGATAACTGCTGCAGGCGCTGGAGGGTTTCAGGACTGTAGTGCACAGCCGCGACTGAAATCCGGTCGTCAATGGCGCTGCGGATCCGCTCGACTTCAGCCTCGGTGAAGGCGCCGCACAGTTCGATCAATTGCACATGGCGGGTCAACAACTCCTGGGCCACCAGCTCCGCTTCCTCCACGCTCGCAACCCCACAAAGGGTCGCGGCAAAGGCTTCGGACTCGAGGCTCCCGTTGTGGGTGAGGAACTGCATGCCTGGCGCCTTGAAGATAAAGCCATAACGTTGCACAGCCATCGTGGTTCTCCTTGGGTCCGGGGTTGCTTAGCCAGCCAGCAATTGGCTGCTCAACTGACGCCGATAGTCGATGAAAATGGAAGCCAGAGCGCACGACGCAAGACGCGCCTCCAGCGGGTCGGCACGTGAGGTGAGAATGATCGGCACCCGCGCACCAAGCACCAGGCCGGCGGCCGTGGCCCCCATGAAATACACCATCTGCTTGAACAGAAAATTACCGGCCTCCAGGTTCGGTACCAACAGAATATCGGCATGGCCCGCCACGTCGCCGCCGATGCCTTTGATCCGTGCCGCCTCCAGTGACACCGCATTGTCAAAGGCCAACGGACCGTCGACGCAGGCGTCGCCCAACGCACCGATCGCCGCCAGTTTGGCCAACTCGGCAGCATCCTGGCTGGATGGCATGCTGGGCGTCACTTCCTCGGTACCGGACAACACCGCCATGCGCGGCTTCTCATAGCCCAAGGCGTGCATCAGCTCGATGGCGTTGCGGGCGATATGGATCTTATCGATGATCGTAGGTTGCACGTTGATCACCGCATCGGTGATCGACAATGCTTTGTCGCTGCCCGGCAGCGTCATATGAAACACATGACTGAGGCGGCTGGCACCCCGAAGTCCGACTTCACGCTTGAGTACTGCACGCAGCAGGGTATCCGTGTGCAGATGCCCCTTCATGACCGCCTGCGCGTTACCGGCACCCGCCAGGATGCAAGCGACTTCGGCGCACTGTGCATCTTCACCGACATGCAGCAAGCGCAGGTCATGCAAGTCCCAGTCGAGTTCTTCGGCCAGGGCACGGATCTGCGCCTGATCACCGACCAGCACTGGCTCGATGAGTCCTTCATCGCAAGCGCGCTTGGCACTGCTCAGGCTCAGCAGATTGACTGGATTGACCACCGCCGTGACGACGCGCGGCAGGGCCTTGGCCCGATCGAGCAGGAACGCCGGGCATTCCGGTGGAATAGTGCTCAACATGCTTGGATTCCTGTTTGTTCTCGGTCGAAGCTGCAACAACGCCCGAAGGTGCCGCGGCAGTATTCCGGGTGGCCTGCAGGGCTGGTTGCCCCGCCGAACAGGCCAGTGGTTGCAGGCGCTCGGCGCAAGCCGGGCGCCCTTGGCAACTTAAACGTAGTCTTTGTACTTATCGAGGAAGCGCACTGGCTTGGACAGCGCATCGCGGCGGAACGGGTCGCCCAGTTCGCGGGTGCACATAATCTCGATCACCGTGGTCTTGCCGGCCTTTTGTGCCTCGCAAGCCGCCATGAGCGCAGGGCCTACGTCTTCCAGACGGTCGACGACCACGCCCTCGGCGCCCATCGAGCGGGCGATGCCGGCGAAGCTCTGGTTTTCCAGCTCGCCTGCGACGAAGCGACGGTTGTAGAAGTCCACCTGGTTCTTCTTCTCCGCGCCCCACTGACGGTTGTGGAACACAATCGAGGTGACCGGGATGTTCTCGCGCACACAGGTCATGATTTCCATCATCGACATGCCCCAGGCACCGTCACCGGCATAGGAGATGGCGGTACGGTGCGGTGCAGCGACCTTGGCGCCGATGATGGTCGGCAGCGCGTAGCCGCAGTTGCCGAAGCTCATGGCGGCGAAGAACGAACGTGGCTTCTCGAAGCGCAGGTAGCTGTTGGAGACCGAGTTGATATTGCCAATGTCCGTGGAGACCATGGCATCGGCCGGCATCGCCTTCTCGAGTTCACGCAGGACCTGGCGCGGATGCAGGTAGTTGCCCTCCTCACCACTCTGTTCCTTGATCATGTCCAGCGAGTATTCGTCCTTCTCGTGGATCCAGGCATTGAGCTCGTTTTCCCATTCGAATTTTTCCTTGGCGATTTCCTCGGCACGGGCTCCCTTGTTTTCCAGGCACTGAACGTCGAGGTTCTCCAGACGACCGAGCAGGTTAACCGCCGCGGCCTTGGCGTCACCGCAGATGCCCACAGTGATTTTTTTCACCAGCCCGAGCATTTTCGAGTCGCAATCGATCTGGATCACCTTCGCCTGCTTCGGCCAGTAATCAAGGCCGTGCTGCGGCAAGGTACCGAATGGACCCAGGCGAGTCCCCAGAGCCAGCACCACGTCGGCACGCGACAGCAACTTCATTGCGGCCTTGGAGCCTTGGTAGCCAAGCGGGCCGCACCACAGTTGGTGACTGGCCGGAAAGGAATCATTGTGCAGGTAGCTGTTGACCACCGGGGCGCCGAGGTATTCGGCGAGCGCCTGACAGGCTTCGACTGCGTCGCCCATGACCACGCCACCACCGGAGATGATCACCGGGTATTTCGCCGCCGCCAGTATCTGGGCCGCCTCGGCCAGACTCTGTTCCCCACCGGCGCTACGCTCGATACGGATCGGCGTAGGGATCTCGACGTTGATATCGCCGTAGAAGAAGTCACGCGGAATGTTCAACTGGGTCGGACCGTTTTCTTGCATCGCCCGATCGAAGCAGCGTCCGGTCAGTTCCGCCATTCGCGCAGGATTAGGCACATGGGCCTGGTACTTGGTAATGGTTTCGAAGAACGGCAGTTGTTGGGCTTCCTGGAAGCCTCCGAGGCCCTGACTCATCGAGCCAGTTTCGGGCGTAATCACCACCACCGGGCTGTGCGCCCAGTAAGCAGCGGCGATGGCGGTAACGAAGTTGGTGATGCCGGGGCCGTTCTGCGCGATGCACACGCCGTGACGACCACTGACCCGCGAAAAGCCGTCGGCCATGTGACCGGCGCCCTGCTCGTGCACCACAGGGATAAAACGGATGCCGGCCGGAGCGAAGATATCCATCGCATCCATAAAGGCCGAACCCATGATGCCAAAGACGTCGGTGACGCCGTTTGCTACCAATGTTTCAACCATTGCTTCGCTGGGGGTCATGCGTGGCATATCGATAATCCTCTCGTTACTTAGGTACGGCGGCTGCGCCGCCAATGACTCGGGGCTCAGCCTTTCACCGGCATGGCACATAGGGATACACGTCAGGTCCTTTACGCATGCCGATCTCTCCGATTGTTGTTGTGATGGAGTTTTGGGGCAGGTCGAGTGAGCCGCCTCACGTACGTCTTGAAGCGAGGACGGGCTGCCTTAGGGCTAGAGTAGGAGTCGGTGGAGGTGCCAGATAGAACCAGTTGAAGCCCACCTGTTGAGCCAGCTGGGTCCAGATTTTTCAGCGCGCACAGACGATCCGGGGACGTGCACGGCTGGCGTCGTGCACGCCTGAAACCCACACCGCTATTGACTTGGGCGACGATGCAAAAAAATTGGCCATGAGGCAATACGCGCTCAATGTGGGAGCTGGCTTGCCAGCGATTCAGACGACGCGGTGTCTTAGTGGCACCGTGTTGATGCCATCGCTGGCAAGCCAGCTCCCACAAGGAAATGCGCTGTAGAGGGACGGTCAGCTTATTGGCTGGATAAGCTCAGCAAGCAGTTTGATCCCTGGACGGATGCGATCGGCGGGAATCGATGAGTATCCCAGTCGGAAGTAGTTGAGCGGCGGTTGCTCACCGAAGAAGTGAATATCGCCGGGCTCGATCAGGATGCCGTGCTCGGCGGCTTCCTTCTGCAGGCGTCGCGCATCGAGGCTGTCGGGCCCTTTGACCCAGTAACAAGAGCCGCCGAAGCTTGGCTCTTTGGAGGATTCAGGCAGGTACTCACGCAGGGCAGCGCCCATTTGCTGATGACGCTCCTCGTACGCGCGCATCAGGCTCATGATCAACGCATCGTGATAACCGCGCTCGAGGAACAGCGCCACTGAGCGCTGATTGTTCGCCGCAGGATGACGCACCATCAGTCGACGCAATGCCCGCGCCTCGCGGATCAGGGCTTCAGGCCCCACCAGATAGCCCACCCGCAGGCCGGGCGCCAAGGTCTTTGACAGGCTGCCGACGTAAAGCACCCGATCATGCTTGTCCAGACTCTTGAGCGCCGGGATCGGGCTGCCCTTGAAGTTGGTCTCGCTTTCGTAGTCGTCCTCAATGATTAAAAAATCGTGATCATTGGCCCGCTGTAATAATTCGTAGCGGCGCTCCAAGGGCATGGTCACAGTGCTCGGGCACTGATGGCTGGGAGTGGTGTAGATGAGATCGCAGCCATTGAGCTCCTCGCTCAGCATCAGGCCCTGGTTGTCCACCGCCAACGGCTGGATTCTCGAGGGGTTGAGCATGGCGATATTGCGGATGTCCATGTAGCCCGGCTCTTCAATGCCCATCAGGCTGTCGGGGCGCAACAACAGACGCGCCAGCATATAAAGCGCGTGCTGCGCGCCCACCGTGACCAGGATCTGCTCAGGCGAAGCCCAGACACCACGACGCGGCAACAGGCGTGTCCTGATCTGTTCCATCAGCAGAGGATCGTCGTTATCGAAGCGGTCCGAGGCCCAATCACGGATCGCCGGGATGCTCACCGCGTCGCGGCAGCATTCCCGCCAGTTGGCCGTTGGAAACAGGGCCGGGTCAAACTGCCCATAGATAAACGGGTATTTAAAATTCTGCCAATCCCGTGGCTTGCTCATGTTGCGTTGCTGCGAGGGTTGCATGACGAGCCGGTGCGACCAGTCCAGCTTGGTGGTGGCGGCCTCATCCCGGTCGGCGCGCGGCGCCTCGACCTTACGCGCCAAAATATCCGGATTGACGTAGTAGCCACTACGTTCGCGGGCTAGCAGGTAACCATCGTCGAGCAGGTGTTCGTAGGCCAGAACCACAGTATTGCGCGCAATGTTCAGCTGTTTGGCCAGCTTGCGACTGGAGGGTAACGCGCTGTCGAGCGGTATATTGCCGTTGAGAATCACCTGGGCAATCTGCTCGCGCAGTTGCTGCTGCAGGTTGGTAGATTTTTCGGCGGACAAATGGAACAACTGAAACATAGCGGCCTCGACTCAACGAACGAGAAGCGCTGGCACCGCACACCACTCGGCCAGTCACTTCAAAATGCTCTTGCCAGCACAGCGCTAACGCGGCGATTGCCAAGCAGACTAGCAACAACACCTCGGCAAGACTATCCAGCGCCCGACCTATAACGCTGCAGACGCACAAAACCGGCCCCCCTCAACGAAGTAAAGGGGCCGGTCTGCTCAGGGTTCGCCAGCGTTACGAATGAGTTGCAAGGCGGCCAAAGGCGTTGTCCAGGGCGACGATGATCACATCCAGCTCCTTTTGTGTGGCGATCAACGCAGGAGCGAAGCACAGCGTATTGTTGAGCTGCTCGAAGCTTCGGTTAGTACGCCCAATCATCACCCCTTGGCGCATGCAGTCAGCGGCGATGGCAATCGGCACACTCTCCGCCACCGGCTCCTTGGTCTTGCGGTCCTTGACCAATTCCAGACCACAGAACAGGCCCTTGCCGCGTACATCACCGATGATTGGATATTTGTCCTGCAATTCACGCAGGCGACCCATGAAGTACTCACCCATATGGGTGACGTTCTCCAACAAGTCCTCGTCCTCGATAATTCGCATATTCTCCAGCGCCGCCGCCGGGCCTGCGGTGCAGCCGCCGAAGGTGCTGATGTCACGGAAGTAGCCCATCCGGTCATCGGCCTCCCCCTTGAACGCTTCGAACACTTCCTCGGTGGTCACTGTGCAGGAGATCGCCGCGTAACCGCTGGCCACGCCCTTGGCCATGGTGACGATGTCCGGCTTGATGCCGTAATGCTGATAGCCAAACCACTTGCCCGTGCGGCCCAGACCGCAGACCACTTCGTCAATGTGCAGGAGGATGTCGTACTTCTTGCAGATCGCCTGAATGGTCTCCCAGTAACCCTCCGGCGGCGTGATTACACCTCCCCCAGCGGTGATGGGCTCGAGCACCACGGCGCCCACGGTATCCGGCCCTTCCGCGAGGATGACGCGCTCCATCTGCATAGCGGCGCGCACGCCATAGTCGGCTATTTCACCGAACTGCGAGCGGTATTCGCAGCAATGTGGAAACTCGACGAAACCCGGGGTGAAGGGGCCGTATTGGTTCTTGCGCTCGAACTGGCCGGTTGAACTCAGTGCTGTAATGGTGGTGCCGTGGTAGTCACGCTCGCGGAACAGGATCTTGTGCTTCTTGCCCCCGTATTTTTTGTGCGCAATCTGCCGCACGATCTTGTAGGCCTTCTCATTGGCTTCGGAGCCGGAGTTGGAGTAGTAAACCCGGCTCAGGCCAGGCATCTTCTCAATCAGTTTTTTGGCGAACAACGCGCCAGGGATGCTGCCGGCGGAGCCGGCGAAAAAATTCATATCCACCAGCTGATCGCGCACCGCGTCGGCAATACTCTCGCGACCGTAACCCACGTTGACGGTCCACACACCACCAGAGACCGCGTCCAGGTACTCATTGCCCTTGATGTCCCAGACCTGCATGCCCTTGCCTTTGACGATCATCAACGGATCGTTCTGTTCCAGCGGTTTGTGCTGGGACAGATGATGCCAGACGTGAGCGCGGTCACTGGCCAATGCCTCGACTGCATCGTACTCGTGAGCTGTTGTTTTCATGCTTACCTCTCGACTGGTGCACTTTTATTGTTGGTCACCGGGCAGGAGACTCGCTCCCCGCACCGACATACGCAGGAGCAGTACTGGGCATCGCAACGCAGCACCGCCCGATCCACCCCTGTAGTCGAAAGTAAGAACAAGCAGCGCGCACAGTTAGAACCAGTTTTCGCCCACGCGTGATGCCAGCCGTCATCCGCAATGCTCAGCCCTGAGAGGATTCCAATTCAAAAGAAAGGGCCAGTTGCTCGGCCGCCGCCTGCAACCGGGGAATGTATTCGATCAAGTCGCCCAGGCTCTTGCGTGCCGTCGGCGCATGGCAGGCCAACGCCGCCAGACAGTGACCCTGGGCACTGATGATGGGCACGGCCACGGCAACCATTCCTCTGACAAACTCCTCACTGTCAATCCCTACTCCGCGTACGCGGATCCGCTCCAGCTCGGTCTCCAGCAGGTCGATGTCGGTAATGCTGCGGTCTGTCTGCGCCGTGAGCTCCAGTTGCTTGAGCACGGCACTGCGGCGTTCCGCCGGCATCTGGGCGAGAAACAACTTGCCACTGGCGGTGCAATGCAACGGCACATGGGTACCGGGCTCGACATGCAGGCGCAGGGGTTCGTGTGTTTCCACACGGTCGATGTAAATCACACTGTCGCCATCCAGTGCCGTCAGGTTGCAGGTTTCACCCAGTCGCCGCACCAGCGTCTGCAGAATCAGGCGGCTTCGCTGAAGCACGACTTCGTTACGCAATAGCGACAGTCCCAAACGATTGGCGCGAGGGCCGAGCAGGTAGGCCTTCTCGTCCACCTCGCGCAACAGATAGCCAAGCCGTTCCAGTGCTACGAGCATTCGCAGCAGAGTAGCTTTGGGCGCCTCCAGCCGGTCGCACAACTGTGCGAGAGACATAGGGGCGTGGGCAGTGGCAACCGCCTCCAATAACAGCAAGGCCCGCAGACTGCGATCCGGGTTGTCTCCGGCAATCGGCTCCAACACGCCGCTTTCATTATTCGGTCTATTTCGTACCATTATTAAAAATCCAATAAAAGTAAAACACACAGATAACTCATTAATTATTAGCGAGTTACTTTAGACCTTGGTAAAAAAAACCGAGTGGACTCACAAACGCTCTAACTCTGGCCCCATATAAATGGAATGTACTGTTCTATTTTAAATCCTCGACTCGGATTCACAACAATAAAAAGAGGTTTTCGGATGTCACGTACTTATGACTTCGTCATTGTCGGCGCCGGTTCAGCCGGTTGCGTGCTGGCCAATAGACTCAGCGAGAACGGACGATACAGCGTTTGCTTACTCGAGGCGGGGCCTGCGGATCGGTATCCGTGGATCCACATCCCGATAGGTTACGCCAAGACCATGTTCCACCCAGTCTACAACTGGGGCTTCTACACCGATCCAGATCCCGGCATGAACGAGCGGCGAATCTACTGGCCGCGCGGCAAGGTGTTTGGTGGCTGCAGTTCAATCAACGGTCTCATTTTCATTCGTGGCCAGCGCGCTGATTACGATGCCTGGGCCAGTGCCGGCAATGTCGGCTGGGGCTGGGACGATGTATTACCCTACTTCCGCCGCGCCGAATGCAACGACCTGGGCCCCGGCCCCACTCGCGGCACCGACGGACCGTTATCGGCATCCAGCATCAAGGCTCGGCATCCACTCACTGAAGGCTTTATCGGGGCGGCCAAGGAGCTCGGTGTGCCTCATATCCAGGACTTCAACACCGGTGATCAGGAAGGCGTTGGCTACTACCAATTGACCACGCGCAAGGGTTTGCGCTGCAGTACCGCAGTGGCCTACCTGCACCCCGCCAAGCATCGTGCGAACCTGGCTATCGAGGCGCAAGCCCAAGCCGAAAAAGTCCTTTTCGAAGGGGCCCGCGCAGTCGGCGTCCAGTATCGCCAGAACGGTCAGTCACTCACCGTAAACGCCAGGCGCGAAGTGATTCTCAGCGCCGGAGCGCTGCAATCACCGCAGTTACTGCAATTATCTGGCGTCGGTCCCGCAGACCTGCTGAAAAAATTCAACATCCCAACGGTACATGCACTGCCTGGTGTGGGTGAAAACCTTCAAGACCATTTGCAGATTCGCTTGATCTACGAATGCACTCAACCGATCACCACCAACGATGACCTGCGTTCGCCGCTGCGTAAATTGCGCATGGGCCTGCAGTGGCTGCTGACCCGCGGCGGTCCGCTGGCGATTGGCATCAACCAGGGCGGGCTGTTCACCCGGGTGCTGGAACAAAGTGACACCCCCGATATTCAGTATCACTTCGGCACCCTGAGTGCCGACTCTGCCGGCGGCAGCGTACATCCCTTCTCGGGCTTCACTATGTCGGTTTGCCAACTGCGCCCCGAAAGCCGCGGCTACGTGCGCATTACCTCTACCGACCCCTTGCAGCCGCCGTCTATGCAGCCCAATTACCTGTCGACCGAACTGGACCGCAAAACGGTGATTGCAGCGGTGCGCTACACCCGCAAGCTGGCACAAACCGGGCCACTCAAGCGTTTGATTCGCCGCGAGTATCGGCCTGGAATCGAGCACCAGAGTGACGAGCAGATTCTGGAGTTCTGCCGCCAATACGGGGCAACCATTTTCCATCCGTCCGGCACCTGCAAGATGGGTAACGATCCACAAGCGGTGGTGGATTCGCGCCTGCGCGTTCACGGCGTGCAGGGCTTGCGGGTGGTCGACTGCTCGATCATGCCAACCCTGGTTTCGGGCAACACCAACGTCCCCGTGGTGATGATTGCCGAGAAAGCCTCAACGATGATCCTCCAAGACTGCCTCCAGCCCGGCGCCCGCACACAACACACCGTAGCGGCACCCGCACCTGCACGCAGCACATTTGCATCCTGATGGAGCATTGAAAGTAGCGCGCCACATCCGCTCACCCTCCATATAAAGACAACAACAGGAATACTGATATGTCCACGCCCAGCCCCGTGCGCAAGGTGGTAATAGCAAGTGTTATAGGCGCCACCATCGAGTGGTATGACTTCTTCCTCTATGGCGTCGTCGCCGGCATCGTATTCAACCACCTGTACTTCCCCAGCGATGACCCACTGGTCTCCACCATGCTGGCCTACGGCACATTCGCCGTCGGCTTCCTCAGCCGACCTATCGGGGGGGTAATTTTCGGTCATTTCGGCGACAAGATCGGTCGAAAAAGCATGCTGATCATGACCATGATGATCATGGGCGTGGCCACCTTCCTCATTGGCCTGGTGCCCAGTTACGACAGCATCGGTATCTGGGCGCCGATCCTTCTGCTGCTGCTGCGCATCGTCCAGGGCATCGGCCTGGGTGGCGAATGGGGTGGCGCCGTGCTGATGGCTTTCGAGTACGCACCCGAACATAAACGCGGTTTCTACGCCAGCCTGCCTCAAATCGGCCTGGCAATAGGCTTGTGCCTGGCCTCTGGTGTGGTAGGACTGCTGTCCTACATCCTGACCGACGCACAGTTTCTCGAATGGGGCTGGCGCATCGCTTTTCTGCTCAGCGCAGGCCTGGTGTTCGTTGGCACCTGGATTCGTCTGAACGTGATGGAAAGTCCTGAGTTCGCCAAGGTTAAAGCAGCCAACGCCGAAGCCGCCATTCCGTTCATAGACATGATGAAACGTTACCCAAAGAACGTGCTGGCCGGTATGGGGGCACGCTACATCGACGGCGTGTTCTTCAATGTGTTCGGCGTATTCTCGCTCAGTTACCTGACCCAGACGCTCAACCTGCCGCGTTCCGAAGCATTGATCGGGGTGATGGTGGCAGCGGTGGTGATGTGCTTCACCATTCCGATGTTCGGCGCCTTGTCCGATAGAGTCGGCCGCACCCGCGTTTACTTCTGGGGCTCGCTGATCACTGCCCTCTCCGCGTTTCCGGCCTTCTGGCTGATGATGACCAGCAATGGCGACATGTTCATGATCTGGATGGCCATTGTGGTTCCCTTCGGTATTTTTTACGCTGCGGTCTATGGTCCCGAGGCCGCCATGTTCTGTGAACTTTTCGACGCGAAAGTGCGCTACACCGGCATCTCGTTCGTCTATCAATTTTCCGGTATCTTCGCCAGCGGGCTGACGCCCATGATCGCTACGGCGTTGATGCGCAGCAGCGGTGGCCAGCCCTGGACGACCTGTCTCTACGTACTGTTCGCCGGCGCCATCAGTGCGTATTGCGCCTGGTGGATCGGCAAACGCAAAGGCGAACCGTTGACCAACGAGTTCAGTGCCGCCCAAAGCACCACGTCCTCATGACAGACTGATCCAATGAACCCGGCGCATCGCCCGACTCATTGCGAGGGCAAGGCTTTGCGCGCACGCCCCTCACGGAGGCCAGACAGACCTGGCCCTGCGTGACGGGTACTGCAATTCATTCTTGAGCAATCTTGTCATTTGCCAACGCTTAGGGCAGGGTCGATCACATTGAGATTTCTGCCACAGGAGTCACACATGTCAAAGCTATATCCCAGTATCGACCCCGAGGGGCTGATCGAGTATTCGGTGGTCTACACCGACCGCTCGCTTAACCACATGTCGCAGTCCTTTCAAGGGGTGATGAACGACATTTCCAGCACCCTGAAACAGGTCTACAACGCCCAGGCCGTTGCGGTAGTGCCTGGCAGCGGCACCTTCGGCATGGAAGCGGTGGCGCGACAGTTTGCCAGCGACCAGCAATGCCTGGTGATACGCAACGGCTGGTTCAGCTATCGATGGAGCCAAATCCTTGAGATGGGCAACATTCCGGCGGCCACCACAGTGCTCAAAGCCCGACCGATTGAGCCCGGCCGCCAATCCGCCTTCGCCCCTCCCCCACTCGACGAAGTGCTGGCAACCATTCAGGCACAGAAGCCGCAGATCGTCTTCGCCCCCCACGTCGAAACCTCATCGGGAATGATCCTGCCCGATGACTACCTGCGCGCAGTCGGCGATGCCGTGCATGCGGTGGGAGGCCTGTTCGTGCTCGACTGCATCGCCTCGGGTGCACTATGGGTCGATATGCAAAAGTGCGCTATCGACCTGCTGATCAGTGCGCCGCAAAAAGGCTGGAGCGCGTCCCCTTGCTGCGCCTTGGTGATGTTCAGCTCCTTGGCCCTCAAACACATCGAGCAGACGCAGAGCAGCAGCTTCGCCTGCGACCTGAAAAAATGGCTGCAGATCATGCAGGCCTACGAACAGGGCGGGCATGCTTATCACGCGACGATGCCCAGCGATGCCCTGGCGCATTTTCGTGACGTAATGAAGGAGACTCAAGCCTACGGCTTCGACAAGGTCCGCGACGAACAGCAGGAGCTGGGCGACCGCGTTCGCGCCCTGTTGACCGACAAAGGAATAAAGAGTGTGGCAGCCGCCGGCTTCCAGGCCCCTGGCGTGGTGGTCAGCTACACCGATGATGCCGAGATCAGGAGCGGCAAGAAGTTTGCCGCGCACGGCCTGCAAATCGCCGCCGGAGTGCCGTTGCAATGCGACGAGCCGGCCGACTTCCAGACCTTTCGAATCGGACTGTTCGGACTCGACAAGCTGCACAATATCGAGCGCACGGTCAGCACACTCCAACAGGCGCTGGACGAGGTCATGCGCAACTGAACCACCGACCTGCCTCGCGGCTCGCAGAGGATGACTACCTGCTGTGAGCCGATCCGCCGACGTAGCCTCAAATCGGCGGCGCCCACTGCCTGAGGAAGTCGATAAAATTTTTCTGGACCGGCGTCACCGGGTTTTTCAACCAGGTGGCCAGAGTACTGACGCGGGCGTCGATCCCTTTCAGCGGAATCAGCACCACGCCCTTACGATTGAAATTACCCGCGCTTTCCAGATGGACAGTAACGCCGATATTGGCCGCAACAAAACCAAAGACCCCTTCGCTGTTGTACGCCTCCTGTACGACCTGGGGCAGGAAACCGGCACTGATGCAGAGCGCATCGAGCTGTCGTCGATAGTGCGACCAGTGGCTCATCACGCCCATCACAAAAGGCTCCTGCGCGAGATCCGACAACATCACCTCGGACCGTTCTGCCAACCGATGGTGCTGAGGCAACACCGCGACAAAGCGATCGCGTTGCACCTCGATACTGTCGATATCCGGATCCAGCAGGGGGCCCGTGATAAACGCAAACTCAATGGTGCCACCCTTCAATAATTCGAGTTGCTGTTGGGTCGAACCAAAAGCCAGCTCGGCCCTGATTTGCGGGTAGCACCGATGAAAGCCGTCAAGGATGGGTGGCAGCTGTCCTGAGACCGCGAAATCGGTGTAGCCGATACGCAATTGGCCAATCTGGCCAGCACCCGCCTTGCGTGCCTGATGCACGGCGCTGTCCAGTCGCTCAAATACCATTCGGCTTCCAGCGAGGAAAACGCGGCCTGCTTCGGTCAACTCGACCCGTCGGTTGCTGCGCAACAACAGCACCTCACCGACGCTCTCCTCCAGTTGCTGAATGGTTCGACTCAAGGCCGGTTGCGCCAGATTCAGGCGCTCGGCCGCACGGCGAAAATGCAGTTCTTCGGCGACAGCCTCGAAGGCCCGTAGATGGCGCAGATCGATTCGCACATTAATACCTTCCAGGCATCATTCGTTACCGAACCGATATTATACAGGTCACATTCATTACTCTACTGTTGAGGTGAGCCAAGTATGAATGGCGTGATCGAAGTCTCCCGCAATGAGCTGAACCCCCACTGAAAAGGGGGTAGTGACCTGAAAGATCACAGTGCAAACAGCGGTGGTGCATGACGTTGCTACGTCAAATCACCATTCAAAAAATATAATAAGTATAAGAAGAGGTTGATGATGGAAAGCACCTTCCACGGCATAATCGCCTTTGCCCTACTGGCCGGCATGCTGCTGTTGGGCAGCATCTTGCGCAACCGCATTGGCCTGTTCCGTAACTCACTGGCACCGGCCAGCATGATCGGCGGCATGCTCGGATTCACGTTGTTATCGTTCGAGTTGATCCCTGGCTTTAAGGCCAGTGACTTCGAAACCCTGACCTTTCACTTTTTTACCCTGAGCTTCATGTCTCTGTGCCTCACCGGCAAAAGCAAGGACGCGTCCCTTTCAGGCGGCAGCGTGGTGCGCGGAGGCCTGTGGCTCACACTGATATGGACGATCAGCCTGGGACTGCAAGGCGTGATCGGCTATCTGGTCATCAGCGGTTATGACGCCATGACCGGCGCCGGTATCAGCGAATGGCTCGGCGCCATCGTCACTCATGGTTTTACCCAAGGCCCGGGCCAGGCGCTGACCTACGGCGGCATCTGGGAGAAAGAATACGGCATTGAAAATGCCGCACAGGTCGGCCTGATTTATGCGTCCCTTGGCTTTCTGGTGGCCTTCCTTGTCGGTGTGCCGATGGCTAACAACTTTATCCGCCGAGGTCTCAATGCCAACAAGGCCTCGAACATCGATGAACAATTCAAATCCGGTTTTTACAATGGGGCACAAGTACCGAGCAGCGGCCGTATGGTCTCGCACCCGGCGAATCTCGATTCGCTGGCCTATCATCTCGGACTGCTCGCCGTTGCCTACCTGATTACCTACGTCTGGCTGAGCTTCATGCAAGTTCAGATCAAGGATTTCTCAGCAGGCGGCGTCAATCTCTCGGTGTTATTCAGCTATAACCTGTTTTTCCTTCATGGCCTGGCTGTCTGTGTGGTGATGCGCCTGGTGATCGACCGTTGCGGCCTGTCCCACCGCGTCGACGACGAAACGCTGAAACGCATCACCGGCTCATCAATCGACTTCATGGTCGTGGGTACCCTGATGAGCATCCAGTTTGCCGTGCTCTACGCACTGCTGACGCCCATCCTGCTGGTGACGGTTACCGTTACGCTGGTCACGTTGATCGGCTGTCTCTATTTCGGGCGCCTGAGCGGCGCCCTCGGGCCGGAGCGGGCCATTACTGCCTTTGGTTGTTGCTGTGGCTCGACCGGCACGGGGCTGCTGCTGTTACGCATGATGGATGCAGACTTCAGTACGTCCGTGCCTAAAGAGCTCGCTTTCTTCAACCTGGCGATCATCTTCACCACCTTCCACATCCTGTTCTTCTTTGCCCCGATCGTGCCCTCGCTGGGTGGGTGGAACTACCTCATGGTCTTCGCAGGCACTGCACTGTTCTTTCTCGCCTGCATTCCACTGCTGATGAATTTCAGAGCAAGTACTACCCCTTCGCCGCTCACTCGGATCAAGGAGTCCTGCAAATGAGCATTACCGTCTTCACCGCCGTGCGCATCCTTACAATGAACCCATCCCAGCCTGAAGCCACTCACATTGCGGTGCGCGACGGTCGTGTGCTGTGCGTCGGCCCGCTGGAAGCGATGCAGGAGCTGGGGGACTACACGCTGGATCGGCGCTTTGCGGACAACATCATTATGCCGGGCTTCGTCGAAGGCCATAGCCATGCCCTCGAAGGAGCAATGTGGAATTACCTCTATCTGGGATACTTTTCCCGCGTCGATCCTGAAGGGTTTCACTGGGCCGGTGCAGACAGTATCGCGGCCATGCAACAACGCTTGCGCGAGACTGCCGAGGCGCTCGCACCCGGCGAACCGCTGATTGCCTGGGGCTTCGACCCCGTCTATTTCGAGGGTGCCCGGCTCGATCGACACCTGCTGGATGCCGCGGTGGAAGACCGACCTGTCGTGGTAATGCATGCGAGCCTGCACGTCATGACGGTCAACAGCCGGATGCTCGAACGGTCTAATCTTCACCGCCATCCTGGTATTGAAGGCATCACGCTCGACGCCGACGGCCAGCCCAACGGCGAACTGCAGGAAATGGCGGCGATGCATGCCATTTTCGAGGCCCTGGAGATGAATCTGTTCGAGGCGGTGTCGTCCCCCGGCACGCTGCGACGGTATGGCCTGGCTGCCCGTAATGTCGGGATCACGACCATCACTGACCTCTACAATCCCTTGACCGACGACGGTATCGCAGCGCTGAGACTCGTGACGAGCGAAGCTCATTTTCCAGTGCGCCTGGTGCCGGCAATGAGCGCTCTGGCCTGGTCGCCGGAACAGGGGGTCGAGCGACTGCAACAGTGCCTCCCACTGGGCAACGACAAGCTGAAGTTCGGCCTGGTGAAAATGATGACGGACGGCTCTATTCAGGGCTATACGGCGCGAATGAAGTGGCCCTACTACCACGACGGTCATGCCAATGGCATCTGGAATGCGCCCCCCGAGGCCCTGCAACAGATGGTACAGGTTTACCACCAGGCCGGGCTGCAACTGCATATCCATACCAACGGCGACGAAGCGGTCGAGTTGATGCTGGATGCAGTGGAAAGCGCCCTCGATCTTTGGCCGCGTGCCGATCACAGGCATACGCTGCAGCATTGCCAAGTGATTGATCATGCTCAGCTACGGCGCACGGCCAAACTCGGTCTGTGCCTGAACATGTTTGCCAACCATTTGTATTACTGGGGCGACATTCACCGCCGACGCACCTTGGGCTACGAGCGCAGTCGGCGACTTGAGCCGCTTGCCTCGGCGCGGCGCTTGGGCATAGTCACCGCGATCCACAGCGACGCCCCGGTCACGCCACTGGGGCCCTTATTCACAGCCTGGTGTGCGGTGATGCGAGAAAGCGCGTCCGGTGAAGTGTTGGGTGAAGAAGAGCGAGTGAGTGTTCCACAGGCTCTGGAAATGATAACGCTTGGCGCGGCCTACACCTTGCGCCTCGACCACCAGGTCGGAAGCCTCGAGATTGGAAAATTCGCTGATATGGTAGTGCTCGATCAGGACCCGCTGACCATCGACCCGGCGCAATTGCGCACTATCCGTGTACTGGCGACGGTATTGGGAGGTGAGGTCCATGCCACTACCTGATCCGGTCCCCCTTACGGTCATCACCGGCTTCCTCGGTGCGGGAAAGACCACCTACCTCAATCAGCTGATTCGACAGGGGCTGCCCCGCGACAGCCTGATCGTGGTGAATGACTTCGGCGACATCAATATCGACGCCGAGCTCATTGATTACCGCGATGACAGAATCCTGCGACTGGGCAATGGCTGTATCTGCTGCACCCTGGGCGGCACCCTGGCAGAACAATTGGCCCAAGCGTTGCGCATGGAGCAGCGCCCCGGCGCGATCTATATCGAAGCCAGCGGTGTCGCTGAACCTGCAAGAATCGCCGATATTGCGCGGGTATCACGTCAGTTGAAGCTGAACTCGGTGGTCTGCCTGGTCGACGCCAGTCAGACTTCCCTTCATGCCCGAAACCGTTATACCGGGGACGTCTGGCGCGCCCAGATTACCGCCTCCGACCAATTGATCATCAATCGCCTGCCGGCGGTCGATACCGCCGAATATGCGCAAGTGCTGGCCGCCCTTCGGGACCTGAATGGCTGGGCGATGCGGGCACTCAATGACAGCTTGCCAAGTCCATCAGCCATAGCCCGCCCAGTCCCGGCGGCTGATCACCTGAGACCCATGGCAGCCGCCGCGAATGAAAATAGCTGGTGTTCTGTCAGTTTGAAGTACGCAGCGGCCATTGATGCCACCCGGCTCGAACAACTGCTGCGTGAATATGCCGATGTCGTATTGCGCGCCAAAGGGATACTGGACCGGCTCGATCGTAACGGGCCTCAGGTTTTGCAGCTAAGTGGTCGTAGCATCCGCTGGCTGGCTGCCACACGGGCCATGGCGGGCAACTATTTGGTGTGTATTGGCATCAGATGCGCGCGCTTTGATGAACTGACCGCCGGACTGATGCAACTCGAGCGCAATCAAAGCCCGCCGGCCTGATCCGGACCCGCTTGCGACCCGCGCCTGGCCCCACAGGACGATCCGGGCTGGTCCTTGGCGACGGGCCCGCGCTGGCTAAACTGCGCGCACCTCTCATTCGATGAGAGCGGCCTCCTCACCTCGGTCCAGCCTGTCGTTACTCGACAGGCCACAACGACCCAGGTCTGAAAACAATAACAATCGCGCCAGACAGCTCCGTAACCTGCGACTACAGCAGGCCCACTGCTGCCTGTTGCGCAGACACCAAAGGAGCCGACAACCACCCAACAGACTAACGACAGACGAGATACCTGCCATGACCGACTTTACGACTCTAAAAGAAATGGGCATCAGTGCCTTCGAACTCATCTCCCGCTTCAGTCTGCGCCGCGAGCACGACCGCGACGTGCTCAAGATCCATTACCTGCGCCCCGTTACCTCATTGCGCCGGCATAGTCAGAAATTCACCTTCGCCCGACCACGTATCTCCATTCCGGGACAGAGCCGTCACAGCCAGGCCTGGCGGCAACTGACCGATTGCAGCCCGATGCTGCAACAGGCTCTGGCCGAGCTCAAGCAATTGACCGGTACCAATGAACAGCCCCTCTCAGCCAAGCAAGAGTGGCTACAGGATTTGCATCACCTGGAGAATGTGGTCGAGGCGAGGCTGGTGGAGATCCGCGAGAACATCGAACAACTGAATCGAGTCGATCTCAAGCACTGACCCGATCGTTCTGCTGCTGCACCAGGCTGGCCATCTTGCGACCGAACAACTCAGCCAGCGCCTCGGGATTGCCTGCGGCTTCGTCCAACGCCTCGACCACGGCCTGCAAGGTCGGCCGGGTCTTGGCCAGCAGCTCGTCGATGTAAAACTGCGGGGTAATCTGCGTGTGCGCCTCGTAACGGCGAAATAGCGCGAGAAGCTCCGGGCCTAGCTTGATCGTCAGCGAATCGGTGGACATCTGATTGGCCCCTCAGGTTTTTTGGGCGGCAACAGCCGCGGGATTAACGACTGACACCATCCTTAGCCGCTACTGCTACACACCATAGAGCCAGTTGTAGCCCGAACGTGGCGCCAGCCACCCCGACTGGCCGCATCGGGTGACGGTATCTGGTCCCTCCCCAACACGGGCCACCTCCCTAGAATCAAGACCTCCTTTACGGCCCCAAGGCGATATTGATGACCGACCTGAACTTCGAACCTGCCAGCCGCCTGGTCCCTGTCCGGGAGTTGTTCGGTATCGACTCCAACATGCGCGTTCCCGTATTCCTTTCCTCAAAGGAACATGTGCCGGAGGTCGACTCGGCCTATCGCTTCAACCCGGAAGTCACCCTGGCGATTCTCGCGGGCTTCACCCGCAATCGCCGAGTGATGCTGCAAGGCCTGCACGGCAGCGGTAAATCGACCCATATCGAACAAGTTGCTGCGAGGCTTAACTGGCCTTGCACACGCGTCAACCTGGACGGTCATATCAGCCGCCTGGACCTGATCGGCAAGGACGGCATTGTCCTGCGTGAGGGTAAGCAAGTCACCGAATTCCAGGAAGGTGTTTTGCCTTGGGCTCTGCGTCGGCCCATGGCGCTGATCTTCGACGAATACGACGCTGGCCGTCCGGACGTCATGTTCGTGATTCAGCGCATCCTTGAACGCGACGGCAGGCTCAATCTGCTCGACCAGAATCAAGTGATCCATCCGCACCCATCATTCCGCCTGTTCGCTACCGCCAACACCGTTGGCCTGGGCAACCTCAACGGGCTTTACAACGGCACCCAAGTACTCAATCAGGCGCAGCTGGATCGTTGGAACATAGTGGCCACCCTGAACTACCTGCCCCAGTCTGAAGAAGTCGCGATTGTTGCTGCGCGAGTGCCACACCTGCAGGCCCGGCATGGCGAACGGCTGCTGACGCAGATGGTGGCGGTAGCTGACCTGACCCGCCAAGGCTTCGCCGCAGGTGACCTGTCGACCCTGATGTCGCCACGTTGCGTGATCTCCTGGGCGGAAAACACAGAAATTTTCAGCGACACGGCGCTGGCTTTCCGCCTGTCGTTTCTCAATAAATGCGATGAATCCGAGCGGCCGATCGTCGCCGAATACTACCAACGCTGTTTTGACCAGGAGCTGACCGAATCGGCGTTCCCCCTGCTGGCATTGGCCTGAACCCACACAGGAAGACCATCATGAACCCGCCGCCACGCCGCGAAAAACGCCAGCAACAACTTGAGGAACTTTGCGCGGCGTCACTGCGGGCACTGTCCGGCGAGCGGTACCTACGTTACCGCGGCGGCCGCCTTGAAGTGCAGGAACGGCATTTCCCGGTGCGCGCCCCACACCTGCACCCAGACCCCGAACACGATGAGAGTCGAGCCTGGCGTGGGGTGGCGGATAGCCTGGCGCTGCGTTTGAAGCACAGTGATCAAGCGCTGGTGCGCCAGGTTCTCCCGGCGCAGCCCATCGCGCGCCTGGTGTTCGAGCTGCTGGAACAACTGCGCGTGGAGTCGTTGGTGGCCGACAGTCACCCAGGCGCGCGGCGCAATCTGTTGCAGCGCTTCGAGCAGTGGAGCCAGCAGTTTCTGGATGCTGGACAGGCCGAAGGTCACGTCGGGTTGCTGCTCTTCACTTTGGCGCAGATGAGTTGGATTCTGCTGTGTGGCGGCCGCACCGGGGAACAGACGGAGATGCTCATTGAAGCACCACGCCTGAGCCTGCTCGGCCATTTCGGTGCGGCCTTCGGGCTGATGCGCCGCTGTCGCCATATCCAGGTCGAGTTTACCGAGTACGCCTTACTGATTGCCGCCAAGGCACAGGAACTGATCGAGCAACTGGATGACGACCTGCTCGGTAGCGACGAGCGCAAGGTCTCGGAAGTCGCCGAAAAGACTCATCTGGCCTTCGCCCTGTTATTGGACTTTGATCAGGATGGCGAAGGTGATGACAGCAGCAGCGGTGCTGCCCAAAATAATCCACGGGCCAGCGACAACGCCTTTACTTATCAGGTGTTCAGCCGCGAATACGATCGCGAGCGTAACGCCAACGGCCTGGTACGGCCCGAATTGTTGCGCGAACTGCGTCAGCGCCTGGACCGTCGCCTGGCCGGCCAGGGCCTTAATCTGCCCCGCTTGGCCAAGCGCTTGGGTGCCTTGCTGGCAGCGCCTCGTCGAGATGGCTGGATCTTCGCCCAGACCGAGGGACAGATCGATGCCAGCCGCCTCAGTCGCCTGATCATCAGCCCCGAGCAACGCGAGATTTTTCGTCACGAGCATGAGCGTCCGCACTGTGATTGTCTGGTCAGTCTGCTGATCGACAACTCCGGCTCCATGCGCAACCACATCGAGAGCGTCGCCTTGTTGGTTGACGCCTTCAGCCGTGCCCTGGAGCTGGCTGGTGCTCGCAGTGAAATCCTCGGTTTCACCACCGGCCAGTGGAACGGTGGACGCCCTTTAAAGCGCTGGCGCGCCATGGGCCAGCCAGTCAATCCGGGAAGACTTAACGAGCTTAGCCATCTGGTCTACAAGGATGCCGAAACTTCCTGGCGCCGCGCCCGGCCGAACATTGCAGCGCTGCTCAAGTCCGATCTTTTTCGCGAAGGCATCGACGGCGAGGCAATCCTCTGGGCGCGTCAGCGACTGCTGCAGCGCGACGCACGTCGGCGCATCCTGATCATCATCTCCGACGGCTGCCCGATGGACAGCGCCACCCACCAGACCAACCAGCAGGACATCCTCGACCTGCACCTCAAACACGTGTCACAACAGATAGAACAGGAGAACAGCATCGAGTTGTACGCCCTCGGCGTCGGGCTTGACCTGAGCGCTTATTATCGCCATAGCCTGGAACTTGATTTGTCGCGTAGCCTGGACAATGCCGTATTCGACGAGATCCTGCGTCTGCTCAACGGTAGGCACTGACATTCACCGACGCCTCTGCAAGGCCTTCGTACACTCTACATAAACGCACTGAAAAAAAGCGAAAACACCCCCTTGGGCAGAGTTCCAGAGCACTTACGCACCCTATTGATGCGCTCAATTTTCTGGCCCCAGCCGCGGGCATAATGTGGCCCTAAACAGGGTCGTATCCTGGGCGGATATTGAACTTGTTGAAGGAAACAACGAGGCTTCATTCAGCCAGTCTGACTTTACGCGGAGCACTGCTGCAGCTCGTTGCATCAGGCTATTTCTGCACTTTCGTAGCAAACAACTACAACAAAAACTACAGAGGAGTACGCAGTCATGACACCCAGCAAAAACTTTACCCGCCAGCTCGGCCTGGTCCTGTGCCTTTCGGCCGCAGCCCTCAGCAGCGGTCTGGCTCAGGCCAAGACCTTCCGAATGGCTCTGGGCGATAACGTAGGCGGCACCCAGTATGAGCTTGGCGTCAAGTTTGCCGAGGAGTTCAAGGCCAGAACAGGTGGAAAACACGATGCCAAATTGTTCCCCAATGGCCAGCTAGGCAGCGAAGAGGACACCGTCAGCAACGCGGCCATGGGCACCTTGGACTTCTCTGTCCTGGCCGTTAACAACGTCACGCCCTTCTCTCCAACGGTCGGTGTGCTCACCCTGCCCTATATGATCCAGAGCCTGGATGATGCCGTGAAACTGACCCAGAGTGATATCGGCCAAACGCTGGTCGACAACACCGTGCGTGATGCCGGTGTGCGTATAGTTGGCTGGGCCTACTCGGGCTTTCGCGTACTGACCAACTCCAAGCGTCCGGTCACCACGCTTGCCGACCTCAAAGGCCTGCAAATCCGAGTGCCGAAGAACGAGATCATGATCGATACCTACCGCGCCTGGGGCATCAACCCGACGCCGATGGCCTGGTCAGAGACGTTCACCGGCTTGCAGTTAAAAGTGGTCGATGGCCAAGACAACCCCTACATCACCGTCAGCACGATGAAGTTCGACGAGGTACAAAAGTACATCACCAACATTCGCTACCTGTTTTCCATCGAACCACTGATCGTCAGCGAGTCAGTATTCCAGGAGCAACCCGCCGATGTACAGAAGGCCATCCTGGAGGCCGGCAAGGCAGCCACCGAATACAGTGCGAGCTTTCTGGTAGCTGAGGAAACCAAAATCAGGAAGGATCTGACCGCAAAAGGCATGGTCATTTCCGACCCGGCCGATGATGAGAAGGAATGGATCAATACCGCCGTCTCCCAGGTATGGCCCAAGTATTACGACCAACTCGGCAAGGACAACTTGAACAAAGCCCTAAAATCGCTCGGTCGCGACCAGATCTAGCGTTGTACGCGAGGCTCCAGAACCCACTGTGCAAACATCGGGCGGCTGAACTGCCCGATGTCCTCGACTCAGAACCGCCAGCTCGCCGACCGGCAACGCCTGGCTATTCGACCCACGCGGTGAAGCGTTGAACCCTGCCTTGGGTGCTACGTTTCAGGAGGTGCCCACATGAAACCTGCCAGTACGCTGTTCAAGATCATCGACAACCTGGAAAACTACATTTGCCGCACTCTGCTGGCGCTGTTCGTGATCATCCTGTTTGCCCAGATTCTCAGCCGTAACCTATTTAACCATTCGATCTCCTGGACCGAAGAACTGGTCACTTACATGTTTGTCTGGTTCGCCTTTTTCGGCGCCAGCTACGCCGCCAAGCTGGCAGCCCACAACCGCGTTACCTTCCAGTTCAGGTTCATGCCTCGCAAGCTGGCGACAGCACTCGAAGTCCTCTCTGATCTGATCTGGGTCGCTTTCAACAGCTATTTCGTCTACCTCAGTGTGATCTTCTTCATGAAGGCCAACGTATTCTGGAAATCCCAAACTCTGGGTATTCCGATGAAATACCTGTACCTGATCTTGCCCATCGCATTCAGCCTGATGACCCTGCGCGTTCTCCAGGTCAACTATTACAAGCTGGTCAAGGGCATCGACATCCGCGACCCGCAAACCCAGGAGCTCGACAAGATCATTCAAGAATCCGCACAGCACGACGACGAAAAACTCCGGGAGCGGGTCCATGCTTGACACCAATATCGTCTACATCCTATTCGGCACCTTTCTCCTGCTCCTGTTGATAGGCACTCCAATCAGCATTTCATTGGCCGTCTCAGCCCTGGCCTCTTTTGTCTACCTGGGCGAGAACCCTATCAAGTTCGTGCAGATCGCCTTTACCTCCGTAGGCTCCTTTCCCCTGATGGCGTTGCCGGCCTTTATTCTCGCCGGAGCCTTAATGGAGGCGGCGGGCATCTCAAAACGCCTGGTGACCCTGGCGGAAAGTTTCGCCGGACCTATTACAGGTGGCATGTCCGCCGCCGCCGTGATGGCCTGTCTGTTCTTCGGGGCTATTTCCGGCTCCGGCCCGGCCACCACTGCCGCGGTCGGCATGCTGATGATTCCAGCGATGGTCAAGCGTGGTTACAGCAAGGGTTATGCCTCGGCTGTCACCGCCTCTTCCGGCGGCCTGGGGATCATCATCCCACCGTCGATTCCAATGGTGATCTTCGGCATTTCGGCCATGGGGCTGCTGCCTTCATCGCAGGCCATAGAAAAGTACGGCGCCTTCGGCTCGGTATCCATTCCAAAGCTGTTCATCGCAGGGGTCGTACCCGGGCTGATGCTGGCCGGCGGGCTGCTGTTTATGAACTACTTTCGCTGCAAAAAACTGGGCTACACCGGCAGTAACGAAGGTTGGTCCACGGCGAAAATCCGCAAAGCCCTGCGTGATGGCTTCTGGTCGATCCTCGCACCCTTCGTGATTCTCGGAGGCATCTACACCGGTCTGTTCACACCGACCGAATCGGCCATCGTGGCAATCTTTTACACCCTGTTTGTCGGCCTGTTCATTCACAAGGAACTGCACATCAAGGATCTGTTCAAGTCCCTGGAAACCACGACCTGGATCACCGGACGGGTCTTGGTGATTCTGTTCACCGCTACTGTATTCGGCCGCCTGCTGGTGGAGAACCAGATTCCTGCCATCGTTGCCGACTCGATGCTCAGCCTGACCGACAACCTCTATCTCATCTGGATATTGATCATCGGCTTCTTGCTGTTTGTAGGCATGTTCATGGAAACGCTGGCGGCGATCATGATCCTCACCCCAGTGATTCTGCCGATTGCCTACAGCCTGGGCATCGACCCGGTGCACTTCGGCATCGTACTGATCTGCTGCCTGAGTATCGGTTTCATGACCCCACCGATGGGCGAAAACCTGTTCATCGCCTCCGGCATCTCAGGCACCGCCATCGAGGAGATATCGCACAAGGCCTTGCCTTTCGTGGCGATCCTGACCATCGCGACCTTGATCATCGCCTATGTGCCTGCGATCACCCTAACCCTACCCGCACTATTGGGTTATTGACGGTACTGACCTGATTTTTTGACCGGGATCTCCAGCACGCCAAGTGTTGGAGATCCAAGGCCTATGCCTTGGAGGATAGGGATATCGGGATCAGGGGGGATCAAAATCGAAACCGATGGCACTCATCATATTTGGTTGAATGACCCACTCGAATAGGTCTGAAATAGTTTTGAGGTAATGTCGCAGAGGTCACCATTGCCCTGGATGCTGCATCAAGGTGTCTTCGCCGGACGCTTATCCCGGAACCTAGCAATAGGTGAGCTGAGAACACTTAGACAGGAATTGACGACACCGATGTCAAACAACAAAGGCATCGGTGTCTCTTACCTGCTCTGGCAGTCTGTCAGGGTCAACTCATCTCTGGAACGAGGTGACTCATAAACGTCAGGTTTTCAATAGCGGACATATACTCGGAGAATCTCGGATCTCCATCGTTGAACGCCTTTGCCACTTTTTGTGCGTTCTCAAGACTGTCCCACATTGCTAAGTCCGCGAAGACTCGGTCGTCAGTCATAGGGCAGTAGGCACGGTACTCGATTAATCCGGGGAAGGTCTTTAACGTTTCACGAAGTCCAGCGCGGAGTACAGGCACTTGCGCAACGCATTCCTGTTTGACCTTGAAAATGGCTAATTCGAGTACATGAGATGAGTGCTGCATAGGAATGACCTTCTGTGTGTTGAGGGGTCCCAAATATCAGTGGCTCATACTGACAGCGTAGTGTCAGTGGCGGTGATCGCCTTCCACTGACGTGCCTGGTGCTTCATATACGCTTGGAGATCAAGGGCAGGATTGTCAGGTGATGGTTGTTGGGCGATAGCGATGGAGGTTATGTGATCGACCCGAAAATCGCGGTAAGCCGCCCTGGCACTGCACCAGCTTCCAACTGTCCACTTTCCTCCCCAGTAGAAAAGGCCAAGGGGCGAAATGAGGCGTTGCGAAACCGCACCGTCCAAGCTGGTATAAGTTATCTTCAGCGCCTGAGTGTTTTCGATGGCATTTCGAAGGGTTGCCAGATGGCAACGCGTCGACGAAGGTGTTGTTCCAAGCGCCCTGATTTTTGCCGTGCTGGGGTCAACCTTGTGATGGGCTATGGACGCTGAGATTTTGCTCAACAACATCCTTGCCGCAGCACTTAGATCGTTATCGGCGGAAGCTGAAAGCATTTCCACCCCGAGCATCAATGCATCCAGTTCAAGCCTGTTCAACGTTAAAGGCGGCATCTCAAAATCGGCATCCAAGGCATACCCCACGCCGGCGGTACCATAGATTGGGATACCACTGAAGGAAAGGTCGTCGATATATCGATAAATTGAGCGAACGGAAACGCCAATTCGGCTAGCCAATCGTTCAGCAGAGATTGGCTGATGGACACGAATCAGATTTACCAATTGAAATAAGCGATCAGCTTTACGCACTAGGTGTGCTCAACTGAGAGTCCTTTGCAAGCTCAATGGCCGCGTTAGTGGCGGCCCGAGCCAGGGGGCTATTCTTCCAGCAAGTCGATCCCACTGCTGCCGATGCCTGAACCAGGACCTCACAAGTATTCGCTTCGCTGAGCACAGCCAGCGAGTCAATGCCCATCTGCTCAAGGCGAGCGATAACGGCCGGCCCTGTGCCCTTTAGGGCCAACAAGGCATTATGTTCCGTCTGTGGAAATGGCATCCGTAACTCCTGTTATCAGCCAATGAAGCAACCGGAGTTTGCCCGACGGCAGAGGGCATCTCAATAGACGGGCGGCTGCGATCATGAGTTTAATCCAGTCGGCGAGCATGAACGGGCATGATCCGTATGCCTATATCAAGGACGTGCTGAGCGGCTGCCAACTCAGCGGGCTGTGTAGTCCTGAAATAGGTTTACACCTGTTTCACCCCAACGCCCGATGCATCGCATCGGGCGTTTTGTATTTGAACTGGCCCCGACGCCTTGCAGCGCTCTGCCTGCAATCAGCATGACCATGCTTTGGCTAGCGGCAACCATCGCCGGCGCGGCGATGAAGATCAGCAGTACCCCTCAGCGATCCGTACTCACCCCCATGCTGCGACGCCTGTCTGCGATGTTGTCAGCTCGCCCTTTGACGCCTGCCGACGCAGAGGACTTCGAGCAATACCTGCTCCAAGATGTCAAAGAAACACCTGATGTGCGCCTGTTTCAACGCCTGAGGCCGGGTTACCAGATAGACCTCCATCTCTGGAAGTTCAAGCTCCGGGAACAACTCCGTCAGGCCCGTCGCCAGAATACGCGGCAGTACAGCCACGCCCATGCCCTGCCGCACCGACTCCAGTTGGACAGCGAACGAGTTCACGCTGATGTGCGCACGGTCCAGACCCGCAGCCTTTGCGGCACGCATTTGAGGCAACATATCCAGCGGAGGAAGCAAGGCGATGTTTGCCGCCGTAGCCAGGGTCACCCCTGGAGATCGCTTCAGGTACCCTGCATCAGCGAAGACGCCGTAGGTGAGCTTGCCTATGGGCCGATAAATCAACGATGGCTCGCCCAGATGTGCTGTGCGTATGGCGATATCCGCCACCCCGCGGACGATCTTGTGAAAGTCGGTGGCGACCAGTAACTCCACGGAACAGCGCGGATGCAGGGCAGTAAAATGACTCGCGGCCTCCAACACACAAGAAGAAAACCCCTCACCGGCACTGACCAGCACACTGCCGCATAGTTCTGTGTGCTCCCCGGACAGGTCCGCCGCCGTCTGACGCCTCAAGCCCGCCTCCGCAGCCACGGCGACTTCCACCAGCGATTGCCCCCGCGAGGTCAACCAACAGCCTTCAACGCCGCGCTCAACGAGCGGCTCACCCAGGGCCGCTTCCAGTTGGGTCAGGCGACGGGACACGGTAGACGCCGCGATCCCCAGCAGTTGGCCCGCTTGAAGAAAACTGCCACGCCGCGAGACCGCCAACAGCAGACGAAGGTCGTCCCAATTTGCCTGCAACGTCATACCTCCTATCCTCCAGGGTCTGCATATATGCAAAGCCATTATGCAGTAGTCGCTGTTTTTCGGACGCAGCCTGAACGGTATATCTACCGGCCTTCGAAACGACTGGAATGGAATGTATGACTACGAGCCCCCTGCGCAACGCATTCGTCACTGGCGCAACCGGTTTGCTGGGAAACAACCTGGTGCGGGAACTGGTCGCCCGTGGCTACGCCGTCAAAGCCCTCGTCCGTTCAAGAGACAAAGGTGAGCAGCAGTTCAACGACCTCCCGAGTGTGGAGCTGGTCGTTGGTGACATGGCCGATATCGACGCGTTCGCAACATCGCTGCAAGGCTGCGATACGGTGTTTCATACGGCGGCGTTCTTTCGCGATAACTACAAGGGTGGCAGCCACTGGGCAGAACTCGAAAAGATCAATGTCGCCGGTACGCGAGACTTGCTTCACCAGGCCTACCGCGCGGGGATACGCCGATTTGTCCATACCTCTTCGATCGCCGTGCTCGACGGGGACCCTGGCACCTCTATCGATGAGACATGCCTGCGGTCCGAAACCGATGCGGATGACTACTACCGCAGCAAGATCCTCGCGGACCGTGTCGTCTTGACGTTTCTTGAAACCCACCCCCAGATGCATGCCTGCATGGTTCTGCCCGGCTGGATGTGGGGACCTGGCGATATGGGCCCGACCTCCTCGGGACAATTGGTCAAGGATGTCGTCAACGGCAAGTTACCCGGGCTGATCCCCGGTACCTTCTCCGTAGTCGATGCCCGTGATGTGGCATGGGCTCAGATTGCCGCGGCCAAAAATGGACGACGAGGAGAGCGCTACCTCGCGGCCGGCCGGAACTTGACCATGCGCCAGTTGGTACCTGTCCTGGGACGTATAGCGGGGGTCAAAACCCCTGTTCGGCAACTGCCACTGCCCGCGCTATACCTATTGGCGGCGGTGCAGGAGGTCTACGCGCGCCTGACCGGCAAGCCTATTTTGCTGAGCATGGCGACGTTGCGCCTATTGATACGAGAGGAGCACCGTACCTGTTTTAACCACCGCAAAAGTGAACAAGAGCTTGGCCTGAGCTTTCGAGTGCTGGAGCAGACCATTTCTGACACTGTGGCGTGGTATTGGAAGCATGGATGGTTTAAGAAAAACAAGGACGAAAACAAACAGTGAGCAAGACAATAATCCTGATGCGTCACGGCCAGCAAAAGATGGCCACGACATGGCAAAGTTCGCCAGGATTGTTGTTCAACAAAAAATAAAAACGCCGCGCGCCTTAGTCGAGGACTTCGCACGACAGAAGCCCCTCTATGCTCGAATAAGTTAACTATTGGGAGCGAGAAAGATCGCAGCCGGCGGCGACTCAGTAGTAACGTCGCGGGTCAGATTCGATCAGGCTGATCAGCTTGGTCAGGGCGAAGCGCAATTCGTCCTGGCTGGTGGGCGACATCAGTACCAACCGTACGCAGCGGGTAGTCCCGGAGCGTTCGGCCTGAAACTGGGTGCCACTGAGCACCAGCACACCGTTGCTCCGCGCCAGCATGGTGAACTCGTCGCAGGTCCACGGCTCGGGCAGCGTCAACCAGACGTGGTAGGAATACGGCTGGGTCTTGAGCTCGAAATTGGCAAAGGCTTCCTGGGCAATCGCTTGCCGCGCAGCGGCTTCGTTGCGCTGGATACGGATCAGTTTTTTGTCGAGGCCTTCGGTGATCACATTGCTGGCCAATTGCGCAGTCAGCGGCGACGGCATCCAGACGCTGCTGCGCACCATCGAGGTCAGACGCGACAGCAATTTGGGCGGACTATAGATATAGCCGACGCGCAGCGCTGGCATGATCGATTTCGACAGGCTGGTCAGGTACACCGAACGATCCGGCGCAAACGCCGACAACGGTTTGATCGACGGGTCGGTGGCGAGGAAGCCGTAGATATCATCATCCAGGATGATGAAGTCAAACTCTTCGGCCAGTGCCGCGATTTGTGCTCGGCGTTTTTGCGACATGATCGCCGCCGTCGGATTCTGACAGGTCGCGACGCAAACCAGCATCGCCGGTTTCTCCCGCAGGCACAGTTCGCGCAGCGCTTCGGGAATGATCCCTTCATCGTCCATCGGCACGCCACGCAGGCGGCGCTCAAGACCATGAGCCAGGGAAATTATGCCGGGGTAGCAAAGCTCTTCGCAGAGCACCAGGTCACCGGCGTGGGTCAGGGCGCTCATCGCGACCATCAAACCATGCTGGGCACCGGCGGTGATCACCACTTGCTGCCATTGAGCATCGGGCAACGAATGGCGCAACCACTGCGCACCCGCCTCGCGATGAGCCGGGTGACCGCCCTCCGGTGCGTAATCCAGGGTACGGGTAAAATCGGGGCTCTTGGCCATGCCCACCAATGCGTCGCGCAACCAGTATTCCAGGGTTTCGCTGTAGGGCTTGATGATCGACAGATCGAGTAATTCAGATTGCCCCAGGTTCAGCGGCGCGACGCTGCTGCTGGCTGGCAGTTCCAGCGGCTTCTGATTGAGCACATAAGTGCCCCGCCCGACTTCCCCCTGCACCAGACGACGTCGGTGGGCTTCGCTGTAGGCCCGACTGATGGTGCCCGGAGTGACATTCAGGGTGGTGGCCAGCTCCCGCAGGGTCGGCAGGCGATCACCTTCGTTCAACACGCCGTTGCTGATATCGCGCGCCAACGCATCAGCAATCGATAAATACATCGGCTGGCTGAACTCGCTTAGCTGGGGAACCCACATGAATGATTACTGCCCATCGTAGAAATGATCAATATCTGAGCATATCACATTGAGGCCAGGCAACCAATCAATCGACTCAATCCATAAATTGAGTCGATTGATGTGGCAATTTAATCGAAATTCGCCACAACGATAAGATATTTACACAAGAGATAATAAGCCTATAAATCAATTATTTAAGAGAATAACAACCGATAATATGGCGCCGACAGCAAAAAAACATCGTGCAACAACCTCACCGCCTATTGAATCAACTCAATCCATTCAAATACACTCATTTAGAATCGAACCAATCGACTCAATCCACCCCTGATCACTGCGCGACCCTGCCGCGCCAAGTCGAGACATCATGGACACACTCAGAAAGGATCTATCCCTGTCAGCGGTCATTGCGGGCTTCATCGCCGTGATCATTTCCTATGCCGGCCCTTTGATCATCGTATTTCAGGCAGCTAAGGAGGCCCATCTGCCCAACGATGTGGTGTCTTCGTGGATTTGGGCCATTTCCATCGGCAGCGGCATTACCGGCCTGTTCCTGAGCTGGCGCCTGCGGATTCCAGTGATCACAGCGTGGTCGACGCCGGGCGCGGCATTGCTGGTGTCGATGTTGCCCACCGTTACCCTGCCCCAGGCCATCGGCGCCTATCTAGTGGCGTCGGTGATCATCGCCGTAGTCGGATTGTCCGGGGCGTTCGACAAACTGATGAGTCGCCTGCCCAAAGCCATCGCTGCCGCCATGCTCGCGGGCATTCTGTTTCGCTTCGGCGCTGAGCTGTTCACCTCGATCAAGCTGCAACCTGTACTGGTGCTCTCGATGATCGCGGCCTACCTGATCTTCAAACGCTTGTCGCCGCGCTACACCATTCTCTCGGTGCTGATTGTCGGGTGCGCCGTAGCCGCCTCGTTCGGTGAGCTCAACAGCAGTTCGATCATCATCGCGGTGGCCCACCCGGTCTTCATCGCCCCCGAGTGGAGCTGGCACGCAATCATCAACATTGGCCTGCCACTGGCCCTGGTGACGCTGACCGGCCAGTACGTCCCCGGCATGGCGGTGTTGCGTACCTCGGGCTACAACACCCCGGCGCGCTCGATCATTTCGGTCACCGCGATTGGCTCGATTCTGATGGCCCCGTTCGGCTCCCACGGCTTTAACCTGGCAGCGATTACGGCGGCGATCTGCACCGGCCACGAAGCCCACGAATACCGTGACAAACGCTACATCGCCGGGATTGCCTGCGGGGTGTTCTACATTCTGATAGGCACCTTTGGCGCAACCCTGGCCTCGGTGTTTTCCGCCCTGCCTAAAGAGTTGATTGCCTCCCTCGCGGGCCTGGCCTTGTTCGGTGCAATCAGCGCCGGGCTGACCGGCGCCATGACGGACGAGAGACAACGTGAAGCGGCGCTGATCACCTTCTTGGTCACCGCCTCGGGCATGAGCTTCCTCGGTTTGGCCGCTGCATTCTGGGGCTTGATCTTCGGCCTCGTGGCGCACTTCGTGCTGACTTACACCAGGGAAAGCAAAGCCGCCGCCATCGCCGAGGGCAGCCGACCATGACCGTTCGTTACAACTTCATAGTGGTCGGCGGTGGCATCGCCGGCGTGTCGGCGGCGGCCCACGGCAACGCCTGTCTGCCTGCTCGAACAGGAGCAAACTGGCCGAGCAAACCGAACGCATTGCCCTCACCAGCCTCGCCAGCAGCATTAATGTCGCGTTGCCGCGCGACCGCCTCAAACCATGCGTGCAGCGACCGCCAGCGGTGGCGAGTTCATCTGCGTCAGTGGCCCGAGCATTGTCGCGGCAGCGTTCCGATTGGCCGCCAGTACCGGCGTGCCCCCTGAAGCCGCCAGTGCCTTCGCTGACCCGCTCAAATATGCCGAAGAACCCCCCGACACCCCGCAGACCGCCGTAATCCTGATCACCGACAGCGGCCTGAAAGGCACCTCCATTTTTCTATCCGACTCGACCAGAGGCCAGTCACGGGTGCAGCCGCATCACGTGCCTACACCGCTGGCCGAAGCGCTTACCTAAGGAATCACACCATGAGCCTGCAGAATTTAGACCCCGCCATCGCCCACCTGATCGACCGCGAACGCAATCGCCAGGAAACCCACCTGGAGCTGATCGCGTCAGAAAACTATGTCAGCGAAGAAGTGCTCCAAGCCCAGGGTTCGGTGCTCACCAACAAATATGCCGAAGGCTATCCGGGCAAGCGCTACTACGGCGGTTGCAAGGTCGTGGACGAGATCGAAAACCTGGCCATCGAGCGCGCCCGCAAACTGTTCAACTGCGAATACGTCAACGTCCAGCCACACTCCGGGTCCCAGGCCAACCAAGCGGTGTTTCTGGCGGCGCTCGAACCCGGTGACACGATTCTGGGGATGTCCCTGGCTCACGGCGGGCACCTGACCCATGGCGCCTCGGTGAATTTTTCCGGCAAGTTCTACAAGGCATTTTCCTATGGCCTGGAGAAGGAAACCGAGACCCTCGACTACGCTGAAATGGAAGCGCTGGCACGGGAGCACCGCCCGAAGATGATCATTGCCGGGGCCTCGGCATATTCCCGAATCATTGATTTTCAGCGCTTTCGCAACATATGCGATGAAGTTGGCGCTTACCTGATGGTCGACATGGCGCACTATGCCGGGCTGATTGCGGCGGGCGTGTACCCGTCGCCGGTCGGCATCGCCGACTTCATCACCTCCACCACCCACAAAACCTTACGTGGCCCGCGCGGCGGTCTGATCCTGGCCAAAGCACAATACGCTGCGCTGCTGGACAAGACAATTTTCCCGGTTTATCAGGGCGGGCCACTGATGCACGTCATCGCAGCCAAGGCCGTGGCGTTCAACGAAGCCCTTGGCGATGGGTTCAAGCATTACCAGCAACGGGTGATCAACAACGCCCGGACCATGGCCGACATCCTGACCCGTCGTGGTTTGCGCGTGGTGTCCGGCGGCACCGACTGCCACATGTTCCTACTTGATCTGCGCTCGATGAACATCACCGGCAAAGACGCCGAAGCGCTGTTGGAAAGCACCCACATCACGCTAAACAAAAACGCGATTCCCGACGACCCGCAGAAGCCGGCCATCACCAGCGGCATCCGCATTGGAACGCCAGCACTGACGACCCGTGGCTTTGGCGAGGCAGAGTGCGCTGAAGTGGCGCACCTGATCGCCGACCTGCTGGAACAACCGAACAACGCGGCACTGCGGGATAACACGCGGCTCCGGGTGATGCACTTGTGTGAATGTTTTCCGGTGTATCTGCTGAGTTGATTGCTGGAGGAACATACCGGATACCTATAGGCTGCCCATCAAGTTTGTGATCACCGGTGGTGAGAGGCGTAGCAAGTCATACGGGCAACTTCGAACACTCGCCCTAGCAATAAACGAGCTCATGGGCGCTTGCGACAGACACCTCGGATGGCGTTGCTGTTGTCTTTCCGGAAGTTGGCGACGGTCTTGAAATACGGCATCAGATACCCGACCAACCACATCAGCTCGACGTTGCGTTGAGCTTTTCACCCCAAACGCCGGCTCGATTGGATGCGGTTGAGATAGCCGTAGATATAGATCTTCAGCAAGATTGCGGAGTGGTAAGCAGGCCGGCCAGTACCTGCCGGGATGACCCCTTCAAAACCCAGCTTGACCAGCTCGAGTTCGTCGACGAAGACGTCGACTACGCGCACCGGGTTGGTATCGCTGACGTGGTCGTCGAAGCCCTCGGGCAGCAAGGTGTTTTGACCTCGATGCTCACCTTGAATAAAGCGCTTCATGGGCGATCCTTGCGATGAAATCCTCAGAAATCATAGCAAGGGTTCGCGCAGCGTTTTCACACACTCTGAGTCAGGATCTAACGGTCGAGCATGAGCTCCAGAGCCGCCCTTCTCACTGATACAACCGATTGTTTTCAAAGGTCTTTTGTTCCACTCACCACCGTGACTACCCCACGAATGCAAGGCCGGACAGGTTTCCCACGGTGCTGGTCACTCTCACTCTCCACCTGTATAGGGTGCCTTGAAAGAATTGCGAAAAAATACAGATTAAGTTTTATTACGAAACTAAATTAGTTGCATATTAAAACTGAAGAACATAGTCTCGAGACTCCATTTTTTGCAATTGAAACCCTATGCCACGCCTGAGAGTCAACGAGTCCCTCTGTTCTGCCGCCCGCGCTCTTGAGGTGCTGGGCGATCGCTGGACGCTCCTCCTAATTCGCGAAGTCGTGTTCGGCACGCGCCGTTTCGACGAGTTTGCATTGCACCTCGGCATCGCACGCAACATCCTGACTACGCGCCTGAATGCAATGATTGCCGCCGATATTCTGGTGCAGGCGCCGGTCCGTGACGATGCGCTTCGCAAGGCCTACCATCTAACCGAAAAGGGACGAGATCTCTTGCCCGTCCTGATCGCATTGCTACAGTGGGGCGACCGCTGGCTACAAACTCCCGATTCGATTCCGGTCCAGATCATCGAGCGCGAGTCGGGCGAGGTGCTTGAGCCCATGCGGCCCCGCAATCGGTCTGGCAAAGCGCTAACCCTGCGCGACCTTGACTGGGTTCCTGGCCCCGGCAGTACCGATCCACGGATTGCCCCACTAGTCGCAGCCTACGAAAAACAGCGACGCATCGAACTGCGGCCGATAGCTACGCCAAAAAAATCGAAGAAAGAGAAATCAGCATGAGTCTTTACTTTCGGCTGTTCCGGACCTGGCTACGAGCCCGTTTTAAATCACCGATCCAGATGGGCGACACCATTGAGCTGATCATGCGCGTCTGGCCCAATGACCTCGACATCAACGGCCACATGAACAACGGCCGCTACATGACGATCACTGACCTGGCCCTGATCGAATACTTCACCCGCGCCGGATTCATCAAGGTCGCGCTACGCAAGGGATGGCGTCCCATGCTGGGCGGCAGCATCATTTCGTATCGTCGCGGCCTGAAGCCGTTCGCGGTTTATACCTTGCGCTTTTCGACGATATGCTGGGACGCGCGTTGGAACTACATGGCGTTCGAGTTTCTGCAGGACGGCAGGACGATGGCGCATGGCCACAGCAAAGGCGCGATTGTCGGCAGCGAAGGTTTCGTGAGCAGCACGGACGTGCGCAATGCGATGGGGCTCAATCCGGCCTCGCCTGAATTCCCCGCATCGATCTCCGCGTGGGTCGAAACCGAACGTCTGATGAGCGTTTATTAGGAACCACCATGCTAGCGCAAATACTCGTATCAATCAGTGCGGGAATCATCATGTTGTTAGGCCTGGTACATCTGGCCTACACCTACGTTGGCGACAAGCTCCATCCGCGCGACACCGACTTACTAGCACGACTTAAAACGACGTCGCCCGTCATCAGCCGCCAGACAAGCGTGTGGAAAGCATGGATCGGCTTCAACGCAAGCCACAGTCTGGGCGCAATTTTGTTCGGAATGGTTTTCGGTTATCTGGCACTTCAGCATCCGATGCTGCTCTTTCATTCTTATTTCCTCGGATTCACAGGCTTGATCGTGCTTGTTGCCTACCTCACGATGGCGAAACTGTACTGGTTCATTCGCCCGTTGCAAGGTATCTCGCTGGCATTCCTGTCCTATGTCGCCGGATTTATCCTCGCAAATATTCACCTTTTCGCGTGAGGCGGCGGTGCTCAGCGCATGCAAATACCCTCATGGCTTTGCCCGATTGCTGCTTCATAGCAGAGGCCAATTTCACCCAATGCTGGATGCGATCAAGCGGATTAAGACCACTTTCTGTGACAGTCTCAGCAAAGAGCCGCCAGCAAGTCTCAATTCACTACCATTTAACTACCAGAAATCGAAAAACGCAGCCATGAAAAAGCCCAATCCTTTCAGATTGGGCTAAGTCATTGAAAAATATGGTCGGGACGGAGTGATTCGAACACTCGCCCCCTAGCACCCCATCTCCTTTTGCTGCTTAGCTCTTCCAGTACTTGGATCGTTTTATCAATTGGCGGGGTCATCAGCTCTCCTATTTTTTTCAATATGGGTCCGGCGGACCCTACTCATGCATTCATCACAGTACATTTTTGATACGTTCAACCTTCGACGTCGCCTTCTCAAAGCGCAGCATTCATGCAGGCTTCCACATGCGGCACCAGACGGATATCGACACGGCGGTTGGCCGCTCGTCCAGACGCGGTGTCATTGCTGGTAATCGGTTGACTGCCTGCCGCTCCTTGGACAACAAAACAGTTGCTGGGGATGTCGCCCATGCGTTGCATCCAGTCGCGCACTGCCGAGGCGCGAGCGTACGAGATTTGAAGGTTCTGCTCCGCGTTACCCGTGGTGTCGGTGTGCCCGACGATCTCAATCAGCCAGCCGGATTGAGCCTTGATGTTGGCCAAGGCATTGATCAGCACCTTGGTCGAGCCGGGTTTGAGCTCGGTGCTACCGGCATCAAACAGTGACAGGCTGTCCAGTCGCACCGGATAGGGAGCCATCTGTTCTTGCTGGATGATTTTAATCAGCCGTTTGTCCGGAGCAGCCAACCAGTCACGCCACCAAAACCCGCTGGCCAGGGCAATCGTCGCGGCCGCCGCAAACAGCCACAGGGCGATACGGCGCTTGCGGGTTTCCGAGGCCGCTGGCGGCACGTCCGGCATCGGGTGAGCTGGCAGAATCACCACCGGCATCACGAAAGCCGGTTCCGGAACCCTCGTCGACATCAGCAGTATTTCGCCAGAAGAAACGTTGCGCTCCAGGCGTTGCATCAGGCCGCCGACCTGATGACGTAATACCTGTAACGTGACCAGAGGCACTTGCCCCTGACGATTCAACTGCGTAGCTAACCCCGCCAACTCACTGTCCAGGCGCTCCAGGGCGGGCAGCGTCTGCGTCGTGATTTGCAGGCTGCGCAGCAATGGCTGCAATTGGGCGAACAGCCAGGACAAAATGTCCAGGCGCACCGATGCCATGGGCGGCCACACGCGTGCCCATTCGCTGCACAGCGCCTTGATCAGCGTCACCCCTTGCGCCATGCCTTCCAGGCCGTGGCGTTGACTACGTGCAAGCACGTATGCCGCAACGGTTTGCAACTCTGCGCCATTGTTGTGGAACAACGTCAGGCACAACTGCTCGACCTTGGCCCAGTCGACGTCCGGGCACGCCGGGTGGCTCAGCTTGGCCAACTCGTCACGCAGTGCGGTAAATTCACTGTAGTCGCGCGGGTCACCGCCGACCCGGATACGCATTTCAAATAACGCCGTCATCCAGCTTCCTTTCCGTTACAGGTTTACGGCTTCGACAGGTAGTTCTGCCGCTTCAGGTGACGCACCAACACTTTGCCCTCAGGCGCCAGGGTCGTGCCGAAGGTCACCCGCTCGCCCCCTTTGAGTTGCGCGTCCAGGGCATACTCCAGATGACCCGGCTGGGTCTGCGGCAGCAGTTCGATATTCACTGCTTCCAGGCGCGGCTCGTACTTGAGCAAGGTATTGACCAGGGTGCCCATCAGCCCATGCGCTGAGGCGGGCAGTCCTTGAAGAATCAGGCCCATATCCGGCAGGCCGTAGTCCGGCAAATGACTGAGCGATCCCGCCCGGCTGTTGAGGATGCGTTGCAGGTTATCCAGCACCGACAGGGTGTGCTGGTCCTCTTCCCGGACCCGGTACAGGTCCAACTCGTCATCGAAATTTTGCAGGAGCATTTCGTAGAGCGAAGGGTTCAGCTCGCTCACGGCTTAATCCTCCGCCAACGGTTGCAAGGTCAGGCGGTTGTTGCCCAACTCGATGACCCGCGCCCGGTCCGGGTCAAGATCATCGCGAGTCAGTGTCAGGCGCCAGGTGTTCATCTGGGTATCGGGGGTGCGGAACAGCGCCACCACGGTCACGAACTGAGCATCTTTATTCAGGGGCACGTTCAGTTGTGCGCCCTCTCCGGGTTTAACCACCATCGCTTGCTGATCCAGCAGATCGGCGCGCAGCAGGTTGTCGGCATCGCTCAGCATGCTGTCATAGGTGGCCTTGTCCACGGTTTTGTTGTCGCGCAGCTGATACACACGAAGCACGGTGGGCACCGATAAGCCACTCATGTCCGCCGTATCGGTGTTCATTGCTGCCCGGCCGGTAAAGTCCAGGTGCAGGGTCTTCACTTGTTTGTAGAAAATCGCCTTGGCCGTCGACGTGGTGGCGTCGCTCACGGTCTGAGTCAACCCGCACCCACCCAGCAGTGCACCGAGCATTGCCACCTTCAATAGATTAAAAACGATACGCGACATGCTGCGCCTCTCTGTACTGGGGGTTGCTGTGCAGGCCTTGGTATCGGCCCAGGTTGATGGTGATGGTTTCGTGTTCTCCAACCTGCCAGGCTTCGCTGCCCAGACCCAGGACACCGGTCATGCCCAGCAGCACTGGCGCTCCGCCCAGCACCGGTTTGGGCAGGCTGTGTATCGGCAGCGACAACTGCAATTTCGCGGTGCAACGCCAGCCCAGATACACCCGCAGTAACACCAGCAAGTCGTTGTGCAGTTGACTGCCCGGCAACCAGCCGCGCGCCTCTCCTGGGTCCTCGGTGAACAGCGCCAGGTGCAACTGGCTGTTGGCATCAAAGCCAACGCTGCCCAACGGCGTGCCCTGGGACAAACTCACTGGGTGAGTGGTGGACAGGCTGGCCGGTTGTGATAGGGGCACTTTCTGTGGCCAGTGCGGCGTCACCCGGGTTTTGGTGTTGGGGGCCAGTAACTTGACCAGTGCGCTGATGCCTTCGGCGTTGCGCGTCGGCAGGCGCATCACGCTGAGCAACGCCAGGAAGCGCGATATCGGCGTAGCAATTTGCTTGGCTGTGCCGGGAATCCCCAGACCGATCAGCCCCAATAGGCATTGCGAAGTGGCGTCATTCCCGCCCGCCTCGAACGTCGCCGGGTAGGAGTATTTGCGCCAGATGCGATAGAACTGGGTGAAGATCCGGTGGTTGAACATGTCCAGGAACGCCTCCAGCGCCTCATGACCTTCGCGACGCTGGGCGATGTCGTCCAGAAAAGTCGTCGGCATCGGCGAGTCGACGCCGTACAGGCCCAGCAGACGCGTGCGTACCGTCGCCGGACGTTCGGGATGGTCCTCGTCGGTTTCGATGGCCTTCAATTCCCCCGCCGGAAATCCCATGCCAGGGTCGGGCCGAAAGCGCACCGGGTCATCCGCCGGGTGCGCGGTGCTGCCCAGGGGCGGGTGATTAGGTAAGGCCTGTTCCAGCAACTGGCAGAACCGGTACAGGTTGGCCTCGGCGACCCGCCCATCCAGCGCTTGGAGTAAACCAGCGGCTTTCAGCCGGGAATACGCTGACTGTGGTTCTCGTTCCATCGCAGGCACTTCCCAGTAGGTTGCAGGATCAGCGTGAGCTGGTTAAACAAATGAATGTCGGCATACAGGCCAAAGAAGCGATGGAGCATCTCGCCAAACAGGCTGATGTCGCCCTCACCGGAAAAGCCATTGGCATCCAGGGTGACTTCGATATCCACCCCGCGCAGCAAAAAGCCTTTCTCGAAGCGCTGCACCAGGTGATGGCGAACCTCGACAATCGCCTCCAGGCGCCGGCGGTTCAGTTCGCTGCCGGTCCAGTCGTACAGCGCCAGGGTCCCGCGCAGCACCTCGGCGCTGTCGAGCATCGGCAGGAAATTCGAGCCCAGGTGGCTGAGCACCCGCCAATGAAAACGGTCACGGTTCGGCGGGTACTGCGGCAAGCTCGGCGCACACAGGTTGCGCACCCGCAAGCCGGTTTGGGTGGATTGCACCAGGGTGTCGAGCAAGGTGCTTTGCAGTGCCTTGCGCGGGAGCAATCCATGGGTGCCGGTCAAGCGCAGGGACAGGCTTTCACCGCCCTGCAACTGATCCTGGTCAAAACCGTCACCGCCCAGGATCAGCCAGGTGTCATGCAAACCCTTGGCAGAACGCTTCAAGCGGGTATGAAAATAACGCTCCGGCGCCTCGTCACGCAGCATGCCGCCCTTGTGGCGAAAGCTGCTGAACGGCACATAGTCCTGGCGCACGGCGTTTTTTGAGGAGGTCACCTGGTCGACCGAATAAATTTCGGTGTGGCCGTCCTGCAAGCGCATGGGTCGCAGTAAGTAATCGGTTTGCAACGGCGCCAGGGTCAGTGGGTCGGCTTCCAGCGGGAACAGGTTGATCACTGGCACAGCATGCAGACGAATGTGTTCGCTGCTCACACTGAATTCCTGTGGCCAGGCTTCACGCAGTACCACGTCCAGTTCGAACCAGGGTGAGCCTGCGGTAAGGTTCAGGTGTTCCAGGCCGCAAAGGGTCACGAACATGAATTTTTCGCGAAAGGTGAAGTACTCCAGCAGCAACTGATAACCGCTGAAGGCGCTGTCGCCCTTGGGCCATAGGCGATCCTCGTCGGCGAACCCCTTGGGCGCAAAATGACCGTCCAGCGCATGGCGCTCTTGTTCCCCCGAAAAACGCACGTACAACGCCTGGGTGTTCAGGGTCAGCGCCTGGTGCAAGGCACTGGCCAGTGGCGCATCGGCATTCAGGTACAGCGGCAGGCGGCTCAGGTCGATCTGGCTCCAGTCGGTCAATGCACCGCAGGCAAAACGCAGACGCAGCAGCGAGCGGCCGTCCGGTTCGTAGGCCAGTCGCACCGACTCCAGGGCCAGTGGTTGCAACATCAGGTCCTGGGTGGTGGTGTACCGGCAACGGGTGCGTTGCGGACCGATGGGTTGCGACAACACCTCAAACCCCTTGCCGATGGGCTCGCTGCGTTTCATCTGCGCGAGTTCAGGCACCAACTCGACGACTGACAATGAAGGAATAGTGCGCAAATAATGCGGCCACAGCAGGCTGACCAGGCCTTCGGTCAGCTCCGGCAGGTCATCGTCGAGTTTTTCGCGCAGGCGCCCCATCAAGAAGGCAAAGCCCTCGAACAGGCGCTCCACATACGGGTCTTGCGCGCCCGGTTTGTCCAGGTTGAGCTGGGCCGCCCGGTCCGGGAACGCTTCGGCGAACTCCTTGCCGGCTTCGCGCAGGTAACGCATTTCGGCGTCGAAGTAGCGCAGGGTTAAATTGTCCGTGCTCACAGAGAGATTCCTGATAAATGAGGGTTAGCCGCAGAGCACTGCCGCGCGTACCGGGTCAATGGCCACCAACGACGCCAGCAGCGCCTCAGTACGCCGGGCCAGGGTGGGTTTGTCGGCATCGTTGCGCTGCGCTTTCAGGCGCAGCAGCTTGAGCAGGCGGGCCTTGACCTCGAAATTCAGCTCCGGCTCCCACACCGCCAGAGCGTGGTGCTGGGCGGTGGCGTCCAGTTCTGCGAGCAGGTGCATGGCCAGGTCGCTTTTGCCGTATTGCTCGGCCACCCGCGCCATCAGCAGGCGCAACAGCCAGCGCTGGCGTCCGGTCTGTATGTTCGGACGTGCCGCCAGCCAGGCCAGGGCCACGTCCACGCCGTCACTGTCAGCCTGGGCCAGGGCTTCACTCTCAAGCGACAGGATGTCGCTATCTGCTGTGGTCAGCACCGCCTTCGGGGTCGGCAGCCATTGCTGCGCGCGATTACCACTGACGTGTTGGATGATCCAGTCGCGGGTGGTTTCGTCGGCGAAGGGTGTGCCGTCGTTCCAGTGCAACAGTTCCAGGCCCGGCAAGCGTTCGAGGAACATGCCCAGATCACGTTTGACGATATCGGCCCAGCTGTCGTGAGGTGCGGGTTGCTTGCTCAGCGTCTGGTACAGGTACCACTGCAAATCCAGCCAAAAATGATTCACTCCCTCGGCGTAGATCCGCTCGATTTGATCAAGCAGTTCAGACCAGCTCTGTTGCAGGTACAAGCGTTTGAGTTGCGCCCGATAATCAGCACGAGGCGACGCCAGCCGCGTATTGCCGTTGGTTTCCTGGGGCGGTGCTTGGTGGACTGTGTCCCAGCGCAAACTTTTCATCAGTCGATGAGCTGCCAGCCAGCCTTGGGGCTGCTCGCGCAAATAACCAGCCAGCGCCCGGCCACTGTCCAGGAGGTCACGTCCGGACTTGATGGACATGGCGGTCGGCGCGGTCGTGTGGGCATTAGCGTCATGACTGGTGTGCTGCGGCACCAGTGCGTCTACTCCGCCAGATTGCGTCAGCCGGGCGGACAATGCGCCATACAACGCACCCAGGGCCGGACGCTGATCCTGCGGCCACGCTTCAAGCCCGCGCTCCAGCCAGGCCAGCGCCGCCACCGTGCGCTCGGCCTCACTGCGCACCACCTCCGGGTACAGCGACAGGCTGTCCAGCACCTTACTGCTGGCCAGCCACTCCAGGGCCATCTTGCGACTATTGGGCCGCGCCGGCAGCACCTCGGCGGCGTAACGTTCCACCAATGCAGCCAGCAAGGTCAGCCCATCCGCCAGTCCCGCCTCACCGTCCTTCTGCAAGCGCGCCCACAGGTAGTAGGTGGCCACCCGCAGATCTTTGCAGGTATGGGTCAGTAGCTTTTCTGCCAGTTGCACGACCCGTTCGGCATCCGCCCCGGACAACTTGTTGACCTCTTCGCGCATGCGCTGAAAATCATCGTCATAGCCGGGGTCTTCACCCACGGGCGAGTCGGCGCTGATGGGCTGGAGCAACGGTTGCCAGCGCTCGGCTTGGCTGCGGGCCAGGGCCAGAGGGTCGCGCTCACCCAGGCAGTGGCTAATCAAGGTGCGCAGGCTCATTCAAAGCCCCCGTTCTGCGCATAGGGCACGTCTGCTGCGCCCTCACTAAGAAATATCTGCGGTGGCAACGTGAAGTCACGCAACTTGAGCAAGGCCAACGGCCCTGCACCCAGTTCGGTGCGCAGGTTCCCGGTCAGGTTCAGGCCATCCGGAGCCTTGAGGACCATGCGGTAGCGGCTGTCGCCGTCGTCCAAGGGGGTGATCCTGGCTTTTTCCAGCAGGCGGATCAGGCCCCAAGTGCCCTGATAGTCACCGAACAAGCGCTCACCGGTATGGATGCTGGTCCAGCTTAGGCTGGCGCCCGGATGGTCGCTGCGGCCGGGCCAGCTAAAACGCTGCCAGAGCTCTTTCTGGTTGAAGTACTGATGTTCATTGCCATTAAGGATAAAGGTGGTTTGCACCACATCGCGTACCGGTTTGCCTTGCAGCTCGAAACTCAGGCCCATACCGCCGTCGGTGTAGATCACATCGGCCAACTGGCTGAGCTGGTTAATCGCCGCCAAAAACTGTGGATTGATGCGCAACCCTTGGCTATGGCGCGGGTCGGCCACCCAGCGACTGCCTTCCTTGCGCAGTACACCGCTCAGTTGGCGCTGCAAGAACTGTTCGATGCGCCCGGAGTCGGCGCGAATCATCTGCCCCAGCATGGGCAACGAGGCATCGCTGGCGGTGTTCGCAAACGGGTAGCGCCCGGCGAAGGCGCCTTGCCAGTCTTTGACAATCGCCCGTTGCCACTGGTTATTGAGGCCCGCCGCAGAGGGCTGCAAGACCCGCTGCCACGCTTCATCCAACGGCTGCACAAAGAGCGTATGGCCGACCCCACTCCACTCGGCCCCCAGGCTGGCGGCGACCAGGCTGCCGTAGGACTGGGTGTCCGTCAGGTCGACGCTCTTGCCTTGGAATACTGTCTGCGCCAGGGCCTGGGTCATTTCCTGCGGGTCGGGCGCATTGCTCACTTGTTGTAGTTTCAGGCGCACCCGGGTGACCCGGGTCAGGAACGCTTGCAGGCTCAGGCGATCGTTATCGGCCTTGCCCTCGGGGTCCTTGCCCAGCAGGGTCAATAACGGGCCAAAGGTCGCATCCAGCGGGCTACGCGGCTCCTGTGCCAGTTGGTCGATCACGGGCACTTTGTCCTTGGCGATCAACTGTTGCGCGGATTTGATCAGCGAGTCGGCCAAGGCCTGGCTGCGGGTGCCGGCCTGCCCCTGGTAGGACAAGGTGTTCATCAGGGCAATCAGCGGCGATTGGCGGACATCGGTCATCAGGGTCAACTGGTCGATCACATCGCCCAGGCTATTGGCCTGGTTCCAGCGCAGGGAGTTGAGAAAGTCCAGCCAGACACTGGCGTAATCCTGAAAGTACAGTTCGGTGAGATGCTCCTTGAGCACATCCGGGGTCAGCTCGGCGGCGATGTCAGTCTGGTTGCCGCTGAGCACCCAGTCGATTTCCTCGCGGCGCGCTTCGGCGATGTCATCAATGGCCTGACGCACCTGGCCCTCCCAGGCTTGGCGAGTGAACACCCCCGGTACGCTGGCGTCGGTAGAGAACAGCATCAGGGCGTCGGTTTCGCCGACCATCTGTTGCAGGCTCAACTCAGGGTATTGATTGGCCGCTACATCGAGGACCTGCTGGTACAGACTGGTTTCGGCATTACGCTGACCCAACTGGCGGAGCAAGACCTGCCGGACCTGAGCGACCAGCCTCGGGTCGGCCTTGATAGCCCAGTCTGGGTGCGTCGCCAGGTGTTCGCCATAGAACTGCCACAAGTTCGGCGACAGGCCTTGCCAAAGCCCCGGTGACACACCATCGCGTACAGGCTCGGCGTGGCCCAGCGCGTTGGTCAGGAAAGTTGCGTCGGCTTTTTGCGGGCGCGCCATCATCAGGTACGCCTTCAATTGTTCGTAGGCGTCCTGGGCCCGCTCGATCCGTTGCTCGCTGCCCGGTGGCAGGTTGATTAAGACGTTGAGCTGACGTTGTAAATTGGCTGCCGCCGGATCACGGATCAAGCGGTTGTTGGCGTCGACGTAGCGTGGCCACAACGTATCGAGTAGCGCTTGGTTCTGGTTCAGACCGAAACGCTGGTACCAGGGCACGCCGTGTGCGGCGCGGTAATCCAGACGCGCCAGTTCGCGCACCAGATCGTTGAGCGCACTCAGTTGCTCGTCACCACTGCCCGGCTGCTGCAATGCCGTCAACGAGGTCTGCACCTGGGCGATTTGCACCCGGTTGCTGACGAACGACAGCAATAACCCGGCGCCCCACAGCACTGCCAGTCCCAGCACCAGCGCATAACCGACGCGTGGCGCGCTCCAGCCCAGTCGGCGGCCGCTGGCGATTTTGTCTTCGAGTACGCCACGCCATACAGGGGCTACCGACCAGATATGTTCCACTTGTTTCGTGCGCGGTACCGGCAGGCTGAACCACAACCCACGCAACGGCACGCCACGGGCAAACTCACCGGCCAGGGGGCCCAGTGTGTGACGCCAGCGGGCAATACCCTCGCCCTGTAAATCCCGGGACAGGCGCAGCAGAAAGTCATGCCCCATCACTCCATTGATTTGCGCCAAGCCCTCACGGCGCAAAGGCTCCAGCAAACCCTTCAAACGGTCTTGCAACGCCTGTGCATCAAAGCGTGCCGGCAGCAGGCAGCCCACCGGATGCGCCTTACGGGTGTCCTGTGACCAGCCACTGTCGCAGACCTGCCACAGGTACAACGGCAACTGCCAGTGCAAACCTCGGGCTAGGCGCTGCAATTGGCGCACGCCCGCGCCCATCGCTGCATCATCAGCAGCCTGGGTTTTGTCCAGCGCCCAGACCACACCGTCCAGCGCTCGCCAGCGACTCAGGCCACTCCACTGCGCAGGGAATGACTGATCCAGCATCGCCTGGGCGCTGCCGCCCCACAGCAGGACGGTGCCTTGGCCTTCCAGCCAGAATTGCTTGGCTAGGGTCGGGGCGATGGCTTCGATTTGAGCGGGTTCGCCGACGACGAGAAGCAGGCGGACTTTGCGGCGCCAGAAGACGCCGTAACGCTCGCGCAAATAGGCTTTAATCGAGCTGACTCGTTGCGCAGCCTGAGCATCACGGGATTCAGGGTGGCTAGCTTGCGTGGGCTGGGGCACATCATCCCCCTCCTGACGGAGATAAGCCGAACGTCCCAACTGATGCCCCAACAAATGGTAGCCACCGACGCACATCACCAGGAGCAAGATCGTAGCGGCTATCACCCACAATCCCGTAGTTTGGCGATCACTACCGGACCGAAACCCAAACACCTCTGGGTAATGCCAGACCAATACACCCAGTACCGTACCGATCAGCAACAGCACGACGACCAGAACCGCCAACCACACAACACGTCGAAACTGCATTCGAAATTCCTACTTCGAGAGCGATGGCACAGGCGTCAAGACCGTGCTCCAGAGCCCTGCATCAACACAGCCGCCCCCGCTAAAAATGAACTGCGGCCCAGCGCCGCTCTGAATGGTCTGCGTTGCGGCGGCAATCGCCAGCCACGGTGACGCTTTGCCCGGGTGCCCCAACTGAGCATCCAGGTCGTAAAACCCTTGGTTGTGCTTCACCGGGATCGACACGTCGGCCAAGACAGTGGTCAGCGCAGCATCACGTTGCGTATCAACCCCCACTCGCCACGTCTGCTCGATTGATTGCGCGTCCAGTGGCACCCAGTCCAAGGCCTGGCTCGCGGCATAAAGCAAGGCATCGGTGGTCGGCTCGCGTTCCTGTTCCGGGCGATGCAGGTAGGCCATAGATGGCAAGACGGTTTGCGTCAGGCGGTTGCCAAACAGCAGTCCGACGGCCGCTTCAGCCGTCCCTTCTGGCTGCTGCGGCGCAAACTGTACCGCCACCACTAACAGCAGCGCCTGATCACCAATGCGGTGATCAAGCCACTGATCCAAGGCTTCTAACCCATCCTCCTCAACAAGCACGGTTGACTGGCGAATACCGGACTCGCTCCATGCCTGTCGCCATACCCGCTGCCACACGTTCTCCGGCAATGTGCTACCGACCTCCAACAACAAGGCCAACGGCGTAGCGTCAGGTACCTGTGTCAGGCTTGGCGCAAGATCGGCAAGCATCTGGGTCAATACCCGATGCAGTGCCAGTTCGGGAACTTCAGCCGTATCGCCGGCGATACGGCTATGGCGCAACACAGATTGGTCCTGCCTGGACGGTTGCGCTTTGAGGGCTTTGACCCCGTCGAGCAAGGCCTTCAGTTGTGTGGCTGACGACGCCTCAGGCTCTCGCAGGGCCGTGTGCAGACTGACAGCCAGCACCTGCTGTACGCGTCGACCACGCCGGAGTTTTTGAATCAAATCCTCTTCACGTGCCTGATCCCACCCATCAGCGACCTGCTGTTGACCGAGATACAATAAAACACGCCCGAAACTCAGCAGGCACCAGCCCAGAAGCGGTACACCAAAGGCCAGTCCCCAGAAACTCACGGGCTGTTCGCGCAACGCTTGAGTGCCGAACAAAAACATCCCGCCCACACCCAGCAGCAACAGCAGCAGTGGAAATACACCCAGCCAAAGCCAAGCCCTCGGCCGCACAGGTCGTGGCGCCAGAGCTGGGACTTGATCCAATCTGACCGTCATGGCTAGCTCGCGCTCGCTTCAGGCAGCGACGAAATCAAAGTGCAACCGCACGCGCAGCGATGCCCGTGAAACGCGACCGGAATACCCTTGTCGTGAAACGTTGGGTGCCCCTCGGCAACCTCCGTTCTACCATGGCCGGGAATCGGGCAATCGACCGGGTCACCCTTGCGAGCCACACCGATACCGCGGAACTTCATAACGATAGAACCCGATTGAACCGTGCCGCCGCCGGTTGTTTTGTCGCCAATACGAATGATGTTTTTCATGCCTTATCCCTACTCAAAAAAAGATCCAGTTACTTACTCGTCGCTGGGGCTTTGTTCACTCAATACCTCCGGAGGCAGAACCATCAAATTTTTACAAAAAAATCATTAGGACCGTTCATGTCGCGTGATGGACCATCGATACCCAGTCAAGCGACTTTATGGCTCGCATGACTGCCACCCCAGACAGAAAGACCCCGAGAATTGAATTCAAGGCCTCTTCTCGTCACTTTTCTAGTTGTCATTAGGCGGAAATATAAAACCATTACTCCTGACAAACTCATCCTCCACCTCATGTATTGCCTCACTACCCAAGTCCTTTTCCCCGAAAGAATTATCAGTGCACTCAGCGCTCATTAAATCTTTGTTATCCTTAGCCACATCCAAAAATGCTTTAGCACCAAGCGTCTCCTGTGGCACACCAAAAACATAACTATACTTAGCCCGTCTAAACCCCAAATAAACTGTATAAGTAGCAGTATCCACCCATCGACTTAGCGGGGCCTCACTTGAAAAAACAGCATCCAGTTCCACCTTTGAAATTAAACCAAACCTGTAACTAACTACTTTTTTATCAGCGCTAGAACAAAAAGATAGAATTCTATTTTTTTTCTCATTTAAATGACACGAGGCGATCATCACCTCATCAGTGGTGCACAGGGTAGTTTCGGCTCCGTGCGAAATTGTATGTATACCGCTGAAAATCAAAAAAACAACAACCTTCAATTCAAAGGATTTCATACCAGAGCTCTTTCAACTAAGTCGTATAAAATCTTCCTCTCTTCAAACCCCACAACGCCGCCGCTCACCCTTTCCCCAACATGGTGCAAACACATCGACAATGTGTACATCTTAATTATGCGCCGGACATGCTGAAATAGCATTAGACTTACTGACCAGAGGAAATTTCAGGCCATCAATATCTGCGTGCACTCCGCACACACCTAAGCCAAGAGCTGTCGGATCTATTCCTTCCGACGAAATTTCCAATGACTCACCATTTCGTTGTAAGAGCACACGTCCAAATTGTGTTTTGTAAACAAGTACCCCATCCGCAGCATCCATCTGAAACGTAAAGGAGCAAACATTCTGATCCGCCTGCGTACTGTACAGTTTCACTAGATAGCCTTGGCGCCCCGGCTCTACCTTGAGACAGTCATGAAACTGCTCCGAGCAGTCATCTCCACTACCTGGAGATGTGCACAGCTCACTTTTTTTCAAATAATATCCAGACCACAAAAAAGACTGTGACGCTTCTTCACCCTCACCCTTCTGAGTTAATTCTTTTGATGCCCCGCTCGCTTGGCCAACAATAAACGAGGAAATCAATAGCATCGACATAAAAAAACCGTAATAGATTTTCAATCTTAATTCCCACCCCTAAGGTACCTGGCTCTATTTCGGCCTTGCTCATACTGCACCAACTCTGGAGTTTCTTGAATGCATATTGCTAACAACTCCCTATTATTCCCTCGGATATGTGGAGCCTGCCGATTCCAAACACTGCCTTGCTGATAAGTTAAGTCAACTGCTATGTCTCTCACGCGATCATCCAGTTGCTCCCATGTTGCCCCACCTGACGTTACGCTTGAGTTATATTGTTGCTGAGTCGCAGCCTCATATCGCGGATACACCACATATTCAAACAGAACACGCTGTGCTCGCTGTGAAATCGCTCCAAATGCATCACGGTTCGCGCTAACAAAATCGCGAGCAGCATTCCCGGACAGGCCCGCACCACGAGAGAAGTTCTCGGCCGAAACAATATCTACTCCTGCTGCAATTAGATCCGCGCGCACAGCGCCCTGTGTCCTGTGGCGAATATCGTAACCGCGCCCCAATGTCACACCAGAAGCTCCACCCGGCCAATGTAAGCGCCGGCTAAAATAAGGGCTGTTCGGAATATCATTCCCCTCCGCGTCGAAAGTAACTTGACCTCGCTGCACAACAAGATCACTACCCTGCCGTCGCAAGGTATACAGATTCCCCACCAACCCCACCGGATGAAAGTGATATACCTGCCCATGTGCCGGCAGCCCAACCTTTGGCGCCACCTCATCCCACCAGCTCATCTGCTTGATCCGCTCTTTCTCCGCCAACCAGTTCAGGTGTGGGGTCGAGCCGCTATGGCCAAGCACTTCGTCCAGCGCGTCCCACTTCTGCGGTTTGTAGTGCCACTCGCTTTCGTAGTGGATGATCAACTGCGACAACGATTGCGCGTGTGCTGGCAGGTTAATCGCTGCTTGCAGCTCTTCAGCGGTCATTTTGCCATCACGGTCACGGTCAATGATGTCGTACAGACGACTCTTCATCGGTCCTTTGTCCGACGCATCGGCCAAGGCGCCATGACGTTCGAGCTGGTCCTCACTAAAGCGGTTAACGGCCCGAAGAAAGGAGGCCAGAGCTTGCCGTGGGGTGTCATAGTTGAAAATGACATCGTAGCCCTCCCACGACCACGGATTGACCCAAGGAGTGGGAGTGACTCCCACTTCTTCACGCACCCAACCGTCGAGCAACGTGTTGTTGGCGTCGTGGAGCAATCCCTCAAGACGGTACCAGTTGCAGGCTTTGCGTTCAGCCGTCGCAGGGATCACGATTTTTTTCTCGGCAGGCAGACCATCGAGCAGGCTTTTAGGGACCAATAGATCGGCATCGCTGGGTGTGCTGGCTTCGCTCAGAGTGGGCGGTTGTGTGGCGCTGAAACTAACTTGGTGGGTCACCACTGTGGTGCCCTTGGCTAGCTTTAACCAGGTTTTGTCTGTGGCAGGCATTAGGTCCGCCCAGTCCCGACTGTCCTTGATGAACGTTTCCACGTTATCGCCGCTGAACACTTCCAGGTGCAGTTTTTCTTCTGGGCGCTCTGCACCGCTGTCTTGATACAGGCCGATGTGACCGATCAAATCAGCGGCCTTGATGGCTATGGGCTGGTCGAGTACCACAATGCGGTCCGCCATCGGTTCGCGCGCGCCCTCCAGCGAATTGAAATGAACGTACTGGTTCACCCGCTCCAGCTTTCGAAACGCCCCCTCACCGCTGATCGTCACCTCAGTGCCATTTGGCAGTTCCTTAATAAGGGTACTGCTGGCGCTCGCTTCTTCGCGGACATTCAGAGAGGTAGCCTTGACTCGAAACTCCCCCCCAGCGATGGGCTCTAAATGCTCAAAGGAAAGGTAGCCGAGCAGTGAGCCATCAGCACTTTTCAGGACGTCCGGTCCGTTGGTGTTCTCCAGCTTGCGGTAATCACCCTCACCGCTGACCGTCACCTCCGCGCCCCGTGGCAGGAGAGCGAGCACTTTGCCCCGCTGCGCCTGGTTTCGCACATTCAAGCCTCGTTGCTCTGGGGGGCCAGCCAGTACGTCATTTGCCGTCGCCTTGACCCGACGGGTCTCCCCCTCGGGCCAGAACGCTGGACGGGGTATGGCCGGCGCACGCTGGTAAACCGCCCAGTCCTGCAAGTGCATGTACAGGCTGTAAAAGGTCAGGCTGGGTGGCACGTCCGGGCTGCCTTCAATCTTAGGAGCCTGAAGACGGTGGCGTACCAGCACAAAATTGCGTGAGAAGGGTTTTTGCACGGTCAGTGTATTGACGAAGTAGGCCGTGGTCGGCGAGTGCTTGTCGATGCGGTAAGCCACCACTTCACCATCGGCCAGACAATGCACGCTGGATTGTTCCTGGGTACCAGCGGTGCCGCTGTCAAAATGCACGCCGCCGTGCCACAAGCCATTACGTCCCAACGGGTAGTAACCCGACGCCGCCTTAGCCAATTGAGTCAATTGCAGCAGTGGGGGATTTTTGTCCTTGAAGGGATGGCTCCAGTTCTTCAGCGGTTGCAGCGTGACAGTGCTGGCGGGTACCGGCGCCTGAGGCTGAGCAGGAGGAGTCTCCGGCGTCCGCAAAACCGATGAATCTGACACATAAGTCGGTGCCTTCCGATCACTACTGAAAAGATCAAAAAACTGAGAGAACAAGCTGGCCATGGTGTACTTCACTCCTGGTTCTGCAAAGGGATCAGCCAGAGAAATCCATAAGCCCCTGGGACTTGGATTGATGCTCGGTCAATTGAGGTGGCTGTGGCATATCCAGTACTTGCTGAGCGGGGCCCAGGTAGTCGAAGTGCGCCGACTTGATGTTGTAGTCCCCTCGGGTACCGGACTCGATGCAGCTCTGATCAAGGGTGATGTAACTGCCCCCTGCATTGAGGGTGATCTTCTTTTTCGCGACGATGCGGATTTCATCTTCGGTACTGATGATCTCCAGGCCATGGCGGGCCATCAGTTCTAGGGTGTCGTTCTGGGCCTGGACACTCACCGGGCCCTGGTTGGCGATCAACTTGATGCCCAGCTTGCGCACAAACAGGCTCAACCCTTGGCCCACGCCTATAAACAGCCGCTTGACCACGCTGAAATCAGCCTCGGCCCCGGCGTTAATCATCAGGTTGTCCTGCGCCGCCAACTGCAAATGCTTGCCGCTGGTCAGGGCGATGCCCTGGGGAGCACTAAGAAGCACAACTGCGGCCTTGAGCGTATCGAGTTGGTCCCGCATTAACGTTAGCTGCGCCTGCACATCCGCTGGATCCGCGTTGGCGGCCTGGGCATCGGTTGACAACCCGCCCAACTGATCGCCGGCCTGCTGCAACCGGCCCAACGCGTCGCTCATATCGAGCATCTGTCCCTGAGCTTTGGGTTGCACGTCGGCACTGATAAACAGCCCTTTGCCGCCACGAATCGCGCCCCAGCCGTCGGTGCGCAGTTCAAAGCCTTCACCGCGTTTTTGCTTCTGCGCATCGACCAGGTGCCCGAGGTTGAGTTGGCTCTTGCCGCTGTGCTCGGTACTGAGCTTGATGTGCTCCTGCCCGCGCAGATCTTCCATGCGCAGCTTGTTGTTGGCTGGCGTGCGCAGCACGTTGCGTGTGTAGTCGCGTTTACCCAGCGTCACGTGGTCGGGGTGCTGACTGTCATGCAGGGCATGGGCGATGTAAGGCCGGTCCGGATCACCCTGCTCGAAGGCGATGGCCACTTCGGTACCGGGAATCAGCGGCAGGTGCAGGCCGTGGGTGTCACCGGCGTACGGGCGGGCCAGACGTAACCACAGACTTTCTTCGCCGGGTTTCCAACTGTCGCGGTCGAACAGGAAATTGACTTTGTAGCGCCCTTCGATATCGATGTGACCGTAAGGATCGTGCTCCTGCGGGCTGGTGACGCGGGCCGGGACGGTGCCGGCAATTTGCGGTTTGTTTTGCTGCTCCGGGCGAAAGCACACGGTTTCCGAGTACGGGATGGCCTCAAAGCTGACCTCAAAACTGCTATCCCGTGCGGCACGGGTGCTCAGTTGGGTGATCACCACGCCAGGCGCAAAGGCCTGCGGCGCACCGCCGGAGATCTTGAGCACCTGCCCGGGGGCCAAGGTGGCGCTGCTGCTAATACCGCTGAGCTGGGTCTGGCCATTGAGGTAACGCTCATGACGCAGACGGGCATAGAAAAAACCACTTTCGCTTTGCAGGTCTTCGTCATGGGCATAAGGGTCGCCCAGTACTGTGTAGGCTTCAGCGTAGTGGTAGGCCTCGCCGTAGGTGGTACTGGCACCACGGGTTTGATCGATGTCGCCGTTCAGGTGGGCGTTGGCGACGCGGTGATGGTAGGCACGGATGTTGACGTGCTTTTCCACCACCTGATGGCTGGATTGCAGGGCCCACACGCCGTCTTGCCCGCTACTGCTCAGCCCGGATTGCGGGCGGTACGCCAGTTTGACGTCGAACTGGTAATGACGCTGATCGTCGTGAAACTCCACCACGTCGATGTTCAGGCGCTCATCGCGGGTAAAGCGGTACCAGATGCCCACATCGGCCAGCAGGCGGTCGATAAAAGCCAGGTCGCTTTCGCCGTACTGCATGACCTGCTCGCGCTTGGGGTATTCACGCACCAGATTGAAGAAAAAGTCCTGGCCTTCAAAATCGTGGCGACTGCGCAGGATGCTTTCGACAATCTGCGGCACCGATTGGTGTTGGTAGATCCGAAATTGCTGGCCTTGGCCAAGCAAGGCCAGGTGCGGTTCCAGGGTGATTTCGTAGCGGGCTTCATCAACAGAGCCGGACAAGCGTTTAAAACCGGTGATCACACCATGCAGCGTGCGCAATGGCTGCACCTTGGGCGCACTCAGACCCAAAAAAGGCAGGTTTTGTGGGGCGCCGTACAGGCTGAAACTGGCGTTCTGGCCGAGCATTGTTTCGGCGCCGATATCGCCGTCGACGCAGGTAAATTCCACGCGGTAGTTGAACGGTTGGCTCAGGGCCTCTGTGCCTTCAAAGGCGAGGACGTCGAGCAGTGCGTCAACGTCGCGCACCTTGAGTTTGTGGCGGCTGTGATCAAAAAAGGTGCGCAGTTGATTGAGCATGATCAGGCCTCCAGGGCGACGGTGGCCGCCGTGTCGTGAGCGTCGGTGAAATGCAGAACAATGCCTTCCTCATCGCTATAGCCCAGGGTCACACCGAGGGTTTTCTGCCTCGCGGCCTGGCGTTGCAGCAGTTGCTGGCTGAGCACCGGCAGGATCTGCTGGTTGAGCAGGCTGTCGATGTTGCGTGCGCCCGTGTCGGGCAGCAGGCAGGCAGCCACCAAGGCGTCGTTGAGGTCGGCGTCGATCTGACAGGTCAAGCCGTAGTGTCGTTGCAAACGCTTGGCCACCTGGGCGAGCTTGATGGCGACGATGCGTTTAAGAGCGTCGGCTTGCAGCGGGCGGTAGATCAGGGTCTGGAAGCGGGCCAGCAAGGCCGGCTGGAAATGTTCGCGCAGAATCGGGCGCAGCAACTCGTGCAGGGTACTGTCCGGCGCGTCGGGGAACTCTTGCAGGCAGGCTTGCAGTTCATCGCTGCCAAGGTTTGAGGTCATGAGAATGACCGTATTACGAAAATCGATTTCCCGCCCTTCGCCATCGCGCATGCAGCCACGGTCGAACACCTGATAAAACAGGTTAAGCACGTCTCGGTGGGCTTTTTCCACCTCGTCGAGCAGCACCACACTGTAGGGCCGTTGGCGCACAGCTTCGGTGAGCACGCCACCCTGGCCATAACCGACGTAGCCAGGCGGTGAGCCTTTGAGTTGGCTGACGGTGTGGGCTTCCTGGTATTCCGAGAGATTAATGGTGATCAGCGATTTTTCGCCACCAAACAGCTTGTCGGCCAGGGCCAGGGCGGTTTCGGTCTTGCCGACGCCGCTGGTACCCACCAGCAGGAATACGCCCAATGGCGCTTTCTCGTCCGTCAGGCCGGTCTTGGCCGCACGGAGGCGCTGGGCCAAGGCGCCGAGGGCGTGGTCCTGGCCGATTACCTGTTCGCCCAATTGGTATTCCAGTTCCAGCAGGTTGGCTTGTTCGTCCTTGAGCAAACTGCCCAAGGGCACGCCGGTCCAGTCGGCGATCACTTCAGCCACGCTGCGCGCGTCGACGTCGAGAGACAGCAATGGCTGGCTGCCCTGTACGTCGCTCAGCTGTTGTTGCAGGTGCAGGCAGGCCTCCATCCGTGGCGGTTCGGCCTGACGGGCGTCGAGCAGCTGCTGGGTGAGGTCGAGTTCGTGCCGGTATTGCTCCTCAAGCTCAATTTTCTGGTGGTGCAAGTCGGCATGTAGCGCGGCAATGATTGCCAGGCGCTCATCGGCGGGGCTGCCACTCAGTTGCTGGTCTTCTTCCAGGGCCTGACGTTCCAGCTCCAGGGCGGTCTGCCGCGCCTTGAGGCGCACCAACGGTTGCGGTTCGCAGTCGAGGCTCATGCGGACCCGTGCGCTGGCGGTGTCGAGCAGGTCGACGGCTTTGTCCGGCAGTTGGCGACCGGTCAGGTAGCGTCGCGAGAGGTTGACCGCAGCCTGTACCGCCGCGTCCTGAATATGCACACCGTGGTGACTGGCGTAACGCGCCTTGAGGCCGCGCAGCATCAGGCTGGCGTTGGCGTCGTCCGGCTCGTCGACCTTGACCATCTGAAAGCGGCGCTCTAGGGCGGCATCGCGCTCAAAATACTGTTTGTATTCGCTCCATGTGGTGGCGGCGATGGTACGCAGTTCGCCACGCGCCAAGGCGGGCTTGAGCAGGTTAGCGGCGTCTGCACCGCCGGCCTGGTTACCAGCACCAATCAGGGTGTGGGCTTCGTCGATAAACAGCAGCACCGGGTAAGGTGATTGCTGTACCGCGTCGATGACGTTTTTCAGGCGTTGTTCGAATTCGCCTTTGACCCCGGCGCCGGCTTGCAGCAGGCCCAAGTCGAGGGTACGTACGCTGACCGGTTTGAGACTGTCAGGGACATTGCCCTCGACGATGCGCAATGCAAGACCTTCAACCAGAGCGGTTTTACCCACCCCGGGCTCACCGACCAGGATCGGGTTGTTCTTGCGCCGACGACTAAGAATGTCGATGACCTGACGGATCTCATCGTCTCGGCCAAACACAGGGTCGATCTGTCCTGCCCAGGCCTTGGCGGTAATGTCCTGGGTGAATTTGTCCAAGATGGCTCGCAAGGCGTCCGACTGCTCGGCACTGGATGAAGCGTGCGCTACAGAGGTTTCGGTTCGGCTCAGTGCAGCCTCTTGTTGCACCTGTGGGCGCTCTTCGGAGTGCTGGTCGAGCATTTCGAATAAACGCTGTAACTGGGTGTCGCTGATACTGAGCAGCGGCCAAGCGGCGTCACAGGCGAGCAAGCTGGGAGTTTCCAGCAGTGCGCCGAGCAGGTGGGCCGAACGCAGGGTGTCGTTGTTGCCGTCCAGGGATGCCTGCAACCAGGCGTTCTTGATCAGTTGTTGCAGCTTGCCGCACAGCTGCGGCTTGCTTTGCACGCTACGCGGCAGGGTGTCGAGGTGGTCGAGCAGGCCACGCCAGAGGGCGTCCAGATCCCATTCGTAGCGACGGGCGATGAGGGTCAGGTCGCCCTCGCCCTGCTCCAGCAACTTGAGCAGCCAGTGCTCGATACTGATCAGCCCATGGGCGCGGCTCTGGCACAAGGAGGCCGCCGCGCTCAGTGCCTGAGCGCAATAGGGGTTGAGGCGGCGGAGCAAACGGGTGGAATTCTGGGCCATGGGGATACATCCCTGTTCTGGATTCTCGACGTGTCGTCAAAGGAACATGCAGTGAGTGTGCAGCTCGATGTGTTTGGCTGAGCGCCCGCGAACGGACGCTCAACCCAACGCACCGCGAACCAGCAGACGGAAACCCGCCTGCCGGTCCTCTCGCGTCAGGCGCTCTGGCGTTCGTTCCAGGAATCGGAGTGAATGATGTTGCCGTCTTTGTAGGTCCAGGTGACCTTCTCGTAGCGCAGCTCAACCTGCTCCAGGTGGTTGTGCTTTTCCTTGCTCGGGTCTTTGACGTCGTGCATTTTCGGCGCGACTTTTACGACCTTGACGTTTTCCAGCGTGGTGATGAAGTACTCGACTTCCTGGCCGGCGTCATCGATGCGATACCACTTGAACTCAGCGCTCTTGAGGGTCTGGCCGGTAGTCACAGCCTTGTACAGGTAAGGGCTGGAGGCATCGATTTCCTTGGAGAACAGGAACGGGGTGTGAACCCGGGTGCCGGTCAGCTTGCCGGTGTTGTTGTCGGTGGGGATGTATAGGCAGTGGTCCTGGGCGATGACCTCGATGCTGCCTTCGCGCTTTTGTACGTCCACGGACCCTTTGATTTCAGCGCCGCCGTCATCTTTCAGCCATAGGTAAACGGGAATAGCCATGTGAAGCTCCTTTTCTCAAAATTTGAATGCCGCAGGATGCGGCAAGGGGTGTCTGCCCGATGTCGCAGTGGGCAGCACACAGGCCCCCACTTCCGGCACCAGGCGGATATCGACGCGACGGTTGGCTGCACGCCCGAGCTCGGTGTCATTGCTGGCCAGGGGCTGGCTAGCGCCAAAACCCTGGACCGCAAAGCAGCTGTCGGAGATGTCGCCCATGCGCTGCATCCAGTCGCGCACAGAAGCAGCCCGAGCACGGGACAGCTCAAGGTTTTGCTCAGGGTTGCCGGTGACATCGGTATGCCCGGCGATGACGATCAGCCAGCCCGGCTGGGCCTTGATGTTGACCAGAGCATTGACGAGCACCTTGGTCGAGCCCGGCTTGAGCTCGGCGCTTCCCGTTCCGAACAGTGACAGGCTGTCCAGCCGCACCGGATTGGGGATCTTCGCGAGCGTCGGGGCCTGGGACGGTTGCCGATGACTGGCGATGGTCTCCAGCAGAGGCAGCCGCAGCAGTTCACCGCGATACAGGCCCAGGCCCAGCGCCAGCGGTTCACCCTGCCGGTAGTAGTCGTCCAGGCGCATGGCGTCCTGGCGCAGCACTGCTACAGCGCTCTCGCGCAAGATGAACTCGGGCTGGTCATGACGCTCCGCCAGAGGAATAGAGGTGTAGCGCCGCAAATCATCACTGGTCTGGCGCAACAGCAGGTTGTTCTGCCAGGCCGAGCTGGCCAAGGCCACAGCACCGGCCACCGCGAACAACCAGAACGCCACGGCACTCGCCCGCAGGGCCGGGGAGCGACGGGCATGGAGCGGCAACAGATTGAGCAGCGGGTCAGGAAACGGCAAGGCTGAACTCGACCCCACCAGAAATTGCCCGACGTCACTCAACCCCACCTTGTCACGCAACCATTGCTGCCATAGATTGCCGGTGACCCGTTGGGGCAGAACCGGTACCAGGGTGATGGTGCAGGCCAGTGGATAGTGGGCGTCACGGGTCTCGAAGTGCGGGAGAAGTGTTTCCTTCAGCCACGTCGCCGCGCTGCTTACTTGTACGCCACTGCACAAGCGTGCAGCGTAAGTTGCGCTGTCGGAGGCCTGTCGCTGCCAGTCGGCCAGGCTAACGCAGGCACCGGCCTCGCGCACGAGAGGGTTGGATTGAGCGCCCTCCCAACTGAACCAGGCATCCTCACCTTTTGCAGCTTGCAGATAGCTCACCAGCATCAGCGGTAGCGCAATACCACGTTTGCGTACCAGGGCGATCTGATTGCAAAAGGCACGCACCTGGCCAGCCAGCTCTGCGGCGTCGGAGTGCTCGTCGGGGTTGGCGATGAACATCACGCTCAGTTGCCCACTCCAGTCCGGACGCAAGGCCTGGATGCCAGTGGTGATCGGTAATAATTGCTCAAGGCTAGGGATACGCACATAACAGCCTTGCGAGGTGGTGCGCAGGGCCAATTGTTCAGCAGGCACCGCGCCGAACAGGCCAGTCAGACCATCGCCACAGACCAACACCACCGGCTGACGGTAGGCCGTCGGCGGCAGGGATGTATCACCGGCCAGCACCAGCCGCTGGCCCTGCCGTGCAAAACGGCGTCCCGCCCGGATCCAGGCCCAAGCGACCACGATCACAACGAGCAAGGCCGCCACTTCACTTATCCAGCCGGTGAACGGTATAACCATCAAAAGCGTCAAGGCCAGCACGCCGGCCCACAGCCACAGACCGCGTGTCAGCGTGAGCGTCATCACACCCCTCACACTTGGCCTGGCACAAGCGTAGCGATCAGACCGCCCAGCCAATGATCCAACCCCCACCAGGCGCCGACCAGCAACAGGCCCGCCATGAGGATATGAGCCAGGGGCGAACGCAATCCGCGTAAGGAATTCATTCGCTGGCCGATGCCTTGTGTCATAACCACATGATTGAGTTCCAAGGGAGCGACCCGTGCATTCAAGGCGGCTAACAGTTGCTCACGCTCGGGATCGTTCACGTCGCGGTATCGACCCTGAAAGCCGAGCATCAGGACCCGCTGGAATGCCGTCAGTACCAACACATCAGGTGCGGGTTGGCGAAGTGCTTCGCGCATGTCGTCATACAGAAACTCACCGGCCTGGTGGCTGCTGAAAAACCGGGTCTGCAAAGGCTGGCTTGCCCATTTGGCATGGGCATCACCCTTGGCGCAGCCGAGCGCGGTCTCATCCAGCAAGGCACATTGGGCGTGGCTGATGAGCTCGATGCTGCGCTTGTTCACTCCGGCGTTCTTGAGGCTCTGTTGAACCTGCTCGACCTGCTTCTCGCAGCGCTTCCACAGGTCTGGGCTATCTTGCACCGAAGCGCCCTGGCGCAGCTCGACGACTAGCAGGTAGCTGTCTTGCAACAGTGCATCGAGATCGTGCGCGGTGAGGGTGCGTTTTTTCGAGGAGGTCAGGCTCATGCGCGTAGTACCGCAAACAGTTCAAGCTTGATGTCGAGCAACGTGCTCGGGACGTAGAAGGCGCAGGTCCCTTCGGCCAGCATCGCTTGCCCCTTGGCATGACCCAGATCGAGAGCGAAGTACTGGTTCTCCAGGCGCAACGGAATGGCCGCCGGCACATGACTGAGCGGCTGCAACGGAACACCGTCAAGCGCAGCGTTGACCAGGTGATCGACATCGTCCGGTGTCCCCACCTTGCACAAGCGCGGAAACTGGTCTTGCAACTGTGCGGCCGGCATGCGGCAGCGCACCGACAGATAAAAGTCGGCACCGTCCCGCTCACGCAGGCGTGCATCGTTGAGCGTGACTTGCCAGCGATTGGCCCCCACTTCTTCCAACTCCAGGGCAATAACCCGCGATGGCAGGCTGGCTTCCAGCAAGGTAGAAATGGTGCGCATCAAGGGCGGGAATACGGTTTCAAGCTGTTCATGCCGATAGGCTGGGATCTTGTCGATATCGTGTTCCAGCGAAAAGGTCAGCAGGCTGCCAGCCAGCTTGATCAACTCCAGGTACACCTGCTCGGGATGCCGCGCAGGGTGTGCCTTAATATCAGCCAGTACCGGTTGATAGGTGTTCAACGCGTTGAGCAGCCAGAACAACGACACATCGGCCACAGCAAAGTCAGCCATGCGCTGATTGCTTTCACGGCGCATACCCATCAGCCGTTGCCGTTTGGCGGACAACTGGGTCAACAGGTTATCCGGTAATCCCCCCTGAAAAAAATACTCACCAGAAGTAGAATTTTCTCCTAATCGGATCAAGGAAATTTTGCGTGAAGAGATCACGTTTTTCAGACAGCCAAATCATGGCCATTCTCAAGCAAGCCGAG
>NZ_JAKNRW010000016.1 GCF_023072615.1 Pseudomonas violetae
GAGCTGCGCCGCGAACTGCTGGCCGGTAGTGCACCTGGTCATGAGTGGCCGCTGTCCGCCGGCGTATTACTGGTGGGCTCGCTCAAGGGCTTGAGTTTCGTCCGGGAGTTGGTCGGCCTATGACGCTACTCCTCGACGGTGAACAGATCCGCGGCATCGGCCTGAAGGTGACGGCCAGCCTGCGCATCGACAGCGGCGACCTGTCTGGCCAAACCAGCAACAGCGACACCGCGCACAACGGGTTCAAGCCGAAGACGCTGACCGTTGCGCTGACGATTCGCTACAAGGAAGCCGAGCAACTGCGCACGCTGATGAGCTTGGCCGAAGCCACGGAAGGTGGTGGCCAGCTCAAGACCTATCGAGTCGTTAACGACACTGCTGCGGCCTTCGGTGTGCGCCAGGTGCAGTTCACGGACGGGGTCAGTGCTCGCGAAGACGACACCCTGGCCGCCTGGCGGATCCAGTTCACCCTGGCAGAAAAGCTCTCGAACCCTGAGCGCGTGGAGAGCCGCCGCGCCGGCAACGCGGTGACCCAACAGTCTGCCCCGGGGCAAGCTGTGGGCGGATCCACCGGATCGGCCGGCACTGACGGCAGCGAGCCAACCCAAGGTCTGACCGGCTTCGAGGCCACCCTAAAGAAAGTCGATCAATGGCTGGGTGGCGGCGCATGAGCATGAAACTGCACAAGGTGCTGAGCATTGACGGCACGACTTACCCGATCGTCCAAGACGATGTGCGCCTGACACTGAGCAGCCCCGGCCGGGCGGCCTTCACCATCCAGGCACCGGCCGCCGTAAAGGGCTTGGTCACCCTGGACCTGGGCTACAACGACAACCCGCTGCAGCGCCATTTTCTCGGGTACGTGGAGCGCTGCACCCAAGCCAACCAGGTGGAGCAGGTGCTGGTCTGTCGCGAGATGGCCGGCATTCTGGCCCGCCCACTGCCGATGAATCTGCGTCATGCCGACCTGCGCACGGTCCTGGGCGAGATCAGCAACCAGACCGGCCTGAAGTTTCGCGTGCCGGACCAACCCTACACCCGGAACAAGGTCCCGTTTTTCTACAACCTGGCCGGCGGATATCAGGCGATGGACACGCTGGCCAAGGTGTTTGCCATCGATGACTACATCTGGCAGCAGCAGGGCGACGGCGAGGTGTTCGTGGGCAGTTGGGCACACAGCTTTTTCGGTGCTCGATCGGCGCTGCAGTTGCCGGTGGGGCTGTTCAATGACTACCAGGGCAACCAGAGCGCCATGATTGCGGCGATTCCCGGGCTACGTCCTGGTGCAACCATCAACCAGGGCGAGCGCATCACGCATGTGACGCTGTCCGGCAACCAAATGGGCATCCGATGGAAGACGTGATCGTTCGCGCCGTGGAGCGCGCATACCCTGAGCTGCCCGGTGGTTACCACCTGCCGCGCTTCGCCCGGGTTGTCGGAGTGGCCGATGCCCCGGCCGGCGCCGGGATCTGCGATGACTTTCGTCCACGCTTCGCCGTGGACCTGCAGGTGCTGGGCGTCGACGGTGAGCCTGATGCAGAGCTACCGACCTTAGCCGGCGTGCCGCTGCCCGTACCTCTGGGCGGAGATGAGATGGGCTTCTTCGGGTTTCCCGAGGAGGGCACCATGGTGGTGGTCGGGTTTGCCTATGGGCTGCCGCACAAGCCATTCATCCAAACGATCCTGCCACACGGATTGAGCCTGCCCAAGGTGCCAAAAGGTGACCAGGTCTGGCAGCACAGCGAAGCGTCTCAGCAGCGCGTGGAAGCCGATGGCAGCTGGTTACGCCAGACCGATGGACGGATCCGCGACGAATCGATCGAGCGCGAAGTCCAGAGCCTGAACAACACCGAACGACACCAGAGCAGCACCCTGCAGATCGATGACCACTCGACCGAGTCGGTGGGCGGCATCAAGACGATCGAGGCGCTGGGCGCGCTCAAGTTGCTGTCGGCCGGATCCGCCAGTTTGGCGGCGGTAGACGACCTGCACCAAGCCACCGGCCGCGACCTCAACCTGGTAGTGGGCCGCAAGTACAACGCGGCGATCGGCGGCGATCTGCTGGAGCGCATTAAGGGCGTCCGCAAAAGCGTGGCACCCATCAACTGGATCGGCTCCGAGAGCGTGAACGTGCTGCAGGTGCTGTGTGACGTGATCGACCTGGTGATCCAGATGAACACCGATATCGCTAGCCACCAGCACGCATCGAGCCCAGTCCCCACCAACGCGGCGAGCTTCGCCGGTCATGCCGGAACCGGCACACAACTTTCTGGGCAGCTCAAGCCCATCACCGGAGCCTAATTTGGAACTCAAGAATTTCTTTGCCCAGGACGACCAGGGCAACAAGCTGCCAGGTGCCACTTGCCATCTGTACCACCGTGGAGCCGAAAGCCTCGCCACAGGCCTGCAGAAAGCCAACGGTGTCGCGCTGTTGAACCCTTTTACTGCCGACCATAACGGCCTGGTTCAACTTGCCGCGCCCAACGGGCTTTATGATCTTCGGGTCACCAGTGGCGGTCGAGACTACCGGCTACCCGTGCAGTACATCGATGTTGCTGAGCACGTTGCTTTGGCACAGGCAGCGTCGACGATGGCCGCGATTGCCCGAGATGCAGCGCTGTTGGCTAAGGGCGTTTTTACCAGCATGGCGAAGGCGCTGCAGGCCACCGTTAACGATGAATATTTCAGTTTGGTTTCGTCCGACCCAAATGAAGCTGTGATTTTGTACAGAAACAATGCGGGCGTTCCGGTAGCGGAAAAACGTTACGCCAGCGCAGAAGCGGTTGAGCGAGCCACGAACATCGCCCGTCGAGCGAATTACTTGCTGTCAGGTCGTGCGACCAAGATTACTAAAGTGGGCAGTACCAAGGATTGGTCGGTGAGCTGGGGCCGGCTGTACATCTTCACTGGGACCGGCAAGGCCCAGGCCTACGTGCAAGCGGTCACCGACCTGGTGGTGCCGGATGGCAAGTGTGCCTATGTCGATCTGGCCGAGCCGTTGGTGGGCGGTGAGTACGTCGTGCACGTCTCCGCGCTATCGCTGTTGACCACGGCGAATCCGCCGGGCTCATACATCGACGACAGCAAGATCATCCTGTTCACCTGCATGAATGACATCATCGGTGGCGAACTGTACCCGCAGTATCAGGCGGTGGCCGATGGCGCGGTGTCTCGTGCGTCCCTGAGTCTTGCCCAGCAGAACGTCGTCGATCGGGCGGGCTGGCATGTGGTGGGTAAGGCCACCAAGCTGCAGCCGCTGGTTAGCACGCCAACCTCTTACACGATCAGTTTCCCTGAGCTGATTGTCACCGGCGGGGCGACCTTCGCGGCCAAGAAGGTCGCGCCGGTGGTTGATACAAACGTAGCGGTGGGTGAAGCCCTGTATGTCGATCTCGACGGTGCGCTGAATGCCAACGGCCAGCTGGTGGCGCAAGTGACCAGTGGAGGCTTTACGGCGGGCATGACGACCACCGGGGCGTTCATCTCGGATCGCAAGGTGTACCTATTTATCAACGGCACGTCGGGGCTGGGCGGGCCATTGGCGCAGCAACAGATCTCGCTGGGCTTCATTGATGACACCCTGAAGAACCGTAGCGCCCGTGCCGCCTATCAAGTCGTCGGTGATCTGAGCGCCTTCGCGATGAATGGCTCGACCGGCGTGCTGTCCTTCAATGACCTGCGTGTGCCGCGTGGCGTGGGCATCACCACATTGGTGGTGGCGGGCATGACCGATGTCTCTGTTCCGCTGGGCCAGGCGTTATTTGTCGACCTCAGCTCGGCGCCGGTGGGGGGCAAGTTGGTGGCCCAGGTTACGACCGGGGGTTACACCTCAAACTCGGGCAACATCAGCACCGGTGCGTTTATCGACGACACCAAGGTCTATCTGTTCATCAACGATCAGCTGGGGCATGCCGGAGTGCTGGCCGGGCGCAAGCCCACCAACGTCAACGTGTACCTGGGTGAGGTGTGGCTGAAGACGACCCCCACCAACATCATTTTTGATCCGGCCACCCGTACCTTGTCCTGGGACAACTACCTGATTCTCCCGATGCTGGGGGGCCAGGGCCGGATCAAACTGGCCGCCGGCTCCTACACCTTTTCCAATACCACGTTCAACGTCGCCTACCTAGACCTGAGCGCCACGGTGACTACCGGCGATACCCCGGCCAGCGCCGTGAAAGGAGGCCAGTACTACGACGCCACCAATGCCGAGCGCTTCCGGGGCTCACCGAGCCAGCTTCCACTGTTCTATTGGAACGGGGCCACCGACTTCGGTTCGCTTGGCGGCTTCCCCCCGGCCTCGGCCCCGGGGGCCGGCGTGCCGTCCGTGCTTGCGGCCGACGACGTAGTGGTCAAAGTCGGCAACAACACCGTCAGCGTGTTCGTCAAAGGGGCTAAGTCGGGGTCCAAGAAGTACCTGGAGCAAACCATTGGCTATGAAAATAAGCCGTTCGATCCAACGGGCGCCGACGCATTCGGCAACTCGGACCTGTGGCGCCTCAAGCACCAATATGAGTGCGACCTGACCGCCTCGACCATGAGCTTTACCCGCACCCGCGCTGGCCAGGCGCTGCTCAATGGCGGCGAGCTGACCTGTGCGATCAAGCAGAAAGGCGCCAACGACTATATCGGCGGTTACCACGGCGATGAAGTCAAAACCTATGCGGTGCTGTTGCTCGATGGTGTGGAGATTCCGTTCAACACCGTGGCCACCTATGTCGGCAAGCAGCTGACCCTGGTGCAGCATTCCAAGCTGTTCAAGTGGAACACTCAGGAGGAAGTGGCGACCCACTCGAAACGCGAGACCCTGAGTCACGCCGATGGCGGCCTGAAAATCGACATGGTTCAGCAAGTGAAGTGGTCGCAGGTTCTGGAGCTGGAGGCGGCAATGCTGACAATGCTGCCGATCAAGCGGCTCATCGCGGATACCACCGGTGAGGTCATTACCAACGCCGCCATGCGCGCGCCGTATGCCTCGAAAGAGGACGTTTCGATCACGGGCTTTGACCAGGTAACCACTTTGGGCTCGTTGCCGGATTGCCAGCTCTGGGGGCCTACCGGCATCTCAGCAAGCATACAGATGCTCAGGCACCCAGGCTTTGACGATTGCGGCTTTTATATCGCCAGTCCGCCGAACTACAACAAGCCCTATTACAGCGTGGCCGGCAGTAAAGTAAGCACTATGGGCGGCGTCACACACCTCACTACAATCGGTGAAACGTGGGATGTGGAAAGTGTTATTAGGATGACTACCGCAAATTAATAGTCAGCCATCCTGAGCCCGCCTTGAGCGGGCTTTTTTTCGCCCAGCCTTTCTAGTGGCCAACTGTTTCTTCCATGCCGTAAATACCCATAAAACGAATCTTTAGAAACTCATTGTTCCTGATAAGAGTTTGGATCTGGTGTTCTCTAAACATGACTGACCTGGCGTTAATAGACCCATCCCAAGTTTGGAATAGAAACTGCTCAGCTGCCTCGTGGCCAATTCCCCACCATTGCTCAACGAAAACGTTGAGGAACGACGTCATCACTATGAGGGCTTCCTTGGCATCCCGGTTAGTGTAGAGCTCAGGGTCGTCACCCAAAAGTTTCGGCTTCTGGCTCCGCCCTTTCTTGGGCTCGGGTTTAATTACGCTGTGTTTGATCTGTTCGCCCGGATTGTTCGAAGTGTTCACCTGCACGATTTTGGGCGTGACCTTGGGATGAACCATGGCATTTCGATTCGAAATGAGGTTGTCGACATTTTGGACGTGGCGGTCACCCAGCATTAGTTGATTGTCTGTATGCCACTGCAGGACAAAGTCGAACTTGTCTAGGGTCGAGAACTTATCGAACTTCTTCTTTAACTTTTCGGTTACTTCGATGGACTCCAGAAAAGAGTTAGCCGCCGCCTCGATCGCATAGTTCACGGAAAGTATTGAAGCCTTCGCCAGGGCGTTCTGGAGCACCTCGTTGCCGCAGTCCACTGCTGCTTCATACAGGACGATAGCGTCCGAGAAGATAGGCAGGAAGTTGTTATGTCTCACGGTCACGTTGCGAATCATCTTGCCTCTCTATCTCTTCTCGCGCTGCGACCCATGGCAGGCGTCGGCACAGCGTATCACTCCGTCCCACATGCCCAGTGGCTCTCTCGTCATGGAAAAATCCTGCGCACAAGAAAAAAACATCCGAAAAAGCACTTATCCCCCTCCCGCCGACGGGCTTTGTGTCCTTTTTTTGTGCAAATCCGGATGTAGTGCAAACGATCCTGCAGCCCAGGCGGGCCGTGGGCCTCTGCAGGGGATCGGCCATTGCACAGAATGCAAAGTTTTGAAAGGAAATGCAGCGCGGTTGCATAACAGTGCGCGGGGCGGTCACGGACGGGGTAATGCTGGAACCCCCGGTTTCATTGGGCGAAAACTTTGAAAACTCGGGTTTCGGTGGGTTTTCAAAAACGCGCACGATCTTTTTCGGGCGGCAATTGCCCGTGCGCGGGGAGAGGCCGATTCCCCTGCATCCCGCGTGGGGCGAGGGGTTCAGCAGATATCCGGCGTTGCAGTGCGTTTCACGCTTGCCCAGCAGCTGCCAATCGAAGGTGAGGCAACTCGGCCATGTTCTGCAGGCGCGTGAATTCTTTGGTCACGATGGGAATCAGCAAGCGTTCAAGGGCGTCGCGCAGCTTCACAGCTTGGTCTTCGCTCAACCTCTTTACAGAACCCGTAAGTCCGCTGGCACAACACACTTTGTCGGGATGGATGCCTATATCGTCCATGGTTCCATCAATGTAGCCGAGCAGGTATTCCCGGCGCTTGAACAGGACCGAACTTTCAGGGGCTTCCTGGTAATCCCAATGCACCTCCCAAGCCGCGCCTTTCTTGATGATTTCGATGATGGGTACTGCTGCTCGGGATGCTGTCTTACGCATGCTTACTCTCCTCGATCAGTGCGCGCCGGGGCATTTTTAAGGATAGCTACGGGATGCCCCATTAAAGTTTTTTTCACCTGACCCCCAAATCCCTGTCAGACCATGGATATCTGTCAGCAAATGCTCTGGAGGCCCCGTGTTTACTGGGTTTGTGGGTCTGACACTGGGGGTGGATGTTTGTGTCAGTTCTGCCATCCGAAATATAAAACCCTTATAAATCAATGACTTGAAAAGTTGGAATCTGACACTGCTGTTTTGTCAGGTTTTGCCAGGTCGCTGACAACTTTCTGACATCAACAAAAACGGCTAAGAGGCTTGAATTAGAAGGGTTAGACAGTAGTTAGAATAGTAATCTGACAAAACTGACAGGCTTTTGAGGGGTCAACCCAAATTTTTATTCGCTTCGCATAGGGGGCGTTTCGTAATACGCGTACACACCGCAACGGCTCTTAAAATTCGGCCTATCACACCGCGACACTGCTACTTCTCACCCCTTCGCTACTGAGCTTTGGGCATGCTCGCTACGTGCCTTTCGGCCGCCACCTGAGCGCTTGTTACGTGGCTTGTTACGTGCGGGACAAAAAACAAAGGCCTGCATCGCTGCAAGCCTTTGATTTATATGGTGCCGGCACCAGGAGTCGAACCCGGGACCTACTGATTACAAGTCAGTTGCTCTACCAACTGAGCTATACCGGCGTGTTGGGCGACGATTATAGCGATTGGAATGGTTCTGTAAACCCCTGAATTCAGACTATTTTTGAGCGAGCCTCGGGTCAGGCTCGGCGCAGTGCTGTTCGGAGTTTGTGCAGGGCTTTCCAGGTGCGGCTGTTTTGGATGGCGTGCAGTTGTGCTTCGGCCTGCTCGGCGCGTTTTATAGCGGCGGCGAGGTGGTGTTCGGCGTCGCCGAGGGGGTGGCTGAATGTGTGGCCGCGGCAGAGCTGGAAGTTGTCCAGGTTGCAGGGCGGGATATCGAAGGCGGGTTTGAGGTTGAGGTGTTCTTCGGCCAGGTAGTAGGTGTTGAGGCCGTCGAACAGGATGGACTGGTAGCCGGCGTCGGTGAGCAGGGTTTCCCAGGTCTGGTTGCGCTCCCACGGGGTCTCGATGAGGATGATCCAGGGTCGCCACTGGCTGAAGTCCATGCCGCGCAGCACGGTTTCCTCGTGGCCTTCGACGTCGATTTTCAGGAAGTGGATGGGTCTGCCTTGGGCGTGTTGTTCGCAGATGGAGGTCAGGGTGTGCGATTGCACGGTGTGGCTGCGTACGTCCATGCCGGCGTCTTTACGCTGTTGGGCGACGGTGGGTTCAAGTGTCGACAGACCGGTGTCGGCGATGCTGTAGAACGTCAGGTCCTGGGCGTTTTCGCCGGCGACGCATTGCAGGTTGGTGTCTTTGGGGCGTTGTTCGCACAGGGCCTGGTGGTAATTGGCGACGGGCTCGACGTTGATGCCGGTCCAGCCATGGTCATAAAAAGCCTTGGTGACCGAGTCGTGGACGGGATCGTTGGCGCCTATATCGATGTAGAAGCCATTTTCGACGTTTCCGAGGGCGCGCCACAGGCGGATGTCTTCGAAGTTCTGTGCGTAGGAAATAAACGTCACGGGTCGCGTCCTTTGATTTGTTCTTCTAGTTGATGGCTGCGGGATCGGCGCTCTGTTTGCCTGTATAGCAAGGGTCGCGGTCGGGGCGCAAATGCCTGCTGGCGTGGTCCCGTATTCGGCGGTTATGTCCTTTTCGCCGATTGCTTATGCACAACGGGCGTGATGGCCGTTAGTGCTCATTACCGAATTTGTGGACCTGTTCTCATTAGTCCGCAAATGCCTGTTTTTAGGGTTTTTTATTCATGTGTACGAAAAATGAACACAGGTGTTTCACGGAGGAAACAGCTGTAAACCTTGGATCCATGATAATTCTATCAACAGAGTTATCCACAGGTTGCGCGCTTCAGCAGCGCTCACCCAGGATCAGCAGATTACGCGGAGTAAGGGGGCTTTCGCAGAAGGTTCCGAGCCGAACGGTGTAACCCTGCTCGGAGAGGAAAATGGCCCTGTCGAGGACCAGCCAGAGCTCCAGCGGCCGTCGGAAAAGTCCGCGCAGCAGCTCCAGGTTGCGCACCTGTGCCAGGCGTTGCCAGCCAGCGGCCTCGAGGGCAGGCCAGTCTTGGGGCCCGATTGTGGATAAGTCCTTTAGCGCGGCCAGGTGATGGCAAAATTCGGCGAAGGGTTTTTCCAGCCAGGCGCTGGGAAGAGACGGGGTGGGCAGGTATTGATCGACTCCGCGCAGCTGTCTTTGCAGCAGGTCGAAGCCCAGGCGGCGGGCCATGGAGGTGTCGCGCTGGTGGCGGACCCTGGCGCCGGCGGTGACGGTTTCGCTCGCGGGCAGCGCCAGGTCGTCCAGGGACAGCTGCAGGGTGGATTGCTGGCCCGGTGAGGAAATCGCCTGATGGGCTGTAAGACTGATCCGGTTGTAGCAGCAGGGCGCGATGGCCAGCTGTTTGCAGCCTGCGGCGCTGGCGAGTTGCATCAGCCTGACGTGCAGGTCTCCGCAAGCATGCAGCGCCACCGCGGTTTGCCCGCCGTTCAGCAGGGTAGCGGCGTCGGCGGCGAGTACATCCTGTTCGACATGCAGTGCGTGCAGGTGATGGCGTTGGCTGAGCGCCTGGCCGCTGGCCACCAGTGCCGGGTCATATTCGACGCAGGTGAGCTGTTGGCCTGCCTGCAAGAGGCGCCGACCCAGGTGTCCTTTCCCGGCACACCAGTCGAGCCAGTGTCTGGGGTGTTGGGTGAATTTTAATCGGCTGGCAAACGCTTCGATTTGCTGCCATTTGCGCCCCGGTACATCGACATTCAGGCGGTGCCCGGCGTTCTCCAGCGTATGAGTCGGCAACTCGCCGATGGCACTTAGCTGCAGTGATTGTGCGGCCAGCGAAGCGAAAGGCTCGGGCGCGTCCAGCAGGGCGGGGTGGTTGTGCGCGAGTTCGGCATCTTCCAATGATCGGCCGCGTAGCCACAGGGCCAGGTCTGGGCAGGACGCTTCCCAGGGAAGTTCGAGATGGGTGAACGGACGCGGCTTCCACAGCGCTTGATGCTCGATCAGAAAAGCATCCAGCGCGGCGAAGCGGGCGAGCAGGGCCTCGCCCGTCAGCGCCGGGCGATCAACGCCCCTGGCAGGCATCGACGCGTAGCCAGCGCTCCAGCAGCTTGAAGCCGCGAACCAGAACGAAGGCCATGAGCAGGTAGAACATGCCCGCAGCGAAGAAGATCTCCACCGGCAGGTAGGTCCGGGCAATGATGGTGCGGGCCATGCCGGTCAGTTCCAGCAAGGTCACGGTGCTGGCCAGGGCACTGGCCTTGAGCATCAGGATCACTTCGTTACTGTAGGCCGGCAGGCCAATGCGCGAGGCGCGGGGCAGGATGATGTAGAACATCGCCTTGGCGCGGGACATGCCGAGCGCCCGGGCAGCCTCGATTTCGCCCTTGGGAATTGCCTGGATTGAACCACGCAGGATTTCGGCGATGTAGGCCGCGGTGTGCAAGGTCATGGTCGCCGTAGCGCACCAGAACGGATCGCGCAGGTAGAGCCACATCGAGCTGTTGCGCACTGCGTCGAACTGCGCGAGGCCGTAATAGACCAGGAACAGTTGAACCAGCAGCGGCGTGCCACGGAAAAAGAAGATATAGGCGTAGGGGAATGCGCGCACGTACCACAGGCGCGATGACCGGGCGATGCCGAGCGGAATCGCCAGCAACAAACCGGCAATCACGGCAATGGCCACCAATTCCAGGGTCAGGGTTGCGCCTTGGGCCAGCTTTGGCAGCCACTTGATGATGACTTCCCAGTTCATTGGGTGCTCCTTGCGAACCCGCGGCTGGCGCGTTTTTCCATGAAGTGCATGCCGGTCATGGCGAGAATCGTCAGGCCCAGGTACATGAACGCGGCCACCATATAGAAGGTGAATGGTTGCTTGGAGACGGTTACGCCGATTTGCGCATGGCGCATGATTTCTTCCAGGCCGATCACGGACACCAGCGCCGTGTCTTTCATCAGGATCATGAAGAGGTTGCCAAGGCCCGGCAGGGCGATGCGCCACATCTGCGGCATGATCAGCTTGGTGAAGATGCGAAATTTCGACAGGCCCAGGGCTACGCCCGCTTCACGGTGGCCTTTGGGGATTGCCAGGATCGCGCCGCGGAACACTTCCGTGGCGTAGGCGCCGAAACACAGCCCAAGGGCAATGACGCCGGCGGCGAAGGCATTGAGTTCCAGGTCGGGGTTGCCGAAGAACTCGCCCAGTGCGCGCATCAGGTTGACCGTGCCGAAGTAGATCAACAGCACCCAGAGCAATTCCGGGATGCCACGCACCAGGGTCGAATAAGTGCCGCCAAGCCACTGCAGCGGCTTGTACGGGGAAGTTTTGGCCAAGGCGCCGAGCAGACCGAGCACCAGCCCCAGGCACAAGGCCGAGAGTGCCAGTTTCACAGTCATCAGCGCGCCAGCGGCGAGCGCCGGGCCGAATCCGTAGAGATCAATAGTCATGGATTTCTTTTCAAATCGCGGCAGGCAATGCCATGGCTGGCGCCGTCAGTGAGCGGCGCCTGCCAGGCAAGTCAGAATCAATAGATGCTGAAAGGGAAGTACTTGTCGTTGATCTTCTTGTAGGTGCCGTCGGCAACGATCTCTTTCAGCGCAACGTTCAGCTTCTCGCGGATCGCGTCGCCTTTACGTACAGCGATACCGATCTTGTCGCTTTCTTCCACGGGGTCACCCTTGAACTCGTAAGGGCGACCGGCTTCGCTTTTCAGCCATTCGTAGTTGACGTACTTGTCCGCCAGGATGCCGTCCAGGCGACCGGAGGTCAGGTCCAGGTAGGCGTTTTCCTGGGTGTCGTAGAGTTTGACTTCAACGTCTTCCATGTTGTCTTCCATCCAGGTGCCAGCGAGGGTCGCACGTTGTGCGCCGATCACTTTGCCTTGCAGGGAAGCCTTGTCGGTCTTGAATTCCTTGTCCTTCGGCGCGATGAATTGCAGTTTGTTGGAGTAGTACGGGTCGGTGAAGTCCACCGCTTGCTTGCGCTCGTCGGTGATCGACATCGAGGAGATGAGGAAATCGAATTTCTTGGCGTTCAGGGCCGGAATGATGCCGTCCCAATCGGAGGTCACCACGGTGCATTGGACTTTCATCTTGGCGCACAGGGCGTCGCCGATTTCCTTGTCGAAGCCGACGACGTTACCGCTGGCATCTTTGTTGTTGAACGGCGGGTAGGCCGCTTCGATGCCCATCTTCAGGGTTTCGGCCATGGCACCGGCGCTGAACGCCAGGGTGACGGCGGCAGCCAGGAAGACCTTCTTGTAGTTCTGCATGCGGGTAGCTCCGTTAGCGGTTGCTGGACATGAATTGTTTGCAGCGCGCCGAAAGCGGGTTTTCAAACACCTGCTGTGGCGATCCTTGCTCTTCTACCAAGCCTTGGTGAAGGAACACCACTTCGCTGGACACTTGGCGGGCAAAGCCCATTTCGTGAGTGACCAGCAGCATGGTACGGCCTTCCTCGGCCAATGCGCGGATGACATTAAGTACTTCCTGGACCATTTCCGGGTCAAGGGCGGAGGTGGGCTCGTCGAACAGAATCACCTTGGGCTGCATGGCCAGCGTGCGGGCGATGGCCGCGCGTTGCTGCTGGCCGCCGGACAGTTCGGCGGGGTAGGCGTGGCGCTTGTCAGCGATGCCGACCTTGGCCAGCAAGGCTTCGGCGACTTCGGTGGCTTCGGCCTTGCTTTGCCCGAGCACGCGGCGCGGCGCTTCGATGATGTTGTCGAGCACGCTCATGTGCGGCCATAGATTAAAGTTTTGAAACACAAAACCAATCTCGCTGCGCAGGCGGTTGATCTGCTTGCCATCGGCAGCGACCAGTTCGCCGTTCTTGGCGGCCTTGAGCTTGAGTTCTTCACCGGCCACCAGGATCTGGCCCTGGTGGGGGTTTTCCAGCAGGTTGATGCAGCGAAGGAACGTGGACTTGCCGGAACCGGAGGAACCCAGGATCGAGATCACATCGCCGTCGCGGGCGGTCAGCGAGATGCCTTTGAGCACCTCCAGCGAACCGTAGCGTTTATGCAAGTTGCGGATTTCAAGCGCGGGCGTGGCCTCAGCCATGTGCGTTCCTCATAGTGTGTTGCTCCTGCTGTTGGCGGCCTTCCTGGCGAGGCGGCCAAGCTAGCATAGCGTCTGAATGGCAGCCAACAGCGCTACGGGCAGTAAACGGATGTCATGTGGCAGGTTGTCGCATCGTCACAGCAGACTGTCGCGCTGCTATCAACCGAACAGGTGTTTGAACCCGCTCTGTCATGGAAAAACGACGCCCTGCCGTAAAAAAAGGCGCGATGTTGCCAGCTTTGCCGGGGGGTTGGAAGCGTTAACCGGACAAACGTTCCTGATCTGCACTTTTATTGTGCGACGAGCATTTGTTGGCGTGTTTCTGGTGCGGGAAATCGCCTTGAAAGTGAGTCGGAGGGTAACGTTCTGGCAAATTGCCATTAATCTCAATGACTTGCGATGACCGTCCGGTCAGCCTGAGAGCCCCGGAGGTCGGGAGTTCGTAACATTTTGGCGCAATTATTGCGTGCAGAATAAGGAACGCCCCGTTGGTTTCTTTTTACGATAGAGAGCAAACGGCGAGCTCAATGCTTTCGCTTTTCCTTACAAAGGTAGTTTCAATGAGCAGTACCCCAACTTCCAATGGCCTCGAACAGGGGCTCAAACCGCGTCATGTGACCATGCTGTCGATCGCCGGGGTTATCGGTGCCGGGCTGTTCGTCGGTTCCGGTCATGCCATCGCTGCAGCGGGCCCAGCTGTGCTGCTGGCCTACGCCGCCGCCGGTACCCTGGTGGTATTGGTGATGCGCATGCTGGGCGAGATGGCAGTTGCTTCGCCGGACACGGGTTCATTTTCGACCTATGCCGATCGGGCGATCGGTCACTGGGCAGGTTTTACGATCGGCTGGCTGTACTGGTGGTTCTGGGTGCTGGTGATACCGCTGGAGGCCAACGCCGCCGCGACCATCCTGCATGCCTGGTTCCCGAACGTGGCGATCTGGGCGTTTACGCTGATCATCACGCTGCTGCTGACGGCGACCAACCTGTTCAGTGTGAAGAATTACGGTGAATTCGAATTCTGGTTCGCGCTGATCAAGGTTATTGCGATCGTCGGCTTCGTGATACTGGGGCTCCTGGCGATTTTCGGCTTCCTGCCGACCAGCCAGGTCAGCGGCGTTTCCCACCTGTTCGATACCCAGGGCTTCATGCCTAACGGTATGGGCGCGGTACTGGCGGCTATCTTGACCACCATGTTCTCGTTCATGGGCACGGAGATCGTGACCATCGCCGCGGCGGAATCGAAGAACCCGGGCCAGCAAATCTCCAAGGCCACCAATTCGGTGATCTGGCGGATCGGCTTGTTCTACCTGGTGTCGATCTTCATCGTGGTGTCCCTGGTGCCATGGAACGATCCGGTTTTGGCCAGCGTGGGTTCCTATCAGACCGTCCTTGAGCGCATGGGCATTCCAAACGCCAAGATGATCGTCGATATCGTGGTCCTGGTTGCGGTCACCAGCTGCCTGAACTCGGCGCTTTACACCGCCTCGCGCATGATGTTCTCCTTGGGCAAGCGCGGCGATGCGCCGGCGGTGTCCAAGCGCACCAACGGCAGCGGCACTCCGTACTGGGCCGTGATGCTGTCGACTGCTGCTGCATTCCTCGCGGTATTCGCCAACTACGTAGCGCCTGCTGCGGTGTTCGAATTCCTGCTGGCCAGCTCCGGTGCAATCGCCTTGCTGGTATACCTGGTCATCGCGGTGTCGCAACTGCGCATGCGCAAGCAGCGCGCAATCGCCGGCGAGAAAATCGCCTTCCGCATGTGGCTGTTCCCGGGCCTGACCTACGCGGTGATCGTGTTCATCGTTGGCGTGCTGACGATTATGCTGTTCCAGGAAGCCCATCGCGTGGAGATTCTCGCGACCGGCTTGCTCAGCATGTTGGTGGTAGCCGCCGGGCTGTTCGTGGCGCGCCGTCGTAAGCAGCAGAAGCTTGGGGCTGCAGTGCTGAACTGATGGGTAGCGGGTAACGCAAAACGGCCGCTGTCAGGGATGACAGGCGGCCGTTTTTGTTTCAGGGGGCAGAGTGTTACTCGCCCTTTTCTTCCTGCGCATCCAGCGCCTGGCGGTATTGGTCCAGTGCATTACCGAAGTCGGTGATGAACTGTGGTTCGGTCAGCCACGCCTGGGCGGATTCGCGGTCCACGCCTTCGGCCCACATGCGGTAGTCGATCAGCATGTCGGCGGCCAGGTGAGTGGCGGCCATGTCTTCGTTGTCCGAGTTTTCCATGTCCAGCAGGTCAGGATGCTCGGTGATGATGGTTGCGAGCTCCGACAGCAGGGTCTGCAGCATGTCGTTGCGGCTGACCGCTTCGGCTTCGCGCATCTTGCTGAACATTGCCAGGGTGTATTCCGGGATCGGCTCGCCTGGATCGCCCAGGTCATCGTCAAGTTCGGCAGGTTTGCGCCCGTGGATATTGATTTGTTTGGCTTTGATTTTTGCGCGCTTGGCGCGTTTCTGCTGCTTGTTCAGGGAGGCCATGGGAACTCAGTTCGGTTGCTGTTGATTTTGGGTTGCTATGGCTTCGGAGGCCGCGACGTAATCCACCTGGAAGGCGGGGGATTCGATCCACGCCAGCGCGCCGGCTTCGTCGGTTTCAGTGGACCACTGGCGGTACTCGATCAGCGCGCCGATGATGAAGTCCGTGGCGGTTTCCTCGCCTTCCTGCTCCAGCACCAGTGCGAGCAGCGGGTGTTCGAGGAAGGCCGTGCACATGGCCTGCTGGCTGATTTTCTGCGCGTCGAGCATTTCCTTGAACAGTTCGGTCAGGTCCACCGAGTCAAAATCGATGCGATCGTCGTTCGGGTCCAGTTCGACCGGTGCAGCCGCCCGTTGGGTGCGGTTTTGCTTGGCCTTGGCTTTGGCGCGGGTGGCGCGTTTTTGCTGCTTGTTGGCGGAGGCCATGGGCGTCGTTCCGTATTCCGTTGAGTGGGCGCATCAGTCAGTTGCGTGGCACTAGCCGCCCCGGAGTGCCGGGGGGCAGTTCGCCGCTTTGCAGCCAGGACAATGCAATGGGCCATAGTGTGGCTTGGTACGCGCTACGAAAAAAGGCGAAATGTCCTACTTCTGTCTGGTCGATGTCTTCAGGCGCGATGCGCAAATGGGTTTTGCGGCTGTGGGTGAAGTAGCCGAGCAGGCGCTCTATGGCGGGAATTGTGCCATAGGGGTCGTCGCTGATGCTGATGGCCAGGATCTGCGCCTTTACTGCCGCAAAGGTTTTCACGTGAAGGTCTTGGCCGCTGGGGCGTTTTTCGTAACGGGCGGTGGACGTGCTCCAGTCACGAACGACGCCGGCAGGGGTGTCTTCCAGCCAGCCCAGGCGCTTGCCAGGAAAATAACCGCACAACAGGGTCAGCACTGGCATTACCAAGTGCCACTTGCCAAACATGCGCCAGCGATGGGCGGGCGCATAGTCGCGCCAGTAGGCGAATTGCGCGCCCACCGTCACCACGCGCCGAATAACCGGCCCCGACGCCCCCAGGCCCGCTGCACAGCCTCCAAAGCTATGAGCCACCACATCGATGGGTTGGCCGGGGAATTCGCGCTGGGCGCGCTTGAGCATCGCCTCGAAGTCCAGGGCGCCCCAGTCGGACCATGACGCCCTCAGGCCTTTCATCGAGGCCGGGCGCGATTCCCCGATGCCGCGGTAGTCGTAAGTGATGATGTCGAAGCCGTTGGCATGCAGATAGTCGGCAAACCGTGTGTAGTGGCGGCAGCGCACGGAAGTGGCGGCGTTGATGATCACAACCGGGCGCGCGCTGTTACGGGAGGCATGGCGCCAGGTGAAGCCGCCGAGGATGAAACCGTCTGCGGCGGGTTCCTTGAACGGTGCGCCAGGCGCGAGGGCGGGTAGCGGCAACTCGAATTGAATGGGTGCCAGTGACGGCCTGTTCTGCAGATTCATTGGCGTCATACCATTGCGCGTAGCTGCCAACGATAGTCTTCGGGCGGCGATTGGACAATCCGAGGACTGGTCTGCATGTTCTGGATGTTGGTGGCGGCTTCCTGTTTCACGATGTGGCGGTCACGGCTCGCCAGCAGTCGTTCGCAGTAGAGAGTGTTGATCTGGCGCTCCAGGGCTCTGGATGACCAGTTTTGTATGGCTGATTCCTTCATGTGCCACTGCCGAGCCTGATCGCTGTCGATCCTCAGCAGTCTGCTGTAATGAGTCCAGCTCGATTCGGGGCGCAGTGCGTTCCAAATTGGGAAGGTCTGATAGAAATCCCGCATGTACCGCAGGTTTCGTACGTCGAATCCTTTGCCAAGACTCCCGGTAGGAAGATTATCTGCGTGTCGGAATTTTCTGCGGCCTGTCGGTCTTTCATTCGGTTTTCCGTGCTGCTTGGGCGATCGGAAAATAATTGCAGGGTCGGGAGAGGTTGCGATGCCGGGCACATCCGATTAATCAGCAGGAAAGCCCTGAGGGTTTTGCGAGAGCGTTCCCTCCATCCTGCTCGGTTCGCGAATACCGCATGTAGTCCAATTCGCAGTGAGCCCAAGGACTAATTGATCTAGAACTCGAGCATTGGCCAGGAAATCTAATTCGTACAACTTGTGGCGAAACTGGAGTTGTTTATGAAATCCACATTTCTGCTTCCCTTCGCAGCGATCTCCCTGCTGATGTGCCCGCTCATGGCGCAATCCACCAGTACCGAGCCGGTGGACACCAAAGGCGTGCAGATCCAGCGCGAACAGCAAAACGGCATTGCGTACCTGTCCGGTGGCATCGGCGAGGATGAAGCGAAAGCCATTCAGCAGGCGACAGGTTACAACCTGCACATGACCTTTTCAGTGGGTGCGGAGGGTAAATACGTTCCCGACGTCGACCTGGTGATACAGAAGGCCGATGGGCAAAACGTATTGACGCTGAATCAGGCGGGTCCGCTGGTTTACGTCCAGCTGCCGGCAGGAAAATACACCGTCATTGCCAGGCGAGGTGGTGAGGAGCGGCGCAATACCACGGATGTCGGCAGTGCGGGTGCGCGCAATCTGGTGTTCAACTGGAGTGGCAGTGAATAGCGATGTCAGTACGGCAAGACCGCAAACAGCGGGTTCAAGGCTGTTTGCGGCCGCAACGCACCAGGATTATTGGTTTGCCCTGGTGCGATGGATGGTTTGCTGAAGAAACACCTGGGGGGATGACTTAGCGGATGCTACGAATGTTACCCTTGTTGCCTTTAACGGTGACCGACACCTTTTTGAAGATAAAGTAGTTCTCTTCATTCACTTCATAGCGAGGAGCAACGATCAGGTCGGCGCCGGAAGATTTCACCGCCTTGTAGGCCGCAGCGGATTTGACCGCGCTGACCGGATCCAGGCCCAGGCCGCTCAGACCACCGCTCTCGCCGCCGTAGGCGACGCCGTCAGCGAACTGTGAGTCGCCGCCGAACTTCAGGAAGCCGAACAGAACGTTAACCGAGGACTGGCCGGAAATGGCGTCTCCAACGGCGATGTCGGCCTTCAGGTCAGCCTTGACGGTGCTGTCGATTGGCGAGGAAGGCTGGCTTTGGTTGTAGCTGACGCAGCCGGTGGCGGTAGCGATGAGGGTCGACAAGGCGATGAACTTCACGATCGTATTCAAGAATGGTTCCCTTATTTTGAAACGTTAAATGCAGGCAGATTTGCTGCTGCAATAGTTTCGCTTTGTAAGGAGAGCCCAAACTATAAGACGCGTCTCTAAACCGCGTCTGAAAACGTGACTAGGAATGGAAGGAAAAGGGCTTGGTGCGTGTAGGATTTTTCATCATGACTGCGCCGGTCAAATCGCAGGCATAAAAAAACCCTGAATCTTGCGATTCAGGGTTTTCGGTATTTGGTGCCCAGAGACGGAATCGAACCGCCGACACGGGGATTTTCAATCCCCTGCTCTACCGACTGAGCTATCTGGGCAACGGGGCGCATTAAACTGTTTTTTCAGGGGGTCGTCAAGCAAGTTTTCAAAAAAAATTTAATTATTACCGTCGCTTACGATTCAACCCCCGGGAAATCGGGATTATTCTGCCGGTGGAACGTAGCCGTCAGCCTTGGCGTATTCCTCGCCTGAGAAGTATTTGTCCATTTCGCCCTGAAGATATTTGCGATCTTCGGCGTTCATCATGTTCAGGCGTTTTTCGTTGATGAGCAGGGTCTGGTGTTTCTGCCAATCTGCCCAGGCCTTGGCCGAGACGTGGTCAAAAATGTCCTGGCCTTTGGCACCCGGGAACGGAGCGCGCTCCAGGGCAGGCAATTCTTCTTTGTACTTGCGGCACATGATAGTGCGGGTCATGACGACTCTCCTGCGTTCAATACGGCGGCCGCGCGTTCGAGCAAGGTCTTTACCGGGGCGGCAAGGCCCAGGCGCGGCGGGGTGGCGAGGTTATACCAGAGCCAGTCGGCCTCGGCCACGTGATGGGCCGCCTCCTGGACCTGGACCAGCCACGGTTCGATGGTTAACTGGAAGTGACTGAAAGTGTGCACCAGGTTCGGCAGGGCTTGCTGTTGACCGAGCTCCAGCGAGTGTTGAGTGGCCAGATGTTGCAGGTCGTCCAGGTCATCGAGCTCCGGAAGGCTCCACAAACCGCCCCACAAGCCCGTTGAAGGACGACGGTAAAGCAAGACCGCGCCTTCGCCATTGGCCAGCATGGGCATCAGCGTGCGCTTCTGTGGCACGGCTTTGCGCGGCTTGGGGATCGGGTAACGGGTTTCCAGGCCGAGCATGTGGGCTTCACAGCCCTTTTTCAGGGGGCACAGCAGGCAACTCGGCTTGCTACGGGTACAGAGCGTGGCGCCCAGGTCCATCATGGCCTGGGTGTAGGCGTTGACGCGGTCATGGGGCGTGAAGCGTTCTGCGTTGGCCCACAGCTGTTTGGCCACCTTCGGCTCGCCTGGATACCCCTCTTGAGCCGTAAAGCGCGCCAGGACGCGTTTGACGTTGCCATCAAGGATCGGCGCGCGCATGCCCATGCTCAGGCTGGCGATGGCACCAGCGGTCGACAGGCCGATGCCTGGTAGCTCGACCAGCTTTTCAACGTCACGCGGGAATTCCCCTGCGTAGTCAGCCACGATGATCTTCGCGGTTTTCTGCAGATTGCGCGCCCGGGTGTAGTAGCCCAGGCCGGTCCACAGGTGCAGTACTTCGTCCTCCGGCGCGCCAGCCAGGGCTTCGACCGTTGGCAACGCCGCCATGAAGCGGTCGAAGTAGTTCAGCACGGTGCTGACCTGAGTTTGCTGCAGCATGATCTCCGAGACCCACACCCGATACGGCGTGATGCCCTGCTGCCAAGGCAGATCGTGGCGACCGTGGCGATCGTACCAATCCAGTACTGCCGCCGAAAACTGCTCGGATCTCATCGCTTGAACAGCCCCTTCAGTGCGTTTCTCAGTTCAGGACTGACTTTGTCGCCGAGTTTTTCGTCGATTTTTTCGCTGATCTTGTCGCCCGCGAGCCGGGTCGCGACCTGGCCCATGCGCTCGTTATCGAGGCGGCAGGCTTTGGCGCCCAGTTCCAGAGGGCCACGGCAGCGCAAAGGCCACTCGATGCCGACGAACTTCTCACCGACCTGGCAGGCCGGGTCGGGCATGTCGCTCTTGTCGCCTTCGACGATGATGCCAATCCGGTAGTCCATGCCCAGCACTCGCAGGTCGACGTCGCCGTCGCCTTTAACGGTCATGCCGGGGATACGCACTATCAAGTCGGGGTTGCTGGCGACGCCGTTACGGAAGGTCAGGTTGCCCTTGAGCTCCTGGAAGGGCGTGTCCTTGCCCCGCGGCTCGCCGCTGAGGGTTTTGCGGTTAAGCGTGGCGATGCCTTTGCACAGCTGCTGTTCCAGGTTGGCATTGAGCAGCACACCGTTGTTGATCGCGAAACTGGCGGTGCCGTTGAGGCTGTCGATCAGGGCTTTTTGGCTGTTGCCGCTGCCGGTCAGGTTGCTGTTGAGGGTGACCAGGCCCTTGACGGGCGGATTTTTACCCTGGCTTTCAAGGATTTTTTCCACCGGCACTTTGCTAACCTGCGTCTGCATGTTCAGTGTCGGCACTTGCTGGCGCACGTCGAGGGTGCCTTTGGTTTCGAAGTTGCCTTCGTACAGCTCGCCGCGCAGGGTTTCCAGGGTCAGCAGGCCATTTTGGCCGGTAGCCTTGAACGCAGCGTTGTGGATTGGCAGCTTGTCGAGGGTGAGTAGGCCAAAGGTCAGGTCGGCGTCGACATCGAGTTTGCTCAGGCGCTCGACTGGCAGCAGACGATCGTTACTCCAGGCGGTCTTGGTCGGCGCATCCGGCAGTGGAGTGGTGCCGGCGCCGGCCATGGCATTGGCTTCGGTGCTGGCCACTTCGGCCTGGCGCACTTGAGTAGCGCTATTGGCCTCGGCAGATTTTGGTTTCAGGTAACGGTCGACGTTGAAGGTGTCAGCCTTGAGCACTGCCCGCAGCGATTGCTTGGCGAAGTCCTCGACGGCGATACGGCCGCTGAAGCTGCTGTCGTCGACTTTCAGGTTGATGTTGTCGAAGGACACGCTGGTGGGCGTACCAGTGACGCGACTGACAAGCTCGACTTTGCTCAGGCTGCCTTCGGCCATGGCCGGCAGCGTCTGGCCGATGCTGTCGACGAACTTTGCCAGGTCGAACTGGGCGATCGACAGCGCGCCGGTGACTTGAGGCGTCTTGTCGAGGTCGTTGACCTTCAGCTCACCGAGTGCACGTAATTGGTTGGCAGAGATCTTGATGCCGGTCCATTCGGCGACGTTCGCCGCTTTATCTAGTAGGAGCTGGCCCTGCGCGGCGAAGGTCATGGTCTTGCCTTGCAATGGTTCGCCGGCGACTTCGCCGGAGAGTTTCATGTCTTCGAACTTGTAGCGTTGCAGGGCGCGTTCGAAGCGAAGTTCGCCATTCAATTCGGTACGAACGCGCAGTACTGGCTGATTGGAGCCAAGGAATGCAGTGAGTTTGACCGGAATATTGGTCGAGTCATGCACTGCGCCGGTGCTGAGCTGGATGCTTTCGGCGCTGAACTGCTTGCCAGTCTTTTCGTCGCTGTATTCGACGCGGGCGTTATTGACGGTCAGGCTGTCGATGTCCAGGCGAATGGGCTGGGCAGGTTTTTCCGCCTTGGCCGTGGTTTCGCCGGCAGGTTCGCCGGGGGTGGCAGCTGACGTGGTCTGCGAGACGGGCACCTTGCCGATGTCTTCCCAGTTGCCGTGGCCTTCCTTGTCGCGGTTCAGGCGCAGGTTCAGACCTTCGACCCGTACGTCGCTCATCTGTACTTCGCGGCGCAGCAGGGGCAGCACACGAACGGACAGGCCGAGCATTTGCAGGTCGGCAAAGGGTTCGGTGGGTTTGGCAAGGGTCGCGACACTGGCTTCGTGCAATTCCAGGCCTAGCCACGGGAATAGGCTCCAGCCGATATCGCCATTGAGCGTCAGCTCGATGTGGGCCTTGTCGCGGGCGATCTGGCGAATCTCGTCTTTATAGTCATTGGGATCAAAGAGGTGGGTCAGGGCAAAACCCAGGGCCACAATGATCAGCAATAGCCCGAGAAGTACCAGACCCAGGATTTTGCCGAACGCTTTCATGGGCGAGTCCTTGTAGTTAGTCAAATTCGAAATTCAGCCGGGGAGTATAGCGCCCCGGGGACGGCGATCGGTCGGCGATCACGTAGTCAGTTCATCCAGTGCCAGTTTCAGCTTGGCGGCGAGCGCTCGGGCTTCAAGATGGCCTGCCGGGGCTAGCAGGTGCAAGGTTGCTCCGGCGTTATTGGCCATTTTCCGCGCCTCGTCCACCAGGCGTTCGGCGACACCGCGTCGACGGGTAATTTTGCGCACGCACAATTGGGACAAGAGCCAGACGTTCTGGTGTCGTTGCAGGCGCGCCGCGCCCAGCAATCGGTCATTGAAGCGTCCGGCGATCAGCGAACCATCACCCAGACAGGCTTCGATCAACTGCACTTGCGAGGCAAAGGGTGCGAAGAGCCACTGCGGCGCATCTCGATAAATTTTCTGCAGGTCTTGCTGATCCTGATAGGTGGCTTCTTTCAGCGACTCGACAACGATCGGCATGGCGGCTCCATCGGGAAAAGGGATCAGATGACTTGCGAAAGGTGATATCAGATTGATTTTTCTGTCACGCGCAAATGGTAACCTCTGTTGGTACGCCCGTCCTTGCGCGACTTGCTGCCGCATCAAAATGGAGCTCCACCTGATAAGACAGTCATGCCTGCGCGCATTGAGGCTGGGGGTGAGGAGTGGCTGGTGAACAATACTAATAATTGGGGGATATACAATGACCACGAGCATCACGGCTGACGGCATTGCCGGCCAGCCTGCGTTCCTGTCCAAGGAACGCATTATCGCCAAGCCCGGTTTCAACCGCTGGCTGGTGCCGCCTGCCGCACTGGCGATCCACCTTTGTATCGGCATGGCCTACGGCTTTTCGGTGTTCTGGCTACCACTGTCCAAGTCGCTGGGTGTGACCGCGCCGGTGGCTTGCGCACCGGACATGAGCTTTATTTCGCAAATCTTCTCCTCCCAGTGCGACTGGCCGATCTCGATGCTCGGCTGGATCTACACCCTGTTCTTCATTTTCCTCGGTTGCTCGGCCGCGATCTGGGGTGGCTGGCTGGAACACGCCGGGCCGCGCAAGGCTGGCGTGGTGTCGGCACTGTGCTGGTGCGGTGGCTTGCTGATATCGGCGTTGGGGATTTATACCCACCAGATCTGGCTGATGTGGGTCGGTTCCGGAGTCATTGGCGGCATCGGCCTTGGCCTGGGCTACATTTCGCCGGTCTCGACCTTGATCAAATGGTTCCCGGACAAGCGCGGCATGGCTACCGGCATGGCGATCATGGGCTTTGGTGGTGGCGCGATGGTGGGTGCTCCGCTCGCTGCCGCGTTGATGAGTCATTTTGCCTCGTCGACCAGCGTCGGGGTGTGGCAGAGCTTCCTGGTGATGGCTGCGATCTATTTCGTGTTCATGATCGGCGGCGCACTGTCCTACCGCGTGCCGCCAACGGGCTGGAAGCCTGAAGGCTGGACTGCACCGGCCAAGAAATCCGCGAATGCGATGATCACTCATCGTCACGTGCACGTGAATGTGGCGTGGAAAACCCCGCAATTCCGCCTGGTATGGCTGGTTCTGTGCCTGAACGTGTCCGCAGGAATCGGCATTCTGGGCATGGCTTCGCCATTGTTGCAGGAAGTGTTTGGCGGCAAATTGATCGGTGTCGATCTGCCTTTTGGCCAACTGGACGCCGGGCAACTGGCTTCAATCGCTGCAATTGCGGCCGGTTTTACCGGGTTGCTGAGTCTGTTCAACATTGGTGGCCGGTTCTTCTGGGCGTCGTTCTCGGATTACCTGGGGCGCAAGAACACCTATTTCGTGTTTTTTGCCCTTGGTTTCGCGCTGTACGCGCTGATCCCGAACCTGGGCCACCTGGGTAATATCGCGCTGTTCGTGGGGGCGTTTTGCATCATCCTGTCGATGTACGGCGGTGGTTTTGCGACTGTGCCGGCTTATCTGGCGGACCTGTTCGGCACCCAAATGGTGGGTGCGATCCATGGTCGCTTGCTGACCGCATGGGCGGCCGCGGGCGTGTTGGGGCCTGTACTGGTGAACTACCTGCGTGAGTATCAGCTGAGCATTGGGGTAGAGCGCGCGGCGGCGTACGACATCACCTTGTATATCCTGGCCGGTCTGCTGGTGCTGGGCTTCCTGTGCAATTTGCTGGTGCGCCCGGTAGCTGACAAGTACTTCATGAGCGACGCCCAACTGGCTGCCGAACAGGCGCTGGGTCACGACAAGGGCGCTGACAGCACTACCGTGCTGGAATGGAAAGCGGACCCAGGTACCAAGCCGCTGGCGATTGCCGCCTGGCTGGTTGTAGGCATTCCGTTGGCGTGGGGTGTCTGGGTGACCCTGCAGAAAACGGTGGTGCTGTTTCACTAAGGGACAGGCCTGAATTTCAGGCCAACACCAAACCCTGTTGGAGCGGGCTTGCCCGCGATTGCGGCCTGACAGTCGGCAGAAATGTTGAATGTGCTGGCCCTATCGCGAGCAGGCTCACTCCCACACTCGATTCGTGGGTGTCCAAAAATGGCTTGTATGGACATGTCTACCCGCCATACCGCTGAATTCACTCCGTCAGTGATATCACCTCTCATGTTTCTGTTTCCCGCCCGCGCCCCTATAATGGCTGCCTTTTTCGCCCAATGATTTGCGGAGCTGGTGATGGCCGAACGTATGGCGTCAGTCGAGCGCGACACTCTGGAAACCCAGATTAAAGCCTCGATCAACCTGGATGGCACCGGAAAGGCCCGATTTGATATCGGTGTACCTTTTCTTGAGCACATGCTGGACCAGATCGCCCGTCACGGGCTGATCGACCTGGATATCGTCAGCAAGGGCGACCTGCATATCGACGACCACCACACAGTGGAAGACGTCGGAATCACCCTGGGCCAGGCCTTTGCCAAAGCTATCGGTGACAAAAAAGGCATCCGTCGCTACGGCCACGCCTATGTCCCGCTGGACGAAGCACTGTCGCGGGTGGTCATCGACTTCTCCGGCCGTCCTGGCTTGCAGATGCATGTTCCCTACACCCGCGCCACCGTCGGCGGTTTTGATGTTGATCTGTTCCAGGAATTCTTCCAGGGCTTCGTCAACCACGCCCTCGTCAGCCTGCACATCGACAACCTGCGTGGCACCAACACCCACCACCAGATCGAAACCGTGTTCAAGGCTTTCGGCCGCGCATTGCGCATGGCTGTAGAACTCGATGACCGCATGGCCGGGCAAATGCCGTCGACCAAGGGCGTTCTGTAATGCAGACGGTCGCGGTTATCGATTACGGCATGGGCAACCTGCACTCGGTGGCCAAGGCCCTCGAGCACGTCGGTGCCGGCAAGGTCCTGATCACCAGCGATGCCAATGTGATTCGCGAAGCCGACCGGGTGGTATTTCCCGGCGTCGGCGCGATTCGCGACTGCATGGCGGAGATTCGGCGCCTGGGCTTCGATTCACTGGTGCGTGAAGTCAGCCAGGACCGTCCGTTCCTCGGCATCTGCGTCGGCATGCAAGCCTTGCTCGACAGCAGTGAAGAGAACGACGGAGTTGACTGCATCGGCCTGTTTCCGGGTGCGGTGAAGTTCTTTGGCAAGGACTTGCATGAAGATGGCGAGCATCTGAAGGTCCCGCACATGGGCTGGAACGAAGTGAAGCAGACGGTCTCGCATCCGCTGTGGCACAACATTTCGGACCTGGCGCGCTTCTACTTCGTGCACAGCTACTATATCGCTGCCGGCAATGCGCGGCAGGTGGTGGGTGGCGGTCACTACGGTGTCGATTTCGCCGCAGCGCTGGCCGATGGCTCGCGTTTCGCCGTGCAGTTCCACCCGGAGAAGAGCCATACCCATGGCCTGCAGTTGTTGCAGAACTTCGCGGCGTGGGATGGTCGCTGGTAAATGGCCGCCAAGAAGAAGCCACCGATCCTGACCCTCACTCCCGAGCAGGAGAACGAGGCCAATCACAAGATCAAGCGCTTCATGGAGGACCGCTTCGAACTGGACCTGGGTTCGTTTGAAGCGGCTGAAATCCTTGAGCTGTTTACCCGCGAAATTGCTCCGCACTATTACAACAGGGCGATTTTCGATGTGCAGACGCACCTTAAAGAAAGGTTCGAGAGCATCGAAAGCGACCTGTGGGCGCTCGAGAAAAACTGATTTTCGAGCGAAGCTGAACAATCGAATTTGAAGGTTTGCCAGATGCTGATTATTCCCGCTATCGATCTTAAAGACGGTGCCTGTGTTCGTCTGCGCCAGGGCCGCATGGAAGATTCCACGGTGTTCTCCGATGACCCGGTGAGCATGGCTGCCAAGTGGGTGGAGGGCGGTTGCCGTCGTCTGCATCTGGTCGACCTGAACGGCGCTTTCGAAGGCCAGCCGGTTAACGGCGAAGTGGTCACCGTCATCGCCAAGCGCTACCCGAACCTGCCGATCCAGATCGGCGGCGGTATCCGTTCCCTGGAAACCATCGAGCACTACGTGAAAGCGGGCGTGAGCTACGTGATCATCGGCACCAAGGCCGTGAAAGATCCGGCTTTCGTGGCTGAAGCCTGTCGCGCGTTCCCAGGCAAAGTGATCGTTGGCCTCGACGCCAAGGACGGTTTCGTCGCCACCGACGGCTGGGCTGAAATCAGCACCGTGAACGTTATTGACCTGGCCAAGCAATTTGAATCCGACGGTGTGTCTGCCATCGTTTATACCGACATCGCCAAAGACGGCATGATGCAGGGTTGCAACGTTTCGTACACCGCTGCGCTGGCGGCTGCTACGCGCATTCCAGTCATCGCTTCCGGTGGCATCCACAATCTGGGTGACATCAAGTCGCTGCTCGACGCCAAGGCACCGGGCATTATCGGAGCGATCACCGGCCGGGCGATCTACGAAGGCACCCTCGACGTCGCTGAAGCGCAAGCTTTCTGCGATTCGTACAAAGGCTGAGGACTGACCATGGCGCTGGCAAAACGCATCATCCCTTGCCTGGACGTGGACAACGGCCGGGTCGTCAAAGGTGTGAAGTTCGAGAACATCCGCGACGCCGGTGATCCGGTGGAAATCGCCCGTCGTTACGACGAGCAGGGTGCCGACGAGATTACCTTTCTCGACATCACTGCCAGCGTCGATGGACGCGACACCACCCTGCATACTGTTGAGCGCATGGCCAGTCAGGTATTCATTCCGCTGACCGTGGGCGGCGGCGTGCGCACCGTGCAGGATATTCGCAACCTGCTCAATGCCGGCGCGGACAAGGTCTCGATCAACACCGCTGCCGTGTTCAACCCGGAGTTCGTCGGCGAGGCTGCCCAGCATTTCGGTTCGCAGTGCATCGTCGTTGCCATTGACGCGAAGAAGGTCTCCGGTCCGGGCGAAACGCCGCGCTGGGAAATCTTCACCCACGGTGGGCGCAAGCCTACCGGTCTCGACGCCGTCGAGTGGGCTAAGAAGATGGAAGGCCTCGGTGCCGGCGAAATCCTCCTGACGAGCATGGACCAGGACGGTATGAAAAACGGCTTCGACCTGGGCGTGACCCGCGCCATTAGCGATGCGTTGGGAATCCCGGTGATTGCTTCAGGGGGAGTCGGCAACCTGCAGCATTTGGCCGATGGCATCATCGAAGGTCACGCCAGTGCCGTGCTGGCCGCGAGCATCTTCCACTTTGGCGAATACACCGTGCAGGAAGCCAAGGCCTATATGGCTCATCGCGGCATTGTGATGCGCTGAACAAACGGTACAGGCCAGTGGACATCATGGCGGGCTCAAGGCACTCTTGGGTACGCCATGGATCTCGGTAGCCAGACATGCTGAAACGCTTTCTTGTTGTCCTCGCCAGCGCAGCAGTCGTGCTCTTCAACAGCGTGCATGCTGCAGAAAGTCCCGCCACCGACCTGGTGCTGCTGACTGAAAACTTCCCGCCCTACAACATGGCGAAGAACGGCAAGAACTTCGCCCAGGACGAAAACATCAATGGCATTGCCACCGACATCGTTCGCGAGATGTTCAAGCGTGCTGATATCACCTACAGCCTGACACTACGTTTCCCCTGGGAGCGAGTGTATAAACTCGCCCTCGAAAAACCGGGTTATGGCGTGTTTGTGATGGCGCGATTGCCAGACCGCGAAAAGCTTTTCAAGTGGGTGGGTCCGATCGGTCCGGACGACTGGATCATGCTGGCCAAGGCTGACAGCAAGATCAGCCTGGATACGCTGGAACAGGCGCGCAAATACCGGATTGGTGCGTACAAGGGCGATGCGATCGCCGAGACTCTGACCAAGCAAGGCCTCAAGCCGATCGTGGTGCTGCGTGATCAAGACAACGCGAAGAAGCTGGTCAATGGCCAGATCGACCTGTGGGCCACCGGTGACCCGGCCGGACGTTACCTGGCGCGTCAGGACGGGGTCAACGGGCTCAAGACCGTGTTGCGCTTCAACAGCGCCGAGCTGTACCTGGCACTGAACAAGGAGGTGCCGGATGCGACTGTCGTCAAATTGCAGGCTGCGCTGGATCAGATGCGCAAGGACGGTATGGTCGATGAGATCATGGGGCGATATCTGTAGTTATCGTCGAGCCTGTTTACGATGCAGGCGGGATGCTCATGTCATCTCCTGAAGCAGTGTTATCCACCGTCTCGGGCGTTTCGCTCTCCGACAATGGGTTTCCTTCAGATGCCGGTTCCAGTGGGTATTCAGTCAAGTGCAGGCTGTTGCCGTCAATGTAATAGAGTTCACACGGCACTTGAGTGCGGTTTTCGCGCCACAGACTGTAGGTGCTCTGCAGCTCATAAGCAGCGACGGCTTTGTTTTTCCCAATGATGCAGGCTACTTCCACATCCGCTGGGCCGGCCCATCCATCGGATTCAGCGTGGGCAAAGCTTTTGTTCAGTCGCGCGGAAAACAGGGTGGGTATCCCGATAGGCCATTGGATGTGGATCACGATGGAGCTGATACGGGCAAATACTCCGAGGTGTCCCGAGCGCTGTGGCCGGCGTGCTGTCCACCTGAAGGTCTGGCTTACTGCACTTTCGTTTTTGCCATATCCGACCAGCACATACTGATCCGTCCTTTCCAGGAAGTAGAACGGCGAGGTGCGTAATTGCTTGAGGGGCGTCAGGTTGGGGTCTCTCACTACGAACCAGGGGAGTTTGGCAATTTGAGTCACTTTGCCAGGTTCAAAAAGCATTGGCTGTTGGTCTGAGAGTACCGGCACTTGTGGAGGGGATTTGATCTCCAGAGGGATCGGTATGCGTAATGAGTAAGCATTGATATGTGCAGCAGGCCTGGCGTGGGTGCCCACACCAATAAAGGTGCCAGGCAGGCAGTTGATTTCCCCGGGCATTGCGACCGGGGGATAGAAATTGTAAGCACTGAAGTACTGTGTGGCACGGCTGCCCTTGTCGTTCCAGATGAGGTCGTCGATGAACGAACGAATCGCCAGGTCCTTGCGCACGCAACGAATGTCGCTGGTTAATGGTTTGTCCTGGCCGTTTGAGCATAACTGCCCCAGCGCCACGTAGCCGCTGGGAGCGATCGGGCGCCAAATTGAACGGGTCGCCGTGGCGCCGGGGCGGGCATCACTCCAGACTTGCTCAAAATCGATGGGGGCCTGCAGGGCGGGTTCTTGGCCGTTCGAAGACTCACCCTCGGAAACGACCGGAACCATGCGTATTTCGTTGATATTGTCGAATCCGGATGCAATGACATCGCCCAGCGGGAAATACCCCGGAAGCAAATCCGGGGCTGGGGTCGGGCGCCAGAAGGCAGCGGGTGTCGTGTTGGTGCCGCTGGTGTCCCATATACGGCGAAAATCCATCGTAAAATTGATGAGTAGATTGTCGTGCTTCATGGGGTCGGTTGGCCTCGCGGCCAGGGGTAAGGTGTCTTGGGTGGTCATAATCAATCCAGATAGTGGTGAAGGCGACATGGAGCCGCGACCTGTAGGAGGTCCTCACTATCCGGAATGGGTGCAGAGGTCTGGCGGTAACTATTTATCGACTTAACTACCGATAAACCCCGTCTTTGCCATGGCCGACCATGGCGCGATTGCCGCGCACGCTGATCATCTGCCTGATATCAATCCATTCGATGCCTTGGGCCTTGAGCTTGGGCAATTCGCGCTCCAGCACCGCCAGTGTCTGCGGGTACGGATGCCCGATCATCACGGCTGAACCCTGCTTGCGAGCCAGGCTGATTGCAGTCTGCAGCTGCGTGAAGATCGCTTCCTCGGTGCGCTCGTCATCCAGGAACACATCCCGGGAAACGCTCGCCAGGGCCATTTTCTGTGCCTGTTGCGCCGCCACGGTCTGGGCACTGGTGCGGCTGTCGACGAAGAATTTGTGGCGGCGCTGCAAGTCTGCCATTAACCAGGCCATGGCGGCCGGTTGAGCGGTCATGCGGCTCCCCATGTGGTTATTGATGCCGGCGGTGTAGGGCACCATTTTGAACGCGGCATTCAGGCGTCTTTCGAGTTCTTCGACGGGCAATTCCGGGTGCCAGGCGAATGGACCGGTGGCCGGATCCATGGGCATGTGCAGGATCACGATCTTGCCGGCGCGGTGGGCTTCACGGGCAAACTCGGTAGCGTGGGGGGTGTCGGGCATGATTGCCGCAGTCACGGGGCCTGGCAGGGCAAGCACGCGGCGATCCCGGGGCAGGTTTTGCCCCAGGTCGTCAATGATCAGGCTCAGGTAAGCCTTTTGCGCAGCGGGCGGTGCGGGCGTCGCGTGGGCAACACCCGCCAGGCAGCACAGCAGGGCGAGAACCCGATCAAGGCGCATCTCAGCGGCCAGAGGTAATGCTCAACCCTTTGAGCAGGCTCAACGCCTGGGCCAGTTGGTAATCATCATCCTGCGGCATCGCCTTGGCTTTGCCGCCTGAGCCGGTCGGTTTGTCTTCACCGCCATTGCCGTTACCCAGGTGACCTTGCAGATCGGCTTCCTTGAAGTAATCGCCGTCCTGCTCGCTGGTGATCTTCGCCTTGCGCACTTCGATGTCCGGGACGATGCCCTGTGCCTGGATCGAGCGGCCGTTCGGCGTGTAGTACAGCGCTGTGGTGATCTTCAGGGCGCGGTCGTTGTTCAGCGGCAGCACGGTTTGCACCGAGCCTTTGCCGAAACTGGTGGTGCCCATGATCACTGCACGTTTTTGATCCTGCAAGGCGCCGGCGACAATCTCCGAGGCCGAGGCGCTGCCGCCGTTGATCAGTACGACCATTGGCACGGCTTCGCTTTCATCCTTGCCAGTGGCCGAGAAGCGCAGCTCGGAGTTGGCGATGCGGCCTTTGGTGTACACGATCAGGCCTTTGGTGATGAAGTGGTCGACCACTTCCACCGCTGCTTGCAGCACGCCGCCCGGGTTGTTGCGCAGGTCGAGAATGACGCCCTTGAGTTTCTTGCCGTTGTCCTTGCGCAGCTTGGCCAGGGCCTTGGAGACCTCTTCGCCGGTCTTGACCTGGAACTGGGTGATGCGGATATAACCGTAACCCGACTCCAGCAGCTGTGCCTTGACGCTCTTCACTTGGATGGTGGCGCGGGCCAGGGTCACGTCGAACGGAGTGCCGCCGTCACGCACGAGCGTCAGGGTGATTTTCTGGCCGATCTTGCCACGCATCTTGTCCACGGCCTCGGTCATGCTCTGGCCGCGGGTCGGCTGGCCATTGATTTTCACGATGAGGTCACCCGCCTGAATGCCGGCCTTGGATGCCGGGGTGTCATCGATCGGTGACACCACCTTGATGAAACCATCCTCGGCACCGACTTCGATACCCAGGCCGCCGAATTCGCCGCTGGTGCTTTCCTGTAGCTCGGCGAAATCTGCCGGGCCCAGGTAGGCAGAGTGCGGATCGAGGTTATTGAGCATGCCCTTGATGGCATTCTCCAGCAGGGTCTTGTCGTCAACGGGTTCGACATAGGCGGCCTTGATCCGGTCCATGACCTCGGCAAAGGTGCGCAACTCTTCCAGCGGCAAAGGCGCCTTGGTGGTCGCAGCAGTGCCCGCAGGCGCGACCGCCGGGGCCGGTTGAGCGGCAAACGCCAGAGGCGCGCCGATCACCAGGGCGATCGTCAGGGCTAGCGAGGTAAGGCGGGACAGATGCAGCATGTCGAACGAACTCCTGAAGTAGATGGCGTGCCTATCCTTGCGCACGGCACCATTGCGCTGGATCACTCGGGTGACCCTGCTGACGAATAGCGAAATACAACGCTGGCGTGTCCTGCCCGCCACTGCTGCCGACAGTGGAGATGGACTCACCGGCTTTAACCACGTCACCTGCAGACTTCAACAGCGTCTGGTTATGACCATAAAGACTCAGGAACCCGTTGCCGTGATCAAGGATAACCAGCAGCCCGGCACCGCGCAGCCAGTCGGCAAACACTACGCGGCCGCCATGCACGGCATGCACTTGGCTGCCTGCGGAAGCGCTGATCATCACGCCGTCCCATTTGGTTCGAGCGTCATCGCCACGGGATTCGCCAAAGCGTGCCAGCAATCGACCATCAACAGGCCATGGAAGTTTTCCCCGAGTGGAAGCAAAAGCACCACCGAAGGTTTCGCCTGAGCTTGAGACCAGTGCGCCGGGTGTTGATTTGACTTGTTTGCGTGGGGCGTCAGAGTTGTCTTCTGCAGCTGCCTGAGCCTCACGTAAACGCTTTTTTTCGGCTTCCTGCTGGGCGATCAGCGCTTTTTGCCGCGCCTCTTCTGCCTCACGAGCCTGACGGGCCAGGGTTTCCTCGATGGTTTTAAGGACTTTAGACAGGTCTGCCTGATCCTGCTCGCGTGCCGCCAGTTTCTGGTCGCGAGCCTTGACGTCGAGATTGAGCTTGGCGAGCACTTGCTGGCGCTCCTGGCGAACCTTTTCCAGCTCGTCTCGCTGGCTGTCCAGGCTGCTTTTCTGCACCAGCAGTTGAGCCTGCTGCATGTCGATGTCCTTTTCGACACTGGCCAGTTGGCGCAGGGTCTCGTTGAAACTTTTCAGCTGCTCCAGGCGGGCCTGGCTCAGGTAGTCGTAATAAGTGAGGGTGCGGGCGAATTTTTCCGGGTTCTGCTGGTTCAGCAGCAGTTTCAGGTATTCCTGACGCCCATTCTGGTAAGCCGCTCGGGCTTGTATGGCGATCAGTCGTTGCTGTTCAATGCGCGCGCTCTGGAGTTTTTTTTTCTCTGCATCGAGTCGCTGCAGCTCGGATTCGCTTTTCTTCAGCTCTTTTTGCAGCGCTTCGACCTGCCTCTCGAGCTTGCCCATTTCAGTCTCGGTGCCTTTGAGGTCCTTCTGCACACCGGATTTTTCTTCCTGGAGCTTGCCCAGCAGTTTCTTCAGCTCGGCAATGTCCTGACGCGTGGCGTCCAACTGCTGTTGGGTTTGCGCGCGCTCGTCAGCGAAGGCCGTTTGGAGCAGGCAAGTCAGGGCAAGGGCTATCAGGACGCGAAGCATAAAGGCGGGCGACACCAGGGAAAGGGACGGCCTAGTATGCCCGCCAAGCGCCGCAAAAAAAACGCCCAATTGGGGCTGTGTGATAACCGGGCTGGCAAGTGGGTGTAATTAATCTTTGAAACCATCAAAAACCACTGTGGGAGCGGGCTTGCCCGCGATGGCGTCTTAACATTCAACACAAAATGTTGGCTATTAGATTGCTATCGCGGGCAAGCCCGCTCCCACAGGGTTTGGTGTCGTCAGATGGTTCTGATTACACCAGAATCGAAGTGCCCGTCATTTCTTCCGGTTTTTCCATGCCCAGCAGCATCAGCATGGTCGGCGCCACATCTGCCAGTACGCCGCCATCACGCACCTTGAAGTCACGCTTGCCGACATAGATGAAGGGTACCGGCTCGGTGGTGTGGGCGGTGTGAGCCTGGCCGGTGGACTCGTCAGCCATTTGCTCGACGTTACCGTGGTCAGCCGTGATCAATGCTTCACCGCCCACTTTTTCCAGCGCGTCGACAATGCGGCCGACACACAGGTCCAGGCATTCAACCGCCTTGACCGCTGCGTCGAACACGCCGCTATGGCCGACCATGTCGCCGTTGGCGTAGTTGACCACGATCACGTCATAACGCTGGTTGTCGATGGCATCGACGATGCGGTCAGTGACTTCTGGTGCGCTCATTTCCGGCTGTAAGTCGTAGGTGGCGACTTTTGGCGACGGGATCAGGATGCGCTCTTCACCCGGGAACGGTTCTTCGCGACCGCCCGAGAAGAAGAAGGTCACGTGGGCATATTTCTCGGTTTCGGCGATGCGCAGTTGGGTCTTGCCATTTTTTGCCAGGTAATCGCCTAGTACGTTGTCCAGGCTGCCTGCGGCGAAGGCTGATGGTGCAGGGATGCTGGCGGCGTATTGGGTCAGCATGACAAAGCCGGCCAGTTTCGGCTGGCGGGCGCGGGCAAATTCCTTGAAATCGTCCTCGACGAACACTCGGGTGAGTTCCCGGGCGCGGTCGGCGCGGAAGTTCATGAACACCACGGCGTCGCCGTCTTCCACTTTAACCGGCTCGCCGATGGAGGTGGCTTTGACGAATTCGTCGCTCTCGCCACGGTCGTAGGCGGCTTGCAGGCCTTCTTGGGCGGTAGCGGAGTTGAACTCGCCGTTGCCGTCGACAATCAGATTGTAGGCCTGGGACACGCGGTCCCAGCGGTTGTCGCGATCCATGGCGAAGTAACGGCCGATGATGCTGGCGATCCGGCCTTTGCCGAGGGCCTGGAGGGTGGCATCGAGCAGTTCGATCGACGACTGGGCACTTTTCGGTGGAGTGTCGCGGCCGTCGAGGAAGGCATGCAGATAGATTTTCTCGGCGCCGCGCTTGTAGGCCAGTTCCGCCATGGCAACCAGGTGATCCTGATGGCTGTGAACGCCGCCATCGGACAGCAGGCCCATGAAGTGCACAGCTTTACCGGCAGCGACGGCTTTATCCACGGCGGCGCAGATGGTCGGGTTCTCGAAGAACTCGCCGTCTCGGATCGATTTGGTCACGCGAGTGAAGTCCTGATACACAACGCGGCCAGCCCCCAGGTTCATGTGACCGACTTCGGAGTTACCCATCTGGCCATCCGGCAGGCCGACGTCCATGCCGCTGCCGGAGATCAGGCCGTTGGGTAAGGAGGCAGTCAAGCGGTCCAGTACAGGCTTCTTCGCGGCGAAAACGGCGTTGGATTCAGGGCTCTCACTGTGACCGAAGCCGTCGAGGATGATCAGGACCAAAGGTTTAGGCGTGGTAGTCATGGATTCCACTCGTGGCTGAGTTAAAAGAGGGCAATGGAAAAGGGAGTGGCAGTTTAAAGGTAAGTTCCTGCTGCGTCACCGCCGGACGGGGTTTGGCCCACCATAGGGGCTGTGTATACTGGCCGACATTTTAACGCCCTGGAACCTCCTTCAATGGTTGATCACCTGATTGCATTTGCCACCACTCACTATCTGCTTGTCGGTATCTTCGCCGTTCTGCTGGCTCTGCTGATCGCCCATGAAATGAAGGGCGGCGGTCGTAGCCTGAGCACCGGTGAGCTGACCGGGCTGGTCAACAAGGACGCAGGCGTGGTGATCGACATTCGTCCGACCAAGGACTTCGCTGCAGGTCATATTGTTGGCGCGCTGAATATTCCTCACGACAAACTGACCGCTCGTGTCGGCGAACTGGAAAAGCACAAGGCCAAGACCATCATCCTGGTCGACGCCATGGGTCAGACCGCTGGCACTCACGCCCGCGAACTGATGAAATCCGGCTTCACCGCCGCCAAGCTGTCCGGCGGGATCTCCAGCTGGAAAGGCGATAACCTGCCGCTGGTGAAGTGATATGAGCAACGTCGTCGTCTATTCCAGCGATTACTGCCCTTACTGCTCGCGAGCCAAGTATCTGCTCGAGAACAAAGGCGTGGCCTTCGAAGAGATCAAAGTCGATGGCAAGCCGCAGGTGCGCGCCGCCATGGCCCAGAAAGCCGGACGGACCTCCGTCCCGCAGATCTGGATCGGCGAGCGCCACATCGGTGGCTGTGATGATTTGTTTGCCCTTGAGCGCGCTGGCAAGCTCGACGCCCTGCTCAAGGCCTGACGCCTTCCCTATAAGACCCAAGATCAGAAAGGATCTGAGATGACTGACCAACAGAACACTGCAGCTAGCGAAGAAGAAACCGCACCGCAATTCTCCTTGCAGCGCATCTACGTACGTGACTTGTCCTTTGAAGCCCCGAAAAGCCCGGCGATCTTCCGCCAGCAGTGGGAGCCGAGCGTCGGTCTGGATCTGAACACTCGTCAGAAGGCCCTGGAAGGTGACTTCCACGAAGTCGTGCTGACCTTGTCGGTGACCGTGAAGAACGGTGAAAACGGCGAAGTGGCGTTCATTGCAGAAGTGCAACAGGCCGGGATCTTCCTGATCAAGAACCTGGACGACGCTTCGATGAGTCACACCCTGGGTGCGTTCTGCCCGAACATCCTGTTCCCGTACGCTCGCGAAACCCTGGACAGCCTGGTGACCCGCGGATCGTTCCCGGCCCTGATGCTGGCCCCAGTGAACTTCGATGCGCTGTACGCGCAAGAACTGCAACGCATGCAGGCGGCTGGCGAGACTCCGACCGTTCAATAAGCGGCGCTGCTGAAAATCGCGGGCAAGCCCGCTCCCACAGGATTGTGCAAAACCTGTGGGAGCGGGCTTGCCCGCGATTGTTTCTGTCAGGCGAAAATAATCTTCGGGTTACTTGAAGCCGAGCTGGCGCCAGCCTTCGTATACGGCCACGGCCACGGTGTTCGACAGGTTGAGGCTGCGGCAGCCTTCACGCATCGGCAGGCGCAGGCGCTGCTCCGCAGGCAGGGCGTCCAGCACTTCTGCTGGCAAGCCCCGGCTTTCCGGGCCGAACAGGAAGGCGTCGCCCTCTGCGAAGCTCGCATCGTGGAACGGCCGCGAGCCCTTGGTGGTGAAGGCGAACAAGCGTGGGTGGCCGAGGCTTTCCAGGCAGCTGGCGAGGTCGGCGTGACGTTGCAGGGTGGCATACTCGTGGTAGTCGAGGCCCGCCCGGCGCAAACGCTTGTCGTCCATCTCGAAGCCCAGCGGCTCGATCAAATGCAGGTGGCAGCCACTGTTGGCGCACAGCCTGATAACGTTGCCGGTATTCGGCGGAATTTCTGGTTGGAAGAGGATGACGTGAAACATGCACGGCTCCGAAGGTAAAGATGACCCGCATTCTACGCCGCCAGAGGATCGGCGTTCGAAACTATTCCCACGCGTAATGGGTTCATTGGCGATAGTCGGTGTCATGGTCGGGCTGATGATTGGCCGCCTGACTACGCCCGACCCCATTGAACTGCAGCAGGTCGAGGTGACGAGCGACGGATTGGTCGTGTGGTTCAGCGACGAACCCAAGACCCATGGCGAGATCGTCGACGGCAGCCTGGCGCTGTTGTTCGCGGCCGAAGGCAGGGCGCAGAAAGGGCAGCTCAAGCTCAATGATAAAAGCGCTAACTGGCGAGTGCGTTTGAGTGATGGGGGATTGTTGCTGACCGTGGTGGCTGCCCGGCCCCTGCTGGGCGAATGGGTCGGTAGCGAGGTCGATGATCGCTGGCGGCTGGAGATCCATCTCCGGGAGCAATAAAAGAGGGAATCCCCGGCCTGCCTGTACCAAGGTTCCCGAAACGGGAGGGCTCACGCATTGCGTCGTGAACCCGGGTGTAAAGAAGGAGCCCCTGACCTGCCTGTATCAAGGGCCCCAAAACTGGGTGGGCTCGTCGCTCGTGCGGTGTGAGCCCGGTGTAAAGAGGGGAATCCCCGGCCTGCCTGTACCAAGGTCCCCGAAACTGGGTAGTGAACTGATTCACTGAATGGACTACTGCAGGGGGCGTGCCAGGTTTTAACAAGTTGATACACTAACCTCCGCTGATACGCTGATAGCCCCGTTATTCGGGGCTTTCGTGTTTTTTAGGTTGGGGTCAGATTGTGAAAGCAGGCAGGATTTGAGGCGCTTTTGCGTGCACGGTTGCGGTTCACGGTGCATTCAGGCGGTGCACGGTGGCGCCAAAAGCATCGCGGGCAAGCCCGCTCCCACAGGGTCCAGTGTTGTTCATGCAATCGTGAAAACACCGGGTTCACTGTGCAAGCGGGCTTGCCCGCGAATGAATCTATGCAGCGACGATGATTTATAGGGTACTCAGCCCTCTTCCCCCTCATCATCATCCCCACCATCGACCTTCATCCCCAATTCCTTGATCTTGCGAGTCAGGGTATTGCGCCCCCAGCCCAGCAACACTGCGGCATCACGCCGACGGCCGGCGGTATGCTTGAGGGCGGTCTCGATCATGATCCGCTCAAACGCCGGCACCGCACTGTCGAGCAGGCTCGACTGGCCCCGGGCCAACGCCTGGTCAGCCCACTGGCGCAGCGCCTGCTCCCAGTTGGTCACCGGTGCCGAATCCTGAGGCAGGTTCAACAGTTCTGGCGGCAGATCGCTGATGTGCACTTCTCGACCGGAAGCCATCACCGTGATCCAGCGGCAGGTGTTCTCCAGCTGACGCACGTTACCGCCCCACGGCAGGTTCTTCAGGTATTCCTCGGTTTCGCTCTTCAACAGCTTCGGTTCCACTGCCAGCTCTTGTGCGGCGCGGGCGAGGAAGTGCTTGGCCAGGGTCGGGATGTCTTCGCGACGGTCCGACAGGCGTGGGATGTGGATACGGATGACGTTAAGGCGGTGAAACAAGTCTTCGCGGAATTTACCCGCGTGCACCAGGGTTTCAAGGTTCTGGTGGGTCGCGGCGATAATTCGTACATCCACCTTGACCGGGGTGTGCCCCCCCACCCGGTAAAACTCGCCGTCAGCCAGCACCCGCAACAGACGAGTCTGGGTGTCCGCTGGCATGTCCCCGATTTCATCGAGGAACAGGGTGCCGCCATCCGCCTGCTCGAAACGCCCGCGGCGCAAGTTAGCAGCGCCGGTGAAGGCGCCTTTCTCATGGCCAAACAACTCGGACTCCATCAGATCCTTGGGGATTGCCGCCATGTTCAGCGCGATGAACGGCGAGGCTGCCCGTGGGCTGTGACGGTGCAAAGCGTGGGCAACCAATTCTTTACCGGTGCCGGACTCGCCATTGATCAGCACGGTGATGTTGGAATGGCTCAAGCGGCCAATGGCGCGAAACACTTCCTGCATCGCTGGCGCTTCGCCGATGATTTCCGGGGTGCGGGTCAGGGTCGGGACGACTTCCAGGCCCTGCTGCTCCTGAGCGTGCTGGTTTGCACGCTTGACCAGCGATACGGCTTCGTCGACGTCGAACGGTTTTGGCAGGTACTCGAACGCGCCGCCCTGGTAGGACGCGACAGCGCTGTCCAGATCGGAGTGAGCCGTCATGATGATCACTGGCAGACGTGGGTGCTGTTCGCGAATCCGCGCCAGAAGGTCCAGGCCGCTGGCGCCGGGCATGCGAATGTCGGAGATGATCACGTCCGGCTGCTGGCGCGCCAGGCGGCTCATCACGCCATCGGCGCTGTCGAAGCTTTGCGTGGTCATGCCTTCCTGCTGCAAGGCTTTTTCCAGGACCCAACGGATAGAACGGTCGTCATCGACGATCCACACGGTTTCACTACGGCTCATGTCGATGTGGCTCCTTGTTCCAGTGGCAGAAAGATCGAGAAGGTGGTGTGGCCTGGGTGGCTGTCACACTCGATCAGGCCCTGGTGCTGGCTGATGATGTTCTGGGTAATGGCCAGGCCCAGCCCGGTACCGTCCGGGCGGCCGCTGACCATCGGAAAGAAGATGGTTTCCTGAAGTTCCGCAGGTATGCCGGGCCCGTTGTCGATGATCTCGATCTTGGTCACCAGGCGATGGCGCACGTGGCCGATGGTGAACTGTCGCATGGCGCGGGTACGCAGGGTGATGCGGCCAAGGCGCAACTCATTCTGGCTGCTGATGGCCTGCATCGCGTTGCGCACGATGTTCAGTACCGCCTGAATCATCTGCTCACGATCAATCAGGACATCGGGAATGCTCGGGTCGTAGTCGCGCACGAGGGTGATGCAACCCTGGCTTTCGGCGTCCACCAGATGGCAGACGCGCTCGAGCACTTCGTGAATGTTGCACATGGCCAACGATGGCAGCTTGTTCGAGCCGAGCATGCGGTCAACAAGGTTTCGCAGGCGATCGGCTTCTTCGATGATCACATTGGTGTAATCGCGCAGGCTTTCTTCGGGCAGTTCGCGGGCCAGCAGTTGCGCTGCGCCACGAATCCCGCCCAGCGGATTCTTGATTTCGTGGGCCAGGCCGCGCACCAGCATCTTGCTGGTTTCCTGTTTCGACAGCTGTGCCTCTTCCTTGGTGATGCGCAACAGACGATCGCGGGGGTGGACTTCGAGCAACAGCATGGTCTCGCCGTTGGCCAGAATCGGCGTCACCGCGTAATCGACTGTCAGGGTCTGGCCGGTGAGGGCGGTGAGCATCGCTTCGCGTTTGGTGAAAGGGTGAGCCTGTTCAACAGCCTGGCGCAGGGAATTCAGCGCCTCTGTGGATTCGGTGAACAATTCACTGATGAATTGCCCGTGACTGCGCTGCCCGCTGATCGCCAGGAGCATTTCCGCCGCCGGGTTCATGTACTCCAGGCGCAACTGGGCGTCGAGCAAGATGGTGGCGGTAGTCAAGTTATCGAGCAGCAAGCGGTGCAGTGCGTCGCTAATGGTCATCAGGACCTCTTTTGGAGCAGGGCGTGCGCAAGAAAAAAGCGTTTGTTACTGGAAAATGCAAAAACCAAACCAAGGCTCTGAAAAGAAGCGCCGATCGCCTGAAACAGGCGTTTGACGCTCTTTTGCGTGGCGTTATGCCAGCTTCCACGGGTATTTTCGAACCAAAATGGGATGAAGAGTGGGTAGTTAGCAACTATGCGCACCAATATAGTGCTCAAGAGGAGGTGGGGTTAAAAGAACTTCAGGAAGGGTTTTTTCTCTTCTTCTGGTTTGTCCTTGAGTGGGCATTCCGGGCGCTGGCCGAAGTCGGTGAGGGCGCAGGGTTTGACCTGGCGTTTCTGGGCGAGGGAAATTCGCAACATATGGAAGGGTTGATTGGCGGTGCGCTCCACGGTACGCCCTTGCTGGTCGAGTATCTCAACCGATAGGTTATGGCTGCCGCGGTCGACGTTGGTCAGGGCAAATACCGGGCTCAGGCCGGGTTCGGCGGTGGGTTTGCCGTCCAGCAGCAGGCGGTAGCGGTGACCCCGTTGCAAACCAGGTTCGCTGGTGATACTGACGATCAACTCCCCAGCACTGCTGCGCAGCGTGGCATCGGGTTCGGGCACCAGCACCCTGAGCATGTCATAGTGAAATGGTGGTGCTGCATCACTTTTTTTGTCGACTATCACCGGTATGGCGTGGGTCGGGTTGGCGGACATGCGATTGCCAGGCGCCAATGGCACGCGCTTCGCGTTGCCCAAGCCTGGCTGATCGGTGAAGACCCGGTTGCCCTGGGCATCGACGTAGGTGAAAACTTCGGCCGACGCGGGCAGTGCAATCAGCAGCCCTATTAACAGCCACCCCCTCACGGCTTGTGCACTCGTTGCACGGTGAAGGTCACGGTCGGGCTTTGTTGCACGACGTTTTCCCCGCTGATCACCTGTACCGCCAGACTGTGAGTGCCGCGATCGATGTTTACCAGCTGCAGGGTCGGTACGTTGCCTGGCTGGCCGTAGGGCTGGTCATCCAGCAACAGCCTGAATAAATGCGGACCTTGCAGGCGCGGTTTGATCAACACGTTGACGGTGAAGGTGCCGTTGTTGGCACGTAACGCTTCGCTGGTGGGCAGGTTGGTCAACTCCAGCACCTCGTATGTGCTGCGCGGCTGTTCGCCAGTCCTGGCTTCGTCAGGCGGTGCAGTGGGCGCTTGGGTCTCAACGCTATTGAGCGGTGGCAACTCCACCGGCTGCGCCACGACACCGTCGGGAGGTTGGTTGCTGTATGCGGTGTTGCCGTTGGCGTCGGTGTACTTGTATATGGCGGCCATCGCTGGAAAAGCCATGGCCAGCAGCAGGATCGTTAACAGTGGCCGCATGCAGGTTTCCTGTGGCAGTTGGGTTACTCCGACAGCGGAATACCTTGGCTGCCAGCATAGAACACTATCAGTTCCACTGGCTTGTCACCGGTTTTGCCGCGGTGAATGATATCGACCATTTCCGCCAGCGCCTCGCCCTGTTTGAAGCTGCGAACCTGGCCACTGTCCCGGCTTTCCACCGTCAGCTCCCCGGAGAGGATGTACGCTGCGTTGGGTGTTGGATGCTTGTGCCAGTTGAGTTCGGTGTTGGCCGGTATCTTGAGTTTGAGCAGAGACAGTTCAGGTACGGCATCGGGATAGCGAGTGTACGACGTGCCGTCCCAGGAAGTGCTGCCCTGCAACAGTACTTTGCGTTCGATTGCGGTCGGTGCGGGCTCCTGGCTGCAACCGGGCAAGATGACAACGGCCAGAGTCGTTACAAGCAGGGAGGTGAGTGCGCGGGTCTTCATCGTTCCATCCTTTGAGGGTCGGTCAGGCGATGTAGGCTACGAGCAAGTTAAAAGCATTGATGCCGGACGGTGCCGGGGGTATCGCAGGAAATTGCGGAGTCTTTCGTCGGAAATCGGCTACAAAAAAGGCCTCCCGTAGGAAGCCTCTTTTTTGTCACGCCGCGGGTGCCGGCGCTACCAGATCAGCAGCTGTAGTACAGCTCGTATTCCAGTGGGTGTACGAAGGTGCGGACCTTGATTTCTTCTTCGCTTTTCAGCGCGATGTAAGCGTCGATGAAGTCGTCGGAGAACACGCCGCCTTTGGTCAGGAACGCACGACCTTTGTCCAGCTCTTCCAGGGCTTCTTTCAGGCTGCCGCAAACTTGTGGGATCTCTTTCGCCTCTTCAGGCGGCAGGTCGTACAGGTTTTTGTCAGCTGCGTCGCCAGGGTGGATCTTGTTCTGGATGCCGTCCAGGCCAGCCATCAGCAGTGCAGCGAAGCCCAGGTACGGGTTGGCTGCTGGATCCGGGAAGCGGGCTTCGATACGGCGAGCGCGTGGGCTCGACACGTAAGGAATACGGATCGAAGCGGAACGGTTGCGAGCCGAGTAGGCCAGCATTACCGGAGCTTCGAAGCCAGGGACCAGGCGCTTGTAGGAGTTGGTCGACGGGTTGGTGAAGCCGTTCAGGGCCTTACCGTGCTTGATGATGCCGCCGATGAAGTACAGGGCGGTGTCGGACAGGCCGGCATAACCTTCGCCAGCGAAGGTGTTCTTGCCATCTTTGGCGATGGACAGGTGAACGTGCATACCCGAGCCGTTATCGCCGTACAGTGGCTTAGGCATGAAGGTCGCGGTGCGGCCGTAAGCGACTGCAACGTTGTGTACGCAGTATTTGAGGGTCTGAACTTCGTCAGCCTTGGCTACCAGGGTGTTGAACTTCACACCGATTTCGTTCTGGCCGGCAGTCGCCACTTCGTGGTGGTGAACTTCGATGACCAGGCCCATTTCTTCCATGGCGTTGCACATGGAGGTACGGATTTCGTGGTCGTGGTCAAACGGTGGAACCGGGAAGTAGCCGCCTTTGATACCTGGGCGGTGGCCATGGTTGCCGCCTTCGATGTCCTGGTCGGACATCCAAGAACCCTGCTCGGAGAAAATCTTGAACATCGAGCCGGAGATGTCGGACTTGAACTTCACTTGATCGAAGATGAAGAACTCTGGTTCCGGGCCAACGAATACGGTATCGCCGATACCGGTCGACTTCAGGTATTCCTCGGCGCGGTGGGCGATGGCGCGTGGGTCGCGGTCATAGCCTTGCATGGTCGAAGGGTCGATCACGTTGCAGACCAGAATCAGCGTTGGGTCTTCGGTGAACGGGTCGAGGACGGCAGTGCTGTCGTCCGGCAGCAGGATCATGTCGGAGGCTTCGATGCCTTTCCAGCCAGCGATGGAGGAACCGTCGAACATTTTGCCTTCTTCGAAGAAAGCTTCATCCAGCGCGTCGCGAGCCGGCATGGTCACGTGATGCTGAGTGCCTTTGGTGTCCGTGAAGCGCAGATCAATCCACTTGACGTCATGATCTTTGATGAGTTGAACCGACTTCGACATAGTGTCCTCCGGGTGGCTTCGGGCTTTGGTAGTGGATGGCCCTTGGAATGTGGGTGATGCCGGCGCGAATACTCTGCCAAGGCAACCTGCCTCACAAGGGAGCAAATTGCATGCCAGTGCCCCAGCATGGGTTTTTCGCCCCAAATTCACGCTTATATAACAGCATAGGGCTCTAAAACGTAAATTCGCGCCCCGTTATGTGGCGCTCCATCACGAAAATGACCTGTTTTGGTGCGAGCGAAACCTTCTGCATATTAACTGGTTAAACCTTGAGCAATTTCCGCTATAATCCGCGCCCCCCTTTTTCGGCTGGCCCAGCACGCGCTGTTTTCATGAAACTAATCGTAAAAGTCTTCCCCGAGATCACCATCAAGAGCCGCCCGGTACGGATGCGTTTCATCCGCCAGTTGGCCAAGAATATCCGCACCGTGCTCCGCGACCTGGATCCGGCCGTGGTGGTGAACGGTGTGTGGGACAATCTCGAGCTGGAAACCCGCGTGAGCGAGCCCAAGGCCCTGAAGGAGATGACTGAACGCCTGAGCTGCATGCCGGGCATCGCGCATTTCCTGCAGGTCGACGAGTACCCTCTGGGTGACTTTGACGACATCGTTGCCAAGTGCAAGCTGCACTTCGGTGAATCCCTGGCCGGGAAGATTTTTTCGGTGCGCTGCAAGCGCGCCGGCAAACATGAATTCAGCTCGATGGATGTCGAGAAATACGTCGGTAGCCAACTGCGTCGTCAGTGCGGCGCTGCCGGAATCTCGCTGAAAGAGCCGCAAATTGAAGTTCGTATCGAAATTCGCGACAGACGGTTGTTCGTCATCCACAACCAGCACAACAGCATCGGCGGTTATCCGCTGGGTGCCCTGGAACAGACGCTTGTGCTGATGTCCGGTGGCTTCGATTCCACTGTCGCCGCTTACCAGATCATGCGCCGCGGGCTGATGAGCCATTTCTGCTTCTTCAACCTGGGCGGGCGGGCCCATGAACTGGGCGTGATGGAAGTCGCGCACTTCATCTGGAAGAAGTACGGCAGCTCCCAACGCGTGTTATTTGTCAGTGTGCCGTTCGAAGAAGTCCTGGGAGAAATTCTCGGGAAAGTCGATAACAGTCATATGGGCGTAGTTTTGAAGCGTATGATGTTGCGCGCTGCTTCCCGTATTGCCGATCGACTGGAGATCGATGCACTGGTCACCGGTGAAGCGATTTCCCAGGTGTCGAGCCAGACGTTGCCGAATCTGTCCGTGATCGACTGCGTGACTGACAAGCTGGTCTTGCGACCGCTGATCGCCAGCCACAAGCAGGACATCATCGATCTGGCCAGCGAAATCGGCACGGCTGATTTCGCCAAGCACATGCCGGAATATTGCGGGGTCATCTCGGTGAACCCCAAGACCCACGCCAAGCGCCCGCGCGTGGAGCACGAAGAGAAAGAATTCGACATGGCGGTTCTCGAGCGTGCGCTTGAGAACGCCAAGCTGGTACCGATCGATCGCGTAATCGACGAATTGGGCCAGGACTTGCAAATCGAAGAAGTCGGCGAAGCTCTGGCGGGTCAGATCGTCATCGACATCCGTCATCCGGATGCCGCTGAAGACGATCCGTTGGAGCTCGCGGGCATTGAGGTACAAACGATGCCGTTTTATGCATTGAACGCTCGTTTCAAGGAACTGGACCCTACTCGCCAGTACCTGCTGTATTGCGACAAAGGCGTGATGAGTCGCCTGCATGCCCACCATTTGCTCAGTGAGGGGCATGCCAATGTGCGCGTTTATCGACCGAGCTAAGAGCCCGGGGCTGTTTGCCTGTGGCCTGCGTCACCGGCCCCCCGACTCTGCCGTCAAGCTGTAACGGCAAGGCCTGACTCTACTGTTAATCGCTGCCAAGACTTGTCAGCACACCGAATCCTCTGATCGAGATACACAAGTGATCGAAAATCTACGCAACATCGCCATCATTGCTCACGTTGACCATGGTAAAACCACCCTGGTAGACAAACTCTTGCGTCAATCCGGCACCCTGGAGCGCAACGAGCTCAACGACGAGCGCGTGATGGACTCCAACGACCAGGAGAAAGAGCGCGGTATTACCATTCTGGCGAAAAACACCGCCATCAACTGGAACGGCTACCACATCAACATCGTGGACACCCCGGGCCACGCCGACTTCGGCGGCGAAGTTGAACGTGTAATGTCGATGGTTGACTCCGTTCTGCTGCTGGTTGACGCTCAAGACGGCCCTATGCCGCAAACCCGTTTCGTGACCAAGAAGGCTTTCGAAGCCGGCCTGCGTCCAATCGTGGTGATCAACAAGGTTGACCGTCCAGGCGCACGTCCGGACTGGGTTCTGGACCAGATCTTCGATCTGTTCGACAACCTCGGTGCTACCGAAGAACAACTGGACTTCAAAGTCGTGTACGCCTCGGCCCTGAACGGCATTGCCGGTCTGGATCACACCGACATGGCTGAAGACATGACCCCGCTGTACCAGTCGATCGTCGACAACGTACCAGCACCGAAAGTTGACCGTGACGGCCCGTTCCAGATGCAAATCTCGGCACTGGACTACAACAGCTTCCTGGGCATTATCGGCGTTGGCCGTATCGCTCGTGGTCGCGTCAAGCCGAACACCCAGGTTGTTGCGATCGACGCTGACGGCAAACGCCGTAACGGCCGTATCCTGAAGCTGATGGGTCACCACGGTCTGCACCGTATTGACGTTGAAGAAGCAGCTGCCGGCGACATCGTCTGCATCAGCGGCTTCGAGTCGCTGTTCATCTCCGACACCCTGTGCGACCCACAGAACGTTGAAGCGATGAAGCCGCTGACCGTTGACGAACCAACCGTTTCGATGACCTTCCAGGTTAACGACTCGCCGTTCTGCGGCCGTGAAGGCAAGTTCGTCACCAGCCGTAACATCAAAGAACGTCTGGACAAAGAACTGCTCTACAACGTTGCCCTGCGCGTTGAAGAAGGCGACACCGCTGACAAGTTCAAAGTCTCCGGTCGTGGCGAGCTGCACTTGTCGGTACTGATCGAAACCATGCGTCGCGAAGGCTTCGAAATGGGTGTTGGTCGTCCGGAAGTGATCATCCGCATGGTTGACGGCGTCAAGCACGAACCGTACGAAAACGTGACCATCGACCTGCCAGAAGAATCGCAAGGTTCGATCATGGAACAGATCGGTATCCGTAAAGGCGACCTGACTAACATGGTTCCGGATGGTAAGGGCCGTGTGCGCCTTGAGTACAACATTCCGGCACGTGGCCTGATCGGTTTCCGTAACGAGTTCCTGACCCTGACCTCCGGTGCAGGCATCCTGACCTCGATCTTCGACCGTTACGACGTGATGAAGTCCGGCGACATGTCCGGCCGTCAGAACGGCGTGCTGGTTTCGGTTGCTACCGGTAAGGCTCTGACTTACTCGCTGGAAACCCTGCAAGCTCGCGGCAAACTGTTCCTGGGCCACGGCGAAGACGTGTACGAAGGTCAAATCGTCGGCATCAACAGCCGCGACAACGACCTGGGCGTGAACCCAACCAAAGGCAAGAAGCTCGACAACATGCGTGCCTCGGGTAAAGACGAAACCATCGCTTTGGTTCCGCCTATCCGTTTCACCCTGGAACAAGCGCTTGAGTTCGTGCAAGAAGACGAACTGTGCGAAGTCACTCCTAAGTCCATCCGTCTTCGTAAGAAGATCTTGGGCGAAAGCGAGCGTACCCGCGCTGCCAAGAAGTCCGGTAACTAAGTCATTTAGTTAGCTGGAAAAAAAACGCCCCCGATCGCGAGATCGGGGGCGTTTTTGTTGTGCGCCCAGCATGGGCGCAATCTTGCGGGTGCAAGTCCCGCCGTAAGCTGACCACAGCGAACGAAGTGAAGCGCAACTGCATGAGGGCGACCGAGTGTGGGGAGGAAGCGTGAATCGAAACCGTGAGCCGATGGACAAGAATCGGATACAAGGCGAAGCCGACCAGGGCGAGCGAGCAGCAATTCGCGAAGCTCTTGTGGTCAAGGGTCAGGCTACGTAAATCCGGCGGTTGTGCGGTGAAGGATTGCGTTCTTACCTGGGGAGATCTCGCCTTATGCCTGAAAGGACGACGGTGCCAGCCGGAGCGAGAAGTCAGCAGAGGCCGTAGTAGTCTTTTTTTTTAGACGAAGGGCCGAACGAGAGAAAGCGTTATAGGCCATGTTGATGCGAAAGATCGGAAGTCAGATGCCTGCCAAACGCGGGGCGGACGGAGACAGCGAGCGGTGAAGCCGTGAGTAATCCCGTCAGCGACGAGGTCAATCGCCCGCAAAATGAATCCGATAACGCAGGGCAAGGGCTGCTGGAACGGTCCTTTGCGAGAGAAAACCTGAAGCGGGCATGGAAGCGGGTCAAGGCCAACAAAGGTGCAGCGGGAGTCGATGGTCTGGATATTGAACAGACCGCCGAACACCTTCTGAGCCAGTGGCCAAAGATTCGTGAACAGCTTCTTTCAGGCACCTACCGGCCCAGTCCGGTAAAGCGCGTAGTCATTCCCAAGCCTGACGGCGGTGAGCGCGAGTTGGGAATTCCGACGGTCACCGACCGCTTGATCCAACAAGCGTTGCTGCAAGTCTTGCAGCCACTACTCGATCCGACTTTCAGTGAGCACAGCTACGGCTTTCGCCCGGGACGCTGCGCACAGGACGCCGTTTTGGCGGCCCAGCGCCATGTGTCTTCAGGGCGCAGAGTGTTGGTGGACGTTGATTTAGAGAAGTTCTTCGACCGGGTCGATCACGATATGTTGATCGATCGGTTACGCAAACGGGTTGCGGATCGGGCGGTTATCCGGCTGATTCGGGCGTATCTGGATGCGGGAACGCTGATCAACGGCGTGGTCGAGAAAAGCCGCTGCGGGGCGCCGCAAGGCGGCCCACTGTCGCCGTTGCTGGCGAATGTGCTGCGGGACGAAGTGGATCGAGAGCTTGAGCGTCGAGGTCATTGCTTCGTGCGCTATGCCGACGATGCGAATGTCTATGTTCGCAGCCGCAGGGCTGGGCAGCGGGTGATGGCTTTGCTGAAGCGTCTGTATGAAAAGCTGCACTTGAGTTTCAACGAGAGCAAGAGTGCGGTGGCGAGTGCATTTGGTCGCAAATTTCTTGGATACGCCTTCTGGGCATCTCCACAAGGTGTCAAAAGAGCCGTAGCGGTCAAGGCGCGCAAGCAGTTCAAGCAACGGATACGCGAACTCACCGGTTGCTCAGGCGGTCGCAGTATGCGACAAGTTGTCGAGAATCTACGCCCTTATCTCTTGGGCTGGAAAACCTACTTTGGGTTGTCACAAACGCCGAAAGTCTGGCGAGGGCTGGACGAGTGGATGCGACACCGATTGCGAGCGATCCAGCTTAAGCAATGGAGGCGTGGTCCGACGATTTACCGCGAACTGAGAGCGTTGGGAGCTAGCAGCCAATCGGCACGAAAAGTGGCGGCCAATTCTTATAGTCGGTGGCGTAACAGCCGCTTTGAGCTCAATCGGGTGCTGGATGTGGCGTGGTTTGACAGACTGGGTCTGGTGCGACTCTCATAACCTCAATCTCTCGAACCGCCCGGTGCGGACCCGCATGCCGGGTGGTGTGGCAGGGGAGCGGCCTATGAAGGCTGCCCCCTATGCCGATTGTCCGGGGTTTCGATGTTGTCAGGGCCGATGCCATCGCTGGCAAGCCAGCTCCCACAGTGCTCAGCGTCGAACACACATTCTATGAACACTGTAATTACTGTGGGAGCCGGCTTGCCAGCGATGAGGCCCGGTCAGGCAGCGAGATTCCGGATCAGAATTTTTCGAGGGTACGGCGCGAGCTGCTGGTCTCGCGCGCCACTTCCTTGGGCTTGTAAGCGCAATACCCCGGCCGCGGCCCGATCTTGGGGTGATTGCGGCAAGTATCCGGGCGCTTTTCATAAATAGTGCACAGACGGCTCTTACGATCCAGGTACAGGCAATCGTTGTTGCTCATGCGTTGGAGGGTAAAGATCTCAGTCTTCTGGCTGTAACGCTCGACGATCCCTTCCTTCTGCAAACGCTTGGCAATGTTCTTCGCCGGCTCGCCGCGCTCGAATTCGTCGACGATTCCGATCCGGATCAGGTCCTTGATCTTGACCTCGACCGGCAGGGTGCAGCAGCTGGACACACAAGAGCCGCACATAGGTGCAGAATACTTGGCCCAGGTATCGAGGCGATCGATCTCCGCAGCGGCGATCAGGTTGGGTTTCATCATGGGTTGTTACCAGCGTGTGCATCAGGGCGCGCGATCATACCGGGACTGGTGGAATTTTGAACAACCTTTCGCCAGATTTTTTCCTGCATGGCTCATCGGCTTTGGTAATCCGGCACGAGCCCTGCATTCTTTGCGGTATACGACAAGGTAATGTCGACCTATCTCGCACTAACGGGAAATACTGCCGAACCAGACTCTCCATGGCCTGTCAGACCGTCTAGGCTCAACTATTCCACGCTCGCTCGAGGTCTTATCGATGACTCAAGAACCACTTGTTCGCGAAGCAGAGGTGGCCGCATTCCGCGATGCCGTCTTGACCAAGCTCACCTACGCGGTGGGCAAGGACCCGGATCACGCCTTCGACCACGACTGGTTCGAAGCCATTGCCCTGGCGGCGCGCGATCACATGGTCGAGCACTGGATGGATCACACCCGGCAGATCTACCGTAAAGGCCAGAAGCGCGTTTATTACCTCTCGCTGGAATTCCTCATCGGCCGGCTGCTCTATGACAGCCTGAGCAATCTCGGCCTGCTCGATGTCGCCCGCGAAGCGCTGACCGAGCTGGGGGTCGACCTTGAGCGCATCCGTCTGCTGGAGCCTGATGCGGCGCTGGGCAACGGCGGCCTCGGGCGCCTGGCGGCGTGCTTCATGGAAAGCATGTCGACCCTCGGCATCGCCGGCCATGGCTACGGTATTCGTTACGAGCACGGCTTGTTCCGCCAAGCCATCGTCGATGGTTGGCAGCAGGAGCAGACCGAACACTGGCTGGACTTCGGTAACCCATGGGAGTTCGAGCGCCCGGAAGTGGTTTACCCGATCGGCTTTGGTGGCAGTGTCGAGACAGTGACTGACGAGTATGGCAAGTCCAAGCAGGTCTGGACCCCGGCGGAAACCGTTCGCGCCATCGCCTACGACACTCCGGTTGTCGGCTGGCGCGGGGCGAGCGTCAACACGCTGCGGCTGTGGCGCGCCCGCGCCATGGAAGATCTACACCTGGAGCGCTTTAATGCGGGTGACCACCTGGGCGCCGTTGCCGAGGTTGCCCGGGCCGAAAGTATTTCACGAGTGCTTTACCCGGCGGACAGCACCGAAGCTGGCCAGGAACTGCGCTTGCGCCAGGAATACTTTTTCGTTGCCGCCTCCTTGCAGGATCTGCTGCGCCGCCACCGCAACATGCACACCTCGGTGTTGACCCTGGGCGACCACGCAGCGATCCAGCTCAACGATACACACCCATCGATCGCTGTAGCCGAGCTGATGCGCCAACTGGTCGACGTCTATGACGTGGCATGGGATGCCGCGTGGCAGGTCACGGTCGATACGCTCTCGTACACCAACCACACGCTGCTGCCCGAGGCGCTGGAAACCTGGCCGGTTGGCCTGATGGAGCGCATGTTGCCGCGGCACATGCAAATCATCTACCAGATCAACGCCCAGCACATCGACTCGCTGCGGGCCAAGGGTATTCACGACTTCGACGTGCTGCGCGCGGTGTCGCTGATCGAGGAAGACAACGGTCGTCGCGTGCGTATGGGCAACCTGGCGTTCCTCGGCTCGCACAGCGTCAACGGGGTGTCCGGGTTGCACACTCAGCTGATGCGCAAAACGGTTTTTTCCGAATTGCATAAACTCTACCCGGACCGGATCAACAACAAGACCAACGGCATCACCTTCCGCCGCTGGCTGTACCAGGCCAACTCCGAGCTGACCTCGATGCTGGTCGATGCGCTCGGTCCGGACCTGCTGGACAACGCCGAGGAGCGGTTGCTGGATCTTGAGCCCTTCGCCGAGAAGCCGGCTTTTCGCAAGGCCTTCGCCGAGCAGCGCCTGCACAGCAAGAAAGCCCTGGCCTACATCATTCACGAGCGCCTGGGTGTAGCAGTCAACCCGGCGGCGATGTTCGACGTGCAGGTCAAGCGGATCCACGAATACAAACGCCAACTGCTCAACTTGCTACACACCGTGGCGCTTTATCAGGCGATTCGCGCCGAGCCGGAAATCGACTGGGTACCTCGGGTGAAAATTTTCGCCGGCAAGGCAGCCGCCAGTTATCACCAGGCCAAGTTGATCATCAAACTGACCAACGACATCGCCCGTGTGGTCAACAACGATCCGACTGTACGCGGTCTGCTCAAGGTGGTGTTCCTGCCCAACTACAACGTCAGCCTGGCGGAAAGCATCATTCCGGCGGCGGACTTGTCGGAGCAGATCTCCACCGCCGGCTTCGAGGCGTCGGGTACCAGCAACATGAAGTTCGGCCTGAACGGCGCGCTGACCATCGGCACCCTCGATGGCGCCAACGTTGAAATGTGCGAGCGCATCGGTGCCGAACACATGTTCATCTTCGGCTTGAGCGCCCAGCAGGTTGAAGCGCGCAAGCAGAATCACGAGTTCAATGCGACACCGGACATCGCTGCATCCCATCGACTCAACGATGTGCTGCAGGCAATTCGGGGTGGGGTGTTCTCGCCGGATGATCCATCCCGTTTTGCGGGTTTTATTGATTCGCTGATCGACTATGACCGCTTCCTGGTCTGCGCCGATTTCGACTCTTATTGGGATGCGCAGATGCGGGTCGAAGCGCATTGGCACGATTCGAACGAATGGTGGCGCTCGGCGGTGTTGAACACCTCGCGGATGGGCTGGTTCTCTTCCGACCGGACGATTCGCGAGTACGCCACGGATATCTGGAAAGCGTTGGAGTAAGTCCCCGCCCGGCTCGATATACTGGCGGCCGGAAAGATCGCAGCCTTCGGCAGCTCCTGCAGGATTGCGCATTATTGCGCTTTTGTAGGCGCTGTCGAAGGCTGCGATCTTTTCATGTCGGGCTGCGCTAATCTTCCCGGATTGGCCACTGCGCTTAGGGATATCGACCATGCAATGGATTTTCATGCTCATAGGGCTGGTGCTCGGCTGGGTGCTCGACGAGTCGTTCGGCGATGCGCTGTTGGGCGCGTTGCTCGGCCTGGGTGTCGGTCAGGCCATTCGCATCAGCCGCCTGGACTCGCAAGCCGCCGCGCAACAGTTGCTGCTACAGAAGGCGCAAGTCGACCTGATGGCGCTGCAGCAACGCCTGGCCTCGCTCGAAACCTCGGGCACCAAGGCACCGCAGGCAGCTGAGCCTGCTCCTGATTTCATTCTTGACGATATCCCTGTTGAAGCACCGGAACTTGTCTGGGAGCTTCCACCCGAACTCGAACCAGTTACCGCCGCCTCGGAAGCCAGTCGCTCGCCGCCTGTCGATGCCTGGAGGGCCGAACCGGTCATCGGCGAACCCCTGGAACCGGCGATTCCACGCGGTCCCAATTTCATCGAACGGGCGATCGATGGCGCCCGTGCCTGGTTATTCGGCGGCAACACCGTGTTGCGAGTCGGCGTGGTGCTGTTGTTCCTCGGGCTGGCGTTCCTGCTGCGGTACGCCACTGAAGGCATGGTGGTGCCTATCGAGCTGCGGTACGCCGGGGTGGCAGCGGCTGCGTTGGGCCTGCTGGGCCTCGGTTGGTGGCTGCGCAACCGCAACAATGACTACGCGCTGATTTTGCAAGGTGCCGGGATCGGGGTGCTGTACCTCACCGTGTTCGCCGCGATGCGTCTGCATCCGCTGCTAGATCCGGCGGCAGCCCTGGGCTTGCTGGTGGCAGTCACGGTTTTTTCCGCCATCCTCGCCATCAAGCAGAATTCCCTGGGCCTGGCCGCCGCTGCGGCACTGGGCGGGTTTGCTGCGCCACTCCTGACCTCGACTGGCGCTGGGAGCCACGTTGCTCTGTTCAGCTATTTCGCGCTGCTCAATGCCGGCATCCTGGCCATCGCCTGGTTCAAGGCCTGGCGGTTACTCAACGTGATCGGCTTCGTTGGCACTTTCGGCATCGGCTTCACCTGGGGCTTGCGTTCCTATACGCCGGAACTGCTGTGGAGTACCGAGCCGTTCCTGATCCTGTTCTTCCTCATGTACCTGGCCATCGGCCTGCTGTTCGCCCGACGCAAATTGCTCGAAATGAGCGACACCCCCGAGGATGACAGTCGGGAGGCACTGCTGCGTTGGTCGGCGCGCAAGGGCGATTACGTCGACGGCTCCCTGCTGTTCGGGCCGCCGCTGGTGGGCTTTGGCCTGCAGTTCGTGCTGGTCCAACATTTGGAATTGGCCGCTGCGTTCAGTGCCCTGGCATTGGGGATGATCTACATGGTCCTGGCGCGCTGGCTGATGGGAGGCCGGGCGCTGCTGTTGGCGGAAACCTGCCTGGCACTTGGCGTGATCTTCGCCAGCCTGGCGATTCCACTGGGGCTGGATGCTCGCTGGACGTCTGCGGCCTGGGCTATTGAGGGTGCTGGCATTCTCTGGCTTGGCCTGCGTCAGCAGCGAACGTTGGCCCGTGCCTTTGCCTTGCTCTTGCAGTTGGGTTCGGTGCTGATATTTTTCAGTGAGCTGCGGTTCGGTGACAGCAGCTTGCTCGAGGGCGCTGCGCTGGGCGCCTTGATGCTTGGCGTCGCGCTGTTGTTCAGCTTTCATCAATTGCGCACAGCCTCTGCTGCGCACACTTCGCCTTGGGAACGCCAGGGACTCCCGGTGCTGGCGTGCCTGGGCCTGATCTGCCTCTATCTGTTGGCGCCGCTGTTTTTCCTCGCCCAAGGCACTGCGATCAGTTGGGCGCTGGCTGGCCTGGCGACCTTGTTTGTTGGCCTGCACCTGCAGTCACGCAGCTTCCTGTACTCGGCATTTGCCGTGCAGTTGCTGGGTGGCGCCGCGTTTGCGTTATCGGGTGCGGGATTTTTCGCTCAGTTCGCCAGCGAGGGCCTGCGGCCACTGGCGCACGGTGGTTTCTGGACGCCGCTGGTTCTGGGCCTGGCGGCGTTCGTCGGGGCCTGGCGCCTGCAGTTCGGCAAACACGCTGCGGCGCTTGATGCGCTCAGCCTGAAGCGCTTGTCCGCCGTACTGCTGGTGTGGGGCGCGGGTTGGTGGGCGATCGCCTGGGGTATGGAAATCCTGCGTTTTGCGTCGGTGGACCTGCAGGCGCCGTTGTTGCTAGCCGTCCTGGCGGTGAGCGTCGCGGTGTGGACTGTGCTTGCTATGCGCCTGCAATGGACAGCGCTGGGGATGCTCTGTCTCTCGCTGATACCGGCTGCCGCCCTGGTTCTGCTGGGCGCTTTGCATGGGCGTTTTCACCCGGCGGCCGATTTTGGCTGGCTGGTGTGGGTCGCGGTGTTCGCCGTGCATTTCATCTCACTGCGGCGACTGGCTGCGCGGGTGCCCGAGCGCGCACTGAGCATCGCCCATGTGCTCGGTTGCTGGCTGCTGATCGGCGTGCTGGCCCTGGAGCTGCGTTACACCTTGCTGCTGTTGTCCGAGCAATACAACGCCTGGCGCTGGCTGGGCTGGGCGATCCTGCCGAGCGTCTACCTGGTGCTGATGGCGGCACCGCGCCGTTGGCCATGGCCGGTGGCCGCCTATCCCCGCGAGTACCGGGTCTATGCGGCCGCGCCCCTGGCGTTGCTGATGCTCGGCTGGTTCTGGCTGGCGAACCTGGTCAGCGACGGTAGCGCCGACCCCTTGCCCTATGTGCCGCTGCTCAATCCGCTGGAGTTGGGCCTGTTGTTTGCGCTGTTCGGCGTATTCATCTGGGCGCGCAGTGCACTGGCGCAAATGGCGATCCGCAAGAATTACTTCGACCAGGCCGCGCAATTGATCACAGGCGTCTCGCTCTTCGCCTTCTTCACCGTGTTGGTGATGCGTACCGCTCATCATTGGGCGGGCGTGCCGTTCCAGCTGGATGCATTGCTCGGGTCGATGCTGGTGCAGGCTGGGCTGTCGATCGTCTGGACCTTGATGGCCTTGAGCTTGATGATTGGTGGTCACCTGCGTCATCGTCGTGAGGTCTGGTTGATCGGCGCAGCGCTGATCGGTGTGGTGGTTGCCAAGCTGTTTTTTGTTGAGCTGAGTAACCGTGGCGGGCTGGCGCGAATTGTGTCGTTCATCGGCGTAGGGGTGTTGCTGCTGGTGGTAGGTTATTTCGCACCGTTGCCGCCTAAGCGCGCAGAAGCTGCCGCGGAGGCAGATAAACCGGCCCCGCAAACCGAAGGAGTGTCGTCTTGAGTCAGAAGTTGAGTCTGGGCTGGTTGGGCACTGTTGCGTTAGGCGTGACGCTGTCGTGCAGCGCCCAGGAAAAACCGGCGGAGTTCAGCAGCCTGGTGCCGTTGTCGATCAGCGGCGAGGGGCCTTGGTATCGCCTTGAATTACCCTTGAACGTGCAATTGAATGCACGGCAGACCGATCTCGCCGATGTGCGGGTGTTCAATGCTGCAGGCGAGCCACAGGCCTATGCCCTGGCTCGGGAATCAGCGCCGACCAGCGAAAAGCGTGTGCTGACCGACGTGAAATGGTTTCCGCTCTACGCCTCCGCCGATTCCACTGAGCGAGCCCCGAGCGTGAAGGTGCAATCGAGCGCTAACGGCACGCTGGTGGAAGTGCAACCGTCCAGTCAACTCGAAGTGGGCGAAGAAGTGTTGCGCGGCTGGTTGCTGGATGCCAGCGGAATCAAGGCACCCCTGCAGCAGTTAGTCCTCGACTGGACCAGCGAGCGCGACGGCTTTCAGCGTTTCACCATCGAAGCCAGCGACGACTTGCAGCATTGGCAATCCTGGGGAGAAGGGCAGGTGGCTCGCCTGACCTTTGCCGACGAACGGGTGGAGCAACATGAAGTCGGGTTGCCGGGGCAATCGGCGCGTTACTTGCGTCTGCTCTGGAGCGCCGGGCAAGCGGCGCCCATCTTGACCGCGGCGCAGCTGGAAAGCGCCAGCCGGCGCAGCCTGCCGCTGCCGCTGGTGTGGTCGCAGCCGTTGGGCGCCAGCAGCACCAAGGCCGGTGAGTACATCTGGCAGTTGCCGACGGCGCTGAACGTGGAGCGCATCCAGGTCAGCCTGGATCAGGCCAACAGCCTCGCGCCGGTGACTGTGTCCGGGCGTCGGGACAGCAGCCTGCCCTGGCAGCCGCTGAGCAGCGGTTTGCTGTACCGCCTGACCCAGAGTGGCCAGGACGTGCTGCAGAACGAATTGCAGTTGTCGGGGCAGACCGTGCAGCAGTTGAAGCTGGTCGTCGACGAGCGGGGCGGTGGTTTGGGCGCACAGGCACCAACCCTGACATTTGCCGTGCGCGCCACGCAACTGGTGTTCCTGGCGCGCGGAGCGGGGCCTTATACCCTGGCGCTGGGGAGTGCGACGGCGAAGGCGGCGAACCTGCCGTTGTCGACGCTGATCCCGGATTACAGCGCGCAACAGTTGGCGGCGCTGGGCAAGGCGGCGGTGGATGGCGGTGCGGTAGTGGCGCCGATGTCTACCGTCACCACTGCGGCCACGGCCGCCACCAACTGGAAGAAGTTCGGGTTGTGGGCGGTGTTGCTGTTGAGTGTGTTGTTTCTAGCGGCGATGGCATTCAGCCTGCTGCGCAAACCGCCAACCAACTCCTGAGAATGGCCGGCGCAGCACCCATGTGTGAGCGGGCTTGCTCGCGAAGACTGACTTTCTGGCAAAGAAATTATCTAAACTGCCAGCCTGTCCAAGCTCACATCCCCACCCGTTTCGAACTACGCTAAACACGGCGCATGAACTCTATTCAGCATCTCACGTCTGATAGGAGGAAATGCGCCCCGACTCGCGTTAAACTGCGCGGGTTTCCAGCCCCCCCCATTCCACCGGAGCCTTCCATGTCCCGCGTTACCCTGAGTCGCTATCTGATTGAGCAGACCCGTAGCAACAATACCCCTGCCGATCTGCGTTTCCTGATTGAAGTGGTGGCGCGCGCTTGTAAAGAAATCAGCCACGCCGTGTCCAAAGGCGCCCTGGGTGGTGTTCTAGGCAGCATGGGCACTGAAAACGTCCAAGGCGAAGTGCAGAAGAAACTCGACGTGATCTCCAACGAAATCCTGCTCGAAGCCAACGAATGGGGCGGTCACTTGGCCGGCATGGCGTCCGAGGAAATGGACAATGCCTACCAGATCCCGGGCAAATACCCGAAAGGCGCCTACCTGCTGGTTTTCGACCCGCTGGACGGCTCGTCGAACATCGATATCAACGCACCGGTCGGTACTATCTTCTCGGTACTGCGTTGCCCAAGCGAATACCTGAGCCAGAACGAAGCCTTGAACGAAAAGGCCTTCCTGCAGCCAGGCACCGAGCAGGTAGCTGCCGGTTACGCTATCTACGGCCCGCAAACCATGCTGGTGTTGACCCTGGGTGATGGCGTCAAGGGCTTTACCCTGGACCGTGAAATGGGCAGCTTCGTGCTGACTCACGAAGACATCAAGATTCCGGAGTCCACCCAGGAGTTCGCAATCAATGCGTCAAACCAGCGTCACTGGGAAGCTCCGGTACAGCGCTACGTCGATGAACTGCTGGCTGGTGATGAAGGCCCGCTGAAAAAGAACTACAACATGCGTTGGGTCGCCGCGATGGTTGCTGATGTGCATCGTATCCTGACTCGTGGCGGTCTGTTCATGTACCCACGTGACAGCCGCGAGCCGTCGAAGCCGGGCAAACTGCGCTTGATGTATGAAGCCAACCCGATGTCGTTCCTGGTAGAACAGGCCGGCGGCGCTTCCACCGATGGTCACCAGCGTATTCTCGACATTCAGCCTGAAGGCCTGCACCAGCGCGTAGCGGTTTTCCTCGGTTCGAAAGAAGAAGTCGCACGCGTCACGGCTTACCACAAGCAATAAACATGACAGCGCCTTGGCAGTCGTTGCTCGAATGGTGGTTTGGCTCAGCCCAAGCCCCCAACGATGTAGCGGTTGACAAGGGCAAGTTATGGTTCGGCAAGCACGACAGCCAGGACCTCGAGGCGCAGACGCGTTTCGGGGGCTGGGTCGAGCAGGCACTGGCCGGTGGATTGACTGACTGGGCGCAACGCCCCGACGGTTGGCTGGCTCTGGTGCTGTTGCTCGATCAGTTGCCACGAATGATCTATCGCGACTCTCCCCAATCTTTTTCCGGTGACCTCAGGGCCCAGGCGCTGGTAGCCCAAGGCATTGCTGCGGATTTCGATCGGCAATTGCAGCCGATTCAGCGGGTTTTCATCTACTTGGTGTTTGAGCATTGCGAGAATCTGGCGGTGCAGAATGAGGCGGTTTCGCGGTACATCGATCTGGTTAACCAACAACCGGAGGGTGATCAGGCGTTGTTTACCGATTACCTGAATTACGCCGAAAAGCATCAGAAGGTGATTGCGCGGTTTGGGCGGTTTCCGCATCGCAATGCAGTGTTGGGAAGGGATTCGACGGCTGAAGAGTTGGCGTTTCTTTCGGGGCCTGGTTCAAGGTTCTAGATTTTCCTTGCGGCTGATGCCGTCATCGCCAGCAGGCTGGCTCCCACATTGGGTTTGTGTCGTTCACAATCCCCTGTGGGAGCCAGCCTGCTGGCGATGGGGCCAGTGAAAGCAGTTTAAATCCTGAAGCTACCCACCAACTGTTTAAGCCGCGCCGCCTGCTGCTCCAGATCCGAGCATGCCCGCAACGTCGACTGCAAATTCTCCACCCCTTCCTGATTCAGCATGTTGATCTCGGTAATGTCGACGTTGATCGACTCCACCACCGCCGTCTGCTCCTCGGTCGCCGTCGCCACCGACTGGTTCATGCCGTCGATTTCACCGATACGCTGAGTCACACTGCCCAGGCGCTCGCCCGCCTGGTTGGCGATGCCGACACTGCTTTCACTCTGGCGCTGGCTGTCGGTCATGGTGCTCACCGCTTCCCGGGCGCCGACTTGCAGCTCCTCGATCATCTTCTGCACTTGCTGCGCCGAGTCCTGGGTGCGGTGCGCCAGATTGCGTACCTCATCGGCGACCACAGCAAACCCACGCCCTGCTTCACCGGCACGGGCCGCTTCGATCGCGGCATTCAGGGCCAGCAAATTAGTCTGCTGGGAGATGCTGGTGATCACTTCCAGAATCTGCCCGATGTTCACCGTGTTGCTGTTGAGCGTTTCGATGTTGCCGCAGGAATCGCTGATCTTCGCCGACAACTGCTGCATCGCGGCGATGGTCTTGTCGACCACCTGCTGACCGTCTTCTGCCAGGGCACGGGCATCGCTCGAATGTTGCGAGGCGAGGGCGGCATTCTGGGCGATTTCCTGGGCGGCGGCCCCCAGTTCATTGATCGCCGCGGCCACGCTGCTGGTGCGCGATGCTTGCTGGTCGGAATTAAACATCGAAGAGTTCGAAGCTGCCACTACGCGCAGGGCGACTTCGTTGACCTGGCCGGTGGCGGACGCCACTTCAGTGATTGAAGTATGAATACGTTCCACGAAGCGGTTGAAAGAAGTGCCCAGCGCGCCGAATTCATCATGGCCGTGGATGATCAGGCGCCTGGTAAGGTCGCCTTCACCTTCGGCAATGTCATGCATTGCGCGGCCCATGGTCAGCAGCGGTTGCATCAGGAAGCTGATGAGCACGCCCAGCAGCGCAATGATGATCACCACCGCAATCACCATGGCGATGATCGCCGAGGTGCGGAATTCGCTGAGCATCGAGAACGCGGTTTCCTGGTCGAGCACCAGCGCCACGTACCAGTCCGCTGAAGGCACACCGTTGACGTGGGTGAAGGAGATGAACTGGCTTTTGCCATCGATTTCGACTTCTTTCATACCCGGGGTCACGGTTGGCGCGCCATTCGGGTAGGCGTCTGTCAGGCTCTTGAGGACAAATTTGCTGTCCGGGTGAATCAGGATCTTGCCCTCGGCGCTGACGATGAACGCATGGCCGTGGCCACCGAAGTTCAGCGAGTTGATGATTGCGCTGACGCTGGACAGATCGATGTCTGCACCGGCGACGCCGATCATCTGGCCCTGGCGCTGCACCGGAGTCGCGACCGTGATTACCAGTTTGCCCGAGGACGCAGCAATGTAGGGTTCGGTGACGACCGTCTGTTGCGCACTGTTGGCCGCTTTGTACCAGCCACGGGCGCGGGGGTCATAGTCTGCGGCGCGATTGCCGGCCGGGACCGAGAACATCACCCCGTCATTGCCCCCGAAATAGCTCAGCTGGAAGTTGCTGGTATAGGCCGGCAGGTCGATGGCACGCCCGAGGCTGGCCGGAGCGGAGCCGTCCACCGCGATCTGCTGGGACAGCGATTGCAGCAACTGAATGCGGCTTTCCAGCCAGGTTTGTATGTTGCTGGTGGTCAGGCTGCCCAGCTCCTGCATCGACGCGTCGGTACTGCTGCGCAGGGTCTGGCGCTGGCGATAGTCGTTGAACAGGATGAAACAGGCGAATGCGACAGCTACCACGAGGGCAGCAGCCAGCAGAATCTTGTGGCTGAACTTCATGTTTCTGGTCATTAAGTGAGCTACCGCGGAGGGGGCTGTTGTGATGGGGATTTGCCCGTGCGAAGGGTTTTGAAGACCGCGTGCAGTCAGTAGACCCGCGTTATCGTTGACGTCCATCGCGAGCGAGCTCGCTCCTACAGGATGTGTCGACCGTGCGGCGCCAAAGATTAGGCGTCTTGGTGTAAATTCGGTGAAATGATGGATGGCGCTGCAAAGTCACTGATTTTTCGGAAAATGGCAGACGAATGGCTCGACAAATAGCCTGCCTGCTGGGGAACCAGATTGGGGTTTTCTCTTCTAAGCTTCTGCTTGGCAGCCATGCCAACCCCCTTCGCCCCAGGAGCTACACCATGTCGCTGCGCTCTATCGCCCTGCTTTCGTTCTGCGTGTTGTTGGCCGCATGCAGCAAGGTCAATCAGGAAAACTATTCGAAGCTGTCCACCGGCATGCCCAAGGCTGAGGTTGAATCCTTGCTGGGTAAGCCCGCCGATTGCTCCGGCGCGCTCGGCATGTCCAGTTGCACCTGGGGCGACAAGAATAGCTTTATCAGCGTGCAGTACGCCGGTGACAAAGTGTTGATGTTTTCTGGCCAAGGCCTGAAATAAACCGGGGCTTCGCGCCCACGGGAGAAAAACAATGAAGCGGTTATTATTTGTTCTTTTGGCCGGCCTGGTATTGGCCGGCTGCGCCACTTCTGGCGATGATTCGTTGGCACCGAAGACGGTGGATAGCGTCAACCTTAAGAAGTATCAAGGCACCTGGTATGAGCTGGCGCGCTTGCCGATGTATTTCCAGCGCAACTGTGCGCAATCCGAAGCCCATTACACCCTCAAGCCCGACGGTAATGTGCTGGTACTAAACCGCTGCCTGACGGCGGACTGGCAATGGGAAGAGGCCAAGGGCACCGCTCGGCCGCAGGTCCCAGGCAAGACCGACAAGCTTTGGGTCGAGTTCGACAACTGGTTTTCGCGCTTGCTGCCGGGTGTAGCGAAGGGCGAGTACTGGGTGCTGTACGTCAGCGATGACTACAAGACCGCCATTGTCGGCGATCCGAGCCGTCGTTACCTGTGGCTGCTGTCACGCAGCCCCACCGTCAACGGCGTCGTGCGTGAAGAGCTGCTGAGCAAGGCGCGACAGCAGGGGTATGACACCACGCGTTTGATCTGGCGTGCTTCTGATACGCAGATGGCCAAGACTTCGAACTAGCGGCCAATTCACCACCCATGTGGGAGCGGGCTTGCTCCCACATTTTGCTTCCGGTCTAGCCCAAGAGATCGCGCAGGACTTGAGTGAACGCACGGCTGCTTTCTTCTTCGCCAGCATGACGCCCGTCGCGCACAACCCACTGGCCATTGACCAGCACATCCCGCACCTGGCGATCGCCACCGGCAAACAACCAACGATTGAGAATGGCGTCACCGCTGGCCGTTGCCAGGTATGGATCATTACCATCCAGCACCAGCCAGTCCGCTCGCTTGCCGACTGCCAACGCGCCAATCGGCTGACCCAGCGCCTGGGCGCCGCCGTCCAGCGCCGCGTCATACAGCGTGCGGCCAACCATCGGTTGGTCCGCGCCGTACAAACGATTACGTCGTTGATCGCGCAGACGCTGGCCGTACTCCAGCCACCGCAACTCCTCCACCACGCTCAACGACACATGGCTGTCTGAGCCGATTCCCATACGCCCGCCTTGAGCGAGAAAATCCACCGCCGGGAAAATTCCGTCGCCCAGGTTGGCTTCAGTCGTCAGGCACAGGCCGGCAATGGCGCGACTCCTGGCCATCAACGTAACCTCTTCCGGGTTGGCGTGGGTCGCGTGGACCAGGCACCAGCGTTGGTCGACTTCGGTGTTTTCGTATAGCCATTGCAGTGGTCGACGACCGCTCCAGGCCAGGCAGTCATCGACTTCCTTCTGCTGCTCGGCAATATGAATGTGCACCGGGCATTGGGTGTCGCTGGCCGCCAGTACTTCGCTGATCTGCTGGGGCGTGACGGCGCGTAACGAGTGGAAACACAAACCCAGGGACTGCGCCGGCTGTCCGGCCAGGATCGGCTGCAGGCGCGACTGTAGCTTGAGGTAGTTCTCGGTGCTGTTGATAAAGCGCCGCTGACCCTCGTTCGGCGCCTGGCCGCCGAAGCCGGAATGGCTGTAGAGCACGGGCAGCAGCGTCAGGCCTATGCCGGCAGACGCCGCCGCCTGGCTGATACGCAGCGCCAGTTCTGCAGGATCGGCATACGCCTGGCCGCTGGTGTCGTGGTGCACGTAATGAAACTCGGCGACCGACGTATAGCCCGCCTTGAGCATTTCGATGTACAGCTGACGCGCGATCACACCGAGCTGGTCCGGGCTGATTTTTCCGACGAGGCGGTACATCAGGTCGCGCCAAGTCCAGAAACTGTCGCTTGGATTACCCGCCACTTCCGCCAGCCCGGCCATTGCCCGCTGGAATGCATGGGAGTGCAGATTCGGCATGCCCGGCAGCAACGGCCCCTTTATCTGTTCGGCGCCATCCGCATGAGAATTGGCCTGGACATGGGTCAGCACGCCATCTGCGCTGACCTCAAGACGTACATCAATGGCCCATCCGTTAGGCAGCAGCGCGCGTTCGGCAAAGAAGGCGGACATGGTTCAGCACCCCATCGTGTGTTATTTGTATATACATATACAGACGTTTGCCTGCTCGGTAAACTCCGGCAAGCTAGCAATCTCTATTCAACAGACAAGGATTAACCGTGCCGACTCCGCCTGCAGTCTCTCCGTTGGCCGCGAACATGGGCGACAGTCCGGCGCCCTTGTACGCCCGCGTCAAACAGATGATCACCCAGCAAATCGACAGTGGAAACTGGCCGCCGCATTACCGTGTGCCGTCGGAAAGCGAGCTGGTCAGCCAACTGGGTTTCAGCCGCATGACCATCAACCGTGCCCTGCGCGAGATGACGGCCGACGGCCTGTTGGTGCGTATGCAGGGCGTGGGTACGTTCGTTGCCGAGCCCAAAAGCCAGTCGGCCCTGTTTGAAGTGCACAACATCGCCGACGAAATTGCCTCTCGCGGCCATCGTCACACCTGCAAGGTGGTCACCCTTGAAGAAGAAGCGGCCGGCTCCGAGCGCGCTCTGGCGCTGGACATGCGCGAAGGCCAGAAGGTCTTCCACTCGCTGATCGTGCACTTCGAAAATGATATCCCGGTGCAAATCGAAGACCGCTTCGTCAACGCGCTGGTGGCTCCGGATTACCTCAAGCAGGACTTCACCCTGCAAACGCCTTACGCCTACCTGAACCAGGTCGCACCGCTGACCGAAGGCGAGCACGTGGTCGAGGCAATTCTGGCTGAGGCCAGCGAATGCAAATTGCTGCAAATTGAAAAGGGTGAGCCGTGCCTGCTGATTCGTCGCCGAACCTGGTCAGGGCGTCAGCCGGTGACTGCCGCCCGTTTGATCCACCCTGGTTCCCGTCATCGCCTGGAAGGGCGGTTTCATAAATAGAGAGCCATAAATGAATGAGTTGAAGGTTTTACGCGCGGCCGATTACCCACGCATGCCGTGGAAAAACGGCGGTGGCAGCACTGAGGAAATCACCCGCGACGCGGGTGATGGCCTGGATGGTTTTGGCTGGCGCCTGTCGATTGCCGATATTGGTGAGTCGGGCGGTTTTTCTACCTTCGCCGGTTACCAGCGGATCATTACCGTGCTGCAGGGCGAGGGCATGACCTTGTCGGTGGATGGCCAGGCCACGCGGGCGTTGTTACCGCTGGACCCGTTTGCCTTCAGCGGTAAGAGCCTGGTGTCCTGCACTTTGCTCGGCGGGCCGATTCGCGACTTCAACCTGATTTACGCGCCGCAGCGGTATAGCGCGCGGTTGCAGTGGCTGGCGGGGGAGCAGCGGTTTTTCAGTGCGGCGGGGACTGTGCTGGTGTTCAGTGTCACCGAATCGCTGGAAGTGAGGGTCGGTAACATTGCACAGCAATTGGGCCAACATGATTGCCTGCAACTTGATGGTAGTGCCGGTCTGCTCGAAGTCTCCGTCAGAGGCCAATGCTGCCTGATTGAGCTGAGCGCACGCTGAGATTGCAACGCAAAACCCTGGAGCGAGCTTGCTCGCGATGAGCGCTAACGATCACGCTGGTTGTCTAAATGTACGCGTTGTCCTTGCGATTTTCGCGAGCGAGCTCGCTCCTACAGGGATGGCGCCGTTCCCTGATTCTTGTTTCTCTCTGCGCACCACTTTGTTACCGAACGCCCCAGCGTGGCGCAAAATTCCGCCCAAGTAACAAGGCCTCCGATCTACATAAGATCCCCTCCGAAAAATTCATATCCCGTAGAACCCCTGATTTAAAAGCCTCCCAGCACTCCACGAACTTTTCTTGAACGCCTATCCAACAAGTTGGCCGCTTGATTGCATATGCTTGTATGTACAAGTAAAGACGTATGCGTATGAGTCGATCAGGACTCCTCGCAGCGTCAACTGATTCGCTTGTGGCGCAACGACGCGCACAGGCTGGCTTGCCCACCGCCAGGGTTGGTTTGAATTGATCGCTGAGGAGTCTTTTTCGTGACTGACAACAAAACCACTAAGTTTCGTGACGTAGAAATCCGTGCCGCCCGCGGTAACAAGCTGACCGCCAAGAGCTGGCTGACTGAAGCGCCGCTGCGCATGTTGATGAACAACCTCGACCCGGAAGTTGCCGAGAACCCTAAAGAACTGGTGGTTTACGGTGGTATCGGTCGCGCAGCGCGTAACTGGGAGTGTTACGACAAGATCGTCGAGAGCCTGACCAACCTGAACGACGATGAGACCCTGCTGGTGCAATCCGGCAAGCCGGTCGGCGTGTTCAAGACCCACAGCAACGCGCCACGCGTACTGATCGCCAACTCCAACCTGGTGCCACACTGGGCGAGCTGGGAGCACTTCAACGAACTCGACGCCAAAGGCTTGGCCATGTACGGCCAGATGACCGCCGGCAGCTGGATTTACATCGGCAGCCAGGGCATCGTCCAGGGCACCTACGAAACCTTCGTCGAAGCCGGTCGCCAACATTACAACGACGACCTCAAGGGTCGTTGGGTCCTGACCGCAGGCTTGGGTGGCATGGGCGGCGCTCAACCTCTGGCCGCTACCCTGGCCGGCGCTTGCTCGCTGAATATCGAATGCCAGCAGGTCAGCATTGATTTCCGCCTGAACAGCCGTTATGTCGACGAGCAGGCTACCGACCTCGACGACGCGCTGGCGCGCATCGACAAATACACCAAGGAAGGCAAGGCGATTTCCATTGCACTGCTGGGTAACGCTGCCGAGATTCTGCCGGAACTGGTCCGTCGCGGCGTGCGTCCGGACATGGTCACCGACCAGACCAGCGCCCACGACCCGCTCAACGGTTACCTGCCAGCCGGCTGGACTTGGGAAGAGTACCGCGCTCGCGCCAAGACCGAGCCTGCTGCAGTGGTCAAAGCCGCCAAGCAGTCGATGGCCGTGCACGTCAAAGCGATGCTCGAATTCCAGAAGCAAGGCATTCCAACCTTCGACTACGGCAACAACATCCGCCAGATGGCCCAGGAAGAGGGCGTGGAAAACGCCTTTGACTTCCCGGGTTTCGTGCCCGCTTACATCCGTCCGCTGTTCTGCCGCGGCATCGGCCCTTTCCGTTGGGCGGCGCTGTCGGGCAACGCCGAAGACATCTACAAGACCGACGCCAAAGTAAAAGAACTGATCCCGGACGACGCCCACCTGCACAACTGGCTGGACATGGCGCGCGAGCGCATCAGCTTCCAGGGTCTGCCGGCTCGTATCTGCTGGGTTGGCCTGGGCCTGCGCGCCAAGCTCGGTCTGGCATTCAACGAAATGGTGCGTAGCGGCGAGTTGTCGGCACCGATCGTGATCGGTCGTGACCACCTGGACTCTGGCTCCGTTGCCAGCCCGAACCGCGAAACCGAATCGATGCAGGACGGTTCCGACGCCGTGTCCGACTGGCCACTGCTTAACGCTCTGCTGAACACCGCGAGCGGCGCTACCTGGGTTTCCCTGCACCACGGCGGCGGCGTCGGCATGGGTTTCTCCCAGCACTCGGGCATGGTGATTGTCTGCGACGGTACTGACGAAGCGGCCGAGCGAATTGCTCGCGTGCTGCACAACGACCCGGCGACCGGGGTGATGCGTCACGCCGATGCGGGTTATCAGATTGCGATCGACTGCGCCAAGGAGCAGGGACTGAACCTGCCGATGATTACCGGTAAATAACCACATACCTGTAGGAGCCCGCTCCCACAGGAAAACGGTTTCCACAGTTGCACCAACCCAGAATAACAATCCACAGAGGTTGAATCATGGCTGTTAACAGTGATCGTGCAAGCAGTAAACCGTTGATCGAGAGGCGTTCGATCGACTACATCCCGGAAGCGGAAAGACACGGTCGTCTGTTGAGCCAGTTCACCCTTTGGATGGGTGCCAACCTGCAAATCACCGCAATTGTCACCGGGGCCCTGGCCGTGGTGTTGGGCGGTGACGTGTTCTGGTCGTTGATCGGTTTGTTGATCGGTCAACTGCTCGGCGGTGGGGTAATGGCGCTGCATGCCGCGCAAGGGCCCAAGCTTGGCCTGCCGCAGATGATCTCCAGCCGTGTACAGTTCGGCGTTTATGGCGCGGCCATCCCGATCGTGCTGGTGTGCCTGATGTACTTGGGTTTCACGGCTACGGGAACCGTACTTTCCGGCCAGGCGCTGGGCCAGTTGTTTGGCGTCAGCGACAGCGTCGGTATTCTTATCTTCGCCAGTGTCATCGTGCTGGTCACGGTGCTCGGTTATCGGGTGATCCACTGGATTGGCCGTGTCGCCAGCGTCATTGGCGTGGTTGCCTTTGTCTACCTGTTCTACCGTCTGATGAGCCAGACAGACGTTGGTGCACTCCTGCAAATCCGCCACTTCAGCTGGAGCAGTTTCCTGCTGGCGGTGTCGCTCGCGGCGTCCTGGCAGATCGCTTTCGGCCCTTATGTAGCAGACTATTCTCGCTACCTGCCAAGCCGCACGTCTTCGGTGAAAACCTTTTTCGCCGCGGGTGCAGGTTCGGTGATTGGCGCACAGGTGGCGATGATCCTCGGCGTGTTTGCCGCCGCTTCGGCCAACGGGCAATTCGCCGGTCACGAAGTGGCCTTCATTGTTGGTCTGGGCGGTACCGGCGCCACCGCTGCGCTGCTTTACTTCAGCATCGCGTTCGGCAAGATCACCATCTCCACGCTGAACTCCTATGGCAGCTTCATGTGCATTGCGACCGTGATCAGCGGTTTCCGTGGTCATCTGCAGGTCTCGCGCTTGCAGCGTCTGGTCTTCGTGCTGGTCATCGTCGGCACCGCAACCCTGATCGCGTTGCTTGGTCAGCACTCGTTCCTCGGAGCTTTCAAGTCCTTCATCCTGTTCTTGCTGGCGTTCTTTACGCCATGGAGCGCGATCAACCTGGTGGACTACTACTGCATCACCCGTGAGCGCTATGACGTGCCGGCGCTGTCCGATCCGAAGGGTCGTTACGGCCGTTGGAACGTCCTCGGTATCAGCGTCTATGTCTTTGGTGTGCTGGTGCAATTGCCGTTCATCTCCACAAAGTTCTACACCGGTCCGCTGGTGGCAGCTCTGGGTGATGTGGATATTTCCTGGATCATCGGTCTGGTGATTCCCGCAGCCCTGTATTACGTGTGCGCAAAAAAATGGCACAGCGCAGTACCCGATCACCTGATTCTGCCGGTCGAGCAGGACAGTGTTGCAGCACCTAAAACAAGCGGAACCGGTCGCGCTGCGGCGCAGGCCTGATTGGACGTGGACAGGGCTGGATGCCTCTTGACTGCCGTAAGCCAATTCATGATTAGGAGCGTCATTACAATGAAATCGAATAAGACCCTGCTGACCACATTGCTTTCCATGGGCCTGCTGGCCGGTGCCGGCGCCACTCAGGCAGCGGGTTGGTGCGAGTCGGGCAAGCCGGTGAAATTTGCCGGCCTGAACTGGGAAAGCGGCATGTTGCTGACCGACGTGATGCAAGTCGTGCTGGAGAAAGGCTATGACTGCAAGACCGACAGCCTGCCGGGCAACTCCATCACCATGGAAAACGCCCTGGGCAGCAACGATATCCAGGTTTTCGCTGAGGAGTGGGTGGGCCGTAGCGAGGTCTGGAACAAGGCCGAGAAGGCTGGCAAGGTCGTCGGTGTCGGCGCTCCGATTACCGGCGCCATCGAAGGTTGGTATGTGCCGCGTTACGTCATCGAGGGCGATGCCAGCCGCAAGCTGGAAGCCAAGGCCCCGGACCTGAAGAATATTGCCGACCTCGCCAAGTACGCTGCCGTGTTCAAGGATCAGGAAGAGCCGTCCAAAGGCCGTTTCTACAATTGCCCTGCCGGCTGGACATGCGAGCTGGATAACAGTGAGATGCTCAAGAGCTACGGCCTGGAAAGCACCTACACCAACTTCCGCCCAGGCACCGGCCCGGCGCTGGATGCGGCGGTGCTGTCGAGCTACAAGCGCGGCGAGCCGATCCTGTTCTACTACTGGTCTCCAACGCCGCTGATGGGCCAGGTCGACCTGGTCAAGCTTGAAGAAAAGCCAGGCGTGGACAAGACCGTGACCATCAAGGTTGGCCTGTCCAAGACCTTCCACGACGAAGCACCGGAACTGGTGGCAGTGTTGGAAAAGGTCAACTTGCCAATTGACTTGCTGAACCAGAACCTCGGACGCATGGCCAAGGAGCGGATCAGTTCGCCGAAGCTGGCGAAAATCTTCCTCAAGGAACATCCTGAAGTCTGGCATGCGTGGGTGAGCGAAGACGCAGCCAAGAAAATCGACGCGGCCTTGTAGGTCCAGTTGCCCGACTGTCGACCTCGGCAGTCGGGTGCTGCATCTCAACCCCCCTTGATTGAGAGTTTCTTATGTTTCCCGAAAGCTTTACCTTTTCCATCGCCGACTGGGTCAACGGTTGGGTCGATTCGCTGGTCACCAACTACGGCGATGTATTCCGGCACATCTCCGACACCCTGTTGTGGGCCATCGTCAATCTTGAGGGCTTGCTGCGTGCCGCGCCCTGGTGGCTGATGCTGGCGATCGTGGCAGGCGTGGCCTGGCACGCGACTCGCAAGGTCGTGACCACCGCCGTTATTGTCGGCTTGCTGTTCCTGGTAGGCGCTGTCGGTCTCTGGGACAAGCTGATGCAAACCCTCGCGCTGATGATGGTCGCGACGGTTATTTCGGTGCTGATCGGCATTCCGCTGGGCATCCTCTCGGCGCGCAGCAATCGCCTGCGTTCGGTACTGATGCCGTTGCTCGACATCATGCAAACCATGCCAAGTTTCGTGTACCTGATCCCGGTACTGATGTTGTTCGGCCTAGGCAAGGTTCCGGCGATTTTCGCCACAGTCATCTACGCTGCGCCGCCGCTGATCCGACTGACCGACCTGGGCATTCGCCAGGTCGACGGTGAAGTGATGGAGGCGATCAACGCCTTCGGTGCCAACCGCTGGCAGCAACTGTTCGGAGTGCAACTGCCGCTGGCCCTGCCGAGCATTATGGCCGGGATCAACCAGACCACCATGATGGCCCTGTCGATGGTCGTGATTGCCTCGATGATCGGTGCCCGTGGCCTGGGCGAAGACGTGCTGGTGGGGATTCAGACCCTCAACGTCGGACGAGGCCTGGAGGCCGGTCTGGCGATCGTGATTCTGGCAGTGGTCATTGACCGCATTACTCAGGCGTATGGTCGGCCACGGCATGAGGTGAGCAAATGAGCAACGAAGCCATTAGCAAGATCGAAGTCAAAAATGTCTTCAAGATTTTCGGCAACCGGGCCAAGGATGCGCTGGCCCTGGTCGGTCAAGGCAAGACCAAGGACCAGGTGCTGGCCGAAACCGGCTGTGTAGTCGGCGTCAACGACCTGTCGTTGAGCATCGGCACTGGCGAGATTTTCGTGATCATGGGCCTGTCCGGCTCCGGTAAGTCGACTCTGGTGCGTCACTTCAATCGTCTGATCGATCCCACCAGCGGCGCGATCCTGGTGGACGGCGTGGACATCCTGCAATACGACATGGAAGCCCTGCGCGAATTTCGTCGGCACAAGATCAGCATGGTGTTCCAGAGCTTCGGTTTGCTGCCGCACAAGACCGTGGTGGAGAACGTAGCCTACGGCCTGAAAGTGCGTGGCGAGAGCAAGCAGATGTGCTCCGAGCGCGCGCTGCACTGGATTAACACCGTGGGCCTCAAGGGCTACGAAAACAAATACCCGCACCAGCTTTCCGGCGGCATGCGCCAGCGGGTGGGCCTGGCCCGGGCACTGGCCGCTGACACTGACATCATCCTGATGGACGAAGCGTTCAGCGCCCTCGACCCACTGATACGCGCCGAGATGCAGGATCAGTTGCTGGAGCTGCAGAAGACTTTGCACAAGACCATCGTGTTCATCACCCATGATCTTGATGAAGCGGTGCGGATTGGTAACCGGATTGCGATTCTCAAGGATGGGCGGTTGATTCAGGTGGGTACTCCGCGCGAGATCCTCCATTCGCCGGCGGATGAGTATGTCGACCGGTTCGTGCAGCGGCGGGCTGTGGTGGTTTAAACAGATTTGCGGCGGGACCGCTTTTGTGGCGAGGGAGCTTGCTCCCGCTCGAGCGCAGCGGTCGCAAAATTTTGGGGCCGCTACGCAGCCCAGCGGGAGCAAGCTCCCTCGCCACAGGTGTCACATGTCCATGAATTTTGTATGAGGCTCCAGATGTCCCAGGCTGAAAAAGTCGTTATCGCCGACGCCCCATTGCGTTGGCAGGATGTGGTCGCGGTAGCTCGTCACGGCGCGCAGCTTGAGCTCTCGGCGCAAGTCTGGGCGCGCATAGAGAATGCCCAGGCCATCGTCCAGCGCATCGTCGCCAGCGGCGAACGCGCCTATGGCGTCAACACTGGCCTGGGTGCGCTGTGCAATGTTTCACTCAAGGACGAGCAGCTCAGCCAACTGTCGCGCAACACCTTGCTCAGTCACGCTTGTGGCGTCGGCGCTCCACTGACCGACGAGCAGACCCGCGCGATCATGTGTGCGGCGATCCGCAATTACAGTCATGGCAAATCCGGCATTCATCGCCGAGTGATCGAAGCGCTGCTGGCGCTGCTCAATCGTGGCATCACCCCGCAAGTGCCGTCCCAGGGTTCAGTCGGTTACCTGACCCACATGGCGCACATCGGCATCGTGCTGTTGGGTGTCGGCAATGTGAGCTATCGCGGGCAAGTTGTTCCTGCGCAACAAGCCCTGGCCGAAGAAGGTTTGCAACCGGTCCTGCTCGGTGCCAAAGATGGCCTGTGCCTGGTCAACGGCACGCCGTGTATGACCGGTCTCAGCTGCCTGGCGATCGCTGATGCCACGCGTTTGGTGCAATGGGCTGATGTGATCGGTGCGATGAGCTTTGAAGCCCAGCGTGGCCAGATCGCGGCGTTCGATGCCGAGATCATCGCGCTCAAACCGCACCCGGGCATGCAGCAAGTCGGGCTCAACTTGCGAGCGTTGCTTGATGGCAGTGAAGTGATTGCGTCGAGCAAAGGCATCCGTACGCAGGACGCGCTAAGCATCCGCTCGATACCGCAGGTTCACGGCGCCGCGCGCGATCAGCTTGAACACGCCAGAAAGCAGATTGAAACCGAACTCAACTCTGTCACCGATAACCCTATGTTACTGGGCACACCGGACAATTTCCGCATCATGTCCCAAGCCAACCCGCACGGTCAGTCAGTGGCCCTGGCGGCTGATTTACTGGCTATCGCCATGGCGGAAATCGGCTCCATCGCCGAACGGCGGCTGGACCGCTTGATCAACCCGCATGTCAGCGGTTTGCCGGCATTCCTGGTGGCCAATCCCGGGGTGAACTCCGGGATGATGATCGTCCAGTACGTCGCCGCTTCGCTGTGCGCGGAAAATCGCCAGTTGGCGCAACCGGCGGTGCTCGACAACTACGTCACGTCGGGTCTGCAGGAAGATCACCTGAGCATGGGCACCCATGCCGCGCTGAAGCTGCATCGCGCGCTGGAAAACTGCACGCAGATCCTGGCGATTGAATATTTGCTGGCGGCCCAGGCGTTCGAATTCCTCAAGCAGCAGCGTTTTGGTGCCGGAACCGATATTGCCTGGCGACTGCTGCGTGGACAGGTTCCGGCTTACGATCAGGACCGTTGGCTGGCTCCGGACATTGCCGCCGCCGCCAGCGTGCTGAAAGATCCGGACCGGCTGCACAACGCATTACCGAATTTGCACTGACCAGTACCCATACCAGCGTGCCAAGGCGCGGATCGTCCAAAAGACGGGAGGCGACGGATAACGGAATGCTCCGGAGCGACTGGTAGTTAATAACAAACTCTCAAAAGGAGCATTTGAATGACTGCGCTAAACTTAATTCCCGGCCAACTGAGCCTTGCCCAACTGCGTGATATTTATCAGCAGCCGGTCAAAATCAGCCTCGACAACAGCGCCTCGGCGCAGATCGAGGCCAGCGTCGCCTGCGTGGAGCAGATCCTCGCCGAGAACCGCACCGCCTACGGTATCAACACCGGTTTCGGCCTGCTGGCCTCGACCCGAATTGCCAGCGAAGACCTGGAAAACCTGCAGCGCTCGCTGGTGCTGTCCCATGCCGCCGGTGTGGGCGAGCCGATCAGCGACGCCCTGGTGCGCCTGGTCATGGTGCTCAAGGTCAACAGCCTGAGTCGTGGCTTCTCCGGTATTCGCCGGGTGGTGATCGACGCATTGATCGCGCTGATCAACGCCGAGGTTTACCCGCACATTCCATTGAAAGGTTCTGTCGGTGCTTCGGGTGACCTGGCGCCGCTGGCGCATATGTCCCTGGTGCTGCTGGGTGAGGGCAAGGCGCGCTACAAGGGCGAATGGCTGGAAGCGACTGAAGCGCTGAAAGTCGCCGGCCTGGCCCCGCTGACCTTGGCGGCGAAAGAAGGCCTGGCGCTGCTCAACGGTACCCAGGTGTCCACCGCTTACGCTTTGCGCGGTCTGTTCGAAGGTGAAGACCTGTTCGCCGGCGCTGTGGCGCTGGGAGCCCTGACGGTAGAAGCGGTACTGGGCTCACGCTCGCCATTCGACGCACGCATCCACGCCGCTCGCGGCCAGAAAGGCCAAATTGACGCCGCTGCCGCTTACCGCCACCTGCTGGGCGAGCGCAGTGAAGTGTCCGACTCGCACCAAAACTGCGAGAAGGTCCAGGACCCTTACTCCCTGCGCTGCCAGCCTCAAGTCATGGGCGCCTGCCTGACGCAGTTCCGCCAGGCTGCCGAGGTGCTGGCCGTCGAAGCTAACGCAGTGTCGGATAACCCGCTGGTGTTCGCCGCCGAAGGCGACGTGATTTCCGGTGGCAACTTCCATGCCGAGCCGGTGGCAATGGCCGCTGACAATATGGCCCTAGCCATCGCTGAAATCGGCTCCCTGAGCGAGCGCCGCATTTCGCTGATGATGGACAAGCACATGTCACAACTGCCGCCGTTCCTGGTGGCCAATGGCGGCGTCAACTCCGGCTTCATGATCGCCCAGGTAACGGCGGCTGCATTGGCCAGCGAGAACAAGGCGCTGTCCCATCCGCACTCGGTAGACAGCCTGCCGACTTCGGCGAACCAGGAAGACCACGTGTCGATGGCACCGGCTGCGGGCAAGCGCCTGTGGGAAATGGCGGAAAACACGCGCGGTGTTCTGGCGGTGGAATGGCTGGCGGCATGCCAGGGTCTGGATTTGCGTGAAGGATTGAAGACCTCGGCGAAGCTGGAAAAAGCTCGCGCCATTTTGCGTGCTGAAGTGCCGTTTTATGAGAAGGACCGGTTCTTTGCGCCGGACATCAACGCGGCGACTGAATTGTTGGCGACGCGTTGCTTGAATGATCTGGTCACGGTGAAGTTGTTGCCGAGCCTGTAAGGGCCTCATCGCTGGCAAGCCAGCTCCCACAGGGATTTGTGTCGTGTGCATGTTATGTATCCACCACCGTTCCTGTGGGGGCTGGCTTGCCAGCGATTCGATTTTGAATTTGATGGAGATTTTGGATGAAAACTCTCTGGCAGCACTGCCACGTCGCAACGATGGCACAAGGTGTCTACTCGGTCATCGAAGACGCGGCCATCGTGACGTCCGGTGCGCTCATTGAGTGGATTGGCCCACGTGCCGACCTGCCGGTGGGCGACTACCCGGCGGTCAACGATTTGAACGGGGCCTGGGTCACTCCGGGCCTGATTGACTGCCACACCCATACGGTGTTCGGCGGTAATCGCAGCGACGAATTCGAACAACGCCTGCAAGGCGTGAGCTACGCCGAAATCGCCAACAACGGTGGCGGCATCGCCAGCACCGTGCGCGCCACCCGTGCCGCCAGTGAAGACGAACTGTTCGCCAGCGCTGCCAAGCGACTCAAGAGCCTGATGCGCGACGGCGTTACCACGGTGGAGATGAAATCCGGCTATGGTCTGGACCTGGCCAGCGAACGCAAGATCCTGCGGGTAATCCGCCGCCTGGGTGCCGAATTGCCAATCAGCGTGCGCAGCACCTGCCTGGCCGCCCATGCATTGCCACCTGAATACACCAATCGCGCCGACGCCTACATCGAGCACATCTGCGCCGAAATGCTCCCGGCCCTGGCGGCGGAGGGCCTGGTAGATGCGGTCGACGCATTCTGCGAATACCTGGCGTTCTCGCCGGAGCAGGTCGAGCGGGTATTCGTCACGGCACAGGAACTCGGTTTGCCAGTAAAGCTGCATGCCGAGCAATTGTCGTCTCTTCACGGATCGAGCCTGGCGGCGCGCTACCAAGCACTGTCTGCCGATCACCTGGAATTCATGGACGAAGACGACGCCATCGCTATGGCCGCTTCCGGCACCGTCGCGGTTTTGCTGCCCGGTGCTTTCTACTTTCTGCGTGAAACCCAGTTGCCGCCAATGGAGGCCCTGCGCAAGCACGGGGTAAAAATCGCCATCGCCACCGATCTCAACCCCGGCACTTCGCCAGCGCTGTCGTTACGCCTGATGCTGAACATGGCCTGTACATGTTTGCGCATGACCCCGGAAGAGGCCCTGGCTGGCGCGACGATTCATGCCGCCACGGCACTGGGCATGGCCGACACCCATGGCTCGCTGGAAGCCGGCAAGTTCGCGGACTTTGTCGCCTGGCAAATTGATCGTCCCGCCGACCTGTCATACTGGCTGGGCGGTGACCTGGAAAAACGCATCGTGCGCCACGGCGTCGAAACGAGTGTATAGGAGAGCAGTTGTGGACAAGGTTCTGAATTTCCAACAAGGCCGAGTGCCGCTGCTGATCAGCATGCCTCATGCCGGGCTGCGCCTGACTCCGGCGGTCGAGGCCGGGTTGATTCCAGACGCACGCAGCCTGCCGGATACCGACTGGCATATTCCCCAGCTCTATGAGTTCGCAGCTGAATTGGGCGCCAGCACGCTGGCGGCCGAGTACTCGCGCTTCGTCATTGACCTGAATCGCCCGTCCGACGACAAGCCGTTGTACGCCGGGGCTACTACCGGTTTGTATCCGGCCACGCTGTTCGACGGCATCCCGCTGTTTCGCGACGGCATGGAGCCGTCAGCGGCAGAGCGGGCGAGCTATCTGGAAAAGATCTGGACGCCGTATCACAGCACCTTGCAAAACGAACTGGCGCGCCTCAAGGCCGAGTTCGGCTACGCCTTGCTGTTCGATGCGCACTCGATTCGCTCGATCATCCCGCACCTGTTCGAAGGCAAGCTACCGGACTTCAACCTCGGCACCTTCAACGGCGCCAGTTGCGAGCCACAACTGGCCATTCAATTGGAAGCGATCTGCGCCCGCCACACCGATTACAGCCATGTGCTCAATGGTCGTTTCAAGGGCGGCCATATCACCCGGCATTACGGCAGTCCGGCGCAAAACATTCATGCGGTGCAGCTGGAATTGGGCCAATGCACGTACATGGAAGAGTTTGAGCCGTTCCGTTACCGTGCGGACCTGGCGGCGCCGACTCAAGTGGTGCTCAAGGAGTTGTTGCAAGGGTTGTTGGCGTGGGGCGAAAAGCACTACGGATAATACGGTTCGCCGCGATCGCCGATCGCAGTAGGAGCTAGCTTGCTCGCGAAAAACCTGAGAGCACCGCGCGGTGTCTGACTTGACGCGTTATTGTTGAAGATGTTCGCGAGCAGGCTCGCTCCTACACAGACATGCTCAATCACGTAATTCGGGTTTATGATGCCGGACGGCAGAATAATAGAAGTCCCCCCAGGGATGACCTCGACCCCTTACGGAGTGCGCAATGCAGACTTTGTACCCGCAGATCAAACCCTACGCCCGGCACGATCTGGCCGTCGATGGAACCCACACGCTGTATGTCGACGAAAGTGGTTCGCCGCAAGGGTTGCCCGTGGTGTTCATTCACGGTGGCCCTGGCGCCGGGTGTGATGCCCAGAGCCGTCGGTACTTCGACCCGAATCTGTATCGCATTGTCACCTTCGACCAGCGCGGCTGTGGTCGCTCCACTCCCCACGCCAGCCTGGAAAACAACACCACCTGGGATCTGGTCGCCGACCTTGAGCGGATTCGCAAACACTTGGGCATCGACAAATGGGTTATGTTCGGTGGCTCCTGGGGCTCGACCCTGGCCCTGGCCTATGCGCAGACCCATCCGGAACGTGTTCACGGCCTGATCCTGCGCGGGATTTTTCTCTGCCGACCGCAGGAAATCGAATGGTTCTATCAGGCGGGCGCCAGCCGGCTGTTCCCCGATTACTGGCAGGATTACATCGCGCCCATCCCGCTGGACGAGCGTGAGGATTTGCTCGGTGCATTCCACCGGCGCCTCACCGGCAATGACCAGATTGCCCAGATGCACGCGGCGAAGGCCTGGTCCACCTGGGAAGGGCGGACCGCGACCCTGCGCCCGAACCCGTTGGTCGTCGACCGCTTCTCCGAACCCCAGCGAGCCTTGTCGATAGCCCGGATCGAGTGCCATTATTTCACTAATAACGCTTTCCTCGAGCCTAACCAGCTGATCCGCGACATGGGCAAGATCGCCCATCTGCCCGGCGTGATCGTCCATGGTCGCTACGACGTGATCTGTCCACTCGACAACGCTTGGGAATTGCACCAGAACTGGCCGAACAGTGAGCTGCAGGTGATCCGTGACGCCGGCCATGCCGCCTCCGAGCCGGGCATTACCGATGCGCTCGTGCGTGCCGCCGATCTGATGGCGCGGCGCATGCTCGACCTGTCGCCTGAAGAAGCATGAAGGCTCTGCTGCAACGCGTGAGCAGCGCGCGAGTCGAGGTGGAATGCGAGGTGGTCGGCGCTATTGACCAAGGATTGCTGGTGCTGTTGGCGGTCGAACCCGACGATACGCGGGCCAGCGCCGACAAACTTCTGCATAAGCTGCTTAACTATCGGGTGTTCGGTGACGCCGAGGGTAAGATGAACCTGTCCTTGGTGGATGTGGGCGGTGGGTTGCTGCTGGTCTCTCAGTTCACCCTGGCCGCTGATACCAAAAGCGGGTTGCGCCCGAGCTTCTCGAAGGCTGCCTCTCCGGCACTGGGCGAAGAGCTTTTCGACTATCTATTAGCCAAAGCGAAACAAGTGCATGGCACAGTGACATCAGGTAGATTCGGCGCGGATATGCAGGTGCATCTGGTCAATGATGGCCCGGTTACCTTCCTGTTACAGGTCTGAAAGCGCTTGAAACAACTTTTTAAGCGCTTTTCGAGCGGAAACAGGGGTTTTTCGCGATAAATACTTTGTTACCCCTGATGCGTTGTAACGCGGCCTACTAGATAATCGCGCGCTACGGGGATCAGCATTCGTTGATCCATTTTGACTTAGGTAGAGACTTGTCCTGGACCTGTTGGGGAATCATTTTGCCCCATGGGAGTCGGAACAATGCTCGCCAACCTGGCATATAGATAGCTGGCCGTTGGTTTTTTGATCTGTTTTCGGCGAGGGTTGCTCGTGATTGTTAGTCCCTGTATTGCACCAAAATTGTCTGCCAAACGACTACGAAGCGCTCTGGTAGCGGGCTCTGCACTGCTTTGCCTGCTCAGCGCCGGCCAGCTTTGGGCATTCAGTCTGGATGATGTGTCGGTCAAAGCAAAAGAGCTGGCCGGGCAGAAATACGAAGCCCCGCGCAGTAATCTGCCGAACGAATTCCGCGAGATGAAGTTCGCGGACTATCAAAAAATTCGTTTCCGTACCGAAAAAGCCGAATGGGCAGATCAGAAGACCCCGTTCAAGCTGTCGTTCTATCACCAGGGCATGCACTTCGATACTCCGGTGAAAATCAACGAAATCACGGCCAACACCGTCGAAGAGATCAAGTACGACCCGAGTCGTTTCGATTTCGGCGATGTCAAGTTCGATGCCAAGGCCACTGATCAGCTCGGTTACGCTGGCTTTCGCGTGCTGTACCCGATCAACAAGGCCGATAAGCAGGACGAAATCATGACCATGCTGGGCGCGAGCTACTTCCGCGTCGTTGGCAAGGGGCACACCTATGGCTTGTCCGCCCGTGGCATGGCCATCGACACCGCTTTGCCATCGGGCGAAGAATTCCCGCGTTTCACCGAGTTCTGGATTCAACAGCCAAAACCGGGTGACAAGCACCTGGTGATCTTCGCGCTGCTCGACTCCCCGCGTGCGACGGGTGCCTACCGCCTGATCCTGCGTCCGGGCAGCGATACCGTCGTTGACGTCAAGGCGCAGATGTTCCTGCGCGACAAGGTCACCAAGTTGGGCATTGCTCCACTGACCAGCATGTTCCTGTTTGGCGCCAACCAGCCATCCAAAGTGCTTAACTACCGTCGCGAACTGCACGACTCCAGCGGCCTGGCGATCCACGCCGGCAACGGCGAGTGGATCTGGCGTCCGCTGAACAACCCTAAACACCTGGCCGTCAGTAACTTCGCAGTCGAGAACCCGCGCGGTTTTGGTTTGCTGCAACGTGGCCGCGACTTCAGCCACTATGAGGATCTCGACGACCGCTACGACAAGCGCCCAAGTGCCTGGATCGAGCCAAAAGGCGATTGGGGCAAGGGTTCTGTAGACCTGGTCGAAATCCCGACTGCCGATGAAACCAACGACAACATCGTGGCTTTCTGGAGTCCGGAAAAACTGCCTGAGCCTGGCCAACCGCTGGACGTCGCCTATCGCATGCACTGGACTATCGACGAAGCGGCGCTGCACGCTCCAGACAGCGCCTGGGTCAGCCAGACCCTGCGTTCCACCGGTGACGTCAAGCAGTCCAATCTGATCCGTCAACCGGACGGCAGCGTTGCTTACCTGGTGGATTTCGAAGGCCCGTCCCTGGCAGCCCTGGCGCCTGAGACTGATGTTCGCAGTCAGGTCAGCGTCGGTGAAAACGCCGAACTGGTCGAGAATAGTGTGCGTTACAATCCTGAAACCAAGGGCTGGCGCCTGACCCTGCGGATGAAGATCAAGGATCCGAGTAAATCCACCGAGATGCGCGCTGCACTGGTGCAGAACATCGTACCTGCGGACCTCGCGAAGACTTCGCTGCCTGTTTCCAACTCCTCCGTGGCCAAGGCCGACAAGATTGCCGCCAAGCAGCAGGAGAAGGCGGACAAGGAAGCCAAGCTGGCAGAGGCCAAGCAGGCTGATGCCAAGCCAGCGGCAGATACTTCCAACAAGGACAACAAAGTCGCCAAGCAGCCTGCCGCTGCCGATGCGGCCCCAGCCACACCGGAATCGTCACCGACTGAAGAAGTCCTGACCGAGACCTGGAGCTACCAGTTGCCTGCCGATGAGTAATTCTCACGTACAGCCAGAGACTCTTGCCGAGTATCTGGCGCATCTGCCGATGACCGACCAGCAGCGCGCGGAACTCGCGGGCTGCCAGTCTTTCAGCGAACTGCACCAGCGTCTGTCGTCCTCGACGTTCGACGCGCCGAGCGAGGCCGCCCAGGCCTCGGTCGGTAAGCGTTTGGCCCTGAGTACGGCCGAAGAGCTGGAAGACGCGCAAATGCTGGCGCTCGACGCCAGCGGTCGGGTTTGCCTCAAGGCGACCCCGCCGATCCGTCGGACCAAAGTCGTGCCGGAGCCATGGCGCACCAATATTCTGGTGCGTGGCTGGCGGCGACTGACCGGCCGCACCAATCCACCGGCCCCGCCGAAGGATGAGCGTGTGCTGCCGGCAGCTCGCTGGCGCACCGTCGGTTCGATCCGTCGTTACATCCTGCTGGTGCTGATGCTCGGCCAGACCATCGTTGCCGGCTGGTACATGAAAGGCATCATGCCGTATCAGGGCTGGGCGTTCGTCGACCTCAACGAAGTCCTGCACCAACCGCTGCTGCAGACGGCTACGCAAGTGCTGCCGTATGCGCTGCAAACCAGCATCCTGATTCTGTTCGGTATTCTGTTCTGTTGGGTGTCTGCCGGGTTCTGGACGGCGCTGATGGGCTTCCTCGAACTGCTCACCGGTCATGACAAATACCGTATTTCCGGTAAAAGCGCTGGTAATGAGCCGATCGCCAAGGATGCGCGCACTGCGCTGGTAATGCCGATTTGCAACGAAGACGTGCCTCGGGTATTTGCCGGGTTGCGGGCGACCTTCGAGTCGGTAGCGGCTACGGGTGACCTCGATCGCTTCGACTTCTTCGTGCTCAGCGACAGTAACGATGCCGATATCTGTATCGCGGAACAGCAGGCCTGGCTGGATGTCTGCCGTGAAGCCAAGGGCTTTGGCAAGATTTTCTATCGCCGCCGCCGCCGTCGCGTCAAGCGCAAGAGCGGTAACCTCGACGACTTCTGCCGTCGCTGGGGCGGTGACTACAAGTATATGGTCGTGCTCGACGCGGACTCCGTGATGAGCGGTGAATGCCTGACCAGCCTGGTACGCCTGATGGAAGCTACGCCGGACGCCGGGATCATCCAGACCGCGCCGCGCGCATCGGGCATGGACACTCTGTATGCACGCATGCAGCAGTTCGCGACCCGGGTTTACGGGCCGCTGTTCACCGCCGGCCTGCACTTCTGGCAGCTGGGCGAATCCCACTATTGGGGCCACAACGCGATCATTCGCATGAAGCCGTTCATCGAGCACTGCGCCCTGGCGCCGTTGCCGGGTAAAGGTGCGTTTGCGGGTGCGATTCTGTCCCACGACTTCGTCGAAGCTGCGCTGATGCGCCGTGCCGGCTGGGGTGTGTGGATTGCCTACGACTTGCCGGGCAGCTACGAAGAACTGCCGCCGAACCTGCTGGACGAACTCAAGCGTGACCGTCGCTGGTGCCACGGTAACCTGATGAACTTCCGGCTGTTCCTGGTCAAGGGTATGCACCCGGTGCACCGGGCGGTGTTCCTCACCGGCGTGATGTCTTACCTGTCGGCGCCGCTGTGGTTCTTCTTCCTCGTGCTGTCGACGGCGCTGCTGGCGGTCAACACGCTGATGGAGCCGCAATACTTCATGGAGCCGCGACAACTGTATCCGTTGTGGCCACAGTGGCATCCGGACAAGGCCGTCGCGCTGTTTTCGACCACCATCGTGCTGCTATTCCTGCCGAAGCTGCTGAGCATCATCCTGATCTGGGCCAAAGGCGCGAAAGAGTTCGGAGGCAAGTTCAAGGTGACCTTGTCGATGCTGCTGGAGATGTTGTTCTCCATGCTGCTGGCGCCGGTACGGATGATTTTCCATACGCGTTTCGTGCTCGCCGCGTTCCTCGGCTGGGCCGCGACCTGGAACTCGCCGCAGCGTGACGACGACTCGACGCCATGGAGTGAGGCGGTCAAGCGCCACGGCCCGCAAACGCTACTTGGCTTCCTTTGGGCGTTGCTGGTGATCTGGCTGAACCCGAGTTTCCTTTGGTGGTTGGTGCCGATCGTTGGTTCATTGATGTTGTCGATTCCGGTGTCGGTGATTTCCAGCCGGATTGGCCTGGGCCTCAAATCCCGTGACGAGAGCCTGTTCCTGATCCCTGAGGAATACAATCCGCCACAAGCGTTGCTGGCTACTGACCAGTACACCCACGAAAACCGCTATCACGCACTGAACGACGGCTTTGTTCGGGCAGTGGTGGACCCGCAGCAGAACGCCCTGGCGTGTTCGTTGGCGACTTCCCGTCACGGTCAGGCGGAGCCGATCGAATGGCTACGTATCGAGCGGGTGCGGCACGCGTTGAAAGTCGGGCCGGACGGCCTGAACAACAACGAGCGGGTGCAGCTGCTGAGTGATCCGGTGGCCTTGGGCCGCTTGCACGAGCAGATCTGGGACGAAGGTCATTCCGAGTGGCTGGGAGCGTGGCGTAAATCAGTGAAAGCCGATCCCCATGCTCCGTTGTTGCCGCTTAAACCGTTGAGTGCACAGCCTCAGTTGGCATAAAGCAATTCCTCGGCGGGATATCAGCTGGGGGAGCTTCTAAAGATCGCTGCCTCCGGCAGCTTCTACAGGGTGTATATCTGTAGGAGCTGCCGGAGGCTGCGATCTTTTGCTTTTGCGTCTAACAAATCCCACAAGGCTGCGATAGCATCCGTCCCCGAATTGGTGCGCCCGGACAACTTTCTGTTCGTATCTGCCGGTTTCTCAAGGGAAACCCGCTGTTTGCGCGCCTCATAACGCAATGGTTTGGGGACTTGATGATGAAGAAGTATCTTTCGATGCTGCTGGTAGGCGTCACGGCACTGGTTGCAGTCAGCACGGTGCAGGCCGGCGCCATCGATGACGCGGTCAAGCGCGGCACGCTGAAAGTCGGGATGGACCCGACCTACATGCCGTTCGAAATGACCAACAAGCGTGGCGAGATCATTGGTTTCGAAGTCGACATCCTCAAAGCCATGACCAAGGCCATGGGCGTCAAGCTGGAGCTGGTGTCCACCGGCTACGACGGCATTATCCCAGCCCTGATGACCGACAAGTTCGACATGATCGGCAGCGGCATGACCCTGACCCAGGAACGTAACCTGCGCCTGAACTTCAGCGACCCCTTCATTGTGGTCGGCCAGACGCTGCTGATCCGCAAGGAGCTGGAAGGCACCATAAAGTCCTATAAAGACCTGAATACCGCCGATTACCGCATCACCTCCAAGTTGGGCACCACGGGGGAGATGGTCGCGAAGAAGCTGATCTCCAAGGCCAAGTACCACGGCTACGACAACGAGCAGGAAGCCGTGCTTGACGTGGTCAATGGCAAGGCTGATGCATTCATCTATGACGCGCCCTACAACGTCGTGGCCGTGAACAAGGTCGGTGCCGGCAAACTGGTGTTCCTCGACAAGCCGTTCACCTACGAGCCGCTGGCCTTTGGCCTGAAGAAGGGCGACTACGACAGCCTCAATTTCATCAATAACTTCCTGCACCAGATTCACGAAGACGGCACATACGATCGCATTCATGACAAGTGGTTTAAAGACACCGCTTGGCTCAAGGACATGGAATAACGGTCTGACAGACCGCGCCGCGCCCATCGCCAGCAGGCTGGCTCCCACACTGAAACGCATTCCCCTGTGGGAGCCAGCCTGCTGGCGATTAAGGCCTTCAAGGCACCACAAATTCCGGAACCCGCAATGAAACAGAAAAATGCGCAATGGCCCTGGCATGTCCTGACCGTGCTGGTGCTTATAGGCCTGGCCGGCGCCTTGTACTACGCCACCTCGCTGATGTCCTACGAATGGCGCTGGAACCGTGTACCGCAGTACTTCGTCTACCACGCCGAAGAGTCCGAGCGCGCGGCCGACATTTCCACTGTCAGTGAGCTGGTACGCAAGGGCGACAAGGCTGAAGTCACGCTGCGCAACGACGCTGGGGATGAACAACGCCTGGTCGTCGACGACAACAGCCTGCAAGTCGCTCAAGGCGATGACGTGGCTGAAGGCGATGTCATTGGTGTCACCCGCCATTGGGCCGCCGGGCCGCTGTTGTGGGGCCTGTGGACGACGTTGTGGTTGTCGGTGGTGTCGGGTGTGCTCGGCCTGCTGATTGGTCTTGCCACGGGTTTGTGCCGGCTGTCGAACAACCCGACTTTGCGTGAACTCTCGACCATTTACGTCGAACTCGTGCGCGGCACGCCACTGCTAGTGCAGATATTCATTTTCTACTTCTTCATCGGCACCGTGATGAACCTGTCCCGGGAATTCGCCGGGATCGCCGCGCTGTCGCTGTTCACTGGCGCTTATGTGGCGGAGATTATTCGTTCGGGTGTGCAGTCGATCGCCCGCGGCCAGAACGAAGCCGCACGTTCACTGGGCTTGAGCGCCGGTCAATCGATGCGCCATGTCGTGCTGCCTCAAGCTTTAAAACGCGTGCTGCCACCCTTGGCCGGGCAGTTCATCAGCCTGGTGAAAGACACGTCGCTGGTGTCGGTGATCGCGATTACCGAACTGCTCAAAAGCGGTCGCGAAGTGATCACGACCTCGTTCTCGCCGTTCGAAATCCTGTTCTGCGTGGCCGGGTTGTACCTATTGATCAACCTGCCGCTGTCGAAAATCGCCAGCCGGCTAGAGCGGAGGCTCGCGCAAAGTGATTGAAGTCCGCGATCTGGTAAAAGTCTTCGACACCCGGGGCCAGGTGGTTCGTGCGGTGGATAACGTCACCACCCAGGTGGCCAGGGGCGAAGTGTTGGTGGTGATCGGGCCGTCCGGCTCGGGCAAGTCGACGTTCCTGCGCTGCCTCAATGGCCTGGAAGAGTTCGATTCTGGCTCGGTGAGCATCGACGGCCTGCAACTGGCCGACCCAAAAACCGACGTGAATGCTTACCGCCGCGAAGTCGGTATGGTGTTCCAGCACTTCAACCTGTTCCCGCACATGACCGTACTGGAAAACCTCTGTCTGGCGCAGAAGGTCGTACGTAAGCGGGGCAAGAAGGAGCGCGAGGCCAAGGCCATGGTGTTGCTGGAAAAGGTCGGTATTGCGCAGAAAGCCAACGAATTTCCGTCACGTCTTTCCGGTGGTCAGCAGCAGCGTGTGGCCATTGCCAGGGCGTTGGCGATGGAGCCCAAGGTCATGTTGTTCGACGAACCCACTTCGGCGCTCGATCCGGAAATGGTCGGCGAAGTGCTGGATGTGATGAAAACCCTGGCCGTGGAAGGCATGACCATGGTCTGCGTGACTCACGAGATGGGTTTTGCTCGCGAGGTGGCGGACAGGGTGTTGTTCTTCGATCACGGAAAGTTGCTGGAGGATGCTGCGCCTGCCGATTTCTTCGATGCGCCGAAGGATCCGCGGGCACAAGCTTTTTTACGCCAGGTTCTCTGACGGCGATGGCATCACCTCGGTCGCAGGTGGACCGAGGCATGCGCATCAGTCTAGACCTTGAACCGGCCTACAAGCGTCTGCAAATGGGTACCGAGTCGCGCCAGTTCGACACTGGACGCGGCCGTCTCTTCACTGGCGGCCGAGGTCTGTTCGGACACGTCTCGCACATTCAGCACGCTGCGATTGATCTCTTCCGCCACCGCGCTCTGTTGCTCGGCTGCCGCGGCAATCTGCTGGTTCATCGACTGAATCGCTGAAACCGTGCGGGTTATGCTTTCCAGCGAGCCACCGGCGCGGCGGGTCAGTTCGACGCTGCTGTCGGTCAGGCTGCGGCTATTGTCCATGATGGTCGCCACCTTCTGGGTGCCGGCTTGCAGGCCTACGATCAGCTCTTCGATTTCCTCGGTGGACTTCTGGGTGCGCTGGGCGAGGCTGCGGACTTCATCGGCAACCACGGCAAACCCGCGGCCTGCTTCACCGGCACGGGCGGCTTCGATGGCGGCGTTGAGGGCCAGCAGGTTGGTTTGCTGGGCTACGGACTTGATCACATCGAGCACACTGCCGATCTTGTCGCTCTCGCGCTTGAGATGACCCATGGCCTCGGTCGAGTTGCCCACTTCGAGCGCCAGGCGCTCGATCTGGGCGATGGCTTCACCCACTACCTTGTCACCTTCGCGGGCCTGCTGGTCGGCAGCCACAGCGGCCTCTGAGGCCTCTTCAGCATTGCGTGCGACTTCCTGTACGGTTGCGGTCATCTCGTTCATGGCAGTTGCGACCTGATCGGTCTCGACCTTCTGGCTGTTGACCCCGGCGCTGGTCTGCTCGGTGACGGCGGACAACTCCTCGGCGGCGCTGGCGATTTGGGTGACGCCGTCGCTGATGCCGCCAATCAATTCGCGCAAGCCCTGGGTCATGCTCTGGATGGCGCGCTGCAACTGGCCCAGTTCGTCCTGGCGGCGAGACACAAGATTGTGGGTCAGGTCGCCGGCTGCGATGCGTTCGGCGACTTTGAGGGTCTCGCCCAGGGGTATCACGATCTGGCGGGTGATGGCCCAAGCCGCCAGCAGGCCGAACGCCAGGGCGAGCAGAGTGGCCAGCAGCAGCATGTTCTTGGCGTGCGCAGCATCGGTATCACGGACGATGGTCTGCGAAGCCGTCAGTTTTTTGCTGAGGTCAATCAGGATGTCACCCTGGGCGCTCATGTGTTTGAGCGCAGTGGCGTTCGCCACTTGGGAGTCGCGGAACTGGCTGACGGCGGCGCGGTAAGCCTTCAATGACTCGCTGGCCTGCTGCAGGTTGACGAGGTGCTGCTCTGGCAGTTTGGCAGGCAGGCTGTCGAGGCTTTTCAAGGCGGCGTCGATGGCGTCCATTGCCGGTTGCTGGGCTTCGACCTTGCCGCTGTAGGTGTAGCCGCGAACCTGGTAGCGCGCTTGCTGGAGCAGCTTGCTCAGTTCGATTACCTGGCTGTAGTCGGCAACACTCTCGCCTTGCAGCAAGGATTTCTCGACTGCGCTCACCTGTGCCACGGCGTTGTCGGCGGTTGCCCCGAGTTTGCTCCGGGCGTCTTCGCGAGCAGTGGTCGCCTGAGTCATGTCGGTGAAGGCGCGTTTGTATTCCGCGACGGCGACCAGTTGCTGATCAACCATGGCTGCATCGGCCGGCTGTTCGATGAGGGTGCGGGCGGTTTTCAGGCCGGTTTCCAGTTGGTCGAGCAACTCGTTGACCGCCCCGGGGCCCTGTTCGCCGCGATGCATGTCGTAATCTAGGCGGGCGATGCGCAGGTCTTTGCTCAGCTCGATCAGACCGGAGATGAAGCCGAGCTTGTCGCCCCGATTCATCACGCCGCTGAGGCCCGTCCAGCCGGTGAAGGTGATCAGGCAGGTCAGCAGCAGCACCAAACCGAAACCGACTCCCAGTTTACGATTGACGCTGACGTTTCCCAGTTTATCGGCTAGTGATTGGTACATGCTGCAACTCCCTTGAACCACACGTAGGTTTTATGGGAGTTATATCGGCAGGTGTCCCGGAACCTGTAGCTGCCTTCGGCAGCTCCTACCAGGGGGATCGCAGGATTTAGAAGAGTCGTGCCAGCAGGGCAGTGACGGCGGTTTCCACTCGCAGGATGCGGTCGCCCAGTTGCACCGGTTGCAGGCCGGACTTGGCTAGCAAGTCGATCTCGTAAGGGATCCAGCCACCTTCCGGACCGATGGCCAGTGTCACCGGTTGATCCAGGCCGCGAGGACAGGGCGGGTAATTGCCGGGATGGCCGACCAGGCCGAGGGTCCCTTCGGTGATCGCTGGAAGCCTGTCTTCGACGAACGGCTTGAAGCGCTTCTCGATGATGATTTGCGGCAACACGGTATCCCGCGCCTGTTCGAGGCCGAGGATCAATTGCTCGCGAATCGCGTCAGGTTCCAGGAACGGTGTTTGCCAGAAGCTCTTTTCGACGCGATAGCTGTTCACCAGGACGATCCGCGGCACTCCCATTGCCGCAACGGTCTGAAACACCCTGCGGAGCATTTTCGGGCGTGGCAGAGCCAATACCATGGTCAGGGGCAGCTTGTTCGGAGGCGGTTGGTCGAGGGTGACCCGCAACTCGGCTTCGGTGGTGTCCAGGCGCAGCAGCTCGGCAGACCCCATGAGGCCGCCAATCTTGCCGACCCGCAGGCTGTCACCGACTTGCGAACGGTGGACTTCCTGCATGTGGGTCAGGCGGCGATCACGCAGGATTACCCGGTCGGCCGCTATGAAATCGGCTTCTTCGAGAAGCAGCAGGTTCACGGCTGGGTCGCTGGCGGCTGGTCGTTGGGATCGTCAACCGGCTGGTCGTCCGGGTGCGCGCTGCGCTTGCTGATCAGACTGCCGAACAGAATGCCGATTTCAAACAGTAGCCACATCGGAACGGCCAGCAGGGTCTGCGAGAAAATGTCCGGTGGGGTCAGGATCATGCCGACCACGAAGCAGCCAATGATTACGTAGGGGCGGATTTTCTTCAGGTATTTGACGTCGACCACGCCGATCCACACCAGCAGTACCACGGCTACCGGGATTTCGAAGGCCACGCCGAAGGCGAAGAACAGGGTCATGACGAAATCGAGGTAGCTGGTGATGTCGGTCATCATTTCCACACCGGCCGGAGTAGCGGCAGCGAAGAATTTGAAGATCAGCGGGAACACCAGGTAATAGGCGAATGCCATGCCGGCGTAGAACAGCAGGATGCTGGACATCAGCAGCGGCACGGCGATGCGCTTCTCGTGCTTGTACAGGCCTGGCGCGATAAAGCCCCAGATCTGATGCAGGATCACCGGGATCGACAGGAACAGCGAAACCATCATCGTCAACTTGAGCGGCGTCAGGAAGGGCGACGACACATCGGTGGCGATCATCGTCGCGCCTTCTGGCAAGTACTGGCGCAGCGGCGTGGAGACGAAGGTATAGATTTGCTGGGTGAAAGCGAACAACCCGGCGAAGACGATGAATATCGCCGCTACACAGCGCAGCAGGCGGGTGCGCAACTCGGTGAGGTGCGAAACCAGCGGCATGTGCTGGTCATTTTCTGGAAGATCGCTCATGGGGCTCGCGGCGGCAGTGTTGGGTCATGAGGGGTCGGCGCAACAGGCGCCGCCGCAGGTGTTGCAGGTTCAGCCAGGGGAGCGGCGACAGGGGCAGGTTCAGCACCGGCAGTCGGCTCAACTACCGACGCCTGGGCATGAACAGTCTGCTGCGCGACAGCCTGCACCGGGGTCGGCTCCTGCTGGGTCGGCGTGAAGATCTTCCGCGCCTCCTGCTCTAAAGACAGGATATGTTCGTTGTGCAGCTGCCGACGAATCTCGTCGGCACCGATTTCACGTTCAACTTCCTGTTTGATCGCGTTGAAGCTGCGCTTCAGGCGACCGACCCACAGGCCGGCGGTGCGCGCAGCGCCCGGCAGACGCTCGGGGCCCAGCACCAGCAGAGCGACGAGGCCGACGAGCAGCAGTTCAGTGAAGCTGATACCAAACATTAGTCAGTGCTCACACGTCTTTGCGGATCGGCTCTTCGACTTTTTGTGCCTGCACGTCGATGGTGTGCGGCGGGTTGACCGGGGTGGCCTGTGGCTGCGCGGGAGGCACCGGTTGTGCCGGGGTCGCGCTCGGATCAGCGGGCTTTTCGTCATCGTTCATGGCTTTGCGGAAGCCCTTGATCGACTCACCGACGTCAGTGCCGAGGTTTTTCAGCTTCTTGGTGCCGAATACCAGCACGACAACAACCAGGATGACGATCCAGTGTTTCCAGTCAAAAATACCCATGTTGCTGCTCCTCTCTAATAGTTGTTCAGGCGGACGGGCGCGAGGCTTTCTCGGCGTGTCCGGACAGACCGAAGCGACGGTCCAGTTCATCGAGTACAGCCTGTGGATGCTGCCCCAGTTGGGCAAGCATGACCATGCTGTGGAACCACAAATCGGCGGTCTCGTAGATTACATCGCTGCAGTCGCCGCTGATGGCGGCGTCCTTGGCGGCAATGATGGTCTCGACCGACTCTTCGCCGACTTTTTCCAGAATCTTGTTCAGGCCCTTGTGGTACAGGCTGGCAACATACGAGCTGTCGGCAGCGGCGCCTTTGCGCTCTTCCAGCACTTCGGCCAGGCGGGTCAGAGTGTCACTCATGGGTGTGTCCTGCGGAATAAATGGCGTGCGGATCTTTAAGGACCGGGTCGACGATTTTCCAGTCGCCGTTCTCGAAGACTCGGTAGAAGCAGCTCTGGCGTCCGGTATGACAGGCGATGTCGCCGATCTGCTCGACCATCAGGATGATCACGTCGGCGTCACAGTCCAGGCGCATCTCATGCAGGGTCTGCACATGCCCGGACTCCTCGCCCTTGCGCCACAGTTTGCCTCGGGAACGTGACCAGTAGATGGCACGATTCTCGGCGGCCGTCAGTTGCAGCGCTTCGCGGTTCATCCAGGCCATCATCAGGACGCGCCCGGTCTTGTGATCCTGGGCAATCGCGGGCACCAGGCCATCGGCGTCCCACTTGATTTCGTCCAGCCAGTTGTTCATCTTCAGTTCCTGAAGTAGCTCCAAGCTTTAAGCTTCAAGCTGCGAGTAAAAGCCAGTGCGCTTCGGTCTTTCGTCATGTGCAACGTGCAATCTGCAAGCGTAAATCAGACGTGAATATTGCGGGCAACGCTTGCAGCTTGCAGCTTATAACTTACAGCTGATTCGTGCTATCGACGAACGACCAGATACAAACCGACCACCATCATGATTCCGGCTGGCCAATAAGCCAGGTCGTTCAAAGGTCCGCCAATCGCGAGTACCGCGCCGCCCGCCAGGTGAGCGGTGCCGAGCAGTCGCAGGAACCAGTCGTCACGCCGTTGGTGCCAGGGTGGAGGGGGATCGTAGGCGTGAGGCTGTGACATGCGTTCGAGCAGGTCGCGGGCCATGTTGGCCAGGTGCGGCAGCTGTTCGAATTGACTCTGCACGTTGCCCAGCAAGGTTTTGGGGCTGACGCGCTCGCGCATCCAGCGCTCGAGGAACGGCTGAGCGGTGTTCCACAGGTCGAGGTCCGGGTACAACTGGCGGCCCAGGCCTTCGATGTTCAGCAGGGTTTTCTGCAACAGAACAAGCTGCGGCTGCACTTCCATGTTGAATCGTCGAGCAGTCTGGAACAGGCGCATCAGCACCTGGCCGAATGAAATATCTTTTAACGGTTTTTCGAAGATCGGCTCGCAGACTGTGCGGATCGCCGCTTCGAATTCGTTGAGTTTGGTTTCCGCCGGCACCCAGCCCGAATCGATATGCAGTTGGGCCACTCGCCGATAGTCGCGTTTGAAGAAAGCGAACAGGTTGCGGGCCAGATAGTCCTGGTCTTCCGGGGTCAGGCTGCCGACGATGCCGCAGTCGATCGCAATGTACTGTGGGCTCCACGGATTGACGGTGCTGACGAAGATGTTCCCCGGGTGCATGTCGGCATGGAAAAAACTGTCGCGGAACACCTGGGTGAAGAAGATCTCGACGCCGCGCTCGGCGAGCATCTTCATGTCGGTGCGCTGGTCGGCCAGGGTCGCCAGGTCGGTGACCTGGATGCCGTAGATACGTTCCATTACCAGCACCTTTGGCCGGCACCAATCCCAATAGACTTGCGGCACGTAGAGCAGCGGCGAGTCTTGGAAGTTGCGCTTCAGCTGGCTGGCATTGGCGGCTTCGCGCAGCAGGTCGAGTTCGTCGTAGATGGTTTTCTCGTAGTCCTGGACTACGTCCACCGGGTGCAGCAGACGGGCGTCGGCCGAGAGCTTTTCTGCCGCGCGAGCCAGGATGAACAGCCACGCCAGATCCTGGGCGATGATCGGCTTGAGACCCGGGCGGATCACCTTGACCACGACTTCTTCACCGGTTTTCAGCTGCGCGGCATGCACCTGTGCCACCGAAGCCGAAGCCAGCGGTTCGACGTCGAAACGGCTGAACACTTCGCTGATCTTCTTGCCTAGCTGCTCTTCGATCAGCTTGATCGACACTTGCGAATCGAACGGTGGGACACGGTCCTGCAGCAGCATCAATTGATCGGCGATGTCTTCCGGCAGCAGGTCGCGGCGGGTGGAAAGGATCTGACCGAACTTGATGAAAATCGGCCCCAGGTCCTGCAAGGCCAGGCGCAGTCGGGCGCCGCGGCTCAGCTCAAGAGTTTTGCGCGGGAACCAGCGCCACGGCAACGCATAACGCAGCGCCAGCAAGAACCAGGGCAGCGGCAGGGCGAATAGCAGGTCATCGAGGCGGTAGCGAATCACAACGCGCTGGATGCGCAACAAACGGCGGACGGCAAGCAGCTTCATGCGTTATCGCTTGGGTCGAGGGATCGGGAAAGGCGCTCGAAACGCGCCTCGATACGTTCCAGATCGAGTTTGATCTGGTCCAGTTCACTGAAACGGGCCTCGGCTTCGCGCAGGCCAACAAGGGTGCGCGATTCTTCGGCCAGGTACTCGCCCAGGTTTTGACCGAGGCTGATAAATCCTTGCTGGTACCAACGCGCGCGACTGCGCAAATGGCCGCCGACCAGTTGCGTTGCAACCGGTCCGAGCCAGCGCGAGAGCTCGTACTCCCAGTCCAGTTTAAGGTCCTGGAGGATCGCCGCCAGTTCCAGCAGTACGCCGCTGTCTCCGTCGAGCTCGACTTGCGGGCCGTGCAACACGGAGGTCTTGTCCTTGCTCAAGGCCAGTTTCAGCAGGCTTGAAGCCGGCGCACGCAGGGTGCAGTCCGCGCCTGTTTCCCACTGGGAGGCGAGCATCAGTCCTTCGTCGCTTGGCAGGATGAATAATTGGAATGCCGGGCTGCGGCAATCGACGGCGATCACCTTGCCACTCAAATGCGCCAGGCGCGGCAACGCCGTGCTGTCGAGCCGCAGCACCCGGTTAAGACCGAGCTCAACGCTGGCGAGCAGACCGGCCAGCAACATCAGGGTTTGATGCCGCGGTGCAGGGCAACGATGCCTGCGGTCATATTGTGATAGGTCACGCGGTCGAAGCCCGCCTCGACCATCATCGACTTCAGGGTTTCCTGGTTCGGATGCATGCGGATCGATTCGGCCAGGTAGCGGTAGCTTTCCGAGTCGTTGGTGATCAGCTTGCCCATCAGCGGCATGAAGGCGAACGAGTAGGCGTCGTAGGCTTTGGACATCAGCGTGTTAGTCGGCTTGGAGAACTCCAGCACCAGCAAGCGGCCACCCGGTTTGAGGACGCGCAGCATCGAACGCAGGGCATCTTCCTTGTGCGTCACGTTGCGCAGGCCGAAGGCGATGGTCACGCAGTCAAAATGGTTGTCCGGGAAGGGCAGCTTTTCAGCATCGGCCTGGACGAATTCGACGTTGCCGGCAACGCCGAGGTCCAGCAGGCGGTCACGACCGACCTTGAGCATGGATTCGTTGATGTCGGCCAACACTACCTGGCCGGTAGGGCCTACCAGGTGCGAGAATTTTTTGGTCAGGTCGCCAGTGCCGCCAGCGATGTCGAGTACCCGGTTACCGGTGCGAACTCCCGACAGCTCGATCGCAAAACGCTTCCACAGACGGTGCATGCCGCCCGACAGGAGGTCGTTCATCAGGTCGTACTTGGCGGCTACCGAGTGGAAAACCTCAGCGACTTTTTCCGCTTTTTGGCTTTCCGGAACGTTTTTGAAACCGAAGTGAGTGGTGGGTTCGGTATCGCTACCTTTGCGCTGATCAGTCATATCGCTGTCACCAGAAGAGAATGCGGGACATTCTAATCCCGGTGGCCTGCTTTGTCTTGGAGTGGCTAAAGGTAAGATAGGCAATCACCGGGACGTTTTGCCGCAGCGGCGGTCAAGATGCTTCAGGAAGCATTCATAAAGCAGGAGTCATTTGATGGCCCGTATTAGTGTTGAACGTGCTCACGCGCTGGGCAAGGAAGCGGCCCGCGAGAAGGCCGACAAGCTGGCGCAGAAACTGTCCGATCAGTACGGCCTGGAGCCGCAGTGGGCGGGCGATACCCTTAACCTCAAGCGCTCGGGGGTCAAAGGCGCGGTGCATGTCACGGAGGATTCGATCCGGGTCGATGTCGAACTGGGCCTGTTGATGTCGGCCATGAGCGGTACGATCAAGTCGGAAATCGAGAAAGCCCTCGATAAAGCGTTGGTCTGAAGTTGGACTTATACCTGTGGCGAGGGAGCAAGCTCCCTCGCCACAGTTGATCTCTGTCATGCATCACCTGTCAGTTGTTAGGGTGCCGTTTCTAATTATTCTCACTACTTTGTGCCTGAGCCCGACTCTTTCGCGGGCAGTTCCTCAAACCTTCTGCGCGTGAGGTGCACCATGGCCAAAGTTATTTTGAAGAAAAAAATCGACGCTTCTACATCTGCTCTGGGCGACGTCAAATCCTATGCCCGCAAGATCTGGCTGGCAGGCCTTGGGGCCTATACCAAGGTTGGCCAAGAGGGCAGCGAGTACTTTCAAGAGTTGATCAAGGAAGGTCAAACTGTTGAAAAGAAAGGTAAAAAGGTAGTTGCGGAAAAACTTGAAGCCGCCAACTCCGAGATCGATGAAGCGAAGAGCGAAGTCAGTAGTTTCAAAGGCAAGGTCGAACTGCAACTCGACAAGGTCGAGAAGGCTTTTGACTCGCGTGTTGCAAGTGCCTTGAATCGTATCGGCATTCCGTCTAAACATGACGTTGAGACACTCTCTGCTAAGCTCGATGAGCTGACGGCATTGCTCGAACGCGTCGCGCGTAAATCTTAAGGAGAACGGGATGGCTGGTAAAAAGAACACCGAAAAAGAAGGCAACTCTTGGATCGGGAAAGTTGAAGACTACTCCCGCAAAATCTGGCTGGCCGGTTTAGGCGTGTACTCGAAGATCGACACTGACGGCAGCAAGCTCTTCGATACATTGGTAAAAGACGGTGAGAAAGCCGAGAAACTCGCCAAGAATGTAGTCGGCGATAAAGTCGATGCTGCAAAGGACTCCGCCACTTCGGCCAAGTCGCGCATCAGTGGCGTGAAAGATCGTGCACTGGGCAAGTGGGATGAGCTGGAAGGGGCTTTTGACAAGCGCCTGAACAGCGCCATTTCGCGTCTGGGCGTGCCGAGCCGTAATGAAGTGAAGGCGCTGCACAGCAAGGTCGATACCCTGACCAAGCAGATCGAAAAACTCACCGGGGCCAAGGTTGCGCCAGTTGCGACGAAAACCGCAGCGGCCAAGCCTGCTACCAAGCCACTGGCGAAAGCTGTCGCCAAGCCGGTAGCCAAGACTGCAGCGAAAACCGCGTCTGCCGCCAAGTCGGTGGCCAAGACTGCCGCAGCAAAACCTGCTGTAGCGAAGTCAGCCGTCAAATCGGCTGCCACGAAAGCTACCGCTAAACCTGCGGCAAAAAGCACAGCGGCCAAACCTGCTGCGGCGAAGAAGCCTGCAGTGAAGAAGCCGGCGGCACCGAAAGCCGCTGCAGCAAAACCAGCCGCGACAGCTGCCGCCAAGCCGACCCCGGCCCCGGCCAGCACGTCGAACTCGGCCGCCGCGCCGACCCCGGCTGCAACCCCGACTGTCGCGCCAGCTCCATCGACGCCAACCAGTCAGTCCTGATCCCAGGACTCGATAAAACGCCCGGCCTGCAGAGGTCGGGCGTTTTTTTTGAGTACCGTTTAATGATCACGATGGATCCCACAGGGGTAATTGTTCGTCCAGTAAACTTTCACGGGTGTTCTTCCAGGTATTGCATGGCCAGATGTTCGGTCGCCACCTTGATCGGCGGTAACAAGTGCGGCGCCACCAGCATCATGATCTGGTATACCACCAACCGGACTTCACCCTCGCGATCGAGGATCCGCTGGTAGTCCAGCGAAAACAGCAGCGTCAGTGTGATCTGTTCCACCAGTTGCCCAAGCGCCTGGGTATCACTGACCAGTTGCCCCAGGGCCTTCAGGCGCGCCAACAGTGAAGCCAGCGTACGCTTCAAGGCGTTGAGCAGGTTACGGATCCCCCTGGCCAGCTTGGGCAGGCGCCCGGCGAGATTGGACAGGTCCTGGAACAGGAACCGGTAATGCGCCAGTCGTTCGACAATCAGGTGCAGGAACAGCCAGTAATCTTCCGGTGCCAATTGCGCATCTGACGGTGGGTCGAGCAGCGGTGAAAGTTCGCTTTGAAAGCGTTCGAACAAACCCAGTATCAGCGGCTCCTTGCCGTGAAAATGGTAGTAGAGGTTGCCCGGGCTGATGCCCATTTCGTTGGCAACTTCCATGGTCGAAACGTTCGGTTCGCCCTTCTGGTTGAACAACTGCAAGGCACATTCGAGAATCCGGTCGCGGGTCTTCATCCAGTCTTCTTAATGGTTCGTTGAACGTCAGCGCACTCGCACATAGGTGCCGGGTGCTGCCTCCATCGGTGGATAGTTCTGATTGCCGAGGGCCATGTGGGTTTCCTTCTGCGCACCGGATCGTGCCTGAACCCAGCTAAGCCATTGAGTCCACCAACTGCCGTCGACTTGCTTGGCGTCGTAGTACCAGGCCCGTGGGTCGAGGCTCAGTTTGGCGCTTTCGATGAAATTGGCCTTGGGGTTGCTCGGCGGGTTGAGGATGCTCTGCACGTGGCCGCTATTGGACAGCACGAAACGCCTGTCGCCGCCCAGCAGCAGAGTGGAGCGGTACACCGCATCCCACGGCGTAATGTGATCGTTGATGCCGGCCACGCTGAAACTGTCGACCGTGACCTTCTGCAGGTCTATCGGTGTGCCACACACCTCAAGCCCGCCGGGGTGGCTCAGCGGATTGTGCTTGAAGAAGTCCAGCAGATCGCCATGCAGCGCGGCTGGCAGACGGGTGTTGTCGTTGTTCCAGTAGAGGATGTCGAACGCTGGCGGTTCTTTGCCCAGCAGGTAATTGTTGACGAAGTAGCTCCAGATCAAGTCGTTGGGACGCATCCAGGCGAACACCTTGGCCATGTCGCGTCCGTCCAGAACGCCTTTCTGGTAAGAGCGACGCTTGGCGGCCTCCAGCGTCTGTTCGTCGGCGAAAAGGGTGGCAGGAGAGTCCATCTGGCTGTCGAGAAGGCTCACCAGGTAGGTAGCGCTGGAGACGCGACGCAGCTGGCGCTTGGCCTGCAGATGACCTTGCAGCGCGGCAATGGTCAGGCCCCCGGCGCACGCACCCATGAGGTTGACCTCGCGCGCGCCGGTTATCGCCCGGCAAACGTTCATCGCTTCTTCGACGGCTTCCACATAGCTCGACAAGCCCCATTCACGGTGCCGCACGTCCGGGTTTCGCCAGCTGATCATGAAGGTCTGCAGGCCGTTTTTAAGTGCGAACTGGACAAAGCTGTTGCCGGGGCTCAGGTCGAATATGTAGTACTTGTTGATCTGCGGCGGCACGACCAGCAAGGGTTTTGAGTATTGTTTTTCACTCATCGGCCGGTACTGGATCAACTCCAGCAGCTCATTGCGAAACACCACGGACCCCGCTGTGGTCGCGACGGTTTTGCCGACTTCGAAGGCCTGTTTGGTGACTTGCCGAGGGAGGCCATCGTTGTGCAGCAGGTCGTCGACCAGATGGCTGATTCCGCGCACCAGGCTGTTACCGCCGGAGTTGAAGATCTCCTTGATTGCCAACGGGTTGAGCAACGAGTTGGAAGGTGCCACGGCGTCGTTGAGCAAGGCGAACGCGAAGTGCGCGCGGGCTCGATCATCGGGGCTCATGTTGCTCTCGTCGATCCAGCTTTTGACCTGCTTCTGCCAGCTGAGGTAGGCCTGCAGGCTGCGCCGGTAAAATGGATTGAGGCTCCACGCGGGATCGGTGAACCGACTGTCCTGCGGGTTGGTCGGGTGCAGGGTTTCACCCAGCAGCACGCGACCCAACTGGCCGCCGAACTTTAATGCGTGCCTGGCACTGTGCAGCGGATTGCGTAAGCCGTGCGCGGCCACACTGCGCAAGGTCGACAGCATATCGCGGCCACGCAAGCCGGTAATCGCACTTTGTGCGTTAATGAACGCGGCGGGAGTGGGCAGGGAATCCCGCACTGGTTTGTCGCGCATGACTCAACACTCCTTCGTCTTCAGGCCAAAAACAAACACACTGAACCAGAACACCATAGACGCACTAACGGGTTGTTGCGCGGTTCGGCGTCCTGCCGCCCCCTTTTTGTGACCCGGCGTCGAGTTCGTTTAACTGCCCAATGGCGCCGGATGCGGGTGCATCACTGCGCGCTGTCGTTCCTCTTCCAGAAATTTCATGATGATCGGCGCCACCGCTTCGGCCCTGGTGATCAGGAACAGATGCCCGTCATCGATGATGTGCAATTGAGCATTGGGAATCCGCCAGGCCAGCAGGCGCATGTTGACCAGGGGGATCAATGGATCGTCATCGCCGGCCAGTACCAGGGTCGGCTGGTGGATTTTGTGCAGCCAGTGAATGCTGGTCCAGCCAAGACCCGCGAACAGTTGCCAGTAATAGCCGAGCTTGCCCGCCGAACGGACTTTTGCTGCATGGCTCGCCGCCAGGGACGGGTCCCGGCGGAACGAGCCGCCGTAGATCATTGGTGCAATACGGATCACATGGGACGGCTGGATGTAGCGCCTGGGACTGGCCATCATCCACAGTACTTTGGGTTTGCCCGGGACCATCACCGCACCGGCCGCAGTCGCGGCCAGCACTAATTTCTTGCAGCGTTCGGGGTAGTCATAGGCAAACTGTTGGGCCAGGGCGCCGCCCCAGGACACACCGATCACATTGACCTGGCCGTAGTCGAGATAGTCGAGCATGCGTGCTGTGAGTTTCGCCAGGCCCGGAAATCGGTAGGGCCGACTTGGCGTCGACGAGCCACCCACTCCTGGAACATCGAAGGCAATGACTTCCAGATCCGGGTCCAGTGCCGCGACAAACGGAAACACCAACTCCAGGTTGGCACCGATGCCATTGAAAATCAGCAAGGGTGTCAAATGAGGCTTGCCGGGGCGTACGGCGGTCCGGAGGGTTTGGCCATCCAGGTCGACAGTACGAAAAATGAACGGTTGCGGCATGCTTCAGGCCCTGTGTGTGAATTCATCCCCGACCCCTGTAGGAGCGAGCTTGCTCGCGAAAAACGCAAGGGCAACGCATTTTACCCGCAAGGGCGCGTTATCGTTAACGTCCATCGCGAGCGAGCTCGCTCCTAGCAAGGTGACCGAGGTGTATCGGTTACCGCTCGTGTACGTAAGTGCCCGGTGCTGCTTCGCCGGCGGTGTAGGTCTTGTTGCCCAGGCTGGTCGGTGACTTCTTCAGCTTGCCCGAACGCTCGGCCTGCCAGGCCTGCCAGTGCAGCCACCAGGAATCGGTGTGCTTGGTGGAGTTCTCCTGCCATTCCTCGGCGTTCGCCGCCATTTCGCTACTGGTCATGTAACGTGACTTCGGATTGCCGGGCGGGTTCAGAATGCTTTGGATGTGGCCGCTGCTCGACAGCACGAATTCGACCTTGCCGCCAAACAGTTGCGCCGACTTGTAGCAGGACTTCCACGGTGTGATGTGGTCGTTAGTGCCGGCCAGGGAAAAGATGTCTGCAGTGACCTGCTTCAGATCAATGGCCGTGCCGCACACTTCCAGTGCATTCGGGCGGATCAGTGGATTGTTTTTGAACATCTCGATCAGGTCGCCGTGGAAGGCGGCGGGCAATCTCGTGGTGTCGTTGTTCCAGAACAGGATGTCGAACACAGGCGGCTCGTTGCCCAGCAGGTAGTTATTGACCCAGTAGTTCCAGATCAGGTCATTGGGGCGCATCCAGGCAAAGACTTTCGCCATGTCGCGCCCTTCCAGCACGCCGGCCTGATAGGAATGGCGCTTGGCGGCTTCAAGGGTTTGCTCGTCGACGAACAAGGCCACGTCGCTATCCAGCGTCGTGTCCAGGACGCTGACCAAGAGCGTCAGGGCATTGACCTTGTGCTCGCCGATCGCGGCATAGTGGCCCAGCAGGGCGGTGCAGGTAATCCCGCCGGAGCAGGCGCCGAGCATGTTGACGTCTTTGCTGCCGGTGATCGCGGTAACCACGTCGACCGCTTCCTTGAGCGCTTCGATATAGGTCGACAGACCCCACTCGCGCTGCTCCTTGGTCGGGTTGCGCCAGCTGACGATGAAGGTCTGGACGTTGTTGCGCAGGCAGAACCGCGCCAGGCTCTTGTCCGGACTGAGGTCGAATACATAGAATTTATTGATTTGCGGTGGCACCACCAGCAGCGGGCGCTCGTGCACCTGCTCGGTAATAGGCCGGTACTGGATGAGCTCCAGTACGTCGTTGCGAAACACGACTGCGCCTTCGGTCACGCCCAGGCTCTTGCCCACCTCGAACGCACCCATGTTGACCTGGCTGGGCATGCCGCCGTTGTGTACCAGGTCCTTGGCCAGATGCGAGAGGCCATCGAGCAGGCTCTTGCCACCGGTTTCGAAGAAGCGTTTGACCGCCGCCGGGTTGGCTGCACTGTTGGTCGGGGCCATTGCCTCAGTCATGAGGTTGATGACGAAGTGCCCACGCGCGACGTCCTTGGGCGAAAGACTGCTGTCATCGATCCAGTCGTGGAGTTCCTTGCGCCACGCCAGGTAGGTTTGCAGATAGCGTTTGTAGAGCGGGTTCTGGCTCCAGGCCGGGTCGGCGAAGCGACGATCATCTCCAGCAGGCTGGAGCTCGGATTTACCGAACAGAACGTTCTTGAGTTCAAGGCCAAAATGGGCAACGTGCTTGACGCTGTGAATCGGTTGTTTGATGGCTTGGGTCAGCACCATTCGAGCTGAGCCCAGAAGATCCTTTCTACGCAGTCCAACGACAGGATTCAGCCCCAAGGTATTCTCCGAGGCCTGAGATTTCAGGTCATCGTTATTCTTGTTACTCATCTACGACGCTCCATTGTCCTGAGACGAGTACCTGAGTCCAGCTGTGTAGCCACACAGCAAATGCCAGGTACTACTACTCGGGTGACCGATGTTCTGCACCACTGCTTTTATGCAGAGAGCACTGCAGGGAACTTGCCAGCTCCATTGGTTACCCGAGTTTAATTTTTTTCGCAAGCGGGCTAATCGTCGGCCCTGAAGCGGAGCATTCAAACAGATGGAATTAGAAAATGCCTTCTAATGAGCAAGAGGCCCGGGCTAGAGCATCAGCCTGACGACGGATTGGTTCGGGTCGCGGGTTTTTCCGGCAGCCTTGAGCTCGGCAAGATAATCGTTCCAGAGATCTTCCTGGCGCACGCCCAGCTGATACAGATATTCCCAGGTGAACAGGCCGCTATCGTGACCGTCATCAAAGGTCAATTTCAGTGCGTACTGACCGGCCGGTTCGACTTTGCTCAGGCCTACGCCGATCTTGCCAAATTGCAGGATGGGCTTGCCGTGGCCCTGGACCTCGGCGGAAGGGGAATGCACTCGCAGAAACTCTGAGGGCAGGTGATGTTCTTCGCCGGAGGCGTATTTCAGCGACAGGGTTTTTGAGGCTTTGTGCAGCTTGATGTCGGTGGGGAGTTGGGTCATGACCGGCAATCCATTTGTGTGGGCGAGCTCGGTTCTAATGTGGGAGCGGGCTTGCTCGCGAAAGCGGCGCAACAACCAACACTGATGTTGAATGTTGCTGCCTCTTCGCGAGCAAGCCCGCTCCCACAGGGTCCGCGTTTGCCTGTAAGTATGGCTTACAGGATATAACGGGACAGGTCCTCGTTCTGCGCCAATTCGCCCAGGTGGCTGTTGACGTATTCCGCGTCGATCATGATTACCTTGCCGTCATGGGCGCTGGCGAGGTCGCCGGCACTGAACGACACTTCTTCGAGCAGGCGCTCCAGTAGCGTGTGCAGGCGACGGGCGCCGATGTTCTCGGTCTTTTCGTTCACTTGCCAGGCGATTTCGGCGATGCGCTTGATCCCGTCCGGCTGGAACTCGATGCCCAGTCCTTCGGTTTTCAACAGCGCGCAGTATTGCTCGGTCAGGGACGCATGCGGCTCGCTGAGGATGCGCTCGAAGTCTTGCGGCGTGAGTGCCTTGAGTTCAACACGGATCGGCAGGCGACCTTGCAATTCGGGCACCAGGTCACTCGGCTTGCTTAGGTGGAACGCACCCGAGGCGATGAACAGGATGTGGTCGGTCTTGACCATGCCCAGTTTGGTATTGACGGTGCAGCCTTCGATCAGCGGCAGCAAATCGCGCTGTACGCCTTCGCGAGAGACATCGACGCCGCCGGAGTTGCCGCGTTTGGCGACCTTGTCGATTTCGTCGATGAATACGATACCGTGCTGCTCAACCGCTTCGAGGGCCTTTGCCTTGAGCTCTTCGTCGTTGACCAGGCGCCCGGCTTCTTCGTCGCGCACCAGTTTCAGCGCTTCCTTGACCTTGAGCTTGCGGGCCTTCTTTTTGCCCTTGCCCATGTTGGCAAACAGGCTCTGCAGCTGGTTGGTCATTTCTTCCATGCCCGGCGGCGCGGAGATATCGACGCCGGCCGTTTCGGCGACTTCGATTTCGATCTCCTTGTCATCCAGCTGGCCTTCACGCAGGCGCTTGCGGAACAGCTGGCGGGTGTTGGAATCGGCCGACGGAGCCGCTTCGTCACTGTTGAAGCCTGAGCGTGCCGGTGGCAGCAGGGCGTCGAGGATGCGCTCTTCGGCGGCGTCTTCGGCACGGTGGCGAACTTTGGTCATTTCCTGTTCGCGCAGCAGCTTGATCGCGGCGTCTGCCAGGTCACGAATGATTGATTCGACATCGCGACCGACGTAGCCGACTTCGGTGAACTTGGTCGCTTCGACCTTGATGAATGGCGCGTTGGCCAGCTTGGCCAGGCGACGGGCGATTTCGGTCTTGCCGACACCCGTCGGGCCGATCATCAGGATGTTCTTGGGCGTTACTTCAACGCGCAGCTCTTCAGGCAGCTGCATCCGGCGCCAGCGATTACGCAGGGCGATGGCGACGGCACGTTTGGCATCGTCCTGGCCGATGATATGGCGATTGAGTTCGTGGACGATTTCGCGGGGAGTCATGGACATAATAATTGGCGGACCTCAAGCAAGAATGAGCCGTGGCACAAAGGCCGAAACAGGCTTATTCGGCGCAGTCCTGCTCCTCAATGGTCTGAGTGTGGTTGGTGAATACACAGATGTCGCCAGCGATGCCGAGCGCAGTTTCGACGATTTCCCGGGCGGACAGGTCGGTCTTCTTCAGCAGCGCGCTCGCGGCGGCCTGGGCGTAACCGCCGCCGGAACCCATGGCGATCAGGCCTTCTTCAGGCTCGACCACGTCGCCGTTGCCGGTGATGATCAACGAAGCGTCTTTGTTGGCCACTGCCAGCATGGCTTCGAGGCGACTCAGGGAGCGGTCGGTACGCCATTCTTTAGCGAGCTCGACAGCGGCGCGAACCAGGTGACCCTGATGTTTCTCAAGCTGACCTTCAAACCGTTCGAAGAGGGTGAAGGCGTCAGCCGTAGCCCCGGCAAAACCGGCGATTACTTGACCGTGGTACAGGCGACGAACTTTTTTCGCATTGCCTTTCATCACGGTATTGCCGAGAGAAACCTGGCCGTCGCCGCCCATGACGACTTTGCCGTGGCGGCGAACTGAAACGATGGTGGTCAAGGGTGAGTCTCCACGCAGCGGGGCGAAAATGCCTTATGAAAACTCATATGGGGGTGGTGACGGGTTTTTCAACTGCACAGCGGAAGGGAAGACGAGCGGTTTCTTTGAATGGCGAAACCTCCTGTGGCGAGGTCGCTGGCTCCCGCTCGGCTGCGAAGCAGTCGTAACTCCGGCGAGCGGCGATCCGTTTGATCCACCGCATTTGCTGGTTTTGGGGCCGCTTCGCGACCCAGCGGGAGCCAACTCCCTCGCCACAGCAGGTTGTTGCTTCTGGATCAGCGGCTCTGGCGTTGTTGTAACAACAGGTTGCTGAAGCCGCTACCGGCCAGTTGTTTCTGCGCGGTAGTCAGCTGTTCACGGTTGCTGAATGGCCCGACCAGCACCCGGTACCAGGTCTCGTCCTTCACGGTGCCGGACTCAACCGCTACCGTCTGGCCCAGCAGGATGATCTGCGCACGAACCTTGTCTGCGTCAGCTTCCTTGCGGAACGAACCGGCCTGCAGGAAGAACTTGGTCACGGGTGCGGCCTTGCTCACTGGCGGCGCGGGCGGCGGGGTAATCCCGGCCAGCGCGGCCTGTGCCCGTGCAGTGTCGATCTTCGCGGCTTGTTCCGGCGTCACTGGCGTCGTCGGAACGGCTGGCACCTGTGGCGTAGGCAAGGTTTTTTCCGGCACGGCCTCAGCAGGCACTATGACTTCTGATTCCGGCAGCAAAGTGTAGAAGTCGTATTTCGGCTTCACCGGTTGCGTCGGGCTCGGCGGGGTCTTGTTGGCCTCGGCGATGCGGGAGGCTTTTTGCTGCTCGATTTTCTCGCGCTTGACGCTTTCGCTGCCTTTACCGGGCTCCAGCTTCATCAGGAATACGATGAACGCACCGACCGTCAGGCCGATGACCATCCACAGCCACCCCGGGATCGGTTGCTTGGCAGGTGCTTGGTAACGGCTGGCGCCACGTTTGGGTGCAGGTTTTTTCTTGGCAGCCAACTTACATACGCTCCAGAGTTTCCAGACCCAAGAGTTCCAGGCCTTGCTTGAGAGTGCGGCCGGTCAGCGCGGCGAGGCGCAGGCGGCTCTGCATTTGCGCCGGGGTTTCGGCGCTGAGGATCGGGCAGTTCTCATAGAAGCTGGAGAACAGGCCCGCGACATCGTACAGGTACGTGCACAGAATGTGCGGCGTGCCCTTATCGCAAACGTTATTCAGGACTTCACCGAACTGCGCCAGCTTGGCCGCCAATTCGTGCTCGTGGACGGCTTCAAGAGTGATCTGGCCTTCGACTTCGCTGAAATCCTTGCCCAGCTTGCGGAACACGCCAGCTACGCGAGTGTAGGCGTACAGCAGGTACGGCGCAGTATTGCCTTCGAAGTTCAGCATAAGGTCGAAGTTGAAGCTGTAGTCGCTGGTGCGATGCTTGGACAGGTCGGCGTATTTCACCGCGCCGATGCCCACAACCTTGGCGATGTTGCGCAACTCGGCTTCGGCCAACTCCGGGTTCTTGTCCTTGACCAGGGTATAGGCGCGTTCCTGAGCTTCGGTCAGCAAGTCGATCAGCTTCACGGTGCCGCCGTCACGGGTCTTGAATGGACGGCCGTCAGCGCCGTTCATGGTGCCGAAGCCCATGTGTTCCATTTCCATCGGGTGCGTCACGAAGCCGGCCTTGCGGGCCACTGCGAACACTTGCTGGAAGTGCAGGGCCTGGCGCTGGTCGACGAAGTACAGGGCGCGATCAGCCTTGAGCTTGCCACTGCGGTAGCGCACGGCCGCGAGGTCGGTGGTGGCGTAGAGGTAGCCGCCATCGGCCTTGACGATGATTACCGGCAGCGGGTCGCCGTCGGCGTTCTTGAATTCGTCGAGGAACACGCACTGCGCGCCATTACTCTCCACCAGCATGCCGGCGGCCTTGAGGTCGTTTACCACATTGATCAGGTCGTCGTTGTAGGCGCTTTCGCCCATCACGTCAGCCATGGTCAGCTTGACGTTCAGCAGCTCGTAGATTTTCTGGCAGTGCGACAACGAGATGTCTTTGAACTTGGTCCACAGCGCCAGGCATTCCGGGTCGCCGGCTTGCAGCTTGACCACCAGGCCGCGGGCTCGGTCAGCGAACTCTTCGGATTCGTCGAAGCGTCCCTTGGCGGCGCGATAGAAGTTCTCCAGGTCTGACAGCTCTTCGCTGGTAATCGGGTTTTCCTGCAGATAGGCCATCAGCATGCCGAACTGGGTGCCCCAGTCGCCAACGTGATTCTGACGGATCACTTCGTCGCCGAGGAACTCCAGGACGCGAGCCACGCCGTCACCGATGATGGTTGAGCGCAAATGACCGACGTGCATTTCCTTGGCGAGGTTGGGTGCAGACAGGTCGACCACGGTGCGCTGGGTCGGGCCAGCCTTGCACACACCGATGTGTTCGTCGGCCAACGCGGCGTCCAGGCGAGAGGCCAGGGCCTGGGTGTTCTGGAAGAAGTTCAGGAAGCCCGGGCCGGCGATTTCGGTCTTGGTGATGTTTTCATCGGATGGCAGCGCGGCGATGATTTTTTCCGCCAGGTCGCGGGGCTTCATGCCCGCCGGTTTGGCCAGCATCATGGCGATGTTGCTGGCAAAGTCGCCGTTTTTCTTGTCGCGCGAATTTTCCACCTGGATCGCCGGCGACAGGCCTTCAGGCAACACACCTTCGTTGACGAGTTGGGTGATGGCTTGTTGGATCAGCTGGCGAATGGTGTCTTTCATGATGCTCTCTTTCGACCGCAAGCGCGGCAGCGCCTGGATGCGCGGGTGGAAAAACTGGGCATTATCCGTGGCGAAGACGGGCTTGCCAACTATAGCGGGCAGGTTATGGATATGTGGTGGCAAAAGCGGCAAAGATCGCAGCCTTCGGCAGCTCCTACAGAAAAGCGCGATCGGGTAGGAACTGCCCAAGGCTGCGATCTTTTGATCTTTCAATATAAATCGACTGGATCGACATCAAGCGACCAGCGCACCGCTCTCCCACTCGGCATCTGCTCCAGCACCAGCAACCAACTGCTCAGCAGCCGATGCAGGGGTGCCCGGGCCGTCGCCTGTAACAATAATTGCGCACGATACCGACCTGCGCGGCGCTCCATCGGCGCAGGCACTGGCCCCAGCAGCTCGATACCGGTCAAGTTCTGCTCAGCCAGCAAACGCTCGGCCTCGCTGCAAGCTTCGTCAAGGAAGCCTTCGGCCTGCCCTGGTTTGTGCGCTTCTGCGCGCAACAGCGCCAGGTGGGAAAAGGGTGGCAGGCCCGCCGAGCGCCGCTCGCTCAATGCCTGTTCGGCAAAAGCGAAGTAACCCTGCTCGGTCAGTTGCACGAGCAGCGGATGATCGGCCAGGTGCGTCTGGATGATCACTCGGCCCGGCTCCTCAGCACGTCCCGCACGGCCGGCGACCTGTACTATCAGTTGGGCCATGCGCTCGCTGGCGCGGAAGTCGCCGGAAAACAGGCCACCGTCCGCATCCAGGATTGACACCAGTGTCACCCGCGGAAAGTGGTGACCTTTGGCAAGCATCTGCGTGCCCACCAGAATGCACGGGTGGCCTTTCTGGATGGTCGCGAACAATTGGTTCATGGCGTCCTTGCGCGAGGTGCTGTCCCGGTCCACCCGCAGCACCGGTACCTCTGGAAACAGAATCGCCAGCCGTTCCTCGGCACGCTCGGTGCCGGCCCCTACCGGGCGTAAATCCACTTTGCCGCATTTTGGGCAATGCCGAGGCACGCGCTCGACATAGCCGCAATGGTGGCAGCGCAGTTCGCCCGAGCGCTGGTGCACTGTCATCCGCGCATCACATCGCTGGCATTCGGACATCCAGCCACAGTCGTGGCACAGCAGCGTCGGGGCAAAACCGCGACGGTTGAGGAATACCAATACCTGTTGCCCGGCAGCCAGGGTTTGACCGATGGCCTGCTGCATGGGCCCGGAAATACCGCTGTCCAGTGGACGACTCTTCACGTCCAGGCGCAGGAAGCGCGGTTGCTTGGCGCCACCGGCGCGCTCGTTCAGGCGCAGCAGCCCGTAACGGCCTGTATAGGCATTGTGAAGGCTTTCGAGCGAAGGCGTGGCGGAGCCAAGGACGATCGGGATGTTTTCCTGGCGAGCTCGCACCAGCGCCAGGTCGCGGGCGTGATAACGCAGACCTTCCTGCTGTTTATAGGAGCCGTCGTGTTCTTCATCGATGATGATCAGTCCGGGGTTTTTCATCGGAGTGAACAGTGCCGAGCGGGTGCCGATGATGATGTCGGCATCGCCATCCCGGGCCGCGAGCCAGGCTTCGAGGCGCTCGCGATCATTGACGCCCGAATGAATCAGCGCGATGCGTGCATTGAAGCGTTGCTCGAAGCGCGCAAGGGTTTGTGGTCCCAGGTTTATTTCCGGGATCAGCACCAATGCCTGCTTACCGGCTTCAAGGGTTTCGCGGATCAGTTGCAGATACACTTCGGTCTTGCCGCTACCAGTGACGCCGGCCAGCAGGAACGCGTGATAACTGTCAAAGCCGGCGCGAATGGCTTCATACGCAACACGTTGCTCGGGGTTGAGCGGCAGCTCCGGCTGGGCCAGCCAGTGTTCGTGACGGGCTCCCGGGGCATGTTTGCGGACTTCCACTTGCACCAGGTCCTTGGCCAGCAGCAGATCCAGGCTGTCCTTGCTCAACATTAACTTGCTCAGCAACTGATGGGCAACGCCGTGGGGATGTTGGGCCAGGGTGGCCAGGGCTTCGCGCTGCCGCGGGGCGCGAGCGATACGCGGGTCATCGAGGCTGGCCCCGGGCACGGCGGACCAGAAACG
>NZ_JAKNRW010000017.1 GCF_023072615.1 Pseudomonas violetae
CAACCGGCCAACCCGGCGCCGATCACCACGGCATGCCGGTCCCCCGGCAGGGGCAGCGGACGCGCGAACCACGGTTTGATCACGGCCGGCGGGGCCGCCTCTTGCGGCCATCCGAGAAACACTCCCCGCAAGATTTCCCATTTGTGCCCGATGCCGGGTGTACGCTTCATCTTGAAGCCCGCCGCATTCAGCAGACGGCGTACCCAACCGGTACTGGTAAAGGTACTGATAGTCGAGCCGGGCGCTGCCAGGCGGGCCAGTTCGGCAAACAGCTCGGCGGTCCACATGTCGGGATTTTTTGCCGGGGCGAAGCCGTCGAGAAACCAGGCATCAATTTGCGCGTCCAGTTGCGGCAACTGTTCGAGCGCGTCGCCGATCAGCAACGTCAGCGTGACGCGGCCGTTATCCAGGACAAGTCGCTGGAAACCTTGATGGATTGCCACGTATTGCGCCAACAGTTGATCGGCGAACGGCTTGAGCTCCGGCCACAACGCCAATGCTCGCTGCAGGTCCGGCAGGCTCAGCGGGTATTTTTCGACGCTGACGAAATGTAACCGCACGCCCTGCGCTGCGTGTTGCTCGAACAACTGCCAGGCGCAGAGAAAGTTCAGGCCGGTGCCAAATCCAGTCTCGCCAATCACCAGCCGCTCACCGGCCTGCAGCGTGGCAAAACGCTCACGCAAAGCGTTTTGCTCAAGGAATACGTAGCGGGTTTCATCAAGGCCCGACAGATCGGAAAAATACACGTCGTCGAACACCCGCGAACGCGGGAGTCCCTGGTCGTCCCAGTCGAGCTGGGCGTGGGGTAATTCGGCTTTCATGGCAGGCTCGGCATCGGCAAGGCGGCCATTCTAGCTGATCGGAGTGGTAATGCCCGATCGCTGGTTTCATAGGTGCGCGGATTAACCTGTAGCAGTTGCTACCAAGAACGTTGTTGCTCCGCACAAGGGATTTCTTCCACGGTAAACGGGTCAATCCGCTAGTCTTGCTCAATCCGGGAAGGGAGCCATCCATGTTCGAATCTGCTGAAATCGGTCATTTCATCGATAAAGAAACCTACGATGCCGAAGTGCCGGCGCTGCGCGAAGCATTGCTTGAAGCGCAGTTTGAACTCCAGCAGCAGCAACGTTTTCCGGTCATCGTCCTGATCAACGGCATCGAAGGTGCCGGTAAGGGTGAGACGGTCAAGCTGCTCAATGAGTGGATGGACCCGCGACTGATCGAAGTGCGCACCTTTGATCAGCAAACCGACGAGGAGCTGGCCCGTCCACCAGCCTGGCGCTACTGGCGGATGCTGCCGGCCAAGGGCCGCATGGGGATTTTCTTTGGCAACTGGTACAGCCAGATGCTCCAGGGGCGAGTCCATGGGGAGTTCAAGAATCCGCGGCTCGACCAGGCCATCAATGCCGCCGAGCGTCTGGAAAAGATGCTGTGCGACGAAGGCGCGCTGATCTTCAAGTTCTGGTTTCACCTGTCCAAGAAACAGATGAAGGCTCGCCTCAAGGCGCTGGCGGACGACCCCTTGCACAGCTGGCGCATCAGCCCGCTGGACTGGCAGCAATCGCAGACCTACGACAAGTTCGTCAAATACGGGGAGCGGATCATGCGCCGGACCAGCCGTGACTATGCGCCCTGGCATGTGATCGAAGGCGTCGACCCGAACTATCGCAGCCTGGCGGTAGGGCGGATTCTGCTCGCTGGCCTGCAAGTTGCCCTCGAACGATCAACGCTTCACCCGGAAAAAGTCAACGCCGCGCCACTGCCCACCAGCGTCGATCAATTGAATCTGCTCGACAGCCTGGACTTGACTCTGCGCCTGGACAAGGATGACTACGAAGAACAATTGATCACCGAGCAGGCACGATTCTCTGGCCTGATGCGCGATAAACGCATGCGCCGCCACGCGCTTGTCGCAGTCTTTGAAGGTAATGATGCTGCGGGCAAGGGTGGGGCGATTCGCCGGGTGGCGGCGGCCCTGGATCCGCGTCAGTACAATATTGTGCCGATTGGCGCACCGACCGAAGAAGAGCGGGCTCAACCGTACTTGTGGCGGTTTTGGCGGCATATCCCGGCCAAGGGCAAGTTCACCGTGTTTGATCGCTCATGGTACGGGCGGGTGCTGGTGGAGCGAATTGAAGGCTTCTGCCCCCCGGGGGACTGGTTGCGGGCCTACAGCGAGATCAATGACTTCGAAGAGCAGATCGTCGATTCAGGAGTGATCGTGGTCAAGTTCTGGCTGGCCATCGACAAGCAGACTCAGTTGGAGCGTTTCCAGGCTCGTGAGGAGATTCCCTTCAAGCGCTTCAAGATCACCGAAGACGACTGGCGCAACCGCGACCAATGGGATGCCTATCGTGCGGCGGTGGGTGACATGGTGGATCGCACCAGCACCGATATCTCGCTGTGGACGTTGGTGGAAGCCAATGACAAGCGCTGGGCGCGGGTCAAGGTACTGCGCACTATTAACGGCGCGCTGGAGGCGGCGTTTGAAAAGTCCGACCGCAAGGACAAGAAGTGAACCGATGGTTGCGCATACGCGAGATGAATGATTGTCGCTGTCGGTTATGTGGTGGGCTTATGCTCAGCCCACTTTCTACCGACAACAATAATGAGGTATGCCATGCGTGAAGTGGTGATCGTCGACAGCGTACGGACCGGCCTGGCCAAATCCTTTCGCGGTAAATTCAACCAGACCCGTCCCGACGACATGGCGGCCCATTGCGTCAACGCCTTGCTGGCGCGCTCGGGCATTGATCCGGCCAGTGTCGAGGACTGTATCGTCGGCGCCGGTTCCAACGAAGGTGCCCAGGGCTACAACATCGGCCGCAATGTGGCAGTGTTGTCGCGCTTGGGCATCGGTACCGCGGGCATGACCCTCAACCGCTTCTGTTCGTCGGGCTTGCAGGCAATCGCCATCGCCGCCAACCAGATCGCTTCGGGCTGCAGCGACATCATCGTTGCGGGTGGCGTCGAGTCGATCAGCCTGACCATGAAGAGCGTCAACACCGACAACCTGATCAACCCGCTGCTCAAGGAGCAGGTGCCCGGCATCTATTTCCCCATGGGCCAGACCGCCGAGATCGTCGCACGTCGTTATAACGTCAGCCGCGAAGAACAGGATCTGTATGCGCTGCAGAGTCAGCAGCGTACGGCGCAGGCCCAGGCTGCCGGGCTTTTCGACGACGAAATCGCACCGATGGCGGTAAAATACCGGGTCGAGGACAAGACTACCGGTGAGGCGCAGATCCTCGACGGCATCGTCGATCGCGACGACTGCAATCGTCCGGACACCACGCTGGCAAGCCTGGCGGGTTTGAAACCAGTGTTTGCCGATGACGGTTCGGTAACGGCCGGCAACTCTTCGCAGCTGTCCGACGGTGCTTCGATGACCCTGGTCATGAGCCTGGAAAAAGCCCTGGAACTGGGATTGAAGCCCAAGGCGTTCTTCCGCGGCTTCACCGTGGCGGGTTGCGAGCCTGATGAGATGGGCATAGGCCCTGTGTTTTCGGTGCCGAAACTGCTCAAGGCCAAAGGGTTGAAAGTGGCCGATATTGACCTGTGGGAACTCAACGAAGCGTTCGCTTCGCAGTGCCTTTACAGCCGCAACCGGCTGGAGATCGATAACGAAAGGTACAACGTCAACGGCGGCTCGATTTCCATCGGTCACCCGTTCGGCATGACCGGTTCGCGGCAGGTCGGGCATCTGGTGCGTGAATTGCAGCGGCGCAATCTGCGGTATGGCGTGGTGACCATGTGCGTCGGCGGGGGAATGGGGGCTACGGGGTTGTTTGAAGCGGTACTTTAATGACCTGCCCCTGTAGGGGTAGTTAAATAGCCTTCGCAGGCCCGCTCTCCCAGCTTTTTGTGGTGTTCACATGTTTTGCGATCATCACCCCATGACTGCAGGAGCGGGCTCGCTCGCGAATGGCTACACCTCGGACTGATGCCGGGCACTCATCTTCTGCATCCGCTCGATATAATCCCGAACCCCCTGCGCTGCCACCTCAGCATTTCCATACGGCCCCTCCAGCGTGTTTTCCCGGGTACTGAAATACAATTCCCCGTTAACTCGACACAACCGGTCGCTGCGAAAATGCGTAGCGGGGGCGTTGTCCTGGGCGCGCATGCCGTACATGGGGTTCTCCTGGAAGGGCAGTCCTTTGGTGGATCCAATCAGCATATGTCTGAACCCCTTGCAGTGTCCAACCAACCGATCGACGGCATGCGGCCTGCACAGTTACGTGCGCGGCAAGCCGCAAACTGTGCCTGTGTACCTTCAGTGCATGCGCCTAGAATGACCGTTCTTGCCGTCTGGCCTTGTTGAGGTACGCATGCACATTTCATCCGGTCGCTGGGTCTACGGTCTGTTTCTGGCCTTGTTGACCGCGCTGTTGTGGGGAATCCTGCCGATCAAGCTCAAACAAGTACTGCTGGTGATGGACCCGGTGACGGTGACATGGTTTCGCCTGATGGTATCCGGGAGCTGTCTGTTCATCTACCTGGCGGCGACCAGGCGCTTGCCGAGTCGCAAAGTACTCGGCCCACGCGGTGGATGGCTGGTGCTGATGGCCGTGCTGGGCCTGGTCGGCAACTATGTGCTGTACCTGATGGGCCTGAACCTGCTGAGCCCCGGCACTGCCCAGTTGGTCGTGCAGATGGGCCCGATCATGTTGCTGATTGCCAGTCTGTTTGTGTTCAAGGAGCGTTTCAGCGTAGGGCAGGGGATCGGGCTGCTGGTGCTGCTGATCGGCTTCGTGCTGTTTTTCAACCAGCGCCTGGGTGAGTTGCTCACTTCCCTGAGCGATTACACCGCCGGCGTCTTGCTGGTACTGCTGGCATCTACGGTCTGGACCTTTTATGCCTTGGGGCAGAAGCAATTACTGACGGTATGGAATTCGCTGCAAGTGATGATGGTGATCTACCTGTTCTGCGGGTTGTTGCTGACACCCTGGGTGCAGCCGCTGGAAGTGCTGCAACTGAGCCCGCTGCAGGGTTGGTTGCTGCTGGCCTGCTGCATGAACACATTATTTGCCTACGGTGCGTTTGCAGAAGCGCTGGCGCATTGGGAGGCTTCGCGGGTGAGCGCGACGCTGGCGATCACGCCGTTGGTAACCTTCGCTGCAGTAGCCGTGGCCGCATGGCTCTGGCCGGAGTATGTGCATGCCGAGACGATCAATGGCCTGGGATATGGCGGAGCCGTGCTGGTGGTGTTGGGCTCGGCGCTGGTGGCGTTGGGGCCGTCGTTGATTGCCGGGCTTCGGGCGCGTCGGGCGCGGCTGGCAGCCAGCTAGACCGCCTGATCGTTCGTCGCGGGGCTTGCCCACGATGAACGACTTCCAGGCGCTACATCACTTAACCCTTGGCCCCTGCCTCCAGCATATTCTCCGGCCGCACCCAGGCATCAAACTCGTCACTTGTCAGATAGCCCAGTTGCAACGCCGCCTCACGCAAAGTCAGCCCTTCGCCATAAGCCTTCTTGGCAATCTCTGCAGACTTGTCATAACCGATATGCGGATTCAGCGCTGTTACCAGCATCAACCCACGCTCCAGATGTTCAGCCATTTTCTGTGCGTCCGGTTCAAGTCCCGCGATGCAATGCTGCTGGAAGTTGCTGCAGCCATCGCCCAGCAGGCGGATCGATTGCAGCAGGTTGTGGATGATCACCGGCTTGAACACGTTCAGCTGCAGGTGCCCCTGGCTCGCCGCAAAGCCGATCGCCACGTCATTGCCCATGACCTGGCAGGCCAGCATCGATAAGGCCTCGCACTGGGTTGGATTGACCTTGCCAGGCATGATCGAACTGCCCGGCTCGTTGGCGGGCAGCTTCACTTCGGCCAAACCGGCTCGCGGCCCCGAGGCCAGCAGGCGCAGGTCGTTGGCAATTTTCATCAGGGTTACGGCAAGCGTCTTCAACGCGCCAGACAAGGTGGTCAAAGGCTCATGCCCGGCCAGCGCGGCAAATTTGTTAGGCGCCGTGACAAATGGCAGGCCGGAGAGGGCAGCCAGTTCGGCAGCGATTGCTTCGCCAAAACCATGGGGCGAATTCAGGCCGGTGCCGACCGCAGTGCCGCCTTGAGCCAATTCACAGACTGCAGGCAACGCGCTGCGGATCGCTCGTTCGGCGTAATCCAATTGTGCGATAAATGCCGACAGTTCCTGGCCGAAGGTGATTGGCGTGGCATCCATCATGTGGGTACGCCCGGTCTTGACCAGTTTCATGTGCCGGGCGGACAGCTCGGCCAGTCCGCCGGACAGTTCGCTGATCGCCGGCAGTAGATGCTGTTGCACCGCTTGGGCCGCTGCAATGTGCATGGCTGTGGGGAAGCAGTCGTTGGAACTCTGGGAGCGGTTGACATGATCGTTGGGATGAACCGGCGACTTGCCACCGCGTGGGTTGCCGGCCAGTTCGTTAGCGCGACCGGCGATCACCTCATTGACGTTCATGTTGCTCTGGGTACCGCTGCCGGTCTGCCAGACCACCAGCGGGAATTGATCGTCGTGGCTGCCGTCGAGCACTTCGTCGGCCGCCTGTTCGATCAGGCGGGCAATGTCGGGCGGCACGTCACCGTTGCGGTCATTGACCCGTGCGGCGGCTTTTTTGATCAAGGCCAGCGCATGCAGCACCGCCATCGGCATGCGTTCGTTGCCAATCGCGAAGTTGACCAGCGAGCGTTGCGTTTGAGCGCCCCAGTAGGCCTCATCCGGGACTTCAACCTGGCCGAGGCTGTCGGTTTCGATACGGCTCATCGTGCACACTCCTGTAGGTCAGTTAGCGCAGTTTAGGCCGCGATCGCCTGCAGTGGTTCCATCAGTGTCGCATTTGGGGTCTGGCCCCCTCTAATTAATGGCTCACAAGGCGTGGGGTTGAGTGACACACTTTTTTAGGCGCAGAATGGACGCCCTTGGGGTTTTACCTCGCCTGCTAGAAAAGGAAACTCGATGACTCGTCTTCGCGCCATCTGTACCGCGGTTGCACTGGTTTGCGCCAGCGGCCCTGTTTTTGCCGATACCGCCAGCCACAACGCCAGTGCCGAGACTTTCCTGACCCTGGCGCACGCTGACAAACTGGGTACTCCGGTGTACATGCAAGTGCAGCAAATGTTTGCCCAGCGCTTTCAACAGACCAAAGCCCCTGAGTCGAAAAAAGCCCTGTTGGAAACCTACCAGGCCAAGGCCAATGCTGCTCTGGACCAAGCCATTGGCTGGAATAAGCTGAAGCCCGACATGGTTAAGCTCTACACCACGAATTTCAGTGAATCGGAGCTCAAGGATCTGGTTGCCTTCTACCAGTCGCCACTGGGCAAGAAAGTCTTGGAAAAAATGCCGCAGCTGACTCAGCAATCGGCTCAGATGACTCAGGCCAAGCTGGAAAGCGCTGTACCTGTCGTCAACAAGCTGCTGGCTGACATGACTGCGGAGCTCGAGCCTAAGGGCGCCGCTCCTGCCAAGAAAAAGCCTTAAGCGGAGGCGGGTATGACCATGCAACAACGCATTGAATCGACGCTAGGCCTGTTACAGCCCGAGCACCTGCAAGTGCTGGATGAGAGCCACATGCACAGTCGTGGGTTGCAGACTCACTTCAAGGCTGTGATCGTCAGCCAGCAGTTTGAAGGGCTCATGCGCGTCAAGCGTCACCAGAAAGTCTATGGCACGCTTGGCGAGCTGATGGGCGAGTTTCATGCGTTGGCGTTGCATACCTACACCCCTGAGGAATGGGCACAGATGGACGAGGCCCCGGCCTCGCCGACCTGTGCAGGCGGTGGCAAGCATTAGGATCAGAAGATCTTTCGAACGAGGCCCGAACCTGCGCCAGCTCCTGCAGGACATCGCATTCCAAGGTAGGAGCTGCCGCAGGCGGCGATCTTTTTGCTAGAATCCGCAACGCGCCGCCACCCGGCGCGTTTTTTTTGAATCCGGTTCACCCCTTACGAGGGTAGCCACCTGGAGAAACACCCGATGACACAACAGATTGTTGTGGCGGCACTGTACAAGTTCGTCACCCTGGAAGATTACGTCGCCCTGCGCGAGCCCCTGCTGCAGGCGATGGTCGACAACGCCATCAAGGGCACGCTGCTGATTGCCGAAGAAGGCATCAATGGCACCGTATCCGGCAGCCGCGAAGGTATTGACGGGCTGATGGCCTGGCTCAAGAACGACCCGCGCATGGACGATATCGATCACAAGGAATCATATTGCGACGAGCAGCCGTTCTACCGCACCAAGGTCAAGCTGAAGAAAGAAATCGTCACCCTCGGCGTCGAAGGCGTGGACCCGAACAAAAAAGTCGGTACCTACGTTGATCCAGAGAACTGGAACGCACTGATCAGCGACCCTGAAGTGCTGTTGATCGACACCCGCAACGACTACGAAGTGGCCATTGGCACCTTCGAAGGGGCCATCGACCCGAAGACCACCAGCTTTCGCGAATTCCCGGACTACATCAAGGAACACTTCGACCCGGCCGTGCACAAGAAGGTCGCGATGTTCTGCACCGGCGGCATTCGATGCGAAAAGGCTTCGAGCTACATGCTCAGCCAGGGCTTTGACGAGGTCTATCACCTTAAGGGTGGCATCCTGAAGTACCTCGAGGAGGTGCCGCAGGAAGAAACCAAATGGCAGGGCGACTGTTTCGTTTTCGACAACCGGGTCACGGTGCGCCACGACCTGAGCGAAGGCGACTACGATCAATGTCATGCCTGCCGCACCCCTGTGAGTGTGCAAGACCGTGTATCCGAGCATTACGTGCCAGGCATCAGTTGCCCGCATTGCTGGGATAAGCTGAGCGAGAAAACTCGCCGTAGCGCCATCGATCGGCAGAAGCAGATCGAACTGGCGAGGGCGCGCAACATGCCTCATCCGATCGGCTACAACTACAAGCAAACCCCTACAGAGGCTTGATCCCATGTCTGCGCGCCGCCTGCTCTACGTGATGGACCCGATGTGCTCCTGGTGCTGGGGTTTTGCTCCGGTGGCCAAAGCCCTGGTCGAGCAGGCACGAGCTGCGGGGGTCGAGGTGCATCTGGTCGTGGGCGGCTTGCGTACTGGCAGTGGCTCGGCGCTGGAACCGACCACCCGACGCTATATTCTCGAACACTGGCAGGCGGTGACTGATGCCACCGGCCAGCCGTTCAAGCTTGAAGGTGCATTGCCCGACGGCTTTGTCTACGACACCGAGCCCGCGTGCCGGGCACTCGTCACGGCGCGCAGCCTGGCAGCGGATTGTGCGTGGAAGTTGCTCGGATTGATTCAGCATGCGTTTTACGCCGAAGGTCGCGACGTCACCCAGGCCAGTGTTCTGGTCGAGTTGGCGGAGCAGGCCGGGGTACCGCGCATCGAGTTCGCGGCGGCATTTGATCGTGCCGATCAACACGCCGCGACTGCCGCCGATTTCACCTGGGTCCAGGATCTTGGCATTGCCGGCTTCCCCACCTTGCTGGCCGAGCGGGACGGGCAATTGGCGCTGTTGACCAATGGTTATCAACCGCTGAGCGAGCTGTCGCCGTTGCTTGGTCGTTGGCTGGAGCGCGCCGCCTGTGCATGACCTGCCCGACGAAGGCCCATCTCCCAAGCGTATTGATCGACTGAGCTGGGCCGAAATACGTCGTCTGGCCCTGCAGCATAAAAAAGCCTTATGGATCGCCAACGGGGTCGCAGTCCTGGCAACGTTGTGCAGTGTGCCAATTCCGTTGCTGCTGCCACTGCTGGTGGATGAAGTGCTGCTGGGGCACGGCGATTCGGCGCTGAAGATCATGAACCACGCACTGCCGGAACACTGGCAGAAAGCGGCAGGTTACATTGGCCTGATGCTGCTGGTGACCCTGAGCCTGCGATGCGCGGCCCTGTTGTTCAACGTGGTGCAGGCACGCTTGTTCGCAGCGTTGGCTAAGGACATCGTCTATCGCATTCGCTTGCGCTTGATCGAAAGGCTCAAGCGAATTTCCCTGGGGGAATACGAAAGCCTGGGTAGCGGTACGGTCACCACGCACCTGGTCACCGATCTCGACACCCTCGACAAATTCGTCGGCGAAACCCTCAGCCGTTTTCTGGTGGCCATGCTGACCTTGGTCGGCACGGCGAGCATCCTGGTGTGGATGCACTGGAAGCTGGCGCTGCTGATCATGCTGTTCAACCCGCTGGTGATCTACGCTACGGTGTTGCTGGGCAAACGGGTCAAGCACCTGAAGAAACTGGAGAACGACAGCACCTCGCGCTTCACCCAGGCACTCACCGAAACCCTCGACTCCATTCAAGAGGTCCGTGCCGGCAACCGCCAGGGCTTTTTCCTCGGTCGCCTCGGGCAGCGTGCCCGGGAAGTGCGAGACTACGCGGTTACCTCCCAGTGGAAGACCGATGCGTCGAACCGCGCCAGCGGCCTGCTGTTCCAGTTCGGTATCGATATCTTTCGCGCCGCTGCGATGCTGACGGTGTTGTTTTCAGACCTGTCCATCGGCCAGATGCTCGCGGTCTTCAGCTACCTGTGGTTCATGATCGGCCCGGTGGAGCAGCTGTTGAACCTGCAATATGCCTTTTATGCAGCCGGCGGCGCCCTGTCGCGGATCAACGAGCTCCTGGCCCGGGCGGACGAACCGCAATACGAGGGTGGCGTCGACCCGTTTCAGGGGCGCGAAACCGTGGGCATCGAAGTCCAGGGCCTGAGCTTCAGTTATGGCGATGACCTGGTCCTGAACAAGATGAACCTGTCGATCGCCCCGGGCGAAAAGGTCGCGATCGTCGGTGCCAGTGGTGGCGGCAAGAGCACACTGGTGCAACTGCTGCTTGGCCTGTACACACCGCTGGCTGGTACCATCCGCTTCGGCGGTTCGACCCAGGAAGAAATCGGCCTGGAGACCGTGCGCGAAAATGTCTCGGTGGTCCTGCAGCATCCCGCACTGTTCAACGACACCGTGCGTGCCAATTTGACCATGGGCCGCGAACGCAGCGACGAAGCCTGCTGGCAGGCCCTGGAAATTGCTCAGCTGGATCGTACGGTACGCGAATTGCCCAATGGCCTGGACAGTATTGTCGGCCGATCCGGCGTGCGTTTGTCCGGCGGCCAACGCCAGCGCCTGGCGATTGCCCGCATGGTGCTGGCCGAGCCCAAGGTGGTGATCCTCGACGAGGCGACTTCGGCGCTCGACGCAGCCACCGAGTACAACCTGCACCAGGCGTTGACGCGTTTCCTCAGCCATCGCACCACCCTGATCATCGCTCACCGGCTGTCTGCCGTGAAACAGGCGGATCGGGTGCTGGTGTTCGACGGCGGAAAGATCGCTGAGGATGGCGACCATCAGCAGTTGATTGCCGACGGTGGTTTATACGCCAAGCTGTACGGGCATTTGCAGCAGCACTAGGTCAGTGCCACAGGACGTTCAGCGCATTTTCGCCTCCGTCGAAACCGAATTCCTTGATCACAACCGAGCAGGATCCGCAGGGTGGCATGGTGGTGGCGACGTTAACCGTTTCGATCGATCTGGGGTCGGGGTATTTTTCGCGAATGACGCTGATCAACTTGCTTTCGCTGTCCAGGGACGTGGGTTTGCGAGTCAGTGTCGGGTTGTAGCTTTGAACATCTTTTATTGTCAACGGTACAGCGAACAACTTGTGTTCATCTGACACAAGGAGCGATGTGCTGGGGAAAGTTTTGTGCCTATCGACATTGAAGTAGGTGGTTGCGCCTACCTTGACCTCTTCTGCTTCAAGATTATGTCTAAACAGAGGCAAATGTCCGGTCGCACCCTGCGCTCCCGAAACACTTACATAGACCTCCCGCTTCCCGGTGGCGGTCACTACTTCGGCATAGGCGATGTTTCTGGGTTTGAACGAGCGCTGCTGACGAGGGATAAGGTTGTGAAGCTTTTTCATGGTGCTGTCGATCCTCAATGCGTTGTCGGCATTGTTCAGCACGATGCTCGGCTCAAGGAACAATGTATCGAAAACCTCCGCTGTTCTCTGACGGAAGTCTTCTGATGCGACCTTGCTGCGTGACCAGCTTGTCGCGCCTTTTGGGAGACTGGTGACAATCATTCGGGTCGAGTGATCGAACAGGACCGCTTCGCCTGGACTGGTATCGACCTTGAGCAGCTTGAGTGTATCGGGCGGGTTCACGTGGCCACCAATCGGAATGGCGATTTCTTCCATGGTTTTCAACGCCCGTTCCACCGTATCCGTGCCGTAAATCCTTGCCATATTGTTCGCATTCAACGACCCGGTGTAAACGGTGAGCAATTCTGCTTTTAGATCTTCTGGCAAAGTGGAAGCTTTCTTTAAATTCAGCGTGTCTCTAATGCTTTGGCCTTGTGCCAGCTCGGCGACGTAAAAAGCGCCAGCATCCAGTCGGGTGAACACATAGCGCTTCGAATCGTCTATCGCCGGGAGGATAACTGCACCGGCCTCGAAGGTATCAAATTGATTCTGGGTCCTGTAGGGAATACTCACCTTGATCCTCCCACAAAGCCCTTTTTGAAATTCCATCGTCGCCGGGAGCCGACTTTTTTTCTTCAAGGTTTTAAGCAACATCGCCCGATCCGCAGTGGCCGGCGTATACAGACTGTCTCCAAACCACGGCGCCCAGCCTTTGCTTTCGTCGAAACTTCCCATTGCCGGCGTCGGTGCCGGATTACGGGTGACGAATGTGGTTTTGCATACATCGGCACCCGGACTACGTCGTACCAGGCAGGGCACTGATTTGAACATCGCTGAATCATCAATCAAGTCGGCACGGCGCAGTTGGTTGCCATCCAGACGGTAAGGAATGTCATCAACGAACAGTGTGGTTTGACCATTGACCTCAAGGACTTCACGGATGTGGGTGTCTTCGGGGAGTTCTACCAGGACGTGGGATTCGGTAGGAGATAACGTTTTGAAAATTGAGCGGCCTTGTATGAGATTTTCGCTGGGATTGTGCAGGCGGGGCCCGTAGGGTAAGGACGTCACAGGGTCGACGGGGTGGAATCGAGTGTGGTCTGACGGGCTGGTGTTGCGCACGAGTACGTCATCCACACCGTTGACCGTTGCCAGCCGATCACTGCTTGTCAGCGGCATCCAGCGCCCCGGGTCGGTTGTCTGGGGCAGGTTGTGCACCAGTCGGTAGCTGTCGGCGTGCCCTGCCAGTTTCCTGAACCCGCTGGCACCAAGGCGTCCCGCCGTATGCAGCCCTTTCCACGCACCGCTTCCCATTGTCTTGAGTAACATTGGAATCCCGTCCAGCGGATTGAGGTTGCTTAGCGAAGCGGTCAGGAGTTTTCGGGTCAATGTTGAAAAGGAAGGCAGACTTGCTTGGACGGTCATTCGCGAGGCTGTGGCCCCGGCCCTGATCAACCGCACCGAACCCGACATGAATTTCCCGACTGGGGTGAGGAATGAAGCCAGGTCAAGCACGAGTCCGGCCGCGCCTATGAGTACCTTGTCGATTTTGCCTGAAAAAATGTCCTCAATACTGCCCCAGAAGGGTACAAACCCTTTGGCTACTTCTATGCCCGTACTGATCCGTTGTTCGCTTCGGGTCCTGATGGTGTCGAATGCCGTAATACCGCGGGCCTTGGTACGCAACAGCTGTTCATCGACGTACAGAAAATTCGTGGCAATGTAGTGTGCTACTGCATTCAATCGGGAGAATACCGGCGCCGCTTCTTCGGTATCGATTGGCGATACGGCTGCGGGCATTTCACCGACCAGGCCGAGGATCGCTATGCAGTACGCGCTGCTAGAAGGCGGCGTGCCATGTAAGTGAGCGGTCCAATCGAGAAGCAGCGTAGTGCTGATTTCAGCAGTATAAGTTTGTCCGGGGATCAAGGCGTGCAGCGCAAACGTAGTGCGAACACCATCGATTGTTGAAACCCTCAGGTGGGGGCGAGGGCGAATGACGCCAGCACTCGGGATCAGTTCGTAGTAGGTGATTTCATTATGGTGGGTCACCTGTAGAACGAAACCTTTTCTTGGCCGGATGTCTCCCTTCACCTTGATGAGTTTTTCTTCCAGGTGCAGGCTCAGCAAGCGGACTTCACCCCTTTCAAGGGCCTGGCGGTCGGCCAGTGGCAGTGACGTCAGTAGACTGGTGATAAGGGTCTGATAGGCCATCCTGATTTTTGATAGGTAGTTTATAAAGTCTGTTTCAAATCGCGTGTTGATATCCGGCAACGTCTTGCCTTCGTATTTGGCAAAAATACGTCTTTCGCTCCCCTCATGATCCTTTAGGAACGATTCCTCATGACGCAGGCTTCGCTTATCGTCAATCTTGATCCAGCGACCGGTCCGTGTTTTCCCATCGGACTGGGTTAAGAACCATTTATTTCCATCATCCAATTGGCCGTCGGCATAGACATCCAGAAATGCATGACCAGGCAGCTTCAATGAGGGCGTATCTCTGGGGCCACCGCTCGGTGGATCATCCCTTAGCAATTTGCGCCCGTCCGATTCGAACAGTGCTCCGCCGAACAGATCATCCATTACCTGTTTGGCCATCTTCAGTCTTTCCGGGGGCGCTAAATCCAGAGTCAAAACGGCGTTGTTCAGGCTCTCGCTGTGGCTTTGTAGAGCCGCCATCGCCCGTTTCATATCGTCCTCGTCGTAATCGGATTTTCTTCGCCACTGAACGATGCCGCAGCAGGCAGCCCACTCCAGTGCTGGTCCCATCCTCAATCGGGTAATCTTCTCAAGTTGTTCGGACGAGGCGTTGGCGCTCTGGGCCAAGGGCAAGTCGACGAGTTGTTGAAAGGACAGCACTTGCAATCGATCAAGGCCGAGTTCATTTGCCAGCAGCACGCCGTGCATGAAGTTCACCCACACCACCGAGCTCTTGTAAGGAAGGTCGGAGGGGATATTGTGCACAGCGAAGTCCTTCGAGAGGCGGGTCTCGAACACCCGCGCGAGGAGGGCCGCCTCTTTTGCATCCATGACTCGATGGGTGCTTAGCAAGTGCTGTTCGAATTCGCTGCGCAAGGTCTGATAGCTCTTGCCCCAGTGAGCCGTGTCTTGCCAGCGGAACCCGGCGATTTCCTGCGGTTCATCCGCTGACGGGGCGTGCAAGTAAGCACATATGGCTTTGCAAACCAGTTGATGGCGAACGGGCGCCGGAGTTTGTTCGCCAGGACCTGCGCCATACCACTTGAGGGCCTTGAGCAGCCTGTCGCCCAGGTCTTGCGTTTCAACCGTGTTTAACATTCGCTGGAGGAATACCGATGGCGTCGCGCGCAGTTGCTCCAAGGAGGTGGACGCGAGTGCAGACGCCCCGAGATGACCGATCAACGACCGCTTGCCATTCAGGAAAGCCTTCACGATGTCGCAGATTTGAGCATTCAGGCGTTTTCCCGTGTAAGTGTTGATGGTCATCTGTTGCGCGAGGTCGGGGGCCGCGCGCTGAACAGCCTTGAACCCTCTTCGATCCTTAGCAGTGGGACTCCGGTTAAAGTCTTCGATATCCGGGCCGTCGTCGAGTCCCAGAGCCAGTCTGGCACGCATTTCTTCGTCTGCCGGTGACAGGGAGGGGTGATCAGGTGAAGGTAAAGACGTCTGTGTCATGTCGCACTCCTTTGAAAGGGGACCCACAGCGGATTGCTGGAGCCCGAAGTGCCGAGTAAGCAGACTTCCAAACCGACTTTGGCTGTATATATCTATACGGGGATCACGCATAAGGCATTGAGGTCGATCCTCTGCTTGCCGAGAGCGGGAACGCCCCCTAGTCTGGGTGTAGCGATCACATTGGGATGATGATCTGGCAGTGCTAATACAAGGGACCTCATGAATCAAACGCGGACTCTCGGAACTCCACGGCTGCTGGGCATCGTCTGGCCTTTCATCGCCGTCGTGTTATTTCAGGCGCTGCTGGGCGGCGTCAGCCTCTACGTGCTGTCGGCGGTGCGCGGCTATGTGGCCGGTGAAAGCCTCTGGTCCAAGGGCCAGAAAGATGCCATCTACTACCTGAACCTTTACGCCGAAAATCGCGACGAGGCGATTTTTCTCAAGTACCAGAACGCGATAGCCGTGCCCCATGGCGGCCATGATCTGCGCCTGGCACTGGATCACCAGCCGCCCAACCTCGAGGCGGCCCGGCTAGCTATTCTCAAGGGGGGCAATCACCCTGACGATGTGCCCAGCCTGATCTGGCTCTACCTCAATTTTCGCCATTTCAGCTACCTGGAAAAAGCCATCGACCTGTGGACAGTGGGCGACTCTTATCTGGTGCAGCTCGATGAAGTTGCCAGCGACATGCGCCAGCGTATTACCGACGGCCAGGCGTCAAGTGCCGACGTTATTCGCTGGAAAGACCGCATTTTTGCGATTAATGACGGTGTGACGCCAGCGGCCAAGGCATTCAGTGATGCGTTGGGCGAGGGTTCGCGAATGATCCTTCGCCTGCTCCTGGTGATCAACCTTGCCACCACACTGGGCCTGATTGCGCTGGCGCTGATGCGCACCCACAAACTGCTCAAGCAGCGTCACGCGTTTGCCGACGCTTTGCAGCTGGAAAAGGATCGGGCGCAGATCACCCTGCAATCGATCGGCGATGCTGTCATCACTACCGACGTCGACGGCGCAATCGCCTACATGAACCCTGCGGCCGAGGCACTGACCCACTGGAAGGCAGAACAGGCCGCGGGATTGCCGTTGGCTGCGCTGTTCAACTTGCTGGATGAAAATGCCCAGGCGGAAGGTTTCACCCTGATCGAACATATCCTCAGCGGCCAACTCAGGGGCGGTAGCGAGCACTCCAAGCTGATCCAGCGCCTGGATGGCAGCACCGTATCGGTCACTTTGGTCGGCGCGCCGATCCGTAACGCCGGCAAGGTCAGTGGCACCGTGCTGGTACTGCACGACATGACCCAGGAGCGCCAGTACATTGCCAATCTGTCGTGGCAGGCCACGCACGACGCCCTGACCGGTCTCGCCAACCGCCGCGAGTTCGAGTTCCGCCTGGAGCAGGCCCTGCACAACCTGACGCGTCAGGCAGGGCGCCATTCGCTGATGTTTCTCGACCTGGATCAGTTCAAGCTGGTCAACGATACGTGTGGCCACGCGGCCGGCGATGAATTGTTGCGGCACATTTGCGCCCTGTTGCAATCAGGCTTGCGTGAGGGCGATACCCTGGCCCGGCTGGGAGGCGACGAATTCGGAGTTCTGCTGGAAAACTGCGCACCCGACGCTGCCGAGAAGATCGCCGACAGCTTGCGCCAGATCGTACAGAACCTGCACTTCGTATGGAAAGGCCGGCCGTTTGTGACCACTGTGAGCGTCGGACTGGTTCATGTCGCTCAGCATCCAACTACCCTGGAAGCCTCTTTGCGTGCGGCCGACATGGCCTGCTACATGGCCAAGGAGAAGGGCCGCAACCGGATTCAGGTCTATCACGCCGATGATTCGGAACTGTCCCTGCGCTTTGGCGAGATGGCCTGGGTGCAACGCCTGCATATGGCGTTGGAAGACAACCGGTTCTGCCTCTATGCCCAACAGATCGCACCGCTCGGCCATCTCGAACATAACGGCGGACATATTGAAATCCTGTTGCGCCTGCATGATGAAGCAGGGCGAATGATCCTGCCGGACAGTTTCATACCGGCAGCTGAACGTTATGGGCTAATGACATCCATTGATCGCTGGGTAGTGGAAAACGTTTTCAAAATTATTGCGCAGTGCATACAGGAAAAGCACAAAGGTCCTTTGGCCATGTGTGCGATTAATCTGTCAGGCACTACTATAGGAGATGACGCATTTCTGGACTTCCTGCGTAAACAGTTCATTGTTTACTCAATACCACCTGAAATGATTTGTTTTGAAATTACTGAAACCAGTGCGATATCAAATTTGGGTAGTGCGATTAGATTTATTAATGAACTCAAAGGGTTAGGCTGCCATTTTTCGCTTGATGACTTTTGTGCCGGAATGTCTTCGTTCGCGTACTTGAAACATTTACCTGTAGACTTCCTGAAGATCGACGGGAGTTTCGTGAAGGATATGCTGGACGACCCGATTAACCTCGCCATGGTCGAAGTGATTAATCACATCGGTCATGTAATGGGTAAGCGCACGATTGCCGAGTTTGTCGAAACACCACAGATCGAGCAGGCACTGCTGGAGATTGGGGTGGATTATGCTCAAGGGTATGTGATTGAACGCCCGCATCTGTTTACCTGCGAAAGTTTGCAGAGTCGTCCGGCGAGGTCTCAGCCTTTGTTATTCAAGGCTCCGGGTACCTTTCGCTGAAACATCTTGCCGATCCTTAAAATCACAATCAAAAGGAGCTCGACAGTGATCGACACATTCATCAGAACTGGACCTCTCATGGAAGCTGCAAGTTATCCGACCTGGGCCCAGCGCCTGATCCAGGACTGCAGCGAGAACAAGCGCCGGGTAGTTGAACATGAACTCTATCAACGGCTGCGTGACAACAAGCTCAGCGCGAAGACCATGCGCCACTACCTGATTGGTGGCTGGCCGGTCGTCGAACAGTTTGCGTTGTATATGGCGCAGAACCTGACCAAGACCCGTTTTGCCCGCCACCCTGGCGAAGACATGGCGCGCCGCTGGTTGATGCGCAATATTCGAGTGGAGCTCAATCATGCCGACTACTGGGTGCACTGGAGCCGCGCGCATGGCGTAACCCTTGAAGAACTGCAGGCACAAAATGTTGCCCCGGAACTTCATGCATTGAGCCACTGGTGCTGGCACACCAGTTCTTCCGACTCACTGATCGTGGCCATCGCCGCTACTAACTACGCCATTGAAGGGGCCACGGGGGAGTGGTCAGCCGTGGTCTGTTCCAATGGTGTGTATGCAGCATCCTTCCCTGAGGAGGAGCGCAAGCGAGCCATGAAGTGGCTGAAGATGCATGCCCAGTACGATGACGCCCATCCGTGGGAGGCGTTGGAAATCATTTGCACGCTGGCAGGCCTGAACCCGGGCCAGGCGCTGCAGGCAGAGTTGCGCCAGGCCATCTGCAAGAGCTATGACTACATGTACTTGTTCCTGGAGCGGTGCATGCAGCTTGAGCAGGCGGAACGGGCTCCGGTCACGCGTGAGCGCATGGCGCTGGCGGAAAGTTGATCGACTGAGACCTGGTGTAAAAAAGCCCGGCCCGCTGTCTTAATCAACAGCGGGGCGGGCTTTTTCTTTGCAGCGATGAATGCTTAGGCGCTGATCTTGAGTCCGACCAGTCCGGCAATGATCAGGGCGACACTGGCCAGCCTGAACAGCGCCATCGACTCGCCAAACAAGATGATCCCGGCGATCACTGTGCCGACAGCGCCCACGCCCGTCCAGATGGCATAGGCGGTGCCGAGCGGCAGCTCCTTCATGGCAAGGCCGAGCAAGCCAAGGCTGATGGCCATGGCCGCAATAGTCAGCGCCGTGGGAAGCGGACGACTGAAGCCATCGGTGTACTTCAGGCCGACTGCCCAGCCTACTTCGAACAGGCCGGCGAAGAACAGAATGATCCAGGACATAAGAGACCTCCATCAATTGACGGGGTCGTCCCCAGGTAAATGACTCGATCGAGCCGCAAGGTCGTCCTCGCGATGCGCAGTATAGTGCCCATTATTAACCTGGTGATCAACTTTTCGGCTCAGTCAGTGACCTGCCGGGCCGCTGTCTCACGATCCTGTTTTTCACTCATTGGCCGGAACCAGGTCGAGAGCTACGCCGCGGAAATGTTGTGCCACACACTGAACAAGGCGGCGGCACCGCTGCCAGGGGTGAGAAGTGCGCGCTGGCCAGAATTCTGCTTGCCCACCTCCAGCGCCAGGGATTTGCGCTGGGCCAGCGCAAGGTAGCCAGATCCGCGCCGGGGTCACCTGAATGGAAACCGTTTTACGAGTCGGACTTGGCTAGAGGCTTCTCGAAAACTCAGGCATTGGTGGCCCTTGCCAGGAAACTCTGTCGGGTGGCATTTGCACTGATTAAAAATCAGAGTGAATACCAACCCGCCTGAGATTGCAGGTTTGCCCTGCAACATAGAATCTCCCGCAGGGGCCAGCCATTGCTTTTTAGATTCCCTGAGGCGTCTCTTCGCCACCCAACGCTTCCACCAGCGCCGGCAAGAAGTCGCCGAAGGTCAGCATCATCAGGGTGAAGCTGGCGTCCAGCTGGCCGAGGGCCTCTTCGCCGCCGTCCTGTTCCGCTTGATCTTGCAGCAGATCTTCGAACTTCAGGCGCTTGACCACCATCTTGTCGTCGAGAACGAAAGACAGCTTGTCCTGCCATGCCAGCGACAGCTGGGTGACCACCTTGCCGGTGCTCAGGTGCAACTGGATTTCTTCGCTGGTCAGGTCCTGGCGCTTGCAACGCACGATGCCGCCATCTTCATGGGTGTCACGCAGCTCGCACTCGTCCAGCACGAAGAAGTCATCCGCAGCTTTCTGGGTGGTGACCCATTCGGTCATGGTAGCGGTCGGCGACATTTTTACGGTCAAGGGGCGCACTGGCAGCGAGCCGACGACTTCGCGCAAGGTGGAGAGCAGGTCTTCGGCACGTTTTGGGCTGGCGGAGTTGACCAGGATCAGCCCCTGTTTCGGCGCGATGGCAGCAAAGGTGGATGAACGACGGATAAATGCGCGCGGCAGGAAGGCCTGAATAATTTCATCCTTGATCTGGTCGCGTTCCTTTTTATAGACCTTGCGCATCTGCTCGGCTTCGATCTCTTCGACCTTTTCCTTGACCGCATCACGCACGACGCTGCCTGGCAGAATGCGCTCTTCCTTGCGGGCCGAGATCAGCAGGAAATCACCGCTGACATGTACCAGGGGCGCATCTTCGCCCTTGCCGAACGGCGCAACGAAGCCGTAAGTGGTCAACTCCTGGCTTGCACACGGACGCGCCTGTTTGGTGGCCAGTGCAGTTTCCAGCGCCTCGGCATCAAAAGGCAGATCTTGGGTCAGGCGATAGATAAGCAGGTTTTTGAACCACATGGGGTGAGTCTCTCCTTATATGCAAAGGGGGGCATTATTCTCTTCGCGGTGCCATAGGCCAACCCTTCTCTAAGCCTTTGGAAGGCCTCGGAAAATTATTTAAAAAAGTACTTGCCAGAGATGGGGGTGCTCCGTAGAATGCGCGCCACACCGAACGTGAAGGGTGATTAGCTCAGCTGGGAGAGCGTCTGCCTTACAAGCAGAATGTCGGCGGTTCGATCCCGTCATCACCCACCATTCGCATTCAGTGTTACGCGCAGCGGTAGTTCAGTCGGTTAGAATACCGGCCTGTCACGCCGGGGGTCGCGGGTTCGAGTCCCGTCCGCTGCGCCATATTCGGTAATCTGGAACGCTGAACGCCAGGTGACCACCGAAAAGCCCGCTTAGGCGGGTTTTTTTCTGCCTCAAGTTTGTACGTTGTTCCTGCAGGGCGTGTCGTTTCACAGGTTTTTTGATTTATTTGAAAAAATATTCAACTAAATCAACACATTATAAAAACTTGTGGCATAATGCGTCCCGTAACGAAGGTAAAGGGTGATTAGCTCAGCTGGGAGAGCGTCTGCCTTACAAGCAGAATGTCGGCGGTTCGATCCCGTCATCACCCACCACTTACTTTCAATGCTACGCGCAGCGGTAGTTCAGTCGGTTAGAATACCGGCCTGTCACGCCGGGGGTCGCGGGTTCGAGTCCCGTCCGCTGCGCCATATTAGGTAACTTGGAGCGCTGAACGCCAGGTCACCACGGAAAAGCCCGCTTATTGCGGGCTTTTTTTCGTCTGCGATTTGGTTTTTGTCGTGTCAGCGTCATTGCACTCGCGCAGAGCAATCGTCGTCGTGGGAAGAAGATGACAGAAGCTTCACCTGCCGAATGCCGAAATGCGTTACAACACCGGAACTTATCAGATGTTTCCTGCTCTCATGCCGGTAGCCATTGGTCGTGGCCGCCTGATAAGCTCGCGGCTTTATTCGATTGCCCTTTAGGCGCATGAACAAGGAAATAGCATGAAACAGCATCGGTTGGCGGCGGCGGTGGCCCTGGTTGGCCTGGTACTTGCGGGTTGTGATTCGCAGACCAGCGTAGAGCTGAAAACCCCGGCGCAAAAAGCTTCCTACGGGATTGGCCTGAACATGGGCAAGAGTCTGGCTCAGGAAGGCATGGATGATCTGGACTCCAAAGCCGTTGCCCAGGGCATCGAAGATGCCGTTGGCAAGAAAGAACAGAAGCTGAAGGATGAGGAACTGGTCGAAGCCTTCGCTGCGCTGCAGAAGCGTGCTGAAGAGCGCATGGCCAAAATGAGCGAAGAGTCAGCAGCCGCTGGCAAAAAATTCCTCGAAGACAATGCCAAGAAAGCGGGTGTCACCACCACTGCTTCGGGCCTGCAGTATGAAGTAGTCAAGAAAGCCGACGGCGCCCAGCCCAAGCCGACCGACGTAGTGACTGTGCACTACACCGGTACCCTGACCAACGGCACCGTGTTCGACAGTTCCGTCGAGCGTGGCAGCCCGATTGATCTGCCGGTCAGCGGTGTGATCCCGGGTTGGGTCGAAGGCCTGCAATTGATGCACGTAGGCGAGAAGTACAAGCTCTACATTCCTAGCGAACTGGCTTACGGCGCGCAAAGCCCAAGCCCGGCAATCCCGGCCAACTCGGTGCTGGTATTCGACCTGGAACTGCTGGCGATCAAGGATCCGGCAAAACAGGAAGACGCAGCCAAGTAATTTGCGTCTGCTGTGAATCAACGCCTCGCTCATGCGGGGCGTTGTTGCATTCGGGATTCGAAGATCGCAAACAAAACGAACGGACAGGGCAGGTTGCAGTCATAGCCATTGAAGACGGCTGTGCTATCCGCGCCGGGGCGCCAAGTCAATGAAATATTGGGTTTTTTTATGTGAGTAAAAAACGCCCGATCTGAGTTCAGCCCTTATAAAACGGGGGCTTCAGCGGCAAAATGCAGCTCTGTTCACAAGGTTATCCACAATTTGTGTGGATAACATTTCAGCGGGAGGAAATATGAAAGCACCCTGGAACTTTGCCCGTTTCCTGCCACTGGCCGGACGACTGCTTGCTCGCGGCCGTCTGCCAACCTTGCTGTTCGCTGTCGCCAGCAAAGGTGCCAGCCAGGGCAACCGCCTGGGCAAACTCAAGGAAGACCTGCGCCTGCTGCAGGCATTGTGCCTGGCCTATTGGCGAGGAGAGTACCGTGCCATCAGCCCCCAAGCGTTGATTTCGGTGGTGGCCGGCTTGATGTATTTCCTGAGTCCGGTAGACGCGATTCCGGATTTTATTCCGGTGTTCGGCATGCTCGACGACATCGCCGTGCTGGCTTGGTTGATGAAAGTGCTGGATGACGAACTGTCTGCCTTCCGTGCCTGGCGCAAGCGCCAGTTGCCGGAGAAGCTGGCAGTGGTTGAGCGGCTGCCCGATACACCTGAGCAACTTCAGCTGCAAAACCCGGAAAAACCATGATCTGATAGAGGATTGTGCCTATATTCATGCACCTCGTGACCTTGGTCCGCGACCGTGGTCGCTGTTAGGATTACACTTCAAGGGAAAAGTGCCGACTCGCAAAGTGTCGTTGTCCTACGGGGAAGTCATGGATATTCAGATAATCACACGCGAAGGCGAGCCCGAATATGCGGTTTTGCCGTGGGCTCAGTACCAGGCTTTACTAAAAGCAGCAGGTATCGACCAACCACCGCCGCGGGTCGCACCACAACCTCCCGTGGCAAACCCAGACCAGATTCTTCCAGGTCTGGATCAACTACGCAGTTTGCGCGAAGCAAAGGGCATCGCCATTGAGGCGCTCGCCCGCACGGTAGGCATCAGCCCGTCTTATCTGGCCTTGATTGAAAGTGGCGAGCGTCTACCCGACGCTGCGATTCGCCGCAGTCTGGCCTGGGAATTGACTGTGCCAGGGTGGAGGGACGAATCGTGAGCGTACGCATCAGTCGTCAACATTGGGACGGGTTGCTGGGGGAGCTGGATCAGGCGCGACGCCAGCGCCATCTGCTGACTTATCGTGCATTGCTGGAGCGATTGCAGCTGCCGACCCCTGCCATGCAAACCCTGACCGCTGCACTTGAGCACCTGGCCGCTCTGGACGCCAGGGCGGAACAGCCATTGCGCAGTTCGCTGGTGATCAGCCAGGGTGCCAGCCGCTTGCCACGTACCGGTTTTTTCGAATGTGTTGAACGCCTTGGGCGTTTTTCCGGGCCGTCGGATGGTGTTGCCGCCGCCTCCTGGCACGCTTCGGAGGTGGTTCGGGTGTTTGAGTACGAATACCCCGAATCGGCAGAGGCCTGAGTGTTCCTCAAGCTCAAGGCTCGGGCCGGCTACTGGCTGGCCCGCCGGCTGTTTCACTGGTCGTGGTTCGTGCGCCAGCCCCGGGGGTGGGGCTGGCTCGAAGGTCAGTTCGCACGCATGGCCAACCTGGGTGATGTAGGGGCGCAAAGCTTCTATGGGCACATCCTGGCCTTTCGTGGTGTCGGCCTCGGCGCTCGTGAGGAAGGCGTGCGATTGTTGCGTCTGGCTGCGTTGGCGGGGGATGGCAAGGCTGCGTATCAGGTAGGCGTGTTCAGCCTGGCGGGGACAGCGAGCAAGGCGCCGGATCCGGTGGAGGCGGCGCGGTTCTGGGGGATTGCAGCGAAGGCAGGGCATCCGTTGGCTGAGACCAAATTGCAGGATTTGGCGTCTCGCGGTCCTTTGGGTAATTAGTGGCTGGTCTGACGCCATCGCGGGCAAGCCCGCTCCCACAGGTTTATGTGTCGTTTGCAAAACCCTTTACCAATACAGATCCCTGTGGGAGCGGGCTTGCCCGCGAAGGCGCCCGCCCGGACACCATCAGACTATCAATCAAATAAACGCTATACCCCGGCACATCCTTCGCGTGGTGCTTGGCCTGGGATGCCATCTCCGCCAATTGGCTCGCATCGAGTTGTTCGCACGCCTGTGGATGCAGGTGCACCACGCCAATTGACAATGACAGGAGGGCAAACTCCTGGCGCACACCTTGGCGGTTCGGGGCGATAAAGCAGCCCGCCTCCAGGTGTTCGCTGCGGTAGAAGCGCCGGCATTGGCGCTGGAAATCATCCAGCAGCTGGTTCAAGCGGTTGCGCCAGTCTTCCGGTCCGAGTACCAGCAGGAAGTCATCGCCGCCGATATGTCCGACAAAGTCGCGGGAGGGGTCCACGCGGTCATTCAGGCATTGCGCCAGGCACAACAGCACTTCATCCCCACGACCGTAGCCATAGATGTCGTTGAAGGGCTTGAAGCTGTCGATGTCTACGTAGCAGATCACCGATTCACGTTGTTGCTGGAGCAAACGCGTGAGGCACTGCTGGATCGGCACATTACCGGGTAGCAAGGTCAAAGGGTTGGCGTAACGGGCTTGCTGGATCTTCAGTTCGGTGATCAGCTTCAGTACGTCGATCACCCGGCCCAGTCCCACATACGCGCCTTCGTGGGTAATGATGAAATCTTCTTCGATGCGCTGCCTCGCCCGGCTGGTGATCAGCCGGCTGACCTGCTGCAGCGATTGGGTGATCTCCACGGCAAGAAAGTCATCGCTCATCAGGCGGCTGATTGGCTTGCGGGCGAACAGGTCGGTGGCGAAAGGTTTGAGCAGTACGTCCGAGAGGGAGTGCCTGTGGACGATGCCACAGGGATGGCCCCGGGCGTCCAGCACTGCCAGGGAGTTGAGGTTGGCCTGGCGCCTGAAGGCTTCCAGCACGCTGGCTGTCGGCGTGTCGCGGGCCACTGCCGGTTGTTCATTGAGCAGGGCACTGAGGTCGCAGCCTTCGTCGTTAAGCGCTACGGCATTGCTGTCATGCTTGGGCAGCATTTTGCGGGCATCCCGCGGCGGTTGTTCCTGAGGGCGGCACAGCAGGTAACCCTGAACCAGGTCGACACCCATCTCCGTCAACACCGCGAGTTCTTCCACCAACTCGATGCCTTCGGCGATCACCTGCGCACGGGAGGCCTTGGCGATTTGCAGGATCGAGCCGACGAATTCCCGTTTGAGCGCATCCTGATGAATGCCGTCGATGAAGTGCCGATCGATCTTCACATAGTCAGGGCGCAATTCGGACCACAGTCGCAAGCTGGAATACCCTGCGCCCAAGTCATCCAGGGCAATTGAAAAACCCATGGCCCGATAATGATGCAAGGCGGTTTGTAACAGCTGGAAGTCATCAGTCGGGGTCTGCTCGGTCAGTTCGATCACCACCTGGCTCGGCGGAATCCCGAAATCCTGCAGCAGTTGCAACGTACGCCCGGGTTGATGTGCGGCCTCCAGCAGGGATTCTGGCGAGACGTTAAGGAACAGCTTGCCCGGTAGCTGCTGGTCGTTAAAGCGTCGGCAGGCGCTCTCGCGACAGGCGATCTCCAGCTCGCTCAGGCGGCCTGCCTGGCGGGCCACAGCGAACAATGCGAGAGGGGAGTGCAGGGGGCTGTTGGACGGGCCGCGACTGAGGGCTTCATAGCCGATCACGCGTTTTTCCGAGAGGCAGACAATCGGCTGGAACAGGCTGTGCAATCCACCCTGAGTCAGTATAGAACCCAGTGCGCTCAGCTGTTCGGTCGTGGTCATGGCAATCTCTGGCGAAAAAAAAGGACCGGACGAGCGCTTGGTCAAGCGCGTGTCCGATCCCGTATTTCACGACAGAATGATGACTGTTTGATGACGCTCCGCAGAGCGTCGCCCTTATATCGCCATCATCTTAGTGCTTGGCCACTGCAGTATTGAGCTTCAGGTAGTCCAGCAGGATGCGACCCGTCTCGCTCAGATAAGCGTCGTCTTCAGGTTTGGTCTTGTCCGGCTCCGCCGCGATGGCGTCTTCGTCTTCCTTCTTCAGCTCTTTGAGCGGCTCTTCGCCCTTGGCCTTGCGACGGATGTTTTCCATGACCAGTTGCTTGTTTTCAATATCGGCGTGTTGAGTGCGACGCTCGGCTTCATTGAGGCTGACGGTTTTTTCTTCCATCAGCTTCTGGGCCAATGCCAGCTTGTCACGAATGAACACGAACTCCGCGTCCTTGCCGGTACGCAGGTCGTGCTCGGATTTGAGCTGCGCCAGATATGGCTTGAACGGGTCGGGTGCCGGCTTGATGGCGGCCTTGATGGTGTCCCATGGCATTGCTTCCGGCAGCGCGCTTTCGCCGATCTCCTTGGTGTCGATGATCGACGGGTAGTCGATGTCCGGCAGGACGCCCTGATGCTGGGTGCTCTGGCCAGATACCCGGTAGAACTTGGCCAGGGTCAGTTTCAGTTCGCCATGGTTCAGTGGCTGAATGGTCTGCACGGTGCCTTTGCCAAAGGTCTGGCCGCCAATAATCAGCGCACGGTGGTAATCCTGCATGGCGCCGGCGAAGATCTCCGAAGCCGATGCCGACAAGCGGTTGACCAACAACGCCATCGGGCCCTTGTAGAACGCGCCCGGGTTCTCGTCTTCCAGGACATCGACCCGGCCATCGGCATTACGCACCAGTACGGTTGGCCCTTTGTCGATGAACAGGCTGGTCAACTCGGTGGCTTCCTGCAGGGAACCACCGCCGTTGTTGCGCAAGTCGATGACTACACCATCCACTTTTTCTTTCTGCAACTCGGTCAGCAGTTTCTTGACGTCGCGAGTGGTGCTCTTGTAATCCGGATCGCCTGCACGGAACGCCTTGAAGTCCAGGTAGAACGCAGGAATCTCGATGACGCCCAGCTTGTAATCCTTGCCATCCTGCTTGAGGTTGAGGACGGATTTCTTCACCGCTTGATCTTCGAGTTTCACCGCTTCGCGGGTAATCGGCACGATCCGGGTGGTCTGGTCGTTCGGCGCATTGCTGGCCGGGATCACTTCCAGGCGCACCACGGTGCCTTTTGGGCCGCGGATCAGCTTGACCACTTCGTCCAGGCGCCAGCCGACCACGTCGACCATTTCCTTGTTGCCCTGGGCTACGCCGATGATCTTGTCGGCGGGAGCCACCAGCTTGGTCTTGTCGGCCGGGCCAGCGGGTACCAGGCGCACAACTTTCACCTGGTCGTTGTCACTCTGCAACACGGCGCCGATGCCCTCGAGGGACAGGCTCATGTTGATGTCGAAGTTCTCCGCGTTATCCGGCGACAGATAATTGGTGTGCGGATCGTAGGACATGGCAAAGGTGTTGATGTAGGCCTGGAAGATATCTTCCGCACGAGTCTGGTCCAGGCGCGCCAATTGATTCTTGTAGCGCTTGGTCAGGGTTTCCTGGATTTGCTTGGAGTCCTTGCCCGCGATCTTCTGGCGCAGCACTTCGTCCTTGACGCGTTTGCGCCACAGGTCGTCGAGTTCGGCAGTGGACTTGAGCCAAGGCGCGTCCTTACGATCAATCAGCAAGGTTTCCTTGGTCGTGAAGTCGATCTTGTCGACGCCCTTGTTCAGCTCGGCAAGGGCAAAGTCCAGACGCGCCTTGACGCGGTCCAGGTAGCGCTTGTAGATGGTGAACCCGGCGTTGAGGTCGCCGCTTTTCAGGAAGTCGTCGAACTGAGTCTTCCACTTGTTGAATTCGTTGATGTCGCTGGCCATGAAATAGCTGCGCGAGGGATCCAGCAGCTTCAGGTAGCTGTCGTAGATGATCACCGAGCGCGCGTCATCGAGCGGCGGCTTGCTGTAGTGATGGCGCTTGAGCAACTCGACGACGTTCAGGCTGGCGATCACTTCGTCACGATCAGGCTGAAGCTTGTCCCAGCTATTGGCTGCAAACGAATTGGTCGACATCGGCAACAGCCCGATACCAATGAATAGAGCTAGGGCGGTGCTGGGGAAAAAATGCTTCATGCTGATTCGACGCGGGGACAATTGATCACGCATATTAGGCCGTCTTTGAAGTCGCCGGTTCCACGAGGGCCGGTCGCATAATGCAAGAAAGCCCGAGGCTATAGCTACGGGCTCAGTCCAGACTCACTATGGAGGCACTGTGAAAGCATTGCAAGGCGTGGAAGGTCAAGTGGTATGGGGGCAAGTGCCCAGTCCTACCTGTGATGTAGGACAAGTTCGCATCCAGGTGTCGGCTGCGGGACTCAATCGGGCGGATTTACTACAGAAAGCGGGGCTGTATCCGCCCCCACCGGGCGCCAGTCATGTGCTCGGGCTAGAGTGTTCCGGGATCATCAGCGAGGTGGGCCCGGGGTCTTCGTGGCAGGTGGGTGATCGCGTCTGCGCTTTGCTGGCCGGGGGGGGGATGGCTGAAGAGGTGGTTGTCGACGGCCGGCACGTTTTGCCGGTTCCGGACGGATTGTCCCTGGCCGAAGCGGCAGTGCTTCCTGAGGTTTATGCCACTGTCTGGCTGAATTTGTTTCAACTTGCGGCGCTCAAACCCGGTGAGAAAGTTCTGCTGCATGCCGGAGCAAGTGGAATCGGTTCAGCTGCCATTCAGCTGTGCAAGGCATTTGGCAACCCGTGCTGGGTCAGCGTCGGGTCTTCCGAGCGTTTGGCCTACTGCGAGGCTCTGGGAGCCCAGGGTGGGGTGATCCGCGGCGGTGATCTGGACGGCTTGAGCGACCTGGGGCCGTTTGATGTAATCCTCGATCCCGTTGGCGGCAATTACGCCGAGCTGAATCTCAAGCTGCTGGCGAGTGACGGCCGCTGGGTGCTAATCGGTTTGATGGGGGGGCGCGAGGCGAAGCTGGACCTGGCGCAGGTGCTGGCCAAGCGCGTGCAGCTGCTGGGTTCGACCTTGCGCGCCAGGGATGATCAGTTCAAGGCTGACCTGTTCAGCGACTTGAATCAGCATGTCTGGCCGCTGTTTGCCGAAGGACGGTTGAGTCCGCAGTTGGCAAAGAGTTTTGCGATCAAGGATGCGGAAGCGGCGTTTGCCGAGTTGGCGAGTAACAGGGTGGCGGGGAAGCTGGTGCTGGTCATTGACGAGAGCCTGACCTGACCCCGGAGTGAACACGCTCCCGCAGGTACGGCGTAATTCTTGTGCCCGGCGCTGCCCCCTGTGGGAGCAACTGTCTTAACCATGCCATTCGTCACCGCCATTTTGTGCCGGCTCCCACCGTGGGGGCGTTACTTCCAGATATGGATCGGCCAGCCGGCTTTTTCGGCATGCTCAAGCAACACCGGATCCGGGTTCACTACGTGCGGGAAATCCACCTTGAGCAGCAACGGCAGGTCGTTGCGTGAGTCCGAATAGAAACTCGCGCCTTCCAGGTTCTCTTCTTCGGCATCCAGCCATTCCAGCAATCGGGTGATCTTGCCTTCGCGGTAGGTCAAGGTGCCGATGGTATTGCCACTGTACGCGCCGTGCGCCACTTCCAACTCGATCCCCAGAATCTCGTCGATGCCCAGGCGATCGGCAATCGGTCTGACCAGGTGGGTGCCCGAGGCAGAGATCACCAGGATCCGGTCGCCCGCCTTGCGGTGGGCCGCGATTGCCTTGGTGGCGTCGCTGAAGATGATCGGCTCGATATAGTCCTCCACCCACGGCCCCACCAGATGATCGACTTCTTCAGGGGTGCGGCCGATCATAGGCTCCAGGCTGAAGGTCATGTAGTCCTCCATCTGCAGCTTGCCGTGGCTGTAGGCATCCATCAGTTCGTTGTTCTGCCGCATGAACGACTCTGGATCGACCCAGCCCAGCCGGCCCATCTGTTCGCTCCAGAGGGTGGCGCAATCGCCGTGAATCAAGGTTTCGTCCAGATCAAAAATTGCCAGGGCCATCAGTGGGGTTATCTCCGAGAACAGCTTTACGCTGCAAGAAGTGGATTCAGGTGGTCAGCAGTCTACAACTTGCAGCTTGCAGCTGCCTTCATGCGACCACACACAGCGCCGTCGGATCAATGGAAAGCGCCAGGCGCTGGCCATCGGGGTGTAGATCGGCGGCCGAGCGGTTAAGCACATCCACCACCAATTCCACGCCCCGGGCTTCGACCTTGTAGCGAATCACATTGCCCAGCAGGCTGTGGCTGCGTACCTGGGCATCCAGTTCGCCATTGAGCCTGAGCTCGATGGCTTCTGGACGAATGGCGATGCGTCCGGTGACCGTTCTTTGTAGCAGTTTCGACGCGCTGTCGGCATCCAGCAGGTTATAGTTGCCGATGAAACCGGCGGCAAACACATCGACAGGCGCGGTGTACAAGGTTTCGGCATCGCCGCTTTGTATGATCTTTCCCTGATTCATTAGGAAAATTCTGTCAGACATCGTCAAAGCTTCTTCCTGATCGTGTGTGACAAAGATCGTGGTCAGGCCAAGTTCGCGCTGGATCTGACGGATCTGTTCGCGCAAATGCTTGCGAATCCGCGCATCGAGCGCCGACAGCGGTTCATCCAGCAGTAATAACCGTGGGCGCGTTACCAGGGAGCGGGCCAGGGCAACGCGCTGGCATTGGCCTCCTGACAGTTGGTGGGGATAACGAGCCGCAAAATCGTTCAACTCCACCAGCCCCAGCACTTCGGTGACACGTTTGTGGCTGTCGTCGGCATTGACTTTCTGCATGCGCAGGCCGAAAGCCACGTTTTGTTCCACGGTCATGTTCGGGAACAGCGCGTAGCTCTGGAACACCATGCCAATCCCGCGCTTCTGTGGGCTCATGGGGACCAGGTCAACCCCGTCCAGTAGGATTTGTCCACCATCCACCGGGGTCAGCCCGGCGATACACCGCAACAAGGTGGATTTGCCGCAGCCGGAGGGGCCCAGCAGAGTGACAAACTCGCCTTTGTGAATTTCGCAGTTGATGTCGCTGAACACCGTGGTGCCTGCGTAATTTTTCTCCAGATGTTGGACGCTGACGTAGCTCATTCGCTTTTGTCCTTGTTCAAAATAGTGGCCACCCAGGTCAGTACCAGCACAAAAAAGAAGTATGAAATGACCAGCGCACTGGTGAAGTGGCCGCTGGTGTTGCGCATATTGTTGAGATAGACCTGAAGGGTTTCGTAGCGGGTGCCCACCAGGATATTGGCAAATACGAACTCCCCGAACAGGAACGAGAACGACAGCAACAGTGCCACCATCAGGCCTTTGCGCAAGTTCGGCAGGACTACCAGAAATGCCGCCTGCCAGGTGCTGGCACCCAGCAGTTGGGCGGCGTCCATCAGGTCGCGCAAGTTGATCGCTTGCAGATTGTTGGTGATCGCCCGGTACATGAAAGGCAGCGCCACGGTGAAGTAGCAGCCGATCAGAATCCACGGTGTCCCCACCATCGCGAATGGACCGGAGCCGTAGAGCTGTAACAGCCCCACTGACGACACCACCGGCGGTACCGCGAAGGGCAGCAGGATCAGGATGTTCATCAGCGCGTCGAGTTTCGGGAAGTGGTAATGCACCACGAACAACAGCGGCAAGATCAGCACCACTGACAGAATCAGCGCGCCGACACACACCAGCAGCGACTGGCCGAATGCATGGAGGAAGCGTGGATCACTCCACAATTGCACATACCATTTGAACGTAAAGCCGCTGGGCAAAATGGTCGCCGACCAACTGCTGGCGATCGAATAGATCAGGGTGCCAGCCAGGGGCAGCAATAGAATGGCAAATAGCAGGTACACAACAACCCGGTGGTAGATGCCGACGGGACTCAGTTCAGCGCGAGACATGGTAGCTCCTCTTCAACAGCAACTGATGCACGATGGTCACCAGGGTCATCAACGCCACGAGTACCACGGCCAGGGCGCTGGCGAGGTTCGGGTCCAGCGAAATGTCTCCGGAGACCATGGCGGCGATGCGGATCGGCAGCACGTTGAAGTTGCCGGTGGTCAGGGCGTACACCGTGGCGTAGGCCCCCAGTGCGTTGGCCAGCAGGATCACGAAAGTGCCCAGCAGCGCTGGGGTCAGCACCGGCAGACCGATGTGACGCCAGAACTGCCAGCCGCTGGCGCCGAGCAAAGCGGCGGACTCGCGCCAATCTTCACGCAACGCATCGAATGCCGGGTACAGCAGCAGCACGCCAAGGGGAATCTGGAAGTAGGTGTAGAGGATGATCAGTCCGGTCTTCGAGTACAGGTTGAAATCCTGGATGATCCCGGCCTGCTTGAGCAGGATGGTGAAGCTGCCGTTGAAACCCAGCAGGATGATGAACGCAAAGGCCAGCGGCACGCCGGCAAAGTTGCTGGTCATGTTGGCGAAGGCATTGACGAAGTTCCGCAGCCTGGAGTCGACCCGGCCCAGGGAGTAGGCGCCGAGCACTGCGATGATAATGCCGAATACGCTCGACCAGAAACTGATCTCCAGGCTGTACTGGATCGCCTGTCGATAGAACTTCGAATTGAAGATTTTCGTGAAATTGGCCAGGCCCCAGCCAAATTCCTGTGACTCCAGGCTGTTGATCATGACCCACGTCAGCGGGGCAATCTGAAACACGATAAAGAACAGGGCAAATGGCACCAGGCACAGGGCCGCCAACCATTTGCCGCGAGTCATGGTATTCACTTGAGCAACTCCCGGCACACAGGTTTGTCGTGGGCTACGCCCAGCAGTTCGCAGACCGTGCCGCAAATCTCGGTCTGTTTCGGCAACGCATTGGCGTCGAGACTGAAGGCATCGCCGAGGACGAACAACGGCACTTCGCGTTCTTCGGCCAGCAGGCCATTGTGCGATCGGTCATTGTTCATGCCATGGTCGGCGGTCACCAGCACCTGATAGCCAGCGTCAAGCCAGCCTTGCAGGTAATCGGCGAGGATGATGTCGGCGGAACGGGCGCTGTTGCGGTATTGCGCGGAGTCGAGGCCGTGCTTGTGCCCGGCGTCGTCGATGTTCATCGGGTGGACCAGCAGGAAGTTCGGCGAGTGGCCCAGGCGCAGGTGTTCGGCGTCGGCAAACAGGTGTGAATCGGGGTAGTGGTCATTCCAGTAGAAGTGCGCGTGCTGGATCGGCAGATCGGGGTCGTCGGTGTGGCGGTCCCGGGCGGCCACGAACGGTGATCGGTTGTACAACTCGCTTACCCAGTGATACGCCGCCGCTGCAGTCTTTAGCCCCGCGTCGCGGGCGTAGTGATAGATGCTGCGCTGGTTGGACAGGCGCGAGACATTGTTATGAACGATGCCGCTGTCGATCGGCGTGACGCCGGTCAGGATGCATTCGTAAAGCGGACGGGACAACGCCGGCAATTCGCACTCCAGCTTGTAGAGCGCCGCGCGTCCTGCGCCGACATACGCCTGCAGGTGCCCCATGGCTTGGCGAGCGACCTCATGGTTGAGGCCGTCGAGCACGACAAGGATGACGTTGTGGTTCATAGGGGCGTTGACTCCAAAGTCATTGCTGAACGGTGTAGGAGCTGCCGCAGGCTGCGATCTTTTGTTTTTTTCAAACAACCTCAAAAGATCGCAGCCTGCGGCAGCTCCTACGGATGCAGCATTACTGCATATTGATAATCACTTCTTCCTGCCACTTCTGCGGCAGCGATTTCGAGGTTTTTTCCCACGCATCTGCGTCCTTGATCGGCGTCACGCCTTTGTACTGTTCGTTCGGCAGCAGCTTGGCCTTGACGTCATCCGGCAGCTTCACGTGTTCGGCGCGGATCGGGCGTGCGTTGCCGCGCGCCAGGTTGGTCTGGCCGGCATCGCTGAAGATGTATTCGCGAGTCAGTTTGGCGGCGTTAGGGTTTTTTGCGTATTTGTTGATGATGGTGGTGTAGCCGGAAATGACCGAGCCATCGGAAGGGATCAACACGGTGTAATCATCCGGGTTCGCCATCTTGGCCTTGTAGCTCAGGCCGTTGAAATCCCAGACCACGCCGACTTCGATCTCGCCCTTTTCCATGGTGGCAATAGTCGGGTTGGCCATCGACAGGCGACCTTGCTTGGCAATGTCGGCAAACATCAGCAGGGCTGGCTGGATGTTCTTCTCGTCACCGCCGTTGGCCAGTGCGGCAGCCAGGACACCGTTGGCCGCCTGGGCCGCAGTGCTGACGTCGCCAATGGAGACCTTGTACTTGCCATTCTTGAGATCAGCCCATTTGGTCGGAGCTTCGGAACCGTGCAGCAGCTTCTTGTTGATGATGAAGGCGATGGTGCCGGTGTAGGCCAGCGCCCAGTTGCCGTCCTTGTCTTTCGCCCAATCCGGCACCTGGTCCCAGGTGGTCGGTTTATAGGGTTGCACCACGCCTTGCTTGACCGCGATCGGTCCGAAAGCTGCACCGACGTCACCAATGTCCGCGCTGGCGTTGTCTTTCTCGGCGGCGAACTTGGCGATTTCCTGCGCGGAGCTCATGTCGGTATCGATGTGTTTCAGGCCATAGGTCTTGGCGAGGTCATCCCAGGTGCCTTTCCAGTTGGCCCAGTCATCGGGCATGCCGACGCTGTTGACTGCGCCTTCCGCCTTCGCTGCGGCCTCTAGGGTTTTCAACTCATCAGCCGCCATGGCGGCGGTGCACATGGCAATGGTCGAGCCTAACAGTGATGCCAGGAAAAGCTGTTTCATCCGAAGCTCCTTTTGGGCGTTTTCAACGCTGCGATTGCGGTTGTGTTGGTCTAGGTCAGCAATACCTGAGCCAATTTAGGCGGTCTGGATGACATTTTGATGTCGATTGTCGGCCTGCCCGTATTTCCTGCAGGGGAAACCTCTGGCTGCGAAGTAAGCGTAGACCATGGCTAAGAGGCTGATATGAAAGGACATGGCCGTGATATTGCAGGCAAAAATCAGCGCCGTTCGGCATCTTTGTCATCCGCCAGTCACATGCTGTGCCTAGGCTGCATTGAAGCAAGACCCATGCGGAGCTCGCCCCGGAACAGTGCTGGTCTAGTCCAGATAGGTAACGTTGATGCGCATCGAGACAACCAAAGCGGTTACAGCCATCGGGCAGGTGCTGCAAGAACAGCTCAATCACGGCCTGTTGGCGCCCGGAAGCAAACTGCCAGCGGAGCGCAAGCTCAGTGAGTTGTTCGGTACCACCCGAATTACCGTGCGTGAGGCGTTGTTGCAACTTGAGGCGCAGGGGCAGATTTATCGCGAAGAGCGCCGGGGCTGGTTCGTCTCGCCGCCCCGCCTGGCTTATAACCTGATGCAGCGCAGCCACTTTCACGCAATGGTCAGCGCCCAGGGCCGGGTGCCGTCGACTGAGGTGATTAGCGCACGCCTGCAGCCGGCGTCATCGGCGGTCTGTGCCTGGTTGCAATTGCCGGCACTGTCCAGTGTGATCCAGATTTGCCGGGCGCGACGCATTGACCAGCGGCTGGTGTTGTACGTCGAGCACTATCTCAATCCGCGGTTCTTCCCGGGGATTCTCGACTTCGACCTGAATCAGTCCATCACCGAGCTGTACGCCCGGCATTACGACCTGCATTACGGCAGGGTACGCTTCGAGATCGTACCGACGGCGCTCTCGGTGGACGCTTCAGCAGCGCTGCGAGTGTCGGTGGGAAGTCCGGGATTGCGTATAGCCCGGGTCAACTACGACCAGCACGAGCGACTGATCGACTGCGATCTGGAATTCTGGCGACACGATGCCATTCATGTGGGTGTCGATGTCATCTAAACCAAGTCCCAGCCGGTTTCACCAGCCTGCTTAGCCGAATCGATAGATGTCCATGCCCAGGGCACCCATGGTGAAGCCTTTGTGGCTGATGCTGAACGCTCCTCCGGTGCCGCGAGCGAAGTACAACGGCAGCAGGTGCTCATCGCTGGGATGATTGCGCGCGGCATGCGGCGCTTGCGAGCGGTAATCGTGCAGCGCGGCTTGATCGTTGGCAGCGAGTTTCTCGATCATCCATTCACGGAACGCTTCGGCCCAGGGTTCCACGCTTTCCGGGCCGGCGTGCCAATCCAGTTCACCGAGGTTATGGGTGATGCTGCCGGATCCGATCAACAGCACCCCCTGTTCACGCAGGCTTGAGAGGGCCTGTCCGACGCGAGTCTGCAACGCGGGGCCGCCTCGGGTGGGCAGCGAGACCTGCACCACCGGGATGTCCGCCTGCGGGTACATCAGCGACAGTGGTACCCAGGTACCGTGGTCAAATGGCCTTTTGGTATCGATGCGAGCGGGTAAGTCGGCAGACTTGAGCAGTTCGACAACCTCCACCGCCAGTTGCGGATTACCGGGCGCGGGATATTGCACCTCGAACAGCGCCTTGGGGAAACCACCAAAGTCGTGCCAGGTGTCCGGATGTGGATTACCGTTGACCAACAGTTCGTTGCTCTCCCAATGCGCCGAGACAATCACGATCGCCTTGGGTTGCGCTAATTCGGCGGCAAGCCGCGCCAGCGCTGGGCCGCTCGCGCCGGGTTCCAGCGCCAGCATGGGCGAACCGTGGGATATATACAGGCTGGGGAACATGAAAGAGCTCCTGAGAGTTAAGATGGGCTCATCTTCAGTCAGATCATTGATCTAAATCTAATATAAGTTTTAGGGTGTTTTGATCGAATTTTCGGGGTTATTTATGCAGCCGGAGTTTTGGCACAAGCGTTGGCAGTCGAATCAGATCGGCTTCCATCTGCGGGAAGTGAATCCTTATCTGCAACGGTTCTGGCCACAATTGAACCTGGAAGAGGGCGCTCGCGTGTTGGTGCCGTTGTGTGGGAAAAGTCTGGATCTGCTGTGGCTCGCTCATCAGGGCCATGAAGTACTGGGGATTGAACTGTCGGAAAGGGCCGTTGAGGACTTCTTCAGTGAGCATCAATTTGACCCTGATGTCAGCGAACAGGGGCCGTTCAAGGTTTATCGTGCCGGTTCGATCGAGCTGTGGTGCGGGGATTTCTTCGAGTTGACCGCAGGGGATGTGGCCGATTGCGCCGCTTTGTATGACCGTGCTGCGCTGATTGCGCTGCCACCGAAAATGCGCGAGGAATACGCTGCGCACCTGAACCGGATTCTGCCAAAGGAAACTTTGGGGTTGTTGGTTACGCTCGATTACGACCAGGCGCAGAAAGACGGACCGCCGTTTGCCGTGCTCGATGATGAGGTGCGACGCTTGTTCGGTAATTTCTGGGCGCTGAAGATCCTGGAGGACCAGGATGTGCTGGGTGAGAGCTGGAAATTTGCCGAGGCCGGCGTGACGCGGCTTGAGGAGAGGGTTTATCGGGTTTCTGCCCGCTAATTTTTGTTCTCTGTACCGGCGCATCGCGAGCAGGCTCGCTCCCATATGGGGTCAACAGCACAAATCCAGACAGACAAAAAAGGCCCGCATCTCTGCGGGCCTATCTGTCTTGGCAGAACCTGTCAGCCGCGACGACGCAGCGCGTCGATACGCTCTTCCAGCGGCGGGTGGCTCATGAACATGCGAGCAAACCCCTGCTTGATGCCGCCGTTGATGCCGAATGCATTCAGCGTGTCCGGCATGTGCACGGGCAATCCCTGTTCCGCCCGCAAGCGTTGCAAGGCACCGATCATCGCACTGGTACCTGCCAGGCGGGCACCGGCTTCGTCGGCACGGAATTCGCGTTTACGCGAGAACCACATGACGATCGAACTTGCCAGAATGCCCAGCACCAGCTCGGCAAAAATGGTCGCGATGTAATAAGCGATTCCCTGGCCTTCTTCGTTCTTGAAGATCACTTTGTCGACGAAGTTACCGATAATTCGCGCAAAGAACATCACGAAGGTGTTCACCACGCCCTGGATCAGCGCCAGGGTAACCATGTCGCCATTGGCAACGTGACCGATTTCGTGGGCCAGAACGGCTTTCACCTCATCCGGCGAAAAGCGTTCCAACAGGCCCTGGCTGACCGCAACCAGTGCGTCGTTCTTGTTCCAGCCAGTGGCAAAGGCGTTTGCCTCATAGGCTGGAAAAATGCCGACCTCCGGCATCTTGATCCCGGCTTCCCGGGACAGTTGCTCCACCGTTTGCATCAGCCATTGCTCGTGACGTGTGCGCGGTTGGGTGATGATCTGGGTGCTGGTGCTCATCTTCGCCATCCACTTGGAGATGAACAGCGAGAACAGGGAGCCGGCAAAACCAAAGACCGCACAGAAAATCAGCAGCTGATTGAGGTTGAGATCAACCCCGTTGGCCGCCATGAACCCGTTGAAGCCGAAAAGGCTCAGGGTGATGCTGGCAATCAGCACGACCGCCAGGTTAGTGGCCAAAAACAGCAGGATGCGCATCATGGTTGTAGAAATCTCCTCAAGCTAAAGATGTAGCGTACTGCGGGGTATATAAGGTGCTGCAACGGGCTATTCAACCGGGTGACTATTTCAAACTGTGTCCTACGGCAAAAGACTAGCTGTTCGAAGGACGCTTCCGACGTGGTCCGAGGAAATTCATGTCAGGTATTTCCGAGGTTTGGCCCCCGTCGTTGTTAGACCGCTGCCTGAAACTGGGTCTTGGGCTGTGAGCACCATGTCGGTGCAGGGTAGGGGGGAATATGTATTGCTGAATTAGTCAGCGTGCGACGGGGATCAAAGTCGCACGGTGACCGATGGTGTTACTGGCGGTAGGACTTGAGGAAGTTGCCGATGCGGCCTATGGCCATGTCCAGGTCATCCAATCGTGGCAGCGTCACGACCCGAAAGTGATCTGGCCATGGCCAGTTGAACGCCGTGCCTTGCACCACCAGCAGCTTTTCTGACAGTAGCAAGTCGAGCACGAATTTCTCGTCGTTATGGATCGGGCAGACTTTCGGATCGATCCGTGGGAAAGCATACAGAGCGCCCATGGGTTTAACGCAACTTACGCCGGGAATATCGTTGAGCAGTTCCCAGGTACGGTTGCGCTGCTCCAGCAGGCGGCCTTGGGGCAGCACCAGGTCATTGATGCTCTGGTAGCCGCCAAGAGCGGTCTGAATTGCATGCTGGCTCGGCACGTTGGCGCACAGGCGCATATTGGCCAGCATGTCGATGCCTTCGATATAGCTCTGGGCGTGGTGTTTTGGACCGGAGATGGCGATCCAGCCGGAACGGAAACCCGCCACGCGGTAGGACTTGGAGAGGCCGTTGAAGGTCAGGCACAGCAGGTCCGGCGCCAGGGATGCGGTGCAAATGTGGACGGCATCGTCGTACAGTATCTTGTCGTAAATCTCGTCGGAGAACACTACCAGGTTGTGCTGGCGGGCCAGTTCCAACATGCCCAGCAGGACTTCTTTCGAATACACCGCACCGGTCGGATTGTTCGGGTTGATGATCACCAGTGCCTTGGTGTTTGGCGTGATCTTGGCCTTGATGTCGGCCAGATCCGGCCACCAGTTGGCCTGCTCGTCGCACAGGTAATGCACCGGGTTGCCGCCCGACAGGCTTACCGCCGCGGTCCACAGAGGGTAGTCCGGGGCCGGCACCAGCACTTCGTCGCCGTTGTTGAGCAAGGCCTGCATCGACATCACGATGAGCTCGGAAACGCCGTTGCCCAGGTAGATGTCTTCAATGCCGACGCCTTCCACCTGCTTTTGCTGGTAGTACTGCATGACGGCCTTGCGTGCGCTGAACAGCCCTTTCGAGTCACTGTAACCTTGGGCGGTTGGCAGGTTGCGTATCACGTCCTGGAGAATTTCGTCCGGCGCTTCGAAACCAAAGGGCGCAGGATTGCCGATGTTCAGCTTGAGGATGCGGTGGCCTTCCTCTTCCAGGCGTTTGGCGTGCTTGAGCACTGGGCCGCGAATGTCGTAGCAGACGTTGGCGAGCTTGTTCGATTTGCTGACCTGCATGGCGATGTGTTCCCGAAAATGAACGATCCAGGCGGCGTATGAACTACCGTACTGGGATTCCTGCGTATTCACACAGGCCTGGTGCCTTGAGATGCGGCACCCGTAAATCCGTTTGAATGCGCGTGGTCTGGCTGCCAGACTGGCGTTTGACGAGGCGCAATCATACGTGCCACCCGATCCGTGGAAAAGGTACAGATCGGGCTTTTTCAGCTGCTGAGGTGTGACGATGGAAAAGTTGGAAAAAACCCTTGAAGAATGGAAGGCCATGCTCGATCCGGAGCAGTACAACGTTTGCCGTCTCAAGGGCACGGAGCGCCCGTTTTCCGGCAAATACAATGACACTAAAACCGACGGCGTTTACCACTGCATCTGTTGCAAAGAGCCGCTTTTTGATTCGAAGACCAAATTTGACTCAGGCTGCGGCTGGCCGAGCTTTTATGCGCCGATCGGTGACAGTGCGATGGTTGAGATTCGTGATGTCAGCCACGGGATGATTCGCATCGAGGTGGTGTGTGCCAAGTGCGATGCGCATCTGGGGCATGTGTTTCCGGATGGGCCGCCGCCGACTGGGTTGCGGTATTGCATCAATTCGGTGTGTCTGGAGCTTGTACCTCGGGAATGACCGGGGTTTATCCGGTTTGGTCGTGTGTATATCCATTTCTGGGGTAATGGCTTCTATTGGTTCCGCCCTTACGGCGGGTCACTTTTGATAGAGCGCAAAAGTAACCAAAACGCTCTTGCCCCACCACTCGGCACCTCGCCTAGGCTCGGTGTGCCCGAACGCAGGCATTGCTCCGCGGGTCGCCGCGATGGGCCATCCCTGGCCCAGCGCGGCTAAACCGGCATCCTTGCCGGTTTCCCCGCTACGCAATGCCTGCGTTCGGCCAGCGTGGTTAACGGGGCGTCCGCGATCAAGAACCGGGCCGTGGCGGCCTTCGGGCCGACCAAGGCATCAAGCCGGCGCGCTGCGCTTCTCTGATGTGCACTGCTTCCGGGCTGGTGTTGTACCTGTGGGAGCGAAGCTTGACTGCCTTCGGGCTGATGTTGTTCCTGTGGGAGCAAAGCTTGCCTGCCGGGCTGATGTTGTTTCTGTGGGAGCAAAGCTTGCTCGCGATAGCGGGGTGCCAGTCAGCATCAATGTTGGATGCGAAACCGTCATCGCGAGCAAGCTTTGCTCCTACAGGTATCAATCCCTCCACAGAGATGACTTTCCAGAGGGATCACTTTCCATAAAGTCCACTTTCCACAAATACCACCTCACAGCGCTCATTTCATATCCATAAAAGGTGCACGACCCAACAAGCGAAGCGCGCCGGCGTGATGCCCTGGTCGGCCCGAAGGCCGCCACGGCGAGCTGTAGATTGCAGGCGCCCCGTTAACCACGCCGGCCGAACGCAGGCATTGCGTAGCGGGTAAACCGGCAAGGATGCCGGTTTAGCCGCGCTGGGCCAGGGATGGCCCATCGCGGCGACCCGCGGAGCAATGCCGGAGTGAGGGCACACCGAGCCTAGGCGAGGTGCCAAGTGGTGGGGCAAGAGCGTTTGGTTACTTTGCGCTTTTCAAAGTAACCCGCTGTAAGAGCGGAACCGATAGCTGCCACCACCAAAGAAACGGATATGCCCCCGTCCCAAAGAAACCAACCAACCAACCCAAAATTGAATTGCACGCAATTCAATTGCGAACTATTTTAAACGGGCCACCCCTAGACCCCCAGAGCCAAACGATGACCGACCCCCTGCTGACCATCCCCTGCACCACCATCACCGGCGAACAGAAAACCCTGGCCGACTACGCCGGCAAAGCCGTACTGGTCGTCAACACCGCCAGCAAATGCGGCTTCACCCCACAATACAAAGGACTCGAAGCGCTCTGGCAGACCTACAAGGATCAGGGCCTGGTAGTCCTGGGTTTCCCCTGCAACCAATTCGGCAAACAGGAACCCGGTAACGAAGGAGCGATTTCCGAATTCTGCGAGCTGAATTTCGGCGTCAGCTTCCCGCTGTTCAAGAAAATCGAAGTCAACGGAGCCGGCGCCCATCCACTGTTCGTCCAGCTGAAAAAACTTGCCCCCGGGTTATTGGGTTCCCAGGGCATTAAATGGAACTTCACCAAGTTTCTGATCGGCAAGGACGGACAACTGGTCAAGCGTTTCGCGCCGGCGACCAAACCGCAGGACCTGAGCCGCGAGATCGAAGCCCTGCTCAAATGAATCCGCCGTTCGATTCCCTGCAGCTCGACAGCCAGCTCTGTTTCAAGCTGTACGCCGCGTCCCGGGGGGTGATCCGGGCCTACAAGCCGATGCTGGACCAACTCGGACTGACCTACCCGCAGTATCTGGCGATGCTGGTGCTGTGGGAGTGGCAGGAAAATGCCCCGGAGCAGCCTACGGTCAAGGCCTTGGGCGAACGCCTGGCGCTTGATTCCGGGACCCTGACGCCGTTACTCAAACGACTTGAACAGCTGCAACTGGTCCTGCGTCAGCGTTCATCCCGAGATGAACGCGAAGTGCACCTGAGCCTTTCGGCCGCAGGCCAGGTGTTGCGAGATCGGGTCGGTCCGCTCAAGGCGCGGCTCTTGTGCGACAGCGGCGTCGATCTGGATCGGCTGCATGATTTGCGTGATGGGCTCGATCATTTGCTGGTGCAGATCAAGGCGTTGTCGTAGCCGGCATCCATGACTCCAGTAGTGCCGCCAGCTCGTCGCGACTGAAGGGTTTGGCCAGGTAATCACTCATGCCCGCGGCGCGGCAGCGTTCGCGCTCCTCGGACATGGCATTGGCGGTCAAGGCCACTATCGGCAATTGCGGCCAGCGCCCGCTGCGACGGATTTGTCGACTGGCCTCATAGCCGTCCATCACCGGCATGTTGCAGTCCATCAGCACCAGGTCGAACTCGTGTTGCTCCAGTTGATCCAGGGCCTCGGCGCCATGTGCGGCGACTACCACCTCGCACCCCAGCTTACCCAGCATGCCCTTGGCGACCAATTGATTGACCGGATTGTCCTCCACCAGCAGCACCCGGCCGCGGCGCTGAGGTGACAGCGTTTGCAGTCGAGCATCGTTTATCGTGTTGATTTCCGGTTGCAGCACCCGACGCAACGTCTGGAACAGTGCGTTACGCGCCAACGGCCGCGCCTGCTGTTGCAAAGGCGCGAGGGCGCTGGCTTGTTCGCTGGGCATGAAGCTGCCGTAGGCGGTCACCAGCAGAATCGGCGCGGTGCAGGCGGCGCGCAGGACAAACAGGCATTCAGGACAATCGGTGATGACCACGTCGGGGTCCAGGCCGATCATCGAGTCATCGATCGAGCGCTGTTGATACTCTATCCCCCACACCGGCAACACAGTCTTGAGCAGCTCCGCCAAACCGCTGCTCGCGGCAGTGATGGCGATAACCTTGCCCTGCAATGCCGCAGGAGCCAGGGCGCGGGTGTGGCAGGGCAGCGGCAGGTCAGCACAGAACTGGCTGCCGAAACCCGCCTCCGAGCTGATGGACAGTCGTCCCTGCATGGCTTCGCACAGGTTGTAGGTCAAGGCCAGGCCCAGTCCGGTACCGCCGAATTGTCGGGTAATGCCAGCTCCCGCTTGGGTAAACGGCTGGAAAATCTTCACTTGGGCGTCCTCGGGAATACCGATTCCGGTGTCGCAGACTTCGATTCTGACGCCGTCCTTGAAGGTGGACAGGCGCACGTCGACGCGGCCGAAACGTGTGAACTTGAGCGCGTTGGACAGCAGGTTGCTGACGATTTGCCTAACGCGGGTCGGATCACCCAGCACCAGCGCCGGAAACTGCGGATCGATCAGGCAGGTCAATTCGACACTGGGCGCGGCGTTCTGGGACAGCAGGTTGGCGGTGTCTTCGACCAGCGCACCGAGGTCGAATGGAATGTGCTCAAGCTCAAGCTGGCCAGCGTCGAATTTCGACAGGTCAAGAATGTCGTTGAGCAACTCCACCAGCACCTTGCCTGAGTCATGGGCGATGGCCAGTTGTTGCTGCTGTTCAGCATTGAGCGGACCGTCCAGGGACAATGCGATCATCCCCAGCAGGCCGTTGAGCGGGGTGCGGATTTCGTGGCTCATGTTGGCGAGAAACACCGAGCGCGCTTCCGCCATGTCCAGGGCGGTGCTGCGGGCGATTTCCAGCTCCTGGTTGGACTGGCTGAGCCGGCTGTTGATCGCCTTGAGCTCCGCGGTCCGGGCGGAGACGATATTCTCCAATTGCGCCAGATAGTCGGTCAGGCGGTTTTCGGCATTGCGCCGTTGCTGGATTTCCGTGGCGATGTTCTCGAATTGCTGGTTGGCAACCTTGACCAGCACGCCGATTTCATCGTTCTGATGCCCCGCCGGGTATTCCAGCCAGGTCGGTTCGACGCTGCGTGGATCGCGGCCGCTCAGTTCGCGGATAACGCGTACCAGGGGTTTAGTCAGCATCACGTAGAACAGCGCGAGCAGGATGCCGCTCAGCAACAGGCTACGGGCGAAGCCATTGAACAACGTCACTTCAGCTCGGCGCAGAAATCGGCTGCCGAACGCGTAGGTATCGACGTCCAGGCGTAGGGTGCCGAGAGACTCAGCTGGCAAGTGGTCCAGGTACAGGCGGTCTTCAAACTGACGGTGGGCGCCAAACAGGAAGTCGCTGATCATCCGGTAACTGCTTTGCTGCTCAGGTCGCTTGACGTTCGCCAGTACCGTGCTGTTGTTGTCGATCAATTGCGCGCCGATAATGGCCGGCGAACGCAACAGCCCCAGGGTCAACTCCTGGGCGAGTTCTGCGTCGATGTTATAGGCGATGCGCGAAGCCGGGTTGTGGCTGATTTCCAGCAAAGACTGGATTTCCCGGTTGATGGAGGCATCTTCGCTGGCATAATCGATGCCTATTTGCAGCAGGCTGAGCAGCGTGCCGAGAATAAAACCTACGAGCACGGTCAACCTGGCTTGTTTGTAAGACAGCCGGTTGGTGAATTTGATATCCATAGGGTATTGAACCACTTCCGTTTCCCTTCGCTGCTCAAGCATAGCCGATGATGCATGGATACCGCTGTTGTCGCGAGCCCTGAAACATGGGTTTAACCAGGCACCCGGTCGCCGTGGATTGTCGCTGCAGCGCAATCATTAGTGTGAACGTGCCCGAGGAGAAGACGTGGATTCCCGATTGAATGCTTTTCTAGAGCGCGCCGATGCCGTTCTGGCCCGTATCGAACCGCTGCTGCCCGCGCCTCGGCAGGCCATCGACTGGACCACATGCCTGGCTGCGCGCTGGCAGCGCGAGGGGCGAAGCGGATTTTTGCTGCCCTTGGAGGTCAGCCTCGACACGCGCCTGACCGACCTGATCGGCGTCGACCGGCAGTTGGAACAGTTGGGCCGCAACACCCGACAATTCCTGGATGGCATGCCCGCCAATCACGTGCTGCTGTGGGGTTCCCGGGGGACAGGTAAGTCCTCGCTGGTCCGGGCGCTGCTGGCCGAGCATGCCCAGGCAGGCTTACGGCTGATCGAGATCGAGCGCGATCACCTGGCGGACTTGCCTCGCGTGGTAGAACAGATCGCCAGGTTGCCCCAGCGGTTTGTGCTGTTTTGCGACGACCTGTCGTTCGAGTCGGGCGAGGGCGATTACCGGGTGCTCAAGAGCGTACTCGACGGCTCCCTCGAACAGGCCCCGGACAACGTATTGCTTTACGCCACTTCCAATCGCCGGCACCTGGTGCCGGAAAAGGAAAGTGATAACGAAAACTGGAAACGCGTCGACGGCGAACTGCACCCCAGCGAAGCCGTGGAAGACAAGATCGCGTTGTCGGACCGCTTCGGCTTGTGGTTGTCGTTTTATCCGTTCACTCAGGAACACTTCCTGAACGTGGTCGAACACTGGGTCGGGCAACTGGCTGACAAGGCAGGCCTCAAATGGCAGCGTGACGAAGAGTTGGATATCCTCGCCGTGCGCTGGGCCACCGGGCGCGGCAATCGCAATGGCCGTTGCGCCTATCAATTTGCCCGTTATTGGGTCGGGTTAAAGCTGTTGGAGCATAAGGCATGATCGATTTACAACAGAGCGGCCAAGGCCTCGAAGGCTACGGCATGTTGCAGGCGCAGTTGGAGTCACTGCTGGCGCACGAGCGGGATTTCATTGCCAACGCAGCGCAGTTTTCCGCGTTCCTGTTCAACCAGCTCGATGATTTGAACTGGGCCGGCTTCTATCTCAACCGTAACGAAGAGTTGGTGTTGGGACCGTTCCAGGGGCAGATCGCCTGCGTACGGATCCCTTTCGGGCGGGGTGTCTGCGGGGCTGCTGCGGCGACCTTGCAGACGCAGCGGGTCGAGGATGTTCATGCGTTTGCCGGGCACATTGCCTGCGACAGTGCCTCCAATAGCGAGTTGGTGGTGCCCTTGGTCAAGGAAGGCCGGCTGATCGGCGTGCTCGATCTCGACAGTCCGAAGTTGGCGCGTTTTACCGCCCTGGACCAAGCGGGCATTGAGCAGTTGGCAGCGATCTTCCTGCATCTGACCGATTGCTGATCACCCCTGCAAGCCTGCCTTGACCAGCAGGCTTGCAGTGTCCACCGCATCAATCTGCTGTGGATCGAGGAACTGCTCGGCGTATTGTCGGTAGATTCCAGCGTCGATGAACAGCTCGAACAACTCGGGATCGATGTGCGCGTCCCGGCACATCGTCGCCATGATGCCCAAAGCCTCGCTCAAAGACTTGGCCTTCTTGTAGGGGCGGTCGGCGGCGGTCAGCGCTTCAAAGATGTCGGCAATCGCCATCATCCGCGCCGGCAGGCTCATGTCTTCTCGCTTCAACTGCTTGGGGTAGCCGGTGCCGTCCATTTTTTCGTGATGGCCGCCAGCGATCTCCGCAACGTTGTTGAGGTGACCGGGAAAGGGCAGGTGGCTGAGCATCAGGATCGTCTGCACCATGTGGTGATTGATGATGTAGCGCTCCTCACGTGTCAGCGTGCCACGGGCAATGCTCAGGTTGTACAGCTCGCCCCGATTGTACTTGTAGCGAGGAACATCGAGCTTGAAGCCCCAGGGATTTTCCGCAGGAATCAGTTCACTCTCCGCTCGCTCGAACAGATGCTCGGGTTTATCCGCCAGCAATGGTTCACTGACCGGCAGGGTCGGCGCCGGGGTGCGCACCTGACGGCGGTTCTCTTCCCAGGAAACCCCCAGGCGATCGTCCAGGGTACGAGTCCAGGTGCGTTGCGCCAGGCTGCGCAGGCGATGCAGATCATCTTCAGCCATGGCCTCGCTGCCCAGGTTGCAGTGGGCGACGAACGCGAAATCATCATCCAGCGCTGCCAGGCTGGCATCGCGCAGGTCAGCCATTTGTTGCTCGTCTGAGCCCAGAGCCACGGCTTGCCAGTAGTCGATCCAGGCGTCGCGCTTGAGCACTTCGAAACGGGTGCGGATTTCGTGGATACGGTCGTTCAGGGTTTCCAGTTTCGTGGCTTTATCGACCACGTATTCGGGGGTCGTGACCTTGCCGCAATCATGCAGCCAGGCAGCGATGTGCAGGGCTTCCCATTCGTCTTCGGTCGGCTGGTAGCCCCGAAACGCCGGCACCTGGCTGGCGGCAGCGGCTTGCGCAAGCATCAGGGTCAATGCCGGAACCCGCTGGCAGTGACCGCCGGTATAGGGGCTTTTCGCATCGATCGCACCGGCCAGCAGTTGAATGAACGAATCCAGCAACTGTTTCTGTTTGGTTTGCAGGCGCTGGCTTTCGATGCTCACCGCCGCCGCTCCAGAAACCGCCTGGAGAAAGGCGATGCGATCCGGGCGCAGTTTTTCCAGGTCGCTCAGGTGGCCACTGTCGGTCAGCAACAGCACCAGCAGGCCCACCGTCTCGTTATGCCGGTTGTGCAGGCGAATGCCGATCAGGTGAACCCGCGGACACTCCATCGCCAGCAGCACTTTGCGCAAATCCTCGGCCTCGTCGAACCCCAGGTTGGTCACGTTGGTGTCGACGTCGGCCAGTTGCCGCAGCCATTCGGGACTCTCCGGGGACTGCAACTCGTGCCCCTGAATGTCGAACGCGGGCACATCCCGAGACGCGCCGTCGATCACCAGGCCCAGGGGAACGTAGCGCTCGGCGTCATTTTCCCGAAGGTAGATCAGGCCGGCCTGGGCTTGACCGATCTTCACCGTTTCAAATAAGACCCGCTCCAGCAGCGGCCCAAAACGGGTCTCGGCGCTGAGGCTGTCAGTGATCTGAAAAAAACTCGCCAGGGTTTCTTTCATGCGCGCCATAGACACCCCCAGTTGGTCGACCTCGAGTACCGGTGAACGCTTGGTGGCGGGAAAGTTAAAGTCGAAACTGCGGATGGCGTCAGCTTCATGCACAAGCGCGCGCAGGGGTTTGACCAGGATTCGGGAGGTCAGCCACCCCAGAGGCAGGCACAACAGCAGCGTGGCCAATGTCACCAATGCACCTTGCCAACGCAGGCGATACGCATCGACGAGCAGTTCGTCCTCGGGCACCAGCAAGGCAAGGTGCAATCCCTGGGGCCCGCCTTCCTGCATACTGCTTTGGGCAACGATCCATCGACGCCCACCTGCCTCCAGCCGATTGCCCGTCGCTTGATTGTTCAGCAGGGCGCCGAGGGCAGGGCTCAAATCGGCCGCCTTGATCAGACGTGCGGTCTGGTCGTCAACGATGAGCCTGCTGCTGTCGGGATAGGCGATGGCATTGCCCTGGGCGTCGAACAGTACGATTTGGGTCGCTGGGGTCACGACGTGTTTGGCCAGGGTGGCGGAGAGTTCGGCCAATGTGAGGTCGGCGCCTATGACCGCGTGCTCGCCACTGCGCCGGGCCAGGGTGGTACCCACGTTGTGGGTGGAGAAGAAAACGTAAGGCTGCGTGGTTATCTGTTCCTGCCCGGTGCGCGCGCTGGAAAACCAGGCTCGAGCCCGCGGGTCGTAGACCTCGTCGGGATGGTCCAGGCGGCCGATGAGCATCAGGTCTCGGTCAAAAAACAGTGACTGGGACCTCACTTGGGTATCGCTACCGTCGCGTTCAATGCTCCAGACCTGAAATGCGGCGGCGTCCGGCGCCTTGGTGCGCGCTTTCAAGTCGGCTGTGCGCAAGGGCCGGACCATGAAAAAATCACCGTTGCCATAGCCCAGATACAGCGAAGCCAGGTCTGGATTGTCGGTAAGCGATTGGCTGAAAGGCTTGAGCAATGCCAGTCGCTGCTCAAGGTCTGGCGCCTGGGTGGCCGGGTTATCCGCCAGCAGGCTCAACATATGACGAATGGGTTGGTAGGTTGTGTGCAGGTCCAGCCGGACGTCCTGCTCGATCCTGTCGAAGAGCTTTTCGCTGCTCGACAATATGATCTGGGTGGTCTGGCGATAGTTGAAGATTCCCAGTACTACGCCTGTCAGCAACAACAGCAAGGTGAACATCACGCTGATATGGATATGCAACGGAAATCGCCGTGGGTCCGGGCGCAGTAGGTTGGACATTGCAGTGCTCTCCATGGGGTTTAACTCACTGCTCAGCGCCCAAGCATAGTTAAGGCTCCACCATCGTGCTGCGCTCGTGCTCGTATATTTGCTGCTCAAGAGCCAGTTCAAGTTGCAGCATGGCGCGCTCCATTGCCAGGATGCAGTCGGATACTGCGTCCGGATCGAATGCACCCTGGCAGGCAGTTTCAAGTGATTCGCAACTGTCGATGAGGCGCGAGGCCTGGATAATCCGCGCTGCACCCTTGATTTTGTGGGCAATGTCCAAAAAAGCCTGTGGGTTAGCGGTGCTGGGCACTGCCAGTAACTCCCGGCGGTCCAGACGATTGCTTTTAAGCAGCTCTTTGAGCAATCGCAGGTCGAGCGCCGGATTTCCACCTGTCAGTTGCTGCAGCCCCTCAAGACTGAATGCCGGACACTGCGCCTTGGGGCTGAGGTTTTCGATCCAGTGGCTCAAGGCTGTCAGGGTGAGCGGCTTGAACAGGCAGTCATCCATGCCGGCTTCTTTGCAGCGGGCGATTTCTTCCGGCTGGGCATTGGCAGTGAAACCCAGGATGACCATGGGCGGGCGCTGCTGGCGTTGCTCCTCGCAGCGAATGGTGCGAACCAGTTCATACCCGCTCATGACAGGCATGTTGCAGTCGGCAATCAGCAGATCGAACGCCTCGGTCTTCCACAGGCTGAGCGCCGCTGCGCCATCCTCTGCAACCTGGGACGCATGCCCGAGAAATTCCAGCTGCTGGCACATGAGCAGGCGATTGGCCGGGTGGTCATCGACCACCAGGACTTTCAAGGCGGTCCTGGTGGTGTGGGGCGCCTGTTCAATGGTCAATGCAGCCTGTTGCTGTTTCTGTGGCAGTGCTGGCAGGTGCAGGGAAACCCGTACTTGAGTGCCAGCTCCAGGGCGACTGCTCAATTGCAGGCTGCCGCCCATCATCTTGCACAGGCTGCGACTGATCATAAGCCCCAGGCCTGCTCCGCCACGGCCTGCTTTGGCACAATTGTCTGCCTGGGCGAAAGGGGCGAAAAGCCGTTGCTGATCCTCCTCACTGATACCAATGCCGCTGTCCTCCACCTTCAGATGCATCCGCACCTCGTCGGGCCCGGTGGCTCTCAAGTCAACGATGATCCTGACGTGGCCTTGAGACGTGAACTTGATGGCGTTACTGATCAGATTGGACAGCACCTGCTTGAACCGCATAGGGTCCAGCAGCACATCGATGTTTGGGGTGGCAGAGTGAAACTCCAGCAGAAGCTCGAGTTTTTTCTGCCGCGCGAGGCCCTCGAAGATGTTCACCACTGACGCTACCACTTTACGAAGGTTGACCCGTTCCGGGTTCAATTCCAGACGCCCGGATTCGATCCGCGCAATGTCGAGAATGTCACCAATCAGCTCCAGCAGGTCCTTGGCCGAGTTGTAGGCCACGTCGATGGCGGACCGATCCGGGTGATCCTGCTCGATCCGCTTGAGCGTCAATTCCAGCATGCCGATCACGGCGTTCATCGGGGTGCGGATTTCATGGCTCATGGTCGCCAGAAAGGTACTTTTGGCTCGGTTGGCCTCATCGGCGCGCTCTTTGGCAAGCCGCAGGTCTTCGAACAATTGGCGTCGATCACTGATGTCGATCCAACCGCCGATGATGCCCTGGACCTTGCCGCGCGAATCACGATAGGGCAGTACCCAGTGATAAATGGTTAGCCGGCGTCCACCGATGTGCAGTGCGCGGTCGACGACCAGCGGGATGCCTTCGGCAACTACGCGCAGATAGTCGGCCTGATATTGCCGGGCCTCGAATGCGTTGCTCATGTTGCCCTGCATCACGCTCTTGCCGATGACGTCTTCGCGTTTGGCGTTGAATGCTTCGAGATAGCTGTCGTTACAGCTTTGCAGCAACCCCTGGCGGTCGCGGACATAGATGGGATGAGGCGTGCCGTTGACCAGCGATCGCATGAATTCGTATTGATCACTCAGCGCCCGCTCGGCGGCCTGGCGCTGCTTGATCTGCCGACGCATGTACGCGTTCCAGGCGACTGAAATCAGCAGCAGGACGCCGGCACTGATGACGATCTGGTAAAAGATCCGGTGGTAATTTTGCCAAGAGTCATGCGCGGATGCCGAGTAGCCGCGCCAGCGACTGTTGATAACCCCCAGTTCGTCCGGGGCAATGCTCAGCAGTGCCTTGTCCAGAATCGAGTTCAGCTCCTTGGAGTCGCGCCCGGTAGCGAGGGAAAATGCAGCTTGCTGAGTGCCGATAGTGGTGCTGATCTGCAGATCGTGTTCGAAAATCCGCGCGGATATGAAATAGTTGGCAATTACCAGTGAGTTGACTGCAGCGTCTGCTCGACCGTTGGACAACATTTCCACGGCGCTGAAGGTGTCGGGAGTCTCGATCAGTTTGATTTCCGGGAATTCTCGCCGCAGATAATCCACCATCGGATTACCCTGGGCGATGGTCAGGCGCCTTCCCCGCATCTGTTCGAGATTGTTCGGGCTATCCGCGAGTTTTCGCGTAAGCAGGACAAACGAGTTCTGCAGGTAGGGGCGCGTGAAACTCAGTGTGGCTTCACGTTGGGTGCTGGGCAGCAGGGCCGTGATCATGTCAGCCTGCTTATCAGCGACGCGCTTGATCATCTCGCTATCGTTGCGGCTGCGCTGGATATCGAAACGCAAGCCGGTGCGCAGTCTGATCAACTCCAGCAGATCGGCAGTGACTCCGCGAAAGTTGCCATCGTGATCGAAAAACGTCAGCGGTGCATAAGCTTCGTTCACGACTACGCGCACCACCGGGTGGGCTGCCATCCAGCGCTTTTCGCGATCGGTGAACTGCAGGTTTTGATCGCTCAGAAGTATGTCACTGCCGGCACTCCAGCGCTTGCCGATATTGTCTCGTTCACTGGTCGGCAGGGCGTCCAGCATCGAGTTGATGATGCTGAGCAGTTGCTGATTGTCTTTATGCACCGCAAAACTGAAACCGTGCGCTTCGTGCTTGCCGAAGCTCGCCATGCGGATGTTGTTCAGATAACCCTTGTTGATCATGTAGTGGGTTGAAATCGTATCGCCGAGGAAAACATCCGCCTGATCGAATGCCACTGCATTGATCGCATTCTGGTAGGAGGGATAGGGCGTGATGATCGCGTTGGGACACAGCTTCTTTACTTCCTCCAGCGGCAAATAGTGATAGACCATGCTCATTCGTAAACCCCTGAGGCCATCGGTCAGGGATCGGGTTTCTTCCTCCCGCGTGACCAGGACCGGTTGATCAACGGCGTAGGGTGCAGACAGTAGAATGTCCGAATGTTCAGCCTCAAAGCCGTTCGATGTACCCAGCAGGTCGACTTCGCCATTCTCCAGTGCCTCGATGGCATCTTCCCGGGAGGCGAACCGCCTGACCTTGATGGGCAAACCGGTGGTCGCGCCGAGAAGACCTGCATAGTCGGCGGTCATCCCTTCGTAATCCTGGCTACTGTCGATGGTCATGTCGAACGGCGGATAATCGGGGGCCGAGGTGCCCAGAATCAGCTCGGATCTGGTCCGCACCCAGAGTCGTTGTGATCGATCCAGTTGAGCCTCCAGTTGTCCGACCGTGGACCGACTGAGTAACGCATAGCTTTGACTTTCGATCTGCGCGGCGTGCACCGAATTGCTCGGGAAAATAGCCACGATCATCAGCATCAGGTATTCCTTGGCGCGACTGGGCATTCTGTCTCTCACACGAGTGCGTTGCGTTTTGCCATTTCAATCAGTTCTACCAGTGATCTGGCCTTCAGTTTTTGCATAAGTCTTTTTTTATAGGTGCTGACGGTCTTGTTGCTCAGGAACATGCCTTTGGCGATTTCCTTGTTACTGCGACCCTGGGCGAAAAGTTGCAGCACCATCAGTTCTCGATCATTGACTGATTTGAATAGTTCGAGTTCGGCGTAGCGAATGTCATCCCCACGGATCGGATTTAACGCTGCACTGGGGAAATAGTTGTATCCTGATAATACGGCTCTTATGGCGCTGACCAGTTCACTCAAATCTTCCTGTTTGCACACATATCCCGAGGCGCCCGACTGCATGCAACGTATGCCAAATAGTGTCGGGCATTGCGCCGTCAATACCAGTGTGCGGGTGCGGGTACTCATGGCATTAAGTCGGGTGAGAATCTCCAGTCCGTCAAGTTTGGGAATGCTGATGTCGAGAATCACCAGGTCGGGCATGCATTCGCGAATCATCTGCATCGCGTCTACTCCGTTATCCGTTTCACCGACGACTTTAAAGTTTTCGTGCTCCAGCAACATTCTTACGGCAAGACGGATAACTGGGTGGTCGTCGACGATAAAAACGGAGTTCATAATCAAATCCCATGCGAACATAAATAAAGCGCGCACCTTAGCTCAGATGGTTCCGCTATCGCATGAACAGGCGTACCTCTATCCGTAATATCAGACTATTCCTACAACAGAACAAGAAATGTACTACGTCCAAATTACTGTTTTTATCAGACTTGTTAAAGTTTCAAGCATTTTATGGAGTAGGTAAAAGTTGAGTAAGTGATGTTTTCAGGCGATTTTTTACTGGGTTTCAATTGGCAGTTTTCATTGTTGGCTATTTAGCTGAAGTCAATAGTGTTATAAGTTCCAAGTGTTTCGGCGGCTTTATCAAATAACCTAACAAGGGTAATCCCTGTCTGGTTGCCAACTTTACAAGTCTGTCCAGTTCTACTGATGTCAGGCTACTGAGCAATACCGCGTGCTTGATCATTCCCAGGTTCGTCGCCGCTTCGATCAGTTGTAGTCCGCACAAATCGGGCAAACATTGATCGCACAGCAGCACATCGTAGGGTTGGGCGGTCTCGCGCATTTTCTGCAAGGCGACCTCGGCGCTGTCGGCCGTGGTGATCTGGCCGAAGCCGTAGCGTTCGAGCAGGATTTGAGTTGCTCTAAGTTGAAAGCAGTGATCTTCAACTAACAGGATGCGCAAGTCTGCTTCGTTCATCGGGATACTCACACTTGAGCCGTCGAGTGGACGGAGGGCGATTATTTCGCAGCAGGTGGGAGCAATCGATCAGTCAGCGCGACATGAGCTGTAGGGCGATTCGGCAGGCCTTGAGTGTTTCAGGGTTATTAAGGGCTGATCGGCCATCACGGGGGCGTAATGGCCGATCAGCAGGTGCCGGTCAGTGACTGGAACGGCCGGTCATTTCCAGGGCCATTTCGCTGGCGTAGCTGTCGGTCATGCCGGCGATGAAGTCGATCATGCGCAGGAATGACGTATGCAGCGGGCCTCGGGGGTCGGGCGCATTGTTGCCGAGCAAATCAAGAATCCGCCGGCTCTTGAAGGACGGCGTTCGACCGTCGTGCTGTTCCAGTGCAGCGCCGCAGAACGCGTTGAGCAGGATCTCCAGGGTCGTGTAGGCCCCGATTTCATGCAGGGTCTTGCGTTTGTCCTGGAAGATTTTTTTACGCGCCATGTCCTTGGCATTCAACACGCAGCGTTTTGCCGGACCGTGCATGTGCTCCACCAGATCTCCGGGCAGCGTGCCGGCCAGCAGTGCGTCCTGTTGCTCGACAAATGCCCGAGCGGCGGCGTTGGTTAGGTGCTCGATGGCTTTGCCGCGCAGGATTGCCAGTTTGCGCCGGCGCGAATCCGCTGGGCCGAGCTGGCGGTAGGTTTCAGGGAGGTCGTCGCCGACCAGGTCCAACAACAGCGCCTCGACTTCGGCGTATTCGAGCAGCTCCATTTCCAGGCCGTCTTCCAGATCGATCAGCGCGTAGCAAATGTCATCGGCAGCTTCCATCAGGTAGACCAGCGGATGGCGCGCCCACCGCTGGTCTTCAAGCTGCGGCAGGCCGAGTTTGTGGGCAATCTGCTCCAGTAACGGTAGTTCGCTCTGGTAGCAGCCGAACTTGTGCTTTTTGTAACCCAGGGAGTCAGCGTGTTTCGCGGTCCATGGGTATTTAAGATAAGTCCCCAGAGTGGCGTAGGTCAGGCGGGTACCGCCATCGAACTGGTGATACTCCAGTTGCGTTAGCACACGGAAGCCCTGGGCGTTACCTTCGAAATTGAGGAAGTCATTGCGCTCGACTTCGCTCATCGCGTCCAGCCAGCCCCGCCCGGCGGCCTGCTGAAACCAATGGCGGATGGCGTCTTCGCCGGAATGCCCGAAGGGCGGATTGCCAATGTCGTGAGCCAGGCAAGCCGATTGCACCACCATGCCCAGGTCACTGGGCTCACACCAGTCGGGCAGGGCACTGCGGATGGTCTCGCCAACCCGCATACCCAGTGAACGCCCCACGCAACTGACTTCCAGCGAGTGCGTCAGGCGCGTGTGGATGTGGTCGTTGCTGGTGACCGGGTGGACCTGGGTCTTGCGCCCGAGGCGACGGAACGCTCCGGAGAAGATAATGCGGTCGTGGTCTTTGTGAAACGGACTGCGCCCGAGCTCTTCGGGGCTATGCAGAGGTTTTCCCAAGCGTTCGCGAGTAAGCAGGGTTTGCCAATCCAAGGCTGATTCTCTCCGTCAGGTGACTGATGGCCTAAGCTTCCGGGTTCAGATCGTGACGTGCAAGCAGTACTAAAGCCCGACAGCGTCGATGTCGATGAGCAGCAGCCTTTCACCATTGGCGAAAAATTGTCCGGCGGTCAGGCAATATTGGTTGCTGGTGGCATCGCGGTAGGTATTGGATAGCGTCAAGCGGCGCTCGTCCCAACCTTCGGCCAGCAGATGATAGAAATACGGGCGCCATGACCAATTGTGGCCCAGGTAGCGATTATCGGCTTTCCAGCCGTTCTGGCTCCATTCCAGGTTCGGCGTCAGTTGCGTGCCGTGGCGGTCGCATTGGTAAAAGCGCAGCAACCAGGGGAACGCATCGAGCCGGGGAAGGGCGCTGAGTGGCGCGCAAGCTTGGGCCCAGTCCTGCAGTATGCCCATCAGCTCACCGAGTTGCTGGCGCATGACCATCAGGCGACCACGCTCGAGCAGTTTTTGCTGGACGTAGCGCTGGCGCAATTGGGCAAAATGGTCGACGAATGCGTCGGTGGCGAAAAAGTCCTCCTGGGCCCTGGCGAACAGGAAACCCTGGACATAGCGCGAACCGCACTCCAGGGCAAAGTTGAGCTGGGCATCGGTTTCCACCCCTTCGGCGATGATCCAGCAACCGGTCTTTTCCGCCATTTGCGCCAGGGCCTTCACCACATCGCAACTCGGTCCGCCCAGCGCCGCAGCCTGAAACAGGCGCATGTCGAGTTTGAGAATGTCAGGTTGCAGGGCCAGTACCCGATCGAGCTGGGAATATCCGGCACCAAAATCATCGATGGCTATCCTCGCGCCTGCCCGGCGGTACCGTGCGACCACATCTGCCAGGCGCTGGATATCGCCACCCAGCTCGGTGATCTCGTAGACGATGCGTTTCGGGTCGACACCGTGCCTGCTCATCTGCTTGATACTTGGCAGGTCCTGATCCGGGCGCAGGCGATTGACCCATCGCGGCGACATGTTCAGGCTCAGGAACCAGTCTGCCGGGGCATCATGCAGGCGGCTCAAGGCATGGTCACGGATCTGCCGATCAAGGCGACGCAGGGCGACTGCGGGAGTTCTGGAATCGGCAAACAGGGGGCCGACCGAGGTCAGCTGGCCGTCCGCATGACGCAGTCGACCCAAGGCCTCGACGCCCGCGATGCGACCGGTGGCGGTATCGATGAACGGTTGGAAACAGGCGAGCGGTTGCCCGTCGATCACGAGGCCTCCTTGCTAAATTCTTGTTCTGGAATGATCCGGGTACCCATCAGGCACGCAGAGCTAGGCACGCGGGGTTTGACCTCCTGCCAAAGAGATCCAGCCCCGCATGACGCTGCAAGAATACAGCCAGTTTGCTCAGTGTTTGCGTGCTGAGCCCTGCATCACCAGTTTGATCAAAGGGCCCAAGGTCGTACTCAGGCGAATAAGCCGAGTAATGCTGCTGACGCCGCCGCTCTTGGCGCCTTTGCCTGTCAGGAACCCCAGCAGTGTCACTGCGGCAACGCCCCAGAGCGGCGCATGCTTGATGCCGAATCCGCCCTGGATGCTTTGTGTCATCCCGCGCACTCGCTGCAATGGCTGCAGCAACTGTGCGGATTCGTGGCGAATTTCCTGGCGATGCATTTCCATGCGCAGGCGGATCAGCGCCTTGCGCATCTCAGTGCGCGAAGTGTTGTGGGGCAGTTCGGGAAAATTCATGGCAACAGGCGCTCCCGGTCATTGGCCAGCTCTTCCAGTGTGCCGTGGAATGGCGAGGACTCATCGAAAATCGCTGCCTTCAGGCGCACAGCGCAGAAGATCGCTGCCAGCGTGTAGAACACACAGAGCCCGATGATGGCTGGCAGTCGGTAGGTATCCCAGAACAGGATCATAACCAAGGTCGACAGGCCCACCAGCAATAACAGGGCAAACACCAACGCCAGGCCCGCAAACAGCAACAGGCTTACGGTGCGAGCTTTCTGTTCCTGCAACTCGATGCCGAAGAGCTCCACATGACTGTGCAGCAATCCAAGAAAAGCGGCACCCAGGCGCCGCGGTGAGGAGCTTTGGCCCGTCGCGGACGAGCTGGATTCGCCGATCGCCATATCAGCGCCTGGTGGCCAAAAGGCCGATCAGGAAACCCACGCCCGCAGCAATCCCGACCGACTGCCATGGGTTGGCTTGGACGTAATCTTCCGTCGCGGTGACCGCAGCCAGCCCGCGTTCGCGCAGGGAGTCTTCCGTCAGTTTCAGGGTTTCCCGGGCGCGCAGGAGGCTGTCATGGATCTGCTCGCGCAATTCATCGGCCTGATCACCAGCGATGGTCTTGGTGTGTTCCAGCAACCGTTCAGTGTCGCTGACCAATGTTTGAAAATCATTCATCAGTATTTCTTGAGCAGTCTTTGCCTTGATGCTAGCCATTGGTGATCTCCGTAATTGGCGTCTGTTGCTTTCGAGTGTGAGCGGTGGGCGAAGGTTCAGTACAAATGACTGGTACAGCTTTTGCTTTGCCATGGTGCGCCAGCCTGCGCCGTTGCGCTGTTGCTGGGCATGATTTGAGCAAAACCTTAACTCAAATAATCGAATCGCGCGCAAAGGTCATGACCTTGCGCACCAAAACAGCTCGTCGGGTTTCAATTGCGGATCCTGGCAGGTTGCAACTTGGTGCACGAATAGTCTGCGCGAACTGATTTGGTGCTTTTTTAGCCTTCAGGTCTGCCAACCCTATGGAAAATCTGCAAAGCGCTGTGGACAGTCTGGTCCATAGCTCTAATACCTTGTTCATTTTGATCGGCGCCGTGATGGTACTCGCCATGCATGCCGGTTTCGCCTTTCTCGAGGTCGGCACGGTTCGCCAGAAGAATCAGGTCAACGCGCTGTCGAAAATCCTCAGTGACTTCGCCATTTCGACCCTTGCCTATTTCTTTATAGGCTACTGGATTTCCTATGGGGTCACGTTCATGCAACCGGCGGCGGTGCTGACCGCAGACCATGGCTATGGACTGGTGAAGTTTTTCTTCCTGCTGACCTTCGCCGCAGCAATCCCGGCCATTATTTCCGGGGGCATCGCCGAGCGCGCAAGGTTTGTGCCGCAGTTGTGCGCGACAGCCTTGATCGTGGCGTTCATCTACCCGTTTTTCGAGGGCATGATGTGGAATGGCAACTACGGCCTGCAGGCCTGGCTGCTGGAGCGCTTCGGCGCCAGCTTCCATGATTTTGCCGGGTCGGTCGTGGTCCATGCCATGGGGGGCTGGCTGGCGCTCGCAGCGGTGTTGCTGCTGGGGCCACGGCAGGGTCGATATCGAGAAGGTCGCCTGGTCGCGTTCGCGCCGTCGAGTATCCCATTCCTGGCATTGGGTTCCTGGATCCTGATCGTTGGCTGGTTCGGCTTCAACGTCATGAGCGCGCAGACCCTTGGCAATGTAAGCGGCCTGGTGGCAGTGAATTCGCTGATGGCCATGGTCGGCGGTACCGTGGCTGCGCTGATTGTCGGGCGCAATGACCCGGGCTTCCTGCATAACGGTCCGTTGGCCGGGCTGGTTGCGATTTGCGCCGGTTCCGATTTGATGCACCCGGTGGGCGCGCTGGCCACCGGCGCGATCGCCGGGGCGTTGTTTGTCTGGTGTTTTACCGCTGCGCAAGTCAAATGGCGCATCGACGATGTACTGGGCGTGTGGCCGTTGCATGGCCTGTGCGGCGTCTGGGGCGGTATCGCCTGCGGGATTTTCGGCCAGGTCGCGCTGGGCGGCTTGGGCGGCGTCAGCCTGATCAGCCAGTTGATCGGCACTTCGCTGGGAGTGATCGTGGCGCTGCTCGGTGGCTTTGCGATTTATGGCGGTATCAAGGCGCTGCATGGCTTGCGTTTGAGCCAGGAGGAGGAGTATCACGGTGCGGACCTGGCGATCCACAAGATCGGCGCCGTGAGCCTGGACTGATTCAACGTTCATCGTCGTCCGAACCTGGGTAGAACCCGTGCAGCAGGTGATAGCGATCGCTGCGGACCTGATCCATCCGGTCCTTCACCTGTTGTGCGGGCAGGCCAAGCATGATCAGCGCGTGCGAGGCGAGCATCAGGCTCGATTCCAGTAGCTCCGGCACCACCTCGCTGGCCCCTGCTGCATTCAACTCGGTGAGCTGGCTGTCATCGCGAGTGCGCACCAGGATCGGCACGTTCGGGTTGAGCAGGCGGGCTTGCCTGAGGATCAGCATGGCGATATCGGTCCGGTCCACGGCAATCACCAGCAAACGGGCGCGGTCCAGCCCTACTGCAACCAGCAGTTCGCTGCGGCGGGAATCGCCGTAGTGCACACAACGTTCACTGGCGGCGGCTTCCTGAACGCGCACCGGGTCGCTGTCCAGCGCAATGTAGGGTTGGTGTTCGTGGCGCAGGAAGCGGCCGATGGACTGGCCGACCCGGCCGTACCCGCAGATCACCACGTGACCGTCCAGGCTGGCATTGAGTGCGCTGATTTCTTCCAGTTGCGCTTCTTCGTTGGGTTTGCGATGTAAATGCGCAGCGATACGCGGGGCCGCGCGCAAGAGCAGCGGAGTGACCAGCATTGAGCAAAAGGTGGCGGCCAGCAGCATTCCGGCGAAGTCTGCGGGGAGCATTTTGCTCATTTGCATTTGCGCCATCAGCGCAAAGCAGAATTCTCCGCCCTGAGCCAGTGCCAGCCCGCTCCGCCAGGCTGTTTCGGTGTCACTGCCACGCCATCTGACCAGCAGAGCGACAACGCTGCCCTTGATCAGCAGCAATGCTAGCGTCAGGCCCAGGATCAGCAGGCCGTGACTGGCAAATAGCTGCAAATCGATCAACATGCCGATGCTGACGAAGAACAATCCCAGGAGGATGTCGCGGAAGGGGCGAATGTCAGCCTCGATCTGATGCCGGTAGTGGCTTTCCCCCAGCAACATGCCAGCGAGAAAAGCCCCCAGCGCAGGCGACAGGCCGAGCAGGTGGGTCAGCCACGCGGTAAGCAGGACAATCACCAGTGCCAGCAACACAAACAGCTCTGCGGAGCGAGCCGCCGCCACCTCATGGAACAACCGCGGCAATAGCCAGCGACTGGCCATCAGTAGGCCGACAAACAACACCACGGTTTTGCCCAGCGTCAGGGGTAGCGCCCAGTACCAGGGCTGCTCGCTACTGCCGGCAAAAACCGGGACGAGCGTCAGCAGCAACACTGCGACTACATCCTGGAACAACAGCACGGCAATGGCGTTCTGGCCGTGGCTGCTGAATATTTCCCCCAGGCTGCCAAGCTCCTTGCTGACGATGGCAGTGGAAGACAGGGCCAGCCCCGCACCCAGTAACAGCGCGGGTATGCCCGGCATGCCGAACAGCTTCAGCAAGCCTCCCAGAAGCACCGTGCATGCCAGCACCTGCAGGCTGCCAAGGCCGAACACCACTTGACGCAGGGCCAACATCTTCGACAGGGAAAACTCCAACCCCAGTGAAAACAGCAGAAACACCACGCCCAACTCGGCGAGATCCGGCAGTTCTTCGCTTTCATTGACCCAGTTGAACGCAGTGGGTCCGATCATCAGCCCCACGCACAGGTAACCTAGGACCGGCGGTAAGCGCAGTCGCTGGAACAGTGCAATCACCACCAGGGAGGAGGCGAGGATGATCAGTAGATTGGTGAACACGGATTCTCCGACTTTGACGTGGGCTACTGAAGCGTAGAAGCAAAAAAAAGGCGAGCATCACTCATCGGGTATTTGCCGGGAATGATTTGAGTCAGGGGATTGCCAGATCCATTGAAAATTTCGCTGCTCAGGCACTGCAGCCTTCGCCTCGACGGAGTGTGATCGTGGGCCTAGAATGAACCCCTACTTTGCTTGGACCTGTGGTCATGCCTCCTGAATGCCAGCTGTTCGGTACCCTTGGTTGCCATCTCTGTGAACTTGCCGAAGAAGAGCTGATGCCCCTGGTCGAGCACGGTTTGCTGGTCGAGCTGATCGACATTGCCCAGAACGAAGACTGGTTCGAGGACTACGGCTTACGGATTCCAGTGCTGCGCCGTGTGGATACGGGGGCGGAGTTGGATTGGCCATTTGATGCCCAGCAGGTAGTGGATTTTTTGCTTTAAATAGCGCTCCACTTATCGCTCTCCCGATTGATCCGTTGGCGAAAGCTCGCTGATTCGGTTACTGTATGTCTATACAGTTATCCGGGTGGCCTGTCTTGCGGGCGATCCTGCGAGTCAGAGGATGAGTCATGGTCAATGTCGAACAGTTGAAGAACAGCGTGAACCGCATGTCGGCGGACGTGGTGCGAGAGGCGGTTGTCGAATTGCGTCTGGAGGGCTTGGTTACCGAAGGAAAAACCCCGTTCAACAAACTGCATTTCAATACCTGTTTCGCCGAAATCGAAGCCTTGTTCCAGCGCGCGGGGTATCACCGGCAGCTGGATGTGGTCGGTTACCAGGGCTTGTTGTATGCATTGTATGACCCGGGCCGCTGGGAGGCGGTCGACGTGTTGCGCTGGCTCAAGGAATTTACCGAGGCCGCAGCGCGAGACCGGATACCAGCGTGAGTAATCTCTTCTAGGATCGTTCTGGCCACTGCAGGATAATGCTTACCTGCATTAGGGGTTCGAGCGTTCTTATGTCCACTTCATCTTTTTCTGCTGCGCGCAATCAAGCCAGTACTCTGTATCTGCCCCCGGGTGCCTGGCATACCGTGCTTGATTGCCTGTGCGAACACTTCAGTGCCATCGGTCGCGATCAGTGGCTCGACCGAATTGCCCGTGGTCGCGTTTTGGACGGCTTTGGGCAGCCTATTCCCCTCGACCTGCCGTACAAGGAAGGTCTGCGCATACACTATTTTCGGGAAGTCCGGGATGAAAAGCCGATCCCCGTGATCGAGTCGATCCTGTATGCAGATGAGCATCTGGTGGTGGCGGACAAGCCGCACTTCCTGCCGGTGACGCCTGCGGGCGAATATGTCGAGCAAACCTTGTTGCGCAGGTTGATCCGCCGCCTGGACAACCCGCACCTGGTGCCGCTGCATCGCATCGATCGCCACACTGCGGGGCTCGTGTTGTTTTCAGCCAACCCTGACAGCCGCTCAGCCTATCAATCCCTGTTCCCGACCCGGCAGATCGAAAAACGCTACGAAGCTATCGCCCCTGCATTGCCCGGCCTGTCTTTCCCGCAGGTGCACAAGAGTCGGCTGGTGGAGGGCGAACCGTTTTTTCGCATGCAGGAAGGTCCGGGTGTGAGTAATACCGAGACAGCTGTGGAGGTGAAAGAAAAGAACGGCAATCTCTGGCGTTATGGTCTTTATCCGGTCACGGGCAAGAAGCATCAGTTGCGGGTGCACATGTCCGCCCTGGGCGCGGGTATCTGCAATGACCCGTTCTATCCCCAAGTACTCAAGGACGTTGTCGACGACTATGCCAATCCCTTGAAGCTGCTGGCCCAGGCCTTGCGCTTCACGGATCCGGTTACCGGCCGAGAGCGTGAATTTGAAAGCTCGCTGGTGCTGGATTGGTGATCACGGCCCTCCAGACATGAAAAAGCCCGCCAAAGCGGGCTTTTCTGTATCGGGTGTCGCCGTGAAGATTACAGCTCTTTAACGGTACGAACCTGATCCTTGTTGATGCGGGTTTCTTTACCGTCGAGTTGCTGGAATTCGTAGAACCCGGAATCTTCATCGTATTTTGGCGAGTCGACAGCCTGGATTTCGCGACCATCATTCAAGGTAATCACGGTAGGCGAAGAGCAACCAGCAAGGGTCGCAAGGCCCAGTGCGAGCATGAAAGTGGCGAGGGTCCGTTGAGTCATGAGTGTGTCTCCGATATGAATTCTTTGGTTACTGAGCTTGTAGACGTATACAACGCGCGCAAGTTCCTTGGCTAGTGTGAGTCTGTCACAGTGCCCGCGATGCTTAACAGCTCCGGGGTGTTCAGGTTGGCCAGCCGCGGGTCGTTTTCGGGGCATTGCAACGCGATCGAACCCAGGGTGCGCATGATTCGGCCCGGGCTGCGTTCACCCTGGTTCCAGGCGTCATCGAATGCCTCGCGAAGGGCGACGGGGATAATGCACAGCAGCGGCTCCCAATGTTCGCCATGACGCAGCATCAGTGGCTTGTCAGGATGCCGGCTGGCCGTTTCACGCATGTTCCGCAGCAGCGCAGCATCGATGCGTGGCACATCACAGGGCAAGACCATCATTAAAGGGTGGCGCGCGGCGTGCAGGCCTGCGCGAATTCCTGCCAAGGGCCCTGGAAAATCCCCTTCATCGTCATGCACCAGGCGGTCGGCGTAAGGTGCGTATTTGTCCAGATTGCGGTTGCAGGAAATAATCAGATCATCGCTCAGATGACGAGTCTTGCGGTGCAGATGAGCAATCAGCGGCTCGCCATGCCAGTCCAGTAACCCTTTGTCCTGCCCCCCCATACGTTGGCCTCGCCCGCCGGCCAGGAGAAGAATGGAGCAGGGCGGCAATCGGGTTTCGAGGGTCATGGCGGGTCTCCATGGGGCGGCGAAAAAAGTGGGGGCTGTGATATAACACCGGCCTGTTTTTCCTACAACTGGACGAGCCTATGACAGCCAAGGCTGATGTACCTTTCGCGCCGCTCAACATCGCGGTGCTCACGGTCAGCGACACCCGCACCCTGGAAACCGACACTTCTGGCCAGGTCTTCGTCGACCGCCTGAGCGCTGCCGGGCATAATCTGGCCGAGCGGGTATTGCTCAAAGATGATCTTTACAAAATTCGAGCGCAAGTCGCCCACTGGATTGCTGAAGACGTAGTGCAGGTCGTACTGATCACTGGCGGCACCGGTTTCACCGGGCGCGACAGCACGCCGGAGGCGGTGAGCTGCCTGCTGGACAAACAGGTCGACGGATTTGGCGAGCTGTTCCGGCAGATATCAGTCGCCGACATCGGCACCTCCACCGTGCAGTCACGTGCGCTGGCCGGCCTGGCCAATGGCACGCTGGTCTGCTGCCTGCCAGGCTCGACCAATGCAGTGCGCACCGGGTGGGATGGCATCCTCGCCGAGCAGTTGGATTCGCGGCACCGCCCCTGCAACTTCGTGGCTCACCTGAAACAGGCGGCACCCTGTGAATCCCGTGGGTAAGCCAGGCAAGACCGGCACTCTGATGCCTGTCGAAGTGGCACTGGCACGCCTGCTGGAAATGGCTGCTGCCACGCCGATTCTGCAGCGTGAACGCTTGCCGCTGGCCCAGTTGCAGGGCCGGATACTGGCCGAGGATTTGCTCTCGACCCTGGATTTGCCGCCCTGGCCGAACAGCGCCATGGACGGCTATGCGTTGCGCCTGTCCGACTGGACCGGCGAACCGTTGGTGGTCAGCCAGAAGATTTTCGCCGGCACCGCACCGCCGCCGCTGCAGCCTGGTACTTGTGCGCGGATTTTCACCGGTGCACCGGTGCCGGCGGGCGCCGATTGCGTCGAGATGCAGGAGAACGCCGAGGTCCAGCCGGACGATCGGGTAAGGTTCATCCAAGCCATGGGCGTCGGGCAAAATATTCGTCCTCAGGGCCAGGAAACCACTGTCGGAGAACAGGTGCTGGCTGCCGGTACTCGTCTGGGCCCGATTGAACAGGGCCTGGCGGCTTCACTGGGCTGTGCGGAGCTGGAGGTCATTCGCAAGGTTCGCGTTGCGGTGCTGTCCACAGGCGATGAACTGATCGAGCCCGGCCAGGTCCTCGGCCCTGGGCAAATCTACAACAGCAACCGGGTGCTGCTCTGCAGTTGGTTGCAACGCCTGGGTTGCGAGGTGATTGACGCCGGTATTCTCCCCGACGATCTGCCCACTACCCGCGCTCGCCTCGGCCAGTTCAATGACGTCGACCTGATCCTTTCCACCGGAGGCGTCTCGGTGGGTGAGGCTGATTTTCTCGGCATTGCCTTGCGCGAAGAGGGTGAGTTGACCCTCTGGAAGCTCGCGATCAAGCCTGGAAAGCCGCTGACCTTCGGGCATTTTCGCGGGGTGCCGGTCATCGGCCTGCCAGGTAATCCAGCCTCGACGCTGGTGACCTTCGCCTTATTGACCCGGCCTTATCTCTTGCGCCGTCAGGGCGTGCGGGATGTAGAGCCCCTGAAATTCCAGGTGCCGGCGGGTTTCGACTGGCCGATGGCAGGCAATCGCCGCGAGTACTTGCGAGGGCGTTTGGAGAACGGCCGGGCGATTATCTACAAGAACCAGAGCTCGGGTGTGCTGCGCAGTGCAGCGTGGGCCGAGGGGCTGGTGGAAGTGCGGGAAGATCGCACGCTGGCCGAAGGTGAGTCTGTTGGGTTTATACCGCTGAGTGAAGTACTGGGCTGACGCGTGCTGCATGCCTGTCACGCAGACCGGGTCAATAGAGCTGCGGATCTGCGCCGACAGGATGCGTGTCTGGCGCCCGTTCATCGAGCCAGCAAAGTCACCACCTGATCGAAACGGCTGTTGGCGATCCACCCCAGTACACCCAGGACCACAACTGTAGCACCAGCCGAATAGGCAAGGCGGTGCTTGATGATCCTGACGGTTCTGCGCAGTTCATCCATTTCTCGGTGGATGTGCGTGAGGTGGGCCTTCAGTTCAACGACGCGAGATTCCATATCCACTTCTCTTCCGGGCGGCTGGTAACAGAAGTCGCCAAATTGGACCAATCAATGCAGATGGTCAATTGAGCCGATTCCTGTCCTTTTGTAAGAAAAAATACCGTGCTGTAGGACGCCCCTCTTACTTCGCTTAAATAATTAGTTTGTTTACGGCTTTTTTGGCCGTGGGCGAGGTCAACATCTGCCATACGTAATCCAATCCTGGGAGTGAGTGCCATGAGCGAACGCAAGGCGCTGTTGATTCTGCACGGCAAACAAGCGCTCAACGAAGCGGTGCGTACCGCAGTTGAAAAGAAACGGCAGCAAGGCTGGGACCTGGCCGTACGAGTGACCTGGGAGGCTGGCGATGCCCAGCGACTGGTCGATGAGGCACTGGCCGCAGGTTATTCGCAGATCATCGCCGGGGGGGGGGATGGCACCCTGCGCGATATCGCCGAAGCAATCGCAAGCCACTCCGCAGAGGCCAGCCTGGTACTGATGCCCCTGGGCACCGCCAATGATTTTGCGCGCGCCGCCGGGGTGCCGCTGGAACCTGGACCCGCGTTGGAGCTGTTGGATGCTCCGGCAAGCGCCATTGACCTGGGGGAAGTAGGTGGGCAGGTGTTCCTGAACATGGCCACGGGCGGATTCGGAAGCCAGGTCACCGCCAATACCTCGGAAGATCTGAAAAAAGTTTTGGGCGGCGCAGCTTACCTATTTACTGGATTGTCGCGCTTCAGCGAGTTACACGCCGCCTACGGCGAGTTGCAGGGGCCTGATTTTCACTGGAGTGGCGAACTACTGGCGTTGGGGATCGGCAATGGTCGACAGGCCGGAGGCGGGCAGGTCCTGTGCCCTGACGCGCTGGCTGACGATGGTTTGCTTGATATCAGCATTCTGCCTGCGCCCCAAGAGCTGATGGGTACCTTTAAGGACCTGCTGGCTGATGGCTTCGGTCTTGACAATATGTTTGTGCGTGCCCGCTTGCCTTGGGTCGAAATCAAGGTTTCGGAGGGCCTCTTCATCAACCTTGATGGCGAGCCACTGGAAGGTGAAAGCCTGCGCTTTGCTGCTCGCCCGGCAGCCCTTCGAGTGCATCTGCCGCAAGACTCACCCTTGTTGAGTGGTTCGACGATCGCTAATCATCCAGACTGATGATCCGCTCACGCACTGCAAACAGAACCAGTCCGGCCACGTCGTAGATCTGCAAGCGTTTCATGATCTGCGAGCGATGGGTTTCCACAGTCTTGATGCTCAATCCAAGGCCGCTGGCGATTTCCCGGGTGGATGTTCCGCGAACGATCAGGCGCAGGATTTCCAATTGGCGCGCCGTCAGGTTATGGGCATTGCTGGTTTGCGCCTGGCTTGTGCGGTTGCGCACCAACGCCTGGTTGATCACGGTGTGGGCGATGCCCGGGCTCAGATAGCGTTCGTTGTTACGCAGGGCGTCCAGCGCTTGTTCGAGCTCTGTGGCGGTAGTGTCCTTGAGCAGATAGCCGTGTGCACCGGACTCCAGCGCCTGCATGATCAGGGCGGGATCTGTGTGCATGGACAGGATCAAGACCTTGCACTGGGGGCACGCGCGCTTGAGTCGATGCAGAGCCTCCAGACCACCGGTTCCTTTCATGGAAATATCCAGCAGGACGATGTCCGGCACCAGATGCTCGACCATCTCGACCAGGTGTGAGCCGTCGCTGGCTTCCCCGACCACCGAGTAACCAGGAATATCCAACACCAGGGCGCGCACGCCAGCCCTTATCAGCGAGTGGTCATCCACCAGAATCAAGTTATAAGTCAATGCAGAACCTTATTCGTACAGGCCCGTTCAAGCGCGCGAGGCGCCCAGGGGAAAAGTGCTTCGATACGTGTGCCTTTATTGGGCTCGCTGGTGACCGACAATGTGCCGCCCAGTAGTTGGACCCGCTCGGCCATGCCGGCCATGCCGCGCTGTCCTTCAAGACCCGGGTCTTTCGCAGGGGTGAATCCCTGGCCATCGTCGCTGATCGACAGTGATAAACCCTGGGGCAGGCGCTGCAGACGCACCAGCAGGTTTGTCGCCCTGGCATGGCGCAGCACGTTGGTCACCGCTTCCTGGGTGAGTCGAAAGGCCGCGACGGCCGTTTCCTCGGGAATGCCGATCAGGCGCTGCTGGCACTCAAGGCTCCAGTGCACTGCTGTATTGGCCAAAGCCTTGAGCAGATGCGCGCGCAAGCTGGCTTCCAGGCCAAGACTGGCCAACTGCCGGGGATTGAGAATCGCCGACACATCGCGAACCTTCAACAGGGTTTCCTCGATCGTGTCGCAAAGCATTGTGCAATGGCCTTGCAGCTCCTCGGGCATGCGGCGTTTGAGCCAGTCACTTTGTAGCTTGGCCGCCGTCAGCAATTGGCCGATATCGTCGTGCAACTCGCGACTGAGGCGATGACGTTCGTTTTCCTGAACCTGTAGCATCCGATCGGCCAGCTCCTGCGGCTGAAACTTGATCATTGAGCTGGAAAGATGATGTTGCAGCCACAGGGTCAACAGCGTCGCTAAGTTTAGCGCCAGCAGGCCAGGCGGCAACTGCAGCGACATGCAGTAGACCAGCAGGTTGCCCAGGACCGAGCTGGTACACAGCAACAGTGTCAGCCGTCGCGCATTCACGGGGGAGGGTGGCCACGGGATGATCGACTTCAGGCTGGCGTACATAACGGATGGAGCCAATGAATGTTCGCTGCGGGAAGATAGCCAGTGCAATGGCGTATCCGGGTGTGGGATCAATGCGCCATTCATTGACGTCAATTAACGGTCGGTATGATAACACCGAAGATACCGTTGGTCGTGCGGGCATCAGAGGCTAAACCGTCAGCCCACACGCTTACACGACTCGCCCTACAGCCGTGGTCGCGCGGTGTCAGGCGTGAGCCGCCAAACCCACCAGGGTAAAAGGTTTTGCGTTCATGGGCGGCTGGAACTGGCGCTGGCCGACCTGAAACGCGAATGCTTCAATCAGCTCCGTCTGCTCGCTGTCATCGAGGAAGAGCTGCCCGGTATTCTGATCGATCAGCTCAAGTTGCCAGGCGATCAGCGTCAGGCAGTCTTTCAGCGCGCCGAGCGCCTCGTCGTGCAATGGCATGTGATGGTGGGCATGGCTGAGCACGCTGTGAATATGCAGTGAAAAGCCCGACACCGCTGCAAGTGCGAGTGCGTCAGCCTTGCTCGCCAGCTTGAGCAGAGTACTGAGAATGCAGTCGATCGCATCGTTGTCATTGCTGATCAACTGCAAATGAGTCAGGCATTCCTCTGTTTTGGCCAAAAGCAGTTCCGCCTCGACTTGAAACTCGGTGAACCGCTGGGCCCACACTTTATGGTCGATTCGCATGCTAACTCCACAACATCATGTCAAATGAGCAATTGTCGTGTGTGGCGACGTGGGCGGTTGCGCTCCTGCTGTTCTGGACGAGTGCCCGCGTATTCGGTCGGGCACAAGACCACTTGCCTTCGATCGCACACAAAAGCCGACTCCGTTCATGCAATGAGAATGGCGTCACAATAGTGTCTATCGGAGAGGACGAACATCAGGTCGGGCCTGATTGCGTGTAGGGGAAACCCTTAGGCAAGGGAACCTTGCGAGCAAAAGATTGTCGCGCTCGGAGGTGCAGGGCTCGGAAATCCATGCCAGTAGAGCATGATGTCAATGTGGCATCAATGCTTGATCATGGCATCTTCATGAGGGGTCAAGATCTGCGTTCAGCAGCCGATAACCCTCTTTAATGAATTCACCCGAACAAGACCAGGAGTCATGATGGCCGGCATTCTCGACACGGTAGACCAACGCACGCAACTGGTGGGTGAGAATCGCCTGGAAATTCTCATGTTCCGCCTGGCAGGTCGGCAACTGTTCGCGATCAACGTGTTCAAGGTCCAGGAAGTGTTGCAGATGCCAAAGCTGACCCTGATGCCTCAGCGCCATCCATTCGTTTGCGGCGTGGTCAACTTGCGGGGGCAGACCCTGCCGGTGATCGACTTGTCTCAGGCTATCGGCATGCGGCCATTGGTTCCGGGACCGACCAGCACGATCATCGTCACCGAATACAATCGCTCGGTGCAGGCGTTCCTGGTCAGTGGCGTTGACCGGATTGTCAACATGAACTGGGAAGCCATCCTGCCTCCGCCGACCAGCGCCGGCCGCCAGCATTACCTGACCGCAATCAGCAAGGTTGATGAGCAGTTGGTAGAAATCATCGATGTCGAGAAAGTCCTGGCGGAGATTGTTCCGTACAACGCCAAGGTTTCCCGCGAGAAACTTGAGGACCCGGTGCTCGAACGCGCGCGGGGCCGAGAAGTGCTGCTGGTGGATGACTCGAATGTGGCCTTGGCGCAATTGCGCGACACCCTGGGTCAGTTGGGTGTGAAGATGCATATCGCCAGCGATGGCCTCAAGGCCTTGCGGATGCTGAAGGCCTGGGCAGACACGGGGGAGAACATGACCGACAAGCTGCTGATGGTGTTCACCGACGCAGAGATGCCGGAAATGGATGGCTATCGCCTGACCACCGAGATCCGTAACGATCCACGTCTGCGCGGGCTTTACGTGGTGCTGCATACGTCGTTGTCCGGCAGTTTCAACGAGTCGATGGTGAAAAAGGTCGGCTGTGACAATTTCCTGTCCAAGTTCCAGCCGGACAAGCTGGTTGATGTGGTGCGCCAGCGCTTGATGCTGGATGAAGTGCCGGTTTGATCAACGCCAAAAACCGGACCTTTGATTCAAACCCCAAGCTCGTATAGGGTGGCGTTTTTCCCCCAGGAAGCTAGCCATGCTGCATCTGAGCGCACTCTACCGTTATCCCCTTAAGTCCGGCAAAGGCGAGACCCTGCAACAGGCCGGCCTGGACAAATTGGGCCTGGACGGCGATCGACGCTGGATGCTCGTGGACGAAGCCAGCGGCCGCTTCCTCACCCAGCGTGCGGTGGCCACAATGAGCCAGTTGTGCGCATTGTGGAATGCCCAGGGCGGCCTGACGCTCAGCGCTCCCGGGCATCCGACCCTGGATATCGCCTTGCCTGGCAGCGACGCCGAACTGCGCGGAGTCACCATCTTTCGCGACAGCCTGCGCGTGCCTGATGCCGGAGATGAGGCGGGTGCCTGGGTCAGTCAATTCATCGGCAAACCGACTCGCCTGGTGCAGATCCCCCTCGATCGTGCGCGCACCACCCAGGCCGGCTACGGCAAAGACGACGATCAAGTGGCGTTCGCCGACGGTTTTCCGCTGTTGCTGATCGGCCAGGCGTCCCTGGAAGACCTGTCGCAACGGGTCGGGCGTCCGTTGGAAATGCTGCGTTTTCGACCCAACCTGGTGATCGAAGGCAGCGACGCATTCGCCGAGGATAGCTGGAAGCGCATTCGCATCGGTGAAGTTGAATTCCGCGTGGTCAAGTCGTGTTCGCGCTGCATCCTGACCACGATCGATCCACAGACCGGCCAACGCAGCGAAGACCGTGAACCCTTGGCCACTTTGCAGAAATACCGGGCCCAGGCGGACGGCGCCATGTTCGGTCAGAATCTGGTGAACGACGGCAACGGCCGACTGGAAGTTGGCATGCCAGTCACTGTGCTCGAGTAACCGGGTCGGAAATGAAAATGCCCGGGTCAAAAGAACCGGGCATTTTTTGTGCTGTGAAAAACCGCAGGTTTAGCCGCGGTATTCGCACAGGTAGGCCGTATCGACGGCCACTTTCAGCTGGAATTTGCTGTTGGCTGGCACATTGAACTGGCTGCCCGCGGCAAAGGTTTCCCAGTCGGTGCTGTCCGGCAGTTTGACGGTCAGTGCACCGCTCACGACATGCATGATTTCACGCTGGCTGGTGCCGAATTCATATTCGCCCGGTGCCATGACGCCAATAGTCGCCGGACCTTCTGCGGTGCCGAAGGCGATGGACTTGACGGTGCCGTCGAAGTACTCGTTGACTTTAAACATGGGCGATTCCTCGAAAAGGGCTTAAAAGGGCCGGCCAGTATGCACAAGCCCCTGGGCGCCGTCACCACTCTAGGCGGGGAGAATCAGCGGCAACAGGCGTGCTGTGTTACGCGCATCCTCGAGTGCCCGATGTTGCTGCCCGGTGAATTGCATGCCCGCCAGCTGCAGGGCAGCGTTGAGGCCTAGCGGGCGTTCCAGTCTGCGCACTTTGGCGAAGCGTTGCTTGAGATTGATGTGCAGCACCCGGCTGAGCAGGCTGTCGAGTTGCAAGCGCTGCCACTCCTGGACCAGTTGCTGGCGATCGTAGTCGCCCCAACTGACCCAGCCCTCCAGGCCCGATTGGTGCTGGCCGAGCCAGCGCTCGAATGCACCCCAGACTTCGTCCAAGGGCTGCGCAGCCTCGATGTTGGCCTGGGTAATGTGCGTCAGTTCGCGGCAGAACGGCGTCAGCAAGGGACGGCGTAGCGGCCGCACGAAACGCTGGAAATGGTCGACTTCTCGACCTTTGCGATCCACCAGGGTGGCGCCGATTTCGATGATTTCCATTTCCGTTACTGGCCAACCACCCTCATCGGTGGTGGCTTCAAGATCAATGACCAGCCAATTGGGCATCGCAGGTTTCCTGGTATCCGCGTCCTGATAGGCTTTGAGCGTAGCCAAACCCTGCGGTTGCGCCTAGCGGCTTATTCGACCTCGAGCAAAATCTGCCGATTTTTCACCTGGTCGCCGACGCTGACCTGCAATCGCTTGAGCACACCATCGATCCCCGACTTTAGCGGATGCTCCATTTTCATGGCCTCCAGCACCACAAGCAGCTGACCTTTGCGCACGGGACTGCCTTCGCTGACCAGCACGTCGACAATAGCGCCATCCATCGGCGCCTTGAGGGTGCCGGAACTGATGCTGGCCCGCGTGCTGACCGGCGCTTGCGTGCGGTCTTCCAGGCACAGGCTGCCGGGGCGGGTGAACAGCCACAGGTGTCCGGCCTCGAGACGGTAGGCATGCCGTTGGCGGATGCCGTCGAGTTCCAGGGTCGACCAACAGCCGTCGCAGTCAATGATGTTCAGGGTCAGGGCCTGACCGGCGATTTGGATCCGGTAGGGTTGTCCGGCCTCGGCATTGAGTTCAACGGCCCAGTCCTGTTCATCCAACCCCAGGCGATAGTGCAGCGCAACGCTGGCGTTGTTGCGCCAGCTGGCCAGCGGTGCGGCATGTTCCCGGGCCGAATGGTGATGGAGCAATGCGGCAGCGATCGCCAGGTCTGCAGCGCTCGCAACCCTGGGGTGCAAACAGTCGTGATCGGCGAAATGGGTCGCGATGAACCCGGTGCTGAATTCGCCGCTTACGAATTGCGGATGTTCCAGCAACTGCGCGAGCAACACCTGATTGGTCTGTACGCCCAGTAGCACGCTGTCCTGCACGGCGCGCAGCAACTTGCGCCGGGCTTCCTCGCGGGTGGCACCGTGAGCGATGATTTTGCCGAGCATCGGATCATAGAACGGGCTGATACGCTGGCCGGCAAGCAGGCCATGGTCGATGCGAACATCACCGAGCAAGGCCGGTTCCCACGCCTCGACGAGTCCGGTTTGCGGTAAAAAGCCCTGGGTGGGGTCTTCGGCATACAAGCGCACTTCGATGGCATGGCCGCTGAGCTGCACTTGTTCCTGGCGCAACGGCAGCGCCAATCCTTGCGCCACCAGAAGCTGCCACGCCACCAAATCGAGGCCGGTGATCATTTCAGTCACCGGGTGCTCGACTTGCAGGCGGGTGTTCATTTCCAGGAAGTAAAACCTGCCTTGGCTGTCCAGCAGGAATTCCACGGTACCGGCGCCGACGTAATTCACCGCGCGGCCAGCCTTGAGCGCCGCTTCACCCATGGCCTGGCGCAAGGCATCGGTCATGACCGGGCAGGGCGCTTCCTCGATGACTTTCTGATGGCGACGCTGAATCGAACAGTCGCGCTCGCCGAGGTAAATCAAGTTGCCGTGCTGGTCGCCGAACAGTTGCACCTCGACATGCCGTGGATCGATCAACGCCTGTTCGAGGATCAGTTCATCGCTGCCAAACCCGTTCAGCGCTTCGGAACGTGCGGTGTGGATCTGTTGCAGCAAATCGCTGGCATCGTGCACCAGGCGCATGCCGCGACCGCCGCCTCCGGCACTGGCCTTGATCATCAGCGGATAACCAATGCGCGCTGCTTCGCGGGCAAGGCTGGCGTCATCTTGTTCGGCACCTTGATAGCCGTTGATACAGGGCACGTCGGCGGCCAGCATGGCGATTTTCGACAGGCGTTTGCTGCCCATCAGTTCGATGGCTTCGGGGCTCGGGCCGATGAAGGTCAGGCCGGCGTCCCGGCAGGCGAGGGCGAAGCCGGCGTTTTCCGAGAGGAAACCGTAGCCCGGGTGAATGGCGTCGGCACCGGTGCGGCGGGCGGCGTCGATGATTGCAGCAATGTTCAGGTAAGACTGTTGCACTGGGGCCGGGCCGATGTTCACCGCCTCATCGGCCATGTGCACGTGCAGGGCTTGGGCGTCGGCTTCGCTGAACACGGCGACGGTGCGATAGCCAAGGGCTTGGGCGGTGCGCTGGATGCGACAGGCGATTTCACCGCGGTTGGCGACCAATATTTTTTTGAAGGAGGGCATGAGGTCTTCGCTCTGGTTACTCGGTGAATTTGAGGGCCTCTTCGCGGGCAAGCCCGCTCCCACAGGCGATTTGTGGCGTTGACGAACCCTGTGGGAGCTGGCTTGCCTGTGATGCTTTCAGGGAGCCCACCCTGGTTTGCGTTTTTGCACGAAAGCCATTGTTCCCTCGACCCCTTCAGACCCGGACACTGCGTCGCTGAACCATTGCGCCGCTTCATCCAGCAAGGCATCAGTCGGCTGCCCGGCACTCGCCAGCAACAGCTTTTTAGTCGTGGCATTCGCCCCTGGCGCGCAACACAGCACATGGGCCAGTACTTCATCGAGACGCTCGGCCAAGGCCTGGGCGTCATGCTCAACGAAATGCACCAGGCCGATTCGTCGCGCCTGGGTGCCATCAAATCGCGCGGCCGTCAGCGCCAGGCGCCGTGCCTGGGTCAGGCCAATGCGCTGCACCACGAACGGGGCAATCTGCGCGGGCAATACGCCGAGGCTGGTCTCCGGCAGACCGAACTGCGCCTGGTGATCCGCCAACGCGACGTCGCTCACGCATGCCAGGCCCAGGCCACCGCCCAGCACTGCACCTTGCAGCACGGTGATCACCACTTGCGGCGCGTGCTGCACTTCCTGCAGCAGCGCACCGAACGCACGGTTCAGTTCGCGAAAACCGTCCGGACCTTGAGCTCGGGCGTTGGCCATGTCCTTGATGTCGCCACCGGCGCAAAAATGCCCACCGGCGCCTCCAATCACCATTGCACGAATTGCCTGGTCCTCGCGCACGCTCGCCAGCAGGGCACGCAGTTCGGCGACCATTTGCAAGCTCATGGCGTTGCGACTTTCCGGGCGATTGAGGGTGACGTGCAACACGCCGTTATGCAGTTCGAGCAGCAACGTCTGGCACACCGGCAAGTGGGTCATTTTTTCTTCCCCGGCAGGATGCCCATGAGTTTGCAGATGATCCCCAGCATGATTTCGTCGGCGCCCCCGCCGATCGATACCAGGCGCACATCGCGATAGGCCCGTGCCACCGGGTTGTCCCACATGAAGCCCATGCCGCCCCAGTATTGCAGGCAGCTGTCGCTGACCTCACGTCCCAGGCGCCCGGCCTTGAGCTTGGCCATCGATGCCAGGCGGGTGACGTCCTGGCCCTTGATGTATTGCTCGGTGGCCTGATAGACCAGCGCCCGCAGGCACTCGATTTCGGTTTGCAGTTCGGCCAGGCGAAAGTGAATAACCTGGTTGTCGATCAGCGCATTGCCAAAAGTCTTGCGCTCCTTGCAGTACTCGATGGTGCTGTCGACGCAGTACTCCAGGCCCTTGAGCATGTTGGCCGCACCGAACAGGCGTTCTTCCTGGAACTGCAGCATCTGCATCATGAAGCCCGCCCCTTCGTGGCCGATGCGGTTGCGCTGCGGCACGCGCACGTTGTCAAAAAACACCTGGGCGGTTTCCGAGCTGCGCATGCCGAGCTTGTCCAGGTGTGAGCTGAGGCTGATGCCTGCAGTCTTCATCGGCACCATGATCAGCGACTTGTTGATGTGCGGTTTGTCGTCCGAAGTGTTAGCCAGCAAGCAGATGAAATCGGCACTCGGCGAGTTGGTGATCCACATTTTGCTGCCGTTGATCACGTAGTCGTCGCCGTCCTTGCGTGCGCTGGTTTTCAAGCCGGCGACGTCCGAGCCGGCTCCGACCTCCGAGACTCCGATGCAACCGACCTGCTCGCCAGTGATCGCCGGGCGCAGGAACTCATCGCGCAATTCATCAGAACCGAAGCGTGCCAGTGCCGGCGTGCACATGTCGGTCTGCACACCGATGGACATCGGAATGCCGCCGCAATGAATAGTGCCGAACTCCTCGGCGGCGACGATCGAATAGCTGTAGTCCAGCCCCATGCCGCCAAATTTTTCCGGCTTGGAAATGCCCAGCAGGCCCAGCTCGCCGGCCTTGCGAAAGATCTCGTGGATGGGGAAGCGCCCGGCCTTTTCCCACGCGTCGACGTGAGGGTTGATTTCGTGATCGACAAATTGGCGAACCGTGCGGCGCAGTGCTTCGTGTTCCTGGGTGAAGATCATTGTTATTGTTCTCCTGATCGCCGCTTAGAAGCGGGCTACACCAAAACTGTTGGCGTGCAATGGCCGCACTTCGGCCTCGTGGCATATGTCCAGCAGGTAACCGAGCAAGGTCCGGGTGTCGCGCGGATCGATCAAACCGTCGTCCCACACGTTGGCGCTGCCATACAGCGCAGTGGATTGGCCGTCGAGTTTCTGCGCGGTGACCTGTTCCAGCATGTCGAGCATTTTCGGGTCGGGCACCAGGCCGTCCTTGAGTTGTTTGGCCTCGGTAACGATGCGCAGTACCTTGCCCGCCTGGGCACCACCCATGACCGCCGTGCGGCTGTTGGGCCAGGCGAAGATGAACCGCGGGTCGAGGCCGCGACCGCACATTGCGTAGTTGCCGGCACCATAAGAACCGCCGACGACAATCGTCAGTTTGGCTACGCGGGCGTTGGCGACCGCCTGGATCATCTTTGCGCCATGTTTGATCACGCCTTGCTGTTCCGATTCGGTGCCGACCATGAACCCGGTGGTGTTGTGAAAGAACAGCAGCGGCGTCTGGCTCTGGTCACACAGCTGAATGAATTGCGCCGCCTTGCTCGCCCCTCGGGGGGTGATCGGGCCGTTGTTGCCGATGAAGCCGCAGGCACGGCCCTGAATGTGCAAATGCCCACAGATTGTCTGCTGATCGTACTCGCCCTTGAACTCGAGGAAGTTCGAACCGTCGGCGATCCGTGCAATGATTTCGCGCGCGTCATAGGGCTTTTTCGGGTCAGAGGGAATCAGCCCAAGCAACTCGTCGATGGGGTAGAGCGGTTCTTCGAAGGGGGGCAGAGGGGGAACGACAAGTCGCGCGTTCCATGGCAGCAAGCGCAGAATCTCGCGCACCTGGCGCACGCCATCGGCATCGTTTTCTGCCAGGTAATCCGCTGTGCCTGCCACTTGTGCGTGCATCTCGGCGCCGCCGAGCTCCTCATCGGTGGCGATCTCGCCGGTAGCAGCCTTGAGCAGTGGAGGTCCGGCGAGAAACAGCTTGGCCTTGCCGCGTACCACCACCACATAATCCGACAGGCCCGGCTGATAAGCACCGCCCGCCGTGGCCGAGCCGTGCACCACAGTGATCTGCGGCAAGCCCATGGCCGACATCCGCGCCTGATTGGCAAAGCTGCGTGCACCTTCGACAAAAATCTGCGCCGCATAATTGAGATTGGCGCCACCGCTCTCGGCCAGGGTAATGATCGGCAGTTTGTTTTCCATGGCGATTTGCTGCAGTCGCAGGGATTTCTTCAAGCCGCTGGGGGAAATGGTCCCGCCCTTGATCGCGCTGTTATTTGCCACCACCAGCACCCGCACACCCGACACGTAACCGATGCCTGCGATCAGGCCGCCACCGGCCGAATTGCCATCCTTGTCATCGTGCAGCTTGTAGCCGGCCAGACCCGCCAATTCGAGAAAAGGTGCGCCGGGATCCAGCAACAGGTTGAGACGTTCTCTGGGCAGCAATTGCCCGCGCTGGTCGAACCGGGATTTGGCCTCGGCAGCCTTGTTCAGAAGATTCTGTTCGAGCTGACGAATTTGCTCGACACCCGCCAGCATCGCGGCGCGGTTTTGCGCGAACTGTTTGCTGAAGGGGTCGACCTGGGACTGTATGACCGGCATGGCTTAGTCCTTGTCCTGAAGTACTTCGGGTAAGTACGCACGGTGAAAGCCGTTGTATGACTCGCTGTTGTGCGCCCTTTGCATCGGCCACGCCCGCCCGCCGAGACTCGCCGCGCCATCGATGCGCAGGGTACTGCCACTGATAAATGCTGCCGCGGGGCTGAGCAGGAAAACGATCGCCGCGCTGACTTCCGATTCGGTGCCGATACGCTTGAGCGGCACATACTCGCGCAGGGTGGGAATCACCGCTTTGAACGCACCCTCGTAAGTGTCCATGCCACTTGAGGCGATCCAGCCGGGCGCCACCGCGTTGACCCGCACGCCGGCATACCCCCACTCGAATGCTGCGGTTTTCGTCAGATTGTCCATGCCCGAGCGCGAGGCGCCGGAATGTCCCATGCCCGGCATGCCGCCCCACATGTCGGCGAGCATGTTGACGATCGCGCCGCCGTGCTTGCTCATGGATTGATTGAACACTTCCCGAGCCATCAGGAAACCGCCCACCAGGTTGGTGCGCATCACGGTTTCGAAACCCTTCTGGTTGATCGAGGCCAGCGCCGAGGGGAATTGCCCGCCGGCATTATTGACCAGACCATGGATGGGGCCGTGCTGGCGGATCAATTCGCTGACAATGTGCCGGACCGTTTCTTCCTCACGGATATCGCACACGATCCAATCGGCCTGGCCGCCATCTTCGGTAATCTCGCTGGCGACGTTCTTCAGCTTTGCCGCGTTGCGTCCCACCAGCAGCACATGAGCGCCCAGTGCTGCCAGTTCATGGGCGGTGCAACGGCCGATCCCGCTGCCGCCACCGGTCACTATGATATTTTGCCCGACAAACAGACCGGCTTTGAAGTTCGAATCGTAGGCCACGGTGGCAGTCCTCTAGTTGACCTGGTCGGCGATGCTCTGGGGCACCGGTATCTGGATTTCCAGTAACTGCTGGGCGAACGCCTTGCCTTGCGGGTCGATGCGCAGGCTGGCCACACCACCGCCGCCGAGGGCGTTCTCCAGCAGGAAGTTCAGGCTGTGGGTGGCCGGCAGGTACCAGCGCTCGACTCGCCCGTGAACCGGGTCGAGGACATGGCTCATCCAGTCGACCAGTACTTGCGGGGTCAGGGCTTCGGCGATCCATGGCAGGTACTGCGCTTCGCGGGCCATGATGCCGATGTTGCTGTGGTTGCCCTTGTCCCCGGAGCGCGCTACCGCCAGCTTGACCAGCTTGACGCTGGCGTCGGCCAGGCCGACAGGCTTGGGCGGATCGAGCGGCACGGGCAAGTCCAGGGTGTCGAGCACCGCGATGGGGGGCAGGGGACAGGGGTGAAGCTGGCCTTCAAAGTGAATGCCAAGGGTGCACGCGGATTTGTCGATCAGGAAAGAGAACAGGCGGATCAGCGGGTAAACCGTCGGCCGCCCACCGACGATCCCGGTCAACCCCGGCGCCATGCCAGTTGCCGCCTGGGCTATTTCCCGGGAGAACAGGATCAGCGCCTGTTTGTCCGGATGCCGCACGGCCAGTTTGATCACCACCTCGCGGCTGTCCTGGCGCTGGCCGTGGGCCCCGTAGGTGGCTTCGCTGCCGAGCAGTTCGACGTTCACTTCACTGTAGGGCGCCCAGCCGCGCTGGCTGAAAATTTCCGAGGTTTTGTTGATGATCGCGGCGCTGACGCGTCGGGCTTTGCCGACCGCATCGATCCCTGCGATCAGGCAACTGGCGGTGCAGCGAAAGCCGTCGAGTAAGGTAGCGCTGACCTTGTATTGGTCGGTGGGCGGCAAGCCCTTGGCGCCATGCACCCGAACCCTGTTTTTGCCCTGTTGCACGAGCCTGACCTGAGTGAAATCACACACCACATCAGGCAAGAGGTAGGCCTGCGGGTCACCGATTTCATAGAGCATCTGCTCACCCACGGTCAGCGGTGTCACCAAGCCGCCGGAGCCTTCAGGTTTACTGATGATAAACTGGCTGTCGCGGCTGACGTCGACGATGGGGAAACCGATGTGCTCGTAGTCCGGCACCTCACGCCAGTCGGTGAAGTTACCGCCGGTGCATTGGGCTCCACACTCTATGATATGGCCGGCGAGGGCGGCCTGGGCGAGTTTGTTGTAGTCCTGCCACGACCAGCCGAACTCATGCACCAGGGCTGCGCTGACCACGGCACTGTCGACCACTCGCCCGGTGATCACGATATCTGCGCCCAGGCGCAAGGCTTCGACAATGCCCGGTGCGCCGAGGTAGGCATTGGTCGAGACGCACGCCGATGGCAAAGGCGCGCCGCTGAACATCTCCTGGATACCGAGGGTTTTGAGCTGCTTGAACTGCGGTTGCAAGTCGTCTCCCAGCAGTACGGCGATCTTCAACGCCACTCCTGCCTTGTCGCAAGCGGCTTGCAAGGCCGCAGCACAAGCTTGCGGGTTGACCCCGCCAGCGTTACTGATAACCCGGATGCCTTGATCGGCGAGTTGCGTGAGCAGCGGACTAAGGATTTCGACAAAATCGCTGGCATAACCAGCCTGGGGATCTTTCATCCGAGTCCCGGCCATGATCGACATCGTGATTTCTGCCAGGTAGTCGAACACCAGGTAGTCCAGGTGTCCTCCATTCACCAACTGCGCCGCCGCCGTCGATGTGTCGCCCCAGAACGCGCTGGCGCAACCGATGCGAATGCTTTCAGGCACAGTTGGCTTCATGTTCACCTCCGTCGACAGTATTGGGAGACTACCGCTGCGAGACTACTGATTCGCGATTGGAGACTACCAAGCAAGCGCTTGGTTTGTAAATGCCTTGAAATATCTTCTTCCCAAGCGCTTGCTTGGTTGCTGCCACCAGCTTAAATTGCCCGCGCAAGCCCGCTGTTTTAGCGGTCGGCGGCGTATTTGGATTGATCGACTGTAGGAGAGAATGGGTGGACGAGCAAAAAGCCCTGGGCGTGATGCGCGAACTGGTCGAAAACGGAGAGTTGACCGACCCGGACAGCGCCCGCGGCAAACTGCTGCAAGTGGCGGCCCACCTGTTTCGCAACAAAGGCTACGAGCGCACCACCGTACGCGACCTGGCCGGCGCCGTGGGCATACAGTCGGGCAGTATTTTCCATCACTTCAAAAGCAAGGACGACATCCTGCGCGCCGTGATGGAGGAAACTATCCGCTACAACACGGCGCTGATGCGTGCAGCCCTGGCCGAGGCCGGGAGCGTGCGCGAGCGGGTGCTGGCGCTGATTCGTTGCGAGTTGCAATCGATCATGGGTGGCAGCGGCGAGGCCATGGCCGTGCTGGTCTACGAGTGGCGTTCGTTGTCCGAGGATGGCCAGGCGCAGGTTCTGGCCCTGCGCGATATCTACGAAGAACTGTGGCTGCAGGTTCTGGGAGAGGCCAAAGACGCCGCAATGATTGGCGGCGATGTATTCATCACGCGTCGTTTTCTGACGGGTGCGCTGTCCTGGACCACCACTTGGTTTCGCTCCGGCGGCAGCATGAGTCTGGATCAACTGGCGGATGAAGCCCTGATCATGGTATTGAAAGAGACACGATAGTGGTGATTTGCCAGCAGGAAACTGGCTAATCGGGCGAAACCGCCTAGCTTGAATGCATAGAGCGTAATTTTCGGGAGTAGCTTGTTTTGATGTCCTCGCCAACACGGACGGCCTTCCGGTTTTTACTGGCGGCACTTCCCGCATTATGGGTACTGCCTTCCCAGGCCGCACAGTTGGTTCGAGTTGGAGCCGCGCATTTCCCTCCCTATACAGTGCGCCCGGAAATGGGGGCTGACACTGGCTTGCTGCCACAACTCGTCGAAGCGTTGAATGATGCGCAGCATGACTACGAGTTTGTCCTGGTGCCGACTTCGATTCCCCGCCGCTTTGGTGACTTCAAGCAGGGCCGGGTGGACATGGCGATCTTCGAGAATCCTGACTGGGGCTGGAAGAGCATTCCCCATACCACGGTCGATATGGGCCTGGAAGATGCCGAGATATTCGTCGCCCAACAACTGCCGGATCGGCGGCAGGACTATTTTGCCGATCTCTCCGGTAAACGTTTGGCATTATTCAGTGGTTATCACTACGAATTCGCCAATTTCGATGCCGACCCCAAATTTCTTGCGCAACGCTACAACGCCTCGCTGACCTATTCCCATGACAGTAATTTGCTCATGGTGCTGCGTGGCCGTGCGGACATCGCGTTGGTCACACGTTCGTACCTGAGCGACTACCTGCTGCGCAACGCGAAAGTGACCAATCAATTGCTGGTATCGCAGCGGGTGGACCAGGTCTATCACCATTACGCAATCCTTCGTCCCGAGGCACCCATCAGCGGTGAAGCCTTTGGCAAGTTGCTGCAAGGGTTGCGGGAGAACGGCCAGATGCTGAGGATTTTTGCGCCGTACCGAATCGCCGTGGTGCCTGTTCCAAGGGATTGATGAGAATCGCGGGTCGGGTATTTCTGTATTTGGTTAACTTTCTCTGATCGGCTCACGTCACCTCGTTTAACAGTGTAAGACTAACGAGAGCCTTACCCATGCCGGGTCTGAAAGCTCTGACTGCCCTGGCGTTGCCCGGTGGCAGCTGCCTTTTTGCGGATGAAACCACCAACCGGTTGAGCCTCGGCATCGGCGGGCAGCCATTGAGCAACGCTTCGTACGCCCGAACAGCGAGCTCTTGCACCTGGCCTTTTACGGGTTCTGCGCTCGCGATCTCGCCGGCCAGCATTTGACCTGGCACCTGGACGCAATGCTCACCGAAGCACTTCTCAGCGCCGCGCAAGAGTGTCCGCCCGACTCCCCGACACCTTGCGGCAATGCACCAGTGCATCACGAATCATGAAGTTCACCAGAGTCGGCGACACGCCCATTTCCTTGGCGATGTCCTTTTGCGGTACGCCATGCAGGCGGTACATCTCGAACGCATAACGGGTGCGGCTGGGCAGTTGCGTCAGTGCGTCGGCGATGTTTTCCAGGGTCGAGAAATTGATGTGCGAGGCTTCTGGCGAAGCGCCCTGGATCACCACATTCAGGCCTTCCTCTTCAGGGCCGGAATACTTCTGTTCCAGCGCCTGCTTGCGGTAGTAATCGATCGCCAGGTTGCGCACGATCTGGAACAGATAGCTGAGCTGCGCCTTGAAGGATGAGGTGATCTGCGGCGCGGAATGCAAGCGGAAGAACGCATCCTGTACCACGTCTTCAGCGCGCGACCGGCACCCGGTGATGCGTGCTGCAATCTTGACCAGTATCAGTCGATTGTCGACGAATGCCTGAAGTAGTGGTGTGTCGCACCTGCTTGTGGATACTTGTTCCGTCATGGAAAACACCCTGCTGCAAATAGGTTAGTGGGGCGGCACGAAGACCCGCGCTGTCCACACATCAAGCGACAAACTAGGGTTAATGATAATTATTGTCAATTGAGAAATAGAATTAATTCTCTTTGGTGTTTTTTGCGAACTAAAACACGTTGACGCATTCCAGCCTTGTTGTGGTTCGACGACTAACTCTTGCCCCACCTCATCCGTTCTCCTTGATAAATGGCACGCACGCAGCCCAAGTTTTGCGGGAAGCCTGGGGAATGGCCGAGTTGATTGATTGCGCCTACGTGTTGGCGCCAGAAGCGGGGCACATCTCCAACCTGGAAATCCCGCTTTCGTTACTGCGAAGCTGCAGGGTTTTCTGCGCAAATCCAGCTAACAGTCATACTGATAAAAAGGGGCTTGCGAGCATGGCTGGTAGTGAGTTTGTTCGAGAGAAGTCGATCCCGGCGCACTGAACCTTAGTGCTCAGCGCGCCAAAGGGTTCTTACTTGGGCCCTAGAATTTTCACCAACTTATCTGGCGACGGTGCGCCCTGCTGCTGTTGCAATTCGCCCTTGTCGTCCATGTAGAAAATCGCCGGAGTGGCGGACAATTCCAGCTCTTCCATCAACTGCATGTTCGCCGCCAGCTTGGCCTGGATCGCCGGCGGAACATCTTTCAAGGCCTTGAGCGAACTGGCCTTGCCGGCTTTTTCGTGGTCTGCCAGGGCCTTTTGCGGGTCCTTGGCGGCCAGCAGTGCTGCGGATTTGCCCGGACTGTCCTCGCGGATGATGCCGACCATGATGTGCCGAAGCTGCACTTTGCCGGCTTTCACCCAAGGCCGCGCCTGTTCCCAGAACATATTGCAGTAAGGGCAATTTGGATCGCTGAACAGGTACACCACGCGTGGTGCGTCCTTGTTGCCGTCGGCTATCCAGTTGCTCGCTTCCATCTTGCCCCAGACTTCCTTGGACATCGGCGCGTATACCAGCTTTTGCAGGGGCGCGGTGCTGAGGTCATTGCCGTCGGCGTCATACAGGTTGCCCAGCAGCACGTGTTTGCCATCCGGGGTCAGGTACAGCGCCATGCCACGGTTCTGGTACTGGGCGGCGTAACCGCGCAGACCGTCTGGTGCATCGAACTGGCCGACGATTTTTGCGCCCTTGGCTTCGATCTTCTTGATAGCTTCAGGCAGTTCTTCGGCCGCCTGCGCAAATGGCAGGTGCAACAGGGCAGTGCCCAGGGTCAACGTCAGCAGGTGGCGGAGTTGGGGCATGGCAGTTTCCTTGGAGAAGTGGCGGAATTGGGGCTGTCGAAGTTTTCCAGGGCGCGGGCCAGGCTAGCTTCCGACAGTTCGCCCAGATGGCTGCCCAGCAGGCGACCTTCGTTGTTGTAGAACAGCGTAGTCGGCAAGGCCATTGAGCCCACCGCCTGACCCAGGCGGCCACTGCCATCGAACAATACGTTCGACAGGCTCAGGCCCTGGGTTTCCAGGTAAGTACTGACGCTTTGCATGCTTTCGGCCTGATTGACGAACAGGAAGGTCAGGTCTGGACGCTGCTGCTGGGCGTTTTCCAGCACCGGCATTTCCCGGCGACATGGCGGGCACCAGGTGGCCCAGAGATTGATGACCAGCGGGCCACCCTTGTAGTCCGTCAGTTGCACGGTTTCCCCTGCCGCATTGCGCAGCGTAATGTCCGGCAGGCGTGTGCCCTGTTCGTAGATGGACAGAGAAAAAGTAGCGAGTAGCCAGAACGCCAGGCCGCTGCCAACGCCAAAACCCAAGGGGCGGCGCAGGCCCGGGCGGCGCCATCCCCGGTAGACGGCGGCCAACAGCAGCGCGATCACTCCGGGCCAGGCGAGAAAGCCGCCGTCGCGAAGGTCGATGACTTGCCAGGGATCGTTACGATAATGCGTCCAGTAGAGCGCCACGAAACTGATCCGGGCTGCCAGCATGCCGATCAGGAACAGGCTGAACAGCACCGACTCGGGGTTCTCGCCACCGCGTTTGGCTGCTCGCCAACCGACAAAGGTCGCCAAGGCCAAGGCACCGATCAGCAGCAGGTGATTGAGCGCGATGGCAAAAGTACCCAGCGTGAAAGTCAGCATTAAGGGGCCTCTCGCGTGAGGGTCCAGCGTTGCAGGAAAGTGGCGGCATCGACTTCGCCGGTAATGCGCTGGCTGCGCCGCTCCTCGCCGTCGGTGCCGATCCACAGCAGGCTCGGTGGTCCTGGCACTTTGTATCGGCCGAGGAGTTCGCGACTGGCTGCGTTATCGGCGGTTACGTCCAGACGCAGCAAACGTACGTCACTGAGCGCCGTGAGCACTTCTGGCTGGCCGAACACGCGTTTTTCCATGACCTTGCAGGACACGCACCAGTCGGCGTAATAGTCGAGTAACACCCATTGACCTTGAGTCTTTGCAGCATCCAGTTCCCGTTGCAGTGAGGCTGGGTCCTTGATGGTGGTGAAGGCGTCGTGGCCAACCTGGCGTGCAACGCTGGTCGAATTCGCCGCGCTATAGACCTGCAAGGGCTTGAACAGGTCATCACCGCCGCCAGCGGCACCGATCATCAGCAGGCTGCCCCACAAACCCATCAGCATGGAACTTGCGCCGAACAGCTGCGCAGCACGGCCGAAGCCTTCCGATTGCTTCCAGGCGCTGTAGGCTGCGATCAACAGCAATGCTCCACACAGCCCGACCCACAGGGATTCATCCAGTACCGGGCGCAGCATCAGCAGCGCAGTGGCGAGGAACAGGAAGCCGAACACGCCTTTGAGCAGGTTCATCCAGGCGCCTGGCTTGGGCAGGAAGCGATTGCCGACCGTTACCAGCAACAGCAGCGGCACTCCGATGCCGATGCCCATGGCGAACAGAATCAGCCCGCCGTGTAGCGCATTGCCGCTCTGCGCGATATAGAGCAGGGCGCCCGCCAGGGGGGCGGTCATGCATGGCCCCACCAGCAGGCCGGACACCGCCCCCAGCACGCCGGCGCCAATGAGACTGCCGCCGCGCTGGTTGCGCGAGACATTCTCCAGGCGGTCACGAATGGCCACTGGCAGTTGCAATTCGAAGAAGCCGAACATAGGCAACGCCAGCAGGACAAACACGCCAGCAAAGGTACCCAGCAGCCAGGGGTTTTGCAGCAAGGCCTGTAGATTGGCGCCCAGCATCGCTGCCAATACGCCCATAGCCGAATAGATCAGGGCCATGCTGACCACGTAACTGCTAGCCAGGGCGAAGCCGCGTCGAGGCGAGGCGCCGCTGCCGACGATCAGTCCGGCGAGTATTGGCAGCATCGGCAAGGTGCAGGGGGTGAACGCCAACAGCAGGCCGAGGCCGAAGAACACCAGCAGGCTCCAGCCCAGCGCCCGTTGTTGCAGGCCGCTGGCCAGGGCCTGGTCTGGCGCTTCGGCGGTGGCAGGTGCAACGGCTTTGCCACCCAAGTCGACGACCTGGGTTTGCGGCGGATAACACAGGCCTGCATCGGCACAGCCCTGGAATCCTACTTTGACCTGCCCTGTGGCGCCGGCCGGTATTTTCAGCTCCAGGCCCTGGCGGTACACCTGCTGTTCGCCGAAAAACTCATCGCTGTGAGATTCGCCAGGAGGCAAAGCAGGTTTGTGCTCTACGGGCAGGCCATCAAATTTGAGGCGCTGCTGGTACAAATAATAGCCATCAGCGATCTGCCAATAGAGCTGGGTTTCACCGGTTTCCAGGCGTTCGGAAGTGAAGATGAACGCCTTGCCTACCGGAAGGAAATCCGGTTTGGTCGCGAACGGATCGTTGGCGGCCTGGGCCATGCCCGAGATCAGGAGAACGAAAAGCAGAAAAATTCGACGCATTGGTAAGCCTTATCCCTGTGCAGGTGGTGGGCAGGATGAGAGACGGCGATTAACCGATGATTAACCGCTACGGCCTTGTCGCGACTGCGCATGCGGCATAATGTCCGCTTAATCGGCCACAGGCCTAATTGGTTCTTTTCAGGTACTCACTATGCACGTACTGGTTTGTGAAGACGATGCGCTGATCGCCAGCGGCATAGTCGCCGGCCTCACCGCTCAGGGCCTGACGGTCGAGCACGTGGCTACCGCATCCTCTGCCCGGGCGATGCTAAAGGTCGCCGAGTTCGACGTCATGGTGCTCGATCTCGGTCTGCCCGATGAAGACGGCTTGAAGCTGTTGCAGCAGTTGCGTCACAGTGGCCTGGAGATTCCGGTGCTGATCCTGACCGCCCGGGATTCGGTCACTGATCGGGTCGATGGCCTGCAAGCGGGCGCCGACGATTACCTGCTCAAGCCGTTCGACCTGCGTGAACTGGCCGCGCGCTTGCATACCTTGTTGCGGCGAGTGGCGGGGCGCAGCGTCAACCTGATCGAGCATGGCGCGCTGACCTACGATCCGAGTAGCCGCGAAACCACCCTGGGCGGTCAGCCGGTAGACTTGTCACGGCGTGAACAGTCGCTGTTACAGGCTCTGCTGCACAACCGTGGCCGGGTCCTGTCTACCGAACAGCTCAAAGACAGTGTCTATGGGTTTAACGATGAGCTGGAAAGCAACGCCCTGAACGTGCACATCCATCACCTGCGGCGCAAACTCGGTAACGGCATCGTCGAGACTGTGCGGGGCCTTGGTTATCGCCTGGGGCCTGCGGACAGTGGAGATCGATCGAAGTGATGAGCCTGCGTTTGCGCCTGACTCTGACCCTGGGCGCCGCGTTCGCGCTGATCTGGGCTCTGGCGGCAGCCTGGATGCTCAGCGATCTGCGCAACCAGATGATGTTTTCCCTCGACCAGCGCCTGGTGGCTTCCGCGCGTATGGTCGCCGGGTTGATGGAACAACTGCCGGCGTTGCCGAGCAAGGGGGAGGGCACCCATTTCAGTGCGCAGGAGCTGAGCATCCCGGGCGGCATGGCCTGCCAGGTCAGTTCTTTGCGCGGCGAGATCCTGGCCCGCAGTCACACCGATCCGCAACAGACCCTGGAAGCCGAGAAGCTGGGTTTTCATGACCAGATGATCGATGGCGCGCCTTGGCGCAGTTTCACCCTGGTTCGGGATGATCTGCGTATCACCACGGCTGACCGGCAGATCGAGCGTGAAGCCTTGAACATGTCGATCCTGCTGGCTGCATCGGTACCGGTCGGCGTGGCGTTGCTCGGTTGCCTGTGCTTGCTGTGGCTGGGGATCGGCCAGGGCCTGGCGCCGCTCAATCGTATGCGTGATGCCCTGATGCGGCGCAGCGCCGACTCCCTGGAGCCGTTGCAGATCCAGCCGCTGCCCAGCGAATTGCAACCGCTGCTCGACACCCAGAATCAGTTGCTGCAACGGATCGGCAATACCATCGAGCGCGAGCGGCGCCTGACCGGTGACGCCGCCCACGAGTTACGTAGCCCGCTGACGGCAATCAAGACGCACCTGCAGGTAGCGCGCATGACCGAGGGCGCCGCCCGTGACCAGTCCCTCGCCCGGGCGGAGGAGGGCGCTGATCGTCTGCACCGCACTCTCGAACAGTTGCTGCTGCTGGCGCGGGTCGAAGGCAGTCTGTCTTTCGATGACGGTGTGCAATGCAATGCCGAGCAGGTGGCCACACTGGCCATTCAGGACGCCGCCAGTGGCGATCGCCAGCGCATCAGGTTCAAGGTCCCGGCAAGGCTTTCCGCTGCGCCGGTGCAAATGCCGGCAATGCTGTCGATTGCCGCACTGCGTAATCTGCTGGACAACGCACTGCGCCATACTCCTGGCAATGGTCCCGTAGAGCTGAGCGTGGAAACCGTCGATAATCGAGTTCAGTTCGTGGTTCGCGATCACGGCCCGGGTATCGCCGAGGATGACCTGCAACATCTGACCCAGCGCTTCTGGCGCAATGGCCAAAGCACCGGCTGCGGCCTGGGGTTGGCGATTGTCCAGGCGATTGTCCAGCGCTGCGGTTGCACGCTGAAGTTCGACAGCAAGCCGGACGGCTTGCGGGTTGAATTGACGATGCCATTGCAGCCGGCCTGAGGGGGCCTGGTTCACATCAAAAGTAACGTCTATCCGATAGGCATCCAGCCCCCATAGCGCTATCGTCCTCGCCGGCTTTGACTCAATGGATTGAGGTACTGGCGCCATGGAAGCATCTCTGCATGTCTGCAAGGCAACCCCCGCCGACGCCGGCATTATCTGCCGGATAGTCGAACGCTCCATCCGCGTTGGCTGTGCCATCGATCACCGCAACGATCCACGAACAGTTGCTACCTGGACCCACAGCAAAACCGCCAGGCACGTGATGGCCTGGCTCACTGACCCGCGGTTATACCTCAACATTGCCCTGTTACAGGACAAACCGGTGGGGGTCGCCATGGCTGCGATCAGCGGCAAGCTGGCGTTTTGCTACGTGCAGCCGGAATGGTTTCGGCGCGGGGCGGGACAGGCGCTGGTGAAAGATCTGGAAAGCTGGTTGATCGGCCATGGCCTCTGCCACGTGCGGCTCAACAGCACCCTCACCGGCGAAGGGTTCTACCGGCATCTGGGATACCAGCCCTGCGCCCCGACATTCAAGGTCGCCGGTCTGCAGGCCATTCCCATGCACAAAGGTCTGTCGTCGCCTGCAATAAAAGCTGACAAGGGGTCTACATCCTCGGATGCCTGGAGCGTTTCCACAGCAGGAAAACCTTTTTGAGGGTCGAGAGATGTCTGGCGCTACCAGCCTTGCGCAAGATCAGTCGGCGCAAGTCGCTCCGGCGCCGGCTGAAAAGCTTTATCAGTTCAGCGAGTCGTCGTTCCTGGCGCGACAGACCCGGCAGGAGTCCAACGCCCGTAGCTAGCCTCGGCGCATCCTTTTGGCGCTCAAACGTGTCAACGGTATCTATGTCGAAGATATTGCAGGCCGCAGCTTCATCGACTGCCTGGCCGTGATCGTCGAAGCGGTGCCGGGCGAGGGAGGGGTGATTCCGGCTGGCCTCGACGGGTAGCGTGGCCAGCGTCGCATTAGCGAAAAGGCCCGCGAGGCGCTGATTGTCGACGAGATCCAGAGCGGGTTTGGGCGTACGGCAAGATGTTTGCCTTTGAGCTCGCCGGGACTATTGCGGGCGTGGTGGTGATGTCCAGCGTCAGCGGCGGCAGCCTGCGCAAGAAGATGTATGAGCAGGCGGTTGTGGTTCACTGAGTTTGCCTGTAACAAAAAGCCCGCTGGACCGGCGACAGTCAGCGGGCTTTTTGGTGGTTGGGCTGTAGAAATAATCGCCGTCTCGTTGCACTCGACAGCTCCTACAGAGGAGAGCGTGCCCCCTCGTCACCCAACCCCTTGATCACCAAGTCCACATTTTCCTCCAGTTCCGCCACCGGATCCACCCCATCGACATTTAACACCACCAACCGGCTCCCAGCCTCGGCAATCACCGATTTCAGCACATCCGACGGTTGGCGGTGATGCAACACCACTGCCACATCATGGTCCTTGAGGGTAACCCCCAGTTGCTTGAGCGCCTCCGGGGTCCATTCGGTATCCGGTCGGGCGTCGAGGCTGATCAGTTCCAGGTTGAGGCCGCCAATCAAGTAATCGAAATGATCGCTCAGGCTCATCACGCTGAGGTTGTCGGCGCGGGCCAGGCGCGCTTCGCTGTCGGCGCTGAACTTTAGCAGACGCTGTTTGAGCATCGCCAGATTGGCCTCGATCAACGGTTTGGCGGTGGGTGCCAGGCGCACCAGATCTGCGGCAATCACATCCGCCATGCGCCCCATGTTGTTGCTGGAAAACCACGGTTGGCTGTTGAGGCCGTCAACCTTGTTGCCCGGCCGTACGGCGATGCCGGGCAGTGCACCGTCCACCGGGCGGGCGGCGTCGACTTCGACCACGCGAATGTTGCTGCGCCGGGACATGGGATAGAGCGGATCGTCGGCCCATAACGAACGCAGGCCAATCACTGCATCGGCGTCGGTCGCCAGCTTGGCCAGAGCAGGCGCACCTCGCCCGGTGAAGTACGCGGTCTGCCGGCTGCCGGGCAAAGTTACGGGCGCTGCACGTTCCAGCTGGACGTTGGTGCCCTTGAGTAAGACTTCGCCCAAGCCGTAGGTGATCGGCAATGAGGCCAGGACCCGCAACGGTTTTGCGCTGTCAGTCGCCAATGCAGGGTTGGCCAGGGCGCACAGAGCAACGGCCAGGATCAGTTGACGCAAATTAAAATTCATTTATCCGATATTCCCTTTCAGGCTAGGAACGATGCCACGGGCAGTGGCTGCCAGGGCAAAGGCGATACCAGCCACCAGGATGATCGCGGCTCCGGACGGAATAGGCAGATCAAAGACGATCGGCCCGAGAATGCCGCACAGGGTACTGACCGTGGCGATCAACACCGAGCACCAGAAAAAGCCTTTGAGCGATTGGCTGAGCAAGCGTGCAGCCGCTGCCGGGATGACCAGCAGGGCCCCGACGAGAATGGCGCCGATGACTTTCACTGCGGCCACGGTGATCAGGGTTACCAGAATCACGAACAGGTAATCGAGGGTCTTCACAGCCACTCCGCGCACGGCGGCCAGTTGCGGGTTGAAACTGGCGAGCATGATGCGGTTATACAGCGGCAAGGCCAGCGCCATGACCAGTGAACCCACGATGGCCAGCACCAGAAGATCATTCCCGTTGACTGTCAGAACCGAACCGAACAGCACGTTTTCAAGGATATGCACGTTGATCTTGCCGGCCAGAATCAACAGCAGGCTGGCACCCAGGGCTAACGAAACGGACAGGAACACGCCGATCAGCGTATCCGGTGACAGCCCGGTGCGGTTGCGCAAATAGTTGAGCAGGATACCGAACAGCAGGCAGTAGCCGAACAGGCTGCCATACGGCCCTGTGTAAGGTTCACCCAGCAGAATGCCGACAGCCACACCTGTCAGTGCCGCGTGGCCGACCGCTTCGGAGAAAAACGCAAAGCGCTTGACCACGACCAGGGTGCCCAAGCCGCCCAGCACTGGTCCGATCAGCAAACCGGCCAGCAGCGCGTTGATCACGAACCCGTAGGCCAGCGCTTCCGGCAGATAACCCGAAGACGCCCAGCCTTGAACCATCAGACGAAAGGCTTCATAACTCATCAGGCAGCGCTCCGTGGATGAGTGGAAAACAGCGTCAGCAAGCGTTCCGGTGTCAGGGCCTGCTTGGGCGTTGCATCGAACAGCACTCGGCGGTTGAGCCCGGTGACACGGTCCGCCAGGCGACCCACCGCCTCCAGGTCGTGCTCGATCCACAGTACGGTGATGCCGCTTTGGCGCCAGTCCCCGAGAAGTCGCTCGAACACTTGGATGCCGGCCTCATCAAGTGCCGACATGGGCTCATCGAGTACTAGTAGTTGCGGCGCCGGAATCAGCCCCTGGGCCAGCAATACACGCTGGCGTTCGCCTCCGGATAAGGCGCCCATGCGCCGTTTGCGTTTGTCCTGCATGCCGACCCGCTCCAGTGCGTCACCGATGGCTGCGGCGTAATGCTTGCTCACCCCCAGAAATGCCGGACGGCGCTGGCACATCGCAGCCATGAAGTCGTCTACGGTCATCGGTAGTCCGCGATCAAACTCCAGCGCTTGCGGGACGTACCCGATCGTCCCCGGGGTACCGGGCCATTGCAGGCTCAGGCGGCCCTGGTGGGGCATTTGACCGAGCAGGGTCTTGATCAGCGAGCTCTTGCCGCCACCGTTGGGGCCGACCAGTGCATGGACACTGCCGGGCTGAACCTGGAAGGTCACCTGGTCCAGGATCATGGTACGGCCGAGGGTCAGGTCGACGCCGGCGAAGTCCAGGGTCGGGCCAATGCTTTGGGCAATCAGGGTCTCCTGGACAGTCATGCGCCGCTCTCCTGGATGGCCCGGACCACGGTATTGAGGTTGCCGGTCATTTCCTTTTCGTACTTGTCGGCCGTGTATTCACCATATGAAATGTGCGACAGCGGGTACAGTTTTACCCCGGACTCACGCTGGATGGTGTCGACATAGCTCGATGGGAAATCCATCTCGGAGAAAATCACTTTCACGTCCAGTTCACGCAATTGGTCGATGGTCTTTTTCAACTGACTCGGGCTGGGCTCGATACCATGGGCAGGCTCGACCACGGCTGTGACTTCCAGGCCAAATTCGCGCAGCAGGTAGTCATAGGCGGCATGCACGGTGGCTACGCGCAACTCGGCATTGGGCGCTTCGGTCAATTTCGCCAGGGCTGCAGCACGCATCTGCCGCAGGCGTTTGCCGTAGGCGCGGGCGTTCTGGGTGTAGGTCTTGGCGTTGGCCGGATCAAGTTTGCCGAGCTCCCGGGCAATGTTGTTAACCTGGGCAATCGAGGCGCTGATCGACAGGAAGGTATGTGGATTGACGACCTTGCCGGCGCCGCGGGCAGCCACGCCAGTCGCAGCCAGCAGCGGCACGTTTTCATTGGCTTCGATCACCGGCACATTTGGGGTTTCGCTGGCGGCGATCATGCGGTCGGCGAAATCGTCATGCCCGACCCCATTGAGTACGACCACGTCCAACCCGCTGATGCGCTTGATGTCTTCAGCGCGTGGCTCGTAGGCATGCGGGTTGAAGCCTGCGGGAATCAATGGCACCACTTCGGCCTTGTCGCCGACGATATTCGCCACGTAGCTGTAGTACGGATGCAGGGTGATGCCGATGCGCAGGCGCTTGGCCTCGTCAGCACTGGCCATTGGGGCCAGCAGGCAGGCAAGCAGGCCAGCCAGCAACACGCGGATGAAACGTTGAGATGAAATAGGCATGGGAAAGCGGTCTTCTCTCGGGTAAAGGCGAGGGGTCAGTGCCGATGCTGGCGAGTGACGCCGGCATCGAATTGCGCGACGATCTGCCGCCAGCCAGCGCTTTCCAGCGCGGTGTTGGCAAGATCGGCTGGCGCCTTGAGGGCTTTGCCGCGGTGGAGCCAGATGTCCGGCTCATCGTCGCCGGCGGTGAGGCGCATCAGGAAAGAACCGGCGACTTCGGGGGACTGGCTCTGGCCGAAATAGGCCCGGTCCTGCAGCAACTCCCAGGCATGGCTGCCACGACTGACCGAGCTGGCGTCCTGGGCGAATGGCGCGAAACCTTCGTCAGCCAGCAGCGCTGGGGTCGGTAGCGCCTGCCGCTCCTGACGCAACAGGTGAATTTCGTCTAGCGTGACTCGCAGGTCGGCGTAGATGCCCTGTTCGGAAGCGCTCAGGTCGCGGCGCGCATCCAGTTGGTGACTGGTCACGGTGCTGACTTCCTGGGATTCATGTCGCCAGGCTACGACCGAGCCGGCCACGGCCAGAATCATCAGGCACAGGAGCAATACATATAGCGTTTCGTGACCGGCTCCGGCCGGGCGGACTATTTGATGGGTGGGGGTGCTCATGGGGTTTCGATGTCCGCCTGGTCTATTTCCACGACATGGCCGGGACCTGCATCGAACAGCACATAGAACTCGGCAGTGGGTTTCTTGAACGTCATTTTCGAGTCAGCGCCGAGCTTACCGGGCACCAGAATGGTTTCGTCGTAGCCGATCACATCCAGGGTCACACCCGGGGCGCCGCTGCCATCGGAAAAACCCCCAGTGCATTCGATTTGTTCGGCGTCGAGGGCCTTGCACTCGCACATCGGGTTGTGGGCCAGGACGCTGGCGCTGAATCCGGTGCAGAGCACTAGCACCAGGTTGCGTAGAGGACGGAAAGTCATGGTTTGCCTCCTTGTTTGGTCAGCCACTCGATGGTGGCGGGGGATGCCTGGCTAAGAGGCATGGAAGCTTGGTGCATCGCACCGTCCCAGCCCTCCATGGTGATCCACAGTTCAGCGTCGGCCTTGGTTTTCTCCGGGATCGGCAACATGGCGCCCATGCGGTAAGGCGTGCCGAAGAAAATCACCCCGGCGGCGCGCAGGCTGCGGGGCTTGCCGATGCGTAAGTAAGTGGCCTTGACCTGGTCACCGCAGCTGTCGCACAACGCGGCGTTGAAGCTTTTCATATAGCCGGCGGGCCCATCGAGTCGCGGCGCTTCGTTGCGCAGTTCAGCCAGGCGCAGGCTCCAGGGGCCGACCTGCACTTCTCCGGCCTCCCTTTCACCCAAACCGGTATCGCCCCGGAAGAGCGCGGCATCCGCGAAGTACTTGGGCATGAAGCCCAGCGGTACCAGTAACAGCAGGACATTGATGTGGAAACGCCATTTGTGCCAGAAACGGCTCAGTTTCGAAGAGGGTTTATCCGCAACGAGCAGGCTCATTGGCAAACCTCCGTGGTTTCGTGGCGAGGGGCAGGTTGCGCTCGTGCGCGCTTGTTTTCCCGCTTCAGCGCGTTGGCCGTGGCCAAGGCGGTGCGTTTGGTCCAGATCAGCAGGCCACTGAGGACCATCATGCTCAGGAGCAAGCCGAAGAAGAACCAGATCAGCTTGATCCACAGGCCACCGAAGTCACCGGTGTGCAGCGGACGCATGGATTCAGTCACCAGCTCCAGCCCGGAGCGGTCCGAGAGCAGGCGAGTGGAGGCGATTTCACCGGTGTAGGGGTTGATATCGGCGGTCTGGAACATCAGCGGGTACCAGCTGCGTCCGCCTACCGTCAGGTAGCTGTAAGCGTTGGCGGGCATACTGACAAAACTGTCCTCAAGCCCGGGAATGCGCTCCTTGGCCTCGGTGATCGCGTTCTGCAGGCTGATCATCGGCGCAGGCGAACCATCGGCACTCACCGGCACGCTCTCTCGAGCCACTACCAGGGCCACCGGGGCAGTGGAAATCGTCACCTGGTTATCGAACATGAATGCTTCGATCAGGAACCAGGTGCTGGTCACGGAAATCACCGCGATAAACCAGATTGACCAGATGCCGCTGAGACGGTGAAAGTCGCCCCAGAAAATCCGCACGCCATGACGAATGCGCAGGGTTGGCTTGAGGAAACCTTTCCAGAATTTCTTGTACACCACCAGCCCGGTGACCAGGGACGCCAGCATCGGCAGGCTCAGGAACGACACCAGGTACCAGCCCCAGCTATAGCCGTTGGTGAACGGCACCAGCCACCAGCCATGCAGTGCGCGGGTGAAGGCCTGGAAATTGAATTGCGGTGCAGCGCCCTGTACGACCCCGGTGTACGGGTTGACGTAGACCGTCACCGAACGTCCATCCGGGTAGCTGACCTCGACGTCGAGGGCAAAGTGCGACTCATCGGGACGGCTGATGCTTTCGACCAGGGTGTTCGGCTCGGCCTTTTTGATCGCGGCGACGATCTGGTCGTAGTTCAGCATCGGGGCATCATCGGAGGGCTGGCTGGCGCGCATTTGCGGGTTGGCCAGCCAGACGATCTCCTGGCTGACCACGGCAAGCGTGCCGGTCACGCATACGATCAGTACCAAAAACCAGATCGGTAGCGCCAGCCAGCTGTGGACCAGAAACCAGATTTTGGAACGGGATTTCTTCGACATGATGTAAGTCTTATAGCGATGGGAGGGCCTTGGCTGCAGGCTTCCCAGCGTTGGATCGATGAAAAGTCGCTCGTGGTTTTTGCCTACGCGAGCAGACTGCATCTATATAAGACGAATGAGAATCAAGAATCCGGAAGCAGCATATGAAAGAAAATGTTTCGAGCGCCTGGATGTTCCGACCCCCACAGTGAGGTACCTGCGGGAGCGGACCGGTATGTCATCCCTGCTGGAACATTTCCTGCGCGCGCTGCTCAATTTGCTCCTGGGTCAGGTCTTCCTTGCGCGTGGCCAGAAACCACATGTGTCCGAAGGGATCCTTCAACGTTCCGGATCGATCACCATAAAACTGATCCTTGACCTCGGAAACGACAATGCCCCCTGCAGCAATCGCCTGTTTATACGAAGCGTCCACATCATTGACATACAGGTGCAGCCCTACCGAAGGGGACTGCTCAGGATTACTCAGCGGCCCTTGATCACAAGGGGTGCCCAGCATGATCGGGCAATCGCCGATGCGCAATTCGGCATGACCAATGCCACCATCGGGCATCGCCAGGCGCATGACTTCGATGGCCCCAAAGGCTTTTTTGTAGAACTCGATGGCTTCGGCAGCTTTTTGAATACCCAGATACGGCGTAATGCTGTGATAGCCCTCGGGGATGGGTTTGACGCTCATGGCGGTTCTCCCTGGTTTTGTTTTCAGATAAGGATATTGCGAACCCATGAATATAGTATGAGCTGCCGCAGGCTGCGATCTTTTGACCTGTTTTACCGTCATCCAACAAATACAGAAGATTGCCGGGTTCCGACGAGGTGTTATCGCTGGCGCAGAAGCAACTTATATTTGTTCACGACATGCTTGCGCTGGGAAACACCACGCTTTTTCTTGATGTGTATCCGTTGCATACATTCTATGCCGAGCGAGGGTCTCACGCGCTAGAGGCTTGCCTGCCGTCACGGAAGAGCATTTACGGGAATACCCAACATCCGGTGTTATGGCTTATTAGAGAACAAAAACTACAGTTTGGAATTAACCATGGGGAGATCCTGCAAGCGTTCGAGGCAATCGAAGCTGGCGACACAGAGAAAAGTGTTGAATGCTTGGCATGGCACGAACAGAAAAACATCCTGTAACCGTGATGGAGGCGGCAACCCAGTTTGATGGCTTGCTCCGGCGCTCTGATCGCCACCTGATCGAACAAGCCATTCGAGACTTTGCAGCGGGTAGTGGCGTCCGATGAACCCCTTAAGACGCTGTAGCATGCAGCGCGGGATCGTGGCAACGATAGTCATGGCTCTACTGGGCAGGCTGGCGACAAGTATCAAGTCAAGTTGGAGGTCGATCGTTGCTGGGACCACAGGCGCCCGAAAGATGAACGCTATTTCATCACACTGTCATTGGGCAAGCCCGAGGTGAGTCCTAACTCGTAATTTTACGACTAGTCCTCCTCCAGCAAATGCGCCCCAGGCCCGCGGTCGCCCAAAACATCACCAAAATTGCGCAACGGGCATGCCTCCATCGACAGGCATCCACAACCAATACATCCATTCAACCGGTCGCGCAGCAACGCAAGCTGGTTGATCCGCTCATCCAGATCCCGGCTCCACTGGGCCGACAACACCTTCCAGTCGGCCGCCGTCGGTGCGCGGTTATCGGGCAGCGATTGCAGCGCCTTACCAATCTCTGCCAAAGGAATGCCCAGGCGTTGTGCCACCTTGATCAACGCCACTCGGCGCAACACTTCCCGCGGGTAGCGGCGCTGGTTGCCCTGGTTGCGGTTGCTCTTGATCAGGCCCTTGGTTTCGTAGAAGTGCAGCGCGGTGACTGCCACGCCGCTGCGGGCGGCAACCTGGCCGACAGTGAGTTCCCGGTGCAGGTGTTCCGAGGTCATCATTTGAAAAATCCCTCTTGACCTTGACTTAACTGGAGGTTTTACCCTGCAGGCCTTCGGATAGCAACGTCCGGCATACGCAGAGGGGGACTTTTTCATGCAGGCGCCAGAGAAAAATCGCAGCTTCACCCAACTTATCGAGTTCGAGATCGAACCCCATCAGCAACCGGCACTGGTGTCGGCGCTATCGATGCAAACCGAACGGCTGGCTCGGGACTACGCGGGATTCCTCAGTGCTAGCATCCAGGCCAGCGACGATGGCCGGCGGGTGCTCAACTATCTGCAATGGCAGACGCGTGAAGCAGGAGAAGCGGCGTTCCGGCAGTTTGAAAGTGGCGAGCAGGATTTCTGGCATTTGATTCGTGCTCACCAGGCGAAGACTGTGACCTTTGGCTCGTTCCAAGTCTTGCACAGTCTGGAGCGTAGCCATGACAACGCGCTGCACTGCCATCTGGTGGGTTAGATGGAGAGCGGCTTAAAGCGCTCACCCTGGGGGGGCGCAGGCCGGCGTTTTTCACGGCCAGTTCACTGATCGTGGCCAGCCGGCCTCGGCACTGACCGCATAGGTGCATACAACTTTCTCATTCCCCGCACAGTGCCGCCTCTCCCAGGGTTTCAGAGAAGGCGCCGCAGTTCACGGCGACAAGAGGGCGATTACGTGCGCGCAGGTTATAAATGTGCCGCGCCACCCGCTTCCATTCGGGTGTATGGCGTACCGCGCTGAAAGGTTGATACCCACTATCGAGCGCGTTGATTTCTGCCCGGCGGGGGGCGCGAGTAGCCTGTGTTCATTGCCCCGAACCCAGATGCCAGGACGCCACGCCATGAAATCTCCAATCGCCATTTTGCTGTTGCTCGCATTTTCCGTACTTGCTGGATGTGCGAGCCACGTTTCCCCGGAGTTACGCCCTTACACCCCGGAAGAAAGCCGCCAATTGGCCCTGGAAGATCTGAATCGTCGCAGCCTGTCGTTTGACGAGTACCACGCGAAAAAAGCCGAATTGCTCGGCCAGCCACAGAAAGCCTTCAGCTTTGACAAGCATGGTGAAATGAACGCCGAACACGCTGTCCAACTGCACGGTCGTCCAAGCTGAACGACTGTACCGCTCGAAGTTCTACTCAACTGTCCATGGGCTTCAGGCGAGACGTGCGATAGGGTCAGTACCTGACTGACCCTGATGGACTGCCACCGATGACGCTCTCTCCCGATCTGCTGCTGGGCTTTGCACTGTTTGCCCTGGTCACCTCGATCACTCCTGGCCCGAACAACACCATGTTGCTGGCATCTGGTGTGAACTTCGGCTTCAACCGCACCATCCCGCATATGCTCGGTATCACCTGCGGCTTTTTTGTGCTGGTGGTAGCGGTGGGTTTCGGCCTGGGCGCGGTGTTTCAAACCTATCCATTGCTTTACGCAGTGTTGCGTTACGTCGGCGCCGCCTACCTGCTGTACTTGGCGTGGAAAATCGCCCATTCCGGACCGGTTTCCGACAGCGCGGACGGCAAGGGCCAGCCGATCAGCTACCTGGGTGCGGCGGCGTTTCAGTGGGTGAATCCCAAGGCCTGGATTATGGCCATTGGCGCCATCAGCACCTACACGCCGATGCAGGGATATTTCACCAATGTCATCGTGATCGCTGCGGTCTTTGCCGTAATCAACCTGCCCAGCGTAGGCGTCTGGGCGGCCTGCGGCACGCTGTTGCGCAACGTGCTGAAAGATCGGCGCTGGTTGCGCGTATTCAACTGGGGGATGGCCGCACTGCTTGTGATATCGCTTTATCCGCTGCTGCTGGAGAGCATTGCCTGATGCATTGCTTCAACCGGTTGTCCGATGCCTGTTAAGCTCGACTTCATGAGCGTTCCGACGCACTTTTAAATGAAGTTGTACTTCTTTAACGGCCTCCGATCAGGTATTTCTAACGTTCTGGAATATCGGCGCAGCTCACGAGGCTGCGCTTTGCCGTTCCAGTAACGAGCTTCCTGATCCCGGAACCCGCTCTGCGAGACTTTTATGAATAAACGCCCTTTGTATTTCGACTACGCCGCCACCACTCCGGTGGATGAGCGAGTCATCAAGGTCATGGTCGAGTGCCTGGGTTTCACCGGTAACTTTGGTAACCCCGCGTCCAGCTCCCATGCGTTCGGTCAACAGGCCCGGCAAACCGTAGAGCATGCCCGCAAGCAAGTCGCCGATCTGGTCGGTGCCCAGGCCAATCAGATTGTCTGGACTTCAGGCGCCACCGAATCGAATAACCTTGCGCTTAAGGGCGTGGCTCAGGCCCGAGGCGTCGTTGGCGGCCATGTCATTACCAGTCAGATCGAGCACAAGGCGATACTCGACACTGCCAGGCAATTGCAGGACGCCGGGGTCGCTGTCACTTATCTGGTGCCTGATGCCGATGGCCTGATCACCCCTCAGGCGGTCAGCGAAGCCATGCGCGAGGAGACCTTCCTGGTCTCGCTGATGCTGGTCAATAACGAACTGGGCACGGTCAACGATATCGCCGCAATCGGCGAGATCGTGCGTGCGCGTGATGTCTTGTTTCATGTCGACGCTGCACAGGGTGCCGGCAAGGTCGTCATCGACCTGGCGCAGTTGCCGGTGGACTTGATGTCGTTTTCCGCCCACAAAATCTACGGCCCTAAAGGTATTGGTGCGCTGTACGTCGGCCCCCGTGCGCAACAACGCCTGCACGCGCAGATTCACGGTGGCGGGCACGAGGGAGGCTTGCGCTCGGGTACCCTGGCAACTCATCAGATCGCGGCGATGGGTGTGGCTTTCGAGTTGGCGGCGCAGTTGTTCGAGGATGAAAAAACCACCATCGCCGGTCTGCGGCAACGCTTGCTCGAACAACTCTTTAGCATTGCGGGTATTCGTCTCAATGGCAGTCCCTTGCAGCGTATTCCCCACACCCTGAGCCTGACGTTTGCCGAGGGTGAATTCAATACCGCGACGTTGCGCCACTCGATTGCGTTTTCCGCAACGTCGGCGTGCAATTCCGCCAGTAACACCCCCTCACATGTGCTGCTGGCCCTGGGGCATGACGCTCACTCGGCAAGTCGCACCATCCGCTTGAGTCTTGGACGGTTCACCACCGAGCAGGATATCGACCAGGCGGTAGACCTTATAAAAGCAGCCTGCGCCAGTGCTCCAGCATTCTGGCAATAGGGTCTTAAAGCGTCGATGCAAATCAGCGCTTCAACAATAATGATTACGTGATTAGCAGGAGACATGATGAGTACGCAGCCTTTGAACAATGGGTCAGTACCCCAGCGCCTGGCGCAAACCCGCGAGCTGATGAGCCGGGAGGGCATTCATGCACTGCTGGTGCCGTCAGCAGACCCGCATCTCTCGGAATACCTGCCGGGTTACTGGCAAGGGCGGCAGTGGCTGTCGGGGTTTCATGGTTCCGTAGGCACGCTGATCGTTACGCCGGACTTCGCCGGAGTCTGGGCCGACAGCCGTTATTGGGAGCAGGCGACCAAGGAACTCGAAGGCAGCGGTATCGAGCTGGTCAAGTTGCAACCGGGCCAGCCTGGACCATTGGACTGGCTGGCCGAGCAAACCCCAGAAGGTGGTGTGGTGGCGGTGGACGGTGCGGTGATGGCAGTGGCTTCGGCGCGAACCCTGGGCGGCAAGCTTGAGGGCCGCGGTGCACGTTTACGTACGGACATTGACCTGTTGAGCGAAGTCTGGAGCGATCGTCCGACCCTGCCGGACGAGCCGATCTATCAACATTTGCCGCCCCAGGCGACCGTCAGTCGCACAGAAAAGCTGGGAAAATTGCGCGAGGTGATGAAGGGCCGCAAAGCTGACTGGCATTTCATTGCCACTCTCGATGACATCGCCTGGTTGTTCAATCTGCGTGGCGGCGACGTGTCATTCAACCCAGTGTTTGTCTCCTTCGCCCTGATCGGTCAGAAACAGGCCACCTTGTTCGTGGCATTGAGCAAGGTCAGCGCCGAGTTGCGCGCAATCCTCGAACAGAGCGGTGTGACGCTGCGTGATTACAACGAAGTGGCTGACGCGTTGCATGCGGTACCTGCGGGCACCAGCCTGCTGATCGATCCTGCGCGGGTCACCGCTGGGCTGTTGGATAGCCTGGATAGCGGCGTAAAACTGGTCGAAGGCCTTAACCCGACCACCCTGGCGAAATCGCAAAAAAGCCTGGCTGATGCCGAGCACATCCGCCAGGCCATGGAGCAGGACGGCGCCGCACTGTGCGAGTTCTTCGCCTGGCTGGAGTCGGCTTGGGGTCGTGAGCGCATTACCGAGCTGACTATCGACGAACACCTGACGGCAGCGCGTATGCGTCGTCCGGGGTATGTGTCGCTGAGCTTCAACACCATCGCCGCATTCAACGCCAACGGCGCAATGCCGCACTACCACGCCACCGAAGAAGAGCACGCGGTGATCGAGGGCGACGGCCTGTTGTTGATCGACTCCGGCGGCCAGTATCTGGGTGGCACCACCGACATTACGCGCATGGTTCCGGTCGGTACCCCAACCGAGGAGCAGAAGCGAGACTGCACACGGGTGCTCAAAGGTGTCATCGCATTGTCCCGGGCGCAGTTCCCCAAAGGTATTCTTTCACCGCTACTGGACGCCATCGCACGCGCGCCGATCTGGGCCGAAAGCGTCGATTACGGGCACGGGACCGGCCATGGCGTTGGTTACTTCCTGAACGTGCATGAAGGTCCGCAGGTGATTGCCTATCAAGCCGCTGCCGCACCGCACACTGCCATGCAGCCGGGCATGATTACCTCCATCGAACCTGGTACCTACCGTCCTGGCCGTTGGGGTGTACGAATAGAGAACCTGGTATTGAATCGCGAGGCGGGCAAGAGCGAGTTCGGCGAGTTCCTTAAATTCGAAACGCTGACTCTGTGCCCGATAGATACCCGCTGCCTGGTGCCAGTGCTGCTGACGGAAGATGAAAAATTGTGGTTCAACGGCTATCACGCTGAAGTGCGTGAGCGCCTTGCCCCGCTGCTCGATGGGGCTGCGCTTGAGTGGTTGAACACCCGGACGGCTGCCATCTGATTATCGGAAGATCAGGCGCCGATTGCGGCGCCTGTATTCAGCTCAGGGCTTCAACCACGAAGTCCAGTCGATCCTGGCCGAAGAACAGCTGATCACCAACAAACATACTCGGTGCACCAAACACTCCTCTTTGAACCGCTCGCTCGGTGTTGTTCTTGAGCGCAGCCTTCACATCCTCGTCTGCGGTGAGTGCCAGGATTTCAGCCGGATCAAACCCGTGTTCGCTCAGCACTGCGGCGACGGTCGCCGGATCACCCAGGCTGCGACCTTCAACCCAAAGTGCCCGGAACAGGCAGTCAATAAACGCCTCAAAGCGCTCGGGGCGGCGTAGTTGCATGCCGGTCACTGCGCGCATCAACATCAGGGTATTGATAGGGAAGTGCGGATTGAATTTGAGTGGCACACCGTACCGTTTCGCGTACCGATCCAGGTCCTGGAACATGTAGCGACCCTTGGCGGCAATGGTTGCCGGTGAAGCGTTACCCGTCGCTTTGAATACACCCCCCAGCAGCATCGGCACGTAGATCAACTGGCTGTCGGTCTGCTGGCAGATCTGCGGCAGCTGGGTATAGGCCAGGTAGGTGGCCGGGCTGCCGAGGTCGAAAAAGAACTCCACGGTTTTACTCATGATCGATGTGCTCTGCTTATTATTGTCGGGAGGGGCTTACCAGCGTTCGTTCCAAGGTCGCAGGTCGAGCTCGAAGGTCCAGGCATCGCGCGGCTGACTGTGCAGGTACCAGTAATTCTCGGCGATGTGCTCGGGGTCGAGGATGCCGTCCTGGTCCTTGGTTGCGTATTTCTCGGGGAAGTTGTCGCGAATGAAATCGGTATCGATGGCGCCGTCGACCACTACGTGAGCCACGTGGATATTCATCGGCCCCAATTCCCGGGCCATGCTCTGGGCCAGGGCACGGATCCCGTGTTTGGCCCCAGCAAAAGCTGCAAAGCCTGCCGCGCCGCGCAGTCCAGCTGTAGCACCGGTGAACAGAATCGTTCCTCGCTGCCGTTGGGCCATGCGCTTGGCCACTTCGCGACCGTTGAGAAATCCTGAGAAACAGGCCATCTCCCAGATCTTGAAATATTTACGCGCAGTCTCCTCAAGGATGCTGCACGGGACGTTGGCGCCAATATTGAAGATGAACGCTTCGATGGGGCCAATCTGGCTTTCAATTTGTTCGACCAGTGCCACTACCTCCTCTTCCTTGCGGGCGTCGCAGGAAAAACCATGGGCTTCTGCACCAGTGGCCTGGATGGCATCTACCAGGGGCTGGAGTTTATCGGCGTTGCGTCGGGTTACGCAGGCGACGAACCCTTCCTGGGCAAAACGTTTGGCAATGGCGCCACCGGTAGCATCCCCGGCACCGACAACGAGTACGACCTTCTTGTTATTCATCGCAGATCCTTTAGTAAACGATCGTTAACTAAACGAACGTTATGCTACGATTCGACAGGCGTCAAGGTGATCACTACTGAGGGCAAGGCGATGCGTTACTCGGCCAACCACAAGCTGGAAACCAGAGAAAGGCTCTTGCGGAGCAGTGCTGTATCGGCGAAGAAGTCCGGGTTTTCTGCCGTCGGGGTGGATGGCCTGATGAAGGCGATCGGTTTGAGCGGAGGTGCTTTCTACAGCCACTTTTCGTCCAAGGACGAATTGTTTGCTTCGATTGTCGAGCGTGAGCTAGGGCAGAGCATGGCCCGGCTGGGTGAGGATCAGGATCTGGACCGCTGTCTGCGGCAATACCTGAGCATGGCGCATGTCGAGAGTGTTGATACGGGTTGCGCTTTGCCTGCTTTGGGCGCCGAGATCGCCCGCTCGGAGGATGCTGTTCGGCAGCAGGCGGAAAACTGGATCTGTCGGCTTCAGCAAAGCTGGGCGCAGACGCTAGGCAGCGACAGCCTTGCCTGGGCAATCCTGTCGCAGTGTATCGGGGCCTTGGTAGTCGCGCGGATGCTGGCGACACCGGATATCCAGCGCACGGTGCTGAAGTCCAGCTACGACGAGATCCGCAAGCAGATCGCAGATCTGCGAACCTGACGACCGCTTACTTGCAGATGACGATCATGCTGCGGCTGGTGTAACCGGCAGGATTGATGCCGAACGGGTAATCGCCTGGCTCCTCCACCGAATCTCCTGACTTGGCGATGACCTTGTAACCTTTGGGCACGCACGAGTTGGCAGCCTTGGTGTAGCACTTGTCCCAAGAGGACGACAGGCCGGAACAGTTGATGTGCAGCCCTTTCTTGCCGTGCTTGACCTGTGTCTTGGCGGTCGCCGCACAACCCGCAACTGCGAGTACCGCGATCAGTATCAAAATTCGTTTCATTACTATCCTTATAGCGTCCCCGGATCTGATGCCCGGGTCTGACTGCATTCGCTTTCGCTTGAAGCGTTTTGATATCCAGATCTTGAAATTCCCTGCCTGACGACCAGGTCGTCGGGCCCGGCAGGGCGTTAAACATGGCCTAATTGGCCGTCAAATACCAGACCCTCGTCAAATCCTTTATCAATCCACCGCGACCGCAGGCTTGGCATTACTGCCCATGGTCAGGGTGGCGCCGACGGATGCCAAGATAATGCACATGATGGCCATCCACTGTGACAACGAAAGGTATTCATGCAGAAAAAGTAAACCAGACAGCGCACCGAACGCGGGTTCTATACTCATCAGCGTACCGAAAGTGCGGGCAGGCATGCGTGTAAGGGCGACCATTTCCAGGGTGTAGGGCAGGGCGGTGGACAGAATGGCGACACCGATGGCCACGGGAATCAGTGATGGGGTGAGCAGGGCTGCACCTGCATGCACGATTCCTATGGGGGCGACGAACAGCGCCGCGATCATCACGCCCAATGCGGCTGTCTGTACGCCGTTGTCTGCACCGGCTTTCTGTCCGAACAGAATGTATAGCGCCCAGCACGCACCAGCCCCCAGTGCATAACCGGCACCCACGAGGTCGATGCCGCTACTGGTTGCTCCGATAGGAATCAGCAGGAGCAGGCCTATTGCAGCGAGAGCAATCCACAGGAAGTCGATGGCTCGACGGGAGGCGTAGATTGCGACGGCCAAGGGACCAGTAAACTCCAGGGCGACCGCTATCCCCAAGGGAACCGTTTGCAGGGACATATAGAAGAGGAAGTTCATGCCGCCCAGTGCCATGCCGTAGATGATGACGGTGCGCAGAGACTTGGCGGTGAGCTTGGCACGCCAAGGTCGCAGGATTAGCAGCATTATCACGCTGGCGAAGATCAGGCGCAGGGTTGTGGTCCCTTGTGCGCCTATTAATGGAAACATGCTTTTGGCCAGGGACGCGCCAGACTGGATCGATGCCATGGCTATTAATAGCAGGCCAACCGAGAACAGGGTTGAAGAGAGGGGGCGGGGCTGGTTGTTCATTTCGCGGCATCGTCCAAGGTAGGAAGCGAGAGTAATTCCATATCTGGGCAATATACTGCGCATTCGACGTTGTTACGTCTATCTCTATGCGGCAAATTCGGCTTTCTGATAGAAAAGCAGAAACAGTGCTTGACGGCAGATTTCAGATGTCTATAATTCGCCCCACTTCCGGCGCAGTCGAAACGGAAAACTCCTTGGTAAACAATGAGTTATGAAGTTTTCGACAGCGAGTTGCTTC
>NZ_JAKNRW010000018.1 GCF_023072615.1 Pseudomonas violetae
GGAGGCAAGTCGGCAAAACGCTGGCGCAGCGCCTGGGCTTTCTGCCAGGCCTGTTCGTGGGTGGCACTGGTATCACGCCAGCGCTGCAAGTTCGCGCGGTCGTGCTCGTTGGCACCGCCGGATTCCAGCAGCGCAAGCCATTGCGCGGCGGCACGCACGGCCTGGCGGGTATCGGACGCTTGAGTGTTCACAGGTCCACCAGCAGGCAATGCTCATAAGCCTGGGCCATGTAACGCTTGATCGTACGTTCAGACACTTGCAGGCGTTCAGCGATTTGCGCGTAGGTCAGGCCGTCGAGCTGGCTCCAGAGAAACGCCCGGCGCACGGCCCGCGGCAAACCGTCGAGCAGCTCCTCCAGCGCCTGCAGGGTTTCCAGCAACAGCCAGCGATGTTCAGGGGATGGCGCGCAATCTTCGGGCATCGCTGCCAGCGCCGCCAGATAGGCTTGTTCCAAGCTGCGGCGCTGGTAGAAATTGCTCAGCAGGCGTTTGCCCACGGTCAACAGATAGGCACGGGGCTCTTGCAGGTCGGCGATCCGCTGGGAGCTGGCAAGTACTCGCAGGAAAGTATCTTGGCTGAGATCTGCCGCATCACTGCCGTTGCCCAGGCGTTTGCTCAACCAGGTTTCCAGCCAGCCACGGTGATCGCGGTACAGGTCATGAAGGGTTGGCTCCGTCGGCATCACTGCATCACTCATCTCAAGAAGGCCTGCGCCAGGAGTTGTAGTAAATGAGAGTGATTCTAATTAATGTTGGACCCGTACAGGAAGCTCTTTATGCATTGAGTGCGCAGAAAGGCAAATCGCAGACACAAAAAACCCCGGTCTTTCGACCAGGGTCTCCGCTATCGACTCGAAGACAACCAATGGCTGTTCTTCGTAGCTCCAAGGCGTTCAGTGGGCCTTGTCGCAGATATGGCGCAGCGGACGGGACTCGAACCCGCGACCCCCGGCGTGACAGGCCGGTATTCTAACCGACTGAACTACCGCTGCGTATCGCTTTGGACTTGCGTCCTAACTCGTCTGACTGGAAGCTTCGAGGCTTTCAATCTCGAATCAGGTCAGACCTGACTCGGAAAATATGGCGCAGCGGACGGGACTCGAACCCGCGACCCCCGGCGTGACAGGCCGGTATTCTAACCGACTGAACTACCGCTGCGCGTCGGTGGAGGCTTTTAAAGCTTCCATCTTGCTTTCGCAAGACTCTCGGAAGTGGTGGGTGATGACGGGATCGAACCGCCGACATTCTGCTTGTAAGGCAGACGCTCTCCCAGCTGAGCTAATCACCCGTTTGCATCTCCGAGGCCGCGAAATTTACGCAGGTAGCGAACCTAAGTCAATAGCAGGATTGAAGTTTTTCTGAAAAAGACAAAATCGTGTCAGTGGCTGATGAGCTCGGTGACCACCAGACCGCTATCGCGAGCCGGCTCACTCCTACAATTGTCCGCGTTGCACCTTTGGGAGCGAGCCTGCTCGCGATGACGGCGGAACATCCACCATCAATGTTTCAGTCCTGTCACTCGCTGTAAATCATCTTCTTGGTCATGCCACCATCCACCACGAACTCCTGCCCCGTAACGAAGCCGGCGTTCTTCGACAGCAACCAGGCCACCATCGCCGCCACGTCCTCCACCGTCCCTACCCTGCCCGTTGGATGCTGGGCGTGGTCAGCATCGGTAAGCGGTTCGGCGCGGCGCGCGGAAGGGTCGCGTGCATCGATCCAGCCCGGACTGACGGCATTGACCCGAATCTCCGGCCCCAGGCTGATCGCCAGTGCATGAGTCAGGGCCAACAGGCCGCCCTTGCTCGCCGCATAGGCTTCAGTGTTGGGCTCCGATTGCCCGGCGCGGGTCGAGGCCAGGTTGACGATCGAACCGCTGTGAGCGCGCAGGTACGGCGCACAGTGCTTGGCCAACAGCATCGGGCCACTAAGATTGACCGCCAGCACGCGGTTCCAGTAGGCCAGGTCGAGGCTTTCCAGGGTGATGTTGTGCGGGTCTGCCACCGCCGCGTTGCAGACGAGCGCATCAAGCCGCCCGAACTGCCCCAGCACCTCGGCCACGCCCAGTGCCACCTGCCCCTCGTTCGAAACGTCCATGGCGATGAACCAGGCGTTATCACCCAGCACCTTCGCCACTTTCGAACCGCGGGCGCGGTCCAGGTCGGTCAGCACGACTTGCCAGCCTTCACTGACCAACCAGGCCGAAATGCCCAGGCCGATGCCACGCGCAGCACCCGTGACCAACGCGACACGGCCATTGGTGCCCGTGCCAGGCGCGGACAACTCGATCACAGCGCAGCCAGGCCGCGCGCTAGATCGGTTTGCAGGTCTGCCACGTCTTCCAGGCCGACCGCGACACGGATCAGGCTGTCGCGGATCCCCGCTGCTTCGCGCTCCTGCGGCGCCAGGCGACCGTGAGAAGTGGTGCTCGGATGGGTAATGGTGGTCTTGCTGTCACCGAGATTGGCGGTGATCGAAATCAGGCGAGTCGCATCAATAAAGCGCCACGCGCCCTCTTTGCCACCCTTGACCTCGAAACTCACAACCGCGCCAAAGCCCTTCTGCTGGCGCAAGGCCAACTCGTGCTGAGGATGACTTTTGAGGCCTGCGTAATGGACTTTCTCGATGCCGTCCTGCTGCTCCAGCCATTCAGCCAATTGCTGGGCGTTGGCGCAGTGCGCCTTCATCCGCAGGCCGAGAGTTTCCAGACCCTTGAGAAAGATCCAGGCGTTGAAGGGGCTCAGAGTCGGACCGGCGGTGCGCAGGAAGCCGACGACTTCTTTCATGTGCTCGCTGCGACCGGCTACCACGCCGCCCATGCAACGCCCCTGGCCGTCGATGAACTTGGTCGCCGAGTGCACGACGATGTCCGCGCCCATCTTCAGCGGCTGCTGCAACGCCGGGGTGCAGAAACAGTTGTCGACCACCAGCATTGCGCCCTTGGCGTGCGCGATTTTCGTCAGTTCGGCGATGTCCACCAGCTCTGCCAGAGGATTGGACGGGGACTCGACAAACAGCAATTTGGTATTGCCCTTGATCGCCGCATCCCAGCCAGACAGCTCCGCCAGAGGCACGTAATCGACTTCGACACCGAAACGCTTGAAATACTTTTCGAACAGGCTGATGGTCGAGCCGAATACGCTGCGCGACACCAGCACGTGATCACCGGCGCTGCACAGGCTCATCACCACGGCCATGATCGCCGCCATCCCGGTGGCGGTCGCCACAGCTTGTTCGGCGCCTTCCAAGGCAGCGATGCGCTCTTCGAATGCGCGAACGGTCGGGTTGGTGTAGCGCGAGTAGACGTTGCCCGGCACTTCCCCGGCAAAGCGCGCCGCCGCGTCGGCAGCGGTGCGGAATACGTAGCTGGAAGTGAAGAACATTGGATCACCGTGTTCGCCTTCCGGCGTGCGGTGCTGGCCGGCGCGTACGGCCAGGGTATCGAACGCTACGCCTTCGAGGTCGCTGTCCAGCCGACCGGCATCCCAATCCTGACTCATGCTGTCACTCCTTGATTCATTACACTAAGAAAGACATCCACCCAATGTAGGAGCGAGCTTGCTCGCGAAGAAACCAAGGACCGCGCGTTGAATCTAACTCCCCGCGTTATCGTTGACGTCCATCGCGAGCAAGCTCGCTCCTACAGCGGCCAGTTACTCAGTTGTTGTACAGATCGATAATCGCGCTGACTGCCTGGGTCTTGACCTTGGAGGCATCGTTACGTGCCTGCTCGATCTTGTTCAGGTAAGCCTCATCAACATCGCCTGTGACGTACTGGCCGTCGAACACCGCGCAATCGAACTTGTCGATCTTGATCTTGCCGCCACCGACCGCTTCGATCAAGTCAGGCAGGTCCTGGTAGATCAGCCAGTCGGCGCCGATCAGGTCGGCCACGTCCTGGGTCGAACGATTGTGGGCGATCAGTTCGTGCGCGCTCGGCATGTCGATGCCGTACACGTTCGGGTAACGAACAGCCGGTGCCGCCGAGCAGAAGTAGACGTTCTTGGCGCCGGCTTCGCGAGCCATCTGGATGATCTGCTTGCAGGTGGTGCCGCGAACGATCGAGTCGTCCACCAGCATTACGTTCTTGCCGCGGAATTCCAGCTCGATGGCGTTGAGCTTTTGGCGTACGGATTTTTTCCGTGCCGCCTGGCCCGGCATGATGAAGGTCCGGCCGATGTAGCGGTTCTTCACGAAGCCTTCGCGGAATTTCACGCCCAGGTGGTTCGCCAATTCAAGGGCTGCGGTGCGGCTGGTGTCTGGAATTGGGATGACTACGTCGATGTCGTGATCTGGACGCTCGCGCAGGATCTTCTCGGCCAGCTTCTCGCCCATTCGCAGACGGGCCTTGTAGACCGATACGCCGTCGATGATCGAGTCCGGGCGCGCCAGGTAGACGTGTTCGAAGATGCACGGGGTCAGGGACGGATTGTTTGCGCACTGGCGGGTGTGCAACTTGCCGTCTTCGGTGATGTAGACCGCTTCGCCCGGTGCCAAGTCGCGAATCAGGGTGAAGCCGAGCACGTCCAGGGACACGCTTTCGGAGGCGATCATGTATTCGACGCCCTCGTCGGTGTGACGCTGGCCAAAGACGATCGGGCGGATGCCGTGCGGGTCGCGGAAACCGACGATACCGTAGCCGGTAACCATCGCCACAACCGCGTAGCCACCGACGCAACGGTTGTGCACGTCAGTGACCGCTGCGAATACGTCTTCTTCAGTTGGCTGCAACTTGCCGCGCTGGGCCAGTTCGTGGGCGAACACGTTGAGCAGCACTTCCGAATCGGAATTGGTGTTTACGTGGCGCAGGTCAGATTCGTAGATCTCCTTGGCCAACTGTTCAACGTTGGTCAGGTTCCCGTTGTGCGCCAGGGTAATGCCGTAAGGCGAGTTGACGTAAAACGGTTGAGCCTCGGCCGAGGTCGAGCTGCCAGCGGTCGGGTAACGGACATGACCGATACCCATATGACCGACCAGACGCTGCATGTGACGCTGATGGAACACGTCACGCACCAGCCCATTGTCCTTGCGCAGGAATAACCGGCCATCATGGCTGGTCACGATACCGGCAGCGTCCTGGCCGCGGTGCTGGAGGACGGTTAGCGCGTCATACAGCGCCTGATTCACGTTCGACTTACCGACGATACCGACGATGCCACACATGCGACGCAACCCCTACTTAATAGATCTGAACTGAGCAACACTCACTGCGGCGTTTTGGCCGTTGGCAAGAGTTGCTCCTTGAACGGTATCTCAGCGGGTACGCTGATACCGCTGGCAAGCCACTGACTGCTCCACCCGAGAATCAGGTTCTTGGACCAGTCGGCGACCAATAGAAACTTTGGCACGAGCTGTGATTCTTTCCACCACCCGTCCTGCTGTACCGGCCCCAGGCTCAACAGCCCGACCGCCACGACCACCAGCAACACGCCACGCGCGGCGCCGAAGGCCATGCCGAGGAATCGATCGGTCCCGGACAACCCGGTGACGCGTACCAACTCGCCGATAAGATAATTGATCATTGCGCCTACTATCAGAGTGGCGACAAACATGATGGCACAGCCCGCGATCACACGAGCCGATGGTGTTTCGATGTATCCGACGAGGTACTCGGACAATGCACCACCGAACATCCAGGCTACGACTCCTGCGATGATCCAGGTCACCAGCGATAGCGCTTCCTTGACGAAGCCGCGGCTAAGACTGATCAATGCGGAGATGGCGACGATTGCAACGATCGCCCAGTCAACCCAGGTAAATGGCACAGTGCAGCCTACAGACAGATAAGGCGGCGCATTTTAGCAGAGCGCATGCCTGTCGGTAAGCTGCGATTAGCAGTGCATTTCAATCGGAGCGATAGTTTTTAACTGCGTTCAGGCTGGAAACGCACCACAAAGCCCTTGAGGTTCCGCTGACGACTCAACAAATCGCGCAAACGGTCGGCCTCGGCGCGCTCGATCAGCGGCCCGACAAACACCCGATTCTTGCCATCAGCCGTGCGAATGTAGGCATTGTAGCCTTGGGCACGCAGGGATTTCTGCAAGCTTTCGGCACTGGCACGGTTCGACAGGCTGGCCAGTTGCACCGACCAGCTGACTGACAGGCCATTGGCATCGACACGGCTTTGGCTGGTGTCCGGCTTGCCGGGTGTCGCCGTGATTGGCTGGGCCGGCGGCGTGCTTGGCTTGGCGGCCAACGCCGGTATTGGCGCGACTGGCTTGGCTGCCGGGGCAGGTGCAGGAGCGACGGGTGCCGCAGGCGCAATCGGCGTAGACGGCACTTCCTGCTGGGCGATTTCCTCGTCGCTCGGCACCGGTTCTTGCGGCAGCGCCTGGGGCTCAGGCACGACCACTGGCTCGACCTGGACCTGCGGCACCGAAGGCGCTTGCGGGGCCACGGGCGCCTCGACGATCACCTTGCGCTGCTCATCCTGGCGGGAAAACAGCATCGGCAGGAAAATCACCGCCAGTGCCACCAGCACCAGGGCGCCAACCATGCGTTGTTTGTAAGCCTTATCCAGCAATGCCATTTGCCGCTTCCTCCGTGGAGCGCCGGGCCAACCACTCAAGGGCCTCAGCGACACAATAAAATGATCCGAACAACAGAATCTCGTCGTCGCTCGTCGCTCGTGCGCACTGCCCTTCCAAGGCTGAGGCCACGCTGGCATAGGACGTCACCGAAGCCCCAAGGTTCTGCAGCACCCGCTCTAAATCGTCCACCGGGCGCGCCCGGGGGGAATCCAGAGGTGCAACAGCCCAATGCTGGACACTGGCATTCAACTGGCTAACGACACCGTCCAGATCCTTGTCCGCCAGCAAGCCGAACACTGCCAGACGCTTGGCGACCGGCGGACGACTGGACAGACGGCGAGCAAGATATTCGGCCGCATGGGGATTATGCCCCACGTCGAGCAACAGGTGCAGACGTTTGCCCTGCCATTCGAACTCCCGACGGTCGAGTCGCCCCACCACACGAGTCGCTTTCAGGGCTTCAATGACCTGCGCCTCCACCCAAGGCAACCCCAGCAGCAGATAAGCCTGCAAAGCCAACGCGGCGTTCTCCATCGGCAGGTCGAGCAACGGCAGGTCCCGCAACTCGACTGCCCGGCCCTGCGCATCAAGACCGCGCCATTGCCAGTGGTGATCGGTAACGCCCAGATCAAAGTCACGCCCACGCAGAAAAAACGGGCAGGCCAGCTCGCGGGCTTTATCCAGCAGAGGTTGCGGAGGATTCAGATCGCCGCAAAGCGCAGGAGCGCCCTGGCGAAAAATGCCGGCTTTTTCGTAGGCCACGGATTCTCGGGTATCACCCAGGTAATCGGCGTGATCGACACCGATACTGGTGACGAGCGCCATGTCCGCGTCCACCACATTGACTGTGTCCAGACGCCCGCCCAGGCCGACTTCGAGCACCACCGCATCCAGCCCCGACCGTTGAAACAGCCAGAACGCCGCCAGGGTGCCCATTTCGAAATAAGTCAGGGAGGTGTCGCCGCGGCCCGCCTCGACTGCCGCGAAAGCCTGGCACAGCTCGGCATCAGTCGCTTCGACGCCGTTGACCTGCACCCGTTCGTTGTAACGTAGCAGGTGCGGGGAGTTGTAGACACCGACTTTCAGGCCCTGCGTGCGCAGCAATGAAGCCACGAATGCGCAGGTAGACCCCTTGCCGTTGGTGCCCGTGACAGTGATCACCCGAGGCGCCGGCCTGCCCAGTCCCATGCGGGACGCTACCTGCTGCGAGCGCTCCAGCCCCATGTCGATGGCCGAAGGGTGCAACTGTTCCAGGTAGGCGAGCCACTCGCCAAGGGTACGTTGGGTCATATGTTGGCAGGCACCGGCGGAACCACGATCGGCTCGATTGGCGCGGCGACGAATTTCGGCGTCGGCAACCCCATCATCTGTGCCAGCAGGTTGCCCAGGCGTGGACGCAATTCCTGACGATGAACGATCATGTCGATCGCACCGTGTTCCAGCAAGAATTCGCTGCGCTGGAAGCCTTCTGGCAGTTTTTCGCGCACGGTCTGCTCGATCACGCGCGGGCCGGCAAAGCCGATCAGGGCCTTTGGCTCGCCGACAATCACGTCGCCCAGCATCGCCAGGCTGGCGGAAACACCGCCGTAGACCGGGTCGGTGAGTACGGAGATAAACGGGATGCCTTCTTCACGCAGACGCGCCAGCACCGCAGAAGTCTTGGCCATTTGCATCAGGGAGATCAGGGCTTCCTGCATCCGTGCGCCACCGGAAGCGGCAAAGCAGATCATCGGGCATTGGTTTTCCAACGCGTAGTTGGCGGCGCGAACGAAGCGCTCACCGACGATGGCACCCATGGAGCCGCCCATGAAGGAGAATTCGAACGCCGAAACCACCACCGGCATGCCCAGCAGGGTGCCACTCATGGACACCAGCGCGTCTTTCTCGCCGGTGGCTTTCTGGGCTGCGGTCAGGCGGTCCTTGTACTTCTTGCCGTCGCGGAACTTCAGACGGTCCGCTGGTTCCAGGTCAGCGCCCAGTTCGGCACGGCCTTCGGCGTCAAGGAAGATGTCGATGCGCGCGCGTGCGCCGATACGCATGTGGTGATTGCACTTTGGGCAAACGTCCAGGGTCTTTTCCAGCTCCGGACGATAAAGCACCGCCTCGCAAGATGGGCACTTGTCCCAAAGACCTTCAGGCACCGAGCTCTTCTTGACCTCGGAACGCATGATCGAAGGGATCAGTTTGTCTACTAACCAGTTGCTCATGCTTTCTTTCTCCAGTACCGGCGGCTCGAACGCTCTGGTTCGCAGCCCCGCGTATGCCCTTGAGCTAAATTCATGTGTGCGGCGATGATCCAAGGATGGCCGGATCAGCGAATCGTGACCTGCGTACCACCCAAAAACCCTCAGCCATGCCTGTGGACGGCGGCAGTCTGCCAGCCGTCACATCAACGTGCCGCGTACCGCCTTGATGAATGCGTGAATCCTTACGTGATCCTTAATCCCCTTGCTCGCCTCCACCCCACCGCTGACATCCACCGCATAAGGCCGCACCCGGGCAATTGCCTCGGCGACGTTATCGGGCGTCAGGCCGCCAGCCAGAATGATCGGCTTGCTCAGGCCTTGCGGAATCAAAGACCAATCGAACGCCTCTCCGGTTCCCCCTGGCACGCCTTCGACATAGGCGTCGAGCAGAATACCGCTGGCACTCGGAAATGCATCGCATGCCGCGGCGATATCATCGCCGGCCTTGACCCGCAGCGCCTTGATGTACGGCCGATGCCAACCCTCACAGTCAGCTGCGGTCTCATCGCCATGGAACTGCAACAGGTCCAGCGGCACGGCGTCGAGGATTTCCCCCAGTTCGCAGCGACTGGCGTTGACGAAGAGGCCGACGGTAGTCACGAACGGCGGCAACGCCTGGATGATCGAGCGTGCCTGGTGAAAGGTAACGGCGCGCGGGCTCCTGGCATAGAACACAAAACCTATGGCATCCGCCCCCGCCTCGACCGCTGCCAGCGCATCTTCTAAGCGGGTAATCCCGCAAATCTTGCTGCGAACGGCTGACATGTCGATAAAACCCCAAGGTAATTCCGGGAAAGTCCCGGATGGTAACAAATGCGTTAGAGGGCGTCAGCCGTCAAGTTCGGCGAAACCGGTAAGGAAGTGTGGGCCAATGTAACGCTCGGGTAACTGGAACTCGTCACGGTATTCCACCTGCACCAGATAGAGCCCGAACGGATGAGCGGTCACCCCGCCTGATCGGCGGATGCGGCTCTCCAGCACTTCCTTCATCCACTCCACCGGACGCTCGCCGGCGCCAATGGTCATCAACACGCCGGCAATATTGCGCACCATGTGGTGCAGGAACGCACTGGCACGGATGTCCAGCACGATCATCTTGCCATGACGAGTGACACGCAGGTGATGCAGCTCCTTGACCGGTGACTTGGCCTGGCACTGGCCGGCCCGGAAGGCGCTGAAGTCATGGGTGCCAACCAGGTATTGCGCCGCCTCGGCCATGCGCTCGACATCCAGGGGGCGGTGATTCCAGGTGATCTCCTCGTTAAGGTGTGCCGGACGGATCTGATCGTTGTAGATCACGTAGCGATAACGCCGGGCGATGGCCTTGAACCGCGCATGAAAGTGCGCAGGCATGGCCTTGGCCCAGCTGACACTGACATCGTGGGGCAAGTTGATGTTGGCGCCCATGACCCAGGCTTTCATCGAGCGCTCGACCTGGGTGTCGAAGTGCACCACTTGGCCACAGGCGTGCACCCCGGCGTCAGTGCGCCCGGCGCAGAGCAGCGAGACCGGTGAGTCTGCGACTTTCGACAGGGCGTTTTCCAGGGTTTCCTGCACGGTGAGCACACCCGATGCCTGGCGCTGCCAGCCGCGATAGCGCGAACCTTTGTATTCAACGCCCAGTGCGATGCGGAAAAAACCGTCAGCCACCATTTCGGCGGCCGGATTATCTATATTTGCCAAGGGGTGACAGCCTGCTGATGTGCGCAAAGGCGGGCATTATAAGGCTGCGGCGCGGGGATACCAGTAAGATCAAAAGATCGTCTTCTCCCCCCCAAAAAAAACGGCAGCCTCGATGGCTGCCGCTTTTGATCACACCCTGCCCATCAAACCAGCCGCGACAGCATCTCCTTCGCTTCGCTCTTCTGCCCTTCATCGCCTTCGGTCACCACCTCGTTGAGGATGTCCCGCGCGCCATCACTGTCACCCATGTCGATGTAAGCCTGGGCCAGGTCAAGCTTGGTCGCGACTTCGTCGGTGCCCGAGAGGAAATCGAACTCGGGCTCGTCAGCGGCAGACGCCAGGGCGTCATCGGCGGTGAAGGTCGGCCCGCTGATATCCTGGGACAGGCGATCCAGTTCGGCGCCGAGATCGTCCGGCTCGGCGGGCAACGCTTCAGGCGCACCCTGTGCATCCATCTCGTCAGCCAGCGACAAGTCGAAGTCATCCGGCAGCTCCAGATCGTCCAGCGGCACTTCAGGAGCGCTGGGCACTTCAGCGACAGGCAGGTCCTTGACGCCTTCGTCAAGGTCCAACAGGAAGTCATCCTCGGCCAGGATCGCTGGCGAGGTATCGCCACCGAGGTCCATGTCCAGATCGAAATCCGACAGGTCGTCGAGGTTTTCCTTGATCTCGGTCTGCTGCTGCAACACCGATTGGAAACTCAGGTCGTCGTCAACCGGGAACTCGTCAAGCTCGCCCAGGGCGTCAGGCTCAGCCTCAGCCTCAGGCGCAACCACCGCTGGAGAAGGGGCTTGCAGGTCATCCAGGCTCAGGTCGAAGGTTTCGTCCAGCTCATCTACAGCAGCCGGCTCAGGCTCTGGAGCAGGCTCCTGTGGCTCGTCTAGCATCAGGTCCTTGACGTATTGCGCATCCATTTGTGCAGCCAGGGCAGCCGCAGCAATACCGCCTGCGGCGACCAGTGCCATGGCTGGGAAGCGGCTTTTAAGCTGTTCGACCTGGGCATAGTTATCGCCATTGGCCACCAGCTTGCGCTCCTGGGCGACGAAAGCATCGCGATCACCCTGCTGGCCGTAGACTTCCATCAGCTTGAGGCGCAAGTCGCTGCGCTGAGGCTCCTGCTTGATGCCGTCCTCCAGCAGCGCGCCCGCCTGATTCAGCCGGCCTGCGTTGATGTGCGACTGAGCCCGGGCCAATACGTCATCGGAGTGCTCAGCAGCCGGCGAGATCAGTGGCGCCGCGATGGGTGGAGTAACGATCACCGGCGCAATCACCGGTGCAGGTGCCCGTGCTGGCGCGGCAGTCGGCTCCGGCACGGTCGCGAGTTTCACGCTCGGCGGTGGAACTTCCAGACCTTCAAAGCTGCTTTCCGGCAGATCCTGATCGACCGAGAACTCTTGCTCTTCGGACAATGCGCGAGCCATGCGCAGGTGCTTCTCCGCTTCCTGCTTGGCCTTGCGGCGACGGGCCAGCAGCAACAGCAAGAGCAGCAAAACAATTGCCCCACCGCCTACCATGCCCAGGAGCCAGGGGTTGGTCAGCAGGTCGTTGTATTTCTGCGCGTCCGTGGCCTTCGCCGGTGTTGGCTCGACAGGCTTGTCCTCGACCACCGGCGAAGCTTCAGGAGCAGCGACTGGCGCTGGCGGCACGGCTGGTGCCGAAGTCGCCGCAGTATCAGCGGCCAGCTCGGCGCTGATCGCCGGGGTGGTCGCAACATCCGCAGGCGTTTCTATAGCGCCGTCAGCCTGCAACTTGGCCAGTTGATTGTTCTTCAGTTCGATCAGCTTTTGCAGCTTGTCCAGCTGGCTCTGCAGATCCGACATGCGACTTTTCAGTTCTTCGTTGTCCCGACGGGTGGTGTCGAGGCTTTCCTGGGTCACCGCCAGCTTGTTGCTTAAATTCTTCGCGTCGCCCGCCGCACCTTTTGCACCGGCCTTGCCGGCCTCAGCCGAGACCAGGCTGAGGTTATCCCTGGCGGCTTGCGATGAAGGGGCATCACCACGAGGCCGATTGGTGGCGTCGAGCTGCTGTTGCCCAGCGCCGGGCCGGGGCACATAACGTCGCCCCTGACGCCAGGCGGTGTTCTGCGCGGCGACTTCAGCGATGGCTTTCGATTGCGGCAGGCTGGTGCTCTGCACCTGGTCTGGCAGACGCAGCACTTGTCCGGTTTTCAACCGATTGATGTTGCCGTCGATAAAAGCATCCGGGTTCAGCGCCTGGATCGCCAGCATGGTCTGCTGGATCGAGCCGCCATTGCGCGCCTTCGCGGCGATTTCCCACAAGGTGTCGCGTCGGGTGGTGGTGTACTGGGTCGCCTTGGTCGCACCGGTAACGGGTGCCGTCACGGCCTGGGTCGGTGCTGGCTGCGCAGCGGCATCAGCAGTCTGCGGCGAAAACTTCGAAGGGTCGAGCAACACGCTGTAGTCGCGCAGCAAGCGACCGTTAGGCCACATGACCTGCACGAGGAATTTCACCATCGGCTCGGACAATGGCTTACTGGACGTCACACGCAGGATGCTTTTGCCGCCCGGGTTGAGCACCGGGGTAAAGCTAAGGTCGTTGAGGAACGCCTGGCGATCGACGCCAGCCTTGGCGAAATCTTCTGCCGAGGCCAGGCTTGGCAACACTTCGGCAGCCGTCAGTTCCTTGATATCGAGGAGCTCAATCTCCGCCACAAGCGGCTGGTTCAGGGTCGACTTCAGGGTCAACTCCCCGAGCCCGAGGGCATGCGCCATACCGGAGGACAGCGCCGAGGCGGCCGCTATTGCTAACACCAGTTTGCGAACTTGAACCATAGCCTCATCCTTAGTTTGAACCGCGCTGTCGAGCACTGCGGGCAAGCATAGCGCCCGACAGCATTCAGTCGACAAATTATTGGCAAGTATCTTTTACGAAAGGTCTTTTATCAACAATTCAGCCACCTGCACTGCATTGAGTGCCGCACCTTTGCGTACGTTATCTGACGTCAGCCACAGATTTAGTTCCGACGGGTCGTCGATTCCCCGGCGAACCCGCCCGACGTAGACAACGTCCTGACCTACCGCGTCACCGACTGCGGTCGGATAATCACCGGCCTCGACCAGCTCAATGCCCGGAGCATCTTCCAGGGCTGCGTTCACTTGCGCCAGGTCGACTTCGTCGCAAGCCTGCAGGGTCACACTATAGCTATCGCCGAAAAACACCGGGGCTTGAATGCACGTGACGGAAATTTTCAACGAAGGCAGTGCCATGACCTGACGCACTTCGCGCACCAGGCGCTTTTCCAGCAGCGTGTGGCCCTGCTCGTCTGGCTTGCCGACCTGGGCCAGCAGGTTGAACGCCATCTGCCGATCAAAGAAGCTTGGCTCCAGCGGGCGTACATTGAGCAGCTCGGCCGTCTGCCGGGCCAACTCGGTAACCGCCTCGCGACCTTGCGCAGACACGGCGAGGCTGGCGGTCAGATTGATGCGCTGCAGGTCGATAATGCCGAGCAAGGGTGCCAGCACTACGGCCAGCGTGGTGGCCGACGGGCTCGGGCTACTGACCTGGAACGGTTTTTTCATCCCTACAAGCACGTGGGCGTTGGCTTCGGGCACCACTTGGGGCGCCTGATCGGCCGGCAAGGCACCGGAGAGGTCGATCAGCGAGCAACCGGCGGCAGTGGCGCGCGAGGCGAAACTGAGGGTAACGGCGGGACCGGCGGCGAAGAACACCAACTGGACCTTGCTGAAGTCGAATTCATCGACTTCACGTACTCGCAAGTTCTTGCCGCGAAACGGCACCGAATGCCCGGCTGACTCGCTGCTGGCGAGCAGGTGCAGGCTGCCAACCGGAAAGTCGCGCTCTTCGAGGATCTGCACCAGCGTTTCGCCGACCGTTCCGGTGGCGCCAATTACGGCGATATCAAACGACTGGGTCATGGTGCTACCTCTGGCGAAACGGGGGGAGCGGCACTTTACCGGGTGGAAGGGGTGCAGGCAATTTCATAAAAAAACCCGCACCTCTTTCAAGGCACGGGCTCTTTCATCACGTCAACCGATCAACGCTCCAGCAGGATCCGCAGCATGCGACGCAGCGGTTCGGCGGCGCCCCACAACAGCTGGTCACCGACGGTGAACGCACCCACGAACTGGGAACCCATGTTCAGCTTGCGCAGACGACCCACCGGTACATTCAGAGTGCCGGTGACCTTGGTCGGGCTCAGCTCCTGAATGCTCGCTTCACGGTTGTTCGGCACCAGCTTGACCCACGGATTGTGCTGGCTGATCAGCCCTTCGATATCGGCGATCGGCACGTCTTTGTTCAGCTTGATGGTCAGCGCCTGGCTGTGGCAGCGCATGGCGCCGATGCGCACACAGATGCCGTCAACCGGAATCGGGCTCTTGAAGCGACCGAGGATCTTGTTGGTCTCGGCCTGGGCCTTCCACTCTTCGCGGCTCTGACCGTTGGGCAGCTCCTTGTCGATCCACGGGATCAGGCTGCCAGCCAACGGTACGCCGAAGTTTTCGGTCGGGTAGGCGTCGCTGCGCATGGCTTCGGCCACACGGCGGTCGATGTCGAGGATCGCGCTGGCCGGATCGGCCAGTTGATCAGCTACAGCGGCGTGGGTCGCTCCCATCTGCTTGATCAGTTCACGCATGTTCTGCGCGCCGGCACCGGAAGCTGCCTGATAAGTCATGGCGCTCATCCACTCCACCAGGCCGGCTTCAAACAAGCCGCCCAGGCCCATCAGCATCAGGCTGACGGTGCAGTTGCCGCCAATGTAGTTCTTGGTGCCAGCATCAAGCTGCTGGTCGATGACCTTGCGGTTCACCGGGTCCAACACGATCACCGCGTCATCCTGCATGCGCAGGCTGGAAGCGGCGTCGATCCAGTAACCCTGCCAGCCGGCTTCGCGCAGTTTCGGGAAGACTTCGCTGGTGTAATCGCCACCCTGGCAGGTCAGAATCACGTCGAGGGTCTTCAGCTCTTCAATGCTGTAAGCGTCCTTGAGTGGAGCAATGTCCTTGCCCACAGACGGACCTTGGCCACCGACATTCGAAGTGGTGAAAAACACCGGCTCGATAAGATCGAAATCCTGCTCTTCCAGCATCCGCTGCATGAGCACGGAACCGACCATACCGCGCCAACCGATCAGACCTACACGTTTCATCGCAACTACACCTTCTTTAAAAAGTGGGCCGCTGCTTTCAAAGTAGAAAGTGGCAGCGGGCCCGAGAGATTACAGATTCCGCAGCGCGGCGACTACTGCGTCACCCATTTCCTGCGTTCCGACTTTAGTGCAACCGGTCGACCAGATGTCGCCGGTGCGCAGCCCTTGGTCCAGGACCAGGCTCACCGCTTTCTCAATGGCGTCGGCCGCAACCTGCTGATTGAAGCTGTAACGCAGCATCATCGATACCGACAGGATGGTCGCCAGTGGGTTGGCAATGCCTTGGCCTGCGATGTCCGGCGCCGAACCGTGGCACGGCTCGTACATGCCCTTGTTATTGGTGTCCAGGGACGCCGACGGCAGCATGCCGATGGAACCGGTGAGCATCGACGCCTGGTCAGACAGAATGTCGCCGAACAGGTTGTCGGTGACGATCACGTCGAACTGCTTCGGTGCACGCACCAGTTGCATGGCGGCATTGTCGACGTACATGTGGCTCAGTTCGACTTCAGGGTAATCCTTGGCCACCTGCTCGACGACTTCACGCCACAGCTGGCTGGATGCCAGTACGTTGGCCTTGTCCACCGAGCACAGCTTCTTGCCGCGCACCATGGCCATGTCGAAACCGACACGGGCGATGCGGCGGATTTCGCTTTCGCTGTACGGCAGGGTGTCGTAGGCCTGGCGTTCGCCGTTCTCCAGGGTGCGGGTGCCACGTGGCGCGCCGAAGTAGATACCGCCGGTCAGTTCACGGACGATCAGGATGTCCAGGCCAGCAACGATTTCGGGCTTCAGGCTCGACGCCTCGGCCAGTTGCGGGTAAAGGATTGCCGGACGCAGGTTGCCGAACAGGCCCAGTTGCGCACGAATTTTCAGCAGGCCGCGCTCAGGGCGGATGTCACGCTCGATAGTGTCCCATTTCGGGCCGCCCACGGCGCCCAACAGTACGGCGTCGGCGGCACGTGCACGATCCAGAGTTTCGTCGGCCAGCGGCACGCCGTACTTGTCGATGGCGGCGCCGCCGATCACGTCGTGGCTCAACTCGAAGCCCAGGTCGAACTTGTCACTGGCCAATTCCAGGACCTTGACCGCTTCGGCCATGATTTCCGGGCCAATGCCGTCACCTGGAAGAATCAGAATCTGCTTGCTCATGCTTTCCTCTTGTCATCAGTCGGTGCGCCCTGCGAGCACACCCGGAAAAATTCTATCGTTTGGGGCTTATTTTTCGGCGAACAGCACCAACACGTCGGTGCTGAACGAACCATCGGCCTCAATCTCGAAATACTCGCGCACTTCGTTGCCCATTGCCTGCTGTAACTCACGGATCGCTGCGCTCAACACCTGGGGTGTACGCATGCGTTCGACCCAGCTGCTGTACTCCAGGCGCAAGCGTTGACGCGTGGTGCTGCGGGTGTGCAACCCGGCTTCGCTGACATGACGCAACCACTCGCCGGCGCAATAATCGCGCACATGGCTAGTGTCGCGCAGCACTTCGACAGTTTGCAGGTAAGTGTCAAACAATGGACTGCCCGGTGACAACACATCAATGAACGCCGCTACCCCTCCGGGTTTCAGGACCCGCCGCACTTCCCGCAACGCCAGGCCGAGATCGCTCCAATGGTGCGCCGAATAACGGCTGAAGACGAAATCGAACTCACCCTCGGCAAACGGCAGGCGCTCGGCGGCACCATTGACGGTGGTGACATTGCACAAACCACGATCGACAGCCGCGGCGGTGACCACATCGAGCATTTGCTGCGACAGGTCGTACGCCACTACTTCTTTCACCAGCGACGCCACGTGAAAACTCACGTGGCCAGCGCCACAGCCGAGGTCCAGCACGCGGGCGTTGGCCTGCCCCGTCAATTCAGCCTGTAGCAAAGCGAATTCAGTGCCTTGAGCGTGGACGGCGCTGCTCAGATAGGCCGAGGCCTGTTCACCGAATTGCTTCTGGACTACCTGGCTGTGCTGGGCGGTGCTGGTCATAGGGACTTCCTTTTTGGGGTGAGTCTTTGTGTTGTTTATTCGGGCCTCATCGCGAGCAGGCTCGCTCCCACAGGGTTTTGTGAACGCCGCACGTCCAATGTGGGAGCCAGCCTGCTGGCGATGGCGTCATCACGCCTTACGCAAACTTATGCGTCGCGAAACAACCAAGGCTGGCTCGCGCGGTGCTTGGCTTCAAACGACGCAATTGCATCGTGGTCCATCAACGTCAGGCCGATGTCGTCCAGGCCATTCAACAGGCAATGCTTGCGAAACGCATCAATCTCGAAGCTCAGCACCTTGCCATCCGGGCGAGTCACCGTCTGGGCTTGCAGATCAACCTGCAACTGATACCCAGGATTGGCTTCAACCTGCTGAAAAAGCTCATCGACTTCAGCGTCGCTCAAGATGATCGGCAACAAGCCATTCTTGAAGCTGTTGTTGAAGAAAATGTCGGCGTAGCTCGGCGCGATGATGCTGCGGAAACCGTATTCTTCCAGGGCCCACGGCGCGTGTTCACGGCTGGAACCGCAACCGAAGTTTTCGCGGGCCAGCAACACGCTGGCGCCTTGATAACGCTCGGCGTTAAGGACGAAGTCCTTGTTCAGCGGACGCTTGGAGTTGTCCTGATAGGGCTGACCCACATCCAGATAACGCCATTCATCGAACAGGTTCGGGCCGAAACCCGTGCGCTTGATCGACTTGAGGAACTGCTTCGGGATGATCTGATCGGTATCGACGTTGGCCCGATCCAGAGGCGCGACAAGTCCAGTGTGCTGGGTAAAAGCTCTCATGCTGCGCTCCTTTAGATCAATTCACGGACGTCGACAAAACGACCGTTTACTGCGGCGGCGGCGGCCATGGCCGGGCTCACCAGGTGGGTACGGCCACCGGCACCCTGACGGCCTTCGAAGTTGCGGTTGGAGGTCGATGCGCAATGCTCGCCAGACTCCAGGCGGTCCGGGTTCATCGCCAGGCACATCGAGCAACCAGGCTCACGCCATTCAAAACCGGCCTCAAGGAAGATCTTGTCCAGGCCTTCCGATTCAGCCTGTGCCTTCACCAGGCCAGAGCCCGGCACCACGATGGCCTGCTTGATGGTCGACGCTACTTTACGGCCCTTGGCGATCACGGCAGCGGCGCGCAAATCTTCGATTCGCGAGTTGGTGCAGGAGCCGATGAACACACGGTCCAACTGAATATCGGTGATCGCCTGATTGGCAGTCAAACCCATGTACTTCAAGGCGCGCTCGATGGAGCCACGCTTGACCAGGTCCGGCTCTTTAGCCGGGTCCGGCACGTTCTGATCTACGGCCAGGACCATCTCGGGCGAAGTGCCCCAGCTGACTTGTGGCTTGATCTGCGTGGCATCGAGCTCGACGACGGTGTCGAACTTGGCGTCCGCATCGGTCACCAGGTCTTTCCACGCTTCGACAGCCAAATCCCACTCCGCGCCTTTCGGGGCGAAGGGACGGCCCTTCACGTAAGCCACGGTTTTTTCATCCGCCGCCACCAGGCCCACCCGAGCGCCGGCCTCGATGGACATGTTGCAGATGGTCATGCGCCCTTCAACCGACAGGTCGCGGATCGCGCTGCCGGCGAACTCGATGGCGTGGCCATTACCGCCGGCCGTGCCGATCTTGCCGATCACGGCGAGCACGATGTCCTTGGCCGTCACGCCAAAAGGCAGTTTGCCTTCGACCAAGACCAACATATTCTTCATTTTTTTGGCAACCAGGCACTGGGTGGCGAGCACGTGCTCGACCTCAGAAGTGCCGATACCGTGAGCCAGGGCGCCGAATGCGCCATGGGTCGAGGTGTGGGAGTCGCCGCAGACCACGGTCATGCCCGGCAAGGTAGCGCCCTGCTCCGGGCCGATGACGTGGACGATGCCCTGGCGCACGTCGTTCATCTTGAATTCGATGATGCCGTATTCATCGCAGTTGTCGTCCAGGGTCTGGACTTGCAGGCGCGAGACTTGGTCGGCAATCGCTTCGATGCCGCCTTTACGCTCCGGCGTAGTCGGTACGTTGTGGTCCGGGGTCGCGATATTGGCATCGATGCGCCAAGGCTTGCGCCCAGCCAGACGCAGGCCTTCGAAGGCTTGCGGCGAGGTCACTTCATGGATGATGTGACGGTCGATGTAAATCAGCGCAGAACCATCGTCGCGCTGTTTGACCAAATGCGAATCCCAGAGCTTGTCGTAGAGCGTTTTGCCGGCCATCAGACGGTTTCCTCATCATTTGTTTCTATGCCCCGGGTTTTGAACGGCTCAATAACCCTTTGGCTTGTGAGGTCGATCCTAGGGGGTTACATTAAATAACTCAAATTCATATTTTTTATGCTTTGGATAACCAACTGGAATACTGAAATGGACCTGGCCAACCTTAATGCTTTTATCGCGATCGCAGAGACCGGGAGCTTCTCAGGCGCAGGCGAACGTCTGCACCTGACGCAACCGGCAATCAGCAAGCGCATCGCCGGGCTGGAGCAACAATTGAAAGTGCGCCTGTTCGATCGCCTGGGCCGGGAAGTCGGCCTGACGGAAGCCGGCCGCGCCCTGCTGCCGCGGGCTTACCAGATCCTCAACGTGCTGGACGATACCCGCCGCGCCCTGACCAATCTGACTGGCGAAGTAAGCGGCCGCCTGACCCTGGCCACCAGTCACCACATCGGTCTGCACCGTCTGCCGCCTTTACTGAGGGAGTTCACCCGACGATACCCACAGGTGGCACTGGATATTCAGTTCCTCGATTCGGAAGTGGCCTACGAGGAAATCCTCCACGGCCGCGCGGAACTGGCAGTGATCACCCTCGCCCCCGAGCCTCATTCCCTGGTCAAAGCCACCCCGGTGTGGGACGACCCGCTGGATTTCGTGGTCGCACCAGAGCATTCGCTGATCAGCAACGGCGCGGTCAGCCTCGCGGATATCGCCCTGCACCCGGCGGTGTTTCCCGGCGGCAACACCTTTACCCACCACATCGTCCAGCGCCTGTTCGAAGCCCAGGGGCTGACGCCGAACATCGCCATGAGCACCAACTACCTGGAAACCATTAAGATGATGGTATCCATTGGCCTGGCCTGGAGCGTGCTGCCGCGCACCATGCTTGATGAGCAGGTCGCGCGTATCCCTTTACCGGGCATACAGCTCACTCGCCAGCTAGGCTATATCCTGCACACAGAAAGGACGCTGTCGAACGCTGCACGGGCCTTCATGGCGTTGCTGGATGCACAAATCGATCAGCCAGGGACACAGGGCTAACTTGTGCTACTCCTATAGAGCCGCGAGACCCAGTGCCTAACGCCCTATTCAGTCTAAGGCTTGCCAATGCCGAAATCTGTTGACCGTATTCCGCCAATGCCGCGTATCCAGGCGCTTGACCCAAAACGGTCCGAGCAAAGCTGGGAAAACGCGCCACAGTTGCTGGCGGCCCTCAACGGTGCCCGCCTTGGCGCCTGGTATTGGGACATCGAGCGCGGGCAGATCAGTTGGTCTAGAGGCACCCAGGCGCTGTTTGGCTTCGACCCCCATGCGCCGCTGCCCGCCGACCTGGAATACCTCGACCTGCTGCCGCCGGAAGATCGGGCAAAAACCGTGCGTGCCTTCCATGCGGTGATCGCCGGTGCGCCGCTGGAACAGGCGATGCATCACCGTATTCGCTGGCCCGATGGCAGCCTGCACTGGCTGGAGATCAATGGCAGTCTGCTGCCGGACAAGGACGGACGCCCACGAATGATCGGAGTGATCCGCGAAATCACCCACCAGCGCCAGCGCGAACAGGCGCTGAGCAGCTCGGAGAAACGTTTCGCGACACTGTTTCACCTGTGCCCGAACATGGTGCTGCTGACCCGCCAGGACGACGGCCTGATCACCGAAGCCAACCAGTACTTTGAAAGCCTGTTCGGCTGGCCAGTGCAGGACGCCATTGGCCGTACCACCCTCGAGCTGGGCCTATGGGTGCATCCCGAGCAACGGGAGCGACTGGTCAAGGCCACCAAGGCCAAAGGTGAGCTGATCAGCATGGAGGTGCAGTTTCGCGCCAGCAACGGGCAGATCCACGATGGCATTCTCAGTGCGCAGAAGGTCGAACTCGAAGGCCAACCCTATCTGCTCAGCACCTTCCTCGACACCACCGAGCGCAAAGCCGCCGAGCATGCACTCAAAGACAGCCAGGAGCGCCTCGACCTGGCGCTGGATTCGGCGCAATTGGGTACCTGGGACTGGCACATCCCCAGCGGCATGCTCTATGGCTCGGCGCGCGCGGCGCAGTTGCACGGGCTGGAGGCAACTCCCTTCCACGAGTCCTTCGACGAGTTTTTCGAAGGCGTACCCGACGAAGAACGCGGCAGCATGCGCGACGCCTACCGCAGCCTGCGCGAGGGTCCGGCCGGCAACTATCAGTTGACCTACCGGGTGCAGCTGGCCGATGGCAGCTCCCGCTACCTGGAAAGCCGTGCACGGCTGTATCGCGACGAAAACGGCGCCCCGCTGCGCATGGCCGGCACCCTGCTCGACATCACTGATCAGGTGGAACGCGAGCAGCGACTGGTCGCATCTGAAGAGAAATTCGCGACCCTATTCCAGGTCAGCCCCGACCCGATTTGTGTCACTCGCCAGGACAGCGGCCAGTTCATCGAGATCAACTCCAGCTTCACCCAGACGTTTGGCTGGAGTGCAACCGATGTGATCGGTCGCAGCGCCGACGAAATCGGCCTATGGGACGCTTCGGCGAAAAGCTTGCACAGAATCGAACAGGTTATCCGCGAACAGGGCCTGAACAACGTCGCGATCCAGGTCCAGCACAAGGACGGACAGTCCCTGACCTGTGTGATCTCCAGCCGCCAGATCAATGTCAGCGACCAGCCCTGCGTGGTCACCACCCTGCGCGACATCACCCAGCAGCAACGCTCCGAAGCGGCACTCAAGGCCAGCGAAGAGAAGTTCGCCAAGGCGTTCCACTCAAGCCCCGACGCCATCACCATCACCGAACGCGACACTGGCCGCTATCTGGAAGTCAACGACGGCTTCTGCCGCCTGACCGGCTACCAGGCCGATGAAGTGGTCGGGCGCACGGTGTACCAGGTCGGCATCTGGGCCGAGGAGAAACAGCGCTCCTCGCTGCTGGCCGAACTGCAGCTCAATGGCCGGGTGCATCACCAGGAAATGCTCGGGCGCAACAAGTGCGGCGAGTTGCTCACCGTTGAAGTGTCAGTAGAACCCATCACCCTCAACGAAACCGCCTGCCTGCTGCTGACCGCTCGAGACGTCAGCCTGCTGAAAAACGCCGAAGCGCAGATTCGCCACCTGGCCTACCACGACCCACTGACGAACCTGCCCAACCGCGCTTTGCTGATGGACCGCCTGAGCCAGCAGATCGCCCTGCTCAAGCGCCACAACCTGCGCGGCGCCCTGCTGTTTCTCGACCTCGACCACTTCAAGCACATCAATGATTCCCTCGGCCATCCCGTGGGCGACACCGTGCTGAAAATCATCACTGCGCGGCTTGAGGCCAGCGTGCGCATGGAAGACACCGTGGCGCGCCTGGGGGGTGACGAGTTCGTGGTGCTGCTCAGCGGCCTGGAAGGTTCGCGCGACGACGTCAGCACTCAAGTGCGCAGCCTGGCCGACACCTTGCGCGAACTGCTGTCGGAGCCGATGTTCCTCGACGGCCAACGCCTGCAAGTCACGCCCAGCATCGGCATCGCGCTGATTCCCGACCACGGCTCGACCCCCACCGACCTGCTCAAGCGGGCTGACATCGCCCTGTACCGGGCCAAGGACTCAGGCCGCAATACCGCGCAGATGTACCACAACACCATGCAAAAGGCCGCCAGCGAGCGCCTGCGCATGGAAACCGACCTGCGCCTGGCCCTCTCGCGCAACGAGTTTCGCGTGCACTTCCAACCCCAGATCGACGCGCGGGACAACCGAATAGTCGGCGCCGAGGCCCTGGTGCGCTGGAACCACCCCGAACTGGGCGCCCAATCACCCAGCGAGTTCATCAAGGTGCTGGAGGACAGCGGGCTGATCCTGGAGGTCGGCAGCTGGATCATCGATGAAGCCTGTCGCGCATTTAAACACTTGATGGCCGAAGGTCTCATCGACCCGCTCGACTTCAGCCTGTGCGTCAACATCAGCCCGCGCCAGTTTCGCCAGAACGACTTCGTCGAACGGGTCGAGCACAGCCTCGCCAGTCATGGCCTGCCCTGCTCGCTGCTGAAACTGGAAATCACCGAAGGCATCGTCATCCAGAACCTGGAAGACACCATCAGCAAAATGTGCCGCCTGAAACAACTCGGCGTGAGCTTCGCCATGGATGATTTCGGCACCGGCTACTCATCCCTGACCTACCTCAAGCGGCTGCCGGTCGACACCCTGAAAATCGACCAGTCCTTCATCCGCGACGCCACCACCGACCCCAACGACGCCGAAATCATCCGCGCCATCGTCGCCATGGCCCGCAGCCTGGGGTTGAAGGTAATTGCCGAGGGGGTGGAAACGCTGGAGCAACTGGAGTTTCTCCAGGGGCTGGGGTGCCATTTCTACCAGGGGTATTTGCACAGTCGGCCGTTGCCGGTGGAAGAGTTCAAGAAACTCCTGAAATAGCGCGGCCGTTGCAGGGCGGCCCCGTCTACCCTGCCGGGCACGCTTCCCTGTGGGAGCGAGCCCGGCTTGCCGGCGAAGACGTCCCCACAGCCAACCTGTTCCTACAGATACACCACGGTCACTGTAGGAGCCGGCTTGCCGGCGAAGGCGCCCGACAGCCAACCCAACTATTGCGACCGTAACTCGCCACCAGTCCAGCAGCCGTAGCCCCCTCAAAAGCGGGCAAAGGTCGCCCCGCCAAGATTGAATCTCCATTTCCTACACGCTTCCAGGAAACGTCCGATTTACCTTCCCCCCCCCTTCACCGACCCTTCGCGCTGCACGTTGCCATGCCTCGATTCATTCCGGAGCCAGTGCAATTTGATCATTAGCCGGCGCCCCAGCGCGCCTCGCTCAAGTCGCCAGCAGACAAGGACCTCAATCAATGGCCATCGGGTATTACATTCGCCAAGGCGACAAGACCACCTGCGGCGGCACGGTGCTGGATGCCGAACCCTGCATCACGATGTTTGGCGAAAACCATGCCCGCGACGGGGATCGGGTTTCCTGCGGAATAACCGGTAAGACCTACGTGATCGCCGGCGGGATTTCGCATATGCGAACCAAGGGCCGGTTCTTGGCCGGTACGCTGGACAGCGTCAGCTCTTGCCCTTGCAGAGCCGAGTTGATCCCCTCACTAAAGACGGCCACTTACTCCTCCAGGGAGGCCGTTGCACCGCAAGGTACCCGTGCCGCCGCTCAGCCAGCCACTCCGGCATCCCGCAGCGATCCGACAGCACCACGCCCATCCAGCCATGCGCCGGCGCGAACGGCGCCCTCACCGTCTTTCAGTGAGCTGCCGGGGCTGGTCTGCCAGAACCTCTGGCGCGGGTATCAACAACGCGCCGAAGCCATAGTAGCGCCGGGCGGCGTACTGATCGCCGACCCCAAGGCGCGGAATCGCGCGATCAATGCCGCCTATGCGCAGTTGTGGCTTGAAGATCAGCGTTTTCAATGGGCCGGACTCGCTGCTTTCGCTTCCAAGCAGGTTGGCTGTGGACTGCTCCATGCGGCGGATTCGATCGAGAAGATCCAGGGCCAACATGAAGCGGGACTTCGCAGGGATGACGCGTTCGTAAAAAAGCTTTTGGGCTTGTTCAGCTGGGACAGTAAGCGTGAACAGCAGGCGAAAGCTCGGGACCTTGAGCAAGCGCAACGGGATTACGAACAAGCCCGCAGCAACAATCCGCTGCCTAGCGGTATCCGCCACAAGGGAGATTCGTTGTCGTTCGTGCAAAAGCAACTCCAGTTCGTGCACGACATGCTGGCGCTGGGTAATACCACGCTGTTTCTGGATGTGTTTCCGCTGCATGCGTTCTACAAGGAACGGGGGTTGTGGTCGCTCGAAAAATGCCTGCCTTCACGCAAGGATATTTATGGTCATGGGCAGCTTCCGGTGCTGTGGCCAGTCGAGCACGAAAAGCTGGCGTTCGGTATCAACTACAAGGAGATCCTGCAAGCCTTCGAGGCCATTGACGCAGGCAACATCGCCGATAGTGTTGTGCATCTGGCTTGGCACGAGCAGCGGAACATCCTGCAACCGTCGATGTACAGTGATCAATGGTTGGTAAAACTGCTATTCGGAAATCATCTCGCCTACGTCACCGACATTCCATCCGGCGCTGCCGCTGCCGTCGAATTGACACTCGCCAGCCAGTGTCTCCCCAGCGCGGACGGACGGACGGTAGGCTTTAGCAATGATTACGTCGCCAACTTGGCCGACATCGATCAGCGGATGCCTTTCGTTCTCAAGGCAGCGGCGCAGTTTGATGAGCTGCTGGGGCGCTCCGATCGCCATCTTATCGAACAGGCAATTCTGGACATTGCCTCAGGCCGGGGCGTGCGATGAGCTTGCTGCGACGCATAGGTTGGCGACGTGGGGTCTTGGTAATGGCCGTCGCGGCTTTACTCATCGTAGCAGCGATTCAGGCGCTATCGGACGACCCGGAAATTGCGCTGGTAATTGGCGAGCCTTGGGAAGACATGCGCCAGCGCTCCAGCGCGGCCATTGGTCCAGCCATTCCCGGGCACTACTGGGGACGCTTGCCTAAATCGGACGCCCGTCTCCGTTTCATAGATCCTCAGTACGGTTTCGTGACCCCTCTGGCCCGTTTTTTCACGGTCAGCTTCAACAAAGATGAGTCAGTCAGCAGTGTGTGGATGTCTCCGCAACTTGAGCCATTATTGCTCGACGATACACTCAAGATCGTGCTGGATTTGCAAGAGCAATGGCGTCAAACAGGCTGGGAACCGATCCGAGTCAACTACGATCCTCCCTTTGCCGATACCGCCCAATGGCGAGCCCGATTGCGGGATGTGAACAAAGGTGGCACCTCTTACTGGCAAGCGGGCAACCAGTATCAAGTGATGTTGGTAGTCAATCGTTTCAGAGACGATAAGCGCCCCAAAGAGGAGCGCTATCTTATAAAGCTGCAGCTTGCCACACCCTGGGTGAATCCTTGACCCTCACCTTGATGACGGACCCACCGCTTGCATCTCCTCAGTCAACCAAGCGAGCTCCCCCCAAGAACCCATCTACACTGAAAAATCGCCTCGCCCGAAACTCACCCCCACACTGTTTCCCCCTGAGATCCTAACGACGTGCCCAGCATCTACCAGATCAAACCGGCCTTTCAAAACCTCCTGCGACCATGGGTGCAACGACTGTTCAACCAGGGCACGACCGCCAACCAGATCACCCTGATAGCAGGCGCCGGCTCGGTGCTGGTCGGTGCGGTGATCGCCGGTTTCGTCCAGCACCCGTGGGTATTTTTGCTGGTGCCGGCCTGGATGATCCTGCGCATGGCGCTCAATGCCATCGATGGCATGCTCGCCCGGGAGTTCAACCAGCAGTCGCACCTGGGGGCCTACCTCAATGAGCTGTGCGATATCGCCGCCGACTGTGCGCTGATCCTGCCGTTTGCGCTGCTACCGGGCGTCAGCCTGTGGCTGGTGCTGCTGGTCGCCCTGCTCGCCTTGTTCAGCGAGTACAGTGGCGTGCTGGGGTCGATGGTCGGTGCTTCGCGGCGCTATGACGGGCCCATGGGCAAAAGTGATCGGGCTTTTGTGCTGGGGGTCGTGGCGATCGCTATCGCCCTGGGCTGGATCAGCGCGCTTTGGATCAATGCCGTGTTCGCGATCATCGCCGTGTTGTTGGTCTACACGCTGATCAACCGGGTCCGCCAGGGCCTCAAGGAAGTACAGGAAGACACCCCTTCAGCATAAGGACAGTGCAATGCGCGAAGCCCAACATCAGACGTTCACCACCCATGACGGCGTGGAATTGTTTTACCGCTACTGGCCAGGTACCACGGCCCCGGGCGAACCACGCCAGGCCGTGCTGTTGTTTCACCGCGGCCATGAACACTCGGGGCGCATTGCCCATCTGGTGGATGAACTGAATCTGCCCAACCATGATTTCTTTGCCTGGGACGCCCGCGGTCATGGCCTCTCGCCCGGTGCCCGTGGCGACAGCCCGGGTTTTGCCACCAGCGTGCGTGACGTGCAGACCTTCTGCGATCACCTGGGCGCGGCCTACGGTATCGATGAAGAAAATATCGCGATGGTTGCCCAGAGCGTCGGTGCGGTGATCGTGGCTACCTGGGTCCACGACTATGCGCCACGCATACGCGCCCTGGTGCTGGCGTCACCGGCGTTCAAGGTCAAGCTCTACGTGCCCTTCGCGCGTCAGGGCCTGGTGCTGATGCGCCGGTGGCGAGGCAACTTTTTCGTCAACAGCTACGTTTAAGCGCGTTTTCTCAGCCATGACCCGCAAAGGGTCGCCAGCTACGACAACGACCCGCTGATCACCAAGGCGATTTCGGTCAATGTCCTGCTCGGCCTCTACGACGCTGCCGAGCGAGTGGTGGCCGATGCCCAGGCCATCCAGGTGCCGACGCAGCTGTTGATCTCCGGTGCCGATTTCGTGGTACATCGCCGACCTCAGGAACAGTTTTTCGAGCGTCTCGGCAGCCTGCACAAGGAAAAACATGTGCTGCCGGGATTCTTCCACGACACCTTGGGTGAGCAACGGCGCGAAATCGCCGTCGCCAGCGTCCGTCGTTTTATCCTGCACAATTTCGAACAACCGGCTGCCCGCCCTTCCCTGCTGGCCGCCGACCGCCTGGGCCTGACCTGCGCCGAATCAGAATCATTGGCCGCGCCATTGCCCCGCAATTCCCTGCGTGACCTGTATTGGCGCATGACCCGCGCCGGCATGGGCCTCGGCAGCCGGCTGTCGTCCGGGCTCAAGCTGGGTTTCGACACCGGTTTCGACTCCGGCAGTACCCTGGACTACGTTTATCGCAACACGCCCACCGGCACGTCTGCCGTTGGCCGCCTGATCGATCGTAACTACCTGGACTCCATCGGCTGGCGTGGCATTCGCCAACGCAAGCTGCATGTCGAAGAACTGCTGCGCCTGGCCATGGCGCAATTGCGTGACCAGGGTCGCGAAGTGCGCATCGTCGACATCGCCGCCGGGCACGGGCGCTACATTCTGGAAGCCTTGCAGGGCATCGACCCGCTGCCCGAGTCGATCCTGTTGCGCGACTACAGCGACATCAACGTGCGCGACGGCGGTGCGCTGATCCGCGACAAAGGCCTGGAGGCCATCGCCCGATTCGTCAAGGGCGATGCCTTCGACCGCGCCGACCTCGCCGCACTCGAGCCCAAGCCGACCCTGGCGGTGGTGTCCGGCCTGTACGAGCTGTTCGCCGACAACCAGATGGTCAGTGGCTCGCTCGCCGGACTGGCCGACGCCGTGGAACCTGGTGGCTATCTGGTCTACACTGGCCAGCCCTGGCACCCGCAGCTGGAACTGATCGCCCGCGCCTTGACCAGTCACCGTGAAGGCCAGGCCTGGGTCATGCGCCGGCGTACCCAGGCGGAAATGGACCAACTCGTAGCCGCCGCCGGCTTTCGCAAGATCGGCATGCGGGTCGATGAATGGGGCATTTTCAGCGTATCCCTGGCGCAACGGGTGCAATGATGCCCCTGAACGCCCCATCCGCACGCGAACCGGGCCTGTTGAAACCGGCACTGCTCTGGCTGTTGCTGTTGGCCCCGCTGTTCTTCGCCACCTACGGCTTCGCCACCTGGGTCACTACCCAACGGGACGATGTCGCCAGCCTGGTGTTCGACTGGGAAACCCGGATGCCGTTCTGGGCCTGGAGCATCGTCCCGTACTGGTCCATCGACCTGCTCTACGGCCTATCGCTGTTGCTGCCCGCCAGTCGCCTGGAACTCAGGCGCCATGCCCTGCGCCTGATCACCGCCCAGTTGATCGCGGTCAGTTGTTTCCTGATCTGGCCATTGCGCTTCACCTTTGCCCGGCCCGAACTGGACGGCGTGTTCGGCTGGCTGTTCGAGGTCCTGGCCGGTTTCGACAAGCCGTTCAATCAGGCGCCCTCCCTGCACATCGCGCTGCTGGTGGTGTTATGGAGTTGCTACCAGCGGCACTTGCAGGGCCTGTGGCGCGGGTTGATGCATGGCTGGTTCATCCTGATCGGGGCGTCGGTGCTGACCACTTACCAGCACCATTTCGTCGACCTGCCCACCGGTGCGCTGCTCGGCTGGCTGTGCGTCTGGCTGTGGCCACTGGAGGGTCCCGGCCCTCTGCACGGTGCTAGCCTGACGGTGAATAGAAAACGCTGGCAACTGGCGCTGTATTACAGCTTGGGTGCCGCCGCCTTCACGATCCCGGCCTTTTCGTTGAGGGGCGCGTGGCTGTGGTTGATCTGGCCAGCGGTGGCCTTGCTGCTGGTAGCGCTCAATTACGCCGTGCTGGATGCTCGCGGTTTCCAGAAACGCGCCGATGGACGCCTGTCCCCCGCGGCACGCTGGCTGCTGGCACCCTACCTGGCGGCGGCGTGGCTCAACTCGCGCCTGTGGACCCGCCACCACCCGCAGCCCGACAGGGTGCTCGATGACGTCTGTCTCGGACGCCTGCCAGGCCGACAGGAACTGCAGCACTCGCCCTTTCGGGCAGTACTCGACCTGTGTGCAGAGCTGTCGTTGAACGCGGATTCGGTCACTTACCGCTCGCTGCCGGTACTGGACCTGACGGTACCCACCGCCGCGCAATGCCAGGCAGCGGCCGAGGCGATCGAAAGCCTGCGCCAGCAAGGTCCGCTGCTGGTCTGCTGCGCCCTGGGCTACTCACGCAGTGCCATCGCTGTCGCCGCGTGGCTGCTGCACAGCGGCAGGGCCGCCAGTGTCGATGACGCCATCGCGCTGATTCAGCGTGCACGTCCGGGGATCGTCCTGAGCACTGCGCATCGCCAGGTGCTGCAACAGTTACCCATGATCACGGAGCAGGTCTGTGTCCACTGATATGCAGCTGCAAACGACCGCCAGCCTATTGCGCCGTGGCGATTCGCTGGACCGACTGTCCAGCGGGCTCACGCTGCTGGGGGCCCTGCTCGGCCTGGGCCAATATGTCGTGGCCAGCCCGGGAACCTGGGGGTTGACCTGCAGCGGTGCACTGCTGGTGCTGGGCCTGTGGCAAAAATACTGGGCACTGCGGGTCGCGTTCGATGCCGATCTGTTCCAGCACCTGGCCGCCCGTGCACAAGACCTTCCCGAACGCACCCAGGCCCTGGACCATGCGCTGACGGCGCTGGGCCTGCAGCCCGCCGACCGTGGCGACCGTCCCTGGAACGAACGTATCTCTGGCGCTCTGACGTTGTTACGCCGCCAGGCATTGCTGGTGGCGGCACAAGTGCTGCTGACCCTGGTTTTCATTGTGGCCGGCCCTTGGCTGACCTTTGCTGGATAAGGAGTTTTCATGCTCGCAACCGCGGTTGCCACCCTCATCATCTCGGGCGCCCGCCTGCTCACCGGCGCCCGCAGCCTGTGGCTCGGCTGTGCGCCGCAGGCGGTGCAGCGCATCTACTTCGCCAACCACAGCAGCCATGGCGACTTCGTGTTGTTGTGGGCTTCCTTGCCGCCCACCTTGCGCCGTATCACCCGGCCGGTGGCCGGCGCCGATTACTGGCTCAAAAGCCCGCTGCGCCGCTACATCATCAACCGGGTGTTCAATGGCGTAATGATCGACCGTGAACGCAAGGAGAGCGACTACAACCCCTTGCAACCGATGCTCGATGCCCTGGAAAACGGCGATTCGCTGATCATTTTCCCTGAAGGCACGCGCAACCCCGAGGACGGCCTGCTGCCGTTCAAGAGCGGGCTGTACCACCTGGCACAAGCCTATCCCCAGGCTCAATTGATCCCGGTGTGGATCGCCAACCTCAACCGCGTCATGCCCAAAGGCCGCGTCCTGCCGCTGCCGCTGTTATGCACCATCAGCTTTGGCGCCGCCCTGGCCCTTGGCGAAGAAGAAACCAAGGCGCAATTTCTCGAACGCAGCCGCGACGCGCTGTTGAGCCTGGCCGAGGAGCAAGCCTGACATGGACAGACAAACCCTGATGTTGTTTGGCGCGATTGGCGCGTTTCTGCTGCTGGCCTCGGTGATCGGTTTCATGCTCAAGCGGCGCGCTGGCGGCACGGCGAACCCGGTGATCGACAACCTCAACGCCCGGATCAACGCCTGGTGGGTCATGGTGCTGGTGATCGGAATCGCCTTCTGGCTCGGCACCACGGCGGTGATCCTGTTGTTCTACACCGTGTCGTTCTACGCCCTGCGCGAATTCATGACCCTCACGCCGACCCGCCGCAGCGACTACCCGGCACTGGTGGCGGCGTTCTACCTGGCACTGCCGCTGCAGTACCTGCTCATCTACTACGACTGGTACGGGCTGTTCTCGATCTTCATTCCGGTGTACGTGTTCCTGCTGCTGCCGATCCTCGCGTCCCTGGGCGGCGACAGCACGCACTTTCTCGAACGCGCCTCGAAAGTCCAATGGGGCCTGATGATCGCGGTGTTCTGTGTGTCCCACGTGCCCGCCCTGCTGACCCTCGATATCGCCGGTTATGAGGGGCGAAACCTGCTGTTGATCGCTTACCTGGTGATCGTGGTGCAGATGTCGGATGTACTGCAGTACGTCTGCGGAAAACTGTTCGGCAAACGCAAGATCGCCCCCAACCTGTCGCCGTCCAAGACGGTGGAAGGCTTTGTCGGTGGCATCCTCCTGGCGTCGCTGATCGGTTGTGCCTTGTGGTGGATCACGCCGTTCAATCCCTGGCAGTCACTGCTCATCGCCCTGCTGATCAACCTGCTGGGGTTCGCCGGCGGTATTGTGATGTCGGCAATCAAGCGCGACCGCGGCGTGAAGGATTGGGGGCACATGATCGAAGGCCACGGCGGCATGCTCGACCGCCTGGATTCGGTGTGTTTTGCGGCGCCGATCTTCTTTCACCTGGTCCGGTATGGGTGGACCTGATTCATCCAATCCGGCCCCGCAAAAAAAGACCCCAACCAAAGTCGGGGTCTTTTTGCTTCAGCCGGCAGCGTCGTACTCAGACGACCCTGCGCGGGGTCCGACTCAATGCTGCAGAGCCGGTTTTTGCGTCCCGTTGATCGGGATGCGCTTGGCTTTCGCCTCTTCCGGAATCACCCGCAACAGGTCGATGCTCAACAGCCCGTTGCTCAGGCCGGCGGCCTTGATTTCGATATGGTCCGCCAGACGGAAGGACAGTTTGAAGGCCCGCTGGGCGATGCCCTGGTACAGATAAGTGACATCTTCGTTCGCGTCACGTTTGCCGCCACTGATGGTCAGCACACCTTTTTCCACTTGCAGCTCCAGGTCTTCTTCCTGGAAGCCGGCGGCGGCCACGACGATGCGGTATTGGTCGTCGCCGTGTTTTTCCACGTTGTAGGGTGGGTAGGTGCTGCCTGGTTCGTTGCGCAGGGCGGTTTCGAACAGGTCGTTGAAACGGTCGAAGCCCACCGAGGAACGGAACAGTGGTGCCATGGAAAATGCAGTACTCATGATTCAAATCTCCTGAAAACAGATCAGCAAGTTTTTTTGTCTCCGCGACCCGAATTCGGCATCGCGTAATTCCAAAATAGGGACCGCTGACTGGTTTTCAAGAGGGTATTTTCAGATTTTTTTCAGGCCGCTTCGGCCACCTGCAGCCCCAGTAAACGCGAGACCTGGTCCAGTTCGGTTTCGCGACGCAGGACAGTGAACAGCTCCACCGCTTCGGGATAATTGCGGGTCAGCATCGCCAGCCACTGCTTCAAGCGACCCGGCGATTGCCGCGCGGTCATCTGCGCCTTGGCCTGCAGCCAGAAGTCCTGGATCAGCGGGAGCAGTTCGGCCCAGGTCATCTCGACCACTTCCTCACCGGCGCGCGCGGCAGCGATTTGCCGGGCCAGATCGGGGCGCGAGACCAGGCCGCGACCGAGCATGATGTCTTCCACACCGCTGATTTCGCGGCAACGGCGCCAGTCCTCGACGCTCCAGATATCGCCATTGGCAAACACCGGCACCTTGACCACGTCCTGCACCCGCGGGATCCACTCCCAATGGGCCGGCGGCTTGTAGCCATCGGTCTTGGTCCGCGCATGCACCACAATGTGCGCCGCGCCACCTTCAGCCAGCGCCGTGGCGCAGACCAGGGCACCGTCCGGGCTGTCAAAACCTAGGCGCATCTTGGCGGTCACCGGGATGTGCGCCGGTACCGCGCGACGCACGTGTTCGACGATCTCGTTGAGCAGTTCCGGTTCCTTGAGCAATACCGCACCGCCACGGGACTTGTTGACGGTCTTGGCCGGGCAGCCGAAGTTCAGGTCGATGACCTCGGAACCGAGCTCGCAGGCCAGCGCGGCGTTTTCCGCCAGGCACACCGGATCGGACCCGAGCAACTGCACCCGCAGCGGCACGCCGGACGCAGTGCGGGCGCCGGTCAGCAGTTCAGGGCCGAACTTGTGGTAATAGGCAGGCGTGAGCAGCTGGTCATTGATCCGGATGAACTCGGTCACGCACCAATCGATACCCCCCACACGGGTCAGCACGTCCCGCAGGATGTTGTCGACCAACCCCTCCATGGGCGCCAAAGCAATTTGCATGAAAAACACACTCTACGAAAACCGTGCGGCAGTTTACTGGATTGCGCGGGAAATCTGCAGAACATCGCAGATCCCCTGTAGGAGCGAGCTTGCTCGCGATGGTCGTCATCGATAACGCGTCAAGCCTGACGCTCCGCAGCGCTCTCAGGTTTTTCGTCGGAGCGCCGCCCGGAGCAAGCTCGCTCCTACAGTGATTAGATTTTGGTTGTATCCAACACCTGTAATGCCGGGCCGTAACCCTCGATAAACTCCACCGGCATGCGCTTGGGCCTGCCGGTGGACAGTTCGATGCAGACGAAGGTGGTCTGCGCCCGCAGCAGCGTGGTGTTGTCGCTGGGGCGCTTCAACTGGAAGTGCCGGGTCATTTTCAGGCGCTGGTCCCAATCGACGATCCAGGTCGCCAATTGCAGCTCATCATCTTCATAGGCGGCCGCCAGGTAATCGATCTCGTGCCGCACCACCGCCATCGCCCGATCCAGCCGCCGATACTCGACCAGGTCCAGGCCGAGCCGCTGGGAGTGGCGCCAGGCGCAGCGTTCGAGCCAGGTCACATACACCGCGTTATTGGCGTGACCCAGCCCGTCGATGTCCTCGGCGCCCACTTGCAGATCAATGATAAACGGCGTTGCCCGATCCCAGCCCATGCCCCACTCCCCCGGTCAGATGATGTCGACCGGGGCAGTGTAACGGATGCTCAGGCCGATTGGCGCGATTGCAGGCTACGACCGGACAGCAGTGACAGCACGCCATCGATCACCCGGGGATCGGCCAGCACCCGTTGATGACCGCCCTCTTCCAGGCGCAACAGAAGGCTGTCGAACCAGGCTTCGTGGATCAGCTGGGATTCCTTGACCGAGACTAAGTTGTCGTCTTCGGCATGCACGATCAAGCCGGGCATGTCGAGCTGATAGTGCGCGACATCCAGCGTCGCGGCACGCATGCCGACGTCTCGCTCGACCTGACGGATGAACGCCGAACGGGCTTTGGGCGGCAGCCGCACGTAACGCGCGAAGCCGCGCAGCACCCCGAGGATGCGTGCCGGGGCAGCGATGGTCACCAAGGTTTCGGTACGCAGGCCCAACTGCACGGCGAGCATGGCACTGGCGCCGCCCATGGAGTGGCCGATGACCGCCTGCAGGGGCGGCAACTCGGCAGCCGCCTCGAGCATCGCCCGGGCGAACAGCACCACATTCGCTTCATTGCCTGGCGAGCGTCCGTGGGCGGGACCGTCCAGCGCCACCACGGTATAACCGGCATCGACCAGCGCGGTGATCAGGCTGGCGAACTGCGTCGGCCGGCCTTCCCAACCGTGCATCAGCAACACCGCCGGGCCCTGCCCCCAACGCAAGGCCGAGAGGCCGAAGCGCAAGGTGATCCGTTCGGATTTGGCCAACAGCGGCAATTCCCAGTCACGCGGCGGCAGGTCCCGCGGCGTCATGAACGCCAGTCGCATTTTGCTCGCGACCAGTTGTGGTGCGAACCAGCCCAAGGTGCCATTAACGCCACGAACCCACTTTAACCCGCTCATCGCTCTCACTCCCCAGGCTCAGACCTTCAGGTCATAGCACCGCCGATTTGGCGGCGCGCAACAGTCGATCGGATAACTCTCCCGGCCCCAGCGCCCGCGCCAGTGCCAGCCCCCCCACCATCAAGGCCATATCAGCCAGGGCCTTGTCGGTTTCTTCAGGGCTGGCCGCCAACTGGGCGACCATCATTTCCACGTGCTCATTCAAGGCCACTCGAAATTCGTCCGGCAGCCGCCCTAACTCGCCGACAGATGCCGGGATAGGGCAAGCAGACTCAGAGGAATCACGGTGTTTGCGCGACAGGTAGAACGCAGCCACCAGGGCGCGGCGCTCTTCGCCGGTCAATTGGGCATCCATCTCGGCGATCAGGCCACGACGGTGACCCAGCAACTGCTTGAACGCTTCCAGCATCATTGCGTCCTTGCTTTCGAAGTGCGCGTAGAAGCCGCCGACCGTCAGGCCGGCAGCGCCCATCACTTCGCCCACGCTCGGTTCGGCCGGGCCGCGCTGAATCAGCGCTGCACTGGCGGCCTTGAGAATGCGTTCGCGGGTTTGAGCTTTTTTATCGTTCATCGTTGCCTCCGAATATTACGACTAGAATATTATACTCATAATAATTTTCCGCAAGTCGTGTATGTGACCGCTGGTCTGAAGATCAGTTTGAGGTAGAGAGGGGGATTTGGCCAAACGCCAGACAAACAAAAGGGCCATTCAATAATTGAATGACCCTTATAAAATCCCGCAGAGCGGGTAATCGTGGCGTCCCCTAGGGGACTCGAACCCCTGTTACCGCCGTGAAAGGGCGGTGTCCTAGGCCACTAGACGAAGGGGACGCAAAACCTTCTATACAACTGATCAGTGCTGAGTGCTGATCAATTCAAGGCCGGTGTGGCCAGACCTCGAACTGTAAAATTGGTGGAGCTTAGCGGGATCGAACCGCTGACCTCCTGCATGCCATGCAGGCGCTCTCCCAGCTGAGCTAAAGCCCCGGATTTTTCGCCTCGCGGCGGAGTGACATCTTGCAACATCACTTCTGTAAAACTGGCGTCCCCTAGGGGACTCGAACCCCTGTTACCGCCGTGAAAGGGCGGTGTCCTAGGCCACTAGACGAAGGGGACGTAAACCCTTCTATACAACAGATCAACGCTGAGTGTTGATCGCTTCAAGGCCGGTGTGGCCAGACCCTGAAGTGTAAATTGGTGGAGCTAGACGGGATCGAACCGTCGACCTCTTGCATGCCATGCAAGCGCTCTCCCAGCTGAGCTATAGCCCCTCATCGCTGAGGACGGGGCGAATCTTAATGGCGGATCGAAAGGCTGTCAAACTTATTTTTAAAATATTTCAAAGTTTTTTGCCGACATAACAATCACTTACCGCCCTTCCCTCGAAAAGCCGGGGACTTGGGAAAGAACGCAGGCCCGTAGGAGCTGCCAATCGCTGCCCGAGCCTTCGGCAGCTCCTACGCAGGATCAAACAACCTCAGGCGATATTGCCCAGGAGCTTTTCCCACTCCTTGTTTTCCTTCTTCGACACACCACCGAGCAGATCAATGGCCTGGCGCAGACGGAAACGGGTCAGGTCCGGGCCGAGAATCTCCATCGCGTCCAGCACCGAGACCGAACTGGCTTGCCCGGTGATCGCGGCGAACATCAGCGGCATGGCGTCACGCAGTTTCAACTCCAGGGATTCGACCACCGCCTGGATCGTCGCAGTAATGCTGTCCTTCTCCCACTGACGCAGGCTTTCGAGCTTCCACAAAATCAACTGCATCAACTGACGCACCTGATCGCCCGACAGCTTCTTGGACTCGAACAGCTTCGCGTCTGGATTCACGCCACCGGCGAAGAAGAACCCGGCCAGCGGTGCGACCTGGCTGAAGGTTTCCACCCGGCCCTGCACGTGCGGTGCGATCTTCATCATGTATTCAGGGTTCAGTGCCCAGGTCTGAAGGCGCGAGGCGAACTCTTCCACCGGCAGGTCACGCAACCATTGGCCGTTGAGCCACGACAGCTTCTCGATATCGAAGATCGGCCCGCCCAGGGAGACGCGCTTGAGATCGAAGTTGTCGACCATTTCCTGCAGCGAGAACTTCTCGCGCTCATCCGGCATGGACCAACCCATGCGCCCCAGGTAGTTGAGCATCGCCTCGGGCATGAAACCCATGCGCTCGTAGAACGTGACCGAGGTCGGGTTCTTGCGCTTGGACAGCTTGCTCTTGTCCGGGTTACGCAGCAGCGGCATGTAGCACAGTTCCGGCTGTTCCCAGCCGAAGTACTCGTAAAGCAGGATCAGTTTCGGCGCCGATGGCAGCCATTCTTCGCCACGCAGTACGTGGGTGATGCCCATCAGGTGATCGTCGACCACGTTGGCCAGGAAGTAGGTCGGCAGGCCGTCGGTCTTCATCAGCACCTGCATGTCCATGCGGTCCCACGGGATCTCGACATCGCCACGCAACATGTCGGGCACCACGCACACGCCTTCGCTCGGCACTTTCATGCGGATAACATGCGGCTCGCCAGCAGCCAGGCGACGGGCCACTTCTTCGGCAGGCAACAGCAGCGCACGACCATCGTACCGCGGGGTTTCGCCGCGAGCCTGTTGTTCGGCGCGCATCTGGTCCAGCTCTTCGGCGGTGCAGAAGCACGGGAAGGCGTGGCCCATTTCCACCAACTGCTGGCAGTACTTCTGGTAGATCTCGCCACGCTCGCTCTGCCTGTAAGGACCGTGCGGGCCGCCAACGTCCGGGCCTTCGCTCCAGTCGATACCCAACCAGCGCAGGGCGTCGAAAATCTGCTGTTCGGATTCGCGGGTCGAACGCAGTTGGTCGGTGTCTTCGATCCGCAGGATGAACTCACCGCCGTGCTGCTTGGCAAAGCAGTAGTTGAACAATGCGATGTAAGCGGTACCTACGTGGGGATCCCCGGTAGGCGATGGCGCGATGCGAGTGCGGACGGTGGTCATGGCAAGTCTCGAAATAAAGATAAAACAAAGGGCGAATGGTAACAGGCGACACCGGCCCGGCTCCAGTGAGCAGGGCATTTAAGCCAAGTTTGCGTCTACAACGCGCTTCGCACCCGGTGAATGGCCGAATATCAACGGTCGGCATTTACCGTTTATCGGCTGTATGCCAGATTTGTCTGCTGATACCTTTCCTTACAATTTCTCGACTACAGTCTGCCCATGCCTGCCCAACTCAAGCGTCGCCTGTTTATTTTCCTGTTGCTCGTCCTGCTCATCGCCGGGGGATTCTTTGCTCACTGGTTTTTCAAAGGGCGCTTTTACGAAAGCACCGACAACGCGTATGTGCAGGGCGAGATCACCCGCGTGTCGAGCCAGCTCGGCGCTCGCATCGATCAGGTTTTGGTGCAGGACAACCAGCACGTTGAAAAAGGCCAGTTGCTGGTCAAACTCGAAGGTGATGATTTCCACCTGGCCGTCGACCGCGCCAACGCCGCCCTCGCGACCCGCCAGGCCGAGCGCCTGCAAGCCCAGAGCAAACTCACGCAACAGGCCAGCCTGATTGCCGCCAGCGAGGCGCAGGTAGCCTCCAGCCAGGCCAGCCTCAACCGCTCGCAAATCGATTTGTCCCGCGCCGAAACTTTGCGCAAACCCGGCTACGTCTCAGAAGAACGGGTAACCACCCTCTCGGCCGACAACCATATTGCCCGCTCGCAAGTGACCAAGGCCCAGGCGGACGCCCAGAGCCAGCGCCAGCAAGTGAACTCCCTGAACGCCGAAATCAAGCGCCTCGATGCAATGATTGCCAATGCACGGACCGACCTGGCCCAGGCCGAGCTGAACCTGACCCGCAGCGAAATACACGCCCCCATCAGCGGCTTAATCGGTCAGCGCGCCGCGCGCAACGGCCAGTACGTTCAGGTCGGCGCGTACCTGCTGTCGATCGTGCCGGACCAGGACATCTGGATTCAGGCCAACTTCAAGGAAACCCAGATCGGCCATATGCAGGCAGGACAAAAAGCCGAGCTGACCTTCGACGCCTACAGCGATACGCCGATCGAAGCGCGGGTCGACAGCCTGTTTGCCGCTTCCGGGGCGCAATTCAGCTTGCTGCCACCGGACAATGCCACAGGCAACTTCACCAAAGTCGTACAACGAATCCCGGTAAAACTGACCTTCGCCGCGGACAATCCGCTGCACGGCAAGATTCGTCCGGGGATGTCGGTCACCGCCAAAGTGAACATCAAAGACGCCCCTGACGATGGCCGGTGATCAACTGATCCGCCCCGTCGGTGAGCCGACCCGGCGGGACTGGATCGCGGTAATGAGTGTGATGCTCGGCGCCTTCATGGCCGTGCTCGACATCCAGATCACCAACTCGTCGCTCAAGGATATCCAGGGCGCGCTCTCGGCAACCCTGGAAGAAGGCTCGTGGATATCCACCTCCTACCTGGTCGCGGAAATCATCATGATTCCGCTGACGGCGTGGCTGGTGCAACTGCTGTCGGCTCGCCGCCTGGCGGTCTGGGTCTCGCTGGGGTTCCTGGCGGCCTCGCTGCTGTGCTCCATGGCCTGGAGCCTGGAAAGCATGATTGTGTTCCGTGCCTTGCAGGGCTTCACCGGCGGCGCACTGATTCCACTCGCGTTCACCCTGACCCTGATCAAACTGCCTGAACACCATCGCGCCAAGGGCATGGCCATGTTCGCCATGACCGCCACCTTCGCGCCCTCCATTGGCCCGACGCTGGGCGGCTGGCTGACGGAGAACTGGGGCTGGGAATACATTTTCTACATCAACATCCCGCCTGGCCTGATCATGATCGCCGGCCTGATGTACGGCCTGGAGAAAAAGGAGGCGCATTGGGAGCTGCTCAAGAGCACCGACTACATGGGCATCCTAACCCTGGGCGTCGGCCTTGGCTGCCTGCAGGTTTTTCTTGAAGAAGGCCACCGCAAGGACTGGCTGGAGTCGAGCCTGATCGTGAGCCTGGGCAGCATCGCGCTGATCAGCCTGATCACCTTTGTGATCGTGCAGGTGTCCAAGCCCAACCCGCTGATCAACCTGGGCATCCTGCGCAATCGCAACTTTGGCCTGTCGAGCATATCCAGCCTGGGCATGGGGGTGGGGTTGTATGGGTCGATTTATTTGCTGCCGCTGTACCTGGCGCAGATACAGAATTACAACGCCCTGCAAATCGGTGAAGTGATCATGTGGATGGGCGTGCCCCAGCTGTTTCTGATCCCGCTGGTGCCGAAACTGATGAAGTACATTTCACCGAAATGGCTGTGCACTTTGGGTTTCGGGCTGTTCGGGTTGGCGAGCTTTTCATCGGGGGTATTAAACCCGGATTTTGCCGGGCCGCAGTTCAATCAGATCCAGATCATTCGTGCCTTGGGCCAGCCGCTGATCATGGTCACCATTTCACTGATCGCCACCGCCTACATCCTGCCCCAGGATGCCGGGTCGGCGTCGAGCCTGTTCAACATCCTGCGCAACCTGGGCGGCGCGATTGGCATCGCCCTCCTCGCCACACTGCTGGATGCGCGAACCAAGACCTACTTCGATTATTTGCGCGAGGCGATCGTGCCGACCAACCCGCAGGTGGCGGAGCGCATGGCGTCGATGACCGATAGGTTTGGCAGCGAGACAGCGGCCTTGGGCAAGTTGAGCGACATTGCGCATCAGCAGGCTTCGATCATGGCCTACAACGACGCGTTTCACTTTGTCGGGATTGCGCTGGGGATCAGCATGATTGCAGTGTTGCTGACCAAGGCGTTGCCGGCGGGGTTGAAGGCTGGGGAGGCGCATTGATTTTGTAGCGATGCGACGAGCGCCATCGCGGGCAAGCCCGGCTCCCACAGGTTTTGGGGTAGCCATAGGTCTGCATGCAGTGCAAATCCTGTGGGAGCCGGGCTTGCCCGCGATGGGGCCGGCCCTGGCTGCACAAGTTTCAGGCGGTGATCAGGCGCTCGCGCAACTTGCCAATCTCATCGCGCATCTGCGCCGCTGCTTCGAACTCAAGATCCCGCGCCAAGGCGTACATTTTCTCTTCCAGGGCCTTGATGCGCTTGGCGACTTCGCCCGGTGAGCGCAGCTCGGCTTCGTACTTGGCGCTTTCCTCGGCTGCCTTTGCCATACCCTTGCGCTTCTTGCTGCGCGAGCCAGGCACGGTGGCACCTTCCATGATATCGGCGACGTCCTTGAACACCCCCTTGGGCGTGATGCCGTTGGCCAGGTTGAAGGCGATCTGCTTGTCCCGGCGCCGCTCGGTCTCACCGATCGCCCGCTCCATGGAACCGGTGATGCGGTCCGCATACAGGATCGCCCGACCGTTGAGGTTACGCGCCGCCCGGCCGATGGTCTGGATCAATGACCGCTCGGAACGCAGGAAGCCTTCCTTGTCAGCATCGAGAATTGCCACCAGGGAGACTTCCGGCATGTCCAGGCCTTCGCGCAGCAGGTTGATCCCCACCAGCACATCGAAGGTACCCAGGCGCAGGTCGCGGATGATTTCCACGCGTTCCACCGTGTCGATATCCGAGTGCAGATAACGAACACGCACACCATGGTCGGCCAAGTAGTCAGTCAAGTCCTCGGACATACGCTTGGTCAAGGTGGTGACCAGCACCCGCTCTTCCAGCGCGACACGCTTAGAGATTTCCGAAAGCAAATCGTCGACCTGGGTCAGCGCCGGGCGAATCTCGATCTGCGGGTCCACCAGGCCCGTCGGTCGCACCAGTTGCTCGACCACCCGACCCGCATGCTCCGCCTCATAGTTGCCAGGCGTTGCGGAGACGAAGATAGTTTGCGGGCTGATGTGTTCGAACTCGTCGAAGCGCATTGGCCGGTTATCCAGGGCCGACGGCAGGCGGAAGCCGTATTCGACCAGGGTTTCCTTGCGCGAGCGGTCGCCCTTATACATCGCGCCGACCTGCGGCACGCTGACATGGGACTCGTCGATCACCAGCAAGGCGTCGGCCGGCAGGTAATCGAACAAAGTCGGTGGTGCCTCGCCGGAGGCTCGCCCGGACAGGTAGCGCGAGTAGTTTTCGATGCCGTTGCAGTAGCCCAGCTCGAGAATCATCTCCAGGTCGAAACGCGTGCGCTGCTCCAGACGCTGGGCTTCCACCAGCTTGTTGTTGGAGCGCAGATAGTCCAGGCGCTCCTGCAACTCGACCTTGATCCCCTCGATGGCGCCGAGCAGGGTTTCGCGCGGAGTCACGTAGTGGCTCTTGGGGTAGAAAGTAAATCGCGGCAGCTGGCGGGTCACTTCGCCGGTCAGTGGATCGAACGCAGAAATGCGCTCGACCTCGTCATCGAACAGCTCGATGCGGATCGCTTCAAAATCCGATTCCGCCGGATGGATATCAATCACATCGCCGCGGACCCTGAACGTCGCCCGGGCGAAATCCATGTCGTTGCGGGTGTACTGCAGATCTGCCAGGCGGCGCAGCAAGGCGCGCTGATCGAGCTTGTCGCCGCGATCCACGTGCAACACCATCTTTAGATAGGTTTCCGGGCTGCCCAGGCCGTAGATGCACGACACCGTGGTGACGATAATCGCGTCCTTGCGCTCAAGCAGGGCCTTAGTCGCCGACAGTCGCATCTGCTCGATGTGATCGTTGATCGACGCGTCCTTCTCGATGAAGGTGTCCGAAGACGGCACATAGGCTTCGGGCTGGTAGTAGTCGTAGTAGGAAACGAAATACTCGACAGCGTTGTTGGGAAAAAACGCCTTGAATTCGCCATACAACTGCGCGGCCAGGGTTTTGTTCGGTGCCAGCACCAGGGTTGGACGCTGAACCTGGGCGATGACGTTGGCAATACTGAAGGTCTTGCCCGAGCCGGTCACACCGAGCAAAGTCTGGTGGGCCAGCCCGGCCTCGATGCCCTCGACCATCAGGCGGATGGCTTCCGGCTGATCGCCGGCGGGCTCGAAGCGGGTGACTAGCTGAAATTCAGACATGCATACCTCTGGGTTCTCGAAGCAGGGAATCGCGCCCGCGTGGTTGAACCGGCAGGAAACGAGAAAAGCCGCAAACGACTGACGCCGCCCGAGGAAAAAACTGGATTGTGCTCAATGTGGAGCCGATTGCCTGCGCTTTCAAGGCAAACGTCCTACATCACTCTTAGACTTTGACGGCGTAGTGCGACTAACGGTCGAAAAATAATGCAAAAAACTTACAGGAAAAGCCGAATCGTCTGTCGCCTTCAATCGTGGATGGCCTCTATACTAGCTCCCCGTTTGTGCACCGCTCTAGTGCATTCGGCTGGAGCGCGACACGTCCCTCCACTCTCCATTCAGAGCCGCCGCAAAAATGAGCCTGTTCTCCGCTGTCGAAATGGCACCACGCGATCCAATCCTGGGCCTCAACGAAGCATTCAACGCCGATACACGCACCACCAAGGTCAATCTGGGGGTCGGTGTTTACTGCAACGAGGAGGGGCGAATTCCACTCCTACGCGCCGTTGTCGAAGCAGAGACGATTCGCGTCGCTGAACACGCGTCCCGAGGCTACTTGCCCATCGACGGCATCGCCGCCTACGACCAGGCCGTGCAAAAACTCCTGTTTGGCAACGATTCGCCACTGATCGCCGCTGGCCGCGTCCTTACCACCCAGGCAGTTGGCGGCACTGGCGCACTGAAAATCGGTGCTGACTTCCTCAAGCAACTGCTGCCCAACGCCGTCGTGGCGATCAGCGATCCAAGCTGGGAAAACCACCGCGCACTGTTCGAAACCGCCGGTTTCCCGGTGCAGAACTATCGCTACTACGACGCTGCGACTCACGACGTTAACCGCGCCGGCCTGCTGGAAGACCTCAATGCCCTGCCGTCCGGTTCGATTGTCGTATTGCACGCCTGCTGCCACAACCCGACCGGCGTAGACCTGAGTACTGCGGACTGGAACAATGTCCTGCAAGTGGTCAAAGCCAAAGGCCACGTGCCGTTCCTTGACATGGCCTACCAGGGCTTTGGCGACGGCATCGACGAAGATGCTGCTGCCGTGCGCCTGTTCGCTGAATCAGGCCTGACCTTCTTCGTCTCCAGCTCTTTCTCCAAGTCGTTCTCGCTGTACGGCGAGCGCGTTGGCGCACTGTCGATCGTCAGCGAATCGAAAGAAGAAAGCGCGCGAGTGCTGTCGCAGGTCAAACGCGTAATCCGCACCAACTACTCCAACCCGCCAACCCACGGTGCAAGCATCGTCGCGGCCGTGCTGAACAGCCCGCAATTGCGCGCCCAGTGGGAAGAGGAACTGGCCGAGATGCGCTTGCGCATTCGCGGCATGCGCACCCAGATGGTCGACCTGCTGACGGAAAAAGCACCGCAGCGTGACTTCAGCTTCGTCGGTCGCCAACGCGGCATGTTCTCTTACTCCGGCCTGACCACCGAACAGGTTCACCGCTTGCGCAACGAGTTCGGCATCTACGCCCTGGACACCGGCCGCATCTGCGTTGCCGCGCTGAACCAGAGCAACATCAAGGCCGTAACGGACGCCATCGTTCAGGTGATCTGATTCGTCTGCGCTACAAAAAAATGGGAAGCCTTCGGGCTTCCCATTTTTATTTGTCTGAAGAATATTGCTCGAAACCTCTAGACTGCATTAGATCTCAAACTGTAGGAGCTGCAGCTCCTACGGGTTTTGTGTACAGCCTGAATTCCTGCGAGAACGTAGATGAAAAATGATGACCTGCGCGCCGAGCGCGATGACCTGGACGAACTGGACCATTTCGTCCCTCGGCCTGCGGCTAAACGCGGCAACAATCTGGTGCTTCAAGTGGCCGCCGGGGTGTTTCTCGGCGGCCTGGCGCTGTGGCTGGTGCAACTGGCGGCCACAATACTGTATGGCAAGCTGATGCTTGGCACGCTTACGTTCGGCGGTTAAGCCAGTTCGCTGGCACGCTGGCTGGCAGCGTCGTCATAAGCGACATAGAGCGATTCGGCGACCTGGCTCTTGATGGCCTTGGTGCTCTCCAGGCCGAGAACGAAGCCTTCGGCCTTGCCTCCGGCACGATTCAATTCTTCGGCGGTGCTGGCCTGGGTGATGGCGTCGAACAGCTTTTCAGCGTGTGGACCGACACCTTTGGGCAGGCTGATCTGGGCGATGCTCATGCGCGCACCCCGTTGGCTGGACAGGTGAAGACTGGGTGATTCATGGCGCGTACCTTTTCGGCGAATGGCCGGCAGCGCGTGTAACCGCTTCCGGGCGGCCATGGTAGACCCCTGAGGGACTTCTGGTAACTGCCAAAGTCGGAAAAACCACCCTGGGCTTCGACCAATTGTCGAATTTAGCCACAGTCGCTTGACTTCTCTTTCTGAATCAGTAACATACACGCCATTCCGCGATAGCTCAGTTGGTAGAGCAAGTGACTGTTAATCACTGGGTCCCTGGTTCGAGTCCAGGTCGTGGAGCCAGACAGCAAGAACCAAAAAGCCCCTGAATCGAAAGATCCAGGGGCTTTTTTGTGGGCGCCTATAAATTCAAAAGATCGCAGGCTGCGACCTTTTGAACTACCGCTTCTACCGCGCCCTCAGGTCATACATGCTCACCGGTCTTGGCATGCACCGGTCGCGGCTCTCCATGCCCATGGTCAACATCCACCACCGGAATCTCCTTGCCATCGCAGTCATGCAGCTTGCCGTCACTGAAGTAATCCCCTTCACGCAACGCAGCCAGATCCTGATAACCCAGTACCCGCTCGGTACCGGCAGCAAACACCGACTGCTGATCGGAGTTGCCCGCCGTGAGGTGGTTAAATGTCAGATTGAGCACGATGGCCATGATCGCCGACGAGCTGATGCCCGAATGGAAGATGGTCGCGAACCAGCTCGGGAAATGGTCGTAGAAGTTCGGCGCAGCGATGGGGATCATGCCGAAACCGATCGAGGTGGCGACAATGATCAGGTTGACGTTGTTGCGGTAATCAACCTTGGACAGCGTACGAATACCACTGGCCGCCACAGTGCCGAACAGGACAATACCGGCACCGCCGAGCACCGAGGTCGGTACTGCGGCAATCACCCGCCCCATGAATGGCAGTAGGCCAAGGATCACCAGGAACAGCCCGCCAGTCGCCACCACGAAGCGACTCTTGATCCCGGTCACCGCCACCAGCCCGACATTCTGGGCGAATGCGCTTTGGGTGAAAGAGCCAAAGATCGGCGCGATCATGCTCGACAGCATGTCGGCACGCAGACCATTGCCCAGGCGCTTGGAGTCGACCTTGGTGTCGATAATTTCGCCCACGGCGAGGATGTCCGCCGAAGTTTCCACCAGCGTTACCATGACCACAATGCACATCGACAGGATCGCGGCGAAGTGGAAAGTCGGCATGCCGAAGTGGAACGGTGTCGGGAAACCGAACATCGGCCCCTGGGTCACGGAGGAGAAGTCCGCCATGCCGAGGAACACTGCGATGACCGTGCCGATGACCATGGCCAGCAGGATCGACAAGCGGGAGATGGTCGCGCTGCCGATCTTGCTCAGCAGCAGCACCAGCACCAGCGTCAGGGCGGCCAACCCAATATTCGCCATGCTGCCAAAGTCAGGCGCGTGACTGTTGCCCCCCATTGCCCAGCGTGCAGCCACGGGCATCAGCGTAAGGCCAATGGTGGTGATCACGATACCCGTGACCAGTGGCGGGAAGAACTTGGTGATACGCGAGAACACCGGGGTGATCAGCAACCCGATCAAAGACGCGGCAATCACCGCCCCAAGGATCGACTGGAACCCGCCCTCCCCGCCACTGCTGACAATCGCCACCATGGTCGCGACACCGGAAAACGATACGCCCTGTACCAGCGGCAACTGACAGCCAAAAAACGGTAAACCAAGGGTCTGCAGCAAAGTCGCCAGCCCCCCTGCAAACAATGACGCAGCAATCAACAAGCCAATGTCTGCCGGCGAAAGCCCGGCCGCCTGACCGATGATCAACGGTACCGCGACGATACCTCCATACATGGTCAGAACGTGTTGCAGGCCATAAGCCATATTCGCGCCGATCCCAAGATTTTCATCCTCGGGCCGTTGGTGTGAAACATGGGGCGTTTTCATGATTGGGGGGTTCCCTGGCTTTTTGTTATGCGCACACTGTATGCAAGAGTTAGGACAAATGTCTATAGAGTTGTATACAACTCATCGGTCAGATTATGGACACCTGTTCACCCCACCCTTGGCCGCACTGGGTTTGACTGGAAAATTCACTGACAAATCTCCGCTTACGCCCCCTGCCCCCCGCGAGTCTTTTGCTTTGCGCGCTCTACGCACCGGCGACCAAGCGGGCCAGCGCCTGCCTCAATCCAGCATGCACCGGCACCCGAATACCGAACTCGCGCTGCAACAAGCCGATAAGCTCTTCCACGTCGACCACTTCACGCCGCTCGCTGTCGTAGCCGATTCGATGGATCGCAAAACTGCCATTATTGAGCGTGCGCCGCCACCCATCCCCGGTCCGCGCCACCATCAATTGTCTAGCGAAAGGCGAGTCCGGATGGGTCGAGACATACCAGTTGCCGACGGCGTAATCGACGTCCTCCTGGCGCTGCAGGTCAAAGATGTACATAGGCCGCCATTCACCCGCGACCTTGGCACGCAAGGTGAAGCCATCCTCGTGCCGTTCGATCCGGTAGGGTTCATGGGGGGTGGGCTGCTCGCCTGTGGAGTCGAGCAGTAGCGGCGCAGTGGGGACCATGCCGCCGAAACCGACGTCGCTGATGTAGCGCACGCCGTCGAGGTGCACCAGGCTCAAACGGTGGGTACGGGTAGTCCACGCGCCTTCGGGCTGGCCCATCACCACACGACCGGTGATGCCGCGAACATCAAAGCCCAGCGCCTGAAGCAACGCGAAAAAGAGGTGGTTGAGTTCGTAGCAATAGCCGCCGCGCTGTTCCTGCAATAGTTTTCGCTCGATGGACGGCAAGTCGATCAGCACTGGCTCGCCCGCCAGCGTCGCCAGGTTTTCGAACGCGAACACGCTGGTGTGACGCAGTTGCAGCTGGCGCAGGGTTTCGAGTGTTGGCGCAGGAGGTGCGTCGAACCCCAGAAGTTGCAGGTAGTGCGCAAGATTACTCAGGCGTGTTTCGCTCATTGCTCAGTCCTTATGCCGATGCCGCGGATCGCTCCGCCGATGGGCGACAGGTATAGGCCAAAAGGGCCCCGGAACGACAATTGATTTCACCAATCAACCCGCCTGAAAATCAACGGCGCTTGCGCGTGACACGACCACTCGTCATCCAGTCGGCACCCAGCACCCTCCCCGCCACCCAACATCAGGTAACGACTCATTTGCGGAGACGTAACATGAAAAACCTCAAGATCACTTCACTGGTGCTGGCTGGAATGATGTCAGCTGCCTCACTGGGTGCTTATGCGGCATCCGGCGATGGAGCAGACGCTTGCGGGACCAAGCCGGGATCCGTCGGTGGCTCGACGATGGCGCCCAATAACAATCCCGGTATGCCGTCCGGCACTGCAGGCAGTAGCAACAGCAGTTCAACCCCATCTACCGGTAGCGGGAATGGCACGGGTACTAATGGCGGTACCAGTGGCTCGGGCGCTGGCGGGGGCACGGGGTCTGCGGGTGGAGGAACCGGCGGTGCGGGCGGCGGCACGGGCAGCTGAACGCGTAAAGGCAGCCGATGAGCTCGGCTGCTTGCCCCGCCTTGGCCGGGCGGTTTGCTACCTCAGCGATCCGAACGCATCAGCGCATCGCCAACGTCTTCCATTGACAGCACCGCCACTCGGTTACGGCCTGAGTGCTTGGCTTGGTACAACGCGGCATCGGCGCGTTCGATAAACACTTCGATACTGTCGCGCCCGCTCGGCACGAACGAGTAGCATCCCAGGCTCACCGTCACGCATCCCGTGGGCGACCCGGTATGGGTGATGTTCTTGCCCATGACCTTGCGCCTGATTTCTTCGGCAATCACCATTGCCCCACGCAAATCAGTATTGGGCAGCAGTACCGCGAACTCCTCCCCACCATAACGCACCGCCAGATCAGCCTTGCGCTGACAGCAAGCTTGCACCGCACCCGCCACTTCAGCCAGGCAGTGGTCACCGACCACGTGACCGTAGGCATCGTTGTAGCGCTTGAAAAAATCGATGTCGAGCATGATCAGGCTTAGTGAACTGGCGAGCCGTGCCCCACGCCCGAATTCAATGTCCAGCGCTCGCTCGAACAACCTCCGATTTGCCAGCCCCGTCAGGCTGTCGTGGGTGGCGATCAGTTCCAGCGTTTCCTGGGCCGCACGCAGATCCGCCTCAATGCGCTCGCCATTGCGCACCTGATGAATGAACACCCAACCGAACAAGCCAACGCCCAGCACCACCAGACCCACAATCACGCTGGACTGGAACGCAGTGTCTGACCAGTGCTTGAGGATCGCAGCTTGTGAAGAAGCGGCGGACACCACCAACGGATAGGCATCCAGTTGCCGGTAACCGTGCAGCCGCACCACGCCGTCGACCACCGCGGTGACCATGGCGTTGCCGGAGGACGCACTGGGCAGCCATTTCTGGAAGCTTTCCCCTTGAGCCAGGGTCGATCCAATCTGCGCTTCCACGAAAGGTCTGCGCGCCAGCAAGGTGCCGTCGGTCAGGGCTAGAAACATCGAGCCGTTGTCATCAATGCTGAAGCTTTTAAAGAACTGGTCGAAATACGACATCTTGATCCCGGCCAACAATACGCCCGCGAACTTGCCGTTCCTGTCGTTAACGCGCTTGGACAGCGGAATGATCCATTCGCCATTCTCGCGACTGCGAATCGCCGGACCGATGTGCGCCTGCGAAGAGGTGTTCTGCTCGTGGAACTTGAAGTAGTCACGATCCGCCACCCCCTTGCCACGGGGCAGGGCTTCGAACGAGGTCACCACCCACTGCCCCTGCCGGTCGAACAGGAAAATCCCATGCAGCTGATTCAGTGCCAACACTCGTCGGGCGAAGGTCTTCTGCAGCCTTGGTAATTGCGCAGCCCCGTAGCTATCAGCCTGCAACCAGTCGGCCAGGCTGCTCAACACCAGGTCAGCTTTCATGAAGGTATCTTCTGCCTGCTGCGCCATGGCGCGGGTCAGATTCTCCGACGCCACTTGCGCCTGTTCCAGATCGTGACTGCGCGACTGCTGAAGTTGCAGGTACAGCAAACCAACCAGGCTCAGGCACACCGCTACGATGAACAGCACCGCTGCCTTGAGCAGCGGCAGTCGTTTGAGGGTGCCGCCAGAGTCGTGCTGGGGGTCGTGCAAGGGAATTGGCAAAAAGCTCATCCTGGAGAAGGCGCGTCAGGCGCCGATCATTTTATCGACATCTTCAAAGGTCACATAATGCCCGAGGGGTCTCGTAAAACCGTTCTTCTGCCTGTTCCAGATCGACTCCCACCAGGAGCACTTTGGAAACGCCCAGGTAATAAGCAACCTGGAGCGCCAAATAAGCCGAGGAGCGCGAATCAACAGATACAGCTCCCCCTTGGGTTGAGCGCCTGGTAATAAGCGTGACTTTGCGGCAACGCAACTCGCTGGCTAAGCCGCATGGTTTCAGTGAACAGACGAGGCTGCTCCCTGTAGTGCGCGTCATCCGAGCACATGAAAAAGTATGGCTTGATACCGGTGCCGATGAACATGGATATCGCGCCGTTCATGGTAATCATCGGCACGTCGGCATACTTCTTGAGAGGGAAGTCTCTGGCCGACGCACCCGAGGCGATGATGAACACCGCCCCGTTATTTATATTGTGACACTCATCCAGATCGCGCACCTGGACCGGGCTTTTGACCAGCTCCGTGGTTTTCTGCGCAACATCCATATTCAGCTCCGTTATTTCGGGTTGATCACCACGGCGGGAGCCCCTACCCGCAACAAATCCAGAATGGGTGACTTTGAGGGCAGGTTCAAACCCCGCAGGACAGCCGAATCGTAGCCGTAGACATCAGGTTTGAAAGTCACTCGCCCGTCCTTACTCAGGTCTACCGTCCAGTACGCCAAGAGCACCGGAACCTTCACCGGTAGCCGAATGTTTTCGGTCTTGCCCTTGGCCAGCTGTTTTTGTATTCCGGCACTGTCCCAGCGCACCGGATCGTTGAACAGCAGTTCGACCAACTGCAACGGGTTTTCCACGCGAATGCAGCCGGAACTGGTGGCGCGCACGGTCTTGGAGAACAACTCGCGATGGGGCGTGTCGTGCAGATAAATCGCATAGTCATTGGGAAAACGAATCACCACCTGCCCTAGCGAGCTGTCGGGCCCGGCATCCTGGCGCAGGATGACACCGCGCGGATTGCTCCAGTCGACACTTGAAGGATCCAGCACTGCGCCATCGCGGTCGATCACGCGAATGCGGTTGGCGGCGAGATAATCGGGATTTCTCTGGATCCTGGGGATCACGTCTTCCTTGAGGATGGTGGGTGGCACGGTCCAGGTCGGATTGAACGTGACATACGTGATCTCGGACTGGAACACCGGCGTATTGCGAAACGGCTTGCCGACCTGCACTCGCGAGCGCCAGATCGGTTTGCCATCACGATACATCGCTACTTTATACCCAGCGATGTCTACGATCACGAAAGTGCCTTGCAGCTTATAAAGCAGCCAGCGCGCCCGCTCCATGTTCACCCGCACCTGATCAATACGGGCGTCGACCGATACATTCAGCGCGGCCAAGGTACTCGCCCCGGCCACGCCATCAGCGCTCAGGTATTGCTCGGCCTGATATTTCTTCACCGCAGCGATCACCGGGCCGTCGTATCGGGTCCCATGAACCAGGCGCGGTTCGAGAAAACCACCGCCCACCAACCTCGCCCGCAATTGGGCGACGGCGGGATCATCCATACCCGGCTTGAGCGACTGACCTTCAGCAACTTTTGGCCAACCACCACCATCATGCACCTTGCGTAATTGTGCCAGGCCCTCGCGCAATCCGCGGTACACCGACTCTTGTGGCGGCGCTTGGGCAAAGGCGCCAGCCACGTCATGGGCATCCAGGGCAATGAAGAATTTGTTCACGTCTTCCCGGGGATCGACGTCCGAGGGGTCGAAATTCCAGTGGATATCCAATCGGGAAGGGTCGACCTTGCCGCGACGCAATTGCAGCAATGCCGTGAGAAAGGTATGGGTGGCCGCAATATCGAATGCGGCCCGCTGTTCGGGTGTTGCAGAATCGGCCTGCAATAACGTCCGGGATCTGGCCAACTCGTCGATATGAAAATCCGCAGGATTCAAGCCGTCGATCTGAGTGGCCTGGAGGCTGGCGAACAATTGAGCGGTGTCGCTCACATTAGTCCACGCCGCGCGATAGCCGCGATGGGAGTAGAAATCGAGGACCATGCGACTGACGTCGACCCGCTTATGACGCGGCGCAGTCAATAACGGTGGAAAAGACGTGCTCAGAGGCGACAGGTTGGCCTGGATGGCCTGCCCGACGTTGTCATCCGCTGCCGCACCCCTTTGGATGATGGGCGCAACTTCGCCCTCAATCGACGAAGTTTCCCCGTGCGCAGCACCGCTGATCAGAAAGACCATAAAAAAGACGCGGCTTATGACGAATAACCTTGTTAAGTGCACCATGGATAATCCTTAATCTCCCGACTTCAACGGCTAGCTTCCCGTAAACAGCTAGACTCGAACCTATCACGATGAGACATCTATATGGCGCCAGCTTGCATTCGACTGCTTTTTTCGGCCCTGCTGCTGACATCCCTTTCAGTACCGGCAGCCTACGCCGATTCGCTTGCCGCCGCCCTCGTCAAAGCGGCTCCAGATGCCAACGCCACCGTTATAAACCTGGCAGTACGTGCTTCACAATGCACCCAGGCCCAGGGTTCGGCTCCAGCCCAACGCCTGGCAGTGATCGATTACTCCCTGCCTTCTACCGAACAACGCCTGTGGGTGTTCGATCTGAAAAAGCGAAAGTTGCTGTTTCGTGAACTGGTCGCCCATGGGCGCAACAGTGGCGAGAACATGGCGGTCAACTTTTCCAACCAGAACGAAAGTTTCGCGACCAGCCTGGGGTTGTATCGCACCCAGGCCAGTTACATCGGGCAAAACGGTTATTCCCTGCGCATGCAAGGCCTGGAACCGGGCTTCAACGATAACGCGTTTGAGCGGGCAATCGTCATTCACGGTGCGCCATACGTCAGCCCGGTACTGGCCCGCGCCAACGGCCGGATAGGCCGAAGCCTCGGTTGCCCGGCAGTCAGGCCCGCGGTAGCGCGCCCGCTGATTGACTCGATGAAAAATGGGCAGTTGCTGTTTTCTTATTATCCGGACCAGCGCTGGCTGAAGTCTTCACCTTATATTAACTGCAGTGGTGCTACGGTTGCTTCGGCGGGTAAGGCTACGTCTCGCAAGTAGGTGGGGCGTTGTTTGAGGGCGGCGGATCATTCTTGAGGTTTCCATTGCAGTGTTGGAAACACGCGGACGTGGCAGCGTGACGGCTCAAGCCGCACCTGCCCAACCCTGATAAACTGGCAGTTCCCTAGCGCTGCCGATTCCAGATTCCCCAATGCCTTCAGCTATTGCTACACCCACAACGCTCTCCCGCCGTTTTTCAGTCGCGCCGATGATGGATTGGACCGACCGTCACTGCCGTTTCTTCCTGCGCCTGCTCTCCAAGCGCGCCCTCCTCTACAGCGAGATGGTCACCACCGGCGCGCTTCTCAACGGCGATCACGAGCGTTTCCTTCGTCACAACGAAGCCGAGCACCCGCTTGCCCTGCAACTGGGCGGTAGCGTACCGCTGGACCTGGCTGCATGCGCCCGCATGGCCCAGGAACATGGCTATGACGAGGTGAACCTGAATGTCGGCTGCCCGAGTGATCGGGTGCAGAACAACATGATCGGCGCGGTACTGATGGGGCATCCGCAGTTGGTGGCGGATTGTGTGAAGGCGATGCGTGATACGGTGTCGATTCCGGTGACGGTGAAGCACCGGATCGGGATCAATGGCCGGGACAGCTATGAGCAGTTGTGCGACTTCGTCGGCACCGTGCGGGATGCCGGGTGCACCAGTTTTACCGTGCATGCGCGGATTGCGATCCTGGAAGGGTTGTCGCCGAAAGAGAACCGCGATATTCCGCCGCTGCGCTATGACGTTGCGGCGCAGCTGAAGACTGACTTCCCGGACCTGGAGATCATCCTTAACGGCGGGATCAAGACGCTGGAGTCCTGCCATGAGCACTTGCAGACCTTCGACGGGGTGATGCTGGGGCGTGAGGCGTACCACAATCCTTATGTGATGGCAGAGGTGGATCAACAGCTGTTCGGCAGCACAGCACCGGTGATCAGCCGCGCTGACGCGCTGGCGCAGTTGCGACCTTATATTGCGGCGCATATCGATGCAGGCGGTTCCATGCACCACATCACTCGGCATGTGCTGGGACTGGGCACGGGCTTTCCTGGGGCGCGCAGGTTTCGGCAGTTGTTGTCGGTCGATATTCACAAGGCAAAGGAGCCTTTGGCGTTGTTGGATCAAGCGGCGGAGTTGTTGGAGGGGCGTTGAAGGTTTGGTGGCCGCGATGGTCGATTGCCGGTCCAAAAGATCGCAGCCTCGTTTCACTCGACAGCTCCTACGACCGCTACAACTGCTACGGCTCTTGCCGCCATGTGCGCTTGCAGGGGCTACCGGTCACCCCGGTTGAACCAGTCCCCCATTTCGGCATCGTATTTATTAACACCGCGCCCCACCTTTCAAACAGCCGTTTTCAGGTTGTTGCCGCTGGGGCCTTCGATAGATACACGCGCCCTTGAGTGGCTGTCAGCGCTCGGGTAATGTCATCAGATCTAAAGGACAGAGCACGCCCATGACCTCCAAGCTGGAACAACTTAAACAAATGACCACCGTAGTTGCCGACACTGGCGACTTCGAAGCAATTGCTCGGGTCAAGCCGGTAGACGCTACCACCAACCCCTCCCTGCTGCTCAAAGCGGCTGCGATCCCAGGTTATGCCGAGTTGCTGAATGCTTGCGTGCATGACTGCAAAGGCGATGTGGGTCTGGCCAGCGATCGTTTTGGTGTCGCGGTTGGGCAGGAAATCCTTAAGGTGGTACCGGGCCGGATTTCCACGGAAGTGGATGCGCGCCTGTCGTTCGACACTGACGCGGTATTGAAGCGCGCGCACCGTCTGATCGAACTCTATGACAAGGCTGGCGTGGGCCGTGACCGCGTACTGATCAAGATCGCGTCAACCTGGGAAGGTATTCGTGCCGCCGAGAAGCTGGAGAAGGAAGGCATCCAGACCAACCTGACCCTGCTGTTTTCGTTCGCCCAGGCAGCGGCCTGTGCCGAGGCTGGCGTGTTCCTGATCTCGCCGTTCGTGGGCCGCATCTACGACTGGTACAAGAAAGCCAACGGCAACGACTACACCGGCGCGGACGATCCGGGCGTGCAGTCGGTGACCCGCATCTACAACTACTACAAAGCGAACGACTACAAGACCGTGGTCATGGGTGCCAGCTTCCGCAACCTTAACCAGATCGAGCAACTGGCTGGTTGTGATCGCCTGACCATCAGCCCGGAGCTGATCGACAAGCTGGCGGCCGATACGGGCAAGCTGGAGCGCATGTTGGCCCCAGGAAATGCCGGGGAGGCGCGCCTGAGCTTGAATGAGGCGCAGTTCCGCTGGTTATCCAACGAGGATGCAATGGCGACGGAAAAGCTGGCTGAGGGGATTCGGCAGTTTGCTCGGGATCAGGAGAAGCTTGAGGCACTGCTGCAAGCCAAGCTGTGATCTAGTCCAAGGCAACGCAAAAAGGCGAACACTCAGCGGTTCGCCTTTTTTGTGTGTTGAATTCTAATGTGGGAGCGGGGAATTTCACAGGATCAGGGGCGCTCGAGCGCATTCACCAGGTCATGAAAGGCTTCACGATTAGAGTCGTTGAGCCCCATGAGGATCTTGTGCGCTTCCAGCACTTTGATCCGCACCACTTCCTCCGACTGATCCTGGTCTGGCAGATCGGTCAGGCACTCAGGGCACGGGATCGGACGATCAACGATGTTGAACACCTGCTCGAAACCCATGGACTGCAGCAGACGGGTGATATCTTCGTGGGTGGTGACGACGGTCGGCAGCAGGCCGACTTTTTGCCGCGACAGGATCGACAATTTGGCCAGCAGGCCAAGGGTGGTGCTGTCGATGCTACGGGTCTCGGTCAGGTCGATCACGATGGCGTTGAAATTCAACGCAGTGAAGATCCGCTCAATAGTCGCATCCAACGCCGAACACAGGGTCAGGCGAACTTCACCGACGAACTTCAGGACAAAGGTGCCGTCCTGCTCGGCGAACTGGATTCTACCGGTACTCATTAAAGATTCCTGCTCAACACCAACAGGGCGATATCATCCGGCATCTCCCCAAGCGTGGCCAATCCAAAAACCTGCCGCAACCCATCCAGGGTGCCGCACGCTGCCTTGACCCGCTGGGGCAAGGCTGCTTCTTTTTCCTTCAGTGTCGGCTCTGGCAGAAGGTCCAGGATGCCATCGGACATCAGCGTCAAGCTGAAGGTCGGCGGCAGTTCCAGTACGTGATCTTCGTAGGTAGCTTCGTTGAAGAGGCCCACCGGCAGACCGCGCCCTTCCAGATAACGAACACTGTTTGGCGTGTACAACACAGGCAACGGCAAATGACCGCCGATGCTATAGGTCAACAAACCTGTCTCCTCGTCGATGACTCCACCGACCATTGTGACGTGTTTACCCAGCTTACAACTGATCAGGCCTCGGTTGATATGACCAAGCACCTCTGAAGGCTTGAATTCCGGCAATGTACCGCTGCGCTTGGATTCGAACAGCAAGCGCGTGGTCATGAACTTCAACAGCACGGTGACGAAGGCTGAAGAGGCGCCGTGACCGGAAACGTCCGCCAGATAGAAGGCTACCCGACGCTCATCGACTCGAAAATAGTCGACAAAGTCACCCGACAGGTACAGCGACGGGATGATCTGGTGGGCGAACTGGAACTCATCGACGGTCCAGGGGCTGACCGGCAGCATGTTCATCTGCACCTGGCGACCGGCGTTCTGGTCTTCCTGGAGCAGGTTGAGGCTGGCTTCCAGCTCCCGATTGGCCTTTTCCAGCTTCTCGCGGTAGCGCTGGTTTTCCAGCAGCAGGCGCGCGCGATCCAGGGCTCGGCGCACTGAGTGCTCAAGCACGGCCAGATCTTCGAGAGGCTTGATCAGGTAGTCAGCTGCCCCCAGGCGCAGGGCCTCGACTGCATCATTCATCACGCCGGCACCCGAAACCACGATCACCGGGGTTTGCGGCGACCGCTCGGTGACCTGGCGGATAAGTTCGAGTCCGCCCATCTGTGGCATGCGCAGATCGCAGATGACCAAGTCGGGCTTGTCTTGCTCGAATACCTGAAGACCTTGCTGGCCATTGCTGGCCTGCAGGACGCTGAAACCACTGTCTTCCAAATAGGCGGCGAGACTCGCGCGCACTACTTCGTCATCATCGATTATCAGCAGCGTGGCACTGGTTTTTGGCATGTGGGCAAACGGCGCCAGAATTAGGTTGGCGTAGCAGGCGAGGTTCAGACCTGGCTCTCACTACTGGATTCGCTTTCTAGCCTCTCTGTCGCACCGGTTTCGGGCTTTTGCCCTACGCACAGGTCACACCAGAGGTGCCCTCTAAGGCGCAGACGGTACTCCCATCCGCGGGGCGTTTCAAGCTCGTGGCGATGGTCGCTTGAGGACTTTACCCGGCAAATGACCAGTAGTTATAAGAACAGTTAAAACCGTAACCCAATGTTAGGTTGCACTCGACGCTCAAAACTCCTTTGGAGACAGGCCAAACCTGCGATTTCCCTGATCCGGATGAACGAAAAAGGCGGCACAATGGCCGCCTTCCTCTATGACTGATCGAAATCAGAAATCGTCTTCGACCTGACCGTCTTTGACCTTGAATTCACGATTCTGTAAGTAGGCGTTACGGATGAAGACGTACTTGTCGCCATTGATCAGCTTCTCTGCCGACAGCAGGCTGGCGCGGGTGTCGACCACATCCAGCGCCCTGAACGAGTTACGCACCGACACGTCGTCGACATAGCGATAGGCACCGACGTAGGAGTCGGGGTATTTGGCCGGTGCATCGCGCAAGGTGCTTGGGCCGAAGAATGGCAGCATCAAGTAAGGACCGCTAGGAACACCCCAATAGCCCAGGGTCTGGCCGAAGTCTTCATCGTTACGTTGAAGACCCATGCGGGTACCGACGTCGATGAAGCCCAGCAGGCCAAACGTGGTGTTGAAGATCAGGCGTGCGGTATCGACGCCCGCTGCCGCCGGCTTGGCCTGCAGCACATCGTTGGCGAGGTTGCGCACGTCACCGATGTTCCGGAAGAAATTGTGAATGCCATCTTCGACGAATTGCGGCGTCACGTACTGATAACCCTGGGCCAATGGCTTCAGCGCATAGGTATCGAGTACATCGTTGAATTTGTAGATCGGGCGGTTGACGCTTTCCCAAGGGTCTTCTTCCGTGGCTGCCTGGGCAACGAACGGCACCAGCATTACGCTGGAACACACACACAGCTGAGCTAGAAGGTTGCTCCAGCGCATAGAAAAACTCCTTGGATTGTACTGACGCAGGCTCTTGGCCCTGGCGTTGAGTTGCGTAGTATAAGACGGAAAGGCCGTTTTAGGCAGCATCGCCGTGACCCCTCGCGCAACACGACATTGCCGGCCGATTGATGAGCAGTAGTGTCACTCAACTGTCACCCGCGTGGAATAGCCTTGATACTATTTCAGGGATGTCGATATGCCGCACGCTGAAGCCTTGCCCCTCGCTGCGCCCAGCCTGACCGCCGTACTGTTTGGCCTCAGTGGCTGCCTGGTGGATTTTGGCGCACGCACCCTCCAACACGGCGGCCATCAGGGGGAATACGCCGAGGTCACGCCGGGCGCCCTGGACAGTCTGCACAGTTTGCAACGACAGCAGATTCCCTGCACCTGGCTCGACGAACTACCCCCTGCCCTAAGCCACTCCCTGGCGCTCGCGCTGCCGGAATGGATCAAACCTTCGCAACACCTAGCAACAAACAATCCATGGCCGGCCCCCCATGCCTGCTGGGAAGCCTTGATGGCCCTGAACGTTGCCCAACTGGACGGATGTGTACTGGTGAGCGGTGAGCCGCGGCTACTGCAGTCCGGTCTGAACGCCGGTTTGTGGACCATTGGCCTGGCGTCCTGTGGATCGCTTTGCGGACTCGCGCCGAATGAATGGCAGGCGTTGAGCGCACAGCAGCGTGAGCTCAAACGCGGCAAGGCAACGGTGCAATTGTTCAGCCTGGGGGTGCATTCGGTGATCGACCACCTGGGCGAACTCGACACCTGCCTGGCGGACATCAGCCTGCGCCGATTCAAGGGCGAAAAGCCCTGATTGCGGCCATCCTCAGATCAACACATGCAGGTTGCTCGCTAGTGGATTAATCTAGAGCTCAGCCATAGACCTTTGGCGCGCTGCTGCGGTCTATGCCAGTGCCTATCGATAAAAGGAAGAACGTCATGCCTGCCCGCGAACTGCAAGAACAGCTCAATACTCTGCGCGAGCAATTGGAACAGAATCCGCCACTGACCGAAGCGGAGCGCCAGGACCTGCAAGTGCTGATGGAGCAGATCCAACTTGAGCTCGAGCTTGAGACCAAAACCCAGGATTCGAGCCTGTCCGATAACGTCAACCTGGCCGTCGAACGCTTCGAAATCGAACACCCTACGCTCGCCGGCACCCTGCGCAACATTGTGCAGGCGCTGGGCAACATGGGTATCTGAATTCACCGGATGTAAAAAAGCCCTGCCAGTGATGGCGGGGCTTTTTATTGTCCATCGTCCCCTGTGGGAGCGGTTTCCACACAAGTTATTTATTGACGGACCAGGCGGTGGTTCGGCAGTTGCACTTCTTCAGTGCTGCGATACGGGTTGATGTCCAACCCACCGCGGCGCACATAACGCGCATACACGGTCAATTTCTCTGGTTTGAGCAGCCGCTGCAGGTCGAGGAAGATCCGCTCCACACACTGCTCATGGAAGTCCGAATGCTGGCGGAAGCTGACGATGTACTCCAGCAGGCTCGCGTGATCCAGCGCCGCCCCACGGTACTCGACTGCCACACTGCCCCAATCCGGCTGGCTGGTCACCGGGCAATTGGATTTGAGCAGATGGCTGTGCACGCTCTCCTCGACAATGCGCGAATCGTCGCAACGCAGCAGTTCCGGGCGCGGATGCTCGTAGTTGCTGACACTGATGTCCAGGTCGTCGATACACACGCCCGGCAACGCAACGACGCCTTCGGCTTCCACCTCTTGCAGACTGCGGATGCGCACGCCCACCGGCTTGCCGGCAGCGGCGGACAGGTCGTTGGCCAGGGTTGCTTCAAGGCTTGCCGTATCAGCAAATGGCGTCTGGTTCAGCGAGTTGAGGTACAGCTTGAACGACTTCGACTCGATGATATTCGGCGAGTCCGCCGGAATGCTGAATTCGCCGATCGCCACCACGGGCTTACCTGAGGGCAGCAGCCACGACAGTTCGAAGCAGTTCCAGAAGTCCATGCCTGTGTACGGCAGGGTTTGCGCCGTCAGGCCGAGCTCGGCCCATTTCGCGGTGCGCGGGATAGGGAACAGCAGGGACGGCGTGTAGGTGGCGATGTATTCGCTGGATTTGCCCAGCGGCGAGTGTTCGGCTGCGGGATGCATGGCGGAAACCTGACTGAAGAATCAGTGGATTCTATCAGTGTTCAGTGGTTTTGTTGGGGGTTGGGAGGTGGGTGCTTTTGGGAAAGATCGCAGCCTCGTTGCACTCGACAGCTCCTACACAGCGCCTACGGGGCTTCGACGGTGAGTTTACCGACCATGCCGGCCTGGTAGTGACCGGGAATATTGCAGGCGAATTCGAGGCTGGTGGGTTGGGTGAAGGTCCAGGTCAGCTCGGCGGTTTTGCCTGGCTCGACCAGTACACTGTTGGGGTCATCGTGCTTCATGGCGTGACCCATGGCGCCGTGATCCATGGCCTTCATGCCCGTCGGCGTGAGCATGCCGCTTTGTTGCATCTCCAGCATTTCCTGTTGATGCCTGGCATGCATAGCGGCGTCGCCGAGGTTGAACTCATGCAGCAATTGACCTTTGTTGACCAGCACGAAACGCACGGTCTCCCCGGCCTTGATATCGATCGCCTTGGGATTGAACGACATGTCACCCATGACCACTTCAATGCTGCGAGTGGCCTTGGCGGCCGGAGCCGGTTGACCAAAATCGACGGATTGCGCCGGCGCTGCCCACACCGGAGTGCTCAGTGCCAGCAGGCATGCGGTCAACAGCAGGGGTTTGCGCATAAACATGGGTCTACTCCAACAAGGTAAGGTTCAGCCTGTAGAAAACTCTAAACTGCTGCTACTGCCCGCAACCTGACAGGCAGATTACAAATTTGTCAGGTTGGCCAGCGCTCGCGCGGCCCACGGTATAAAGCCTTCGTTCCATTGACCCCGAGCTTTCCATGAAACTGCTGATCGTCGAAGACCAAGCGAAAACCGGCCAATACCTGCGCCAGGGCCTGACCGAGGCCGGGTTCAATACCGAACTGGTGGCGGATGGCAGCACCGGCCAGCAACTAGCCTTGAGCGGCGACTATGCTCTGCTGATTCTAGATGTGATGTTGCCCGGGCGCGATGGCTGGCAGATCCTGCAAGCGGTGCGCAGTGCCGGCCTCGACACGCCGGTGCTGTTCCTGACCGCCCGGGACGCCGTGGAAGACCGGGTACATGGCCTGGAGCTGGGGGCCGACGATTACCTGGTCAAGCCCTTCGCCTTCTCCGAATTACTGGCGCGGGTGCGCAGCCTGTTACGCCGTGGCAGCGCCCCGCCCCAGGACACCAGCCTGCAACTGGCCGACCTGCGCCTGGACCTGATTCGTCGCCGGGTGGAACGCAGCGGGCAGCGCATCGACCTCACCGCCAAGGAATTCGCCTTGCTGGAAATGCTGTTGCGCCGCCAGGGTGAAGTGCTGCCCAAGTCGTTGATCGCTTCACAGGTGTGGGACATGAATTTCGACAGCGACACCAACGTCATCGAGGTGGCCATCCGCCGGTTGCGCCTGAAGATCGACGATGATTTCCCCAACAAGCTGATCCACACCGTGCGTGGCATGGGTTACGTCCTTGAAGAGCGTCCTGCCTGATGCGCCGCCTGTCCTTGAGCAGCCGTCTGGCCCTGCTGTTCGCTGCCTGCACGGCGGTGGTTTCGCTGATCGCCGGTGTGCTGTTCAGCCGGGCGAGCGAGGCGCATTTCATCGAACTGGATCAACAGTTGCTGGACGGAAAATTGATTGGTTTGCGTCGGGCGCTGCACGACATTCAGTCCAGCGAAAGCCAGGCCAGGCTCGCCGATGAATTGAGCCGCCAGGCCGACCTGGCGCTGCGCATCACCGGGGCCGACGGCCAGCGCTGGTATGACAGCTCGGCGCAATTGCCAGGACAACTGCCATTGACCGAGGGCTTGTCCACCACCAGCCATGCAGGCACAGACTATCGAGTGCTGAACGCCCCGCTCTACCCGGGCAAACCCGACTCGCCGCAATTGACCCTGTTGCTCGACATCACCCATCACCAACACTTTCTGCAGCGCATGCAACGTCTGATCTGGCTGACCGTCGGCCTCTCGGCGCTGGCCACCGCGCTGCTCGGGGCCTGGGCGGCGCGCAGTGGCTTGCGGCCGCTACGGCGCATGAGTGAAGTGGCGCGAGGGGTGTCCGCCCAGTCGCTCAAAGCACGATTGCCCGAAGCGCAGATGCCACCCGAACTTGCGCAAATGGCCCACCACTTCAACGCCATGCTGGAACGTCTCGATGACTCGTTCCAACGCCTTTCGGCCTTCTCCGCCGACATCGCCCATGAACTGCGCACACCGCTGTCAAACCTGCTGACCCACACCCAGGTCACCCTCACCCGCCCGCGCCCTATCGAGGACTACCGCGAAGCATTGCACAGCAATCTCGAAGAACTGCAATGGATGGCGCAACTGGTCAACGACATGCTGTACCTGGCCAAAGCCGACCACGGCCTACTGATGCCCAAGCGCGAACCCCTCGAGCTGGCAGAGGAAGTGGAGGCGTTACTGGAGTTCTTTGCTCCGCTGGCCGAGGACGCACAGGTGACGCTCAAGCGTGACGGCCATGCCCGCCTGCAAGGCGACCGCATCATGTTGCGCCGGGCGCTGTCCAACTTGCTGGACAATGCGTTGCGGTTTACCCCGGCCGGGGGCGAAGTTCGGGTGTGGATTGTCGATGAAGCCAATGGCTTGAGGCTGATGGTTGAAAATAGCGGAGAAGGAATTGACCGGGCGTTGCTGCCACGCCTGTTTGATCGATTCTACCGGGCAGATCCAGCGCGCCATGAAGGCCGCAGCGAGCATGCGGGTTTGGGATTGGCCATTACCCAGTCGATCATTCGTGCCCATGGTGGGCAGATTCGTTGTGAATCGCAGAATGGGTGGACGCGGTTTGTGGTTGAGTTACCGAAGGGGAATTGAGGCCCGATGGGCCGGCTGCTTGTGGGGCCGGCTTGCCAGCGAAGAATGGACGTGATCGGGCGCGTGGTATCAAGCGAAATTGGTTACGTGACTCGACTTCCGAACACAACATACAACGGATCAAGCCCTACCTCGCGGGGGAAAACCACGATGTAGTCGTCAATCGGTGCGTCTTCGGCGTTACCGGTCAGGGGGTCAAGCGTCGGCACCGGCGAAGAGGATACAAATCCAACACGTTGTGTTGGTGGCGGTGCTGCCGGAACAGACGTTTCGATAGCAACCGTTGCAGACCAGAGAACAGTGATCGATGCAGAACCATCAGCAGTAAAACTGAATGAATTCGGTTGCTCGCCGCGTTGTGCCTCACGGACCCGCACACGCGATGCAGAAATATTGCGCCGCGACGCTGTAATGTGGACCTGCTCCAAAAACCTGACTTCGCGCAGCCCCCTGAACATCGATCCGGGTTTAGCGGGCACTACAGCCGAGCCCATCCTGAAAGGCATGTCGACTTCAGATCGGTTCGCCGCCAATGACTGCCAGTTTTGCCCCTCGATGGGCAGAAGTTCGGACAAAGGGATACTGAGACCGAAGACCTTAACATCGGCACGACTGGTAAATTCGAACTGCAATACAGCTGACCGATGTCCTTGATCGGCAGGCGCGACTGACGTGTTGCGCCAGGTAAATTCCGCAACCGCCGAACGAATGGATTTTTGCAGATCAATCTGCTGGGAAAACTGCAAGGCAGGTGACTCGTCTTCCAACAGCAGATCGGGACGTTTTCCAGCGATGACCAGCGACGCATGGATCTGGCGAGCAGTCAGGGCCGGACTAAAGCCCGCCAACGTACGCGAACCGATCAACTTCTGCTGCGCGGTTGTCAACAACACTTCGGCTTCATCGTGCAGGGCCCGATGGTGCTGATTAATCGCCGCCAACCGGGCGATGTAGCGATCGTAGGTTGCATTGATTTGTTGAGCGATGCCCTGCCATTGCGTCTGCTCCGACCATGCATATTTCAGATTGCTCTGCGCACTGTTTTTGGCGAACTCGATGCGCATTTTAAAGAATTCGAACTGCCTGGTGCTCAGGTACGAGTCATGCTGGGCGAGTTCCAGTGCACGGATATTCTTTTCCTGTTCGGAAACATTAAGCGAAACGCTCTGCAATGAGCGCAAGTGCTGGATCCGCTGTGCGAAAACACCGAACGCCTGATCAGCGGCTTGTTCTGAACCCGCCACGTCTGCTGCAAGCTTCTGTACCTCAGCCAAGCTACGCTGCACAGGGGTCATTTGCACAAAGGGAGGCGAAACGAAAATACCCTCGTCCTTGAATGCGGCAAGGCCTTGCGTGCGATGCCATTGCCTGACGAGATGCACAACGGTGTCCGGGCCGTCTGCCAGGCCTGTCTCGTCAGAGGTAAACAACAGATCCGACCCACTAGGGTGACCGACGACCCGATCGAAATGATTGATCAATCGGTTATGGTCCTGCCGGGGTAGATCGACGGCCCAGATCCGTTCAACCAGCGTCTGGAATTCTGAAGCGGTGTAATCCATGAGTGTTGGTTTAAGTTCCATCTTGATTCATCCTTGAATTTCTTTGGCAAACAATCGTAGACAATGGCACTTGCTCGGCTCTGAGCAAGTGCATTTAAATAGTCAACGAGGCAGGTTAATCAGGTTTAAAGCCGGGTTTGTTATTGGCCGCGCGCCATTCTTTGACTACTCTTAGTACATCTTCCGGCGTACTCTCGCGGCCTTCCTTTGGGAAAAAAATCACGTCTGAACGGTCAGGATGCTCAGTCACCAACTCAAAATGCATCACCCCTTTATCTATAAAATCTTCAAACTCATCAGGAGACAGGTCGTCTCTCTCTTCGTATAAACCTCGTAAGAACTGTAAAAATTCGGCTTCTGTATAGTCTTCATATTTCTCTCTCATATTCATGATTAGCCCCATCCCCTATGAAAATGAGTATATCGCCTTGCACCTGCTTACTACTGATATTCAGGTGCAGGCAGGCCTACTAAACTTCAATCGTGACCTTTGTCAATCAAGGTAAAGACCAACGTTTTCACTTCCATGGCCGCGGTGTATTGAAAGACAACCTTTTTGCCCGGATAAATAGCAGGATCCAGCGGATAGGATTCCCATCCACCTGTTTGGCCCATGGGCTGAGGCATTTTTATTGGGCCTGTTGACTCCATTGGCTCGCCGAAGAGCGCATGCACATCGGACTGGGTCATTTCTGATTCATATGGCGCGGGAAGTTCGCCTTTGTACTCAACCGTTGAAGGCGTAGATTTTTTTAAAGTGACAAACAATGTTTCAAGCCGCTTGGTTTCCGCCCAGAATGTAAGACTGATACCAACTTCCGGCGCCATGTCTACTAAATCACAATCGGGGTACAACGCCTTCGGCGGCCTTTTGAAATGAACACCTTGCGCAAGCAATTCATCGTGGTTTTTTCCCAGCGCTTTTATCCACGCCTCAATTGTCACAGCACTCATAGGTACCATCCTTGCTCAATATGGAGCTCATGTAATTTCACGCGAGCAGCCTCGATGTCTTTGTCGGTAAACCCTTGTTCAAGTAAACCCAGCTTGATTGCATCAAAATTTCTATCCACCGCAAGTCGTGGATCAACTGCGTCATCCATTTGTTTGGATGCATGATTTCGTCCACCATAGGTTTCGCTGAATCTACGGTGAATCTCCGTAGGTATCGCGATGCTTGGAGCTTTTTTCAGAAAATCCTCGCGCTCGTACATATCGGCTTCTGGAAATCTCTCTTTTATGTACCTGTCCAGCGCCCTCCGCGAAGGAATATGGTCAATATCCAACCCATCCCCTCTACTCCGACCACTGAGTTCGTTATACGGTCCGACCTCCAACAGCTCAACCGGAGGCCCAGCGAAAACCAGTCGGGGAGAAGGTAAATCCTCCCCCCCCGGATATGGTCCTGCCGGGGTAGATCGACGGCCCAGATCCGTTCAACCAGCGTCTGGAATTCTGACGCGGTGTAATCTTTTAATGTTGGTTTAAGTTCCATCTTTGGTTCTTCCTTGAATTTCTTTGGCAAAAAAATCGTAGACAATGGCACCTGCTCGGCTCTGAGCAAGTGCCGTCAAATTGTCAACGAGGCGGATCATTCAAGCTTGAAGCCTGGTTTGTTATTAGCCGCGCGCCATTCCTTAAGTCTTTTTAGTACTTTTTCAGGTGAGCTCTTAGCGCTCTCTCCCGGAAGGGAAAAAGCATGAATTCCATCTGGATGCTCAGCAATTGCCTCGAAATGCAATATTCCTTTGATTATAAAATCGTCGAAACCATCATCAGATAGATCACGCTTATCTTCAAAAAGGCATCGAAGAAATTCTAGAAACTCTGCCTCTGTATAGTCTTCAAACCGCTCTTTAAATGTCATTGCTCCTCCGCCCCTTTGCCATGTAGAAGAATATGCCGCTTGGGTGTCATAACTACCAAATTATCCATGTCGTACACGGCACCGCCCTGCGCAACCTCAGAAACATGATGAATCTCAAATTTCATACGCCCACCATTCCTGTCTCTAGGCAGCGCCAAGGGAGCCTTACCTTTTCGCATCAAATCCAAATCGATTGATATGAATTGAGCGCTGAATTTAGGATCCGCAGCAACCGCCTTCCAAAACGCACGCCTAAACCCATGAAAATTCCTGAACTCCTGCAATCGCAACTGATCTGCAATCTGCGAAGGTATTGGCGCCCCATCTTCTCGCGCTGCCTCACCCAACCATACCCCTGAAACCGCCTGCCCTACCCCAGTTGCAACGCCCGGATCGTCCCGTCGATCCCGAAACAAAGCATCCGGCGAAGGCAGTTCCATATCCCCCGGATACCCAGGAATACTCGCACCAATCTCCCCTTCGTCAACAGCCGGAAACGTCTCGTTTGGTGGTAGGAGCGGGATGACAGGGTTGCCGGGATAAACCAATGGATCGATTGGCGTGGTGGGCGATGTCGTCGAGCCGAGGTGTTCAGTGCCGGGTGGCACCAGCGGTTTCCAGCTGCTGGCCGGCGGGATTGGCCAGGGCGTAACCGCAGGCACGACCCCAAGCCAACCTCCGGCACTGTTCGGCGTCTTGATGCTGATTTTGTCGAGGTTGAATGCATCGTCCCAGAACGCCGACCGCTCCAGATAGCGCAGTTCGAATTCACGATTTTCGCCGACCCAAGTGCTTTTGGGCGCAATAGGCGCGAAGCCTTGTTCTATGCGATTTTTGTTCAACTCATTGAACGAAGACACCAGCGCTCGATCCTCTCCGAGCGTTTGCCACAGCGCTTCATTGAAGGACTCGAACGACGTGAACTCCCGGCCTCGAAACTGATCGCCGATCTGAGCAGGGATCGCGGCCCCCGCAGGTTGAGTAGCAGAGTTCAACCAATCCGCCGTTGCAGGTTGACCAGTCCCGGTGACATTACCTGTGCCCATCGGATCAACCTGGAAGGATAGGTAGATCGGCTCCAGGCCAGGCACGCAGACGATGCAATCCTGAATACGCCAATCGACACCGACCGGCATGTCTTGAAACTGAGGTTCCGACACGGTCAGGCGTGTCTGGTCAGAGACCGTCGAAGTCGACGCGGCTTGTGGTGTGAACTGCACATACCTTTTCGGTGATCCGGGTATCTCGGCGGTGTGCTGACCAGTCAAAGGATCCAGTACTGCATTCACCACCGGGACGCCGGGATCAACCTCGCCCCCTGTGTCAGTGACGATGACGGCCGTATTGCCCTCCGGTCCGGCCAATACTTTGAGTCGGCGCCCAGACTCCACCGACCCGCCTGCGTCAGCGATTGTTTGCAGCTCCTGGCTGTCGTAAAGATCCAGTGCCTGTGCGGGGACGGCGACAGCATGGAACAAGCGAGTTCGCTGTTCCGGAGTCAATTCCCCGTTAGCCAATTCAGATGAGTAGGTCATGCCCCCGACGAATATCGCAACCTGCGGAACAGTAAGCGTTTCTAAGGCGCTAGCGACAGCTCCCAATCCGGATGCTGCCCGCGTCATTGCGAGCGCCAGTTCATCAACTGCTCCAGCAACCCATAACCCGCGGGGATTGAACAGCATTGAGGCAGCGGATAACGACGACGCAACAGGCAAACCCAACGTATTCGCCTGCCTGACCCGCTCTAACCGCGCATTTTCATCGGCCTGTTGCTTGAAGCGAATGCGCGCATCGCGTTGTTCGGCGAACTGATGGTGCCTTTCCCAGGTGGCCAACCTCTCTACCCAAGCGGCATGGTCCCTGACCAACGCATTGGATTTTTCGTTGAGCGTGGTGATCTGTGCCGAGAGCAGCCGGGCTTCGTGAGCAGCGTTGTAAGCGCTCTCCCAGCTGTCGTGGCCGTCATTGAGCGCATCGCCAAACTGCCCAAGGCGACCCAGGTATTCCATGGACGTGCGCGTGAGCGGATCAAACCCGTCGAAGGATCGCGCAATCCGGTTTTTTTCATTGAACTCGCTGGTTTTGCGGGAGATGAGCCCATCGATCAGGCTTTTTTGCTTCTCGACGGCATGTAGCTGCCAACGCTCGCTTATGGGTACGCCAACACCTGGCTCACGCATCGCTGAAATTTCGCGTTCAAGCGATGCGGCAAGCTGTCCAGCCTTTGCTGCGTAGCTTTGGTCATGCTGGGCACGGAGGGAGTCATGGCGCGCCTGCATCGCTGCAAGTGCTTGCTGTCGTGTCTGTAAGCGGGCGTATTCTTGAGCCTGTACAGCCGCGGCGGCTGCCTTAATCCGTTTTTGTTCCTGCGCTTGCAAGTACGCTTGCTTGGCCCGCCTGCGAGCTTCTATTGTCTTTTTGCTGGGGCCACTGAATGCCCCGGATGCGCCGACGCGGTTACCGCCAAAACTGCCGCCCCCCGAGCCGCCACCACCACCTGACGCCGGCGGGCCGGACCTGATGACTACATCTCCTGACGATCCATCGCTTGAAGTGTTTTGTGCCATACAGTCTCTCCTTGTCTGTAGGGCACAGCATGTCGACGGGGTGTTTCTCAGGTGCGGTATATATTTATGGGGTGGGATTTTATCTAATGCTAACTACCGCCTTCGCCGCGATGAGGCGACCCGACAAGCCGGGCTCAAGGATCAAGCGGTATCAGCGTTTATGAATAACGCAACGCGTGAGCCGGCTCGATCTTCGCCGCGCGCCACGCCGGATAAACCGTGGCCAGAAAGCTCAATACGAACCCCGCCGAGCAGATCAACAGCACATCCCCACCCTGCAACTCCGAAGGCAGGTTACTGACGAAATACACATCCGAACTAAAGATGTGTTGCCCGCTCACCCGCTCTACCCAACCCACCAGTTCGCTCACATTCAGTGCCGCAATCACCCCAAGCACACCACCAATCAAGGTCCCGACGATGCCGATCACCGTACCCTGCACCATGAAGATCGCCATGATCTGCCGTGGCGTGGCACCGATGGTGCGCAGGATCGCGATGTCCGCGCCCTTGTCGTTCACTACCATGATCAGGGTAGCGATGATGTTGAAGGCCGCGACGGCGACGATCATCAACAACAGCAGGCCGATCATGGTCTTTTCCATTTTCATCGCACTGAACAGGCTGCCCTGGGTGTGGGTCCAGTCGTCCGCCTGGTAGGCACTGCCGAGACTGCTGGCGATATCGCTGGAAACCTTCGGCGCCGCGTACAAGTCTTTTACTGCCAGGCGCACGCTCTGCACCTGGTTCGGCTGCCAGCGTTGCATCTGCGCGGCATCAGCCACATGGATCAGCGCCATCGAGCCGTCCAGCTCGGCGCCGACCTTGAACACGCCGACCACGTTCAGGCGCTGCATGCGCGGCGTGATACCGCCCGGTGCAGTGCTCACTTCCGGCACGATCAGGGTGATCTTGTCGCCAACATTCAAGCGAAAACGACGGGCCGTGATTTCACCGATTACCACGCCGAACTCACCTGGCTTCAGCGCATCCAGGCGACCCTGGACGATGTGTTTGGCGACGATCGACACCTGGCCTTCGAGCGCAGGGTCGACGCCGCTGACCTGGATCGGCTGCATCGCGCCCTTGTAGGACAGCATGCCTTCCATCTCGGTGAACGGCACGGCGGCAGTCACTTCGGGATTTTTCATCGCGGCGGCGGCTACCGGCTGCCAGTCATCGATCGGGTTGACGCCGACGATGGTCGCGTGCGGCACCATGCCGAGGATGCGCGAGCTCATTTCGCGCTGGAAGCCGTTCATCACCGACAGCACCACGATCATGGCCAGCACGCCCAGGGCGAGACCGATCATCGAGGTCATCGAGATGAAGGACACGAAGCGATTGCGACGCTTTGCGCGAGTGTAGCGCGCGCCGATGAAGATCGATAACGGTCTGAACATTCGCAGGGGCACCGTATAAAAATAAATGACCCGAGGTCGTTGCAAACCTCGGGTTTCGACCAGTCAGATGGGAGTCAGGCGACCATCCTGCAAGTGCAGGACGCGATCCATCTGGCGGGCCAGGTTCATGTCGTGAGTCACCACCAGGAACGCCGTGCGCATCGAGGTGCTGAGTTCCAGCATCAAGTCCTGGATGCCTTGGGCGGTGTGGGAGTCGAGGTTGCCGGTCGGCTCGTCGAGCATTACCAGGCCAGGCTTGTTCACCAGGGCGCGGGCGATGGCCACACGCTGGCGTTCGCCACCGGACAGTTCGGCCGGCTTGTGCTCCAGGCGATGGCCCAGCCCTACCCGCTCCAGCAACGCCGTGGCACGCTGGCGCGCCTCAGGAATTGCAGTCTTGCCAATCAGTAGCGGCATGCAGACGTTTTCCAGCGCGGTGAACTCCGGCAGCAAGTGGTGGAACTGGTAAACGAAACCCAGCGACCGATTGCGCAACAGACCGCGATTCTTCTCACTCAGGGCCGACAGCTCTTCACCGTCGAGCCACACACTGCCCTTGGTCGGCGTATCAAGGCCGCCCAACAGGTTCAGCAAGGTACTCTTGCCCGAACCCGAGGTGCCGACGATCGCCACGCGCTCGCCCGGGTGCAACTCCAATTGCAGACCGCCCAGAACCTCTACCGATTCCGGGCCCTCCTCGTAGGATTTGCCCAGGTTGCGGCAGCTCAGGATTGCTTTTTCACTCATACCCAATTCACTCATAACGTAGCGCCTCCGCAGGCTGGGTGCGCGCGGCACGCCAGGCTGGATACAGGGTGGCGAGGAAACTCAGGATCAACGCGGCGGCACACACCATCACCACGTCCTGGCTCTGCACTTGCGACGGCAGGTAATCGATGAAGTACACATCGGCGTTCAGGAACTTGTGGCCGATCAGGCCTTCGAGGGCCGAGATCGCCGCGCTGACGTTCAGCGCAGCGAAGATGCCCACAACGGCGCCTATCAGCGTGCCCAATACCCCGATCACCGTGCCCTGCACCATGAAGATCGCCATGATGGTGCGGGGCGTGGCGCCAAGGGTGCGCAGAATCGCGATATCGCCCTTCTTGTCGTTCACCACCATCACCAGGGTGGAGATGATGTTGAACGCGGCCACGGCCACAATCAGCAGCAACAGCAACCCGATCATGGCTTTTTCCATGCGGATCGCCTGATACAGGTTGCCGTGGGTGCGGGTCCAGTCACGCGCGTAGTAATGGTCTTCGCCGAGTTGCTGGGCGATGTTCCACGCAGTTCGCGGCGCCTGGAACAGGTCATCGAACTTGAGGCGGATGCCCTGCACCTGATCCGGCTTCCAGCGATGCAGCCTCGCCAGGTCCTGGAGGTTGGTGACGCCCAGGTAACCGTCGATCTCCCCGGCGCCGACATGGAAAATGCCGACCACGGTAAAGCGTTTCATGCGCGGAAACATCCCGGCCGGGGTCACGGTGACTTCCGGCGCGACAAAGGTCAGCTTGTCGCCGATGGCGGCACCCAGCTTGGCGGCGGCCTTGTCGCCGATGACGATGCCAAAACTGCCGGGGGCCAGGTCGTCGAGTTTGCCCTGCAACATGAACTTGTCGATGATCGAGACCTGGCGCTCCAGCGCAGGGTCGATGCCATTGAGCAGCACCTTGGACACCTTGCCGTTGTTGGTTAGCAAACCCTGCATCTGGGTAAACGGCGCTACCGCCGTCACCTGCGGGTTCTGCTTGACCTTGGCTGCCAGGCTTGGCCAGTCGTTGATCGGTTCACCGGACTCGATGGTCGCGTGGGGCACCATGCCCAGCACGCGGGTGCGCATCTCATGATCGAAGCCATTCATGACCGACAGCACCACAATCATCACGACCACGCCCAGGGCGAGTCCGATCATCGAAGTCAGGGAAATGAACGACACAAAATGATTGCGACGCTTTGCACGGGTATAACGCGTGCCAATAAATACGAAGAGAGGTCTGAACATGTCGGGGCTTGTTCGGAGGGAAAAGGAACGTCCTTGTGGCGGGGGTCGATAACCAGCTTTACACTCAGACCACCGCCGCTACCATGGGTTCGCCATGTCGACATTAGATGAAGAAGATCGTCGCGAATACTACCGTATCGATGACACGATCGCACTGGAAATTCGGCCCCTGTCCGCTGCCGAAGCCGCGGGCCAGGAAGTGTTGCAGGATGCTTCACCGCTGTTCAACCTGCTCAGTGAATTGCACCTGAGTGAATTCGAATCGCAACACCTGTTGCGCCAGATCAGTGAGCGCGACCGCAACCTTGCGGCATTCTTGAAATCCCAGAACAAACGGATCGACCTGCTGAGCCAGGTGATAGCCATCACCGTGCTTGGGCAGATTGGCGAACCGCAACCGGTGATCATCTCCGAAGGCGGCATCGACTTTCAGCACCCCACGCCTGTCGCCGCCGGGGCTCACCTGTCGATCAAGCTGGTGTTGATGCCTCAGGCCCTTGGCCTGTTGCTGCGCGCCCGGGTCACCCATTGCGATCCCAAGGACGATGGCTACGACATCGGTACCGAGTTTGAACACCCGACCGATGCCCAGCGCCAGTTGCTGGCACGCTACATCTTGCAGAAGCAGGCCCAGGAACGTCGCCTGGCCCGCGAACAAAACGACTCAGGCCTCTAATTTAAGGAAGAACCGTGACCCTCATCTACGGCCATCGCGGCGCCAAGGGCGAAGCACCGGAAAACACCCTGACCAGCTTTCAGGAATGCCTCAAGCACGGCGTGCGCCGCTGCGAACTGGACTTGCACCTGTCCAAGGACAACGAGCTGATGGTCATCCATGACCCGACGCTCAAGCGCACCACTGACCGGCGCGGCAAGGTCGTCGAGCATACGGCGGCGGAGTTGGTGACCTACGACGCGCGCAAGGGCGGCCCGGGCTGGATCAAGCCGTGCCCGATTCCGACCCTGGAAGAGCTGTTCGAGAAATGCGATTTCGAGCACTGGCAGCTGGAAGTCAAAAGTGCGTCGCGCAGTCGCGCCGCCACCACCGTGCTGGCGATTCGCGAAATGGCCCAGCGTTTCGGCATGCTCGACAAGGTCACGATTACCTCGAGTTCACGTGAAGTGTTGAAGGCCGCGCTGGATCTGGTGCCGGACGTGTCTCGCGGGCTGGTAGCCGAGTACGCCTGGCTCGACCCGCTGAAGGTCGCGCAAAGCTATGGCTGCGAGTTCCTCGCATTGAACTGGACCCTGTGCACGCCGGAACGCCTGGAGAAGGCGCAGCGCCAGGGGCTACACGTGTCGGTATGGACAGTCAACGAGCCCGCGCTTATGCGCAGGCTCGCCGACTTCGGCGTTGACAGCCTGATTACAGACTTTCCCGGTTTGGCCAGCGCCACGCTCGAGAATTGCTGAAATCGGTCTCCCCGGCCGGCTCAGGCCACCGGCCGGAGCCGCTCAAAAAAGCCGGTTGAGGCCATCGTATGCCGCTACCCGATAGGCTTCGGCCATGGTCGGGTAGTTGAACGTGGTGTTGACGAAGTACTTCAGCGTATTCAGATCACCCGGCTGGTTCATGATTGCCTGACCAATGTGCACAATCTCCGACGCTTGATAACCGAAGCAATGAACGCCCAGCACTTCCAGGGTCTCGCGGTGGAACAGGATCTTCAGCATGCCTTGTGGCTCGCCGGCGATCTGCGCTCGCGCCATGCCCTTGAAGAACGCCTTGCCCACTTCGTACGGCACCTTGGCCTGGGTCAACTCCTGCTCGTTCTTGCCGATCGAGCTAATCTCCGGGATGGTGTAGATGCCAGTCGGCACGTCATTGACGAAACGCCAGCTATGGTTGTCGACGATGCTGCCGGCGGCCGAACGACCCTGGTCGTGAGCAGCACTGGCCAGGCTCGGCCAACCAATCACATCACCGGCACCGTAGATGTTCGGCTTGCAGGTGCGGTAGGCCTCGTCCACTTCGATCTGGCCACGGCTGTTGACCTTCACACCAATGTTTTCCAGACCCAACTGATCGGTGTTTCCGGTTCGGCCGTTACACCATAGCAAGGCATCGGCCTTGATCTTCTTGCCGGACTTGAGGTGCAGGATCACACCGTTGTCCACGCCTTCAACGCGGTCGTAGTCTTCGTTGTGGCGAACCGTGATGTTGTTGTTGCTGAAGTGATAGCTCAGTGCCTGGGAAATTTCCGAGTCGAGGAAGCTCAGCAACTGACCGCGGTTGTCCACCAGTTCAACCAGCACACCCAGGCCGCTGAAGATCGAAGCGTACTCGCAACCGATCACGCCGGCGCCATACACGATGAGTTTGCGCGGGGTGTGGCCGAGGCTGAGGATGGTGTCGCTATCGTAGATACGCGGGTGATGGAAATCGATATCCGCCGGGCGATAAGGACGCGAGCCGGTGGCGATGATGATGTGCTTGGCCATCAGTTTTTCGACCACGCCGTTGGCACAGACGACTTCGATGGTTTGCTCATCGGCGAAGCTGCCGGTGCCAAAGAATACGTCGACGCGGTTGCGGGCGTAGTAGCCGGTGCGCGAAGCCACTTGTTTGGAAATGACTTTCTCGGCGCTTTTGAGCACGTCCGGGAACGAGAACCAGCGCGGCTCACCAATGGCCCGGAACATCGGGTTGGTGTTGAACTGCATGATCTGCCGGACCGAGTGACGCAACGCCTTGGACGGGATGGTGCCCAGGTGGGTGCAGTTGCCGCCGACCTGGCGACGGCTATCGACCATCGCCACCTTGCGCCCTGCTTTGGCGGCGTTCATTGCCGCGCCTTCTCCTGCCGGGCCGGAACCCAGCACCACCACGTCGTAGTTGTAGACAGCCATGCGTACTCCTCAGAACAGGCCGCGGCGCCATCGGCACCTGCGGCTAAATCACGCCATCTGCGGCGTGAAGGAACAATTTGGGGCCAGTGCAGAACCCGGACACAGTCTATAGAAGCGTCAACGCCGCGCACATTAACCCTTGGTCGCGTCGTAGGCTAGTTTTGCCTGCACTACAACGCCAGCGTTCATTGCTTTTTTTGGGGTTCTGCGCCACTGAGCTGCTCAAAAGCCTCATTAGTGCGTATGACGAAACCGGTATCGGTACGAATCACAAAAAAAGCACCGATAGCGTGTGTTGCCGCGTAGTCCCAACCGCGCTGCGGCCCGAGAATCAGCAACAGCGTCGATAAGCCATCGGCCATCAAGGCCGAAGGATGAATGACTGTGACTGAGGCCAGGGTGTGCGAGACCGGCGCACCGGTGTGTGCATCAAAGGCGTGGGAATAGCGCCGGCCATCCTGCTCGAAATAATGACGGTAGTCACCGGAAGTGGACACCGCGTAGTGATCGAGCGCGATGATCCGCTGGGCAACCTGTTGGTCATCGCGCGGCTCTTCGAGGGCGATCCGCCACGGGGTGCCGTCGAGTTTGCGGCCTGCCGCCTTGAGTTCCCCGGTGGCTTCAGCGAGGTAGTCGTGGATGCCCATGGCTTCCAGGCGTGCGGCGATGGTATCGACCGCATAGCCGGCGGCGAGGCTGTTGAAGTCGACTTCGACGGCGGCGTCCTTGCACAGCTGATCGCCTTGGATGCGCAAATGCTGATAACCAACTTGCTGGCGCACCTGGGCCAGTGCTTCGGCGCTCGGGACTACTTCCTTGCGCGATTGCGGCCCAAAACCCCAGAGGTTGAGCAGCGGCTCGACCGTCAGGTCGTAGGAGCCTTCGCTCTGCTGTGACAGCATCTGGCCGACGCGGACCAATTCGAGGACGGGCGCGGGCATGTTCCGGCATTGGTGGGCAGGCAGATGGTTAAAGCGCTCGATGTCGGAGTCGCTGCGGTAGGTCGACATCTGTCGGTCGACCTGGGCGAGGATTTTTTCCACCTCCGCCTGCACTTCAGTGGGCGCGGGAAGGCCGGCGCGGTGCACATATTTGATTGAATAGGAACTGCCCATGGTGGGGCCGCCGAAACTTTCCATGGCGTTGCCGTTGCCGCAGCCGGACAGGACGGCAAGCAGCCCCAGAACCCCTCCTTTCCACGCGCTCAACACATCTCTCCAGAATCCCTGACACATCACCAAGACGAGCCATTATGCATGACCGTCCAACCCTCTACTCAACGCTCGGCCACCTTCAACAACCCACTCCACCCCCCACCCAACGACTTGTACAACGTCACCTGATTAATCTCCCGCGCCAACTCCAGCTGAGCCCACTTTTGTTGCGCGTCAAACAGCGAACGCTGCGCATCCATGGTCGAAAAATAGCTGTCCAGCCCAGCCTCGAAACGCAGGCGGGACTGGCGATAAGCTTCCTGATAGTCCCCCACCAGTTTCTTCTGGAACTCCACTTGGGTCAGCATCTCCTGACGCGCATTCAAGGCATCGGCCGCTTCCCGAAAGGCGTTCTGCACCGTGGCCTCGTACGCCGCTGTCTGCCCGTCAAACCGCGCATGACTGGCGTCCACTTGCGCGCGCCGCGCGCCCCCATCGATCAATGGCAATGACCCCGCCAGTGCCACCGTCCAGAATTCCGCCGGGCCGGTGAGCAGGCGTGAGAAGTCCCCGGTCAGGCTGCCCAATGCAGAGGTCAGGGAAAAGGTCGGAAAGTAGGCGCTGCGCGCGGCACCAATATCGGCATTGGCGGCGCGCAGTTGGGCCTGCGCGGACATGATGTCGGGGCGGCGCTCGACCAGTGATGCCGGCAGACCGGCCGGTACGTCCAGCGTTGCCAACTGCTCACCGAGCACTCCCGTGGGCAGCAAACCCGGCGGCACCGGCTGCCCCACCAGCACCCGCAGCGCATTGCTGTTCTGCGCCACTTGCATCCGATAGGTGTTGACCTGCACAGCCGCCGTATTGGTCTGCGCATCGGCCTGGTGCACATCGATTCGTGCGCTGGAACCCAGGTTGAAACTCTTGCGCAGCAACTGCCCATAGCGGTCCTGGGACTTATAAGTGTTCTGGGCCAGGTCGAGCAGGTGCTGATTGGCCTTGAGTGTCAACCAAGTGCTGGCGACTTCGCCGATCAGAGCCAGGCGCGCTGCCTGGTAATCCCCCTCCGAGGCTTCGAACCGAGCCCCAGCGGCATTACGCTGGCTGCGAATTCGACCGAACAGGTCCAGCTCGTAGGAAGTGAAGCCGCCAGTGGCCTGGAAGGTGTTGGCGATGCTGCCAGCGCTGTCGCCGCCATTAGGCGTGCGGACCAGCGGCGGCAACTTGCTGCGTCCGGCGTAGGTGTCTATGCCGATTGTGGGAAAAAGTCCGGACTGCGCACTGGCATAACCCGCCCGCGCCTCTTCGACACTGGCAGCGAACTGACGCAGGCTGCGGTTGTTGGCCAGGGCCATGTCGATCAGCTGGCGCAGGCGGTCGTCGACCACAAAGCCTCGCCAGTCCTTGTCGAACGCCTGCTTGCCGACGCAGCACTCGCCGGCAGTGTTGGCCGGCCATTGCTGATCGATTGGCGCCTCGGGTTTCTCATAGGTCGGCTCCAGCGAACAACCGCCCAGCAGTAGCAATGAAATGAAGCATGAGGTCGGTAAGCAACTGTTCATGGCGTGCACCTAAAATCGTTGGCCGAGCAGAGCTCGCAAGGGTGAGAGCAACAAAGACCAAAGTCCCGACCGACTGGCGCTGAGGTGCGGCAGTGGCTGCTTACGCGAACGCACACTGACCGGCCGCCAGCGACGCCGGGGCATGTAGGACAATGCACTGGTCGGCGCAGGCAAACGGGGCGCCGCAGATTTTTCGCCGAGCAATGAGCGCCGTAACAAGGTGCCGAAGGCCAGCCCCGGCTCGGCCTTGCTGACGACATTGATCGTCGCATCGCTGAACAGCCGCGCAATCAGCCGTCGCCGCAGCGGTTCATCAAGCTCGGCAAACCTCAGGCCCAGTTGATTGTCTCCGTGATTGCGCATGACCTCGACATCGAGCCAACCGAGTTTGTCGACCCACATCTGCCCACACAGCCCCGGCTTGATCGATGAGGCGAGCGCGCACTCGAACGACGCGCCACTGAGGGAAATATCCACCAGCCGCCCGGGCAGCACCTTGCCGCCAAACCGGAACCCGGTGGGTTTGTCGAACGGAAAACGCTCCTCACCGTGTAACCGCGGGCGATCCACGCAAGCGACCAGCGTCGCCAGGTTGTAGACCAGCGCGACCACGGTCCAGCACAGGTTGAACAGCATGTTGCCGTCGAACGAGGCCGCGGTGCTGATCGCGATGTAGGCGCCAATTTGCGAGAACAGCGTCAAGGCAAAAAAGAACCCGAACAGCTTCCAGTGCACCATGGTTTTGCTGCGATCCAGGCCTTTGGCGGTCACTTTGAACGGGCGCCCGAACGGGCGGATCATCGCACTGGCAATGGTGGCCGTCACAGCCAGGGAAGCCACGATCTGTGTAACTTCGGTGAAAATCGGCAAGGTGCGCCGGTCCGTGACCCAGGTGCCGTAGCCCCAGAACGCAATCAGCGCCGGCATGCCAAACGCGAGAAAATCCATCGGCGTGGCGTAGAAACCGGCGATGCCGAAGTACCAATACAGCACCGGCGACACCAACATCATCAGGATGAAGGGCTTGGAAAACCAGTGCATCAGCCCATGGATATAGTGCAACCGGTCATTGAACGTGTAGCCGCTGCCGCGCAACGGGCCGTCCTTGAGCAATGCCACCTGGATGGTGCCCAGGCACCAGCGCCCGCGTTGGTTGATGTACTCGGTCAGGCCTTCGGCCGATAAGCCGATTGACAGGCGCTCATTCAACCAGCGGGTGACATAGCCTTTCTGCAGCAGCCGGTAGGTGGTGTAGATGTCTTCGCAGACCGAGCCTGTAGGAAAACCGCCCATCTCATTGATCAAATCACGCCGCACCACGAAGGACGTGCCGACGCAAAAGGCCGCATCCCAGCCATCCTTCGCCGGCTGAAACACGTCGAAAAACACTCTTTGCTCATCGACCCAGCAAGCCGATGTGCCCAGGTTGTGCTGAATCGGGTCGGGGTTGTAATAAAACTGCGGGGTCTGCACCAGGCCGACTTTTGGGTCGTCGAACAAGCCCAGGGTGCGCAACAGGATCGGTTGCTGCGGTGCGAAATCGGCATCCAGCACCAGTATGTAAGGCGCGTTACTGCCGGCCGCCGACTGGCGCAAGCCGTTGTTCAGGTTGCCGGCCTTGGCGTGGGCGTTGTCGGGGCGCCGCGCGTACTGCACACCGATCTCGGCGCAGTAATCGCGTAACCAGTCGCGGCGCGTATCGTCAAGCACCCAGATGGTGAAGTTCGGGTAGTCGATGGCCTGGGCGGCAATAATGGTTTTTTCCAGGATTTCCAGGCCTTCGTTGTAGGTGGCGATGAAGATATCAACTGCTGGCGCGCTCACGCCTTGGGCGCGCAAACGTCGCTCGCCGGCGTCGGCGTCCTTGCTGTGATCGGAGCGACACAGCATCACCACGATGGAAAACAGCGTGTAGCCGATTGCCAGCATCTCGAAGAACAAAAAGGCGTAGGCCCAGACCGTGGCGAACCCGGAGTGGCCGTCGGGCAGAGTGTCGCGAATCCGCCAGGCCGCGTAGTTGAGCAACAGCAACGCGGTGACGGCGCCGAATCCAGCACGCGCAGCCCATTGGTCCCGATGGGTCAGGCAGGTGAACAGAATCACCGCCGCCAGGGTCCAGAAATTGATTTGCAGCAATTGCAACGAGTCCAGTGCCTGCATGTCAGTCAGCCTCTAGCGAACCGGTAAAGGGATTGACGCCGGTGGCCGCAATCGCCGCCCACGCCGTGGCGCCCAGGTGAGGCAGGTGGTAATAGAAAAAATCGTTTGTGACCGAGTCCGGGCCTATGGCCAGCCCGGTACTGATGCGCTCTGCCGGGGTTGCAAACAGCCAGCCATTGCCCGCTTCCTGGGCCAGCAAAACACTCCACAGTGGCAGCGCCTTGTCTCCCAGGCCGTTCAGTTGCGCGACCGCAGCGGCTTGCGCGGTGCCTTCGGTCCACAAACCATCGGGATCGCGGTTGAAGCCGTAACCGGCGCCGGCACGGTGCGCGCGATCCACGAAAGCGAAGACCCGACGCCAATCCCCGGGCGGGTCGTGCAAGGCAATCAACGGCCATATCTGCGCATCCAGTCCGGAACGCAGGCGGTCCGATGTCTGGCCATCCGCCCCGGTGCCGATCAGAAAGCGCCCTTCTGTTGCGTCCCATTGACTGGCGACAAACTGCCGGGCGATCTGCGCCTGTTGCGCCGTTGCCGGGTCCGGGGCCAGGGCGTCGAGGGCCGACCAGGCAGCCGCCAGGTCGACGTTGTGCTCGGTGGACTTCCAGCTCTGCTGGATCTGCTGGTTGAAATAGCCGTAGTAGCCACCACTGAAGCCGGCCGGTGCCTGGGCGTCGTAGGTATTTTCCTGCGACCAGCGCAGGACTTTCCTCGCTGCTTCCAGATAGGAACGTTCGCCGCTTTGGCGAAAGGCCTCGAGCAACGCCAACGCTGCCCAAGCCTGGTTACCGGTAGCACTGCTGACTTGATAGGCGTCCTGATTCCAAGCGTTGCGTTCGGTGCTCCAGTAGCCGGGCAGCTTCATCGGCGGCGCACCCACAGGGCCGGCAGCGTAGGCGTTGCGCAAACGGCCATCGTGATATTCGGGATCGTGGTTGATGGCGAAGACCAGGGCATCGGCGATGCGCCGCGCCGACCCGGCCTTGCCGCAGGCGAACAAGGCAATGCTCGCCAGAGCGTTGTCGTAAGTGAACGCCACCCCGCGCAAGGCCAGGATGGGCGCCGGCTGACCATTCAACGCTGGGTAACTGGCCACCAGCACCGGCCCCGCCGGCTGCGTGGTCACGGCGCGATCGAGCGCGGCGCAGGTCATGGTCGCCAGTTGTGGCCTGGCCGCGGCCGCCAATGTCGAGGCGCCAGTGCCCATGAGCAGCACGCTGACAATACTGCGCAAGAGGCCGTTCATGGCCGCGACACCTCGGCACTGGCCCACAGCCCGGGGTTGCAGGTCATGGCGCGCTGGCTATCGGTGAGGTCGGCGGCAAAGGTGCCGACCACATACACCGAGTTCTGCTCGGCGTAGGGAAACGGCACGCTGTAGGAGTTGGCGCGAATGTCCGAAGCGCTGGATAACAACTGCACCACGCTGGCCTTGAGCGGTTCGGCAAGGCCGCGGATTTTCACCGTCAGCACGCTGTCGCGGTCGATCTTGCTGGCCATGCGCTCGGGAAATACCGCAATCACGTAGCTCTGACCGCAATCGGTGGCGCGCAGCAAGGTCGAACCGGCCTGTACCAGGGTGCCCTGGGGCGCCAGGAGTTCCTGGACAGTACCCGGCGAATAAGCCACGACATCGTAACCGGCCATCAGCTTGACCCGGTTCTGTTCGGCATCGATCAAACGGTTGAGATTGTCGAGTTCCTGTTGATAGGTCTCCCGATTTCGCGCCTGATTTTCCAGGCTGAGCTTGAGCGTGGTCATTTGCGCGCTCAGGTCAAACATGCGCAGCTGATCGGGGTCGAGGTACACCTGCTTGTTGGCCGCACTGACGTCGCCGTCGTTAATGCGTAACTGTGAACGAACCGACTCGGCCGCACCTTGCAAAGAAGCCAGCTGCGCTTTCGACGAGGCCACCACCGCGCCACTCACCGCCCCTTGCACGAACAACTCCAGGTTGCGCTCGACGGTTTCCCGGGCGTCCATCAACCGCGCACTGGCAGCACTGCTTTCGGCCCTCAGGGCTCTCTGGGTAAAGAGTTGCCGGGTATGAAAGGCGGTCTGGTACTGCTGGCTGGTTTTTTCCAACGCCTCGTAATACTGCTGATCATGTTCGGCCTGGCTGGCCGAGGATGATATTTGCTGTTCAAGGGTGAGCCGCCGTGTTTGCAGGGTCAGCAAGGTTTCCTGATTCGCTCGCGGGTTTTCCACCACGGCGATTTTCTGGCCTTGGACAAAGGTCGCGCCGGGTTTGACTTCCAACGCACTGACCACGCCATCGATGGGCGTAGTGAGCAGGATCACCGGCGCATTTAAAATTGCCCGGGTGGCAGAGGCCGACACCAAGGGCATCAGCAGTGTCGACAACAGTAACCAGACGACAAACCCGAGGACTCCCAACCCCACCAGGCGGGGAAGCAACGACAGCAATCTTGAGCGTTCTTCAGCCATGTTCAACTCTCCCGAGAGACCAACCGCGTAAAAGCCAGGCAATAACAGGCCATGACCGCGAAACACTTTCGGCAGGGTGAGCAATACGAAACAGGGCGCTGCACGGCAACTAAGCCGGAACAGTTTTAATTGGATTTATAGTGATGTGAGCAGGAATGAGATCCCTGTCTTTTTGGAGAGTTGTAACTTGGCGCACAAGCAAAAAATCGACGAAGCCCGAGGCAGAGCGGGCTGTCATAGGCGACACTAGTTTCAGTGCGCGAGAGTGTCAAGCCTTTGAAGGAAACAATTAAATGACGCCAATTAGATAACGCTATTAAAATTCAACCCGCGAAACAACTTGTGTCGCGATTAACCGGCAACTGCTTATTTTGCTGGAAGTTTATCCTTGTCATTAACCAACACACCGGCATCAGCAAATCAGATGATTATTAACTCTCGGCAAAGAAGACTAAAAAGTTATAAGCACACCGCACAACAAAAACGCCCCGACCAAGGCCGGGGCGTTTTTAATTACATCTGAAGCTTAGCGCGGGAATGCTGGCGGGTTTACACCGGCCATGTCTTCCATCACGCGAACCACCTGGCAGCTGTAACCGAACTCGTTGTCGTACCAAACGTACAGAACGACGCGGTTATCCTGGGTGATGGTCGCCTCAGCGTCCACAACGCCTGCGTGGCGCGAGCCAACGAAGTCGGTGGAAACCACTTCCTGCGAGTTGACGTAGTCGATTTGCTTGTGCAGATCGGAGTGCATGGCCATCTGGCGCAGGTACTCGTTGATCTCTTCGCGGGTGGTGGCTTTCTCAAGGTTCAGGTTGAGAATGGCCATCGACACGTTAGGCGTCGGAACGCGGATCGCGTTACCGGTCAGCTTGCCGGCCAGCTCAGGCAGGGCCTTGGCAGCAGCGGTAGCGGCACCGGTCTCGGTGATGACCATGTTCAGCGCGGCGCTACGGCCACGGCGATCGCCCTTGTGGAAGTTGTCGATCAGGTTCTGGTCGTTGGTGTACGAGTGAACGGTTTCAACGTGACCATTAACGATGCCGAACTTGTCGTTCACAGCCTTGAGCACCGGCACGATGGCGTTGGTGGTGCAGGAAGCGGCGGAAACAATTTTGTCGTCAGCGGTGATATCGCCGTGGTTGATGCCGTGCACGATGTTCTTCAGCTTGCCTTTGCCAGGCGCGGTCAGAACAACGCGGTCGACACCCGGGCATGCCAAGTGCTGGCCCAGGCCGTCGGCGTCACGCCATACACCAGTGTTGTCCACCAGCAGCGCGTCTTTGATGCCGTACTGGGTGTAGTCCACCTCAGTTGGGTTTTTCGCGTAGATAACCTGGATCAGGTTGCCGTTGGCGGTGATGGTGTTGTTGGCTTCGTCAATGGTGATGGTGCCGTCGAACGGACCATGAACCGAGTCACGACGCAGCAGGCTTGCGCGCTTGACCAGGTCATTCTCGGCGCCCTTGCGGACCACGATGGCGCGCAGGCGCAGGCCGTCGCCACCACCGGTTTTCTCGATCAGGATGCGCGCCAGCAGGCGGCCGATACGACCGAAGCCGTACAGGACCACGTCGGTGCCCTTGCGAGCGGAGGCGTTCTGCTGACCAACAACGTCAGCCAGTTCTTCGCGGACGAACTGCTCGGCAGTGCGGCCATTGCCTTCGGTCTTGAATTTGACCGCAAGCTTGCCCAGGTCTACCGAAGCGGCGCCGAGCTTGAGTTCGCTCATCGCCTTGAGCAGCGGGAATGTTTCGTGGACGGACAATTCGCTGTCATCGGACTGGCGATGACGAGCAAAGCGGTGGGCTTTGAGAATCGCAATGACTGAACGATTGATCAGGCTGCGGCCATAGATCGAGCTCACCACGTTGTTATTGCGGTAGAGCTGACCGATAAGCGGAATCATCGCTTCTGCGAGTGCTTCACGGTCGATCCATTCACCAAGACACTGGTCGGGCTTCTGAGTCACGGGAACCTTCCACATGTAGGGGCAGAAAAAAGGGGCTACATTATGCCGCCGAGTGCCTCTCGTAGCAATGCGCGCTTGTCGTACGATCCGTAACAAAAATCCGTCCAAAAAAAATAAGCCGCGCTGCAGCCCAGTAAACACGGGCCTTCCAGCGCCGTCATTTTTTTGGAGACAGGGCTGCCTTGTCCGTAACCATCCGTAACACCGGTCGCTTTTACCACTACATATTCGGTAATTTTCCCTAAAAAAACCGCCGATTTTGTCTTTACCACTACATTTCGCCCAACCTGCGTAATAGACACAGTCTGCAACTGACAGGCGATACCCGGGACCGCTACAATTACCGACTTTGTCGCAACGCTTGGAGCTCAACCTTCCGTGCCCGTTCTGCGTCTACCGCTTCTCCCTGCCGCGGCAGGTAAACAGCACTGGGGCAATCTGCCCGGTGCCGCCCTGAGCCTGGCCATTGCCGAGGCTGCCAGCGCTGCCAAGCGCTTTACCCTGCTGCTCACCGCCGACAGCCAAAGTGCCGAGCGGCTGGAACAGGAGCTGGGTTTCTTCGCCCCGGATTTGCCCGTACTGCATTTCCCGGACTGGGAAACCTTGCCCTACGACCTGTTTTCGCCGCACCAGGACATCATCTCCCAGCGCATCTCGGCCTTGTACAGGCTGCCGGAGCTGAGTCATGGCGTGCTGGTGGTACCGATCACCACTGCCCTGCACCGCCTGGCTCCGACCAAATTTTTGCTCGGTAGCAGCCTGGTGCTGGACGTCGGCCAGAAACTTGACGTCGAGCAGATGCGCACCCGGCTTGAGGCCAGTGGCTATCGCTATGTCGATACCGTTTACGAGCACGGCGAATTCACCGTGCGTGGCTCGCTCATCGACCTGTTCCCGATGGGCAGCAAACTGCCGTTCCGTATCGATCTGTTCGATGACGAAATCGAGACCTTGCGCACCTTCGATCCGGAGAACCAGCGCTCCATCGACAAGGTCGACACCGTGCGTCTGCTGCCTGCGCGGGAATTTCCGCTGCAGAAAGATGCAGTCACCCGCTTCAAGGCACGCTTTCGCGAACGCTTCGACGTCGACTTCCGGCGCTGCCCGATCTTCCAGGATTTGAGCAGCGGGATTACCCCGGCCGGCATCGAGTACTACCTGCCGCTGTTCTTCGATGAAACCTCGACCCTTTTCGATTACCTGCCCCAAGACACCCAGGTGTTCTCCCTGCCAGGCATTGAACAGGCGGCGGAAAACTTCTGGAACGACGTGCGCAATCGTTATGAAGAACGTCGCGTCGATCCGGCACGGCCTTTATTGCCACCCGCCGAGTTGTTCCTGCCGGTGGAAGACTGCTTTGCCCGCCTGAAAAACTGGCCGCGCGTGGTGGCCAGCCAGCAGGACGTGGAAACCGGCGTCGGTCGCGAGCGCTTCCCCGCCCGCGAGCTGCCCAACCTGGCCATCGAAGCCAAGGCCACTCAACCGTTGGCGGCACTGGCCGGTTTCCTCGACGAATTTCCCGGCCGCGTGCTGTTTACCGCCGAATCCGCAGGCCGTCGCGAAGTGTTGCTGGAACTGCTCGAACGCCTGAAGCTGCGACCGAAAACCGTCGACAGCTGGCCGGATTTCGTTGCCGGCAAGGAGCGCCTGGCAATCACCATCGCGCCGCTGGACGAAGGCCTGGTGCTCGATGATCCAGCCCTCGCACTGGTCGCGGAAAGCCCGCTGTTCGGCCAACGCGTCATGCAGCGCCGACGTCGGGAGAAACGCGCCGACGCGAACAACGACGCGGTCATCAAGAACCTCACCGAGCTGCGCGAAGGCGCGCCGGTGGTGCACATCGATCACGGGGTCGGTCGTTACCTCGGCCTGGCGACCCTGGAAATCGACGATCAGGCCGCCGAATTCCTCACCCTGCAATATGCCGAAGGTGCCAAGCTCTACGTGCCCGTGGCCAACCTGCACCTGATCGCCCGTTATACCGGCAGCGACGACGCCCTGGCGCCGCTGCACCGCCTCGGCTCCGAAACCTGGCAGAAAGCCAAGCGCAAGGCCGCCGAGCAGGTGCGCGATGTGGCCGCCGAATTGCTCGACATCTATGCCCGTCGAGCGGCACGTGAAGGTTATGCCTTCGAAGATCCGAAAGCCGACTACGCCACCTTCAGCGCCGGCTTCCCGTTCGAGGAAACCCCGGACCAGCAAACCACCATCGAAGCCGTGCGCGCCGACATGCTGGCGCCCAAGCCGATGGACCGCCTGGTCTGCGGCGACGTAGGTTTCGGCAAGACCGAAGTGGCGATGCGCGCAGCCTTCATCGCGGTGCACGGCGGTCGCCAGGTGGCCATCCTGGTGCCGACCACCCTGCTCGCCCAGCAGCACTACAACAGCTTTCGCGACCGCTTCGCCGACTGGCCGGTGAGCGTGGAAGTGATGAGCCGCTTCAAGTCGCCCAAGGAAGTGAATGCGGCCATCGTCGACCTCGCCGAAGGCAAGATCGACATCGTCATCGGCACCCACAAGCTGCTGTCGGACGACGTCAAGATCAAGAACCTGGGGCTGGTGATCATCGACGAAGAACACCGCTTTGGTGTGCGCCAGAAGGAACAGCTCAAGGCGCTGCGCAGCGAAGTCGATATCCTCACCCTGACTGCCACACCGATTCCGCGCACGCTGAACATGGCGGTGTCGGGCATGCGCGACCTGTCGATCATCGCCACGCCGCCGGCCCGTCGCCTGTCGGTGCGGACTTTCGTCATGGAGCAGAACAAGAGCACGGTCAAAGAGGCCCTGCTGCGTGAGTTACTGCGTGGCGGCCAGGTCTACTACCTGCACAACGACGTCAAGACCATCGATAAATGTGCGGCCGATCTCGCCGAACTGGTGCCGGAAGCCCGCATCGGCATCGGCCACGGGCAGATGCGCGAGCGCGAACTCGAACAGGTCATGAGCGACTTCTACCACAAGCGCTTCAACGTGCTGATTGCCTCGACCATCATCGAGACCGGCATCGACGTGCCGAGCGCCAACACCATCATCATCGAGCGTGCCGACAAGTTCGGCCTGGCGCAGTTGCACCAATTGCGCGGTCGGGTCGGACGCAGTCACCACCAGGCCTACGCCTACCTACTCACGCCACCGCGCCAGCAGATTACCGCAGACGCGGAAAAGCGCCTGGAAGCGATCGCCAATACCCAGGACCTCGGCGCGGGCTTTGTGCTCGCCACCAACGACCTGGAAATCCGTGGGGCTGGCGAGCTGCTAGGCGACGGTCAGAGCGGACAGATCCAGGCCGTGGGCTTCACCCTGTACATGGAGATGCTCGAACGCGCGGTGAAATCGATCCGCAAGGGCGAACAACCGAACCTCGACCAACCCCTGGGGGGCGGCCCTGAAGTCAATCTGCGAGTGCCGGCGCTGATCCCTGAAGATTACCTGCCGGACGTGCACGCCCGGCTGATCCTCTACAAGCGTATTGCCTCGGCCACCGACGAAGACGGCCTCAAGGACCTGCAGGTGGAGATGATCGACCGCTTCGGCCTGCTGCCGGAACCGACCAAGAACCTGATGCGCATCACTGCGCTGAAACTGCAGGCAGACCTGCTCGGCATCAAGAAAGTCGACGGCGGGCCGCAAGGGGGTCGTATCGAGTTCGCCGCGCAGACGCCGGTCGACCCTTTGACGCTGATCAAATTGATCCAGAGCCAGCCCAAGCGCTACAAATTCGAAGGTGCCACGATGTTCAAATTCATGGTTCCGATGGAGCACGCGCAAGAGCGCTTTAATACTGTAGAGGCGCTGCTTGAGCTCCTCATCCCGAAAACTGCTTGAAGGACGCCGCATGCGCCTGTTTTGCTTACTGACCTTGCTGATGAGCCTGGTCGCCCCCTCGGTGTTTGCCGACGACACGTATCAAGTTGAAATGATCCTGGTACGACAAAACGCCGAGCCTGCCATCGTCAGCCGTGCCGCACCGGAAGACTGGGCAGCCGGCGCGCAACGCGTGAGCCCCAAAAGCCTGCGCACACCAAGCCTGACTCGCGAGGTGGAAAAACTCACGGCCAGCAATGAATACACAGTGCTGCTGCACAAGGCCTGGCAACAGACCCTGGGCGAAGAAGCGAGCAAGGTCGCGGTCAGCGACGGCGCGGATCAGTTCGGCCAGTTTCCGATAGAGGGCACCTTGAGCCTGAAACTGGGGCGCTTCACCGACGTCGACGCCGATTTCTGGGTCAACCAGATCGACGCCAATGGTCTGGTCACCTCCAGCGAGCGCCTGAAGCAGGAAAGCCACACCAAGAACGGCCAGTTGAACTTCCTCGACAACGGCCACCTCGGCCTGCTGATCAAGATCACGTCGTTGACCGCCCCCGCGCCGCGGCCAGTCCCCGATGAAATTCCGGACTGATTGAAGTCCTTATGTCCACGACCCTGAGCAAACCCCTGGCACCGTCCTGGGTCAGCCGTTTCAAAGAACAGAGCTTGGAGCGTGGTCGCCGCTACGCCCTGGAGAACCGCGTCAGGATCGTCGAAGTGGGCGACGCCACGATCGTTGCCGCGTGCGAAGGCTCTGGCGGCAACGTCTACCGTCAGACCATTCGCCTGCGTGAATCGGCCAAGTCTACGCTGCTGATGGTCGATGCCACCTGCAGTTGCCCGGTGCGCAACAACTGCAAGCATTGCGCTGCGGTACTCCTGCAGGTGCAGGAAACCCTCGACTATCCAGCGGCCGCCAAAGACGCCGAACTCCTGGAAAAACTCTCGGCCGTGCTGGAAAACCGCAATCCCAAAACCGTGCCTCAGGTTCTGGTGGACAATGTCCAGCCGGTGCCGCGCCTGTGGCTGGCGAGTATCGAATTCAGTGCGTTCGAGCCGCGTAACGGCAAGATGCAGCGTTACATCCAGCATCGCGCCGCGCTCTCGTTCAGCTATCTGGACGAATACGCCTCCGGCCAGAAAAACGCCGACATTCTCATCCGCCAGGAGACCCAGACCCTGCGGATAAAGCGTCATCCAGAGGTGGAACAGTCCTACAGGGAACAACTGCGGATCCTCGGCTTCAAGATCGCCACGCGCCAAAGCAAGGCCCTGCCGGAAAGCGCCGGCGAACTGTTCGAAATGGTCAACGACAGCGCCTGGCTGACCTTTACCCTCAATGAACTGCCGAAGCTGCGCACCCAGGGCTGGGAGCTGCAGATCGATGAAGATTTCGGCTTCGACCTGACAGCCGTGGACGATTGGTACGCCATCGTCGAACAGGCGCCGGAACGGGACTGGTTCGATCTGGAGCTGGGCATCATCGTCAACGGCGAGCGCCTGAGCCTGCTGCCGATCCTGTTGAACCTGATGCGCTCGCACACCGAAATCCTCAACCCAGAGCGCCTGGCACGGCGTCGGGATGACGAGCTGATCCTGGTCAACATTCCCAATCGGCCCAACTCCGAGCACGGCCCGTTGCAAGTCGCCCTGCCCCTGGGTCGGTTGAAACCGGTGCTGGCGACCCTCGGCGAGTTCTACCTGCAGGAACCCGGCGAAACCACGCTGCGCCTGAGCAAGGCCGACGCCACGCGCCTCAACCCGCTGGAAGGCATGCCGCTACTTTGGGAAGGCGGCGAGCAGATCCGCACGTTCGCCCAGCGCCTGCGTGACATCAAGGACTTTACTGCGGTCGCGCCTGATGGCCTCAACGCCACCCTGCGCCCCTATCAGCTGGAAGGTTTGAGCTGGATGCAGTCGCTGCGCCAGCTGGAAGTCGGCGGCATACTCGCCGACGACATGGGTCTGGGGAAAACCCTGCAGACCCTGGCGCACGTTCTCAGCGAGAAAAACGCCGGGCGCCTCGATCGCCCGTGCATGGTGGTGATGCCCACCAGCCTGATCCCCAACTGGCTCGACGAAGCGGCGCACTTCACTCCGCAGCTCAAGGTCTTGGCGCTGTACGGTGCCAGTCGCAAAAAACATTTCGACCACTTGGCCGAGTACGACCTGATCCTGACCACCTATGCACTGCTGCCCAAGGACGTCGAGCGCCTGGCTTTGCAGCCTTTGCATGTGCTGGTGCTGGATGAAGCGCAGTACATCAAGAACCCCAACAGCAAAGCCGCACAGGCAGCACGCGAATTGAACGCGCGCCAGCGCCTGTGCCTGAGTGGCACGCCATTGGAGAATCACCTCGGAGAGTTGTGGTCGCTGTTTCACTTCCTGCTGCCAGGCTGGCTGGGCGACGTGAAGAGCTTCAATCGCGATTACCGCGTGCCCATTGAAAAGCGCGCCAGCGAAGTCCGGCTGCAGCACCTGAACGGGCGGATCAAACCATTCCTGCTACGTCGAACCAAGGAACAGGTGGCGACGGAACTACCACCGAAAACCGAGATCATTCATTGGGTCGAACTCAACGAAGCCCAGCGCGACGTGTACGAAACCATGCGCCTGGCCATGGACAAGAAAGTGCGCGACGAGATCACCCGAAAAGGCGTGGCTCGCAGCCAGATCATCATTCTCGAAGCGTTGTTGAAGCTACGCCAGGTCTGTTGCGACTTGCGCCTGGTCAGCGAAGCAGCCCCGCCCACTCGCGGCAGCACTTCGGGCAAACTCGACAGCTTGATGGAAATGCTCGATGAGCTGTTTGAGGAAGGCCGGCGGATTCTGTTGTTCTCACAATTCACTTCGATGCTGGCGTTGATCGAGGTTGAGCTGAAGAAACGCGGCGTGGAATATGCGTTGCTGACGGGACAGACCCGCGATCGCCGTGCGCCAGTGAAAGACTTCCAGAGCGGCAAGCGGCAGATCTTTCTGATCAGCTTGAAGGCCGGTGGCGTCGGCCTGAACCTGACCGAAGCGGACACGGTGATTCACTATGACCCATGGTGGAACCCGGCGACGGAAAACCAGGCGACCGACCGCGCCTATCGCATCGGCCAGGAGAAACCGGTGTTCGTCTACAAGATGATTGCCCGGGGCACGGTGGAAGAGAAAATCCAGCACCTGCAAAAGGAAAAATCCGACCTGGCGGCGGGCGTGCTGGATGGGCGCAGTGCCGGGGACTGGAAGTTGCAGAGTGATGATATCGAAGCGTTGTTTGCGCCGTTGCCGGATAAGCTTGAGAAGCGCTGAGCACAGCGGCGCCTGTCAGGCCGTCATCGCGGGCTTGCCCGCGATGGGCTCACCTCGGTCCCAAAACTGATTAGCCCTTAAGCACCCGCGCCAAAGTCGACTTCACCTTACCCATCCCATCATGCAGCGCCTGCTCGATCTCGGCCATGGTGATCACCGCCGTCGATTTGCCCGCCGCCGGGTTCACCACCAGCGCCAGGCAGGCGTAATCCAGCTCCAGCTCTCGCGCCAGCGCCGCTTCAGGCATGCCGGTCATGCCGACGATATCGCAGCCATCACGCTCCAGCCGGGTGATTTCAGCCACGGTTTCCAGGCGCGGCCCCTGGGTGCAGGCGTACACGCCCTGGCTGCTGTACTCGACACCTTCCGCCGCCAGCGCTGCGATCAGCTGCTGGCGCAACGGCTCGCTGTAGGGATAGCTGAAGTCGATGTGGGTCACCTGCTCCAGGTCATCAGCGAAGAATGTGTGCTGGCGCCCGCTGGTGTAGTCGATCAGTTGGTGCGGCACGCAGAAATGCCCGGTACCCATCGCGCTGTGGATCCCGCCTACGGCGTTGACCGCAAGAATCGCTTCGGCTCCGGCCTGCTGCAGGGCCCAGAGGTTGGCGCGGTAATTCACCTGATGCGGCGGGAAACGGTGAGGATGGCCGTGACGGGCGAGGAACAACACTTCCTTGCCGGCGTATTCACCGATTTTCACCTCGGCCGAAGGCGCGCCGTAAGGCGTGTCCACGGCGAGGGACTGACGAATATTCAGGCCTTCAAGCTGGGTCAGGCCGGTGCCACCGATGATCGCGTAAACCGTCATAACGCTGAATCCTTATTCAATCAGTTGAGCTTCTTTGAGCGCGCCGATGGCGGCCATCCAGCGAGGCTGCTGACGGTATTCGGTACCGACAAAGGCTTGCCCACGCATCCGCGCAATACGCTGCGAAGGCGTGACTTTCAGGCGCTGCGCAGCCGACAGGGCTAGCTCTGCCGCTGCGCGGTCGTTGCACACCAGGCCCATGTCACAACCGGCCGTCAGCGCCGCTTCGATCCGGCTGGCAGCATCGCCGACCACGTGGGCGCCAGCCATGGACAGGTCATCACTGAAGATCACTCCATCAAATTGCAGCTCGCCGCGCAGGATGTCCTGCAACCAGCGGCGGGAGAAGCCGGCGGGCTGGGAGTCGACTTGCGGGTAAATGACGTGGGCCGGCATCACAGCCGCCAACTGCTTGCTCAGCCGGGCGAACGGCACCAGGTCGTTGGCGCGGATCTCGTCCAGGCTGCGCTCATCGTTGGGGATGGCAACATGGGAATCTGCTTCAGCCCAGCCATGCCCGGGGAAATGTTTACCGGTGGCAGCCATACCTGCGCTGTTCATTCCGCGAATGAACGCGCCAGCCAGCAACGCCGCTCGCTGCGGATCACCTTCGAACGAGCGGGTGCCGACCACGGCGCTGCGCTGATAATCCAGATCCAGTACCGGCGCGAAGCTCAGGTCGAGACCGACAGCGAGCACTTCAGTGGCCATGATCCAGCCGCATTGCTCGGCCAGGTATTCGGCATTCGGATTGTCCGCAATTGCGCGCATGGCCGGCAGGCGCACGAAACCCTGGCGCAGGCGTTGCACGCGCCCGCCTTCCTGGTCTACCGCCAGCAACAGGTCGGGGCGGACCGCGCGGATCGCCGCACTCAATTCACGCACCTGGCGCGGATGTTCGATGTTGCGGGCGAAAATGATCAGCCCGCCCACTTCAGGTTGACGCAGCAAATGGCGATCTTCAGCCGTCAGCCAGGTACCGGCGACGTCCACCATCAACGAGCCTTGCAGGCCAGCAGTCATAGAGATTCCTTGATAACGAAAAACCCGGCTCGCGAGAATTCGCCCACCTGGGCCAGGCCCGGCAGGTCGACGAGAGCAATAGAGAACGGGTTCAGAACGAGAGTCGGCATGGGCGGCTAGCTTAGCGGATGTCAGCTGCCGCGCCCACCCGTGCGCGGTTAAACCTTAGCGGCAACCTGTGTCGATTTACTGCGCGGACGCAACTGCGCGGTGGCCATGGCGGAGTCAGTGACGCCGGTTTCGGCACGCATGCCAGCAGCCAGGAACGGCACCATCAGGCGCATGACTTGCTCAATAGACGTATTGACGCCGAAATCGGTTTCGGCAATCGCCCGCAGCGCCTTGATCCCCGACATGCTGAACGCGGCAGCGCCTAGCATGAAGTGCACACGCCAGAACAGTTCGATCGGCGGGATGCGTGGGGCGGCTTCATTGACCAGCATCATGTAGCGGCGAAACACCTTGCCGTACATGTCTTCCAGATAACGACGCAAATGGCCTTGGCTCTGGCTGAAGGCCAACCCCAGCAAACGCATGAAAATCGACAGGTCGTTGCCGCTGCGTGGCTGCACCACCAAGGCTTGCTCAACCAGAATTTCGAGCAGTTCTTCAAGCGTCGGCTTGTTTTCCGGCTTGGCCTGACGACGCTCCAGCTCTTTATCGAGGCTCAGGCAGAACGGCCCGAGGAAGCGCGAGAAAACCGCCTGGATCAGGGCTTTTTTCGAGCCAAAGTGGTAATTCACCGCAGCCAGGTTAACCCCGGCCTTGCTGGTGATCAGGCGCAACGAGGTTTCAGCGAAACCTTTTTCCGCGAACAACTGCTCGGCAGCATCGAGAATGCGTTCAACGGTTTCCGACTGGGCCATGGCTACTCCGCCTGACAAACACTTGTTTGAAACATACGTTTCAGACCCTGTTTTGTCAAGCCTGGCAGTTCGTTTCGGGAATGGTCGGTCAGCTATTTAACCATACAACTGCAAAGCTTCAATAAGGGGCCGGATCGACCGTCCAGCGGCAGGCAAAAAAACGGGCATTGCCAAGACCGTTCCACTGTATATAATCCCAGTCACTGTATAAAAAGACAGAGCGATCATTATGCTAAAGCTGACGCCACGCCAAGCAGAGATTCTGGCCTTCATCAAACGCTGCCTAGAAGACAACGGCTACCCGCCCACCCGTGCGGAAATCGCCCAGGAACTGGGTTTCAAATCGCCCAACGCGGCCGAAGAACACCTCAAGGCCCTGGCCCGCAAGGGTGCGATCGAAATGACCCCGGGCGCGTCCCGCGGCATCCGGATTCCGGGCTTTGAAGCCAAGGCCGCCGACGACTCCACCCTGCCGATCATTGGCCGGGTGGCTGCCGGTGCGCCGATCCTGGCCCAGCAGCACATCGAAGAGTCCTGCAACATCAACCCGGCCTTCTTTCATCCACGCGCTGACTACCTGCTGCGCGTCCATGGCATGAGCATGAAGGATGTCGGCATTTTCGACGGCGACCTGCTGGCGGTTCATACCACTCGCGAGGCCCGTAATGGCCAGATCGTGGTTGCGCGGATCGGCGATGAAGTGACCGTCAAACGCTTCAAGCGCGATGGCAGCAGGGTCTGGCTGCTGGCTGAAAATCCTGAGTTCGCCCCTATCGAAGTCAACCTGAAAGATCAGGAACTGGTGATCGAAGGCTTGAGTGTTGGCGTCATCCGCCGCTAAAGGAGGCTTTATGCAATTCCCGCACACATCACAGCAAGCCCAACTGCAGTTGTTCGAGGCATTCATGGTGCAGCCGTTGGCGCCCATCCTCAAAGACGTGGTCGAATCGCCGTGGAGCGCTGAACCGGAAGTCTTCAGCGAACTGTCACTGCGTGGTGCGGCCGGGAATTGCCTCAACCTTCTCGCCCCGATCCTCAGGGAGCTGAGCCAGGACCAGGACGCCCGCTGGCTCACCCTGATCGCCCCGCCCGCCAGCCTGACCCAGGCCTGGTTACGGGACGCCGGCCTGAACCGCGAGCGCATCCTGCTACTGCAACCACGAGGCACCCAGAGCGCTCAGCAGCTGACTTGCGAAGCACTTCGACTGGGCCGCAGCCACACCGTTGTCAGCTGGCTCAATCCGCTGGGCTCTACTCAACGGCAACAGCTGATAAGCGCCGCCCGGATCGGGGACGCACAAAGTCTGAATATTCGACTTGGCTAAGCGAACCTACTGCGCGCAAGGACTATGCGCGGGGCTTCTCAAAGGACAGAGAAGCCGATCTACAGAAACCGACGGGCGGGATCAATGAAGAACCCGCGACCCCTCATCTTTTTCGAATTCGCCTTCAACCATGCGACCGGCCATCTGCACGCCGACGCTTAACATCGCCTTGGCGACTTCCACGTGCTGGCCTTGCAGGAACGCTTTGGCATCTTCGGAGAAATCCAAAGTGACCAGAGAACCCTCGTCCTCGGCCCTGCGCAGCTCGATACGGCCGTCAGGCAACTCGACAATTTCCAGAAACGACGTTGGCATAAAAGTCTGTTCTCCACGAAAGGCGGGGATTATATAGGCATCGGCCATGCTTCGCTCGGGATCTTGACCAGCAGTGCCATTGATTACACTGCTGAATCCCCAGCCATCAGCACTCGTTCAAGCCTTCACGAAAACGAATGGCCAGGCCCTTGAGGTTCTGCCGCCAGCTTTCCAGCTCTTCATGACTGAGCTCCTGAGGCGCTTGTTCCTCGTCCAGGTTGATTGCCTGAATCAGCGGCTGGGTTACGTCACCCTTGGGCTTGTGCGGGGCACGAGGTGGCTGGAACAGCGCCGAGTGAGCGGCCAGCAACTTCGCCAGCCAGGTTTCCGGATTTTGCGCCAGCTCGAGCATTTCGGCCATTTCCGGAATAGCGATGGCTTCCAGCACTTCGCGAGTCAGCAGCATTTCCGCGCGCGGGGCATTGGCCTGGGGTAAACGGTAGAAGCCGGCGATCTCATGACACAGGCCCAGTAGCGCACCGTATAGATGAAACAACGCCGACTCACGCCCCGCCTGGATCAATGCGAGGGAGTTCATCGCCCGCCCCTCTTCGGCTTTGGCCAGCGCTTCGAGCGACAGGCCGGCGAAATAAATCTTCTGGTTGGTGCGGGTATAGAGTTCGTGGGCCATGACGGCAGCCTCCACAACGAAATAATTGCTTGAAGCAGGTCATGTAGGAGCAAGCTTGCTCGCGATGGTCGTCAACGATGACACGGGGAGCATGACACCCCGTGGCGCTCTCATGTTCATCGCGAGCGCGCTCGCTCCTACAGGGGCTAGCGCCTATTATCCCTTCGCAGCCGGGCGCTTGTCTTCCACCGTCCACTTACCGCCGTCGTAGTACGCCTTCCAGCCAGTCGGCTTGCCGTCGACTTCTGTCTGCACGTACTGCTCCTTGGTCTTGCGACTGTAACGAATCACTGCCGGCAAGCCATCCGGATCCTTTTTCGGTGCTTCGCACAGGAAGTGGTACTTCGGATCGATCTCGTCCTTGTGCGGAATGATTTCCATCACCAGGGGCGCACGGGTCTCACGGTTTTTCGGGAACTGGCTGGCAGCCAGGAACAACCCGGAAGCACCGTCGCGCAGGATGTAGGTGTCGTTGACCTTTTCGCATTTGAGCTCAGGCATCTTCACCGGGTCCATCTTCGGCGGCGCCGCCTCACCGCTTTTCAGCAGCTTGCGGGTGTTCTTGCAGGTCGCGTTGGTGCAGCCGAAGAACTTGCCGAATCGGCCGGTCTTGAGTTGCATCTCGCTTCCGCACTTGTCGCATTCCAGGCTCGGACCTTCGTAGCCCTTGATGCGATAGCTGCCTTCTTCGATCTCGTAGCCGTCGCAGTCCGGGTTGTTGCCGCAAATGTGCAACTTGCGCTTCTCGTCCAGCAGGTACGCGTCCATCGCCGTGCTGCAAATCGGGCAGCGATGCTTGCCACGCAGCACCAGGGATTCCGACTCACCCTCGTCGTCCGCAGCGATTTCGTCGCCCGGCACCAGGTTGACGGTGGCCTTGCAACGTTCTTTCGGCGGCAGGCTGTAGCCTGAGCAACCCAGGAACACCCCAGTCGATGCGGTACGAATCTGCATCGGACGACCGCAGACCACGCACGGAATATCCGTCATCACCGGCTGGTTGGCGCGCATGCCGCCTTCGGCACTTTCGGCGACTTCGAGTTTCTTCTTGAAGTCGCCGTAGAATTCGTCGAGCACGCTTTTCCAGTCGCGCTCGCCCTGGGCCACGTCATCGAGGTTCTCTTCCATGCCGGCCGTGAAGCCGTAGTCCATCAGGTTGGAGAAGCTTTCGGACAGGCGCTCGGTAACGATGTCGCCCATTTTTTCCGAGTAAAACCGGCGGTTGTGCAGCGCAACGTAGCCGCGGTCCTGGATGGTCGAAATGATCGCTGCGTAAGTCGAAGGACGACCAATGCCGCGTTTTTCCATTTCCTTGACCAGGCTCGCTTCGGAGTAACGCGCAGGCGGCTTGGTGAAGTGCTGGGTCGGATCAAGCTCGATCAGCTTCATCGAGTCGCCCTGAGCCATGTCCGGCAGTACATCGTCATCGCCAGGCTTGGCGATTTGCGGCATGACGCGGGTGTAACCGTCGAACTTGAGGATACGGCCCTTGGCGCGCAACTCGAAATCGCCAGCGCCCACGGTGACCGTGGTCGACAGGTATTGCGCCGGCAGCATCTGGCAAGCCAGGAACTGGCGCCAGATCAACTCGTAGAGCCGCTCTGCATCACGCTCCATGCCCGACAGCTTGCTTGGCTCGGTATTGGCGTCAGAAGGACGAATCGCTTCGTGAGCCTCCTGTGCGCCTTCCTTGCTGCTATAGACGTTCGGGTTTTCCGGCAGGTACTTCTTGCCAAACTCGGTCTCGATGTAGCTGCGCGCCATGGTCACGGCATCCGCCGAGAGGTTGGTGGAGTCGGTACGCATATAAGTGATGTAGCCGGCTTCGTACAGACGCTGGGCCATCATCATGGTTTTCTTCACGCCGAAGCCCAGGCGGTTACTCGCGGCCTGCTGCAGGGTAGAGGTGATGAACGGCGCGGACGGCTTGCTGCTGGTCGGCTTGTCTTCGCGCTTGACGATGCTGTAGCTGGAAGCCTTGAGCTTCTCCAGCGCGGCCATGGCCTGGGCTTCGTTGAGCGGCTTGAAGGCCTCGCCTTTCTCGCGAGCCACGTCAAAGCGCACGGTGGCGCCCTTTGCGGTGCCGAGGTCAGCGTGGATTTCCCAGTACTCTTCAGGGTTGAACGCGCGAATTTCGCGCTCGCGATCGACCACCAGCTTCACCGCAACCGATTGCACGCGGCCGGCAGACAGGCCACGGGCGATCTTCGCCCACAGCAGCGGCGAAACCATGTAGCCCACCACGCGGTCGAGGAATCGACGCGCCTGCTGGGCGTTAACACGATCGATGTCCAGCTCGCCGGGCTTGGAGAAGGCTTCCTGAATCGCCTTCTTGGTGATTTCGTTGAACACCACGCGCTTGTAGCGGCTGTCGTCACCACCGATGGCTTCGCGCAGGTGCCAGGCAATGGCTTCCCCCTCGCGATCCAAGTCGGTTGCGAGATAGATGGTGTCGGCATCCTTGGCGAGCCGGCGCAGCTCCTCGATGACCTTTTCCTTGCCTGGGAGGATCTCGTACTTGGCTTTCCAGCCATGATCGGGGTCCACGCCCATGCGCGAGACCAGTTGCTTACGCGATTTCTCTTTCGGCGTGAGCACCGGACCTTCACCCGCGGCAGCCTTGCCGCGCTTGGCGGCAGGCTCTTTGCTGGCGCTAGCCGAACCGCTGGTGGGCAGGTCTCGGATATGGCCGATACTCGACTTCACCACGTATTGGTTACCCAGATACTTGTTGATGGTCTTGGCCTTAGCCGGGGATTCCACAATGACCAGCGATTTGCCCATGGATCAGAAAATTCCTGAATTCTAGAAGTGAAAGGCGGTTGGCGCCTGACGCGGCACCGCTATATATAGTGGCTACAAGGTGAGGTCAAGCGCAGGGTTCAGCGCGCACTCGGCTTATGGCCTGGAAAAAACACTCGGTTCGGCTTGCACCAAAGCAAAGCGTGGCACCTGTTCGCCGTCAACCTCGACCGACTCCAGGAACATGCTCAGGGGACGCACCCAAAAGCCGTAATCACCATACAGGGCTTGGTAGAAGACGACTTCTTCTTCTGTTTCAGAATGTCGCGCAATGCTGAATACGCGGTACTGCGGACCTTTGTAATGCTGGTAGAGCCCGGGGTGTATCGGCATGGTTTGGCCCTCGCACAAATCTTTTCAAAAAAAAATAAAAAAAATTCAGAAAAACAAAAACCGGGGCACTTGGCCCCGGCTTCCATCAACAGAACGCTTAAACTCGTTCGAAGACGGTGGAGATGCCTTGGCCGAGACCAATGCACATGGTTGCAACCCCGAGGCTGCCGCCATTTTGCTTCATCACGTTCAGCAGAGTGCCGGAGATACGCGCTCCGGAGCAACCGAACGGGTGACCCAAGGCGATCGCGCCGCCGTGCAGGTTAACCTTCTCGTTCATCTTGTCGAGCACTTTCAGATCTTTCAGCACTGGCAGGGCCTGTGCGGCGAAAGCTTCGTTGAGCTCAAAGAAGTCGATATCGTTGATGCCAAGGCCCGCACGTTTAAGTGCTTTCTGGGTGGCCGGTACTGGACCATAGCCCATGATCGCCGGATCCACACCTGCCACTGCCATCGAACGGATCACCGCCAGCGGCTGGATGCCCAGGTCCTGTGCACGCTGCGCCGACATCACGATCATGCACGAGGCACCATCGGTGATCTGCGACGAAGTACCGGCTGTCACGGTGCCGCCTTTCGGGTTAAACGCTGGCTTCAACGCCGCCAGGCTTTCCAGGGTGGTTTCCGGACGAATGGTTTCGTCGTAGTCGAACAGTTTCAGGAAACCGTTCTCGTCGTAGCCCTGCATCGGGATGATTTCGTCCTTGAACTTGCCTTCCACGGTCGCCTTGTGGGCGAGTTGGTGGGAGCGCACGCCAAAGGCGTCCTGCTGTTCGCGAGTAATGCCGTGCATCTTGCCAAGCATTTCTGCGGTCAGGCCCATCATGCCCGAGGCTTTCGCCGCGTACAGCGACATGTGCGGGTTCGGATCGACACCGTGCATCATGCTCACGTGACCCATATGCTCGACGCCGCCAACCACGAATACGTCACCGTTGCCGGTCATGATCGCTTGCGCAGCGGTGTGCAGCGCGCTCATCGACGAGCCACACAGACGGCTGACGGTCTGGCCGGCAGCGGTGTGCGGGATCTGCGTCATCAGGGACGCCATGCGGGCGATGTTCCAGCCCTGCTCCAGGGTCTGGTTAACGCAGCCCCAGATCACGTCTTCGACTTCGTTCGGGTCAACCTTGACGTTGCGTTCCAGCAGCTTGCTGATCAGGTGCGCCGACATGTCTTCGGCGCGGGTGTTGCGGTGCATGCCGCCCTTGGAGCGGCCCATCGGAGTACGACCGAAGTCGACAATCACGACGTCTCTTGGATTCAAGCTCATAAAATTTCACTCTCGCTCAAGTGTTGGGACGCTTAACCGAAGAACCGCTGGCCAGTCTTGGCCATTTCACGCAGTTTCGCGGTCGGGTGGTACAGCGCGCCCAAATCAGCGTACTGGTCAGCCAGGGCAACGAACTCGGCAACACCGATCGAGTCGATGTAGCGCAACGCGCCGCCACGGAATGGAGGGAAACCAATACCGTAGACCAGACCCATGTCGGCTTCGGCAGCGGTTTCGACAATGCCGTCTTCCAGGCAACGCACGGTTTCCAGGCACAGCGGGATCATCATCCAATTGATGATGTCTTCGTCAGTGACTTCGCGCTGCTCGTAAACGATCGGCTTGAGCACTTCCAGCACCGACGGGTCGGCGACTTTCTTCTGCTTGCCCTTCTTGTCGGTCTCGTAGGCGTAGAAGCCCTTGCCGTTCTTCTGGCCCAGACGTTTGGCTTCGTAGAGCTCGTCGATCGCCGAACGGCGGTCGTCTTTCATGCGATCCGGGAAGCCTTCAGCCATCACGTCACGACCGTGGTGACCGGTGTCGATGCCGACCACGTCCATCAGGTAAGCCGGGCCCATCGGCCAGCCGAATTTTTCCATGACCTTGTCGATGCGCACGAAGTCCACACCAGCGCTGACCAACTTGGCGAAACCGCCGAAGTACGGGAACAGCACGCGGTTGACCAGGAAGCCCGGGCAGTCGTTGACCACAATCGGGTTCTTGCCCATTTTCTTGGCGTAGGCAACGGTGGTGGCAACCGCCAGCTCGCTGGACTTCTCACCACGGATCACTTCCACCAGCGGCATCATGTGCACCGGGTTGAAGAAGTGCATGCCGACGAAGTTTTCCGGACGCTTGAGGGCCTTGGCCAGCAAGGTGATGGAAATGGTCGAGGTGTTGGACGCGAGGATGGTGTCCTCTTTGACCTTGTCTTCCACTTCGGCCAGTACAGCCTGCTTGACTTTCGGGTTCTCGACCACGGCTTCGACCACCAGGTCCACGTGACCGAAGTCGCCGTAGGACAGGGTTGGACGAATGCCGTTGAGCACTTCGGCCATTTTCGCAGCCGTCATGCGGCCTTTATCAACGCGGCCAACCAGCAGCTTGGCGGCTTCAGCCAGGCCCTGCTCGATACCGTGTTCGTTGATATCCTTCATCAGGATCGGCGTACCTTTGGAAGCCGACTGATAGGCGATGCCGCCGCCCATGATGCCAGCGCCCAATACGGCAGCCTGCTTCACGTCGCGAGCGATTTCGTCGTAGGCCTTGGCCTTTTTCTTCAGTTCCTGATCGTTCAGGAACAGACCGATCAAGCTCTGCGCAGCAGAGGTCTTGGCCAGTTTCACAAAACCTGCCGCTTCGACTTCCAGAGCCTTGTCGCGACCGAAGTTCGCGGCTTTCTGGATGGTCTTGATCGCTTCAACCGGCGCCGGGTAATTGGGACCCGCCTGACCGGCAACAAAACCTTTGGCGGTTTCGAAAGCCATCATTTGTTCGATCGCATTCAGCTTCAGCTTTTCCAGCTTCGGCTGGCGCTTGGCCTTGTAGTCAAACTCACCGGAAATGGCGCGCTTGATCAGTTCCAGGGCCGCTTCCTGCAGTTTCTCAGGAGCCACTACGGCGTCCACGGCGCCGACTTTCAGCGCGTCTTCAGGACGGTTTTCCTTGCCAGAGGCAATCCACTCGATGGCGTTGTCGGCACCGATCAGGCGCGGCAGGCGCACGGTGCCGCCGAAACCCGGGTAGATGCCCAGCTTGACTTCCGGCAGACCGATCTTGGCCTTGGTGGACATGACGCGGTAGTCCGCCGCCAGGCACATTTCCAGACCGCCACCCAAGGCGATGCCGTTGATCGCGGCGACAGTCGGGACGTTGAGGTCTTCGAAATCGCTGAATATCTTGTTGGCTTCGAGGTTACCTGCAACAAGCTCTGCATCGGGCAGCTTGAAGTTCTCGACGAATTCGGTGATATCGGCGCCGACGATAAAGACGTCCTTGCCGCTGCTGACGATCACACCCTTGATCGAAGCATCTGCCTTGATGGTGTCTACGGCCTGACGCAGTTCGTTCAGGGTTAGACGGTTGAACTTGTTGACGGACTCACCCTTGAGGTCGAATTTCAATTCGACGATGTCACTTTCAAGAGCCTTAACCGTGATGGCTTTACCTTCGTAAATCATCAACTGATCTCCACGATATGGAAGCTGAACAGTACACGTCGGACGCAGGCGAATGGCTTGGCAAGACGTTATTCGTCGATGCTACGCCAATCCACCCGACACACCCGCCAACGCGATAGTCGGGATTCTGTAGGAACGATGCGCTATGCAAACGCTCAATTCATACGCCCGTTTGATTTGGGTACGTCACCTTCACGGAATTTCCGACAATTGTCAATCGCCCAAAATACGGGTGCAAACGCGACTTTGCGGTCATTTCCGTAACGCGAAGATCTTCAACACGCGGCTGCATGTTCAGCCATTCATAGAATCAATAGTTAGAAAAGTCGCCCTAATTCGCGGCAGCTTCTGTTTAAGAGGCTAAGCTGGCGGGACTTGGAGGAAAAATTATCAACGCTTTTGGCGAATGCCCGACGCAAGATTAGCCCACACCGTTTTCCGGCCTGCCTGGCCAACCCGGCCCGATGTTGATGTCGGGCTTTTTATTGCCTGGGGAAAATCTGGATGCCACCGGTGGATGCAACACCATGGATGCCACCGCAGGAGCTGCCGAAGGCTGCGATCTCTTGATTTTGCTTTAACAAACAAGGTCAAAAGATCGCAGCCTTCGGCAGATCCTACAGGCGATCGGGTTCAGGCCAGGGCTTTGAGGGTCGCATCGATTTGCTGCAAAACCGTCGCCTCGCCCTTCTCGCCCCAATACAAGGTGATCATTTGCTGATCCGCTTCAACCTTGTACACATTGGCCGGCAATTTTTCGAAATGATTCAGCAACGCCTGATCCTCACAGACTTCCTGCCACTGATTAACCCAGACCCCCGGTGCTTTCTGCCAGTAACTCCAGCACGCCGGCTGCTTGCCGCGTCGTGGCCGATGGTACTGCGCGCACGGGCTCGGAGGCTCCTGGCTCAGCCAGTGCGGCCACTCCACGGGCGCCAACTGCA
>NZ_JAKNRW010000019.1 GCF_023072615.1 Pseudomonas violetae
GGCCGCAGCGTGGGCGGCACCACGGGCAGCCTGATCGGCTCCGCAGCGGGCGGTGGCGCCGGTGGTGCACTCGGCAACTACATGGGCAACAAGAGCGATGAGGACGATAACCGTCGCTCCTATCGCGGCGGCCGTGATGATCGTCGCTACTATCGCGATGGCCATCCGGGTCGCGGTCATGCCTACGGCCACCGCAAGCACAAACATCGCTATCGCGACTGAGGCATCAATCGCCTCGTTTACCGATAAATCAAAAAATCGCGGCCCTTGGGCCGCGATTTTTTTTGCCGGTCAAACCACCAACCGTTCCAGCGCCCCGCGCAACCCGGCAGGGATCGCCACCGGCTGATTCGACCCGCGATCGACAAACACATGCACAAAGCGCCCCGCCGCACAGGCCTCGTCATCATCGGCCTTGAATACTGCCAGTTCGTATTGCACCGAACTGTTGCCCAGCTTGCCTACGCGCAGGCCGATTTCAATCCGGTCCGGGAAAGCAATCGAGGCGAAATAATCACAGGCCGAACTCACCACAAAACCGACTACTTCGCCGTCATGGATATCCAGGCCGCCGACTTCGATCAGGTAGGTATTCACCGCCGTATCGAAGAAGCTGTAGTAGGTCACGTTGTTGACGTGACCGTAGGCATCGTTGTCATGCCAGCGGGTGGTGATGGGCTGGAAGTGCGGGTAGTCGCAGCGTTGGGGCATTGGCGTTGTTCCTTGAATTGAATTGCAGTTCTAAAGCTATTACTGCTTCAGCATTCTTCGCCAGCAGGCTGGCTCCCACAAGTCGATCGGGTTTCAACCCCACGTCAGCGAACACCAGACACCCCCCTGTGGGAGCCAGCCTGCTGGCGATGGCGCCCGCAAGAGCGCTGTATGCATCACCTGCCAGCAAACCCCTTGCCTGCCGCCGCCAACTCCGCAATCCGCCGGGCCGGATTCCAATGATCCCCCTGGCGAGTTTCCAACGCCAATAACCGTTGATGAATATCCGCCAGCCCCTGCTGATCGGCCCAGGCCATCGGGCCGCCCTTGTCTGCCGGGAAGCCATAGCCGTTGAGGTAGACCAGATCGATGTCATGGGCCGATCCAGCAATGCCTTCCTCAAGAATCTTCGCGCCTTCATTGACCAATGCCAGCAGGCAGCGCTCCAGGATCTCCTCAGGCGAGATATCACGGCGTTGAAAGCCCAATCCTTCGCTGACCTCCAGCACCAGCGCATCGACCTCTACGTCGTGCTCGGCCTGACGACTGCCGGCTTCATAGTGATAGTAACCATTGCCGCTCTTCTGGCCGAAGCGACCCAACTCACACAAGCGGTTGTCGACCTGCACCTCTGGCGCATCCTGGCCAACGCCCGCCAGCTCCCTGGCGCGCCACCCCAGATCGACGCCTACCACGTCGTACATGCGGAAGGGGCCCATGGCAAAACCAAAACCTTGCAGCGCCGCATCGACCTGATGGGGATACGCGCCTTCCAGCAGCATCTTGCGTGCTTCAAGCACGTAGGTATTGAGCATGCGGTTGCCGATGAAACCCTCGCAGTTTCCGGCCACCACGCTGACCTTGCCCATGCGCTTACCCAGCGCCAGCGCCGCCTCCAGTACCGACGGCGCAGTCTTCGCGCAGCGCACGACTTCCAGCAGCTTCATGATGTGCGCCGGGCTGAAGAAATGCAGCCCCAATACCTGCCCGGGGCGGCCAGTGACTGCAGCGATGGCGTCGATATCCAGCGCCGAGGTATTACTTGCCAGAATCGCCCCGGGTTTGAGCAGAGCGTCGAGCTCGCGGAAAATCCTCTGCTTGAGTTCAAGGTTCTCGTACACCGCCTCGATCACCAGGTCTACGTCAGCAATGGCCGCATAATTGGCCGCCGTAGTGACCCGCGCAACACGCACATCCGCTTCGGCCTGATCGATACGGCCCTGGCGAACATTGTGAGCGCAGGTGTCTGCCACACTTGCCAGGGCTTGCTCGAGCATCTGCGGATTATTATCGACCCACTGCACTGGCACCCCGGCATTCACCAGGCACATCACAATGCCCCGGCCCATGGTGCCCGCGCCAATCACGGCGGCGCGCTGAATGTTGAACGGTGTCTGGCTCATGGTTGTTCTCTTGTTGGCGATCCAAAGACAGCCCTCACCATAGTCAGGCACCGATCATTTTTGAAATTTATTCCTGTGATGGGGGACATTCAGCAGATGGATACGCTGTTTGCCCAGACGCCAAACCCCCTGTAGGAGCGAGCTTGCTCGCGATGATCTTGAGGTCTCGCAAATTAAGCTGTTGCCCCGCGTCATCGTTGACGACCATCGCGAGCAAGCTCGCTCCTACAGATATCCCGCTCAAGTTGGGAGGTGAGTTTCGACCCACTCCCGCACTTCGCCATACGGGTATTCCTCCAGCACCGCATACCCCGCAATTGACCGCGCCTTGAGCTTGGTAAACAACGGCACACTGATTCCACACAGAAAACGGGTCACCCGTTCGGTCGAAGGGATGCTGGCGGTGTGCTGCTCGTGCTTGTGGATAAATTCAGTGGATAACGCGTCAAAGTTCTTATCCACAAGCGCTGGCAGCTCCGGCGGCGCCGGCAGTCGTGCGACATCCCCGTGACACACTGAACAATGCCCGCACTGCCGGGGAGCGTTTGCATCCCCAAAGTACTCGGCCAGCCGATAACCCAGGCAGCGGTCGGTGGCAAACAGATCCAGCATCGCATGAATTCGGGCGACCTCGGTTTGCTCGTGCCGGGTGAAGTATGCGTGCAGTTCCGTGGCCAGCACCTGGCTGTCAAAGCCTGCTTGCAGCACGCTGTAGACCTCGGTCATCTGCTTGCTTTCGAGCTCGATCCAGCCCTTCTCCTGGAAATAATCCAACGCCTTGACCACCCGATTACGCTCGGCCTGGTAGCGTTCGTACAGCGCATCAAAGCTCACCGTGGCCCAGGCTCGCGCAAGAGTGGATGTCTGGATGATCGCCGCGACGAAATCCTTGCGCTCACCCTCGAAGCGGGCCAGCAACTCGGCAGGCTCCTGCAGGTATTTGAACCGATACTCGGCGTAGTAGGCGTAACGCGGGGCAATGATCCGGCGTAGCTCCAGCTGCACCAGCAGTGTCTTGAGCGGCAGCTGCCGGATGTTGCTCTGGTCCGCCAGCGGCCCCAGCAGAAACTCCCATTGCCCATCGGCCGCGCACGCTTGCAACTCATCCAGCACATGGCGGATGCCATCCAGTTCCGGCGTGTCGCCGTAGACGAAGTTTTCCAGCACGTTGAGGCTGTCGCGGTTGGCCAGTACCAGACAGTCAGACGGCTGCCCGTCGCGCCCGGCACGACCAATTTCCTGACTGTAGTTCTCGATGGATTTGGGCAGGTCGAAATGCACGACGTTGCGTATATCGCTTTTGTCGATGCCCATACCAAACGCGATGGTGGCGACGATGCAGTTGGACTGCCCGCCCATGAAACGCTTCTGGATCGCCTCACGTTTTTCGTGGGGCAACCCGGCGTGGTAGGCCTCGGCCTGAATGCCGTTACGCCCCAGGTGTTCAGCGATGTGCTCGGCGGTTTTCTGCAGGGTAACGTAGACAATGCTGGGTTGGCCCGGGCGCTCGCTCATCCACTCAACCAGGCGCCGTCGCTTGTCCTGCCCACGCACAGGTTCCACCAGCAAATTAAGATTGGGCCGGTAGAACCCGGTGGTCACCACGTCTTCTGGCGTAATGGCGAACTTGGCCTGCATGTCCGCGATCACCTTCGGCGTCGCAGTGGCGGTCAGCAGCAGCGCCTGCGGGATATTGAACTGACGCTGGTAGTCCGGAAGCTTGAGGTAATCGGGCCGGAAGTTATGACCCCATTCCGAAATGCAGTGCGCCTCATCGACCACCAGCAACGAGATCGGCACTTGCTGGAGAAAGTTGCGAAAGCGCTCATTCTTCAGCCGCTCCACGGACACCATCAGGATCTTCAACTCACCTGATTTCGCCCGAACCATCACATCGGCGGCGGCGTCGCGGCTCTGCGCCGAATCGATACTGCCGGCCGAGATCCCGTGACGCTGCAGGAATGCCAACTGGTCCTGCATCAGCGCCAGCAATGGCGAAACCACCAGCGTCAGGTGCGGCAGCAACATGGCCGGAAGCTGGTAGCACAGGGACTTGCCCGAGCCCGTGGGGAATATCGCCGCCGCCGAGCGCCCGGCCAGCACTGCACTGATGGCAGCCTCCTGGCCGGGACGAAATTGTGGATAACCAAAAACCTGTTCCAGGGTGTTGTGCATAAGCTGTCACTCCGTTGACCGCTGGCGAAGCCCAAAGCCTAGCTGGCGATCGCCGCGAGTCGAGAATAGGTCGGGGGGAAAAGGATACGCGATGATACCGCGCAAGGAATGGCAGGGCGTGGGGAGAGCAGGACAATATGGCGCTTGCATTCCGGTTTTCAGGTAACTGGTTTGCCTGCACAGTTCAGGGCCACCAAGGCCCAACGCTGGGACACGCAGAAGCTGAAATGCTTCTACAATCCGCAGCGAACACCTATAAGGACATAGCGTGGACGTATTGATGGGGTTACTCGCCGCCTTGATGTGGGGCGGCACGGACTTTCTCGTGGGCTTGAATGCCCGGGCTGTGGGCGTCAAGCGGGCGGTGTATTTCGGTCAGGCGCTTGGCTTCGGCATCATGAGTTTGCTGCTGATCGCTTTTCCCGCGTTCATTCTCAAAGCCATGTCGGCATCTATCAATGTGTGGCTGATCGGTGTTGTTGCGGCAGTACTCACTGTGTCCGGTGCGCTGGCGCTGTCGAAGGCTTTTGCTCTGGGCAAGGCATCCATCGTCGCGCCGCTGGTGACGTCTTACGGGGTGGTGACGACGTTGCTGTCCTGGGCCGCAGGGGAGCAGATCGGTTTGCTCCAGCTACTGTGTATTGCCCTGTGCGTAGTCGGGGTCATTCTTTCCGGCATTCATTGCGACTCGAAGATTCCTCACTCCATCCAAGCCAAAAGTTCGGTGGCCTACGCGCTGTTGGCGGCGGTTTTTTACGGCACCAGTTTCTGGTTGCAGGGCCAGTTTGTACTGCCGGTGCTTGGACCGGTGACGATGCTGTGGCTCGCCTATCTGATCGGGCTGATCGTGCTGGTGGCGATCGTCTTTAGGATCAAGGACGGACTGAAGATTCCACCGTTGAAAAACTGCGTGACGCTGACCGGTGCCAGCCTGATGAACCTCGCAGGGTTCTCGTCATTTGCCTGGGGCGCGGTGGCAGGATCGGTTTCGGTGGTGACGGTGATCAGCACCCTGTCGGGCGGGATAGCGGCGATCCTGGGGTATGTGTTCTTCAAGGAGCGCCTGGCGAAGATCCAGGTGCTCGGGGTGGTCCTGGTATTGCTCGCAGCGTTTGTGCTGCACCTCAAGACCTGAGGCAAACGCCCACAAAAAAGCCGCCCCTGCGGGCGGCTTTCTCGTTACATCAGCCCAATCCTTACAACTTCGGACCAGCAGCCTTGATCGCGTCGCTCACGTCGAACTTCTTGAAGTTCTCCACGAACAGACCGGCCAGTGCTTTAGCCGATTCATCGTAGGCAGCCTTGTCAGCCCAGGTATTACGAGGGTTCAACAGGCCAGTCTCAACGCCCGGGACAGCCAATGGCACATCGAGGTTGATGGTGTCGAGGTGTTCGGTTTCAGCACCGATCAACGCACCGCTCTGGATCGCAGCGATGACGCCGCGAGTGGTCGGGATGTTGAAGCGCTTGCCGACGCCGTAGCCACCGCCGGTCCAGCCGGTGTTGACCAGGTAAACCTTGGAGCCGAAGCCGCGGATGCGCTTGATCAGCAGCTCTGCGTATTCGCCAGCCGGACGCGGGAAGAACGGTGCGCCGAAGCAGGTGGAGAAAGTCGACTTGATGCCGCTGCCGGAGCCCATTTCGGTCGAGCCCACCAGAGCGGTGTAGCCGGACAGGAAGTGGTAGGCCGCTTGTTCTTCGCTGAGGATCGATACTGGCGGCAGAACGCCGGTCAGGTCACAGGTCAGGAAGATCACCGCGTTTGGCTCGCCACCGAGGTTCTTCTCGGAACGCTTGGCAACGTGCTCCAGCGGGTAAGCCGCACGGCTGTTCTGGGTCAGGCTGACATCGGCGTAGTCGGCGTGCTTGGCGTCATCAATGACAACGTTTTCCAGGACGGCGCCGTGCTTGATGGCTTTCCAGATGACCGGCTCGTTCTTCTCGGACAAGTCGATACACTTGGCGTAGCAGCCGCCTTCGATGTTGAAGACAACGCCTTCGCCCCAGCCGTGCTCGTCGTCGCCGATCAGGTAACGGCTTTCGTCGGCGGACAAGGTGGTTTTACCGGTGCCGGACAAACCGAAGAACAGCGTCACGTCGCCCGCTTCACCGATGTTGGCAGCGCAGTGCATTGGCAGCACGTCGGCGGCCGGGAGCAGGAAGTTCTGCACCGAGAACATAGCTTTCTTCATTTCACCGGCGTAGCGCATACCGGCGATCAGCACCTTCTTCTGGGCGAAGTTGAGGATCACGCAGCCATCGGAGTTGGTGCCATCACGCTCTGGCACGCACTCGAAGTTGGCCACGTTCAGAACTTGCCACTCGTCACGACCTGCCGGGTTGTACTGGGCAGGATTGATGAACAGGCAACGACCGAACAGGTTCTGCCAGGCAGTCTGGGTGGTCATTTTCACGGCCAGGTAGTGCTCTTCAGCCGAACCTACATGAACGTGGGAAACGAAATGCTCTTGCGCGTTGTTGAAGGCCTCGACGCGGTCCCACAGGGCATCGAACTTGTCGGCCGGGAACTTGCGGTTGATCGGGCCCCAGGCAATGGCGGCCTGAGTGGACGGCTCTTCAACGATGAAACGGTCGACTGGCGAGCGGCCGGTACGGTGACCGGTACGAACAACCAGCGCGCCGGTATCGGCAAGCTCGCCTTCACCACGATTCAGAGCTTCTTTTACCAGATCATCAACACTCAGATCGGTGTACACGGCGTTATTGGCTTGCGTCATGAGATTCCCCGTCGGCCAGTGGCCGAGTGTGCTCCAAACGTTTTGTAGTAGAAAGTCGTGCACTACTACCGCGACAAAAAGTGGGCCGGATTATGCCAGAAAAGCCCAAAAATAGTAGGGCCCTCCCGTCGTAACGGCGTTAATCCGGTACTTACCAGTGAATTTACCTGCGCTGAACCGTTTTAGTGCCGGGTATCTGACGGTGTATCCACACCGGCTCCAGCGAACAATTGAGTGATATCAGCGGCGTCGAAAAGGTAACGCTGGTTGCAGAACTGGCAGTCGATCTCGATGTTGCCACCGTGTTCGATGACCAGCTCCTGAGCATCTTCCAGACCCAGACTGACCAATGCATTGGCCGATCGCTCGCGGGAACAGCTGCAACGGAAGCGCAGCCGCTGAACATCGAACAGGCGCACCTGCTCTTCGTGATACAAGCGGTGGAGCACGGTTTCGTTGTCCAGGCTGAGCAGCTCATCGGCAGTCAGCGTGCTGCCCAGGGCGGTGATGTGCTGCCAGCTGGCGGCGCGCTCTTCCTCATCCTTGAGGCGATCAGCAGGCAGTTGCTGCAGCAGCAGACCTCGCGCGCGACGGCCGTCGGCGTAAAGCCAGAAGCGCGTACCGACCTGTTGGGACATGACGAAATAATTGGTGAAGCACTCCGACAGGGTTTCGCCATCCAGATCAACGATGCCCTGGTAGCGCTGGCCTTGGGTCGGGTCGACCGTCAGCGCGAGGACACCGTTGGGCATCAGGTCGGCGAGCGTCGCATCTGGCGCGATGCGGTCGGCTTCATAACGGGCCAGGCCACGGATTTCGCGCTCGCTGGAGCACTCGATCATCAGTAACGGGATCGGACCATCGGAACGGGCCTGGAGGATCAACAGACCATCGAATTTCAGGGTGCCGACCAGCAACGACGCCGCCGCCATCAACTCGCCGAGCAATTGCGCGACCGGTTCCGGATACGCATGTTTAGCCAGGACTTCGGCGTAGCTGAGCTCCAACGAAACCAGTTCGCCGCGAGTATCGCTGTCATCGAAGATGAAGCGTTGGGTGTAGTCGGTATCCGTTAGATCGGTCATAGGTCTGGGTATCTGAATTAATGTCAAAAGTTTTCAAAGAGTAGCTGCACAGAGTTTGCGCACGCGAAGTTTGGCCATGGCAGGCATTTTAGCATTGGGCCAAACCTATGGGAGTGAGCTCGCTCGCGATTGCGTCATACCGGCCAGCACAGAAGCACCGGCTTCACTCGTCGTTGCTGTTCCCACGGAATTTAAACAGATCCCGCCGCTGTTTTTTGCTCGGTTTGCCATCGGTGGTCATGCCCAGCGAGCCCGCCTTGCGCATCTCGGCGGCCGCCTCGCGCTTAACGATGCTGGCTTCTGTCTCGGCGTACAACGCCTGCGCCTCGGGAGCACCACGCCGCACGATCGTCAGTGCCTGAACCACCACCGTTCGCTCTTCGAACCCCTGACGAATCTGAAATTCGTCGCCAATGTGCGGCTCCTTGCCGGGTTTGCAGCGCTCGCCCCGACAATGCACCTTGCCACTTTCGATCGCCGTCTTGGCCAAGGCACGTGTTTTGTAGAAGCGCGCGGCCCACAACCACTTATCGAGACGGACCTTGTCGTCCTCTTCTTTTTTTTGTGTCACTGGAGTTCCTCTTTTAGCCCATAGTCGGAACTGTACTACCGTTTCTGTCGGGCGCAAGAATCCGCCCCTCCAGTTAGAATGTGATCCTGTCGGTTCATCGCAGTGGAGTGTTCGAGTGACAATATTTCCGTCTTCATTGACTTCAACCAGTGGCGATTGCCAGGGATGTCAGCAAAGCGAACCTCTGGGCTTTGATTTTGCCTTTGCCTATCAACCCATAGTAGACCTGCGAGACCGATCGATCTTCGCTCACGAGGCGCTGGTGCGCGGCACCGCCGGTGAAGGCGCGTTTTCGGTGCTTGATCAGGTTACCGAAGCCAATCGCTACCGATTCGACCAGCTCTGCCGCACCAAGGCGATCGAAGGTGCCGCGCAACTGGGGATGCAAACCAACCTGTCGATCAACTTCATGCCCAATGCCGTGTACCGCCCTGAGCTGTGCATTCGCAGTACGCTGGCGGCCGCAAAAAAGCACAACTTCCCTATCAACCGGCTGATTTTCGAGACCCTGGAGAGCCAGCACGTAGATAACTATCGCCATTTGACCAATATTCTGCGTGAATACCGCGAATTCGGCTTCAAGACCGCCATCGACGATTTCGGTGCGGGGTACTCGGGGCTCAATCTGCTCGCTAACTTCCAACCCGACCTGATCAAACTCGACATGGATCTGATTCGTGATGTCGATCGCGATCGTGCTCGTCAGGCTATCGTGCGAGGGATTGTCACAATCTGTGCGGATCTGGACGTTACAGTCATTGCCGAAGGCATCGAAAGTGCTGGAGAACGGGATTTCCTGGCGGACTGTGGAATTTTTCTGATGCAGGGCTATTGGTTCGCCAAGCCTGCATTCAAAGCGTTGGCCCAGGTACCACCGGGTACCTGGACGCGTTAATCTCCGGTTTATTCCTATTGAAGACATTTGACCATTTGACCGTTGTCGGTCTGCGCGAGTGGGTGGCGCTTCCGGATTTGGGAGTGGCGGGCCTGCGGGCAAAAATCGACACCGGTGCCAGCACCTCCAGCCTGCATGCCACCGACATCGAGCCGTTTGAGCGCGATGGAGAAAAGTGGGTGCGTTTTACTGCGCATCTGGGCACGGTAGTGCAGTTGCGTCACCGACGTTGCGAAGCCCCGCTGGTGACGATGAAAACCATCAAGAGTTCCAATGGCCATGCGCAGAAGCGCTATGTGGTCAGCACCACCCTGGCCCTCGGTGATCGGGTCTGGCGGGTCGAGTTTACCCTCGCCTGCCGTAAATCCATGCGATATCGCCTGTTACTCGGTTCAAAAGCCCTTATCGACGGCCGTCTGGTCGTCAATCCGGGTATCAAATATGTACAAGACAAGCCGGTGTTCCCGGTATCTACCCTTTCCACAGGTGTTGCATGAAGATCGCTGTGCTGTCGCGGAACCCGCGTCTGTATTCCACTCGTCGTCTGGTCGAAGCCGGAACCGAGCGTGGCCACGAAATGGTCGTGGTCGACACCTTGCGCGCCTACATGAACATCGCCAGCCACAAGCCGCAGATTCACTATCGAGGCCGGCCGCTGGAAGGTTTCGATGCGGTCATCCCACGCATCGGGGCATCGGTGACGTTTTATGGCTGCGCGGTCCTGCGTCAGTTCGAGATGATGGGGGTATTTCCGCTCAACGAATCGGTGGCCATCGCGCGTTCGCGGGACAAACTGCGTTCCCTGCAACTGCTCTCGCGCCGGGGGATCGGGTTGCCGGTCACCGGGTTTGCACACTCCCCGGATGACATTCCCGACTTGATCGAAATGGTCAACGGCGCCCCACTGGTTATCAAGGTACTGGAAGGCACCCAGGGTATTGGCGTGGTGTTGTGTGAGACCGCGACTGCGGCGGAATCGGTGATTGAGGCGTTCATGGGCCTCAAGCAGAACATCATGGTCCAGGAGTACATCAAGGAAGCCGGTGGTGCGGACATTCGCTGCTTCGTGGTGGGCGACAAGGTCATCGCTGCAATGAAACGCCAGGCCAAACCAGGGGAGTTCCGCTCCAACCTGCACCGGGGCGGCAGCGCGAGCCTGATCAAGATCACCCCCGAAGAACGCATGACGGCCTTGCGGGCCGCCAAGGTGATGGGGCTGGCCGTGGCGGGCGTGGATATCCTGCGGTCCAATCACGGGCCTCTGGTGATGGAGGTCAATTCGTCGCCGGGGCTGGAAGGGATCGAGACCACCACGGGGAAGAACGTGGCGGGGATCATCATTGAGCATCTTGAAAAAAATGGTGGGCCGAATATGACGCGCACCAAAGGGAAGGGCTGACCCGGCTCCCTGTGGCGAGGGAGCTCGCTCCCGCTCGGCTGCGCAGCAGTCGCAAGACCAGGCAACCGTGTTCTGGCTTTTGGAACGCGGCTGAAGGGGCAGGGAGTCCTTCGGCCTCCAGCGGGAGCAAGCTCCCTCGCTACAGGGTTTGTGTGCAGTTGTTAAACCGCATCCCTGGGCAACATCAACCCCAACGGCAAGCGCACCCGCGCCTCCAGCCCGCCACCATCACGGTTGCGCAGCTCGACATTGCCGCCATGCATCGAAGCAATCCGCTTGACGATCGCCAGACCCAATCCGGTTCCCTTGCCGCCCCGGGCACGATCGCCACGGGTGAACGGGTTGAAAATGGCTTCCAGCTCCGACGGATCGATCCCTGCCCCACGGTCCATCACGCTCAGCACCACATAAGGCGCACTGGTATCACCGGAGACGTAAGCCGCGACCTCCACTCCGCTGCCGGCGTGATGCAGCGCATTGCCGATCAGGTTGTTCAGCAGTCGTTTCATCGACACCCGACGTAACGGGAACGGCTGGATCGGCTCCACGCGCAAACGGACTTTTTCTTCATTCTGGTTGTACGGCGCAGCGACTTCGCGCACGAGATCGATCAGGTCGACTTCTTCCACCGATTCATCGCGTCCATCACGGATAAATGCCAGGAACTGGTCAAGAATCGCGTCCATGTCCTCAATGTCGCGGACCATGTCGTCGGTCAGGTCGTTGTGGTCGCCCATCAGTTCCAGAGACAGCCGCAAACGGGTCAACGGCGTGCGCAGGTCATGGGACACCCCGGCCAGCATCAGCTCACGCTCGCGGCCGGCCTGTTCGACGTCTTCGGCCATTTGGTTGAAGGCGCGGTAAACCTCGGTCATCTCACTCGGTGTGTCGCTGATCGGCAGGCGAACGCTGCGGCCCTGACCCAATTGCCTAGCGGCATAGACCAGACGCTTCAACGGTTGATTGAGCTGGCTGACGAAGATCCACGCCGACGCGGTGGACAGCAAACCGATGGCGAGGAACCAACCGAGCACGTTCCAGATTTTCTGGCCACGCAACGGATGTGGATACAGCGGCACTTTCAGCCAGCCATCGCCCAGGCTTGGCGCCCGAACCCACAGTGCCGGCGGCGAGTGCATGCGCAATCGGACTTCGGTGTCGGGGCCCAACTCGGTTTGCATCTGCCGCTGGTAGATTTCGCTGTAGGGCCAATGCTGCTCACCTTCCGGCACGCCAGCGCCCACCACACGAATCAGAGGCACAGCATCGGCAATCTTGCCGCGATTTTCTTCATCGGCCGCCCAATAGGCGCGCAGCGTCAAGGCGACGCCGTGGCTGTACTGGCGATCCACAAGCACGTCTTCGTTCATCAACAGATAAACGAGGGTCAATGCCTTGGAAAACAGCACAACAATCAGCACCAGCCACAGGGTGCGGGAGAAGAAACTTTGGGGGAACCACACGGGCGTTTTCATGGATAACCGCTAAACACATGCAAGAGCGAGCGATGCTCGCACATTGCGGTTCGCGAGTCTGCGGACAAAATCATCCGCATGACCCGCTCCTACAAATCGCCAATCACTTGGTGGCTGCGCCATCCGGCACGAATACGTAACCCACGCCCCATACCGTCTGAATGTAACGAGGTTTGGATGGATCAGGTTCGATCATCCGGCGCAGACGGGAAATCTGCACGTCGATGGAACGTTCAAGCGCATCCCACTCACGGCCACGCGCCAGGTTCATCAGCTTGTCGCGAGTCAATGGCTGACGCGCGTTCATCACCAACGCCTTGAGCACGGCGAACTCGCCAGTGGTGAGCATGTGCACTTCGTCGCCGCGCTTCAGCTCACGGGTGGCCAGCGACAGTTCGTAGTCACCGAATGTCACGCTCTCGTCTTCGCTGCCCGGCGCGCCCGGCACTGGAGTCGACTGGCGACGCAATACCGCTTTGACCCGCGCCATCAGTTCGTCCGGGTTGAAAGGCTTGGCCAGGTAATCGTCGGCACCCAGTTCCAGACCTTTGATCCGGCTCAGCTCATCGCCCTTGGCGGTCAGCATGATGATCGGAATCTGATTGTTCGCGGTACGCAGGCGCCGGCAGGCGGTCAGGCCGTCTTCGCCTGGCAGCATAAGGTCGAGAACGACCAGGTTGAACACCTCACGCGCCAGCAGGCGGTCCATTTGTTCGGTGTTTGGTACCGTGCGGGCACGGTAGCCCTTGCTGACGAAAAAGCGCTCCAGCAGGCTGCTCAGCCCCGGGTCGTCATCAACAATAAGAATTTTTTCGCCTTCAGCAATGTTTGCAGTGCTGCTCATTAGATGCTCCTTTTAGCTCGGCGCGCATTATGGCGTAGCTGCCGTTATACGCACCGTGTGCATTGTTAGCAGATTTTTCCTCTACCGCCAGTAAACCGGGGCAGGTGCCTGGAACCTGCGATGTCCCCGAATGCCCGATGGCTGGTTATAATGCGCGGCCTTTTGTGTCAGGCAACGTCTGATCGTTTACAGCAGCAGCCACTTTTTATTTTCATGGCGCTGGCAGTAATTGTTCGATTTCACGGGTCAACGGGATGCCTGTTGATCCAGGTAGCGGCGCAGGCCAGGCCGCTCAACCAGACTCGCCGAGCCTTTAATCCTGTGCCCGCGAGCCTGCTTTCACAATTTGTCAGGTGGTTTTATGGACAGCATCAACAGCCGCATCGCCGAGGAACTCGGTGTACGCCCACAACAGGTCGAAGCGGCCGTCGCGCTACTCGATGAAGGCTCTACCGTTCCCTTCATCGCCCGCTACCGGAAAGAAGTGACCGGCAGCCTCGATGACATCCAGTTGCGTCATCTGGAAGAGCGTCTGCGCTACCTGCGAGAACTCGACGAACGGCGCATTAGCATCCTGGCCAGCATTCAGGAACAAGGCAAGCTGACTCCACAGTTGGAGCGCGACATCAAGCTCGCCGACACCAAGACCCGCCTCGAAGACTTGTACCTGCCGTACAAGCAGAAGCGCCGCACCAAGGGCCAGATCGCCCTGGAAGCCGGCCTCGGCGAGCTGGCCGACGGCCTGTTCAACGACCCGACCCTGGCCCCGGACGCCGAAGCTGCACGCTTCATCAACGCCGAAACAGGCGTGGCCGATGTGAAGGCGGCCCTCGAAGGCGCCAAATACATCCTGATGGAGCGCTTCGCCGAACACGCCGGTTTGCTGGACAAGCTGCGCAGCTACCTCAAGCAGGAAGCCACCCTCAGCGCCCGCGTCATCGCTGGCAAGGAAGAGGAAGGTGCCAAGTTCCGCGACTACTTCGAGCACGACGAACCGCTGAAAAGCATGCCCTCGCACCGCGCCCTGGCGATTTTCCGTGGTCGCAACGAAGGCATCCTCAGTTCCGCGCTGAAAGTCGGCGATGAACTGCCGGGCACCATGCACCCCTGCGAAGGCATGATTGGCCAGCAGTTCGGCATCCAGAACCAGAACCGCGCGGCGGACAAATGGCTAGGCGAAGTGGTGCGCTGGACCTGGAAGGTCAAGCTCTACACTCACCTTGAAACCGACTTGCTCGGCGAGCTGCGCGATGGCGCGGAAACCGAAGCGATCAATGTGTTCGCCCACAACCTGCACGACCTGCTGCTATCTGCCCCGGCCGGCCCGCGCGCCACGCTGGGCCTCGACCCAGGCCTGCGCACCGGTTGCAAGGTCGCCGTAGTCGATTCGACCGGCAAGCTGCTGGATCACGCCACTGTTTACCCACACGTGCCGCACAACAAGTGGGACCAGACCGTCGCGATTCTGGCGGCCCTGTGCGCCAAGCACTCGGTCGACCTGATCGCCATCGGCAATGGCACCGCCAGCCGCGAAACCGACAAACTCGCCGCTGAACTGATCAAAAAATACCCAGCCATGAAGATGACCAAGGTCATGGTTTCCGAGGCCGGTGCATCGGTTTACTCTGCGTCGGAACTGGCTTCCAAGGAATTTCCGGACCTCGACGTGTCGATCCGTGGCGCGGTATCGATCGCTCGTCGCTTGCAGGACCCGTTAGCCGAACTGGTAAAGATCGATCCGAAATCCATCGGCGTCGGCCAGTACCAGCACGACGTGTCGCAGCTGAAACTGGCGCGAGGCCTGGACGCAGTGGTCGAGGACTGCGTGAACGCCGTGGGTGTGGACGTTAACACCGCTTCCGTGGCGCTGCTGGCCCGCATCTCCGGCCTCAACGCGACTCTGGCGCAGAACATCGTTAGCCACCGCGACGAACACGGCGCGTTCAAGACTCGCGCCGCGTTGAAAAAAGTCGCACGCCTGGGTGAAAAAACCTTCGAACAGGCCGCGGGCTTCCTGCGAGTCATGAACGGTGACAATCCGCTGGATTCGTCCGCGGTTCACCCGGAAGCCTATCCACTGGTGCAGCGCATTGCCGCCGAAACCGACCGCGATATCCGTTCGCTGATCGGCGACGCCAGCTTCCTCAAGCGCCTGGACCCGAAGAAGTACACCGACGAGACTTTCGGCCTGCCAACGGTCACCGACATTCTGCAAGAGCTGGAAAAACCGGGTCGCGACCCGCGTCCCGAGTTCAAGACTGCCGAGTTCCAGGAAGGCGTCGAAGACCTCAAGGACCTGCAGCTGGGCATGATCCTAGAAGGCGTGGTGACCAACGTGACCAACTTCGGCGCATTCGTTGACATCGGCGTGCATCAGGACGGTTTGGTGCATATCTCCGCACTTTCGGAGAAGTTCATCAAGGATCCCCGTGAAGCAGTGAAAGCCGGTGACGTGGTGAAAGTGAAGGTCATGGAAGTCGATATCCCTCGTAAACGCGTGGGCCTGTCGATGCGCATGAGCGACACCCCTGGCGAGAAAATCGATGGCGCTCGTGGCGCGCGTCCTGGTTCGGCACCGCGCCAGTCCCAGCACACGGCACCACGCAAGGAAACTGCGGCGCCAGCCCCTGCCAACAATGCCATGGCTTCCCTGTTCGCCAACGCCAAACAGCTGAAGAAGCGTTGATGGATATCCCGCAAGGGTTGACCGAAAGCGCGTTCTTCAAGCTGCTGGGTTGTCGTTTGCACAGCCTGGAAGCCGGGGTGGCGCAAGTCGCCCTGGCACTGGAGCCAGAGTTGCGCAATCGCGGCGGCAAGCTGCACGGCGGCGCGTTGTTCAGCTTGGTGGACATTGCCATGGGGCTGGCCTGTTCCAGTACCCATGGTTTCGACCAGCAGAGTGCGACCATCGAGTGCAAGATCAACTACATTCGTGCGGTTTCTGACGGCGAAGTGATGTGCACGGCAAGGGTGATCCACCCTGGCCGCCGCACCTTGGTGGTTGAGGCCGACGTCATGCAGGGCGAAAAATTGGTCGCAAAAGCGCAAGGCACGTTCGCTGTCCTGTAGATGAATGCCATCATTTTGAGTTAATTTCAGCGCATGGCCGCAGCGTCGAAATTTCCGGTGGGAGCGGGCTTGCTCGCGAAGGCGGTGTGTCAGACTATTATTTGTCGGCACACAGTCCTCTTCGCGAGCAAGCCCGCGCCCACAATGATTGCGGCAAGTTGCAAAAACCAGGCGAAAACGCCAGTTTCAACTTCACCCTTGTAGACCGTCTTGCCCACCCCCATATTGGGGCGACTGACGCGTGAAGGAATCCAACTTGAGCGAAATTCTCAACCGCCGCCTGGCTATGCTCGGCGAGCGCGCTAACCTCTCTCTGCTCGAACAGTGCCTTCACGGCATCGAACGTGAATGCCTGCGCGTGACCAGCGAAGGTCGCCTGGCGCAAACGCCGCACCCGGAAGAATTGGGTTCCGCGCTGACCAATGAGCAAATTACTACCGACTATTCCGAGTCGCTGCTGGAGTTCATCACGCCCGCCCTGCCTGACCCGGCCGATACGCTGGCGAGTCTGGACAGCATTCACCGCTTTGCCTACAGCAAGCTCGGTAACGAGTACCTGTGGAGTCCTTCGATGCCGTGCCCATTGCCGGCCGAGGAAGATATCCCGATCGCCTACTACGGCACCTCCAACATCGGTCAGCTCAAGTATGTCTACCGCAAGGGCCTGGCCCTGCGCTACGGCAAGACGATGCAATGCATCGCCGGGATTCACTACAATTTTTCCCTGCCGGAACAACTCTGGCCGCTGCTCAAGGAAGCTGACGGCTTTGTCGGCACCGACCGCGACTACCAGTCCTCGGCCTACATCGCGCTGATCCGTAACTTCCGTCGCTACAGCTGGCTGCTGATGTATCTGTTCGGCGCTTCACCCGCACTGGATGCGGGTTTCCTGCGAGGTCGCTCCCATCAATTAGAGCAACTGGACCCGGACACTTTGTACCTGCCGTACGCCACCAGCCTGCGCATGAGTGACCTCGGTTACCAGAGCAACGCCCAGGCCGGCCTGACGCCGTGCTACAACGACCTGGCCAGCTACACCGACAGCCTGCGTAAAGCAGTAGCCACACCCTATGCGCCGTACGTGGAAATTGGCACCCATCAGGACGGAGAGTGGGTTCAACTCAACACCAACATCCTGCAGATCGAAAACGAGTACTACTCCAACATTCGCCCCAAGCGCGTGACCTACACCGGCGAGCGGCCGATCCAGGCGCTGGTGGCCCGTGGCATCCAGTACGTCGAAGTGCGCTGCCTGGACATCAACCCGTTCCTGCCGATGGGCATCGACCTCACCGAGTCACGCTTTCTCGACGCGTTCCTGCTGTTCTGCGCGCTCAACGAAAGCCCGCTGCTGACCAACAACTCTTGCAGCAACGCGACCTCGAACTTCCTCAGCGTGGTCAAGGAAGGCCGCCGTCCGGGCCTGCAACTGCAGCGTGACGGTCAAACAGTAGACCTCAAGGAGTGGGCCAGCGAACTGCTGGAGCGCATCGCCCCCCTCGCGGCGTTACTGGACCAGAGCCATGGCGGCGATGCTCACAGCAAAGCGCTGGATATTCAGTTGGCCAAGGTCAAGGACCCGTCCCTGACACCATCGGCCCAGGTATTGGCCGCGATGGCGGAGCACAAGGAGAGCTTCAGTCAATTCTCTCTGCGCCAAAGCCAGGCCCATGCGGAATACTTCCGCAGCGAGCCACTTTCTGCCGAAGACCAGGGGAAATTCGAAACACGGGCACGTTCGTCGCTGGCTGAACAAGTGAACCTGGAGCAAAACGAAGTCGGCGATTTTGATGTGTTTGTCGGGTCGTATCAGGCGAGCATTCTGGCGATCAGTAACTAAGCGGCGCCTGTTAAAAGATCGCAGCCTGCGGCAGCTCCTACGGATCGATGATCATGCCGCTGCCGTAGGAGCTGTCTCGTCAAACGAGGCTGCGATCTTTTGCCCCTCAGAATTTTCCACTAATAAGCTAATTCGAAAAAGTTATTTATTTTAGGTTTCTTAGATCATTTAGTCTCCTCACACGCCAACTCCCGGCCGCCTGTTGAGGAGCTTCTCCGATGAAACTGCATGTCCCCCTTCGCCTCCTGGCGGCCGCTTCGCTGGCTGCGGCGAGCTTCTTCGCCCAAGCCGCCGCCGTCACCGTTGCTTACCAGACCACCGTGGACCCGGCAAAAGTCGCCCAGGCCGACGGCGCCTACGAACAAGCCACCAACGCCAAGATCGACTGGCGCAAATTCGACAATGGCGCCGACATCATCGCCGCCATTGCCTCCGGCGACGTACAGATCGGCTACCTTGGTTCCAGCCCCCTGACCGCCGCGATCACTCGCAAGGTGCCAGTGGAAACCTTCCTGATCGCCACCCAGATCGGTGCTGCCGAAGCCCTGGTCGCTCGCGACGGTTCCGGGATCAAGACCCCGCAAGACCTGGTCGGCAAGAAGATCGCCGTGCCTTTCGTTTCCACCGGCCACTACAGCCTGCTGGCCGCGCTCAAGCACTGGAACATCGACCCTTCGAAAGTCACCATCCTCAATCTCGCACCGCCGGCGATCATCGCAGCGTGGAAACGCGGCGACATCGACGCCACTTACGTGTGGGACCCAGCCCTGGGCGTTGCCAAGGAAAACGGCAAAGTCCTGATCACTTCGGGTGAATTGGCCAAGTTGGGTGCACCGACCTTCGATGCCTGGATCGTGCGCAAAGACTTCGCTGAGAAGCACCCGGAAATTGTCACTGCGTTTGCCAAAGTCACCCTCGATGCCTACGCCGAATACCGCAAGGACCCGAAAGCCTGGCTGGCCAATCAGGGCAACGTCGACAAGCTCGTGAAGCTTTCCGGTGCCAAGGCCAGCGACATCCCTCTGTTGCTGCAAGGCAACGTCTACCCGCTGGCGGCTGACCAGGTCACCACCCTGGGAGCGCCGACGACCAAAGCCATTACCGACACCGCCACGTTCCTCAAGGAACAAGGCAAGGTCGAAGCGGTTCTGCCGGACTACGCACCGTACGTCAGCGCAAAGTTCATCACCAACTGATCGGGAGTTAATTGCGATGGCCTTGCTACAGCTGGAGCGCATCAGCGCACAGTACCCCGGCAGCCCAGAACCGGTACTGGCGAATATTTCCTTGAGCCTGGGGCCTCAGCAATTGCTGGTAGCGCTCGGCCCGTCCGGCAGTGGCAAGACCTCGCTGTTGAACCTGATTGCCGGTTTCGTCGAGCCCAGCGCCGGGCGCATCACCCTCGATGGCGTGCCCGTCAAGGGACCGAGCGCCGAGCGCGGCGTGGTATTTCAAGACGACGCCCTGCTGCCCTGGCAGGACGTACTGGCCAATGTCGGCTTCGGTCTGGAACTGGCAGGCGTCTCGAAAGAGAAACGCGAAATCCGCGCGCGGGAAATGCTCGCACTGGTGGACCTGTCCGGCTTCGAATACCGGCGCATCTGGCAGCTTTCGGGCGGCCAGAAACAGCGCGTCGGCCTTGCCCGTGCGCTGGCGGCCGACCCGCGTGTGCTGCTGATGGACGAACCCTTCGGTGCCCTCGACGCGTTCACCCGCGAGCAAATGCAAGAGCTGTTACTGCAAGTCTGGGAACGCACCGCAAAACCGGTATTCCTGATTACCCACGACATCGAAGAAGCAGTGTTTCTTGCCACTGACCTGATTCTGCTGGCACCGAATCCAGGGCAAATCGTCGAACGCCTCAGTCTGGATTTCGGACAGCGATACGCGACCGGCGAATCGGCTCGGGCAATCAAGTCCGACCCGCGCTTCATCGAGACCCGCGAACACGTGCTCGGCAAAGTGTTTAACCAACGCAGCGCCGCCACGCGGCAGGAGCGCGCATGAGCAGCTATGAAATTCCAGCCATGGCGGCGAAACCCGGCTCGACGTTGACTCCGGTTCGTCGCAGTTTGAGCACTCGTTGGATCAGCGTGCTGACCCTGATTGTATTGGTGACGCTGTGGTGGGCCGTAACCGCCACCGGCATGATCGAGCCACTGTTCCTGCCTTCTCCAGCCGCTGTGCTGCACAAGGGCTGGTTACTGGTGACGGCCGGCTATATGGATTCCACGCTGTGGCAACACTTGGGCGCGAGCCTCGGCCGTATCGGCCTGGGCCTCGGCTTTGCAGTACTGACGGCCGTTCCGGTGGGTATCGCCATCGGCCACAATCGCATCGCCCGGGGCATTCTCGATCCGCTGATCGAGTTCTACCGCCCTATCCCGCCGCTGGCTTATCTGCCACTGATCGTGATCTGGTGCGGCATCGGTGAGCTGTCCAAAGTCCTGCTGATCTACCTGGCGATCTTCGCCCCGATTGCCATTGCGACCGCCACCGGCGTGCGCACCGTCGACCCGGCGAAATTGCGTGCCGCACAGTCCTTGGGTGCTACCCGTGCGCAGCTGATTCGCCATGTGATTCTGCCGAGTGCGCTGCCGGACATTCTGACCGGTGTGCGCATTGGCTTGGGTGTCGGCTGGTCGACACTGGTCGCCGCCGAACTGATCGCTGCCACCAGCGGCTTGGGCTTCATGGTGCAGTCGGCCGCGCAATTCCTGGTCACTGACGTGGTGGTGCTCGGGATCCTGGTGATCGCGCTGATCGCCTTCGCCATGGAAATGGGCCTGCGCGCCCTGCAACGCAAGCTGGTGCCGTGGCACGGCCAGGCTCACTAGATTTTCCAATGTGCAAGCCCCCAGGCGCCACACTCCGAATTGAGTACGAGAAAGACCATGAGCAACCTGACAATCATCACCCTCAGCTGCGCGCTGGGCGCGCAAATCAGTGGCATCGACATCAGCCAGCCACTCGATCCGGAACAGCATGAGGCCATCGAAAAAGCCCTGCTCAAGCACCAAGTGCTGTTCTTTCGCGATCAACCCATCACACCACAGCAACAGGCCCGATTCGCCGCGTACTTCGGCGACCTGCATATCCACCCGATCTACCCCAATGTGCCGGAACAACCGCAAGTGCTGATCCTCGACACCGCCGTCACCGATGTGCGCGACAACGCGATCTGGCACACCGACGTGACCTTCCTGCCGACCCCGGCAATGGGCGCGGTGCTCAGCGCCAAGCTATTGCCAGAGTTTGGCGGCGACACCTTGTGGGCCAGTGGCATTGCGGCCTATGAGGCGCTTTCCGCACCAATGAAGTCCTTGCTCGAAGGACTCACAGCCACTCACGACTTCACCCGGTCATTTCCGGTGGAGCGCTATGGCAGTACCCCTGAAGCGTTGGCCCAATGGGAAGAGGCCAGGCGCAAGAACCCGCCGTTGTCGCACCCGGTGATTCGTACGCACCCTGTGAGCGGACGCCGGTCGCTGTTCGTCAATGAAGGGTTCACCTCCAAGATCAACGAGCTGTCGGACACCGAGAGCGAAGCGGTTCTGAAATTACTGTTCGCCCATACGACTCGGCCGGAGTTCACCATTCGCTGGCGGTGGCAGAAGGACGACGTGGCGTTCTGGGATAACCGCGTCACGCAGCATTACGCGGTGGACGATTACCGACCGGCGCGGCGGGTGATGCAACGGGCTACGGTGTTGGGGGATGTGCCGTTTTTTCGCTGAGCCCTGAGTATTTTGCTGGCTGTTCAGGCCTCTTCGCGAGCAAGCCCACAGTGAATTTTGTGCATGGCACGGATTCCTGTGTGAGCGGGCTTGCTCGCGAAGGCGATCTTACAGGTGCCAGATAGACCGGCGCAGAATGCCTACTCAGCCGTCGAAGGCTTCTCCCAAAGATTAATCCCGCCCTCCTGGGCAAACCGGTCAATCTCCGCCAGCTCCTGCGCACTGAAGCTCAGATTCTTCAACGCCCCGACGTTCTCGACAATTTGCTCCGGCCGGCTCGCACCGATCAACGCCGACGTCACCCGCGGATCACGCAGTGTCCAGGCCAGCGCCAGCTGCGCCAGGCTCTGCCCACGGCGCTGGGCGATTTCGTTGAGTGCCCGTACATGAGCAATATTGGCTTCTGACAAGTGCGACGCCTGTAAAGAGCCGCCACCCGGACGATTGACCCGGGCGTCTCGCGGAATGCCGTTGAGGTACTTGTCGGTCAACAGACCCTGGGCCAACGGGGTGAATGCAATCACGCCGGTGCCGAGCTCATCGGTGACATCCAGCAAATCCTTTTCAACCCAGCGATTGAGCAGGTTATAAGCCGGTTGATGGATCAGCAGCGGCACTTTCCACTCGTTCAACAGCGCCGCCATCTCCCGAGTCTTCACCCCGGAATACGACGAGATCCCGATGTACAGAGCCTTGCCTTGCTGCACCGCTGTGGCGAGGGCGCTGGCGGTTTCTTCCAGCGGGGTATCAGGGTCGAAGCGGTGGGAGTAGAAGATGTCGACGTAATCCAGACCCAGGCGTTGCAAGCTCTGATCAAGGCTTGCCAGCACGTACTTGCGCGACCCGCCACCCTGGCCATAGGGCCCCGGCCACATGTCCCAACCGGCCTTGCTGGAAATGATCAGCTCATCGCGGTACTGCTTGAAATCTTCACGCAGCAAACGACCGAAGTTGATCTCGGCGCTGCCGTAAGGAGGGCCGTAGTTGTTGGCCAGGTCAAAATGGTTGATACCAAGGTCGAACGCCGTGCGCAACAACGAGCGCTGGGTGTCGATCGGCGTACTGTCGCCAAAGTTGTGCCACAGCCCCAGTGACAACGCCGGCAACACCAAGCCGCTGCGGCCTACGCGGCGGTAGGGGATAGAGTCGTAGCGATTTTCAGCAGCGGTATAAATCATCGAATCCTCTCTCGTTTGTTTCTGTGGGAGCAAAGCTTGCTCGCGATGATGCCATCACCCCTCCTGATCAACGTACCAAATGCAGGAACTGCATGTGCCGCTCGTACTGGTCGAGGATGTCATTGATGATCTGTTCCTTGGTGTAGCCCACCAGATCGTAATCCTGACTGCCCTCGCTCAGATGCACTTCGGCCCGGTAATAGCGGCGGTTGTTGAGCTGCTTGGAGCCCATGCCACCGCGGGCGAAGGACGGCGTGAAATAACCGCGCATCTGCACTTGATAGATGAACGGATGCTGCTCGCCATGGCCGATTTCCAGGCTGACGCTGTCATTCGCAGGGTCCGGCTGAGTCACTACATTCAAGCCCTTCTCGACAAACACCGCCGTCACTTCTTCAATCGCCGGACGCACCGTCGTTTCGAGGAAGCGATACACCTCATCCCGCGACGGGAAATGCACCGCCTGGCTCAGGCGCTGACGCCAGCCACCACGACGGGAGCCGGAGACCGGTGCCAGGGAGTGCATCTGCGCGATCTGTTTCTGCGACTCCAGATAAAACGCTTTGTGCAATCCCCACATCATCAACAGCAGAATCAGCGAAAACGGCAGCGAAGTGAGGACCACCGCTGACTTGAGTGCATCGATACTGCCGGAAAACAGCAGCGCGCTGGTCACCAGTGCAGTCATCGCGCCCCAAAAAACTCGCAGCCATTTCGGGCCATCTTCATCAGGATTGCCGCCTTTGGCAGACAGCGTCGACAGCACCACCGTGCCGGAGTCGGCAGAGGTGACGAAGAACACGAAGCTGATGAACACGGTGACGGCGATCACCGTCTTGCTCCACGGATAGGTTTCCAGCAGCAGGTATAACGTCATCGAAGGGTTATCGATGGCAGACATGCCCAGTGCACTCATGCCGTGATTGAGCACCTGATCGATCGCGCTGTTACCGAAGATCGACATCCACGCCAAGGTGAATCCCAGCGGAATCAGCAACACGCCGAAGACGAACTCGCGGATAGTTCGGCCACGGGAAATACGTGCAATAAACAGCCCCACGAACGGCGACCATGCAATCCACCAGGCCCAGTAGAACACGGTCCAGCCACCCAGCCAGTCGCTGGGCTTGTCGTAGGCATACAGGTCGAAGCTCTTCATCGGCAAGGCGCCGAGATAGTCACCGATGTTCTGGATCAAGGTATTGAGCAAGTGCTGGGTAGGACCGGTGAACAACACGAACAGCAGCAGCGCGCACGCCAGCAGCATGTTGATATCGGACATCACCCGCACGCCTTTGTCGACGCCGGATACCGCAACGATGATTGCCGCGCCCATCATGAGGGTGATCAAGCCGACCTGAATCCATTGGGTATGGGCGATACCAAACAGGTAGTCGAGGCCCGAGTTGAGGTGCAACACCCCAAAACCCATGTCGGCACCCAAGCCGAAGACCGTGGCGATGATGCCAAAGCCGTCCACCGCGTAGCCAATCGGGCCGTTGATGCGCTTGCCAATCAGCGGGTACAGCGCCGAACGCAAGGCCAGAGGCAGGTTATGTCGATACGCGAAGTAGGCAAGCGCCATGCCCACGAAAGCGAACACACCCCAGCCGTGCAGGCCCCAGTGCAGAAACAGAATTTGCATCGCCTGACGTGCCGCATCCGCCGTGCCTGCTTCCCCTTGAGGCGGTTGCGCCAGGTGGGTCAGCGGTTCGGACACACAAAAGAAGAACAACGTGATGCTGATCCCGGCGGCGAACAACATGCCGGCCCAGGACAGGTAACTGAATTCGGGTTCGTCGTGGTCGGCACCGAGCTTGATCTTGCCGTAGCCGGACAAGGCGGTGACCACCACGAAGACCAGATACAGGCTCATCGCGAGCATGTAATACCAGCCGACCGTATTGGCCGCCCAGTTTTGCGCTTCCAGAAGCCAGGCACCGGCCTGTTCAGGCATGGCGATGACGACGATGCCGAACAGCAGGATAAACGTCGCCGCAAAGTAGAACACCGGCGGATTCATGCGGACCTGGCCGCTTGGAGGGAGGGACGATGCACTCATGGAGCGTGCACCTCAAAGGTTGCCGATGTGGCTGTGAAAATCGGACTCAGCAAAGGCAAGCCTCCTGTTGTGAGCGGGCAGCGAACCAAGGTTTAACTTGAATGAACGTTCAAGTTAAACATGGATAGGGCCCTAAGGACTAATCGCAGGGCTTGGCGGTACTGTTTGTACGCTAGCTCAAGGAAGGGTATGACGCGGGGCTGGGGGTATTCGTTCAGCAAGAAATTAGCGATAAATGCCATTATCTCGGTCGGCTTGAAATCATTCGCGGGCAAGCCACGCTCCCACAGGAGTTGTGTCGTACGGTAATTACGCGAACGACATCAATCCTGTGGGAGCGTGGCTTGCCCGCGAAGGCGTTCGCAAGATCACTGAAGGTTTCAGCCCTTACTTCTGCGTCCCATCGTCATGCTGCAGATTCGCCTGCGTCAGGTTGCACCCCGCCGGCACACTGCGAGTCAGCCAGACATTGCCGCCAATGGTCGAGCCCTGACCAATGGTAATCCGCCCCAGGATCGTCGCACCGGCATAAATCACCACGTCATCCTCGACAATCGGATGCCGGGCATGACCTTTTTGCAACTGCCCATCCTCATCGGCCGGAAACCTCTTGGCGCCCAGAGTCACCGCCTGATAAACCCGCACGCGCTCCCCGATGATGGCCGTCTCGCCAATTACCACGCCCGTTCCGTGATCGATGAAGAAGCTGCGGCCAATCTGCGCGCCTGGGTGAATATCAATGCCGGTGGCCGAGTGGGCGATTTCCGCACTGATCCGTGCCAGCAAGGGCAAGCCCGCGCGATACAGGTGGTGCGCCAGGCGATGGTGAATGACCGCCAGGATGCCGGGATAGCACAGCAGCACTTCGTCGACACTGCGCGCCGCCGGGTCGCCGTGATAAGCCGCCAGCACGTCGGTGTCCAGCACGCTGCGCAGGCCCGGCAAGGCGAGTGCGAAATCCTGGATGATCTGTATCGCCCGGGCCTCTACCTCGGTGTCCGTCTGGGCATTGTGGCGCGCGGCGTAACGCAGTTCGAGCCGCGCCTGGGCGAGCAGTGCATTCAGGGCAACGTCCAGGGTGTGGCCGACATAGAAGTCTTCGCTTTCCTCGCGCAGGTCCACCGGGCCCAGGCGCATCGGGAACAGCGCCCCGCAAAGCGCTTCAAGAATCTGCGCCATTGCCCCCCTGGAAGGCAATTCACGACCGCCCTGCTCACCGCTGACACGGCCATTCTGGGTGCGCCACTGTTCACGCGCTGTACGCAGTTGGCTGACGATGGACTGCAATTGCCAATGGCTCGAACGCTCGCTCACAGTAGAAACTCCTCTCGGGCGGCCGGACTGTCTGGCCGCCTTGACGGCAATTACTTTACGTCAAGGTCTCAAAGTCGAATTAAGAACCAATAGTGCTGTGCTCCGCACTTTCAGCCATATGCGATTCACGGTTGCCCACGGTTTTGGGGCTGCCTATAGTCCTGACACCTTCCTCCGCCAGTACGCAATCATGATCAAACAACAGCTCGCCCGTTTTGACCGCCTCGATCTGCTTAGCCATCCCACGCCCCTGGAAAAACTCGAACGCCTCTCGACCTGGCTGGGCCGTGATGTGTACGTCAAGCGCGATGACCTGACACCGCTGGCCATGGGCGGCAACAAGCTGCGCAAGCTTGAGTACCTGGCAGCCGATGCGTTGGCCCAAGGCGCCGACACCTTGATTACCGCAGGTGCGCTGCAATCCAATCACGTGCGGCAGACGGCAGCCCTGGCCGCCAAACTGGGACTAGGCTGCGTCGCCCTGTTGGAAAACCCCTTGGGCACTGATGACAAAAATTACCAGGGCAATGGCAATCGCCTGTTACTGGACCTGTTCGACGCCAAGGTTGAATTGGTGGAAAACCTCGACAACGCCGACGAGCAACTGCAGGCCCTGGCTGATCGTCTGCGTAACAATGGCAAGAACCCTTATATAGTGCCGATTGGCGGTTCAAATGCCTTGGGTGCCTTGGGCTACGTACGCACCGGCCTCGAATTGGCCGAGCAGATCAAGGACACAGGCCTGACCTTCGCTGCAGTAGTCCTTGCCTCCGGTAGCGCCGGAACCCACAGCGGTCTGGCGCTGGCCTTGAGCGAAGCAGTGCCGGATCTGCCAGTGATCGGCGTGACCGTATCCCGCAACGAGGAAGATCAGCGCCCGAAGGTGCAGGGCCTGGCCGAGCGTACCGCAGAGCTCTTAGGCGTGAGCCTGCCGGCAGCTTTCAAGGTGCAATTATGGGATGAGTATTTCGGCCCCCGTTATGGCGAGCCCAACGCCGGCACGCTATCGGCGGTGAAACTGCTGGCGAGTCAGGAAGGCTTGTTGCTGGACCCGGTTTATACCGGCAAGGCCATGGCTGGAATGCTCGATGGCATTGGGCGCCAGCGTTTTGATGAGGGCCCGATCATATTCCTGCATACCGGTGGGGCGCCGGCGTTGTTTGCTTACGCAAATTTTTTGTAGGAGCGAGCTTGCTCGCGAGAAACCCTGGAACCCCGCAGGGTTTCAGGTTTCCAGAGTTATCGTTAACGACCATCGCCAGCAAGCTGGCGCCTACAAGGAAGGCACTCTTTTATATTTCCAAATAGAATAACAAATCCGATATTTAATATTTTAATATCTATCAACATCATCATATAGTCGCGCCGCAGGCGAATTTGTGGCAAAACGCATATGCTGCTTCAGGGCAGCTTATTGCAGTCGCTTCAATCCCGAATTTGCCAACTTTCCTAAAGCGTCTTCCCATAAGAAACCACAGGGGCTTGTCATGAATTTTTCCGCATTACGTCGAAATCTGCTGGTAGGTTCGTTGGGTCTGGCGCTAAGCGCCGGCCTGATCGGCCAAGCAGTTGCCGGTGAGCAACTGCAAAAAATCAAGGACGCTGGCGTGATCAACGTCGGCCTGGAAGGCACTTATCCACCGTTCAGTTTCGTCGACGCCGACGGAAAACTGGCCGGCTTCGAAGTTGAATTCTCCGAAGCCCTGGCCAAAGAGCTGGGCGTGAAAGTGAAACTGCAACCGACCAAATGGGACGGCATCCTTGCGGCCCTGGAATCCAAACGCCTGGACGCCGTGGTCAACCAAGTGACTATTTCCGAAGAGCGCAAGAAAAAGTACGACTTCTCTGAGCCGTACACCGTTTCCGGGATTCAGGCACTGGTTCTGATCAAGAACAAGGACACCATCAAAACTGCCAACGACCTGGCCGGCAAGAAAGTCGGTGTTGGCCTGGGCACCAACTACGAGCAATGGGTAAAAGCCAACGTACCGGACGCCGACGTGCGCACTTACGAGGATGATCCGACCAAGTTCCAGGACCTGCGAGTGGGTCGTATCGACGCTATCTTGATCGACCGCCTTGCAGCGCTGGAATACGCCAAAAAGGCCAAGGACACCACCGCCGCCGGTGAAGCGTTCTCCCGTCAGGAAGCCGGTATCGCCCTGCGCAAAGGCGAGCCTGAACTGCTGGCTGCAATCAACAAGGCGATCGACAAGCTACGGGCCGACGGTACGCTGACCAAGCTTTCGGAAAAATACTTCAACGCTGACGTCACTAAATAATGGAAGAGGCTTTCCAACTCGCGCTGGATTCTGCGCCCTTCCTGCTGAAGGGTGCGTACTACACGGTGTTCTTGAGCCTGGGGGGCATGTTCTTTGGCCTGCTGATGGGCTTTGGCCTGGCGTTGATGCGGTTGTCGCGCTTCAAGCTGGTGAGCTGGATCGCGCGCATCTACGTGTCGTTCTTTCGCGGCACGCCGTTGCTGGTGCAACTGTTCGTGATCTACTACGGCCTGCCGCAACTGGGTATTGAACTTGATCCGTTGCCAGCAGCCCTGATCGGCTTCTCGCTGAACATGGCCGCCTATGCCTGCGAAATCCTGCGTGCCGCAATCAGCTCCATCGAACGCGGCCAGTGGGAAGCTGCCGCGAGTATCGGCATGACCCGCGCGCAGACCCTTCGCCGGGCCATTCTGCCGCAAGCGATGCGCACAGCCCTGCCACCACTGGGCAACAGCTTCATCTCGCTGGTCAAGGACACGGCACTGGCAGCCACTATCCAAGTGCCGGAACTGTTCCGCCAGGCGCAGCTGATCACCGCTCGCACCTTCGAAATCTTCACCATGTATCTTGCCGCCGCGCTGATCTACTGGATTCTGGCCACGGTGCTGTCGCACCTGCAGAACAAGTTGGAAGAGCGGGTCAATCGGCACGACCAGGAGTCCTGACCCAATGATTGTCGTGGAAAAACTGACAAAACAGTTCAAGGGTCAGGTGGTGCTCAACGGCATCGACCTGGAGGTGAAGGCAGGCGAGGTGGTGGCGATCATCGGGCCTAGCGGTTCGGGCAAGACCACCTTCCTGCGCTGCCTGAACTTTCTCGAAGAACCCACCAGCGGCCGGATCAAGGTCGGCGACATCGAAATCGATGGCAGTCGTCCACTGAACCAGCAGCAAAGCCTGGTGCGCCGCTTGCGCCAGCACGTGGGCTTCGTGTTTCAGAACTTCAACCTGTTCCCCCATCGCACCGCCCTGGAAAATGTGATCGAAGGGCCGATCGTGGTGAAAAAAATCCCCCACACCGAGGCTGTTGCCCTAGGCAAAAAGCTTCTGGCCAAGGTCGGCCTGGCCGGCAAGGAAGACGCCTACCCAAGGCGCCTCTCAGGTGGCCAGCAACAGCGCGTGGCAATTGCCCGGGCGCTGGCGATGGAGCCGGAAGTGATTCTGTTCGATGAACCGACTTCAGCGCTGGACCCGGAACTGGTGGGCGAAGTGCTGGCGACTATCCGCGGCCTGGCCGAGGAGAACCGCACCATGGTCATCGTGACCCATGAAATGGGGTTCGCCCGGGATGTCGCCAACCGCGTGGTGTTTTTCGATAAGGGCGTGATCGTGGAACAAGGCGAGGCAAAAGCATTGTTTGCCAACCCTAAAGAAGAACGAACGAAACAATTCCTCAGCAAGTTTTTGAATAACGCTCACGCCTAATCCCCTGCAATACTCTTTAACTTCCAAGGATGGAAGTTCTCCCCTCGCTATAAATAACTCATTTAATTTTCGTGGCCTTGAAAGCAACTTGTTTGTGCTCGCGTGCGGTACATATCTATGTGCTGTCGCCATTTTTTCTGCGCTTGTAATCTTCTCCTCGCCCTGACCTTGCTGGCCGAAGTGCTTTCACTCCGGCCCTGATAATGCGTGTGCCGCACGTAGTGATGTTCGACTAACCGGCAGCGTTTAATACCCGCCGAACGTAGGATATTTCTGAATAGCCGTTGATATTGCGATTGGCCAAACCACTCTATTGACAGTTAATCGCGCAAACTTTTATCTAGCCCTCAATCGACGGCACTTATCACGCTCAATCATTAGTTAACCAAAAAATTAATGAACGGTTTTGCTGCTCGAACATTCGCGTTCTTTATGTTTCAGAAACGGACTTCGCTGCAAAACACCAAGGAGAACCCATGAAAAGCATCTCGAACACACCCGAACTGGCGATGCCGACGCTGGCACGTTCCCACAAGGGCGGCATCAACATTCACCTGGCAGCTCACCTGATGATGGACATAGCGCCCTATCCCGGCATGAGCGAAGGCGATCTGATCGAGTTGTATTGGGATGAGTGCTTCGTGGCGTCCAAGACCCTGGGCGCTGATGAGGTCGGGGCAACCGTCAGCCTGCGCGTACCGCAGAGCTTTATCGTCAACGGTATCGCCAGCGTGCATTACCGCCTGATGCAAATCGGCGCGGCGCCGGTTTTGTCGGCCGTCGAGCAGGTACAGGTCAAACTCGACTGTCCCGGCGGACAACCCCCGCCCCTGTGCGGCGATGAAAATCAGAACCTGGCTCCGGTGCAGATGCCCGAGACCATTTGCCGCAAAGGCGTCAATCCCAGTCAGATCAAGCGCGGCGTTCCCCTGACCATCGAGCCCTACCTCAACATGGCCGTTGACGACGAAATCACCCTGCGCTGGGGCGATGTGCGCATGGACCTGCCCAAACTCGACCGCACTGATATCGGCCACCCTATCCAGGTCTGGGTACCACCCGCGATCATCGAGGAAGCCGGCGAAGACCTGCACCTGGAAGTGACCTATTGCGTGCTCGACCGCCTGGGCAACAACTCTCGCTGGGCGCCGCCGCGCAGGCTGAAAATTGGCTGTGGCAAAACCTCTATCAAGCTCAAACCGAAACACCCTGGCGGGCAGTGAGATTCAGGCATACCGTCTATGCATATTCCTAAAAGTTAGTTTATTAATTTTTTATACACGTTTACGGTATATACACCGGACCACCGGACATTCTTGATTTCAGTCGCCGCCATTTCCCGCGGCGCTTCCATGAAGATGCGAGGTAGGTATGGTCCGGAACACAATCACCCGAGTGCAAAACGCCAGGGCATTGCGTGCAGCCAAGGAGTGGCACTGATGTCCAGTCTGGCAGATGCACTAGTCCAGAGTGATCTGGACATCGCCCCCTTGGTATTGCCAACGCAGGTCTTGCGCAACGATGCGCAAGCCATCGCGGCCGCCCGTGAACTCGCGCAGGCCGCGCGACTGCAAGCAGCCAGGCGCGACCAGCAGCGCACGTTGCCCTGGTCGGAAATCGAACAGTTCTCCCGCAGCGGCCTGGGCGGTATTTCCATCCCCCGTGAGTACGGCGGCCCACAGGTTTCATTCGTGACCCTGGCCGAGGTGTTCGCGATTATTTCCGCAGCCGACCCGGCGTTGGGACAGATCCCGCAGAACCAGTTCGGCATCCTTCATCTGTTGCTCGACAGCGCTACCGAGGCGCAAAAAAAACACCTGTTCACCAGCGTGCTGGAGGGCTGGCGGATCGGTAACGCAGGTCCCGAGCGTGGCACCAAAAACACTCTGGAGCTCAAAGCGCGAATCAGCCCCAGCGGCGACAATTTCGTAGTCAACGGCCAGAAGTTCTATTCCACCGGCGCGCTGTTCGCCCATTGGGTTGCGGTCAAGGCGCTCAACGACGACGGCAAGCAAGTGCTGGCCTTCGTCCGTCGCGGCACACCGGGTTTGCGCATCGTTGATGACTGGTCGGGTTTTGGCCAGCGCACCACCGCCAGCGGCACCATCCTGCTTAACAACGTGCCGGTTGAACCTGAACTGGTGGTGGATAACTGGAAGATCAACGACAAACCCAATTTCCAGGGCGCCGTATCGCAGCTGATTCAAGCAGCGATTGACGCCGGTATCGCCCGGGGCGCGATTGACGATGCCATTGGATTCGTGAAAACCCGTGCCCGGCCATGGATCGATGCCAAGGTCGAGCGAGCCTGCGACGATCTCTATGTGATTGCCGACATCGGCAAGCTGAAAATCGAACTGCACGCTGCCGAAGCACTGTTGCGCAAGGCCGGCAAAGTTCTCGATGAGGTTAGCGCCGCGCCGCTGACTGCCGAATCCGCCGCCCGCGCCTCGATTGCCGTGGCCGAAGCCAAAGTAATGACCACCGAGATCTCGCTACTGGCCAGCGAAAAACTCTTCGAGCTGGCCGGCAGCCGCGCCACCCTCGCCGAATTCAATCTCGACCGCCACTGGCGCAACGCCCGGGTGCACACGTTGCACGACCCGGTGCGCTGGAAGTACTACGCCGTCGGCACTTACCACTTGAACGGCACCTTGCCGGCTCGTCATTCCTGGATTTGACCACCAGAACACTTTTGACCAGATTTCCGGAGAAGCACATGCCTCTTTCTCACCACGTCGCGGTCATAACCGGCGATGAGCAAGCCTTGGTCGTCGCCAGTGACCTGGCCGATGACTTCAGACGCGACAGCGCCCTGCGCGACCACGAACGCCGTTTGCCCCACCCTGAACTTGAAGTGTTTTCCCGCTCCGGCCTGTGGGGCATCAGCGTGCCGAAAGAATATGGCGGCGCTGGCGTTTCCAACGTCACGCTGGCCAAGGTCATCGCCCTGATCGCCCAGGCCGACGGCTCCCTCGGACAGATTCCGCAAAACCATTTCTACGCCCTCGAAGTGTTGCGGGTGAACGGCAGTGAAGAGCAGAAAACACGCCTGTACGCCGAAGTACTGGCTGGCCAGCGCTTCGGCAATGCGCTCGCCGAACTGGGAACCAAGACCGCCCACGACCGCGTCACGCGCCTGACCCGAGAGGGCGACGGCTATCGCATCAATGGCCGCAAGTTCTACGCCACCGGCGCGATCTATGCCCAGCGCATTCCCACTTCAGTGGTGGATGAGCACGGCGTACAGCAACTGGCATTCGTGCCACGTGACAGCAAACGCCTGACCGTAATCGACGACTGGAGCGGCTTCGGCCAGCGCACTACCGGCAGCGGTTCGGTAGTGTTCGAGGATGTATTTGTCGCAGCTGAGGACGTGATCCCGTTTCAGAGCGCTTTCGAACGACCAACGCCGGTCGGCCCCCTGGCGCAGATTCTCCACGCCGCCATCGACACCGGTATCGCCCGCGCCGCCTATGAAGATGCACTGCATTTCGTGCGCACCAAGACCCGCCCGTGGATTGACGCCACCCACGAAAAAGCCACTGAAGACCCGCTGACCATCAAGAGCTTCGGCCACTTGAGCATTCGCCTGCACGCCACCGAAGCGCTGCTGGAACGCGCCGGCGAATACCTCGACAAGGCCCAGGCCGACACCAATGCCCAGACCGTCGCAGCGGCCTCGATAGCCGTCGCCGAAGCCCGCGCCATCAGCACTGAAATCTCCCTCGCGGCGGGCAGTACGCTGTTCGAATTGGCCGGCAGCCAGGCAACCCTGATCGAACATGGGCTGGATCGCCACTGGCGCAACGCTCGGGTGCACACCCTGCACGACCCGGTGCGCTGGAAATACCATGCCGTGGGCAACTACTACCTCAACGATGAAAACCCGCCACTGCGGGGGACCATCTGATGGCTGTCACCAGGAAGAAGATCCTGCTCAATGCGTTCAACATGAACTGCATCGGGCACATCAACCACGGCCTGTGGACCCATCCACGGGACAACTCCACCCAATACAAAACCATCGAATACTGGACTGAGCTGGCGCAGCTGCTGGAGCGCGGACTGTTCGATGGCTTATTCATCGCCGACATTGTCGGGGTGTATGACGTCTACCAGAACTCGGTAGACGTGCCGCTCAAAGAGTCGATCCAGTTACCGGTCAACGATCCCCTGCTGCTGGTTTCAGCCATGGCCGCCGTCACCCGTAACCTTGGATTCGGCCTGACAGCGAACCTGACATATGAGCCGCCGTACCTGTTCGCCAGGCGCATGTCCACGCTCGACCACCTGAGCCGAGGCCGGGTCGGCTGGAACATCGTCACCGGCTATCTCGACAGCGCTGCCAAGGCCATGGGCTTGAGCGAACAGGTCGAACACGACCGTCGCTACGACCAGGCTGACGAATATCTGCAAGTGCTCTACAAACTCTGGGAAGGCAGCTGGGAGAACGGCGCGGTGGTCAACGACTCCGTGCAGCGCATATATGCGCAGCCAGACAAAGTGCACAAGGTCGAGCACCAGGGTGAGTTCTATCAGGTCGAGGGCTATCACCTCTGCGAACCGTCACCGCAGCGTACCCCGGTACTGTTCCAGGCCGGCAGCTCGGATCGCGGCTTGCTGTTTGCCGGGCGTCACGCCGAGTGCGTGTTTATCAGCGGGCAGAACAAACCGTCGACCAAGGTCCAGGTGGACAAGGTGCGCGCCAGTGCCGTCGAAGCTGGGCGCAATCCCGAGGACATCAAGGTCTTCATGGGCCTGAACGTGATCGTCGGCGAAACATCCGAGCAGGCCTGGACCAAGCACGCCGAGTACCTGAGCTATGCCAGCGCCGAAGCTGGCGTCGCGCATTTTTCGGCCTCCACGGGCATCGATTTATCCGAGTACGCGCTTGATGAACCGATCCCGTACGTGAAAAGCAACGCCATCCAGTCCGCGACCAAGAACCTGCAGAACAACGACTGGAGCCGAGGCAAATTGCTCGAACAACACGCCCTCGGTGGCCGTTACATCACCGTGGTCGGTTCGCCTGAGCAAGTGGCCGATGAGCTGGAATCGTGGATCGCTGAAACCGGCCTGGACGGCTTCAACCTGACGCGCATCGTCACGCCGGAAAGCTATGTGGATTTCATCGAGCTGGTGATTCCGCAGCTGCAGCGTCGAGGCTCGTACAAGACCGCTTACGACGACGGCAGCCTGCGGGAAAAGCTGTTTCGCGGTGAGGCGCATTTGCCTGCGCAGCACATTGGCTCCGAGTTCCGCCGCTAAAAGCATCGCGATGCCTGCTCGCGATGAGGCCCAACCAAACACCCAAATTTTCATGCACTGACTGGAAAAACCATCATGACCAAAAAACGTCTCTCTCACCCAGTAAAAGCACTGGCCCTGGCCTTAGGTCTCTTCAGTTCGGTGATCTTCGCCGCTGATCCACCACTGAGAGTCGGCACCACCGCCGCCTTTGCCATTCCCCTGGAAGCCGCAGTCGAAGAAGCCAACAAGCAAGGCCTTAAGGTCGAGCTGGTTGAATTCAGCGACTGGATCGCCCCCAACGTCAGCCTCGCCGCCGGCGACATCGATGTGAACTATTTCCAGCACATCCCGTTCCTGGAAAATGCCAAGGCCGCTGCGGGTGTTGACCTGGTGCCGTTCGCGCCGGGAATCATCAACAATGTCGGTCTCTACTCGAAAAAATACAAAAGCTTCGACGAGCTGCCAGAAGGCGCCACCGTCGCGATCGCCAACGACCCGATCAACAGCGGCCGCGGCCTGCAACTGTTGGCCAAGGCCGGGCTGATCACCCTAAAACAGGGTGTCGGCTACAAGGCCACCGAAGAGGACATCATCGCCAATCCGAAGAAAATCAAGATTCTCCAAGTCGAAGCAGTGCAATTGGTACGAGCTTACGATGACGCCGACCTGGTGCAGGGCTACCCGGCCTACATCCGCCTGTCCAAGACCTTTGACGCCGGCTCTGCCCTGCTGTTCGACGGCCTTGATCACAAGGAATACATCATCCAGTTTGTGATCCAGCCAAAGAGAAAAACCGACCCGCGCCTGATCAAGTTCGTCGACATTTACCAGCATTCGCCAGCCGTTCGCGCAGCCCTGGATCAAGCCCACGGCAAGCTCTATCAAGCTGGCTGGGAAAGCTGAGAATGAACGCTGCCACCCAACTGCGACTGGATGTTCCAGAGCAACGTAATGCGCAACAAGGCGAGCGGCACCCGGACCTGAATCGCGCCCACGTGCGCTTCGTTGGCCTGGGCAAAACCTACAACGGCCAGCAGGGTCCGGTAGCGGCACTGCACGGCATCGACCTGGCGATCCAGCGCGGCGAAGTGTTCGGCATCATCGGCCGTAGCGGTGCCGGCAAGTCGTCGCTGATCCGCACCATTAACCGTCTCGAACAACCGAGCAGCGGTCGGGTGCTGATCGATCAGGTAGACATCGGCGAGTTCGATGAAGACCGCCTGGTGGCGCTGCGCAGACGCATTGGCATGATCTTCCAGCACTTCAACCTGATGTCCGCCAAGACGGTGTGGCAGAACGTCGAGTTGCCGCTGAAAGTCGCCGGAGTGCCCAAGGAAAAGCGCGAGCGCAAAGTGCGCGAGCTGCTGGAACTGGTTGGTCTGGAAGGCAAACACAAGGCCTACCCGGCGCAGCTGTCCGGCGGGCAGAAACAACGAGTGGGTATCGCACGGGCCCTGGTACATGACCCGGCGATTCTCCTGTGCGACGAAGCGACTTCGGCACTGGACCCGGAGACCACGCAATCAATCCTCGGCCTGCTGCGCGAGATCAACCAGCGCCTGGGGCTGACCATCGTGCTGATCACCCACGAGATGGCGGTGATCCGCGACATCTGCGACCGCGTGGTGGTGTTGGAGCACGGACAAATCGTCGAACAGGGCCCGGTCTGGGAAGTGTTTGGCGACCCGCAGTATGAAGTCAGCAAAACCCTGCTCGCGCCGCTGCAGCACGCCCTGCCGCAGGAATTGCAGAGCCGTTTGCAGCCGCAACCACAGTCCCCGAACGCCGCCGTGGTGCTGCGCCTGCAGTTCACCGGCAGCGCCACTGACGAGCCCGACCTGGCCGCGTTGTTCAGCGCCCTCGGCGGTCGCGTGCGCTTGCTGCAAGGTGGTGTGGAGCGGATTCAGGGACATGCCCTCGGGCAACTGCTACTGGCGGTCTCAGGCTCGTCACTCGGGGCACAGCAATTGCGCCAACGCGCCGGGCAATGGGCGCAACAGGTAGAGGTGCTTGGCTATGTGGTTTGATCGGTTGCTGCAAGGCTTTATCGACACCTTTCTGATGGTGGGAGTGTCGTCATTGATCGCGCTGCTGGCGGGCATTCCGCTGGCGGTGATTCTGGTGACCAGCGCCAAGGGCGGCATCTACGAAGCTCCGGCGCTGAACCGCGCACTGGGTGCGTTCGTGAACCTGTTCCGCTCAATTCCGTTTTTGATCTTGATGGTGGCTTTGATTCCGTTCACCCGGCTGATCGTTGGCACCACCTACGGCGTCTGGGCTGCCGTGGTGCCCCTGACGATTGCCGCTACGCCGTTTTTTGCGCGCATTGCCGAGGTCAGCCTGCGCGAGGTGGATCATGGGCTGATCGAAGCGGCGCAAGCGATGGGCTGCCGGCGCTGGCACATTATCTGGCACGTGCTGTTGCCTGAAGCGCTGCCGGGGATTGTTGGCGGGTTCACCATCACCCTGGTCACCATGATCAACTCATCGGCCATGGCCGGGGCGATTGGTGCCGGCGGGTTGGGTGACATCGCTTATCGGTACGGCTATCAGCGGTTTGATAGCCAGATCATGTTGACGGTGATTGTGTTGCTGGTGGTGTTGGTGGCGATGATCCAGCTGGGCGGGGATCGCCTGGCGCGAGGTCTCAACAAACGCTGACCCAGCCCCTTGTAGGAGCGAGCGTGCTCGCGATGGACGTCAACGATTACGCAGGCTTACAGAACGCACGCATCGTTCTTGAATTTTTCGCGAGCAAGCTCGCTCCTACAGGGAATGCGGCTTGCTCGCGAATGGGCTGCGCAGCAGCCGCCTGCTTCATGGCGTATATTCGGCGCATCCCCATTGCCCGCGCAGCCCACCATGAAACAGACCCCCGACGACCTGGAAAAAATCACCTCCACTACCCTGGACCATTACAACTCGGTCGCCGAGGGGTTTCGCGAGGGGACTCGTGATCATGATGTCAGCCAGAATATCGACGCGCTGTTGCGGCATATCCAGGGCACCGCGCCGTTCGACATTCTCGATTTTGGCTGTGGCCCGGGTCGCGACCTGCAGACGTTTACCCGCATGGGCCACACGGCTGTGGGCCTCGACGGCTCTGAGCAGTTCGCGCAGATGGCGCGCACTGACAGCGGCTGTGAAGTGTGGCAGCAGGACTTTCTGAAACTGGATTTGCCTGATGAGCGCTTCGACGGGATTTTTGCCAATGCAGTGCTGTTCCATATCCCGCGCCAGGAGTTGTCGAGGGTGCTAGAGCAATTGCGCGGAGCGTTGAAGCCCGGTGGCGTGTTGTTCAGTTCAAACCCTCGCGGGCAGAACCAGGAAGGTTGGAATGGGCCGCGGTATGGGGCTTATCACGACTGGCAGGCGTGGCAGCAATTGCTGATCGAGGCGGGGTTTGTGGAGTTGGAGCATTACTACCGGCCGGCCGGGCTGCCGCTGGAGCAGCAGCCTTGGTTGGCGAGTGTGTGGCGCAAGCCCGGGTAATCTGGCAGGACGCCATCGCGGGCAAGCCCGCTTCCACAGTGATAAAGGTAGGACCACAAATGTATGATCCTCCCTGATACCTGTGGGAGCGGGCTCGCCCGCGATGAGCGCGAAGCGCTCGCTTTACTGCGCGTCCGGTTTCGGCTCGCGAATTTTGTACCAGGCCACATACAGCGCCGGCAGAAACAGCAGCGTCAACAAGGTTGCGATGATGATCCCGCCAATCATCGCGTAGGCCATCGGCCCCCAGAACACTTCCCGGGCAATCGGGATCATCCCCAGGCTCGCCGCTGCTGCCGTCAGCAGAATCGGCCGGCGCCGATGTTCTGTGGCTTGCACCACCGAGTCCCACGGCGAGTAGCCGTCTTTCTCGAAGGCCTCGATCTGCGTCACCAGGATCACCGAGTTACGGATGATGATACCGATCAGCGCGAGAATCCCCAGGATTGCCACGAAACCCATCGGCGTGCCGGTCGGGATCAGCGCCAGCACCACGCCGATCAAGCCGAGCGGCGCGACGCTGGCGACCAGGAACAGCTTCTGCACGCTTTGCAACTGGATCATCAGGAGCGTCGCCATCAGGAACAGCATCAGTGGCACGACCTTGGCGATCGGGCCCTGAGCCTTGCCACTTTCCTCGACCGTACCACCGGTGGCGACCTTGTAGCCGACCGGCAATGTCGAGGCGAACTGGTCGATGGCCGGCTTGAGTTGTTTGACCAGATCGGTCGGCTGAATCTCATCTCGCACTGCCGCCTTGATGGTGATCGTCGGCTTGCGGTCGCGACGCCAAACCAGGGGCTGCTCAAGTTCATATTGCACGGTGGCGAACGATAACAGCGGAATCGACGTACCACTTGGGGTAACGATCTGCAGGTTCTGCAGGGTCTCAGGCGTGCCACGTTCGGCGTCCACCGCGCGCCCCACCACGTTGATCAGATAGATATCGTCATCCACCTGGGTCACGGGCGCACCCACCACGATGCTGTTCATCAGGTTGGCCACGTCTTCCGAGGACAGCCCCAGCTGCCGCGCCTTGTCCTGGGCGATGTCGATGCGCAGGACTTTGCCCGGCTCGTTCCAGTCGTAGATGATCTCGCCAATGTGCGAGTTCTTGTCCAGTTCAGTGGCCAGCGCGATCGCATGCTTGCGCACTTGATCGATATCCTTGCCGCTGACCCGGTACTGGATCGGCCGCCCTACCGGCGGGCCCATCTCCAGGGCCTGGACGTAGCTGCCAATGCCGACGAAATCCTTGCGCAGACGCTCACGCAAACGCTGGCTCAGGGCCGTGCGCGATTCCAGCCCCTTGCTGACGATGACCAATTGCGCGTAGTACGGGTTCTGCAGTTGCTGGTCGAGGGGAAGGTAGAAACGGATCGCACCTTCACCGATGTAAGTGCTCCAGCGCACAATGTCCGGGTCGCCCTTGAGCGTTTCTTCGAGCCTGTCCACCGCCTTGCGGGTTTCAGCGATGGAAGCGTTTTGCGGCAGGTTCAGGTCGACGAGAATTTCCGGACGGTCAGAGGACGGGAAGAACTGGTTCTGCACAAATTGCATGGAGTACACCGACGCCAAGAACAGCGCAATGGTAATTCCGATCGCCCACCAGCGATTGCGCATGGCCCACAACATGCCCCCGTTGAACGCCCGCCCGACGCGGCCGGGTTCGGCGTTGTGCGGCTTCACATTGGCGCTGAGAATATGCACGCCGATCACCGGGGCAAACAGCACCGCAACCACCCATGACACCAGCATCGCCACCGCGATTACCGCAAACAGCGTGAAGGTGTACTCGCCAGCCGAGCTGGCGTTGAGGCCGATCGGCACGAAGCCGGCAACGGTCACCAGCGTACCGGTGAGCATCGGGAAAGCCGTCGAGGTGTAGGCGAACGTCGCCGCCTGCTCCTTGGTTTCGCCCATTTCCAGGCGCGTGACCATCATCTCGACCGTGATCATTGCGTCGTCCACCAGCAGGCCAAGGGCAATGATCAAGGCGCCGAGGGAGATCCGCTGCATGGTAATGCCGCTGTACTCCATGAAGACGAAGACCATCGCCAGCACCAGCGGAATCGAGCAAGCCACCACCAGCCCGGCACGCACGCCGAGGCTGATGAAGCTGACGATCAGCACGATCACCACCGCCTCGAACAGAGCGCTGGTAAAGCCGCCGACTGCTTTTTCCACCACTTCCGCCTGGTCGGAAACGCTGTGCACGCCCACGCCCACCGGCAGGTCGGCAGTCAGTTCCTCCATGCGTTGATGCAGGGCCTTGCCGAAGTCCTGGATGTTGCCACCCTTCTTCATGGCGATTGCCAGGCCGATGGCGGTCTGGCCATTGAAACGGAATTCGGGCGTTGCCGGGTCAACGTAGCCGCGGCTAATTTCCGCGATGTCGGCCAGGCGATAGAAACGATCATTGAGTTTGAGATTGACGTCAGCCAGGTCTTTTTCGGAATCGAACTGGCCGGAAGTGCGTACCGAGATCCGCTCTGGACCTGCCTCGATCACACCTGCAGGGGTCACCGCGTTCTGCGATTGCAGGCTCTGCACCACCTGGCGCTGATCAATGCCCAAAGCCGCGAGTTTGCGAGTGGAGAAATTCAGGTAGAGCACTTCGTCCTGCTCGCCAACCATCTCGACTTTGCCCAACCCTGGTACGTCGCGGATCTGCGCGCGGACCTGTTCGACATAGTCGCGCAACTGGCGCAGCGACAGTCCATCCGTGGTGAAGGCGTACACCGAACCGAACACGTCGCCGAACTCGTCGTTGAATCCCGGCCCTTGCAGGCCCTTGGGGAAGTCGCCGCGAATGTCGTTGATCTTCTTGCGCACCTGGTACCAGATTTCCGGGATGTCCTTGGCACTGGTGGTGTCGCGAAGGTAGACGAACACCGTGGATTCACCGGGTCTGGTGTAACTTTTGACGTAGTCGAGGGAGTCGAGCTCTTCGAGTTTTTTCTCGATGCGATCTGTGACCTGCTTGAGGGTTTCTTCCTGGGTCGCGCCCGGCCAACGGGTCTGGATGACCATGGTCTTGATGGTGAACGAGGGGTCTTCCTCACGGCCCAGGTTCATGTAGGAGAACACGCCCATCAGCAGCGCGACGAACATCAAATACCACACAAACGACTGATGCTTGAGGGCCCATTCGGATAAATTGAAACTCCCTTTCATTGCGGGCTTTCCTCGTCGATTTTTACTTTTTGCCCGGGTTTCAGGCTGTTCACGCCGGCGCTGACCACGCGCTCGCCAGACTTCACGCCGTCGGCCAGTACCACCGTGCTGTCAGTGCGGCTGATGAGGTGAACGTCTCGCGGCGAAACGGTTTGGGTTTGTGCATCGATCACCCAGATTCGCGACTTGCCATCGACCTCTTGCAAGGCGCTGACCGGCAATTCGATCCGCGGCTTGATCGCCGAGCTGAGGGTCACGCTGATGGCTGTGCCCAGGCGAAAACCCGGTGGCGAATCGGTCAAGGTCAGGCGCGCGCGCCGGGTGCGAGTTGCACTTTGCGCCTGGGGTTCGATTTCGCGAACGATGGCGGTGGCGGTGGTGCTCGGATCGAGCTGCGAGGCGACCTGGAACACCACATCCGTGGGCAACTGGTCGACCAGGGTGTCCGGCAGGTCGATCACCGCTTCCTTTATATCAGGCCGCGCCAGGGTCACCACTTGCTGACCTGCAGTGACGACTTGGCCGGCTTCGGCATTCCACGCGGTGACGATGGCCTTGTGGTCGGTGCGCAGCTCGACGTAGCCAAGTTGGTCTTTGGCCTGATCGACGGCCGCCTTGGCTTGATCAAGGGACGCCTGGGTGGTTTTCAGGTCAGTCTGGGCGATGTCCAACTGGGCCTGCGCGCCCACCCCGCGATTGAACAGCTCCTGCTGGCGTCGGGCATTGGCCTGGGCGTTGATGAACTGAGCCTGGATCTTCGCCAGATCGCCCTGGGCAGCGCGCAGCTGGTTCTGCTGATCCGTGGGATCAAGTGTGGCAAGCAAGGCGCCCTTCTCGACTTCGGCACCCACATCGACATTACGGCTGGCAATGCGCCCGGGCACGCGGAAGCCGACGTTGCTCTCATAACGCGCCTGGATATTGCCGGCGAAGCGCCCGAGATTTTCCTCGTTGAGCGCCAGCACCTTGATGAACAGCACCGGACGCACCGGCTCCGGTGGCGCTTCTTTCTTCGAGCAGGCCGCCAGCATGACGCTGGCTAAAACCAGCAACAGGCGCTTCATGGCTGGTTCCCCACTTCAAGATCCTTGTAGGTGTTCTCGGCGATTTCGACCTTCGCCCCAGGGTGCAACAACTGGCCGCCGGCGGTGACGACTCTGTCACCAGCGTTCAGGCCGTCGCTAATAATGACTTTGCCGGTCAGGTATCGGCCAACAGTGACCGTATGCAGCTCCACCTTGCCTTCGCCATCCACTTTCCACACGGCAGGCTCACTGATTTTTTTGGTCAGCGCCGACCACGGCAGCACGACGGCGGTTTTGCCCGGAGTCTTGGCCGTAGCGCTCACCACCGAACCCAACTGCATGCCATCAGGCAAACCATCGAGTGTGACCTTGACCTGTACAGTGCCGCTTTGCGCAGAGACGGCTGGGGTAACTTCGCGCACGGTGCCAGTGGTCTTGATCGAGGGGTCGTCGAGCAGGCTGACGACCACCGTTTTGTCCTCCGGGGCTTGGGTCAGCAGCGACTCATAGACGTTGAACACCGCATCGCGCTCGCCGTCCCGGGCCAGACTGAAAATCGGCACCGTAGCCTGCACCACCTGGCCGACTTCAGCCTGGCGCGCGGTAATCACGCCCGGTGCGTCGGCAATCAGTGAGGTGTAGCTCAGTTGCTCACGGGCATTGGCCAGTTGCGCTTGGGCGGCGGCCAGCGCGCTTTGGCTGCTACGCAGTGCGGCTTGGGCGGAATCGTATTCGCTGTGGCTGGTGTAGCCCTTGGGCAGGAGCTTTTGCTGGCGTACGAACGCCGCGGCGGTCTGTTTGACCCGCGCCTGTTCGGCGGTGACCTGGGCTTGCGCCGAGTCGACGTTGGTCTGCAGGGCCTTGGGGTCCAGCTTGGCCAACACCTGCCTGGCCGTCACGCGATCCCCGACATCGACCATACGCTGGATGATCTTGCCGCCGACCCGGAACGACAGTTCGGTCTGCACCCGTGCCTGGACATCCCCCGTGAGGGTCACCGAGGCTGCGTAATCCGCCGGTTTGACCTCCTGCACGAACACCCGTGGACGGTCCTTCTCGACCGGTTTTTCGTCACCGCAGGCAGTCAACAAAGCCACAAGGCTCAGCCCAACCACCAGTTTTAATCCAGGACCAGCCATGCAGACTCCTTTGCGTAGTACGGGCGTGCGATTGTCGATACGACTGTGAGCTTAGAACAGGGTTCAACCTTCGCCCTGGAGAAGCTCGCAAAGACTGCCATCTTATGTTTTTTGTGGCTCAAACCCCTGTTGAAAGCAAAAGATCGGCGCAACTTCGGGGTGGCGGCACTCGCTGGCGTTAAAGACGAATGTTTTTATTGATCTCGTCAATGCTGGAAGGATCGGCGCTCGTGCGGCTCACGTGGTCATGAGCCAGCGAATTGCTCGCTCTGCGCGTACTGGTCGGCGAAGAAGCCGGTGTCGAAGGGACGACAGGGTCAGGGGGAGCGGATGGCTGCAGTGCCTTGGGATTTTTATAGACTGCCGGCTTGGGCCCGCTGAAAGCCTTTTGCAGCGCAGCAGCCCTGTTTACCTTATGAGCGCGAAAAGCGTAACCAACCGACACCACCGTTGGAATCATGGACAGCACGCTCAACGCTGCCATGACAATGAGCAGCGGATTCTGGGCAGAGTTATCCGGGTCACTGGCATTCATGCTGGCCCTCGCAGTGCCTACCACTCCACTTATAAAACCCGTCACTGCTGCTGCGGCGCCCCAGTAAACGGCTTTTCTTCCAAAAGCTGCAGATAGCGGCGAGCTTGCGGTTTTCATTCCCACAACAGACAGGCCTGCGCAAGCCAGCCCGGCAGTACCTGACACCAAACCCACGACATTTATTCCAACGACCAACGGCGCTATCCATTGGCCAGTTGGGTCGGTGAAATTTACTGGATCGCCCTGACAATTGGCGTACGAATTCGACCCGCCGCGACTGAACGGACTCAACTTGTCAGGACCGTTAAAGCGCATCAGCACCGGGTTGAACGCACGATGACCGTTACCCAGCAGGTAGTGCCCGGTGACCGCGTCACACCGTTCGCCGCTGAAATTCAGCAAACTGCTCAATCCGCTCGGCGACACCTATCAGAAATGCGAGTAAAGGGCATAAAAAAACGCCGACGCTGTATCAGCCGTCGGCGTTTGCAACCGTGATGTGGTTAGCGAAGAAATCAGAACGCAGGCAGTACCGCGCCGCTGTATTTCTTCTCGATGAAAGCCTTCACTTCAGGACTGGTCAAAGCCTTGGCCAGTTTCTGGATGGCTACGCTGTCCTTGTTGTCCGGGCGGGCCACCAGGAAGTTCACGTAAGGTGAATCGGCACCTTCGATGACCAGTGCATCTTTAGCCGGGTTCAGGCCGGCTTCCAGCGCGTAGTTGGTGTTGATCATGTCCAGGTCGACCTGGTCCAGAACACGCGGCAGCATGGCCGATTCGAGTTCCTTGAACTTGAAGTTATGCGGGTTCTTGGCAATGTCCTTCGGGGTGGCCAGGGCGTTTTTCGGGTCTTTCAACTCGATCAAGCCAGCCTTCTGCAGCAGGATCAGGGCACGGCCGCTGTTGCTGCCTTCGTTCGGGATCGCGATGGTCGCGCCGTCTTTGAGCTCCGCCAGGCTTTTGACTTTCTTGGAGTAGCCACCGAACGGTTCGACGTGCACGCCGATCACGGTCACCAGGTTAGTGCCTTTACCTTCGTTGAAGCTGTTCAGGTACGGCAGGGTCTGGAAGTAGTTAGCGTCCAGACGCTTCTGATCGACCTGAACGTTCGGCTGAACGTAGTCGGTGAACACTTTGATTTCCAGGTCCACGCCTTCTTTGGCGAGGGTTGGCTTGATCAGTTCGAGAATCTCGGCGTGTGGAACCGGAGTCGCCGCCACCACCAATTTTTCGCCGGCCTGGGCCAGGCCCGTAGTCAGGGCAGCCGCCAATGCGGTGAACAACAGAACCTTTTTCATGCAGTGTCCTTATCGAAAAACGCGGTCGTCATCGACGACGGCTAAAAGTATGAGTGCCATAGAAGTGCTATCGCTGGCGTGAGGCGGACAATACCGGGATTTTTTATTCCTGAACAATATCTTTTATTCACTTTGATATTCCATTTTGTTCATACACGACATCGCGCGTGCCCTCTGTAGGCGCGAGCTTGCTCGCGAAGCACGCGAAGGCACCGCAGGCATTCTGAAAATCGCGTTATCGTTGACCTCCATCGCCAGCAAGCCCGCTCCTACAGTAGGGAGGCGCTCTTTAGAAGTAGTTTCAGGGCGGCCTTTTCGGCATTGGAACCCTTTGCAAGAACATGCTTGAGGTGCTGTTCAATTTGCTCAAGCGCACTCGGCACTCCCGGCAAATTCAAATGCTCCGGCAGAATCTCGTCACCGGTGCTTACCAGCAACGCAAAGTGAATGACGTTCTCCAGCTCCCGGGTATTACCCGGCCAACTGTGCTGTTCCAGCACCTGCTGCGCGGCCTCGCTAATCAACGGTACCGGCAGGTCCAGGCGCTGGCTGTAGATGCCGATGAAATACTCGGACAACGACAGAATGTCACCCACTCGCTCGCGCAACGCCGGCAGCTCCAACTGGCCTTCGCTGAGGTAGTGATACAAGCGCTCGTGGAATTTCCCGGCAGCTACCGCTTGCGCCAGGTCAATGCTGGTCGCCGCCACCAGCCGCACATCCACAGGGCTTGGTTGATGAGCACCCACGCGTATGACCTCGTGATTCTCCAGGGCCGCAAGCAACTTGGTCTGAATCGGCTGCGGCAGGTCGCCGATCTCGTCCAGGTACAAGGTGCCGCCATTGGCTGAGCCAAACCAGCCGGCACGACTGCTCGCTGCACCGGTGTAGCTGCCGGCTGCATAACCGAACAATTCGGCATCGGCGTAGGTCGGGCTGATAGCGCCACAATTGACCGAGACGAACAGGCCGCTCCGATCACTGGCACGATGGATCTGCCGCGCAAGCAGCTCCTTGCCGCTACCGGTTTCGCCACGAATCAACACAGAGATCGTGCGCGGCGCCAATTGCTCAAGCTCCTGGCGCAACTGCCGCGAGCGTGGGTCGACAAACACCAGCGCCTTGGCGCGGATACTCAGTGGGCTTTTTTCTGCGTCGGGAAAGGTCAGCAGGGGCTGACTGAAGGTTTCAAAATTCATCGCAGACTCCCGCCCAAAACCGTCGTAAGACGAGGGCGCTTGAAAAAATAAAAATCAGGCGCGACGTAGTGCGTGATGTTCCATGCGGTTCTGCAGCCGATACAGGTAGGCAAAACCCTGCTCCCAGCGCTGGTGGCCGGACTTCACATTAATGTGCCCTGCCCCTGCCAGAATCCCCGCCTCGGCCCCCCAGTTGCGCGCCAGTTCCAGCGCCCGTGGGGCAGTGACGGCACTATCGTTGTCGGAGCTGACGACCTGACTCGGGAATGGCAGCAGATCGGTCGGAATCGGCGCGAAGTTGCGCAAGGCGGGCGCGCAGGCAGGACGCTCGACGTCCGCCGGGGCTACCAGCAACGCGCCGCGCACCTGACGCAAAACCTGCACGGGCGCGGCAGCCGCCCAGTGGGCAACCGTGATGCAGCCCAGGCTATGAGCGATCAGGATGACCGGCGTACTGTCGGTGACAATCGCCTCGGCCAGCGCGGCAACCCAGTCTTCACGACGCGGCGTCAGCCAGTCGGCCTGCTCCACCCGTGAGCTGTTCGGCAAACTGTTCTGCCAGTGGCTCTGCCAATGATCATCTGGCGATCCTTGCCAGCCCGGCACAATCAGGTAGCGAATTGATTCGTTGCGCATGGGGGAGCTCTCCTGCTGCGTGTCTGTTCCTGATCGAGTATAGGGAGTGGAGTTATATTCGTTAAGGAATAAGAAGCTATTTGTTAATGCCCAAAAAGAATATAAAGAACAATTACTTCAGGTAGTCCAGAAATAAAAAAGGGGCCGCACCCTGCCAAGGAGACGGCCCCGGAAAACTTAATTCTGTTCGCGCGGTGATCACCACCTGCAGACAGTCCACCGCGCTTTAGCTGGACGCAGGTGGAGATGCCAACAAAGCCATGATGAGTTTCTCGTGTAAACGTTTCGCGTGATATAGGTTTCGGTTTAATGAATATTGAAATCGATAGGCACGCTGACCCTGCCCGCCTGGGCGACATCACTTGGCTGGGCGGGAACGAACCTCCGGCGCTTTACGGCGCTCCGTGCTGCATCGACGAGGGCATCGCGAGCAGGCTCGCTGCCACGTAATGTGAGCTTGCCCCCTCACCACGGGAATACCTCAGACTTGAGCAGTGCGTGTCCTCGCGCCTATTGCTTGCTCCTCACGCACAAACCGATTCGCCCGGCCAAACGTCCCGAAATCGTTAAACCGCACCCCCATCTCGCGCATGACCTTATGTGCCACCGGCACCGTCATCTGGCGAATGTAAAACGGTTCCTTCACCACAAAATGATGAATTCCGTGGCTACTGCCAAAGTTGAAGCAGAACGCCTGCAACGGCCACAACCACCACGGGTTCAACACCTGGGTCTGCTGGATCACGTTCCCCGGCTCCAGGTCACCGTAGTAGTGCATGTTGGAGCTGATGAAGTGCAGGCAAAACGTACGCAGTACATTGGGACCGATGATCACCACCACGGCGATATCGATCACCTGCATCACTGCAAGCGTGGTCGCCGACCATTCGATGGGCGCATTCAGTAAATAAGCGATGCCATTGGCTGCGTGGAAACCGAGAAACACATACCAGGCGCCCCAATGCACCAGTGCCAGCGGCGCATAGACCTTCAGCGTACGCTTGATGATGCTGAATTTATGCGCCCAGGTTTTCGCTCGCAGCATGCGAATGAACGCCGACATCACGTTGTCACCCACCATCAGCAGCCGCGCAAAACCCCACGGTTCACCGTTGGTTATCGCGCGCTCTTCCATATCGGATTCAGTGCCGGACACCTTGTGGTGATTGAGGTGCAGGTGGCGACGGATCCATGGATTGATCGTACTCGGACGCGCCAGCCACACCAGGCCCATCATCAGGTTGTGCGGCACGCGCTTCTTGCGAAAATACATGCTGTGGATCAGGTCGTGTTCGAGCTCATGGGTCAGTGAAGCGAAAAATGCGTTCAGCAGCAGGCACACCCACCAGGCCATGTAACCATTGATATAGAGCACCGCCGAGCCGATCATCGCGGCCAGGGCAAACGCCAGGATACCCGCGCCCAAAGCGTCCTGGTGGTTGAGAATCGGATAGCGCTTACGCAATTCGACGCCCTTTGCCAGCACCACTTCGCGTATGTGCGCTGATCGCTGGGATGCATTCAGTCGCTGGGGACTTGCAGAAGTACGGTCCATGCTTCCATCCTCTGGTTATTGATGTTCGCATCCTGCCCTGTGAACCCTCGCAAGGCGGTAGCCGTGAACGCCAACCTGTTGACCGGAAGCGCCAATCAGCATGACTGAACCGACCTCCCTCGCCAGCTGGACCCGTGCCCTGCGCAAGCAACTCGACGCATTGGGCCTCGACAGCACCGCACTGTGTCACCAGGCGGGGCTCGATCCGCTATTGATGGACGACCCTAACGCCCGTTATCCGTTGTCCGGCACCACGCGGCTGTGGGAACTCGCCGTGCAGGTCAGCGGCGACCCAGCGATCGGCCTGCGGGTTTCGCGCTTCGTCAGCCCCACCACTTTCCACGCACTCGGCTACGCGCTGGTGGCCAGCGGCAGCTTGCGCGAGGTGTTTGAACGCATCGTGCGCTATCACCCAGTGGTGAGCGATGCCCTGGAACTCGAATTGACCCGCTCCGAGGATCGCTATCGCTTCCGCCTGAAAATCCCACCGGGTAACCCGGCGCCGGCCTATGAAGCCATTGATGCCTTCACCGCGATTTATGTGCGCACCTGCCGCAACCGGCTAGGTCGCGAGTACGCGCCAATGGCGGTCTACTTGCGCCGTCCGGAACCGGCTGATGCCCATCAATGGCACAAGGTTTTCCGCTCACCGGTGCACTTCGCCGCCGACGAGGATCGCCTGGAATTTTCCCTGGTGGACTTTGAAAGTCATCTGGACGACGCCAACCCGGAGCTCGCCGAGCACAACGAAACCGTGCTCAAGCGCACCCTGGCGCAACTCAAGCCGATGACCTGGGAGCGCAAGGTCCGCGATGCCATCGAAGAACAGTTGCCAGAAGGCGAACCCAGCGCCGAGCACATCGCCCACACCCTGCACCTGAGCTTGCGCAGCCTGCAGCGGCACCTGGCGGATGAGGGATGCCGGTTCGACACGCTGCTCAACGAAAGCCGCGAGAACCTGGCGTTGTTGCACCTGCGTGATCCGCAGTGCTCTTTGAGCGAAATCAGCTACCTGCTGGGGTTTGCCGACACCAGCAGCTTCAGCCGCGCCTTCAAGCGCTGGACCGGGATGACTCCGGGACAGTTTCGCGATGGGTTGCGGTGATAGATGGGGCACAGGCACCGTATCCTGCTCAGGGTCCAACCACGCAACAAATTACCGCCCGCGATCCCGTCGCAACAACTTGCGCACCCGAGCCACCAGGTCACTCACCTTGAAGGGCTTGAGCAGGTAATCTTCTTCGTGCAGTTCCAACCCGCGCAGGCGGTCTTCGATGCCGTCCGTGGTGGTCAGGAACAGGACCGGCGTCTCGCCGAGCTTGCGGACCTGTTGCTGCAACTGCCAGCCGTTGAGGCCCGGAAGCATGACATCGAGGATGATCATCTCGTACGCACCGGACTCGATGAAACGCCGGCCGTCCATCCCGTTCAGCGCCACATCGACCGTATAACCCGCTTCACCCAGGCCGTTGGCCAGGAGTTTGGCGGTCTCCGGCTCGTCTTCTACTAACAGCACACGCATGGCACACCTCATTTGTCGTCGCTACAGGCTATGCGCGTTCGGGGACAAAGCCCACTGTTAAAAGATGACCGCCAACGCCCGCAGCCGCTCGGCATCGATAATTTCTATCTCGCCATACCTTAAGCTGACGACTCCCTGCCCTTGCAGCTCCTTGAGCAACTGGTTGGTGGTCTGCCGCGACAGTGACAGCATCGACGCCAGTTGCTCTTGTGGCAGATGCAGCACCCGACGCGGCGGTTCGATTTCGCCATAGCTGTCGGCGATCATCAGCAATCGATGCGCCAGGCGCGCCGGGGCCGGCAGCAGGCTCAGCTGTTCGAGGTTGATGAAAGTCAGGCGCAGCTTCTGGCTCATCAGTAATGCCAGTTGCCGCCAATACAGCGGTTGCTCGTCGAGCATCGCCAACAGCGCAGTTTGCGGGATATGCAGCAGCGTGCACTGGCCCAGGCTGAAGGCGTCGTGGGTCCGCGCCTGCCCATCGAACAGGCAGATCTCACCGAACCAGTGCGGCGGTTCCACCAGGCTCAACAGCGCTTCCTTGCCCTGTTCGTTAACCGCGCCGATCCGCACGGCGCCTTCGAGCACCGCGTACAGCCCGCATGGCGGGTCACCGCGCTGGAACAAACGTTGCCCCGCGGACAAGCGCCGCAGCCTGGCCGCTGCCAGCAGACTATCCTGTAGAGGAACAGGCAGATGACTGAACCACTGGCCGCTCATCAAGCGCTCACGCCAGATCTGCATGTCCATGAAAACTCCTTGAGATTGTCGCCTGGCTGACAGAGCAAAAGAACCAAGCGGTGGATGATCACTCACCCTACAGGAGGAATAACAATGAAAAAAAGCCTGGTTGACCATCTCGGCCAATACGCCACCTATCACCGTGACCCGCGCAACATTGCCACTCACTTCATTGGCATTCCGCTGATTGTCGTGGCCGTGGCGGTGCTGTTGTCCCGCCCGCAGTGGGCCGCAGGCTGGCTTTCACCGGCGGTGCTGGTATCGCTGGCGTCGGCCTGGTTCTACCTGCGCCTGGAGTTGCGTCTCGGGCTGTTGATGACCGTGCTCCTGGGTTTGTGCATCTGGGCCGGTCATGTGTTGGCGCAGCAGAGCACGCTGGTATGGCTGGCGAGCGGCATCGGCCTGTTTGTGGTGGGCTGGGCAATCCAGTTTGTCGGCCATCACTATGAAGGACGTAAACCGGCCTTTGTCGATGATGTGACGGGGTTGATTGTCGGCCCGTTGTTTGTGGTGGCGGAGCTGGCATTTTTGCTGGGGTTGCGGCGAGAGTTGAAAGAGCAGATCGAGGCGCGGGCGGGCGGGGTTCGAGTCAATCCAAAGCGCGCTGCTGCTTAGATCGCCATCGTCGGTACGGCTCCCACAGGGACTTTGTGAACCACACAAATCCGTGTAGGAGCTGCCGCAGGCTCGGCCCGCGATCGGACGATGTTTTGGTCTTAGATATTAGCGAGTTTCTGCCAAACCTTCGGTTTGAAGAACAGTGTCTCGCCCCTCACCAACCCAGTCAGGCTGTCGTGGTCCTTGACCACTTCCGCCTCGATCAGCTCGCTCTGGCCTTCGACTTTCAGCGTCACACGGGTTGTCGCACCCAGCGGGCGGATATCCCGCACTTCGGCCGCATGGTGATCCTCCAGCTCATGGCGCGACAGCGAAACTTCGTGAGGACGGAACAGCACGTGGTTGTCTTCGCCCAGGTGCAACCGGTTCGAATCCCCCAGGAAGTGATAGACGAAATCGCTGGCCGGGTTTTCGTAGACGTCACCCGGTGAGCCGATCTGCTCGATCACGCCCTTGTTCATCACCACGATACGATCGGCGACTTCCATGGCCTCTTCCTGGTCGTGGGTCACGAACACTGACGTCAGGTTGATGTCTTCGTGCAAGCGTGCCAACCAGCGACGCAGCTCCTTGCGGACCTTGGCGTCGAGGGCGCCGAACGGTTCATCAAGCAGCAGCACTTTAGGCTCTACTGCCAAAGCGCGGGCCAAGGCAATACGCTGGCGCTGACCACCGGAAAGCTGTTCCGGATAGCGGTCCGACAGCCAGTCCAACTGCACCATATTCAGTAGTTCGTGAACCTTCACCGCGATCTGGCTTTCGCTCGGGCGCTGGTTTTTCGGCTTCATGCGCAGGCCGAACGCGACGTTGTCGAACACCGTCATGTGGCGAAACAGCGCGTAGTGCTGGAACACAAAACCGACGTTGCGATCACGTACATCGTGGCCGGAAACGTCTTCACCGTGGAACACGATATTGCCCTGATCCGGCGTCTCCAGGCCGGCGATAATCCGCAGCAGCGTGGTCTTGCCGCAACCCGAGGGGCCGAGCAGCGCCACGAGTTCGCCGCTCTGGATGTCCAGGCTGATGTTGTCCAGCGCCTTGAACGCGTTGAAATTCTTGCTGACGTTACGCACTTCGATCGACATGAATTATTCCTCCGCAGCGCTGGCGCGCAGGCGGTTAATACGATTTTCGCTCCACTGCTTCAGCAGCAGGATGAAGAGCGCCATGATCAGCAACAGGCTTGCTACCGCGAACGCGGCTACGTGGTTGTATTCGTTGTAGAGGATCTCGACGTGCAACGGCAAGGTGTTGGTCACCCCGCGAATGTGTCCGGAAACCACTGACACCGCACCGAATTCACCCATGGCCCGCGCGGTACACAGCACCACGCCATAGATCAGGCCCCATTTGATGTTGGGAACGGTGACGTGCCAGAACATCTGCCAACCATTGGCCCCCAGCAGCCGCGCGGCTTCTTCTTCCTGGGTTCCCTGCTCCTGCATCAGCGGGATCAGTTCGCGCGCCACGAATGGCACCGTGACAAAGATCGTCGCCAGCACGATGCCCGGCAAGGCGAAAACGATCTGGATGTCGTGATCCTGCAGCCAAGGCCCGAACAGGCCTTGGGCACCGAACATCAGCACGTAGACCAGGCCGGCGATGACTGGCGACACCGAGAACGGCAGGTCGATCAGGGTCACCAGTATGCTCTTGCCGCGAAATGAGTACTTGCTCACGCACCACGCCGCGCTCACCCCAAACACCACGTTCAGGGGCACCGAGATCAACACCGCAATCAAGGTGAGCTTCAGCGCGGAGAGCGCGTCGGGCTCGAAGATCGCGGTAAAGAATGCACCGAGACCCATCTTCAAGCCCTGGGACACCACGATGATCAACGGCAGCAACAGGAACAGGGTAAACACCAGCCAGCCGAGACCAATCAGGACCCGACGCGAACTGGCACTGCCACGACGGGCTGCGTTGGAGGAAGCTGCAGCAATAGACGATTGGGACATTTGTGCGCCTCCTTATGGGGTTTCGATACGACGTTGCAGCAAGTTGATCAGCAGCAACAGGACGAAGGAAACCACCAGCATCAACACACCGATGGACGTGGCGCCGGTGTAATCGTACTGGTCGAGCTTGACCATGATCAGCAGCGGCAGAATTTCAGTTTTCATCGGCATGTTGCCGGCGATGAAAATCACCGAGCCGTATTCGCCAACTCCACGGGCAAAGGCCAGGGCAAAGCCAGTCAACCAGGCTGGCAACAGCGCAGGCACCAGAATATAGCGAAACACCTGTATGGGTTTGGCACCCAGGCACGCCGCGGCTTCTTCGACTTCACGTGGAATATCGGCCAATACCGGCTGTACCGTACGCACTACGAATGGAAGCGTGACAAACGTCAGCGCGAGGGTGATGCCCAGGGGTGTGTAGGCGATCTTGAAGCCCAGATCCGCAGCCAACTGGCCAATCCAGCCATTAGGCGCGTAGAGCGCAGTCAGCGCGATGCCGGCCACGGCGGTAGGCAAGGCGAAGGGCAAGTCGATCATTGCATCGATGATCTTGCGACCCGGGAAGGTATAACGCACCAGCACCCAGGCCAGCAGTGTGCCGATGATGCCGTTGATGATCGCGGCATAAAACGCAGTACCTAAGCTCAGCTTCAACGCCGCCAGTACTCGAGGCGCGGAGATGATTGCCCAGAACTGATCCCAGGTGAGTTGAGAGGCGTGCACAAACATCGCCGCCAGTGGTATGAGCACAATCAGGCTGAGGTACACCAAGGTGTAGCCCAGCGTCAGCCCGAAGCCGGGTATGACGGGGGAGATACGACGCGACATAAAAGTCCTTGGTTAAAAACGCATCAATGTGGGAGCGAGCCTGCTCGCGAAGAGGCAGAGTCAGTCAACATCTCTGTTACTGAAGATACCGCCTTCGCGAGCAGGCTCGCTCCCACATGTTTATGGGCTCGTTTCGAGATTACTGCGCCTGATAGATCTGGTCGAACACGCCACCGTCATTAAAGAATTTCGGTTGAGCCGTTTTCCAGCCGCCGAAGTCTTTGTCGATGGTCACCAGCTCCAGTTTCGGGAACTGCTGGGCGTACTTGGCGGCGACGTCCTTATCACGTGGACGGTAGAAATTCTTCGCCGCAATTTCCTGACCGGCCGGGCTATACAGGTGCTTAAGATAGGCTTCGGCGATCTGCTCGTTGCCCTTTTTCTCGGCGTTCTTGTCGACCACGGACACTGGAGGCTCGGCAAGGATCGACAGCGAAGGCACGACGATCTCGAATTTGTCAGCCCCGCCATCTTCCTTCAGGGCCAGGAAGGCTTCGTTTTCCCAAGCCAGCAACACGTCGCCCTGGCCATTGTTGACGAACGTGATGGTCGAACCGCGAGCGCCGGTGTCCAGCACGGGTACGTGCTTGAACAGGGTCTGCACATATTCCTTGGCCTTGGCTTCGTTACCGCCGTTGGCTTTCAGGCCATAAGCCCAGGCCGCGAGGAAGTTCCAGCGTGCACCGCCGGAGGTTTTTGGATTTGGAGTGATCACCGATACATCATTTTTGACCAGGTCGCCCCAGTCCTTGATGCCTTTCGGGTTGCCCTTGCGCACCAGGAACACGATAGTCGAAGTGTAAGGGGTGCTCGCCTCCGGCAGACGCGTCTGCCAGTCGGCTGGCAGGGTCTTGCCGAGCTTGGCGATTTCGTCAATGTCGCCCGCCAGTGCCAGGGTCACCACGTCGGCACGCAGACCGTCGATTACCGCACGGCCCTGCTTGCCCGAACCACCGTGGGACTGCTGGATTTTCACTGAGTCGCCAGCGTGATCTTTCTGCCAGAATTTAACGAATTCAGCGTTGTATTCCTGATACAGCTCGCGGGTCGGGTCGTACGACACGTTAAGCAGCTCGTAATCCTTGGCAACCGCAGAACCAGCAAAAAGGGCGCTGGCCAGGGCGGCCAAAGCGAAATGACGAATCGACGACATGGTGAAAGCTCCTGGAATTCTGATTGTGTAGGCTTTTTTTGATTTTCTGGAATCGCAGTGCCCGCTCAACAATTATCCGAAGGCTCGGGCCCCGCTCGGACGATCATTGCTCAGCTCGGTTTGTTGCCCGGATGCTGCAAACGGAATTTTTCCTTACGTTCGATCTGGACGATCTGAGCGTTGTGCACAGTGATTTCCACTGCCCCAAACCGCAGGTCCCGCAATGCGCTCTGAATCTCGCGCAAGATGGTTGCTTCGTCCTGGCCGTCAACGCTACGCAGGGATGCGCTCATGGTGCTGCTCCTTCGACTGAGAGGTTGCCTGACAGTGGCGGCACTGTTTGCGGCGTGAGACCAATAGTAGATAGGTGCAGATATTCTTAAAAAGACTATTTAAGAATGTTTATATAACCAGAAGTAGTATTTGACGGGGCGAGGGCGGGTGATCTTTCAAGGCTTAACAAATAACTGGCGCCCGCGACCAGTCGAGCTCCAGAGCAGGCATTGGCCGCGCGAACCAGTACCCCTGGCCCAGATCGCAGTCCTGTTCGAGCAGGAAACCTGCCTGCTCGACTTGCTCGATCCCTTCGGCGTGCACCTGCATGCCCATGCTCTTGGCCAACGCGATAATCACCCGCACGATCGCCACATCGTCCTCATCCCACGGCAGCCCGACGACGAAACCCTGGTCGATCTTGAGTTTCTGTACCGGCAAGCGTTTGAGCCGCAGCAAGGAAGAATAGCCGGTGCCGAAATCATCGATGGCCAGGCGCACGCCCAGCTCACGAAGGCGATGCATCTGTTCCAGCGCCACTTCGGGGTCATGCATCACCGCACTTTCGGTCACTTCCAGCTCCAGATAAGCCGGATCCAGACCTGTATCGCGCAGCACCTGCGCCACCTGTTGATACAGCTCGCGACGGGCAAATAGCCGCGATGACACATTCACCGCAACAAACGACAATACAACGCCGGACTGCTGCCATTGGCACATTTGCTGACACGCCTGCAGCATGACCCAGGCATCGATTTCGGCGATCAGGCCGGTACGCTCGGCGACGGGGATGAACTCGGCAGGCGACACCAATCCACGCTGGGGGTGCTCCCAGCGAACCAGCGCCTCGACGCCAATCAGTCGACTGGTCTTGAGGTCGTGGACCGGCTGGTAATACACCCGCAACTCATGCCGCTCCAGCGCCCTGCGCAACTCGAACGCGGTCTCGACCCGCTGCTGGGCCTGGGCAGTAAGCTCTTCGGTGTAAAGGGCATAGCTGTCGCGGCCAGCATTTTTCGCCTTGGACAAGGCCGAGTCGGCGTTACGCAACAACTGCTCGGCACTCAGAGCGTCGCCGGGGAACAGGCTGATACCAACGCTGGCATTGATGAACAGCTGATTGCCGTCGAGAAGGAAGGGTTGCTTGAAGCCGTCAATGATTCGCTGGGCCAGCGCCGCCGCGTGGACCAGTTGTGGGCAATCCTCTGCGAGGACGGCGAATTCGTCGCCCCCGAGGCGGGCCAAGGTAATTCCCGGCCCGAACATCGCGAGTAAACGCTCGGCCACTGCCTTGAGCAACTGATCGCCCACTGTATGCCCAAGGCTGTCGTTGATCATCTTGAAGTGATCCAGATCGATCGCCAGCAACGCGCAGCCACGCTTGTGTGCCTGCGCCGACGCCACAGCCTGTTCGGCGCGGTCAGTGAACAGCAGACGATTGGGTAAATCGGTCAGTGGATCGTGATGGGCAAGATGGGTCAGCTCATTCTCGGAGTTCTTGATTGCGCTGATGTCGGAGAACACCGCCACGTATTGGCTTACCCGGCCGTCATCGTCGCGAACGATACGGATCGTCTGCCATTGCGGATAGATTTCCCCACTTTTGCGCCGATTCCAGATTTCACCGCTCCACTCGCCAGCGCTATTGAGCGTCGCGAACATGGCTTGGTAGAAACTCGCCGGATGGCGGCCGGATTTGAACAGGCTGGGCTGCTGGCCCATCACTTCTTCGCGCTGATATCCGGTGATCTGCATGAATGCCCGGTTGACGTGAACGATCAAACCTTTGTCGCTGGTCACCAGCACGCCTTCGCGGGTGCAATCGAACACGGCCGCCGCCTGACGCAGCCGCTCTCGATCGGCAGAGCGCTCGCGCAACTGTGCACCAATCCCCAGGCAGCGGAACAAACGCGCGCGGGCAATGTAAATACTTCCTGCGCTTAGGGCTATCCAGGCGTAACCGTTGATCAGTTGCCAGCGCAACGCCTCGGTCGAATCATCAAATAAACTGTTTAATGCAAAACCACTCAGCGTAAGCCAGACAACGGAAAGCAGCAGATAAAGCAGCGCTGCACGCAAGGCATCGCGACAGGTAGCAGACATTAGGTCTTCCATGCACCTCAAAATGGTTGCGATTATAGAGTAAAGAAACATCCAGCCACTCTTATCTGAAACGGTGACTGGTTTTATCTGCGCGCTCGGTGATAATGCGAGGGCTATTTATTTCTTTATCGAGGGCCCTACAGCCTATGTGGTACGAAGGTTTTCTTGGCTTGTCGCCCTGGTCACTGGTGGCAGTCACCCTGCTGATGACCCACGTCACAATCATCGGCGTCACTGTCTACCTGCATCGCTATTCAGCCCATCGCTCCCTTGAGCTCAATGCCGGCCTGAAACATTTCTTCCGCTTCTGGCTGTGGCTGACCACGGCGCAGAACACCCGCGAGTGGACCGCCATCCACCGCAAACATCACGCCAAATGCGAAACTGTCGATGACCCGCACAGCCCGGTCGTCAAAGGACTGTCCACTGTTCTGCGCAAAGGTGCGGAGCTGTATCGTACTGAAGCAGAAAACCCGGAGACCCTGCGCATTTACGGCAAGAACTGTCCGGAAGACTGGATCGAACGCAACCTGTATAGCCGCTTCCCCCTACTGGGCGTGGCCATTATGGGCGTCATCGACCTGCTTCTGTTCGGCACCATCGGCATCACCATCTGGGCCGTGCAGATGATGTGGATCCCGGTGTGGGCGGCCGGTGTGGTCAATGGCCTGGGCCATGCCATCGGTTACCGCAACTTCGAATGCCGCGATGCGGCCACCAACCTGGTGCCATGGGGCATCCTGATTGGCGGCGAAGAACTGCACAACAACCATCACACTTACCCCAACTCGGCAAAACTGTCGGTGAAGAAGTGGGAGTTCGACCTCGGCTGGGCCTGGATCCAGGTATTCAGCTTCCTGCGCCTGGCCAAGGTCCAGCGGGTCGCGCCGATCGCCCACCGGGTTGAAGGCAAAGGCAACCTGGACATGGATACCGCCATGGCGATCCTCAACAATCGCTTCCAGATCATGGCCCAGTACCGCAAATTGGTCATCGCGCCCTTGGTCAAGCAAGAGCTGGAAAAGGTCGATCACTCGGTCCGCCACCAGTTCCACCGGGCCAAACGTCTGTTGTCGCGTGAAACCAGCTTGCTGGATGACAAGCACCATGTGCGAATCCAGACCATGCTTGAGCATAGTCAGTCCCTGAAAGTCATTTACGAGAAGCGCCTGGCCTTGCAGCAGATCTGGGTCAAGACCAGTTCCAATGGTCACGACATGTTGGCAGCCATCAAGGACTGGATCCACGAAGCCGAGGCCAGCGGGATTCAATCCCTGCGCGAGTTCGCCGACCAGCTGAAAACCTACTCCTTGCGCCCCGCCAACGCTTGACCCCCCGCAGAGCACCTCACTCAAGGTGCTCTGCTGTAGTGAGCGACGCTCCTGTGGCGAGGGAGCTTGCTCCCGCTCGTTTGCGCAGCAAACGCACCCTCTGAATAACCATTGCATCCGATAAAACTCGTCGCTTACCGCCCGGCGGGAGCATCCCCCTGCTCTTCCCGACCCGGGAACTTAGTTCCAAATCCCCTATCTCAAAAGCACTTCGCCACCTTGGCGGTCTTCGTTGCAGCCGCTGTCGAACTCGCGGCACGCTCTTTGAGATTTGTGTCGATGGTCGAAAAAAACCTGCAGGACCCGCCAAAATGGCCAGAAGCCGCCCAAACCCTGATGGCGCTGATGCAGGCCCAAGGCGAAGTCGCGCGCTTAAGTGAACGCGAACAGTTGTTGAGCTCGCTGCTGGTAAGTGTCAATGCGGTGCTGTGGGCATTCAACTGGGAAACCCGCCAGGTGCTCTACGTCAGCCCTGCCTACGAAAGGATTTCGGGCCGCGCCACCGACCTGTTGCTGGCCGACTACAACCATTGGCGCGACATCGTTTACCCGGATGACCTGCAGGAAGCCGAGTGCAGCCTGGCCTCCGTGCTGGAAAAAGGCTCAGTCGAAGACCGTGAGTATCGAATCATTAACACCGACGGCCAGGTGCGCTGGCTGAGCGACAAGTGCTTTATCAACCGCCAGGGCGAGCCGGGTCAGCCACTGATCATCGTCGGCATTGCAGAAGACATCACGGAAAAGAAGCACCTCGAAACCAAACTGCAACGCCTGGCCACCACCGACGAATTGACCGAGAGCAGCAACCGCCGGCACTTCTTCGAGTGCGCCAACCACGAGTTCGAGCGTGCGCGAACTCGTGGGACTCCACTGTCGTTCCTGATGCTGGACATTGATGACTTCAAGGCCGTCAACGACACCTATGGCCATCAGGAAGGCGATAACGTATTGCAACGCATTGCTGAGTGCGGTCGGGCTGCATTGCGTCGTGGCGACGTCTTCGGGCGCATCGGCGGGGAGGAGTTCGCTGCGGTGTTTCCCGGCTGCGAGCCCGGGGTGGCCATGCAGGTGGCCGAGCGTTTGCAACGGGAGATTAAGCGACTGAGTTTCAGCCATGACGAGCGGAGTTTCGGCATCACCATCAGCCAGGGCCTGACCAGCCTTCTGCCTGAGGATGACAGCATCGACAGCCTATTCGCTCGCGCGGATGCAGCGATGTACGAAGCCAAGCGCCAGGGCAAGAACCGTATAATCCCCGGCTGACTCGACCCTGCGTAAGAGCTGCCGAGAGAAACGAAGTTGCGATCTTCTGATCTTGATTCAGCCCCTGAAGATCAAAAGATCACAGCCTTCGGCAGTTCCTACACGCCATCGCGCAGGGCTATTTCTTGCGCAGCCGCACCAACTCCGGCAGGCCAATCTTGAGCAATCTCGCCGTCCGACCTTTGGCCAGCTCCTCAAGCCCCTCATGCTCGCCCAGGCGCGCCAACTGGGCCGCCATGCTCATCACCAGCGCCTCGCGTGAGTAAACCCCGCCACCGAGCTGATACACCCCCGCGATCAGCTCTCGCAGTTCCAGCGGCAGACGCCAGCGGGTACGCAGCGCCGAACCGTAGGCTGCACCGAACCCGGCCAGCGCTTCACCGACCTGCTCCCACTCGTCCAGCTCACCACCGGCCTGCTTCCACTCCTGCAAACAGCGCAGCAAAGCCAGATCACCCAGCCGATGGAGCATGCCAGCGCAATAACAACGCTCCTGATCCAGGTCGAGAAGACGTGCCAGGGTCCGCGCGTATTCGGCTGTATGCAGCGACAGGTCCCAATAACGTTCGGCGTAGTCCGCCAGGTACGGATCGCTGAGCCGCGCGCTACGCTTGAGTGTGAGCCCCAGGATCAGGTTCATGCTCTGCGCGCCGCCGAGGCGATGCAGCGCCTGGGACAGGGTTTGCACGGCCGCACCGTGGTGCTGGGCGGCGCTGTTGGCAGCGGCAATCAGCACGGCGGTAATCTGCGGATCGGTACGCGTTTCCTCCTCGAGGACGGTCAGATCAAGACCGCCGGGGTTAAGGCTGCGTTTAACCGCCACCTCCACATCGGTCATCAGTGGTGCGCCGTCAGCCAACGTCCGCCGGCGCTCCAGATACACCGGCAAGGTCATGCCCGCCGCCAGGGCCGGTACGTGACAAAATACTTCCTGTCCGGCATCAAGCAGCAGATCCTGCAATCGCTGGGTCAGGTTTTCCATATTCAATGGCTTGGTCAGGTACGCAGTGGGCGCCAAGGGCAAAGCTTCGCGCACGCTGGCACTGTCGTTGCGACTGCTCATCAGAATGAACGGCAGCGGCGGATTACGCTTGCGCTGGCGCACGCTGCGCAACACATTCAAGCCATCCACGCCGGGCAACGCCCAGTCGACGATCACCAGGTCGTAGGCATTTTCCGCCAGTCGCGACAGCGCGTCCTTGCCATCGGCACACAGATCGATCCGTGCATCGCAGCGCACGCTCAGCAGTACTTGCCGGAGCAGATCCCGCGACCAGGGGTCTGCCTCGGCGATCAGCACTCGAGGTACAGCGGGTAAATCAACGGCTCTCATGCAAACAAGTTCCCCTCTCAGTGCATGCACCATAGTCAATGCAGGCCACAGGAAAAAGTGCTGTGGGTTTGATGTAAAAAAAACCCGCCGAAGCGGGTTTTTTTGTCGATCAGCTCACACTTTCATACGAGCACTTTAGATCAAAGCTCCGAGAAGCACTCTTCGATGATTGCCAGACCTTTGTCCAGTTGCTCATCCGGGGAAGTGAGTGGTACCAGTACGCGCAGAACGTTGCCATAGGTGCCGCACGACAGCAGGATCAGACCTTTGTCGCGAGCCTTGGCGACAACAGCCGCTACCGCCGGTGCGTTTGGCTTGTGGCTGTCGCCGTCAACGAACAGCTCGACCGCGATCATCGCGCCCAGGGCACGCACTTCACCGATCACCGGATACTTGGCCTGGATGGCCTTCAGGCCAGTGACCAGACGCTCGCCGACTGCCTTGCAGCGGTCCAGCAGGTGCTCTTCTTCGAACACTTCCATCACGGCCAGGGCCGCAACGCAAGCGATCGGACTACCGGCATAGGTGCCGCCCAGGCCGCCTGGAGCAATGGCGTCCATGTATTCGGCCTTGCCGCACACACCGGCCAGCGGGAAGCCGCCAGCGATGGATTTGGCGAAGGTGGTCAGGTCGGCGGACACGCCCATCTGTTCCATGGCGAAGAAGGTGCCGGTACGGCCAGCGCCGGTCTGCACTTCGTCAGCGATCAGCAGGATGCCGTGTTGGTCGCACAGGGCGCGCAGGCGCTTCATGAACTCTTTAGGTGCGACGTAAAAACCGCCTTCACCCTGAACCGGCTCGATGATGATTGCAGCAATGTCACGCGGCTCGGCGTCGTTCTTGAAGATGCGTTCGATGCTGGCGATCGAGTCGTCGACGCTCACACCGTGCAGTTCGTTCGGGTACAGCGCGCGGAAGATGCCGCCTGGCATCAGGCCCATGCCGGCCGAGTAAGGCACGACTTTACCGGTCAGGCCCAGGGTCATCATGGTGCGGCCGTGGTAAGCGCCAGTGAAGGCGATCACGCCGGCGCGACCAGTGGCGGCACGGGCGATTTTCACGGCGTTCTCAACGGCTTCGGAACCGGTGGTCACCAGCAGGGTTTTCTTGGCGAAATCACCAGGCACCTTGGCGTTGATTTTTTCGCACACTTCAACGTACGGCTCGTAAGCCAATACCTGGAAGCAGGTGTGAGTCAGCTTGTTCAGCTGCTCGGTCACGGCGGCGATGATTTTCGGGTGCACGTGACCGGTGTTCAGCACGGCGATACCGCCGGCGAAGTCGATGAACTCGCGACCTTCAACGTCGGTCACGGTAGCGTTCTTCGCGGACTCGGCGAAGATCGGGTGAATCTGGCCAACACCGCGCGGTACAGCGGCTTCGCGGCGTTTCATCAAAGAAGCGTTAGTCTTGCTCATAAAGTCCTCATTCGCCGCTCATCGGGCGGCGTGGTTCAAGGAAAATGCGGCGGGGAGGCAACTACGACAGCATGCGATGATCGACTGCCATAGCTTTCCCGGCCACAGAGAAAATTCCGGTTGAAACGCAGAAAGAGTCAGCGCTCTCGTGCCCTTTCCGCTTATTGCATTCCCGTCTGCCGAGCTTAGATGCCCAGGCAGAGGTATTTGATTTCCAGGTAATCTTCGATGCCGTACTTGGAGCCTTCACGGCCCAGGCCCGAAGCCTTAATGCCGCCGAACGGCGCGACTTCATTGGAGATCAACCCGGTGTTGACGCCGACCATACCGTATTCCAGGGCTTCAGCCACACGGAACACACGGCCCAGGTCACGGGCATAGAAGTACGACGCCAGGCCGAACTCGGTGTCGTTGGACATCGCGATCACTTCGGCTTCGTCTTTGAAACGGAACAGCGGCGCCAATGGGCCGAAGGTTTCTTCCTTAGCCACGGCTGCGTTGTTCGGCACGTTGGTCAGGATGGTCGGCTCGAAGAAGTTGCCTTCCATGGACTTGCCACCCGACAGCACGGTGGCGCCTTTGGCCACGGCGTCCGCGATGTGTTCCTTGACCTTGGCCACGGCTTTTTCATCGATCAGCGGACCGGTGGTGGTGCCGTCTTCCAGACCGTTACCGATCTTGAGTTTGGCCACGGCCACTTTCAGTTTTTCAGCGAACGCATCGTAGACCGAATCCTGAATGTACAGACGGTTAGCGCAGACGCAGGTCTGGCCATTGTTGCGATACTTGGAAATGATCGCGCCTTCGACGGCCTTATCCAGGTCCGCGTCGTCGAACACGATGAACGGCGCGTTGCCGCCAAGTTCCAGAGACACTTTCTTGATGTCCTTGGCGCATTCAGCCATCAGCTGGCGACCGATTTCGGTCGAGCCGGTGAAGGACAATTTACGCACGATCGGGTTGCTGGTCAGCTCGCTGCCGATGTCGCCGGCGCTGCCGGAAACAACGCTGAACACGCCAGCAGGAATGCCGGCACGCTGGGCCAGTTCAGCCAGGGCGAACGCCGAGAACGGCGTTTGCGAAGCAGGCTTGAGCACCATGGTGCAACCGGCGGCCAGCGCCGGGCCGGCTTTACGGGTGATCATTGCGGCCGGGAAGTTCCACGGGGTAATTGCCGCAGTCACGCCGATGGGCTGCTTGATCACGATCAGGCGCTTGTCTGGCTGGTGGCCCGGAATCACGTCACCGTAGACGCGCTTGGCTTCTTCGGCGAACCACTCGATGAAGGAAGCCGCGTAGACGATTTCACCCTTGGCTTCAGCCAATGGCTTGCCCTGTTCCAGGGTCATCAGGCGAGCCAGGTCGTCCTGGTTTTCGATGATCAGTTCGAACCAGCGACGCAGCTTGTTTGCACGATCCTTGGCGGTCAGTGCACGCCAGGCCGGCAGCGCCTTGTCAGCGGCTTCGATTGCACGACGAGTTTCGGCAGCGCCCATTTTCGGCACGGTGCCCAGAATTTCGCCCGTTGCCGGGTTGTTGACCTTGATCGTCTGACCATTGTCCGCATCGACCCAAGCGCCATCAATGAAGGCTTGCTGGCGGAACAACTGGGTGTCTTTAAGCTGCATGTCGGCTTTCCTTAACAGCACCGCGTCAGGCGCGGAGCAAATTAGAATTATAGAAAGGCGCCTTATAGGCTGCCGTCAGGGAAATCATTCACCGGGCTGAAGCACATAAATAGCGCACGGATTGGACTCGCGCGGTTCAGCACCCAGACAAGAGCGTTTGAAATCTCAAACGAATCCTAGGATCAAAGGGGGTAAAGGACAAGAGCCTGTTCGAAAAAAAGAACGAAAACGGCACATTTGCTCATTTTTTCGGATCAACGTGACAACCGTCCGTTGGGCGCTGAAAAACACAGGCGATTCAGCAGCATGGACGCCCGCAGCGCTTATGAGTATCATGGCGCCCGCTTGCACCAGTAGCTCAGCTGGATAGAGTACTGCCCTCCGAAGGCAGTGGTCGTGGGTTCGAATCCCGCCTGGTGCACCATAGTAAAAACGAAAAAGCCTCAGGCCTTAGGGTCTGGGGCTTTTTTTGTGGGCGAGCTAAGGGCAGTGCGGGCTGACCCAAAATCTGACGACCCTCACTCCGTCGTCCAATCAAACTCATCATATTCATCATCCCCCTCCTCATCCTCGAACACCTCATCATCAAGGTCATCCTCCTCCAAGGCCTGCTCCTTCTCCTGAGCCAGCAAAAATTCCTTGCGGCTCTCGGTCACTGCTCGCCGTAATTCCTCTCCCTTCACCGGGCAGTTGAGCATTTGGGCGATGCGGTCGATTTTTTTCGCCATGGCTTCCTCCAACGCATCGGCTATGGCCCGATAGTGCGCGCTTTCGGGGGTGGTTGCCAAATGGCGGACCTCTATCGTTACTGGTTTTTCTGCAGTTGCTTGAGCCGGTCGGCCAGGTTTTGGTTGGGGAAGCGGTTTTTTAATGATTCGAACAGCTGGTCAGCGGCGGCCTTCTCACCGGTTTCCTGCAGCCGTACCACCTCACGCAATTGCTCATCCAGGCTCTTCGCTGGCGCCGCCATGCGCTTGCTGACTTTGGCTTCGTCGACCATTTGCGCGCTTATCGATTCATGCTGCGCAGGCGCGCCGAGTTCGGCCATCGGCGCTGCAGGTGCCGGGGCGGAGGCTTTGGGGGCAGGTGCGAAGTCGTAGGCGGGCTCCTGATCGGGACCCGGTTGTACAAGCGCCAGCATCAACGCGATGCCAACCAGGCTGGCGAATGCGACTTGCCAGCGCGGCTTTTGGCAGGCTTGCGACCAGCGCTGCCAGACGCTTGACTTGGGTACCGGGGTTGCTCGATGAGCCGCGGCAAGGATGAAGGCATCCAGGTGTGCCGGCGGCTCGTCGATGGACTGTTGACGAAAGTGCTTCACCACTTCCTCTTCGGGTGTAGGACGGGCGTCAGTCATGTCAGTACCTCCTCGGCCAGCAGCCGACGCAGTTTTTGCTGGGCGTAACGCAAGCGGCTCTTGACGGTTTCCAGCGGTGTTTCGGTGAGGGTGGCGATCTGCGGCAGGTCGAGATCGCCGTGGGCACGCAGCAGGAACACTTCGCGCTGGTCCGCCGGCAAGGTTTGCAGGGCGGTTTCCAGGCGCTGGGTGTCGCGGCTCAGGCTCAGCAATTGTGCGGGGTCGGCGGCGTCATTAGGCAAGGCGTGGAGCTGTTCGTCATAGCTGTCGTGCAAAGGGTTACGGATTCCGTGTTTGCGCCAGTGGTCGATCAGCCGATTGCGGGCGATCTGGTACAGCCATGTACGAAAATTCGCCCGGCCTTGTGGCTGGCTGGTGCTGCGGATCAGGCTCAGCCAGGTGTCCTGATAAACCTCTTCGGCCAGCTCGGCTTTGCCGCTGAGGCCGAGAAGGAATCGATACAATCCCTGACGGTGGCGAGCGTACAGGATCTCGAAAGCCGGTCCGTCGCCGGAGCGATAGCGGGCCAGCAGCGATTCGTCGCTGCTGGTGGCTGAGCTGGGGGGCGGGGCAGACATGTCAGCGGGTCTCTCCTATCAATGCCTGATGTTCGGTGGTTTGCAGGCTTTGCGCGAGTTCGACCAACTGCACGAACTCCGCCCGCAGGCCAAACCGGTCTTCACCCCGGGCGCCACGGGCCAACGCCTCAGTGTCTTTGAGGCTGAAACTGCCGGTGTAGCGCCCGTCCTTCAGTTGCTGGGAAAAAGCGGCCACAGCTGCGGCAAATCGCAGGTCTTCGGAGGCTTTCTCAGCTTGGCTCGAAGCAATCGGCCGCTCGATCAAGCGACTATTCCCACCTTCAGGCAGCTGATAACGCACGCGCAGCATGGCCATTTCCGTTGTTTTGCTGGAAGCACCAGCGGCGCCCTGGCTGTAGCGCAGCGGCTCCAGCCAACCTTTCTCACCCTTTGGAACAATTTCGTACAGTGCCGTGACCGTATGACCTGCGCCAATCTCACCTGCGTCGACCTTGTCGTTGCTGAAGTCTTCGCGTTTCAGGGCGCGATTCTCATAACCCAGCAGGCGATACTCGCTGACTTGGGCCGGGTTGAATTCCACTTGCAGCTTCACATTCTTCGCCACGACCGCGAGGGTTGAACCGAGCTGGTCCACCAGTACCTTGCGCGCCTCGCGCAGGTTGTCGATATAGGCGTAGTTGCCATTGCCCGCGTCGGCCAGTTGCTCCATCAGGTGTTCATTGTAGTTATCCACCCCGAAACCCAGGGTGGTCAGGGAAACGCCGGTCTTGCGCTTGTCTGCCGCCATTTGCTTGAGGCTGTCGAAGTCGCTGATGCCGACGTTGAAGTCGCCGTCCGTGGCCAGGAGGATGCGGTTGATGCCATTGGGGATAAACGCCTGCCGGGCCATTTGGTAGGCCAGTTCGATGCCCGACGCGCCAGCGGTCGAGCCGCCAGCCGATAACTGATCGATGGCTGTACGAATCTTCGCTTTTTCCCGTCCAGACGTCGGCTCCAGCACTACGCGGGATTCACCGGCGTACACCACCAGGGACACACGATCCTGAACGCGCAGTTGATCGACCAGCAATTTCAGCGTGCTCTTGACCAGCGGCAGGCCTTCGCGGCGGTCCATCGACCCGGAGACATCCACCAGGAATACCAGATTAGCCGGGGCCAGGTCTGCCACCGCGCGGTCCGAGGCCTTGATGCCGATGCGCAGCAACCGTGTATGCGGGTTCCAGGGTGATGGCGCCAGCTCTGTGGTCACGCCAAAGGGCGAGCCGTCGGTGGGCAAGGCGTAATCGTAGGGAAAGTAATTGACCATTTCTTCCAGGCGCACCGCACCTTCAGGCGGCAGGCGCCCCTGGTTGAGCAAGCGGCGGACATTCGCGTAGGCGCCGGTGTCGACGTCGGCGCTGAAGGTCGAGACGGGTGTTTCAGCCACGCTGTGGATTGGGTTATCGGCCAGCGCCTGATATTGCTCGCGCTGCGCGTCCTGGTAGCCCGCAGAAGATGCCTCGGGCATTGGCGCGAAAGTCGCCGACGGTGCAGCTCGCACCGCGCGTTTGGTCAATGCGGCATCGTTCTGCACCAACGCCTCGGTCTTTGACTCGGTCTGAGCGGGTACAGGCGCAACGGAAGTGGAGTCCGGCGAGGACGAGACACCGCAACCGGCCGTAGCCAGCAGCAGGCCGGCGGCGAAACCCTGGGCGGCCGGGCGGAGGAAATGCAAAGGGAGGGACATGGGCTGACCTCAAGGAAGATGATCCATTCATCCTCTGAGACGGGCAGCCTGGCAGGTTCGGGTTAACTCACCTCAAAAAAATGTTCAGCGATGATAACGCCGCACCACACTGCTGTTCTTCAGCACATGGCCTTTGATTTTTTCCAGTAGCTGCGTGCGCGTCAGGCCGGCGGGCAAAGCTTGGGGTGCCAGATCCAGGGCGTAGAGCTGGATGAGGTAGTGGTGCGCGCTGTCACCGATAGGCGGGCAAGGGCCAACGTAACCTGTAGTGCCTTTGCTGTTGGTGCCACCGACACCCTCCAGGGCGGATTTTGCGCCGACGCCAGCGGCAATCTGATGAGTCGTGGCTTTGATGCCGTAATGCAGCCAATGGTCGACACCCTGGCCTTTTTGACCGTCGGGGTCATGCATGACAATCGCGTAGCTCAAGGTGCCCGCCGGGCCGGCGTTCCAGCTCAGTGCCGGGGAAACGTTGCGCCCGCCACAGCCTTCGGCGTCGCTGGCGGCAGCCGCAGTGAACAGCCGGTCGTCCGACACGCCTGGAATGTTCACGGTGAAACGCTCCTGGGCCTGAGCCGGCAGTTGCACGCAAAAGGCAACTGCGAGCGCCGCCAGCCAAGGGGTCAGAGAGGTCGATCGGGTCATTCCAGAGCACCTTGTGCGGGGTGGGGCCATCGTCGGCCTGCAAACTATAGCCGGACCGTTCGTGCCGTGGCAGCGGGATTTGGCTGAACCTCGCGATTGGCGCTCCAGTTTTAAGGGAAACGCCTGTTTGGAGAGCAATCATGGCCCTGCAACGCGTCGCCCGCTTCGCCGAGGATGAAACAACGCTTGTCCGTGGATGAGGCCTGGCGGCTGATCCGGGATGTGCGATGTGGAATGAAAAACTTCGCCCTATTCGATCAATCTTTGTGGACACGTGCTTGTTTGCGATGCGGCCAATGCGACGTAAATACATTCAATCCATTGAAAAGGACGACTTCGTGTCGCCCTTTTCATTGGTAATTCTTGACGGGTTTCAACAAGCGCTTGCGCAAGTTTCGTGCAGTTAAGTACGGCGGATTTTTGTTCTTTCCCATCTCGCGGACATCTCCCCTTTATTGTTCATGTATCCAACCCATTGGTAGTCGCTTTGAAACTTTTTCATCCGCTTAGTCTCAAGAGCCATACCTCGAGCGTGCACAGCAAGACGTTCTTCTGAGTGTATTCCTGCGCCAGGTCGTGGAATCTGAACGAATTCTGCCAGCTGTTCATCCGTCACATTCTGAATCGAGCCAGCCCATTCTCTGGCAGCCAACTTAGGATGCTGCTCCGGTAACTCACTGAGAGTAACGTCCGGTGCTATTTTAGCGTAATTTGGATTACGGCTCCGAACAGAGGCGGAGGGGCCAATGGTGGAAACAGAATCCTGAGCAATGCTTCCAGGTGGGGAGCGCATTGGCAATCGGGGGGTACCCGAGACACTTGAATAGGAGTTTATGCTTGCGTAGCCAGAGGAAACACTTCCTTGATTAAGGGTTGATCCAACATCGGCATAAGTGGAGGAGGTTGAGCCTGCTTCAGGAACGACACGCGATGACTTTCTGAACCCGAGCTTTCTTCCGATAAATTTCAGCGCTCCAAAGATACCGGCATGCCCTGTCGGGTCCAGGCGATTCACTGGATCCCCGGCGCAATACGCATACGCATTCAATCCACCTTTGCCAAACGGGCTCCAACTGTCCGGACGGTTAAACCGCATCAACACCGGGTTAAACGCTCGATAGCCATTGCCTAACACATAACATCCTGTCACCGGGTCCGGGGGTTCGCCGTTGAAGCCGAGCAGGCTGAGCAAACCGTTTTCAGGTGAGCGGTGACCATAAGCCGTATAGGCGAGATGATTGGATCGGGTTGCATCGAGCACGCTCAACACCGAGCGCTGTTGATCGGTCGTGAGCAGTCGGGTTGTTACGGTGCCTGTCTGGCGTTGTTGCTGCCCCAGCAGTTGGTCGTTGTGCTGCATGATCGAACGCTGCACCACACCTTGAACCTCAGTGGCGAGGCGATCTTTTTGGTAAAAGCGCTGGATGGTCGCTTGCTCAGTCACAGGAAACGTGGAATCGACGAGACGATCCAATGGGTCGTAGTTATAGCCGCAGAGCAGCGTTTCGCGATTGGTTGGCATCCAGAGTACTCCCTGAAGGGTGTGACGGCTCAGAGTTGTACTGTGGCGCATTTGGCAGGTGTTGGGTACTAGCAGAACTGCTAGGGTTGAGTGGTTTTCCCCGGCATGCATTGTCGTTATCTTCCGTCCGAGGACTCGAAAGCTCACACTCTGCCATTCAATTAGAAACACTATGTCTGCGTAGGATGCATCCGAGTTCCGGGACCGGCTTATGTAGGAAAATTCGTGTATTGGATGAGTTTTGGCGGGGGTCTTTGTTAGTAATGTGGTCTGGTTGAGGCCCTCTGCAACATAGAATTTTCCACAGTGGTTCATCGATGAACGCAGCATTGGCGAGCGACGCAGGGCAAAAATGTGGGCTTGCTCGCGAAAGGGCCGCCACATGCAACATTATGGCGACTGACACACCGCCTTCGCGAACAAGCCCGCTCCCACATTTTGAGTCTGTGTGCTCTGGAGATAGTTGGCCACGCTGGGCATCGGAAGGGTTTGTTTAATCGCAGTCAGCTTCACTTCTTGAAAGCTACAGCGCCTTGCGTGGATGCCTACAGGTACGCCAGAATCCGCCGACTTTTGCGCCTTGGGGCGGGTCGGTAACTTGGGTCGGTCACTGATTCGCAGTGATCGGTTTTAGTAGCCCGAGGTTATCTTGGCTGCACGCACAACTGTCAGACAGGTATTCCAATACCTGAATTTTGATGGTGGCTGTACGTAGGGCGCCTTCGGGCGCGCCGGCTTTGCTGAGTTCCCCGGTCTACTAACCTGCGTATAGCCGCCTCCCTTTTCGTTTAGTAGCAAAAAGGTAGGCGCTCAACTAGAGAACACAGCACATGTCCAAAATAACTCCAGATCCGCCGAATACCGATTCGACAGCGCCACACGAAATCCCCAACGCCAATTCCCACCACAAAACTGCTGATCGAGTGCCGTCGTTCGCCGACATCAAAGCCACTCCACGCAAACTCTGCACTCTCTTTACCGTCAACCCCGACGTCGATACCGAATCCCTGCTGGCCTATGCCTGCGAGTCGCTGGCGTCGGCCAATGTCATGGCCACTGACCTGGTGGATCATCTGGAAGGGACCTCGCGTAATGCGCTGTTGGGCATTGCACAGGTGATCATGCTGGGCGAGCTGGCGGTGAATCGGGCGCTGGATCGGTTCGAGCCGGCTGCCATTAAATAAACAATGGCGCGAACCAATCCCTGTAGGCGCTGTTGAGGGAAACGGGGCTGCGATCTTTTGCCTCTCAAGTTCAAAAGATCGCAGCCTGCGGCAGCTCCTTGGGAGTGCGTCTGATTCAGAGGTGTTCCGGTACCAACCCCAGACAGTAAAACGCCCGGCGTCTGCAGTATGCAGAGGCCGGGCGTTTTTTGAGGCTACAGGTTTACTGGACTTCGACTTCGCCAGCACCGCCCACTTTGCTCATCAGGAAGCCGATGAATTCTTCCACGGTCATTTTCTGGCCGTTGAATTCCACTAGATTATTGGCGTAATGCAGCTTGGTGACGATGTTGTTGCCATCAAGTTTGGCAAACTCGCTGCCCACCGCCATGCTGCCGAACATGTCCGCAGTGGCCGTGGCCTGATCGGCAATCAGCTTGGCATCGGTCTGGCCGTCGATCTGCGACTGCACGCTGAACAGGTCAACCAGCATCGGCTTGGACACTTGCACGTTGAGGTCCAGCAGGGCGATCAGTTGTTGAGTCAACTGGTCCGCCGGCAGGTCCATGGATTTCGGCTTGGTCAGGTCGAGCACCAGGTTGGCCTTGCTTTCACCGTTGGCGGTTTTCAGCGAGAGGTTTTCCAGCGCGACCTGTGGCCCGGCGGCCAGCAGTTTTTCCAGGCCGGTTTTTACCTGCGCCTCTTCGGCAGGCGTCAACACCAGTTCCGGCGCCGGCTGACCCGCAGCCGCCGCTTCAGCAGCCGCCTTTTCGTAGGGTTGCAATTTGGTCTGGTAAACCTGCACCAACGACAGGGTCGCCGGAATATCCAGGTTCTTCAGGCTCATGGCCATCTGCGCGGAGCCGATGGTCTTGCCGTTCAGCGACACCTCGCCCACCTTGTAATCGGCGCGGCCCGACGCGCTGGTGCCCGATTCCTCGGTCTGGTTCTTCATTTCAAACTTCTTCAGGCCCAGTACCGACTGGCCGGCGCCGAAAGTGGTCTTGTTGTCGCTCAGTTCGACTGTGTTTTCGCCAAGGTAATACCCGTAGGTGCTCTTGGTCAGGTTGCTGGCGAAGGTCAGACCACTCAGCTCGACCTTGACCGGCGTCAGGTCTTCAGCCACGGTCGTCAGGGTCAAGCTGTCCATGTAGCCGTTGGCCTTGACCTTTTGCGCCTGGGCGCTGGCATCGACGTCGAGATTCAACCCGGAAAACTTCAGCTGCGACTTGTCGTCCAGTGCGACGTCAAGCGGCAGCAGCTGGAGGTTGCCGTGGGTGGATTTGTCGTAGCCGATATTGACCACGCCCGTGAGCGGGGACTTGTCCTTGGCAGCGGCGAACCACTTGGCGGTGAGTGGGGTTTTTTCCAACTCATAGTGACTGGTGGCCATGACGGGCAGCCACTTCAGCGACACCAGGCGGGAGAACGGCAGAGGGCCGTGCTCGATGTGGTCGACGAACAGCAACTCCACCGGGGCTTCACCAAACATCTCGCCTTCACCCTTGAGGCGATAATGCGCGGTGCTGCTAAATACGTTGCGCTCCAGGGACACCAGCTCCAGCGACGCGGTGCCATTGGACCCCACCAGCGCGGCCTGCAGCTCCTTGTTGGCATCGGCGATCGAGGTATTGAGCACTCCTTCAAGCTTGGTGCCGGTGTACCAGGCACCGCCTGCGCTGACTGCACCGATTGCCACGACAATTCCCAGAAGCAAGCCTGCTGATTTATTCATGAATTACCCGATCAATGTCCGTTGTTGAAAGTGTGGTCGTCTTCCCTGAACCCATGGCGGGTTACGGACACGACTGCGCTGAAAGTGCGATGGAGGTTAGCACCGGGCGCGTTAAGTGACCCAATGATTAAAGGTTAAAGAGTGTCTATGGGACTGTGCTGGGGGTGGAGAGTTTCGGCGCACATTAGATTGCCTTCGTCGGAATGCCGCCCAGACCACGCCCGCTCCCACGTCTGGGCGGCATTCCGACGAAGGTGTCGGTCCTGCCAACACTGGATCAGGAATACTGCACTTCAATTTCATCAAGCTGATGATCAAAAGTCTTCAGCCGCGCAGTCCAGGTGTACACCAGCACCTCGAAATCCCGATTGATCACCGCCCCCCCCGTCACTTCCGCGCGCGGGTCGCAGAAGTCCAGCTGGTAACGCTCCCGGGCCATGGCGGTGGCGACGTCGGAGAGCTCGCGGGCGTTGCTCAACCAATGCCGCTCCTCGTCCGACACTTGCTTGTCCAGCGCCAGGCACTGCTTCTTCAAGGTTTCCAGGCTTTTTTCCAGCGGCGTGCCTGTGAGCTCGCCCATGACTTCCTGGAAGGTGCGGCCGGGTTGCCAGTAGCTGCCCCAGAAATACCGGTCAAACACCGTTTCAACCCGGCGCAAAGCCACCTTGGTGTCCCAGATAAGCACCAGGGTCTTGCCTTGTTCGAGGTGTTTTTTCTTGATGCGTGTGCCCTGGACCGAAGCCCAGGCGACCACCACGATCGACAGCACGGCGATCAGCGCCGAGGCACTGTCGAGAAAGATCAGGGCCTTGTCGATCTGGTGGGCCAGCATGATGCCGTAGAAATAGGTGGCTGACAGCAGGACCAGTGCGGCGATAGCGCACCAGAAGCCGGGAGCATAAGGGTTTTTCATTATTTTAGTCCCCATGACCAACGCGAGCCTTGATCAGTGGACTGGCGTGGCTCGTGGCGCGTCAGCCCAACAAATCAAAGCATAGCAACGGCCTCAGGGTTTGCTGGCGTTCGAACCTTGCGTTCGTCCGCTTTCCCAGCCACCGCCCAGCGCCAGGAACAAATCGATCTGGCTCATGGCAACCTGGGTGTTCGCGGCGGCCAATTGTGCCCGTACGTCGGTATAGGTCCGGGTGGCTTGCAGGTCCGCGAGGAATGACGCCCGGCCGGCCTGGAAGAAGCGGTGTGTCTGGTCCGCACCCTGTTGCGCGGACTGTTCCGCCTCGGCCAGGGCATCGCGACGTTGCAGCAATGCGGAGTACTGGGCCAGGCCGGTCTGGGTTTCGCGAATCGCGTTGAGCACTACCCCGTCGAAATGCGCCAGGGCACCCTGGGTTGTCGCCTCAGCCTCACGAATACGCGCCCGCGAACCGTTGGATGGCACGGTCCAGCTCAGTAACGGGCCGAAGCCCCAGCGATTGGCCGCCGGCTTGCCGAGATTTTCCAGAATGCCAACTGTTCCAACCGACGCGCCGATGCTGATGTCCGGGTATAGCTCGCCCGTGGCGATGCCGATACCCGCCGTGGAAGCCGCGAGGCGCCGCTCGGCCTGGCGCACGTCGGGACGGCGCTTGAGTAACGTGGCACCGTCACCCACGGGTAACAGCTGGGTGACTTTTGGCAGTTCGGCGCATGTCGCCGTCCCGGCGGGCAACTGCTCCACCGGTTGAGCGAGCAGCATCGACAGGCGGAACAAAGCCGCCTGACGGGCCGCCTCGTAGCGCGGCATTTCGGCGCGCAGGGATTTGAATTGGGTTTGCGAACGGGTCACCTGGGTTTCATCCCCACGCCCGGCGTCACGCAGACGCTGCACCAACGTGGTGCCCTGGGCTTGCAGATCGAGGGAATGCTGAGCAATTTCCTGTTCCTCGTTGGCAGCGCACACCTGGGTGTAGGCTCGCACCACGTCGGCCACCAGGGTAATTCGTGCAGTATCGGCCGCCGCTTGAGTCGCGTCGGCATTGGCCTTCGCCGCCTCGATACCACGCTGCAAGGTGCCGAACAGGTCGAATTGATACGAGGTGGTGATGCCGATATCGCCCACGTTGGCTACTGGCACTTTATCCGGCAGCAGGAACGCCTCACCGGACTCCTGCAAACGCTGGGCGCCGATTTTCACGCCCCCACTCCAGCCGCCCGCAGCTTGCGCTTCGTCGACCTGCGCCCGCGCCCGGGAGATATTCGCTGCTGCCACCCGCAGATCGGTGTTGGTGACCATGGCCTGCTGCACCAGGTGATCCAGGCGCGGATCCTGGTACAGCCGCCACCAATCGCCGGGCACGGGTGCGGAAACGACGTTCTTGTCGTTCACCGCCAACTCGCCTTGAAAGTCATCACGGTGCACGGCGGCTTCGTCCGGCAGGTGGTAATCCGGCCCGACCACCTGGCAGGCCGACAGCAACATGCCCAGCCCAATCACCGCCAAACCCCAAGCCTTGCTCATTGCGCGGGCCCCTGCTGCTGATCATCGATGATCGACACGGTGGCGGTACGTCCGGCGATCATGCGGAAGTCCGCTGGCACGTCATCGAAAGCAATGCGCACTGGAATCCGCTGGGCCAGCCGTACCCAGCTGAACGCCGGGTTGACGTTGGGCAGCAGGTTACTGCCGCTGCTGCGGTCACGGTCTTCGATGCCGGCAACGATGCTTTCGACATGCCCGCGCAACCGGGCACGGTCACCGACCACGCGGATATCGACGCTCTGGCCGACGTGAATGCCGTCGAGCTTGGTCTCTTCGAAATAGCCGTCAATGTGGAACGAGTTGCTGTCCACCACCGACAACACCGGGCGCCCGGCGGTAACGAATTCCTGATTGCGTGGCGCGCGGTCGTTGACGTAGCCATCGACCGGGCTGCGGATGGTCGAGCGATCCAGGTTGAGCTGGGCACTGTCGACCGCCACCTGGGCTTCCATCAACGCGACTTCGGCGCGGGCCACCCGGGACTGGCTTTCTTCCAGTTGCTCGCCAGGCACCAGGTTGCCCAGGCCACGGTTACGTTTGTGCTCGCGTTGCGCCTGCGCCAGGGTTTCCTGACGGTCAGCAACGGCGGCCCTGGCCTGGCGCAACGCCAGCTTGAAGCGGTCCTGGTCGATGCTGAACAGCACCTGACCGCGCTTGACCAACTGGTTGTCGCGCACTTCAACGGTCTGGATCAGACCGGACACATCCGGCGCGATCTGCACGATGTCGGCACGGATGTGCCCGTCCCGGGTCCATGGGGCGAACATGTAGTACATCACCATGCGCCAGACAACGACGACGGCGAAGGTCACGATCAGCAGGGTCAGCACCACGCGACCGAGGGTCAAAAAAGGTTTTTTCATGTCATCAGGTATCGACTGAGTGAATCCACGGCGCCAAGCAGCAAGGCGTAGAGAGCCACGTTGAACAATGCCCGGTGCCAGACCAGACGGTAAAAGTGCAGACGCGTCAGCAGCCCGTGCACCAGCAGGAAAATCACGTAGGTTATGCCCATCAGCACCAGCAGCGTGGGCAGGAAAACACCGCTGATATCCAGATCACCGATCATAAAGGCGCTCCATCGATGCCATGGGGAAGCGGTTCTTCGAGTTCGCCGGCGCCAACAAATTCCACCCCTGGCAACAGCGCCAGGCGCAGCCCGCTCAGGGCGTGCAGCAAGTGCAGGCGCGCACCTTCATCACATTCGATGGAGAGGGCGCGACGGGTGCGATCGAGCGTCATCTGCAGGGCCGTCGGCGCCGGCAAGCGCTCGTCCGCCTTGAGGCAGGCCTTGAAGTAGACGCCAACCTCGGCCACCACCTGGTGCAGCAGCGCCTGCGGAACCCCAGTGACCCGCGGCGTGTAGGCCAGCAAGTCGAGCAGGTTCAACGCCACGCGCACTTCACGCAGGGCAATGCCGGTGTCCTGGCCGGTCATGGCCAGGCGCGGCAGGTGCTGCATCAGGCGATCGAGCATCTGCACGCCCAGGTGCCGATGTTCCGACAGGGTCGCCGGCTCGGTGAGGCTGACAATGTCGCGCCAGCTAAAACGGGTCAGACGCTTGGCCGCCAGCTCCGCACCGAATGGCCGGGCAATCAGGGTCCAGACAAACGCGAATAGCAACCCGACCGGGCCGGCCAGATTGGAGTTGGCGAAGCTCAGGAAATCCGCGTCATAGGCCCCCTGGATACTGATGAACGAGGAGGTGTTGACCAGCGTCAGCAACATGCCCAGGTAGAACTGCGGCTTGACCGTCAGGGTGCCAATGCAAATGAACGGGACCGCGAACGCCAGCACCAGCATCGGAAAGTCATGCAGGTTGGGCAGGACCAGAAACAGGTACAGGCTGGCGAACACCACCGACATCGCCGTCCAGAAGAAAAACCGGTAAATCTGCGGCGCGGGGTCGTCCATCGAGGCAAAGAAGCTACAGGCCACAGCCGCGAGAATCACTGCAGCACCGCCGTCAGTCCAGCCGAGCAGGATCCACAGCACCGACGCCACGATGATCGCAGTGACCGTCGACGCAGCCGAATACAACATCAGCCCGCGATCGAGGAATGGCGAGAGCCGGCCCAGGCGCCAGTGCCGATACACAGCGCGCCAGCTGTCCTGGCTTTCGCACTGGATGGCATGTTGCAGGCTGCGGCAGTCCTGCCACAAGTCGATCCATTCGCCGAGGCGATAGATGGCGTTGGAGAATAGCAATTGCCTGCGATCATCCAGCGCCTCGGCACTTGGTTGCAGGGCTTCGAGCCGATTTTTCAGGGCATGCCAGTGATTCAGGTCGGCGCTTTTGTGTTCGAGCCATTGCGTGGTGGTCGCCAACAACGGGGCAAATTTCTCCACCAGCTCGGGAGTGCGCCGCTCCAGGGCATACAGCGCATCGTCCAGAGCATCGATCACCGGGAGCAGGTGGATCATCCGCCCGCGCAGCTCTTTGGTATTGCGCACGGTTTGCGGTCGGGAGCCCTCGTGGGGCAACTGGCCGATCATCAGTTCCAAGGTGTTGAAGGTTGCGACCATCGAGGCGCGCAGGGCGCTGACCTCATCGGGCTGCACCTGACGATTGAGAAACCGCAGGCTGTAGGTCGAAGCGTCGGCGAACCATTTGCTCACCGAGTCGTTGAACACTGGCGCCAGCCTTCGCGGCCAGAACATCGCGCCAACCACTGCCGCGACTGCGATGCCGAGAAAGATCTCCTCAGTGCGCGCTTGCGCCACATCCCACACGGCCAACGGGTTATCCACCACCGGCAAGGCAATCAGCGGCAAGGTGTAGCCGGCGAGCATCAAGGCATAGCTGTTGGCAGTACGCAGGTGCAGGGACAGAAACAGCAGCGTCCCGGTCCATAGTGCGATCACGACCACCAGTACGTACGGGCTTTGCACGAACATCGGCACGAAGAAAACCGCCGCCATCGCCCCTAGAAAAGTCCCGATCGCCCGGTAGAGCGCCTTGGAACTGGTGGGGCCGACAAAGGGGCTGGAAACGATGTACACGGTAGCCATCGCCCAATATGGACGAGGCATTTGCATGAGCATGGCGATGTACAGCGCGATCATTGAAGCCGCGAATGTGCGAACGCCGTAGAACCAGTCCCGAGCAGGGGGCATGCCGGTAAAAAATCCGCTCACGAGCCGATCACCGACGGCGCGTTGGCCGCTTCGAACGCCCGAAGCACCCGCAACGTGGCTTCCAGATCACTCTGGTCGATGCCTTCAAGCACTTCATGACGCAAGCGCACCAACTCAGCTTCAACCGCTTGCACCAGCGCCCGCCCGCTTTCAGTCAGGCTCAGGCACTTGGCCCGGCGATCATGGGCGTCTTCGGTACGGCGTACATAACCGGAATGACAAAGCTGATCGAGCAAGCGCACCAGCGAAGGGCTTTCCATCCCCGCCGCCTGCGCCACAGTCACCTGACGCACTCCCTCGCCCAAACGCCCAATCATCAGGAGCGGGACGGCGCAGGCTTCGGAAATTCCATAATTGACCAGCGTGGTCTGGCAGATTTTGCGCCAGTGCCGGGCGGCTACCACCATGGCACTGCTGATGTTCATCTGGAGGGCGTCGAGGTTGTTCGGCACGAGACAATGCACACACTGTTAGTTTGCTAACTATCAATATCGCATTTACGGAGAAAGCAGGTCAAGTTTTGAAACAAATTGGCTGCGTTCAGCGTTTTCGAGCTCGCTCGTACACTTCGCTGCGCTCGCGCTTGCCTACAGCCACTACTGAAACGACTACACGCTCATCAACTACTTGATAAACCGGACGATATCCCGATGCCTTCAGCTTTATTTTGTAGCAGTCAGACATTCCATGCAGGGAGTCCGAAGGTATTCGAGGCACCTCTAATCTTTCTGCCAGCTTTTTCTTGAACTGCTCGCGCAATGTATGTTCCAGCTTGTCCCACTCCTTGCGAGCCGATGGCAGAAACTCGAGCTTATAAGTCATCCAGCGTTACCGGCACCGGTGTCTCATGAAGACGCGAGCGAACGATTTCCGCCAGCTCGAGATCGTCGAGGCGCTCAACCATGCGTTCGAAAACATCCGCAGGAACCCTGTAACCCATCACGCGATTATGATTAAGCACTGCAACAGGACCACCCAATGCGCCGTTTAGAACGGCTGAAGGATTTTTCTTCAACTCAGAAACGCTGACAGCCATATTGGCTAAAACATTTTGCATAATTAAGACCTCATTGAAGTCCTAATTCAGGTCCTTTTTTTCACCGACCAGCAATCCTGAAATTACGTTCCTCTGGCTGTTAAGCGCCCCGCCCCTTTCTCAACAACACATTCAACTGATCGATCACCTCCGCCCAGTCCGCATCATCCAGAATCTCGTCCCGCAGGAACGCTGCCTGGCTCTGGGTCCAGAAAAACGCGTCCGCCAAATGTAACTCCGGCTTAAGGGGTGAGTGAGTGGCGATGAACTGATCGATGCTGACCGGATCGTCGGCCAGCCCTAGCTGCTTGAACAGAGTGGGCAAGCTATGCGTTGGGGATTCCATGTCAGGCTCCTGTGGTGATCCAGAAATAATCGCGAGCAGGCTCTCTCACACAGTTGAGCGCAATTTCCATGTGGGAGCGAGCCTGCTCACGAATAGATGTCGCTGACGCCGCAGAATTCAATCACTCACCTCGACCACCTGCGCGTGCGGCACCATTTTCAAGAATTGCGGCACACTCATGTGCAGCAGGTTGTTGTGATTACCCGCCTCCAGGTAGATGTCTTTCTGCCGCGTCAGCAACGGGTCGATGACCATGTCCAGGCCGTAGGACTCACCCAGCGCCGGCACCGCTCCGCGTTCACAGTCATTGAACAGGTGCGCCAGGTTGCTTTCACGAGTGATCTGCCACTCGCCGCTGCCGCGAACCTTGCTCAAGTCCAGGTGGCGACTGGCCGGCAGGACGGCCATCAGGTAACGCCCATGGTGATCATCCAGGATCACCGACTTGGCCACTCGTTCGGCCGGAATACCGGCGACACGCGCGGTTTCCAGGCTGCTGGCCGAGTGAGGGTGGCTGACGATGTCAAATTCGCAATTGGCCTTTTCCAGGCTGTCCTGCACGGTTCTTGCCATACGCATGATGCACCTCGGTGCCCGCACGGCTCAGCTGCGGACGATGATTAATCCTGTTGGCTCCATTAGGAAAGTCTAGGCCCGCCAGAACGATCGCGGGGGAAATCCGCCCATCGGGCCGGCGTGACGATTGATCAAAACTCATACAGTCGAGCCCTCGACTAGACTCTATTCAGAGCCACTGGCTGACTCTCCCGGAGGGTCACGTGAACACCCGATGTTGTGCGGCTGCATTCTTCCTGGCGCTGAGCGGATCGGCTTTCGCTGCGGACCCGCTTGTGCTGCTGGTACCCAACCCGATCGGCATCTGGCTGATCATCTTTGGCCTGGGTTTCATGATCGCCGAAGCCGCCCTGCCCAACTACGGCGTGATCGGCCTGGGCGGTATCGTGATGTTCGTGATTGGCGCGGTGATCCTGACCAACACCGAGGTCCCGGTGCCGATGATGATCGGTCTGGGCCTGCTCAGCGGGTTGCTGCTGATTTACCTGCTGATCCACGCCCTGAAAACCCGACCGCGCCACACCGTCAGCGGGGACGCCGGGCTGATCGGCAGCGTGACACCGGTCACCGCCCTGCAAACCGGCAACACCTTGGCCGGCTGGGTGCACCTGCAAGGAGAACAGTGGCAAGTCCACAGCGCCACACCGTTGCAACCCGGCCAGCGGGTGCGGGTGGTAGCGCGCAAGGGATTACTGCTGCAAGTCGCCGCGGCTGATGCGCCGCCACACGGAGAATAACCATGGGTCTGCAACTGGGTTTTGCCGCGCTACTGCTGTTGCTGATTGCCCTGGCGGGGTCGACCTTTCGCATCCTGCGCGAATACGAACGCGGCGTGGTGTTCCAGCTCGGCCGCTTCTGGCAGGTCAAGGGGCCGGGCCTGATCCTGCTGATTCCGGTTGTGCAGCAGATGGTCCGGGTCGATCTGCGCACGATAGTGCTCGATGTGCCGCCTCAGGACGTGATCACCCGCGACAACGTCTCGGTCAAGGTCAACGCCGTGTTGTACTTCCGCGTCCTCGATCCGCAAAAGGCGATCATTCAGGTCGAGGACTTCCTCATGGCCACCAGCCAACTGGCACAAACCACCTTGCGCGCGGTACTGGGCAAACACGAACTCGACGAGCTGCTGGCCGAACGCGAGCGCCTGAACATCGACATCCAGCAAGTGCTCGACGCACAGACCGATGCCTGGGGCATCAAGGTCGCCAACGTCGAGATCAAACACGTCGACCTCAACGAATCGATGGTCCGCGCCATCGCCAAACAGGCCGAAGCCGAACGTGAGCGCCGGGCCAAAGTCATCCACGCCGAAGGTGAATTGCAGGCCTCGGAAAAACTGATGCAGGCCGCCGAAATGCTTGGCCGTCAGCCGGGGGCGATGCAGTTGAGGTATATGCAGACGTTGAGTTCGATTGCCGGGGATAAGAGCTCGACGATTGTGTTTCCACTGCCGATTGAGTTGTTGAAGGGGATGGCGGATTTGTCTGGGAAGGGTTGAGGAGCCGCAATCTACTCGTTTGGTGAGCTTCATTTTGAGCCTATATTTCAGGGCAACCTGGAGATTCAGGCCGTTGCTCAATCGTCAGCCCGCTTGGGCCTCTAGCTTCTGACCCAATACAGCCAACGCATCACATCCGTCCTGGATGAGGATGTATGCAACGTTGGCGAAATGCGCCAGGTCATGCCCTTCGGCATCTTTCACATCAAGGCAGGTGAGGCTGTTTAGCAGATTGCGCGCAGCTTTGATTCGGTGGGTCGCGGTTTCGAGAAGGTCTGATACGCGCGCATCAGTGTCGATATACAGGGTTGGGCCAACGCTGAAATTGCCCTGCAGGGGGAGATATTGAGGCATGTTTTAAACTCATCTGATTAGGAGAAACTCCCACCCTTTCCGCGGCTAAACGAATTAGGGTGGTAGCTGTACGCGGGTTAGCCGACCGGACAGATGCACCCGGCACACCCGAAGGTGTCCCACGCACAGCCACCATAGACATGAAAATGCCAGGCAGCAAAAAGCGCCGCGTCTGGACGGGCGCTTGTGCATCATCTGTAACGACCGGCTAAAGTCGATCACCAATTCGTCGGCGACGGGCAAACTATAGGGCACCCCTCGAACGATGTAAAACTTTTGCAGAGTGGGGGAGTTAGGTGGGAGCAGCCGCGATAAGGGCACGGCTGTATTTTTTTGATGCGCGGCTCTCGTGGTGGGAGCTTGCTCGGAAGTGCAACCATTCTGTGATCAAGTAGTCGCCTGATACGCTTTAATCGCGAGCAGGCTCACTCCTACAGGGGATCTGCGGCGGCCGCGGCAGATGCGGTTCAATGTGGGAGTGGGCTTGCTCGCGAAAGCGGTGCCTCAGTCAGCATGGATACTGAATGTGACGGCCTCTTCGCGGGCAGCCCGCTTCCACAGGGATTAGTGGTGTCGATTCAAGTTGAGTCGTTCGAGCTCCCACAGCTTCTGCAATTTGCCTTACCAATCGTAGGTCAGGCTCGACACCACAGTCCGGCCATCGCCGTAGTAGCAGTCCCACTGGCTGCGACAACTGGCGACATATTCCTTGTCCGTGAGGTTCTTCACGTTCAGCGCCAGTTTCACGCCTTTGAGGCGAAAGGCGGAGGTGCCCAGGTCGTAGGTCAGGCTGGCGTCATACACCGTGTAGGACGGAATCTGGAATGCGCCTGGGTAGTCATCGCCGTAATTGCCCCTGGCATAACGCGCACCCACGCCGGCGCCCAATCCCGACAAGGGTGTATCGCCGAGCAAGGTGTAGTTGACCCAGAGCGCGGCGGTCAGCGGCGGGTTGCCGGCCGGGTGTCGGCCTTTGCGGCCGTCGTTGTCCTTGGTGTACTTGATGTCGTTGCGCGATGCCGAAGCGATCACGTCCAGTGCCTCGGTCAGCTCTGCCTTGGCTTCGAGCTCGATGCCTTTGGAGCGTATGGCGCCGCTTTGGTTGCTGAACCCAGGGTTGCCGAGATCGGTGGTCAGGATATTTTCCTGTTCCAGCTCATAAGCGGAAATCTGCACGAAGCTGTTTTGTCCTGGCGGTTGATACTTCACGCCTGCTTCGTACTGCTTGCCGGTGGAGGGGTCGAACGCTTTGCCCTGGACGTTGGTGCCACTGAGCGGCAGGAACGATTCCGAGTAGCTGACAAAGGGTGCCAAGCCGTTATCAAACAGGTAGACGATGCCGCCGCGGCCGGTGAACTTTTCATCCTTGCTGCTGGTATGAGCGCCGCTGAGCGGTTGTTTGTTGTCGGTCTCGGCCCAGTCGTAGCGACCGCCGAGGACAAAGATCCACTGGTCGAGCTTGATCTGATCCTGGGCGTATAAACCGGTCTGGGTGATGGTGTTGTCCCAGCGATAGTTGTTGCCGAAATTCAGCGGTTGACCGTAGGAGGGCGTGAACAGGTCGATGATTGGCGGGTTGTAGTCGTACAGGCCGTCGAACTTCGAATTGAAGTGGTAGTAATCAAGGCCGACGATTGCGGTATGGCTGAATGGACCGGTGTCGAATTCGGCCTGGGCGATGTTATCCACGCCGAAGACTTTGTTGTCCTGTTGCCAGTCCACGCCGTAGCGGGTCTGGTAGCGCTGGTCGTTTTGCCCGGTGATCGGGTTGGTGACGAACCGGTAACCGTGCAGCGGCGCGGTATAATGGTCATTGACCCGGGCGTAACGCGCATTCTGCTTCAAGGTCCAGACGTCGTTCAGGCGGTGGGAAAACTCGTAGCCGAAGGCATACTGCTCACGGTGGTAGTCGTTGACGCCGGGCTCACCGAGGAAAAGGTCGCGGTCAATCTTGCCGTTGGGGTTGTCGAACAGTGTGCCCACTGCAGGCAGGCCCTGCGCCTCAGGTACGCCTTTGTCTTTCTGGTACTGGGCGAACACTGTCAGGCTGGTGCCTTCACTCGGCCGCCAGGTAAAACTGGGCGCGATGAACTGGCGCCGCTCTTCGACGTAATCGATTTCGTCATTGCTGTCGTTGGCCAGGGCGGTCAGGCGATAGAGGAACTTGCCCTCGTCATCCAGCGGGCCACCGAGGTCGAGGGCCGCGCTTTTATGGTCGTAGCTGCCGGCCTCGAATTTGATTTGATGCAGGGGCGTTTCGGTTGGACGTTTGCTGACCAGATTGACGATACCGCCTGGCTGATTCTGCCCATACAGCACCGACGCCGGACCCTTGAGCACCTCAATCCGCTCCAGCGAGTAAGGCTCGATCTGCAGCGCACCACCGGTACTGCCGCCGCCATAGGGCAGGTGCAAGCCATCGAGGTACAACGGTGTAGGCGAGAACCCGCGCGAGGTCGGCTCATCGAAAATCTTCACTCGGTCAGAGAAACCACCACCCGTGATGCCTGGTGTATAACGCAGGGCTTCGGTGACACTTTGCGCGCTGCGTGAGTTGATCTCGGCGGCGGTGACGACGTTGATGGTTTGCGGAATTTCCACCAGCGCCGCATCAGTCTTGGTCCCGGTGGCACTGCGCTTGGCAACGATGCCAGCGACCGGGCCCCAGGCATTTTCCAGCGCCTCGGTGGCATTCACCTGGGTAACGCCCAGTTGTAGCGGACCGTCTTGCGCGACGGTTTGCAACGACCAGCCGCCCTGAGCGTAAACGGCCTGCAAGCCACTGCCTGCCAGCACACGCTCAAGACCTCGAGCCACATCGTACCGCCCCTGCAACCCGGTGCTGCGTTTACCCAAGGTGAGCTGAGCGTCCACCGATAGCAGAATCCCCGCCTGACGGGCAAAACGATTCAGCACCTGATCGAGATTGCCGGCGCCGATGCTGTACTGGCGCACCTGGCTGACGCTTGCCTCTTCAGCCCAAGACAGGGACGGCAGCATCGGTGTAGTGGCCAGCAGGGTGGCGAACACGCCACGGCGCATTACACCATTCAAAGGAAAAATCTTCTGTGTTGGGCGGTGTGGCATTCCGGAACTCCCCATGAGAATGCTTCTTGATTTGCTTTCAAGAGGTATCCCGAACGGGGGATGAAAACCGACAAGCATTTGGTTAATTTATTTTTTCAGCATCAGGCGCGACGTTTCACCGTCACCCAGTAACGGGTCACGGACTCGACATGCACCGGCAACGTGCGTTCGAGGGCGGCCAGCACCGAGTCGGTGTTATCGAGCGGGAACACCCCGGTCAACAGCAACTGCGAGGCCGCCTCGTCGCAACGAATCCAGCCAGGCCGATAGCGCGCCAGCTCGGCCAGGAAACGACCCAGTGGCTGACGCTCGGCCACCAGTCGGCCCTGGCTCCAGCTGCTGTCATCCGGGTTCGCGAGTTGCCTTGGGCCCGTACCGGTGGCACTGAACCACAGGCTGTCGCCGGCATTCATGTGTGCGGTGGTGCCATGGCGCGGGCTGATGCGTAATCGGCCTTCGTACAATTCGACTCGTGCGCCGTCGTCCATTTCACGCACCGAGAATCGGGTCCCCAGCGCCTGGACATCGCCGCTGGCGGTTTCCACAATCAACGGACGGACGGGGTCATGCCCACTGTTGAGCAGAATTTCGCCGCTGAGCAAGCGGATGCGCCGCTCCTGCGCGGTGAAGCGCAGGTCGACTGCAGTGTTGCTATTGAGGTCGAGCCGGGTGCCATCGCTCAGGGTCATGTGCCTGATTTCGCCGGTCGCGGTGCGGTGCTCCGCGAACGTCGAGCGCCAGGAGACCTGGTTTTGCAGGAGATATCCGCTGCCGCCAGCGACCAGCAACAGGCCGAGCATTTTCAGCGCTGCACGGCGCTGCGGGTCGGGACTGTCACGCAATACCGCCCGCGCAAACCCTGCAGGCACCGCGCCGAAGGTTTCCTGCAACTGCTGCAATCGTTGCCAGGCGCGGCGATGCTCTGGATGGGCGTGCTGCCAAGTGGTGAACGCCTGGCGCTGGTCCGCATCCATTTCGCCGCCCCAATGCAGCATCAGCCATTCACTGGCCTGCTCGACGATCGCAGTGTCGATCGGACCATCAAGCGCCCGGGTCATGATTCGTAAACCAGTTGGTAGCAGGCAAGGATCGCCCGGGTCATGTACTTCTGCACCGAGCTGACGGTCACCCCGAGCCGCTCGGCAATCTGTGCATAACTCAAACCTTCGAACTGCGACAGCAGGAATGCCTGGCGTACGTTATCCGGCATGCGGTCGAGCATCGCGTCTATCTGGGTCAGGGTTTCGAGGATCAAGGCGCGGGTTTCAAGCGAGGGCGATTCCGGCTCTGGCAGATGCGCGACGCTTTCCAGATAAGCCCGCTCGATCCGCAGTCGCCGCCACTGGTCGATCACCAGGTTGCGCGCAATCTGCGTCAGATAGCGGCGACTTTCCAGCGGACCAGGCAAGCGCCCGGACACCAGCAGGCGCAGAAACGTATCCTGGGCCACATCCGCCGCATGCTCACGATCACCCAGGCGCTTGCGCAGCCAGCCTTGCAACCAGCCATGGTTATCGCGGTAAAGACGATGGAGAGAGTCGTTGCCGTCAGTTGCTGCGTCCATGGGAGTACTACGCGTGTGATTGATAGCAATTATCATTACACTTTACGCAGCGACTGGCAAAACGGTGTTGATCAACGGCTCGACCCAGGGCCTTTAAGGCAGCAGAAAATAGGTCAAGAACAGCAAAGTCCAAAAGCACAAACCCAGCCCGATCCACACGCCATTGGCAAAAGTTAGCGCAGAGTTCGTATGCCCCTCGGAGTCGTTCTCAGAGTAGTTGATCGCGGCCTGTGCACTCAGCAAGCAAAAAATCTGCAGAAGTAGCACCAGAAGGCTCATCGCGAATTGGATATGGAAGTCTTGAATCCAAACCGCAGCACTACTTGTGCATGCAACAACGATGAATGCCAGGGCCAGACTTCTAGGAAACCAGCGAAATTCCCTTCCTGAAGCCTTGATTCGTCGATCGATCCTGGTGAACAGGGAGTAAATGAAAAACACGCCAAAAATTGTGCGCACCAAAGGTAAAACCTTGTTGCCTGCCGCCCGGTGTAGCTTCCAGTTTTTATAAAGCCAGTAGGCGATATAAAAACCGTTAGTCGCAACGAACAGCATTGCAAACTTGCTTTTGCTCACCACGTAAAACGCTGGTGAGGTTGGTGCCGCGTCGTGGAGAGTGGCTGCTGGAGGTGCGTAAGGATCAGCGATCATGGAAGCGTAACCATCGTCAGGGAGGAGTCGAAATGCTAAACCCTGGGACGACCGACATTCCGCGCGCCAGAAAATCAAGACGCGTCCTACAGCCCTGCAGCCGACGTCTGTCAGCGACGAGCCTCAAGCGGATAAACCGACTCCCATCCCCCACCCAACGCCTTGTACAAACCCACCATCGCCAACGACACCCCGGTCGAACTCTCCACCCACTGTTCCTGGGTCGCCAGCAGTGCGCCTTGTACGGTGAGCACGTTGACGAAATCGACGACGCCTTCGACGTACTGCCGTTGCGCGGTGCTCAGCGCGATCTGGTTCTGGCGTACGGCTTCGGCCAGGCTGTCGCGGCGGCGTTGGCTGGTGTTGTAGGCGCTCAGTTGATCATCGATCTCGTGCCAGGCGCGCAGGACTGTTTGCTGGTACGCGACCGCCGCTTCCTGTTGCTGGGCTTCACGCAGGTTGAGCACGCCGCGCAGGCGGCCGCCGTCGAATAGCGGCAGGCTGAACTGCGGGCCGATGCCGAAGGCGCGAGAACCCCAGCTACCAAAATCACTCAAATGCATCGCTTGGGAGCCGATGTTGCCCGACAAGGTAATCCGTGGGTAAAAATCGCCTTTGGCCACGCCTATGTTGGCGGTGGCAGCGTGCAGACGCGCTTCGGCCTGACGAATGTCCGGTCGTCGCTCGGCCAGTTGCGATGGCAAGCCGATGGCGATCTGGCTTGGGGTTTGCGGCACAGGTGCATCGTCGGCCAATTCCGCGGATAGTGCATGGGGCGGTGCCCCCATCAACAGGCTCAGCGCGTTGATCAGTTGCGACTGGCGTTGCTCAAGCGCCGGCAGGCGCGACTCGATAGCGGCGACTTGCGCAGCAGCTTCGGCGACATCCAGGTCCGTGGCGACGCCGTCGGCCAGGCGCAGCTGTGAGAGCTTGAGGCTGTGCCGGGCGACATCGAGGTTTTGTTCGGTGACCGCTCGTGTGCCTTGTACTCCGCGCAACTGGATGTAGTCCCGGGCGGTTTCCGCGAGTACCGACAGCAGTACCCCGCGACGATCATTTTCGGCAATTTCAAGGGTGGCATCGGCAGCCTCGGCCTCGCGCCGCACGCGACCCCAGAAGTCCAGCTCCCATGAGGCCGAGAAACCTGCATCCCACAAGCTGAAGGCAGAATCACCGTTGTTGCCCGAGGGATCGTTCAACCCTTCGCCGCTGTTGCGTTTGCGCCCGTAGCTGCCGGTGGCGGCGGTGTTGGGGTAACGGTCGGCGGTGATGACCTGGCGTGCGGCGCGGCTTTGCTGCAGGCGACTGCTGGCGAGTTTGAGGTCCAGGTTGTCGGTCAGGGCGCGCTGGGTGAGCGCTGCCAGCTTGGGGTCGTTGAAGACTTCCCACCAGCGCTCGTCCATGTTTTCGGCGACCGCCTGACTCGCGGCGGCCTTGATGGGCTGCGACCAGTCGGCCATTTGCTGTGTATGGGGTTTGTGAAAATCGGGGCCGACGGTGCAGGCTGACAGGTTCATTAGCAGTAAGGCACAGAGGGTGAGTTTTGGCTTGCGGCCCCCTGTGGGAGCGAGCCTGCTCGCGATGACGTCAGTCCAATCAACAAACATCTTCATTTTTGCGCCACCTCATGCTTATCGGTCGCGGCAGTGTCGATACTTGCCTCCACCGACATCCCCACTCGCAGCCGATCCGCCAATGGCTGGCCCGGATCCAGCACAATCTTCACCGGAATCCGCTGTACCACCTTGGTGAAGTTACCCGTCGCATTGTCCGGTTTGATCGATGCGAACGTCACCCCGGTGGCCGGCGCAATACTTTCGACCCGCCCCGTCAGCGCTTTGCCGTCCAGGCTGTCGACGCGCACCAGAACCCGCTGTCCGGGCCGCACGTCAGCCAATTGGGTTTCCTGAAAGTTGGCCACCACATAGGCCTGCGCCAGCGGTACCACTGCGAGGATTTTGCTGCCCGGCGTGACGTAGGCGCCGACTCGCACTGCGCGTTCCCCAACCATGCCATCCTGGGGCGCAACGATTCGCGTATAGGACAGTTCGAAGCCGGCAATTTCCAGCGCAGCTTGTGCACGTTTAAGACCACCTTCAGCCGCATCACGCTGGGCGATTAGGATGTCCACCTGCTTGCGCTCCGCCGCCAATACCGCCGTGACATTTGCCAGCTTCGCCGAAGCCTGGTCGATGCGGGTCCGCGCCTGCTGTGCGTTCTGTACCGTCCCGGCCCCGACGCCGGCCAGGTGGTTGTAGCGGTTGAGTTCATGTTCGGCAAAGGCTCTTTGCGCCTTGGCCGAGACAACGCTCGCTTGCGCCTGAGCGATCACCGATGCCTGACGCTCCAGCGTTGCCCGCACATTCTGCAATTGAGCCTTGGCCACCAGCGTTTCAGCGTCGGCAGCTTGTGCGGCAGCGCGCAGATCCTGGTCATCAATCAACGCCAGCAACTGCCCGGCGCTGACCTGCTGGTTGTCTTCCACCAGCACTTGCTTGATGAACCCGGCAACGCGCGGGACCACCAGGGTGAAGTCTGCGGAAACGAAAGCATCATTGGTGCTCTGGTGCGTACGTTTGCCGAACAGCCCGGGCGCCAGCAGGTAAATCAACACGCCGAGCGCGACCACCGCAGTGATGCCGACGGCCACTTTTTTCCTGGAGAGAGTCGTCATAAAAACCTTCTGTTTCGTGGAGCGTTCAAGTCGGGGCGCGGGGCGGATAGATCCGTGTTGGCAGCCAGAAAATCATCAGGATCAGCGTCAATGCGACACCGACCATGCACAAATAGAGGTCCGATGCGGTGAGCACGACGACCTGCTGGTGCAACCGATGAGCGAGGCCCACGCTGTCACCGTCCGCCAGGGGCGAATTGCCCAGACGGTCGACCAGCATGGTCGAGTGAAAATGCTGTCGTGCCGTGGTCAGCGCCTCGATCACGCCGGTGGCGATCACCGCCGACAGGCCCTTAACGGTGTTGAACCAGGCCGAGGCGAACGGCCCTTCCATCGGGCTGATGCTGCCGGTGGACAGCATCAGCAAAGGCAGCACCGACATGGGCTGGCCGAAAATCTGCAGCAATTGCATCGGGTAGAAATCGTCGCGAATCCATACCGACGTCAGGTGCGAGCCCCCAAGGCAGGACAGCATCAGCATGCTCAGGCCGATCCCGAGCACCCACCGACAATCGACCCAGCGCATGTTGCACAGCGCCGCCACCAGCGGCAGCGCGATCAACTGAGGCAGTGCGGCCAACAAGGTGATTGGTGCGGTTTGTATCGGGCGATAACCCTGGACTTGCGCTAGGTAGCTGGACGGAATAATGATCACCGCCAGCAGGATCACCAGAACACCGGCCAGGGTCAGCAGAGCGAAAGCCAGGTTGCGGATACCAAGCATCTGCATCTTGAAAAACGGAATCGGTTGCGACCATTCGTTGATCAGGAACAGCACCAGCAGCAATAGCCCGCCGCCGAGCAACGTGCAGATCAGGCTCGACTCGAACCAGTCCAGGCGATTGCCCTGCAGGATGCCGATCACCAGCATGCAGATCGCCGGAAAACCCAACAGCAAACCGCGCCAGTTGAACTGTTTGCAGCGCTCCAGGCGCAGCGGATCCTGAGGCAAGCCATAAGCCACCGCAGCCATCGCTAGCAGGCACGGCACGACGATTTGCCAGAAGGTCCACTGCCAGCCGACATACTCGGTCCACAGCCCGGCCAGCGGGGTGCCCAGGCCGGGACCGAAGGTTGCCGTCAGCGCATAACCCGCCAGGCCGTAAAGCTTCACGTTGGCTGGCAGAAAGCGCAGTGCGACCGTCATCAGCATCGGCGGCAGTGCTCCGCCCGCCAGGCCTTGCAAGGTGCGCATCAGCAGCAGGCTTTCGTAGTTCGGGGCGAACGGGCATAGCACACCGAGCACGCTGAATACGCCGATGGCCCAGAGGGTGAACCGGCGCAAGGAGAAGGTCACCGAACACCACGGAGCGAAGGCCATGGCCGCCACCGAAGTGGCGGTGTAGCTGGCGACCAGCCAGGTACCTTCGTCGTAACCAATGGCCAGTGCGCCGCGGATGTCGGCGAGGGCCACCTTGGTGACCATCTCGTTCAGACCGGACACCAGCACGGCGATCAACACACCGATGAGGCCGATGATGATCCGAAGACCGAATACCGGGGGCGAAGCAGCGGTCGTGGCCATAAGTGCCGGGACCGTGAGGGAAGTCATGTACTGCAGGCTCCGGGATTTGAATACCCGGGTATTTTATGAAGGGTAACAGCTGACGAAAATCAACTTATTGGCAGGTTATAAGTGCGTGTGACGCAATCGTTAGAATAAAAGATCCTTAAGGCTGCGCCGCCAACCAAGTCTCATCACAACATGATTTCAACGTCTCGCGCAGCCAGCGATGCGCCGGATCCTTGTCAAACCGCGGGTGCCAGGCCTGGGTCAGCATGATGGTAGGCAGAGGGATCGGCAGGGTAAACGAGCGCAGCTTCAAGCCCAGGCGCCGGATGCTTAACAACGCTTCCTTGGGCACTGGCAGGATCAGGTCGGAATCCGGCAAAGCAAACATCGCCGCATGAAAACTCGGAGCGATCACCGCGACCCTTCGCTCCAGCCCCAACGCGTTCAGCGCTGTATCGATCGGGCCGCGGGCAATGCCGCGGCGAGACATGCTGATATGGGAAAACCCGGCGTATCGCTCGGCGGTGATCTCCTCATCGAACAACGGATGATCCTCACGGACCAGGCCGACGAAGTGAGTGGCAAACAGATTCTGTACTTTCACCTCTGGCATCAACGGGCGATTGTTGCTGACGCTCAGATCGATCCGCCCCTCACGCAAAGCCTCGTCATCACCATCCCCCTCGGGCACAAAACGCAGCTCACAATGGGGGGCCTGGCGCTCCATGGTGTCGAACAGCTTGCCGCCGTAAACCCCGACGAAAAAGTCATTGGCGCGAATGCTGAAGCGTCGACGCAAGCTCCCCAGGTCCACATCATCCGCCGAGCGAAACAGCAACGAGGCCTGCTCTACCACATCCCGCACCTGCTCACGCAACTCCAGCGCCTTGGGCGTCGGCACCAGGCCACGTCCCGCCCGCACCAGGATCGGGTCGCCAATGGCTTCACGAATGCGCGTCAGCGTTCGGCTCATCGCCGCCGGGCTCAGATTCATACGCCGCGCAGCGCCCACCACACTGCCCTCGTCGAGCAAGGCGTCGAGGGCGACCAAAAGGTTCATGTCTGGGAGTTGCATGCTGAGCACTCGTAACCGATCAGGATTGATCCAACCGCAATCCTAACAGCGATTTGCATTGGCGGGAGACGGCATCAGCGCAAGTGCAAGGACTATCAGTTCTGATAGTTCACAAACTTCCTGAAGCCGCGTAAAAACGAGGAACTGCATTTGCTTTGTAAGCGCTTCAGGAAGTTTTCGATGCCGGTACATTCAGACCATAAAACAAGCCTCAACCGCACCGTGCTACTGGCGACAGACAGTAAAAACTCGGTGCTCGCCGAGTTGGCAGCCGAGACAATCAATGCAATTGCTTATTCTGCTTATGGCCATCAATCCTCGCTGCACGCCGCCATGTCGACAATTGGATTCAACGGGGCTTTACGCGAGGCATTCAACGGGTGGTACTTGTTAGGGAATGGCTACCGGGCCTATAACCCTGGATTGATGTGCTTTCATAGTCCGGACAGCTTGAGCCCGTTCGGAGCGGGCGGTATTAACTGTTATGCCTATTGCTCGAATGAACCTGTGGGTAGCACCGACCCAACAGGACATGTACGTGTCACGAGACTTATCCCCACACGCGCTTTACCTTACAGACCTAACGTCAATGTTAAGAATCCAAAAGTCGCAACTGCTACGCCAGTAACGAGTGTCGCTGAGAGCGGCCTTGAGAAGCACACACAAAGTGCGATCTCGACACCGCTGGCGTCACAGCAGTCGAGACCTTCAGCAATAGTCGAAAGGCCAACCGTCACGAGATCCGATAACTCATCCCTGTTGAACAATGCCGATACCGTGCGGGCGGAACCGCCACCCCCAACGGAAATGCCCGTGCTGAAGAGTCAAATAGATCCTTGGTTTCAACCAAGGCCACAAGGCAAACGGAAAAAGCCAATTCTGGTCGCCTATGGATCAAACTCTGTCGACTCAGAACGACTAACGCTCGTGGTTTCTATTAAGAAGATCCGTTTGAGAACCTGAGCTCAGTCGCGTATTGGTTTGTGTCGTGCGGCGCGCCAGGCTTGGGCCCTCCTGCAGGAGCTCGCTCGCGATGGTCGTCAACGACAACGCTGGCTACCTGACACCCCGAGGCGCTCTCGGGGTTTTCGCGAGCCAGCTCGCTCCTACAAGATTTACCGCTCGTGCAAAGCCTCAGCCCGCGCCCGGATGATCGGCTTGAGCAGATAGCTGAGCACCGTCTTCTTGCCCGTGATGATATCCACCGACGCCACCATTCCGGGAATGATCAGCAGCGGTTTTTCATCCGTGCCCAAGTGGCTCTTATCGGTGCGCAACTTGATCACGTAGTAAGTGGTTTTCTTGTCTTCATCGGTAATGGTGTCCGCACCGATCTGCTCCAGCTTGGCTTTAAGACCGCCATAGATGGTGTAGTCGTACGCGGTGAACTTCACTGTCGCTTCCTGCCCCGGGTGCAGGAACGCAATATCCTGCGGGCGAATCTTCGCTTCCACCAGCAAGGTGTCGTCCAGCGGTACGATCTCGACCAGATCACTTCCAGGCTGAATCACGCCACCAATGGTGTTCACCAGCAGCTTGTTGACGATACCGCGCACTGGCGATGTCACCAGGGTGCGGCTGACTCGGTCTTCAAGCGCCTTGCCGGTGGCCCGGGCCTTGTTCAAGTCGGTGCGGGCTTCGTTGAGCTGAGTCAGTGCTTCGCTGCGGAATTTACCGCGAGTTTCGTCGATTTTACGCTGCACTTCCTTGATCGCCGATTCGGCACGCGGAATTGCCAGGGTGGTCGCGTCCAACTGCCCCAGGGTTTCCACCTCGGCCCGCTTGAGTCGTAGAACTTCCACTGGCGAGACCGCGCCTTGGGCCACCAGCGGCTCGGACATGTTGATTTCCTGACGCTGCAAAGCCAGACCATTACGGTACTGGGACTGCTTGGACGTGAACTCGCGCAACTCCTGCTGGCGCTGGATCAACTGCTCTTTCAGGCCACCGATCTCATCGTGCAATTGCTGGCGACGGCTGATGTACAGCGACTCTTCGCTGGCAGCCTGCCCAGGAACGGCCTTCAACACTTCAGCAGAGAAATTCAGTGGACGGTCATCAACCTCAGCACTCAGGCGCTCCACACGTAGCAGCATCGCCAGGCGATCGGCTTCGGTTTCGCCAACGTTGGAGGCGAAGCGCGTGTCGTCCAGACGGATCAACGGGGCACCGGCCTCGACGATCTGCCCTTCCGAGACAAACAGCTCGGCAACGATACCGCCCTCAAGGTTCTGGATTTTCTGGATCTTCGACGAAGGAATCGCCTTGCCGTCGCCCTTGGTGACCTCGTCGATCACTGCAAAGTTGGCCCAGACCAGGAGGAACAGGAAAAAGCCGATGATGCTCCAGATGGTCAGCCGCACCACGCGCGGCGCATCTTCGATGAGGGCCTTGTTGACCTCCGGAAGCGGCTGACCCTGCAGTGAATCGGTGCCTTTGAAATAGCGGCGGATGGAACCTTTGATTCCGGACTTAAGCAACACTGATCTGCCCCTTTTTCAACGCTTCCATCACCACGGCTTTCGGTCCATCGGCGAGTATCTGCCCGCGGTCGACGACGATCAGGCGATCGACTAGCGACAACAGCGAAGCACGGTGCGTCACCAGCACCACGGTCTTGTTTTCAATGATCGCTGCGAGGCGTTGCTTGAGCCGTTCTTCACCGGTGTTATCCATGGCGCTGGTTGGCTCATCGAGCAGCAGGATAGGCGGGTTGAGCAGCAGCGCACGGGCCAGGGCCACGTTCTGCCGCTGACCGCCGGACAGGTTTTGCCCACGCTCGCCAACCTGCAACTCATACCCCTGCGGGTGCAGGCGGGCGAACTCGTGCACGCCAGCAAGCTCAGCGGCTTGCAGGACCATTTCGTCTTCCACGTAACGGGCGCCGGAGACAAGGTTGTCGCGCAAAGTCCCGGCGAGCAGTTGGATGTCCTGGGGCACATAGCCAATGTTGTGGCGCAGTTCGCTGACGTCGATCTGACGAATGTCGACACCGTCCACCAGCAATGCACCGTCGTCCGGTTGATACAGGCCAACTACCAGCTTGGCCAGCGAGCTCTTGCCCGAGCCGCTTCGACCGATGATGCCGATCTTCTCGCCTGGTTTGATGAGCAGGTTGATGTTTTTCAGCGCCGGGTTCTGTTGTCCGGGGTAAGTGAAATTCAGCTGGCGGCATTCGATACCACCCTGCACCACCTTGCGGCTCAGCGGGCGCTCTTCGAAATTGCGCTCCTGGGGCAACTCCATCATCTGGTCGACCGACTTCATGGTGACCCGCGCCTGTTGATAGCGAGTCAGCAGACCGGACAGCGATGCAAGCGGGCTGAGTGCGCGCCCACTGAGCATGTAGCAGGCGATGAGGCCACCCATGCTCAAGTCGCCAGCGATGATCTGATACACGCCGAACACGATCATGATCACCCCAGCCAGTTGCTGGATCAGCAGGGTGATGTTCATCGCCAGGCCGGACAGCATTTTCACCCGCAGCTCAAGGCGGCTGAGGGTGCCGATGGTTTGCTCCCACTGGTACTGGCGTTCGCTTTCGGCGTTGTTGACCTTCACCGCATCCAGGCCGGCGAGGGTTTCGATCAGGCTCGACTGGCGCTCGGCGCCAAGGGCCATGGTGCGCTCCATGGTCGCGACCAGTGGCTTCTGCAGCGCATAACCGATCAGCAAGGCAATCGGGAAGGCTAGCACCGGAATCCACACCAGGTGTCCCCCGAGGATCGCGATAACCATGAATATCAACAGTGTGAACGGCAGGTCGATCAGGCTGGTGAGGGTCAGCGAAGCGAGGAAGTCGCGCAGGCTCTGAAACTCATGGATGTTCTGCGCAAAGCTGCCGACCCGGGCTGGCCGAAACTTCATGGACATGCCGACAATTCGCTCGAACAGTGTCGCCGAGATGATCAGGTCGGTTTTTTTGCCGGCAAGGTCCAGGCACAGGCTGCGCAGGCTCTTGAGAATCAGGTCGAACATGTAGGCACCGCAGATGCCGATAGCCAGCACCCAAAGTGTGGACTCGGCCTGGTTCGGCACTACGCGGTCGTACACGTTCATTACGAACAATGGTGCCGCCATGGCGATGACGTTGATCAGGAAACTGGCGGCGATGGCATCGGCATACAGCCAGCGCGAACGCTTTAGGGTGTCACGGAACCACGACCTCGCACGAGGGATCAGTGTGCCGTGATTGACGTCGAATTTATGCTGGGGTTGGGCGAAGAACACTTTGCCGATGTAATCGTCGGCCAGCAGTTCGCGAGCTACGAGGCTTTCACCGCCATCGCTTTCGCTCAATAGAACGCGGGCCTGGTCTTCACCCTGCCAGCCGAGCAGTACAGCGCTTCGACCGTCCTTGAGCAGCAACAGCGCCGGCATTGCAATTTCCGGGATCTGCTCCAGCTTGCGCACCAGCACTCGCCCTTGCAGCCCGGCGCGGGCCGCAGCACGCGGCAGCAACTCAACGCTCAAGCGCTGCTTGGGCAACGGCAGACCTGTGGTCAACATCGCAGCGCTGGCGGGTTTCTGATGCAACGTGCAAAGGGCTAGCAGACCGTCCAGTAACGGATCGTCATGCAACGCGCGTGGATCATGGATGAGATGAACTCGACTGACTTCTGATTCCACGCTCGGCACTCTTGGCTAACAATTGAACGATAAAGGTTCTGCTCAATCCGTACCGGGCAGTTGGACCTTGGCTTCACGTTGTTTGCACAACGGATGCCAACGGTGCGACCACTCCTTGGCTCTTGAGCAACTTACCCATGGTCGCCTTGATTGGGTATTGAGTAAATAACTGAATATTTCTGATCCGCGCAGAACACGGATTGTTGACGCGCGGCGGCGAAGCACGCCGCAGATCCGACAACAGCAACTTGCGACATCCATGGACTTCATGTGGCGCGACTCAAAATCTTCGAGCACCAGCCTAAGTCCATCACCGCTCAAGGTGATGCAAAACGAGCGGCCAGGAGAAATAGCCGAGACCGAATCGATAGCAAATGCACGGTATGAATATTCCGCAATTTGTTGTCCTAAATCACTGCAAAACGTGCATCTACAGCGGATTCTGAGCAGGCAGATGACCGCTTGTCGGAAAGTACAAAATGAGTACTGGATCACACGGTTCGGCACAGGTCCCAGCCCGAATATCAATGTGACATTACCCGGGCGATTGTTTAGGATGGCACCCAGAAGGTCAATAGTTTGGCATATAGTTTATAGCCAAAAAACATAGCCAGAATATTGACACAAAAAAGCGTCAAAGTTGTAACTATTATTGCAGGAACCAGCGTCCAGACTGATTAGGCAAGAATGCCATCAGGTCCATGGAAGTCTACTGAACGTGACACCCGGAGAGTCTTCAATGAGCAGTGTTGTTGCCATCGTCAAAAGCATTGTTGGTCAAGTTTTCGTGGTGTCCCCAGAGGGCATCCGGCGCGTGCTTGTTGAAGGCGATCGCCTGTTCGTCGGTGATCAGGTAGACACTGGCCTGGCCGGCGCTGTCACCCTTGAGTTGGCCGACGGCCGCACCCTGGACCTGGGCCGCGAGACGCAATGGAGCGGCAGCGCTCCGGACTCCAGCACCGACCTGGCCGAGGC